>NZ_CP015110.1:0-1200000 GCF_001612555.1 Acinetobacter sp. TGL-Y2 | reverse complement strand
AATACCGTCGAGCATAGAACGGTAGTCATTCGAAAGAATCAGTGCACCACCCCATGCCGCGTCAATATGCATCCACGCGCCATATGTGTTGGTAATGTCACGAATTTCTTTCAATGGATCAATCGCGCCTGCATCGGTTGTGCCTGCAGTTGCCACCACACAAGCCACAATCTTACCTTCAGATTGAAGATGCGCCATAGTTTTTTCTAAAGCAACCACATCCATCTGAGCGTTATCGTTCACAGGAACAGTCACTACAGATTGGAAGCCCATGCCCATCATCGCCATGTTCTTTTGCACAGAGAAGTGTGCATTTTCAGAACAAATGACTTTGACATTCCGCATTGCATCCGCAGGTACGCCATCGCGCTGAACAGACCACGGCTTGCCGTTTTCATCTTTCCAGTGTTTAGCAATACATGCATCACGTGCAAGCAACACACCCATCAAATTCGATTGTGTACCACCAGAAGTGAACACACCAGCTTGACCTACGCCGTAGCCTACTTTTTGACGAAGCCAGTCAATCAACTGCACTTCCATTAATGAACCTGCAGGGCTTTGATCCCATGAGTCCATTGATTGGTTGGTGGCGTTAATCAATACTTCCGCAATTTGACTGGTGACCATGGTTGGGCAATGCAAATGCGCAAGTGAATGCGGATGATGTACTTTCAAGCTTTTATTGAGGAAAAGCTCCACCATACGATCAAGAGATTTCTGTACACCCATACCTTCTTTTGAAGGATTGAACGCAATTGCAGAGCGAAGATTTTTAATGCTACCGCCCGTATACATTTTGTCATTTTGCAACCATGCTGCTACAGCTTTTGTAGCCTCACCCATTGCTGACTGATAGTCAGCAATGGACGCAGCATCATTGCAGAGTAACGCTTTACGATGTTCTGCAAAATCAACCATAATTTACGCGCCTCGAGTTGCAACGAGTGCTTCAGCAAGTGCTTTCTTAAAGCGAGAAACTGCTTCAACACATTCATCATGCGTGATGATCAATGGGCAAAGTAAACGAATCACTGTACCGTTACGACCGCCTTTTTCTAACAACAATTTGTTGTCAAAACATGCCGCTTGAATGGCTGCTGCCAATTGACCATCACCAGGTAATGAACCCATGTGATCTGCCGCTTGACGCTCATCTACAATTTCAACACCAATCATCAAACCACGGCCACGCACGTTACCGATACATGGGAACTCTACCGCTAATTTTTTAAATTCAGCCTGTAAGAAATCACCACGCTCTTGTGCATTTTGAGCCAAGTTTTGTTCTTTAATGGTTTTGATCGTTGCAAGACCTGTACCCATAGCCAATTGGTTACCACGGAAAGTACCGGTGTGACCCGCTGGTTGCCAAGCATCAAACTTACGTTTAATACCCAGTACTGCAAGCGGTAAGCTACCACCCACAGCTTTAGACATCACAATTACATCCGGTTCAATCCCTGCATGTTCAAAGGCAAACATTTTACCTGAACGTGCAAAGCCTGCTTGAACTTCATCAAGAATCAACACGATGTTATGCTTTTCAGTCACTTCGCGAATTTTCTTTAACCATTTTGTTGGTGCTGTCACCACACCGCCTTCACCTTGAATTGCTTCAAGAATTACAGCTGCAGGTTTCGTCACACCACTTTCAACGTCTTCAATAAAGTTTTCAAAGAAATACGTTAATGCGTCAACGCCTGCTTCACCACCCAGACCTAATGGGCAACGGTATTCGTGCGGATATGGCATAAATTGAACGCCTGGCATTAAACCATTTACGGCATTCTTCGCAGACAAGTTACCTGTCATTGCTAAAGCGCCGTGTGTCATGCCGTGATAGCCACCTGAGAAGCTGATCACGGTATTACGACCTGTATATGTTTTTGCCAATTTAATTGCTGCTTCCGTGCCATCTGCACCAGATGGACCACAGAACTGTAGACAATACTCCGCCTTACCACCTGGTAATTGCTCAAGCAATGCTTCAGTAAATGCATCTTTTAAAGGGGTTGTTAAATCTAATGTGTGAAGTGGAAGACCACTTGCTAAAGTATCTTGGATACTTTGGATTACCGCAGGATGGTTATGGCCTAAAGCCAAAGTCCCTGCCCCAGCTAAACAATCGAGGTACGTTGTACCTTCAACATCAGTAACCCAGCAGCCTAAAGCTTTTGCTATTGCCAACGGTAATTTACGTGGATAGCTACGAACATTGGATTCCATCTGGCTTTGGCGAGTCAAATAGTATTCGTTAGTAGAATTAGGGGCAGGATTTACAGAAGAAACGCTCATATCGAATTACCATCTCTGATATGGGTTGATAGAAATAAGTCGGGTGACTTGCGGTCTGTTGACTCGGTGCTTTATAAATTCCAGTTAGACAGTTTTTTGTTTACGTTAACTAGGAGCGCGATCATACCTCGTTTTACAGAAAAATAAATAAGTTTTGGTACTTAAGGCACCTAATTTCATCGAAAAAAAACGTTTGGCTAACTGCTGTACAGTATCATCATCTTACAATGTGACATGCAAAAGAAACCCCTCATTTTATTCCAATTACTTTTTTTTATTGATGCGACCCTAACACTGAAACAAAAAACAACACCAAAGTATTGATTTAAAATAATTATCATATAAAAACTTAATTTAATTTTGATGGAAAATTTTACAAATGCACCACAAATTTTGCATCAAAAAACCAACAATAAAACCTAAGCTTAATTCAATAGAAATAATTCACTTCTCACAAAAAATGGAAATCAAATGCGCTATTTAAGCCTTGCTACCCTCATGATCTCTGCCGCTGTCAGCAGCAACCTCTTTGCGCAGTCAAATGACGCACTTAATTATAATGTGGTGAACATTCAGGCGGAAGCGATGCGTCAGGTGTCAAATGATGAAATGCATGCCGTTTTATTTATTGAAAAAAGCAACAAACAACCGGCTGAGCTATCCAGTCAAATTACACAACTGATGAATCAAGCGATGCTATTGGCAAAAAAATATCCACAAGTAAAAGTAGAAACAGGTTCACAAACGACTTATCCAGTCTATGACAATGACAGTAATAAACTCAAAGAATGGCGTGGTCGCGCCGAAATTAATATTGAAAGTACTGACTTTAAGGCGGCAAGCCAACTGGTCAGCGAGCTGCAACAAAGTTTCCAGACGCAATCGATAAATTTTACTGTCTCAGATGCGCAGCGTAAAAAAGTGGAAAACGAGTTGATGGTTGAAGCCTCAAAAAACTTTCAACAACGTGCACAGCTATTAAGCCAAACATGGAATAAATCTGGATACAATCTGGTCAATTTAAATCTTAATACCAGTAACCATTACCCTCAACCCATCATGCGTGCCAGCATGGCAAAATTTGCAAGTGCTGAAGCAGCAGATGCACAAAGCGTAGCCGCGGGTGAATCTAAAATTACCGTTAATGCAAATGGTACAATTCAATTTAAATAAGCATGATTTACATGAAATTTAGATTTAGATATCATGTGAAAAATATAGCGAAATAGTTTTAATGACGCAGGTATCTCAAAAGATATATGCGTCATTTTGATTTCGCCTTTAGGAATTTTTTATAGGCTTTTCCAGTGTCTTCATTCAGCTTTATCCGCTATGATCAGTTTTAAAGCTCTAAAATACAGCGATAAAAACTAAAAAATGATCCTAGAATCCCTTAACTTTTCTCTAATTTTTTTTGCCTTTTGTGCTGGACTGGTCGATGCTACGGTAGGCGGTGGTGGTTTAATTTTGGTGCCAGCACTGATGTATGCTTACCCAAATCTGAATATCGCCACTATTTTTGGCACCAATAAAGTCACTGCGCTTGCTAGTGCCTCTTCATCTGCTTTTGGCTTTATCAGACGTGTAAAAATCCCATGGAAATTGGTTTTACCCACCATGGTATCTGCATTTATTTTTGCCTATATTGGCGCTATTTCTGTGGCATATATTCCCAAAACTTTCATGCAATATGCAGTCTTCATATTACTGATTGTCATGGCGATTTATACCTTTGTAAAAAAGGATTTGGGGAAAGTTCATACACTCCTGCATGTAGGTGCAAAAGAAATCTGTATGGGCATGCTGTTTGGTGCACTCATTGGTTTTTATGACGGTGTATTCGGACCTGGCTCAGGCAGTTTCTTTTTATTTTTGTTTATTAAAGTCTTTGCCTTCGATTTTATTCATGCTGTGGCCTCTGCAAAACTTCTCAACATCGCCACCTTTAGTGCAGCGCTGATATTTTTTATTCCCGCAGGTCATGTACTGTGGGCCGTGAGCTTTTATATGGTTATTTCCGCCATGATCGGTGCATTGATCGGAACACAACTGGCCTTTAAATATGGCAGCGGCTTTATTCGAATCTTTTTCTTGGTGCTGCTCATCTTTCTCATTGCCCGCATGGGCTACCAATTGTTTGCCTGATAGAAATAAGAAGCGTATTTATTTAAAAAACCAGAATCAAAAAAATTAACGTAAAAAAAAGACACTTTATCAGTGGCTTTTTCATTTAAACGATCATTATTTCTTAAACGGAAATGCATATTTCACAATACGTTTAATCACACTACCGTACTGTTTGATTAGACTCGCATTGTTATAATTCAAGCCATATTTTTCACACACAGCTTTTACTTTTGGGCCCATTTGACGGTAACGGCGCGCCGGAATGTCTGGATACAAATGATGCTCAATTTGATGACTCAAATGACCGGTCAAAATATGGAATCCTTCAGAACCCGTTAAATTAGATGAACCACGAATTTGGCGCATATACCAATGTCCGCGACTTTCGTTTTCCAAAACTGATTTCGGAAACACTTCAACGTCTTTGGTAAAGTGACCACAGAAAATAATACTAAAGGTCCAGATATTACGCAGACCATTGGCAACCAAGTTCCCTGTAAATACAGGCAACGCCGCAGGTCCTGCAATCAGTGGGAAAAAGATATAATCTTTGAACAGTTGTTTAGAAATTTTCTTCTGCATCGGCTGCCAGCGCGAATGAAACTCTTGCTTAGACATGCGACCTTTTAAATATTTACCAATTTCTAAGTTTTGAATCGCTACGCCCCACTGGAACAGCAAGCAAAACGGAATGCTATATAAAGGTTGTAATAAATAACCTTTTTTCCAACGTTGCTCTGGGAACAAACGAATGATGCCATAACCAATATCATCATCCATACCTTTGATATTGGTATAGGTATGATGCTTAAAGTTATGGGTCTGACGCCAATCTGAAGCAGTGCCGACAATGTCCCATTCATAGGTTGTGCCTTTGAATTTCGGATCATTCATCCAGTCATATTGACCATGCATCACGTTATGACCGAGTTCCATATTTTCCATGATTTTGGCAAAGCCTAATAGCCCTGTACCTAAAATCCAAGCTGGTGGAAACCACCCCGCGAATAAACAGGCACGACCTGCAATCGAACTATATCGAATTGCAGCATACACACGCTTGATATATTTTTCGTCTTTCTCACCAATATCATCAAGTACGTCTTGTTTAATGGCATCTAATTCACGTGCAAGCTCATCTAACTCATAGTGGCTTAATTCACGATTTTTAGGATTCTTAAAATATTGTAACTTTACTGGCATATTCATAGAAATACTCGCTTAAAGATCAATGACTAAATCAGTCTGAGCTGAATTGACGCAAATTTTTAATAGACCACCTGGTTCTGTATGTTCAGCGCCATTGACTAAATTCTTGGTTGAACCTTGTGCTTTGACACACGCACATTTATTGCACACCCCCATACGACAGCCGTGAGTGGGTTTAATATTTTGTTGTTCAAGTCCAAGTAAAATCGATTGTCCTTTTGGAATCGATACACTTTGATTCAACTTAGACAAAGTTACCGTAATAAAGCCCGTTTCATTGTTGATCACTGGGGTCAGGCTAAAGGCTTCACTTTTGAATACTTTGGCTTGAGCAAACATCTGTTCAGCTACAGCCACAAAACCAGATGGACCACAGCTATATACGGTCGTTGTATTCAAGTTTTCAATACATTGCACATGTTCAGGGTTTAGACGTGCATCCATCTCCTGTTCTTGCGTATAAAAAATATGTAGCTTGAAATTTGGATACTGGATTGCCCACTGTTCAAGTTCAGTTTTAAATGCAGCATCACTGTGTTTTTTAACCCAATACATCAATTGAACAGGCTTATTTTCAATTTGCTTCGTTTTTACCAATGTCTTAAGCAAACTGTACATTGGGGTAATCCCGCTACCCGCTGCCAATAACACCAAGGGCGCATGATTCTTGTCAATCAACATATCGCCATAAGGCAAGCCAAACTCGATCACATCTCCAATTTTAGAGAGCTCGCATAACCATGTGCTCGCCATACCCTTATGCACTTTTTTTGCAGTAAGCAGCACATGTGCATCATCAAGTTGCGTCAAGCTATAGGTACGCTCATAGCGACGACCATTACGTGTCACGATGACAGGATGATGTTGCCCTGCTTGACCCATATTGAATTTTTTATTGATTTGAATTTTGAGACTAACCGTTTCTGAAGCTGTTTCGCTTTTTTCAACAATACGACCGAGTGACTCATTGACCGACCAGATTGGATTAATTTTTTTTAGCCAAAAATTTGCAGCCTGTGCATCAAAGACAGATTCAACAATCGAACCGAAAACAGATTTTCGTTGCATAACAGCGTGCATATTTAGCTCACTACAGTGTGGTTTCTAATTATTATACACATGTATATATATTTGTATAGCTATTCATTTTGCATCTATTCATTTCACTTCCCCATTGTCGAGGCTATACTAGCCACATAATCTAATGTCTTCGATTTTATGACTGCCTTAAACATTGCGTTACCCCTAACTGCTTTAGAACGAGATTCCACATCTGCCTCAGACCATGGAACGATACGATCTGTCGGTCGTAAAGCCACGATTACCAAAGAAGAATTGTTCCAAGCTGCTTTAAATCTGATTGGGCCGCAAAAAAGTATTGCGTCTTTAAGTTTGCGCGAAGTTGCCCGTGAAGCAGGCATTGCACCAAATAGTTTCTATCGTCATTTTAAAGACATTGATGAACTGGCTATAGAGTTGATTGATCGCTCTGCAATTGTACTGCGTCAAATTTTGCATGAAGCACGCTTAAAAGCGTCGAGGCACTCAAGCATTGTACGTAGTTCAGTTGAAGTTTTTATTGAACAATTAGATGCAGATGAAGGCAATTTAAGTCTATTGTTACGCGAAGGCTATACCGGATCAGCCTCTTATAAAGAAGCGGTAGAAAAACAGCTCAATTATTTCCAACAGGAATTACAAGAAGATTTGGTGCGTTTAGAGCGACTGAATAGCAGTAAAATGCTACATCCTGAATTGGCTGCCAAAGCCATTACCCAGTTGGTGTTCAATATGGGTGCTAAAGTGATTAATTTACCGAGCGAAGAGCGTAAAGAAGTCGCGGAACAAACCATGATTATGATTCGGATGATTTTAGAAGGTGCGCGTCATTTGAAAGATTCTAAAACACCTTAACCAGCATTTATTCACGTCTATTTTTCTTTAGAGAATCATAAATAAGCCCTTTATTTTAGATTTACATAAAGGGCTTTCTTGCATTGTATTTTGAATCTTAAGTTTTGATGGTTCACTGTAGAAATTCAAATTACTCCCAAATGACTTCTTTGTTTTCTGCCACCCACTGTTCGATCCGTGGCTCATACTTAGATTCAATCTTATTGCGCTTAATTTTCATGGTTGGGGTGAGCATATCGTTATCCATGCTCCATAAATCTGTAATCACCACAATAAAACCAATTTTTTCATGTGACTCCAATTTTTCATTGATCTCATTTTTTAAAGCAAACAATGTGCTTTCAATCTCATCACGCTTGTTGTCTTGTTTGAGTTTATGACGAACTTCCTCAGCCAACATCACAAATGCAATGGGTTGCTTGTGACTTGCTCCGCCTACACAGACAGATTCAATCATTTGATGATTACCAATCTTTTGTTCAATCGGGACGGGCATTACATACTTACCTTTGGATGTTTTGAAGATATCTTTAACACGACCAGTAATTTTGAGTCTGCCTTGGGCATCTATTTCCCCCATATCCCCTGTGCGTAAGAACCAATCCGGTGTTAAATCCTCAGCGGTCTTCTCAGGATTTTTATAATAGCCGAGCATAGTACCTGGGCTTTTTACCAAAATTTCGCCATTTTTATCAATTTTACATTCAACTCGATTTTGCACATGACCTACAAAACCACTTTCATACTGTCCAAAACGGGTAATATGCGAATAGCCCGCATTTTCAGTCATGCCATAAACTTCAAGTAGCTCTAACCCTAGACCGCGATACCATTTAATAATATTGACAGGGAGCGGTGCAGAACCTGTTAGCGCATAACGAACATGATTTAAACCGAGCTTGGTCAACAGTTTATTTTTAATAAACTTACCTATCACAGGCAATTTGAATAAGACATTCTGAACACTTAGCGGAATTTTTTCATTGATGCCTAAATAGAATTTGGTCCATAGCCTTGGAACTGAGAAGAAAATGGTGGGTTTTGCCCGATTCAAATCATCAATAAAAGTATCGAGGGAATTGGTAAAATATACTGTAAAGCCACAAATGAGTGACGATGATTCAATGAAAATACGTTCAGCTGCATGCGCGAGGGGTAAATAGGACAACGCCCTTTCAGCTGGTGTCACACTAAAGGTATTTTTCAGCTCACTCGACGGCGCCAATAACGTGGTGAAACTTTGCATCACCCCTTTAGGTAAGCCCGTACTTCCTGATGTATAAATAATAGTGGCTAAATCATCCGCTTCTGGAAATATAACCGTTTCCAAAGGTTCAGTTTTAGCTACGATATCTTCCCATTTGGGTGCATCATAATCTGGCGAAAGCGGTAATCTCACGCATGGAAAATTTGCGGGAATAATCTTCTTGACGTCATTCCAGCTGTCACCCATTCCGTCTAATTTCCCAATAAACAGAAATTTACTCTCACTATGATCGAGTATATATTGCGTACCGTCAGCATTTAAAGTGGTGTAAAGTGGTACTGAAATGTGCCCTGACATCCAAATGGCTAAATCCGCCATAATCCAGTGCGCACTGTTCTTGCCTAAAATTGCAATCTGACTTTTCGCAGGCATATTTAATGATGTTAAATATGCCGCCATACGGCGCACCTGATTCGCAACGTCTTTCCATGTAAAACTGATCACCTCACCACTGGGCAAGGGTTGAACTAAGTAGACTTTGTTCGGCGTGATTTTTTCCCAATGCAATAAATAATGAATATGTGTGGGTAAAAATTCCTGCTGTTCCGACTGATTTAAATCTTCCATGTGCTTTAATTTCCTATCATCTCGATAAATTGGCGAAGTCCATTTTGTTTATTTATTATTCAATTTAAATTCTTAGCATAATATCGAGATAAATCAAGTACAAAAAAGCGTTATTTGATTGACAATATAAACCAAAATTCAACTAGAACATTTTAGGTCAATGACGTTGAGTTTCTTCGCCAATACAAAAGTACATTATTCAAGCTATCACGAGATCATCGCTCATGAATTGAATTAATCCTGATTGGCTAAATGATCAGTAAGAATTAAAGCCAGGACATAACTAAAAGTCGTACAAGCACTCACCTATATATTAGCTGTTTCACACCGATTAGTTTTGCAGTACCCAACTGAGCATTAAATTAATCTGACAACATTTATCAACTGGGCATGAAAATTGGGCACGAAAAGAGTGCTGTTCGTGACCGATGCAATCTCACTAAAACTAGGTTTCATTCACTCCCTGTAAAATAAATTAGCGTAGGCAGGCATTCAGGTCACTATTTTTCCGAGCTCAACCCTGATCCTACTTTTGAAGTGATTAAAAACGGATCAAAGCACTTTTAACCGAATTAAATATCAGTATCAAGGTGTGCAACCACATGATTTTCCAGATATGATAGAAGTCGCATTTACAGAAGCACATGGCATGTACGCTGTGCCTAAGTATATGAATTATGCAGATGCCGAACGTATTTTAATTCACCTCGAGAAAGTTTGATTTAGTACCCTTTGAAATTTAAAAGCCAATTAAAAAAATTTAAGCGGTTTAAATTATAATCAAAAGCTAAACAGCATCATCTATTTAAAATAAGGATATTTTAAAATGCTGAAATCGCTTGAATTCCCTTACCCACACCTGCATGCTCAACTCGAACAAGGGGTACTGACACTTGTCATTGATCGTGCAGAAGCTAAAAATGCTTTAAATACGGAGTTGTATATCAATCTTCGCCAAGCCATCTGTGAGGCAGACCAAGCAAGTGAAGTGCGAGTTTTAGTTTTACGGGGTGCTAATACCGACTTTAGCTCTGGAAATGATATGAAATCACTCTTACAGCTTCCAAAGTTTCCTGAAGCGGGTCAAGCAGGCTCAACGCCACCATTTATGTTACTCAAATCCGTAGCTGAATTTTCAAAACCATGTATTGCTGCTGTTCGTGGTGCTTGTATTGGTGTTGCCAATACACTTCTTCTGCATTTTGATTTTGTTTATGCCGATAACAGTGCAACTTTCCAAATGCCTTTTGTCAGTTTAGGTTTATCTCTAGAAGGTGCAGCCAGTTTACTGTTGGTACAATGTGCAGGCCACCATCAAGCAGCGGAAATACTTTTGAGTGCAAAAAAATATGATGCAAATAAAGCTTTAAAGGTAGGCATCATCAATGAAATCGTAAATCTTCCTTACGATTATGCATCCGCTCAGGCGCAGCACTTAGCAACACTTCCGATTGCTTCGCTTAAAGCTGCCAAAAAATTAATGAAACATAATTTGGATCAAATTTTAAAATGTATAGACGATGAAGCAGAAGTCGTGATGCAGCGGGTGGGCTCACCTGAAATGTTTGAGGCAGTGAATGCTTTTATGCAAAAAAGAAAGCCTGATTTTTCACAATTTAATTGATGGAATATTTGGTAAATCGCCAAGAAATAAGTCTGTAACACGAAGAACTCATAAACAGAGATTCCTATGCGAGAAGATCTGAAACGGCCTGATTCAAAATATCAATGCTGAAAAGAGAATTCTAAGTACTTCTTACCAAAGATGTTTGATGCAAGAAATTGAGCATAGGTTTACCATTTATTTTAAAATCTATAATTTATTATGCATATTGCTTTGCTCCTGCAACACATATTACAGCAACTAAAGTTACAATAAACATTGACCAACTCACTGTTTCATGCAGTAGCAATGCAGCAAGACCAAGTCCTATAAAAGGTTGAAATAATTGAAGTTGCCCTACAACAGCAATTCCCCCTTGTGCCAATCCACGATACCAAAATACGAAACCTAACAGCATACTGAAAACAGAAACATAGCCCAAACTAATCCATGCTGGGTTCGTGACATGCTCAAATGATGAGGGCATAGTGATTAAAGCCATTGGTAACATAATTGGCAACGATAATACTAAAGACCAACTAATCACTTGCCAACCTCCAATCTTTCGAGAAAGGCGCCCACCTTCTGTATAACCCAACCCGCATATAACAATGGCGGCCAACATCAATAAATCACCTTCAAATGAAATACTTTCATAGCCTATCACGGCATAACCTACAACAAAGGCGGCACCTATAATGGAGAATACCCAAAATAAGGGCTTTGGATGTTCTCCACCACGTATCACAGCAAATACAGCTGTACAGAGAGGTAAGAGTCCTACAAATACAATGGAGTGGGCTGAAGTAACATGCTGGAGTGCCAATGCTGTTAATAGAGGAAACCCCACGACAACACTTAAGGAACTGATTATTAGTGAATAAATATCAATAATCTGTGGGCGAGATTGTCTAAGCAAAAGAAGCAAAATTACCGCTAATAAAGTAGCAATTATCGCACGTGCACTAGTGAGAAATATCGGATCAAAGTCTGCAACAGCTATGCGAGTGGCCGGCAATGATCCAGCAAATATCACAACACCAATAAAACCGTTAATCCAGCCGCTTGTTGATTCTTTCATTCAGTTTTCATCACTTCATTCAATATCCTTATATGAACATATGCTACATTTAATGTACCAGCTACACTTCAGTACAATTTATAGAAACTGTTATGGATTAAAAAACAGTACAGTAAAGGATTAAAGAATGAGAAATGGTACACGCATCCATGCAGTGATGGTCGAAGTTCAATCGAAAATTGCTTCACGTACCTATCTATCAGGTAGTCGATTACCTTCTGTACGACAGCAAGCTCAAACAATGCAAGTTTCTGTTTCAACTGTGGTTGAAGCGTATGAACGCTTAATGGCTGAAGGAGTTGTTACATCCGTAAAGGGATCAGGTTTTTACGTAAATGGACCAGTCCCTCCACTTGCACTCACACAGCTTGGGCCGAAAATTGATAGAGAAGTTGATCCGTTGTGGATTTCACGACAATCACTAGAAACAAATCAAAACGTTCTTAAACCAGGCTGTGGTTGGCTTCCTTCATCATGGTTATATGAAACAGGAGTTCGTCGCTCCCTACGTCAGTTAGCACGGGCAGATATAATAGAATTATGCGAATATGCAACACCATTAGGTCATCCTGCATTACGTCAACTTCTCTCAAGAAAATTAACAAATACTGGAATTGAGGTACCCCCAGAGCAAATTATGCTAACTGATTCAGGAACTCAAGCTATTGATTTAATTTGCCGTTTTTTCCTTGAACCAAATGATACAGTCTTAGTTGATGATCCTTGTTACTTTAATTTTCATGCCTTACTAAAAGCACATCGCGTAAAAGTGATAGGTATTCCCTATACTTCAAATGGACCTGATATAAATGCGTTTGAATTTGCTTTAAAAGAATATTCCCCACGACTTTATATCACAAATTCAGGTATTCATAATCCAACAGGCGCTGTTCTTTCACCTGTAACAGCTCATAAACTTTTGAAGTTAATTGATGATACTAATCTGATTATCATTGAAGATGATATTTTTGTAGACTTTGAAAATACACCCGCACCTAGGCTTGCCTCATTGGATGGATTATCAAGAGTTATTCAAATTGGGAGCTTTTCCAAAACCGTATCAGCTTCAATACGTTGTGGTTATATTCTTGCTCGAAAAGACTGGATTGAACATCTTGTGGATTTAAAAATTGCAACTTCATTTAGTAGCGGAAGACTGACTGCAGAAGTGATATTAATGACATTAACTGACAGTGGTTACCGTAGACATATGGAAAAAGTGCGTTTGCAGTTAGCAGATCAAATGATAAAAACTGTTGCCAAACTTAAGGATATCGGTATAGAGCCTTGGCTAGTCCCTAAAGCAGGAATGTTCCTTTGGTGTCGTCTACCAGAAGGTATAGACGCTACAACTATCGCTCGGGCATGTCTGCAAGATGGTGTAATTCTTGCGCCTGGTAATGCTTTTAGTCAGTCATTAAATGCTTCAAGATTTTTACGTTTCAATGTTGCTCAGTCTACTGACGATCGTATATTTGATATTTTGAAAAAAGTTTTATCAGAAAAAAATAAGTCCTTCAGCACTTAATTAATATAATACAAGTTATATAAAAGACTCAATTTATAGCACCGTTAATTATTAAATTAATAACAATCAGTTATACAAAGTTCATCAAAGAAAATTAAGAACTAAAATAAAAAAGCACCCGAAGGTGCTTTTCTATAATCCATTCAAATTAGGGTTTAACTACAACCAAGACTTGAATCGCCTCAGGCGTCACAGATAAACCATCGAGTAAGCTTAAACCTTCTTTTTGCAGTTTTTGTAGACGTGAAATTTCATCTTCACGAATACTTGGATTGAACTGTTTCAGGTAAGTCAAACGGTCAATTTCGTATTGCCATTTAGTGCCATAAATTTCTTTGGCTTGCTTGGTCAAATCAGGCAATGCACCTTTGGCAATATCCAATGCTTGCGCATAACGCTGCTCAACCACATCACGACGTGCTTTCACCACTTGACGGCAACTGTTGCCATCCAAATGATGTAAATACGGTTTTAAAATTTCAGGTGCAATTTTTTGCGATAAGTCCTGACCTTTTTCGCTTAGAAGCACACGGATCAATTGTGTCGGTAAGCTTGATGGCAAGTTTAGTGCTTTCGGCGCAACCACACCCACTTTGAACCACACTTCAACCAATACTGAACCTTGTGGCAATGCAGCAGATTTCAACACAGAAACGTTAGTACTACCAAACGACTGGGTATTGATCATCTCCATCACGCTTTCAGTAAATGGATGCTCTAAAGTCAAATATTCTGCATCTTCACGAATTTGCGCTTGGTCACGATAGAATGTTACCGTCATACCATCTTCATCCAGCGGAATACCTTGCACTTGCATTTGCTCAGTTGGCTTGATGATGACTGTACCGTTACTTTGCTCATCAAAGTCGATATTGGTCGATGCCATAAAACGTTTTATGAACATTGGCAATAAGCTATTGTCATCATAATTTTCAAGTGCAGTCACAATTTCTTGTGCAACGATCGGACGACAAGAGTTGTACTCGAGTAAACGGTCACGACCTGCTTGTAGCTCATGCTCAAGTGCTTGACGCTGTACATTGACCGCTTCAAGTAATGCTTCAAAAGCTTCAGGCTTATCATTGACTAAGCATTCTTTTATATCGAGAATGAAGTTTTCTTGTAAGGTTTGCGCCGTCGGTGAAATGTTGCTGAAAATATTCAACGCTTCGTTATACCAGCGGAACATACGCTCTTGCGCTGTACCCAATAAATACGGTACATGAATTTGAATACGATTTTCTTGACCAATACGATCTAAACGACCAATGCGCTGCTCAAGTACATCTGGGTTTGCAGGCAAATCGAATAAAATTAAGTCTGAGGCAAACTGGAAGTTACGCCCTTCTGAACCAATTTCAGAACACAGTAAAATCTGTGCGCCATACGACTCTTCTGCAAAGTATGCCGCTGCTTGGTCACGTTCAAGTAAACTCATACCTTCATGGAACATTGCCGTACGAATCCCTGCGTGGATACGTAAGGCATTTTCAAGCGCTTCAACCACTGGGCCACTACGCGCAATCAGTAATACTTTCTTATGTTTTAACTGGGTACGTAGCATTTCCATAATCCACGATACACGTGGATCAAATTCCATCCAAGCACCATCAAGTTGTGCTTCTTCAGGCCACATTTGCTCACGCAATTTACCCGCTTTCGACCAGTTTGCAGGTGCAGGCAAAGGTGCAGGTTGACAGTCACGACCTGGGAAACCTTGAATCGCTTCACGTGTGTTACGGAACAACACGCGACCGGTACCATGACGATCTAAAAGTTCATGAATTGCGCGGAAACGCTGTTCAGGATCATCATTAATTTTATGACCCAATAACTGTTCAATTGCTTCAAAATGTCCTGCTTCGAGTGGCAAATCTGACATCAGTACTTCGGCAATTTGCGCGGTGTGATGATACGTTTCTTCTTCATCCAAGAAACGATCGAGTGAACTAAAACGCTGTGGATCAAGCAAACGTAGACGCGCAAAATGACTTTCCACACCCAATTGTTCTGGGGTTGCAGTCAATAACAACACGCCCGGTGTTTTTTCTGCCAACTCTTCAACGAGGTCATAACGGTCGTTCCCGCCCTCTTCCTCAGACCACATTAAGTGATGTGCTTCATCGACCACCAACAGATCAAAACCAGCTTCAATGGCTTGCTCACGCAAATCATCATGGTCAATCATTAAATCTACTGAGGCAATAATGCATTGCTCAGTGAGGAAAGGATTCAGTTCAGGGTCATGTTCTTTAATTGACGCAGTACGGGTCAAATCAAACAAAGAGAATTGCAAATTGAAACGGCGACGCATTTCAATCATCCACTGGTATTGCAGTGAATCTGGCACCAAAATTAAAATACGTTCAGAACGACCTGTTTTCAGCTGCTGATGAATGATCAGACCTGCTTCAATGGTTTTACCTAAGCCGACTTCATCTGCCAGTAAAACACGCGGTGCAAAACGCTTACCGACTTCATGTGCAATATAAAGCTGATGCGGAATCAAACCGACACGTGCGCCCACCATGCCACGAAGTGGGCTATTTTGCATATTGGCTTGCATTTGCATTGCTTCAATACGCAAGTCATACCATTCTTTATAGTCGACTTGACTCGCAAGCAATCGATCTAAAGGCTTAGACAGCTGGATGGTTGCACCAATACGAGTTTCATTTAAAGACTTGCGCTCTTCTGTACCATCGACCAAGGTACGAATCACATTGTAACGAATTACGCCATTACGTTCTTCAAATGACTCGACATTCCAAAGTGCGCCTTCTTGGTCTTGTAATTCATCTTTTACGTTAAAAACAATCCGAGATAAAGGTGCGTTATTGCGTGCATAGACACGGGTTTCATCACTCTTTGGGAATAAAATACTAATTGATCTTTCATCTACATCAATTAATACACCTAACCCAAGTTCTGTTTCTGTGTCAGAAAGCCAACGTTGACCAATAGCAAATTGCTGCAATTTTTTCCACCTTATCTCAAGTTAGGACTGAAAAACCAATGCTCAATCAGGAGATTATTTGAACAAAGTTTAACGTCTTTAAGCAATATATTTTGACATAAAGCCCACCAAAAAGTGAGCAATATTTAGGGTTGATTGGTTTTAAGCATTAAACGCTATGTTTTGTGTAGAAACCTAAGATTCAACAGCTTAAAACATCCTTCCCAGACCGACTAAATGTGATAACACATTTAAAAATGTCATTAAAAAATGAATTTAAAATGAATTTAAAATGAAGGTACAACTAAAAAGGAACAGGACAATGAAAATCCATACGTTCGTCAGTAATTGGATGATTAAAACTTAACTGCTCGGCATGCAAACATAGACGCGGCATCAGGTTCTGGTGCTCAGACTGCGCATAGAGCGTATCCCCTACAATCGGATGACCCAAGTACTGCATATGCACACGAAGTTGATGCGCACGCCCCGTAATCGGCGTCAGTTTAACACGAGTCACAGGCTGACCTTGAATTTCAAAATGCTCAGTTGCGATCCAATGGGTTAGAGCCACCTTATTGTGAGTTGCATCTACGATATGCAACGGCGGACGCGTTGGATCATAAATGACAGGAATATCGACTGTACCCTCACCGTCTAGATGACCCACCACAAGAGCTTGATAGGTTTTTTCTGTGAGTCTTTCTTGAAACTGTCTTGAAATGGATTTCTGCCCTGCTTTAGATAAACCAAACACCAAAATGCCTGAGGTATCTCGATCTAACCGATGAATCAGCAGTGTACGACGTTCTTCTTTCAATAAACGTTTGATCACGCAGTCTTGTAAATCTTCGGTTTTACCTGGAACGGAAAGCAGTCCAGCAGGTTTATGGATGACCATAAAATCTGTATCACGATAAATGAGATGTTCTTTTAGAAAGTTACTCAAAGTTCAATTCCTAGCAGATCGTGAAAGTGAGCCGGCAATGATAAAAAGCTTGGCATAAAATTACAATGTAAATTCAGAAAAACTTGAGACTTAAACCGAGAAAATTACGATTAATCTGATTTGTTTTTCTGAGAGGTACCTGAAATACCGATGCTTGAGAAAAAGAGCAGCTGAAAATCTCTCTATCTAAGAGCATTCGGATCTTTTTAAATACTGACTGAAGATTTGCATTAGAGACCAGATCTTTATCACAACCTGAATGATCATTTTAAATTATCATTTAATGCGATGAGAAAACGTGAAATCAGACCATGTTGAGGGGCTACTGGCTTAACTATGACCTTTTATACCGTTAAAGACATGATGTTAGAACAGGTTGAAGCCATATTAGAAAACTTCATTTTTAACCAAAAACTCTAGAGCCTTAATGATTTTTTGCAGCCTTTAATTTTTTGCGTGATCGAAACAGCTTTTGTCTAATCACGCGATTTTTAAATTAATCTGCCAATGCCAAAAACACTTGAATTGCATGTTGCGCAATTTCAGCATCTTCATAGGACTTTACGCCCGACACGCCTAATGCACCGACCAAATGCTCTTTATAAATAATCGGCTCTGCACCTTCAACCATACCTGAAAAAGAATTGACCGTCAGAAAGCCCAACTGACCGTCTTTAATGAGTTCTTCAAAGATTTGCGATGGTTTACGACTTAAGGCAGAACATTTGGCTTTTTCAACAGCTAAATTTGCCGTCATCGGTGAAGCACCATCCATACGTTTCATTGCCAGTAAGGTTCCTGATTCGTCCACCACGGCGATACTAACATTGAATTTTTGGTCTATGGCATATTGGTGCGCGCGCGTCAGCAAAAATTCAGCATCTTCCAAAGTTAAATAATGTTTGGTTTTCATTTCTAATCGCTATCCCTGAATTTTCTACTTGAGACTAGGCTCAAGACCAAGCCTGACACAAAAAGCCCACAGCATTCATGCTATGGGCTTATGTTAATAGATTTTTGAAAAAAAACTATTTTATACGTGCAAATACCGTTTTAGCTGCTTGAATTGTATACGCAATATCTTCATCTGAATGCGCACTTGAGATAAATCCAGCTTCAAATGCAGACGGTGCAAGATTTACGCCCTGTTCAAGCATCCCGTGGAAAAATTTACGGAACATCTCAACATCGCATTTTAACATTGAATCAAAGCTGGTAATGTCTGTTTGATCTGTGAAATACAAACCAAACATTCCACCAACTTGCTGAGTTTTAAATGCAATACCCGCTTCATCTGCTGCTGCTTGTAAACCCGCGAGTAGCTTTTCCAGTTGTGCAGTTAAGTTTTCATAAAAGCCTTCAGCACGTAAATGCTTAAACATTTCAATCCCTGCACGCATTGCCAGTGGATTACCTGACAACGTTCCTGCTTGATAGACTTTACCCAGTGGTGCAATGCATTCCATCACTTCACGTTTACCACCAAAAGCACCTACTGGAAGCCCTGCCCCAATGATTTTACCCAAAGTGGTTAAGTCTGGTGTTACGCCATAATGTGCCTGTGCGCCGCCCAGACCAACACGAAAACCGGTCATCACTTCATCAATGATAAACACTGAACCATGTTCATCACAAACATCACGAATCGCTTGTAAGAAACCATCAATCGGCTTCACCAAGTTCATGTTGCCTGCCACAGGCTCAACGATGACACCTGCAATCTGTGAACCAAACTTCGCGAAGCATTCTTTTAATGTTGCGATGTCATTGTACGGAAGCGTTAAAGTATGTTTTGCAAAATCTGCAGGTACACCTGCAGAAGTCGCTTCACCTTCACCACTGGTAAGCAATCCAGAACCTGCTTTTACCAATAATGAGTCTGAATGACCGTGGTAGTTACCTTCAAATTTTACAATCTTGTCACGACCGGTATAACCACGAGCAAGGCGAATTGCCGTCATGGTTGCTTCTGTACCTGAGTTGGTCATACGGACCAATTCAATAGAAGGCATGATTTCACAAATGATATCCGCAAGTGTGGTTTCATGAACTGTTGGCGCACCAAAGCTTAATCCGTCAACCGCTGCTTCTTGCACGGCTTTAATAATCGTAGGATGTGCATGTCCTAAGATCATTGGACCCCAAGAACCGACGTAGTCTACGTAACGCTTACCATCCACATCATACAAATAAGCACCTTGTGCTTTTTCGATAAACACTGGGGTACCACCCACGCCATTAAATGCGCGTACAGGTGAGTTCACTCCACCTGGAATGTGTTTGCTGGCTTGTTTAAACAATTGTTCTTGCTTGGCAGATAAAGTCATGGAGATTCTCAACTCAAAAATTTAAATGATTTAAATGATTTAAAAAGATAAAAGCTTTTACGTCTTTTCAGCAATCTTTAGCCTTTTTCAATAATCTTATGCTTTTTCAGCAAATAACTCAGACCAGTCATACACTCGTTGGGCAACCCCTGACATTGAACCTCCCAATACATCACTGATCACAGCACACAGATCAGCACCTGCTTCAATCACAACACCTGAGTTTTCTACAGTCAGACCACCAATGGCACAAATGGGTACATTCAGTTTTTCTTTGGCAAGTTTGAGGGTTTCAAGACCGATATTACCCGCTTCAGGCTTGGTATCCGTTGCATAGATTGCACCAAACGCTACATAGTTTGCGCCATCTGCAATCGCTTGCTCAGCGAGTTCAATCGAGTTGTTGCAACTCCGACCGATCAACACATTTTTAGGAAGACGAGCAACTGCATCTACAATCGAGCCGTCATCTTGACCTAAATGTACACCCACGCCATATTGCACAGCCGTTTCTAAATCATCATTGATCACGAAAGGTACGTTATATTGATTGCACATATTTTTCATATATTCAATTTCGTAGGCTTGATTTTCTTTCGCCACATTTTTACGGCGATATTGCAAAACAGCCACTTCATAGGTCGCCATTGCGCCTTCTAATTTCGCCAGTAACAGTTCAATCGGATCATCATTGGTAATTAAATACAAACCGCGCATGGTTAAATCACTCAAAGCAAATACAAAAATTGAACCCATTATAGGACAAAGCACAGTGTTATCGCATTTGTTAAATTGAACAAAATATAAAGCTCAGCAATTTACTGAACTTATAGAAGATACGGATTGCAGATAATTCCAAGAATTTAAATGATGAAAGATCGGTGAAAAATTCAAAACAGCTTGCTTATTGATCGTTTTGTTGGCAATAAATATCAAAGTCACTCAAAAGTAACCAACATGTTTTACAGTCGGCTCTTTAGGGTATTTTGAGATTATTTAAGATAGATAAGATATGATTTTTAAATAAATAAAAAGAATATAGTTCGCATAATCGCCATTATATTAAATGGGGTAGATTATCCTCATTAATTATCCCAAAAGCTTTTCTCCATGCCTGAGGGCTGGTGCCATATTTTTCACGAAATTTTTTTCTAAATGACACTGTATTATTAAAACCTGAAAGCTCGGTTATCTTTTCGATAGACAAGTTTGTCGTTTCTAGTAGTTCACTGCTTAATCTGATTCTTTCAGTATTCAGCCAATCGACTAAGGTCATGCCTGTCGCTTTCTTAAAATGCCTTGTGAATGTCCTACGTGTCATATGTGTCCGTTGAGCTAGGCCTTCAATATTATGTTGTATAGCTAAATTTTTTCTTAAAAAATCAAGTAATAGGTTAATTTTTGCATCTTGGCCCGATTCTGCTACTGGCTGTTCAATAAACTGGGCTTGCCCACCTTCACGGTGAGGCGGAATTACCATTACTCTAGAGAATTTATTCGCAATTTGTGCATTATAGATTTCACGTACCAAGTACAAACAGCAGTCTAACGCTGCGCCTGTTCCAGCAGAGGTTACGATCCTTTGATCTTCTACATACAAGGCATCATGATCAAGCTGAATCTGTGGAAATCGTTCACTGAAATCTTGTTCAGCCATCCAGTGCGTAGCTGCTTTTTTACGTTCAAGTAAACCTGCATATGCCAATGCGTAGGTTCCATAACATAACCCAACAATTCTAGATCCATTTTTATATGCGTTATTGAGTCCATCCATTAAGATTTGATCTGGCACATGATTGAAATCATCCCATCCAGGAATAATGACCAAATCAAAATCATTGATAAGGTCGACGCCACCATCAGGCGTAATTGTCATCGCGCTTTCTGTTTTGACGGAATCACCATCTAGAGAAAATACTTTTAGATCAAACAATGGTTTATCTTCAATTTTGATATTGAAAATAATATGGGGGATAGAGAAGTGAAATGGACTTATATTGGGATAAACAAACAATCCAATCACTGGTATACCCATTTAACTTACCTCTCTAAAATAATGAATATAGCATGTTGTCCCAATAGTTTCGATGATTGTCCTTAAGGACAATTTTTTTGTTTGATTTTTTCTATCATGATTCAAGTATGACTAAATGATTGGATCTGGAACATGAATAAAATTTTAAGTAGCTCTGTAATTGCGCTCTCTCTGGCAATGGCTTCAGTCCATTTATATGCGAATGATAAGGTGGTTCAGCGAGATACTTCTAAAGTTACGCATATACAAGAAATTCGCAATGCGACGATTAAAGTAACCTATGCTGATACGACTTTTTTAATTGACCCAATGTTTGCTAAAAAAGGGTTTTATGAAGGTTTCCCTGATACTCATCGTAGCTATTTACGCAATCCATTAGTCGATTTGCCTATCAAGCCTGAAACGATTTTAGAAGGTGTAGATGCGGTAATCGTGACCCATACACATTTAGATCATTGGGATGATGCAGCACAAGCGACTATTCCGAAAAACATGCCTTTGTTTGTACAAAATATAGAAGACCAGAAAGTCATTCAGTCACAAGGCTTCAAAGATGTTCGGGTATTAACGCAAGCGACCTTTGAAGGGATTAAGCTCACTAAAACTGGTGGTCAACACGGTACTGATGCCATGTACCGTATTCCTAAGCTTAAAGCTGGATTAGGCGAAGCAATGGGTGTTGTATTTGAAGCTGCTGGCCATGAAACGGTTTATGTGGCAGGAGATACCATCTGGCGTTCTGAAGTTGATCAAGCGATTCAAACATTTAAACCTGATGTGATTGTATTGAATACAGGTAACGCCTTGGTTAATGGCTTTAAAGAATCCATTATTATGGGTAAAGAAGATACTTATCTCGCAACTCAGAAAGCACCCAATGCCAAAGTTATTGCTGTTCACATGGATGCCATTAACCACATGTCGGTAACACGTGCTCAGCTTGCAGAATATGTAGAAGACAAAGGGATCCAAGATAAGGTTTTAATTCCTATTGATGGTGAAACGCTTTCTTTTTAAAGTAATTTAAAGAAGTGGAAGCATTCCACTTCTTTAAAACCTAAGTAGAACAAAACAAATATGAGTTAAGTAAAGGAATAGATATGTCAAAATCAGCTTTATTAGTGATCGACTTACAAAATGAATATCTACCTACAGGTAAATTACCATTGGTAAATATTGAACAAACTGCTGCTAATGCAGTGAAAGTAATTGCGAAGGCCCGTCAACAGGGTACTCAAGTGATTCATGTCCAACATATTGCTGATGCTGAATCTCCTATATTTGAACCTAGCTCAAATGGTATTGAATTTCAGGACACAGTTAAGCCGCAAGCAGATGAATCCGTGATCATTAAAAATCACATCAATGCGTTCTTAAACACGAATCTCAAAGAAATTTTAGATAGCAATCAAGTGACTGAGTTAGTCGTGATTGGTGCTATGAGCCATATGTGTGTCGATGCGGCTGTTCGTGCTGCTTCTGATTTTGGTTATAAGGTAAAAGTGATTCATGATGCTTGTGCAACACTAGACCTTGAATTTAATGGCATTAAAGTACCTGCTGGTCATGTCCATGCAACATTAATGGCCGCTTTTGAATTTGCATATGCTCAAGTGATATCAACTGAAGATTATTTAGCTAAAGATTAAGACTTTCTAAAATCAATATAATACACCTTATGCGAAATTGAAAGTGGGAGCCTCAGGCTCCCATTTTTATTAGTTTTTTTAAATTTTAAGCATTTTGAACTGTAAGTTTTAAACCTAAAGCATTCACTACACGATTGATCGTATCAAAACGAGGTGCAGAGTCATGACGAAGTGCTTTGTAAAGAGCTTCACGGCCAATACCTGCCTCTTTTGCAATCTGGGTCATCCCTCTTGCTTTAGCAATTACACCAAGCGCATGAGCTAATTCAGCAGGATCATTATCTTCAAGAACCATATTGAGATACGTCACAATATCTTCTTCAGTTTTAAGTGATTCAGTCATATCAAAACTTGGTAAATCAGCGACTTTAACCATTTTTAATCCTCCAATGTTTTAGATAATTTAACTGCTCGCTTGATATCGTCTTGCTGTGTAGATTTATCACCGCCACCTAGCATCACAATCACAACATCACCATGTTGGATATAGTACATTCTGCAACCGGAACCGAAGAACCCTCTCATTTCCCATACACCTTCTTGGAGAGGTTTAATGTCTCCCCAATTTCCACGCTGAACCTTATCTAATCGACGATTCAGGCGAATACGGGTCATATTGCCTTTAATGTCATCTAACCATTCATCAAATTCAGGCAGACGTTTAATTTCAATCATGAAGCTTGCTTCTATTCTGGCTTAATTGTATTCGATCGAATACATAAAGCAAGTGTTTTCCCTCTAGATTCATCTACAAAATTTGTAAATTTCGCATAATGCCCATTATGTTAAATGGATGCTGAATCAGGGTAAATTTCCTTTAATTCAATCGCAGTATTTTGAGTATTGGGGATATGGCCAAACACATACTCATCTTTGCTTTGAAAGAAGATATCAAAGCTTTGACTCATCAGTGAGTCTACTTGGCTTTGCTTTTGATAGATCGGTGCAATTCGATTGATATAGTGATTCATCCAATCGACTTGGTTTGTAAATGCTGAGTAATCTTTCAAATCTAGATATAAGTTTTTTAAATCTGCTGTAATCGTTTCCACATTGGGATTGAACATCCACACGGTCATGTCCATCGGTTCTATAGCGGTCATTGTATAGCTTTGCTGATCATTGATCTGTTCAATTTTATAAAGTTGAGCACCACGTTCACTGTAGCTAGAGCACAGTAGTTTGGTATTTTGCACTTGGAAGTGATCTTTACCGATTTCATGTTCTCGAATGTGTCGTGAAAGTTCCAAATAATCAGGTAGGGATGCTAATTCTGATTGAGCGAACTCTTCAAATAAAGCGATGCAGCGATTGATCACATAGCTTTCGCCTGTGCCAGTGATAATGCCGTTGTCCCAAGAATGGATTTTTGAGGTTGAGTGCGCTATAGGCTCATTTAGTTGATCTTCTTTGAGTATGACTTCCTTATTGTCTGCTGCAACAATAATGCTATCATTCAGTTGAATTGCTATGATGAAAGTCATACTTTGATTAAAAATATTGAATTATTAGATGTTTATTTTAAGCTAAATTGGGTAGTGTGCAAAATTAACGTGGTTCAATCTAGAATAGACTTAAAAATACCTGAGTAATAGACCTTAAACATGATCATAGAAACGATAAGCTACATATGTATCCGTTGCCAATCAGCAAATATTTATAAGAATGGACACAATAAAAGCGGGAATGCGCAGTTCAGATGTAAAGATTGCGGCCGATCAAGTGTGCTCAAACCTAAAATCAAATATACCGAAGAGCAAAAAGAACTCATCATCAATACTTATCTTGAACGAGGCAGTTTAAGAGGCATGCAGCGTCTATTTGGTGTTGCACCTCAAACGCTCATGGGATGGATAAAAAAAAGTAAACAACAGGAAATTGAGTGACGAATTACTTGATGCTCATCCAACAGATGTTCTAGAACTGGATGAACTTTGGAGCTTTGTAAAAGCTCGTCGTCATAAGGTTTGGAGTTGGATTGCACTATGCTGTCGTACACGTCAGGTCGTCGCTTATGTATGTGGTCAGCGCAATGATAAAACATGTACAGATTTACGTTGCCGTATTCCCTCAAGCTACTTTAATTTAGCAACATGTAGTGATTATTGGTCAAGTTATGCTGAGGTGTTTGATCCTGGTACCCATCGCTCTGTAGGTAAACATACAGGTTTAACGAACCATGTTGAGCGGTTCAATGCCACATTAAGAAATCGCTTAGGGCGTTTTACACGGAAAACTTTAAGCTTTTCGAAGAAGAAAGAAAATCATGAAGCTGTCTTGCATATGTTTTTATTAAAATACAATCAAGACATGAAAGATAAGTGGTTAACACGTCATATTTAGACACTACCCTAAATTGAAGCTTAAGTTTTGAATTTTATAAAGATAGGTAGACTTATGGCTGGTGGTTCTCAAATCATAATTATAGCTGGATTTAAATTTTAAGCTACATTGCCTTCAAGCCTAAATCGAGCGCTTCTTCTATGTTTTTGTCAAAACGGACAGCGATACTTTTAACTTTGGATTTTAGCACTGACCATGCTTTTTCAATTGGATTTAAATCTGGACTGTAAGCAGGCAAGTACATGATTCTACAGTTAAAGTCTTTGGCTAGTTTTTTGATATCTCCGTTCTTATGAATCGAAGCGTTATCTAGAATCAGCAGATGTCTTTTGGTCTTATCTTGATTATCTTTGGTTAAATTTTCAAGTAGATATCTCAACCATCCCGTGAACATTGCTCGATCGCATGAACCTTGAAAAATCAAAGGGTAAAGGAACTGATACGCTGAATTAGACCTCACAGCACTGATGATACTTAATCTTTTACCATGACCACCCAATTTTAAAGCAGCGCAACGACTGCCTAGTTTAGACCAACCATATTGCGCTGTATCTGTGGTGTTTATCCCAGACTCATCAATATAAAGAATCTGATCTTCCCCAAACGCCTCTTTCCATTGCGGAAGAAACCAGTTGAATACAGCCCTTGTTATTTTGTCGGCTTGCTTATAGAGAAAACTCTTTTTTTACGTGTCCAACCAAGTCTATGAATGGCTTTTAACAGGGTTGAGTAAAGGATTGGATACCCAAACTTTTGTTCAAATAAAGGGATGAGATCTTTCACTTGAGAAAATTCAGTAGTTTCAATAAAGTGTTTGAAAGCATCCATATCCTTGATTTTAGTGGGTCGACCTGCATTGATTTTAGGCTGTTTCAATTCTCCAGTGGTGTTTTGAAGAAGAATCCAATCATCCAAAGTGGTTCTAGATATTTTAAAGGTTTTACATGTATATGATTTGTGATTATTTTCTTCATAAAACTGCATGACTTTTTCACGTAAATCCACTGAATATACTTTAGGCATGATCTTGAACAAATTAATTTTTTATCATTGTATCCTAAAATAAGATTGCAGCTATAATAAGAATGGGATTACATTCATTACGCCTGCAAAGTTTGAGGCGAAGGCTGGGCAACATATTTTTAAAAGCGGGGGTATTGTTAATATTCCTCATATTAGCTTACCTATCTTAGAAGATACTAATAAATATAGATTAAGGTTTCACCTTAAAGATGAAGAAGAAAATCCATTTATAAAACATAAATATATTGCATTTACACAAAATGGAAAATCTATAAAAGGAATTACGGATGAATACGGTTACACAGAATTTTTCGATACTATTCAATCAGAAAAAATAGATTTTCATTTATACAAAGACGAACAATTGGACATCGAATAATTATGGCTACTTATTACCCTTATGTTGTCCTAGAAACCAATATCAATCCAAGTCTTTTAGAATATTTAATACAAATTAAAGATACTGTTAGTGGTAAGAATTTGTCTCCATCAATTTATAAAAATAATCGCACCACCCTAAAGAAAATAGGAAATTTATATCAAACTGACTCTATTGAAATTAGTGGATCTAAGATTGGCCTTGAAAAAATTCGAGATTGTGTAATTATTTTTACTCTATATAGAAAAGATTTGAATGGTAAATTAAATACAGTATTAGATCAGATCATTCCCCCGAATAAGATTGAATCGTTTATATCAAAGACACATAGTCAAAATAAGGATATAGCTCACACTAAATATAAAGAAGCTAGTCCTATAACGAAACAAAAAGCAGAGAAATCGACTAATACAGTAACATTGAATTTAAATAGGAACCGTATTTTTCAATGTATCGATGATGGATGTAAACCAGGAGAGCCTAATGATCCTTTTTCTAAAGCCCAAATTGAAGCTGGGCTGCAATCTAGATTAAATGAACCTCTTCCAGATCAAGATATAACCTCACTATGTGGTCCAGCAGCCTACTTTTTTTGTTTAATCAATTTAAGTCCATCTAAATATAAATTAGCAGTAAAACAATTATGGGAAACAGGACAATCAAAAATTGGGGAGCTTGAAATTAAGCCTTCAATAAATGGTTGTAGAAAAGTCCAAAATTTTTATAAAAAATCTAATAGCCAACCTAAAATTCCACCAATTGATTGGATTACGCTTGCAAGTTTACGTGAATCTGAAAATATTGGTCTTAAACTTAATGATCCTTCACAAGAAGTCGCAGGAATTACGACATGGGGAGAAGTCGCTAATTGGTTTAAGAAGTCTGGTTTTAAAGGTGTAAAAAAATATCCTTTTTACCTCAATGGTTACAATCCAAGTTTAATTAGTGAAATCAATCAATATGCTGGTGAAGATTACTATGTAGTTACTTTAATATCGGCAAGTCTTCTAAGTAGTGGAACAAGTTCAGGAACACAAAGTTTTCCTGATCATTGGATTATTTGGACTGATAAATTAAGAGATTCCAAGGGACAAGCTATTACAATTGCTGCAAATCCATATACAACTGAAGTCAGCCTAAAAATGTTTACTTGGGGTGAAGAAAGCCAAAGACTAGGCAAGGGAATTTCTTTATATAATTTTGAAAAAAAAGTATTTTTTGCCATGCTTGTTAAAAAGGAAACATTCTAATGAAAATAAATTTGGTCTTTATTATTTCTATATTTTTATTACTTAATGGCTGTGGTAAAAAATATATTATCATCCCAGATAGTTTACCTGTTGCACATATTAATCAAGCATATCAACAAACTATAAAAATATCTGGAGGAAAAATTATTGATAAAGATCAACCTTTGAAAACAAATATACCTGAAGATTTAGGAATAACTATTCAACCAGCTAATGAAATAGATGGTTATAATATTATTGAAATTAAAGGAACTCCAAAATATAGCGGTACGTTTACGATTCATATTTGGGGTGGATTTTATGGTGGTGGTAATGCAGAAATCAATAAAAAATATACGTTTAAGGTTGAATAATATTAAGCATAATTTAGTATCGTAAATTTAATTTTTCTAGAGTTAACATAATACACCTTATGCGAACTGTGTTATATTTACCTTTTAAATTCAAATAGTTATTTTAAGTTTTATAACCCAAACAGGCTTTGTTGCACAAAGCTGTTCTTAAAGGCATCTTCATCAATATAATTTCTAAATGAATAAGCCAACACCTAAAATCTATCGGACAACCAATTGGTCTTCCTATAATCGAGCCTTAATCAACCGAGGAAATATCTCCATTTGGTTTGATCCTAACACTCAATGGTATGCTCAGCCAAAAGGTAAACAAGGTCGAAATCAAACATATTCCGATACAGCTATTCAATGCTGCTTAATGATCAAATCCTTATTTCGACTCTCTTTACGTATGGTCACAGGCTTTGTCCAAAGCCTCATTAAACTTTGTAGATTAGGCTGGACCGCACCAGATTACTCTACCCTCTGCAGAAGACAAAAGCACATTGATATTGCGGTTAGTTACCAAAAGAGCCGTGATGGACTGCATCTACTTATAGACTCCACTGGCTTAAAGTTTCTAGGTGAAGGTGAATGGAAACGTAAGAAACATCAGCCTGAATACCGTCGCCAATGGCGTAAACTTCATATCGGTATAAATGCTGAAACCCTGCAAATACGTGCTGTTCAGCTCACGACGAACAATGTGAGTGACTCTCAGGTTCTTGGCAACTTGCTTGCTCAAATTCCATTGGATGAGCAGATTGACTCTGTCTATACAGATGGGGCTTATGACACGAAACACTGCCGACAAGTCATTTCAGATCGACAAGCGCATGCTGTGATTCCGCCAAGAAAGAATGCAAAGCCTTGGAAAGACAAACAAGCGAGGTCTATAGAGCGGAATGAGTTATTGAAAACAGTCAAACGGCTAGGAAGAGCCCTTTGGAAAAAATGGTCCGGTTATCATCGTCGAAGTTTGGTAGAAACCAAGATGCATTGCATCAAATTATTGGGAGATAAATTAACGGCAAGGAGTTTCTCTAGTCAGGTGAATGAGATTCATGCACGTGTAGCAGTCTTGAATAAATTCACGGAATTAGGCCGCCCTCATACCCAAATTGTATCTTAAATTTGGATCCTTTGGGATAGCTCTGCCTCTCAAGCATTTGTGCAACAAAGCCGCCCAAACATCACTGTTTGGGCTTTTTTATTGAATCTTACCGTTCTACGGCTATTCTTTAAATACTGTTTAACTGTTTTGTGTAGCCCAGTTTAATCATTTTATAATATTTAAAAGCCCAGCAATCTCTGGGCTTTTTACTTAAAAAGGCTTAACTTTCAATTTTATCGAATTTACGATCTACAAGGCTTAAATTCCCTCGTAAAATATCAGACAACATGCGCCAATCCGAAATGAAGCTATACAGCGGTTGTTTAAAACTGGCAGGTTTATTCTTTTCAAAAACAAAATGACCGATCCATGCACATGCGTAACCAGATACCAGTCCATAAATCAGATATTTGGGTTTACGTTGAATGATGGCTTTACTGAAAAAATAAATCCCAACACTGCTCCCCGCAGCATGTAAACGACGACTCATGATGCTACGGTGTTCAGTTAAATAAAAACGATAAAATTCAGAATAATTTTTAATGGGCAACTGAAACTGCGGTTGTTCAACATTCTGTTGAGGGTCGACATAGGCATTCATGTTGTTTTTATCCTGTTCCTTTTTCCATCACATTAATCCAATTTACGCTTAAAGAAAAGCCTTTAGTGATAAGTGTTTGATGATGAAGTTTTATGGATTATTTGACGAATTTACTATGACTGCCATTTTTGAGTCAGCCGAATCAGTTACAATCCTAATTGCCCAACATATTCGGGCATAGAATGTTGCCTTAAAGCTCAGTCCATTTGGTCTGTTGCCTTAAATATTTGTCTGCGAGACAGATCTTTTTATAGAAAAATATGCGTTTAGGATTAAACAATGATTGAAGTTGAATTAAAGTTTCAGATTCCAGAAAACCGTCGTAATGCCCTCCTGAAAGCTGTTGACCCCAAAAAATCTGAACTCATTCAATTACAAGCAAAATACTACGACACCCAAGAACGCAGCCTTTCTCAACATGGCATTGCTTTACGTCAGCGCCTAGAAGGTACGCGCTGGATTCAAACCCTAAAAGCAGCCGGTCAAAGCCACTTGCATCATTTCGAAGACAATTATGATTTAGGCGAGTTAGCACAAGCGCCTGATTTAGACCTCTCAATTTATGCACAAAAACCTGAAGCAGATGCAATACTCAAAAAAGCACTCGGTGAAAATTTCGCTGCCTTACAACTTCAGTTTGAAACTGATATTCAGCGTACTTTACGCGTAATTGAATTTGAAGAGGCTGAAATTGAAGTCTCTGTCGATATTGGTCAAGTCAAATCTGAGGAAAAATCGCAAGACATTCATGAAGTAGAGTTTGAGCTTAAATCGGGTTCAGTCGAATCTCTTTTGGCCTTTAGTTTTGAATGGGTTAAAAAATATCAGCTTTGGCTTGATGTGCGCAGCAAAGCTGAATTTGGCAATTTATTGGTTCTTGATTTAAAGGTCAGTCCCGCAGTACTGGACAAAGAGATTATTCTGGCCAAAAAAGAAACTGCTGAAAAAAGCATGCGCTTTTTAATTGCCAATCATATGCAACATTTATTGCCCAATATTGCCGCCATATCTGCTCAAGTGTCTGAAAAAGAACATATCGATCAAGCGCACATTGCTTTAGAACATTTGTTTTTAACGCTATCCATTTTCAAAGATTGGACTTCTAAGGGCGTGGATAAATGGGCGAACCAACTTTCGGCATTTAAAAGTCATTTTGAAAATTTAAAGCATTTTGAACACATGCAAAATACGTTGGGCGCACTGTTACAGAACCCCAAAACGGCAGAAAGTTTGAGTAAAGATGTGCTGTATGCTCAAGAGAAATTGAACAACTTAGTCAAATCGACCCAAAACGTTCAGCATTATTTAGAGTTACTAATGTTTAGCTTAGGCACATCAAAGAAAGTGCAAAGTAATGATCTAAAATGGTATGCGCAAAATACCTTACAGAATCAGTATAAAGCCTTACAAGATGCCCTAAATAGCGCAGATCTGGCGGATTTAGAAAGTTTAGAAGCTTTGGCTCTACGCTTAAATGAACTCAAATTTAGCTTCCCCATTTTGACTCAAATTTTTGATGTTAAGAATTTGCAGAAATATGGTAAAGCCTTGAATGATGCGCAGCACGCTGCTGAGCAGTATCAAATTTTGGCGTCATCTTCATCCTATTTACAACAGACGGAATTAGAAGCCAGTGATTGGTTTGCTTTAGGTTGGCTGACTGCCAAGCAAGAAGTGTATGCCGAAAAACTTTTAGAGGCGACGGAACAATTCTTGGTGAGTCGTAAGTTTTTAAAGTAAGTATGCTGCTTTTAAAGTAATCTGCTTTTAAAGTAATCTGCTTTTAAACACAAAATACTTAAATTTAAAATCGAGATACTCATTTTAATCCGCATTGTTTATAGTGCGGATTTTTCCAAGTCATTCAAAATTTAATAACTTATGATTTCCACGTTTGCATGGCCATTTTCACCACTTGTTCAAGTTGCAAAATAGATGCACCATCTCGTGCTTGCATAGACATGCCCTGTAATAAAGTACTGTAAAAATCAGCCAGACTCTGCACATCGACACCTTGCGGGATTTGTCCCCCTTGTTGAGCCTGATTAAAATAATCCTTTAATTTTCGCTTGGTCACATGACGCCTACTCATCAGTTGGTGTTGAAGTTCTACATTTTGTTCTGAACAATTCATGGTCGCGACCACCAACATACATCCTGTCGGTTTATGGTTTTGAATGAGCTTTTTGACATTTTCCAATAAGTACAATTCCAATGCAGTTTGAATATCTTCTGCATCTTGAAAGACATGATCTATAGAACAACCCTCATATTCAGAATAATAATCTAAACACTTTTCAAAAAGTGCAGCTTTCCCGCCAAAGGTACTGTACAGGCTTGGAGCTGTTATTCCTAAAGCTTGAGTCAGATCACTAATTGAGGTCGCTTCATAGCCATATTGCCAGAATAACAATGTCGCTTTTTCTAAAGCTTGCTGCTCATTAAAGCATTTGGGTCTTCCTCGCCGTTTTGTAATTTGCGTAGGTTGTGAAGTTTCCTCAGGTGCATCTACTTGATTTTTTAGTTTTTCAATTTCTCGCATAAACAAGCCATATAATTTTATAACGATCACTACTAAATTAATTGACGCTGAAGGATTAATCAAATACTTTAATTTCATAACAATCACTATGAAATTAATAATAGGATCTCAACGCATGAATTCTCCCGATGCCCCTCATCAAGTTAATTTAAATGTCACGTCATCGCAAGGTAACTGGCTGGCGATACTCACGGTATCCATTACCGCATTTGCTTTGGTCACCAGTGAGTTTTTGCCCATAGGCGTACTTAACGCGATTGCTCAAGAATTAGATGTCACAGTAGGTTCAGCTGGTTTAATGATTACTTTGCCAGGGATCATGGGTGCTTTTGCTGCACCTTTGGTTTCGGTATGGGCTAAACAACTGGATCGTCGTTATTTACTTATCGGTCTCACTGCAATTATGGTCATTGCGAACTATATGACCAGCGTGGTGCAGAGCTTTGAATGGCTTTTGTTTAGCCGTTTCTTCTTAGGGATAGCCATTGGTGGATTTTGGGCGACTGCGATTGCGCTGAGCGGTCGCGTTGCTCCGCCTCATTTACCTATCGCCAAAGCAACTGCCATAGTAATGGCGGGCGTTACATTGGCTACAGTGTTGGGTGTTCCTATTGGCACATGGTTAAGTGAGCTATATGGATGGCGTAGTGCATTCTTAATCACCGCGATCATTGGTGCTGTGATTTTGGTTTTAGAATGTATTTTCTTACCTAAACTGCCACCTAGTTCGGCAATACAATATCGCGATTTGCCTGCACTATTTATCAATCCCAAAGCACGCAAGGGTCTAGTCATTATTCTATTGATGGGCTTGGCGCATTTTTCAACTTACAGTTATCTTGCACCCTTTTTTAAAAATGTCGCAGGATTCGATGGCTCCACCATTAGCGCCCTCTTACTTATTTATGGTATTTCAGGGTTTTTGGGAAATGCATTTGCAGGTTTTAGCAGTAATATCAATGTGCGTTATACGCTTGCTGGTATTGGTGTCTGTTTTGCTATTGTATTTATGAGTTTCCCTTATTTTGCTGTGCATTTATTTGGGGCTTATCTGCTTACCGCACTGTGGGGTTTTGCATTTGGCGCATTCCCAACATCTGCAAACATTTGGATGTTTGTGCACGCACCTGAGTCTGTTGAAAAAGGAATGCCCTTATTTGTAGGTATGTTTCAGATCATGATTGCTACTGGCGCGTTATTTGGTGGATATATCGTGGACCATTTCAGTGCCAACAGCCTCCTTTATAGTGTGCTCATCTTTATCGGTTTTGCCTTAATTTCTGTATTTACGTATAGCAGAGGTTTAAATAATCCTAAAATTCAATGTCCGAATACTTAATCAGGTGGGATAATCAACATCTTAATTAAGCATGTTCTACATGTTGACCAATGAATCTAGCTTCATTTTTTAATGAAGCTATCACATCAAAACATCATTAAAACTGTTACTTTTTAATAATGCATTAAAATCAAGGATTTCATCTGCAAATTCAATTGCGTAATTTGCATGTGAAATCATAAAAATCGTGCTCACCTGTTCACGAATCATCGGCATTAATTTGAGACTTGTTAACTCATCTAAAGCTGCTGTAGGCTCATCTAAAATAAGTAATTGTGGTTTTTTTAGCAGCGCACGAATAATACTGATTCTTTGTTTTTCACCGCCTGAGAAGCTTTTGTAAATATCTTGGATATCACTATCTAAACCAATATTGTTTTTATCAAGGAGTTTTATTAAATCAAATCTCTCCAACCATGACATTAACTCATCATCATTGATATCGAGCATGCTGTTGTGCACTAAATTCTGCCTTAATGTTCCTGAATACACGATTGGTGTTTGGCTTACGAAAGCGATTTCTTTAAATATATGTGATGAAAAATGATCACTGATATCAATATTTTTATAACAAAGTTGTCCTTTTTCTATTTGTTGTAAGCCCATAAGATAATTGATAAAACTGGTTTTACCAATCCCTGTTCGACCCACAGCCACATAGAATTTACCCGCTTCAATTTTAAAATTAAAGCTTTTTAAGCTGGTCTTACCTAAAATCAATTCAGCATTTTGAAAATGATAAAATACATTGGAGTAACGAGTGGAGTGTTGAGTAAACTCATCCTTTTCATATTCAAAATAATCATTGAATTTGCTTAGTGCAATAAAATCACCACGCAATCGAATAATGCTTTGCGACATCATCATCAACGGCATGGTTAGACTAATAATATAGCTGCTAATGAGTACAAAATCACCGGAAGTAAAGCGATGCTGTTGGAATAAATACACCGATAAAGCCATAAACACAAACAGGAAAAACCCAACAAAGGCGACTTGATACAACATAAATATAGTGATTTTACTGTAGGTATTTTTTGATTGTGTGATGTAATGATTGATTCTTTTTTCAAAAGCATTTAATTCAAAGGCCGTTGCACCGTTCACTTTAATGTCATAGCTACTTTGTACTTTTTCAATAATAAATTGATTCAATTGATTCCGTGATTCATACATGGCTGTAAAAAAGTCTTTTGTCTTAAAAGTGATCAACAAAGATAATAGTACTGTGCAAATCGAAAAACTTAAAAAGTACAATCCATAGCTAAAATCAATATTATTTGAAAGAACCCAAACCATACCAACGATTTGAAAAATAACAGGCATAATAATAAAAAAAACGGTATAAAGGATTTGACCAAATGCAGCCGACCCGCGCAATAAATTGGTATTAAATACACCTGCATCTTGTTTTTTTTGAACGTCGTATTTTAATTTAAAGTAATTTCTCATTCCTTCAAAAATAAGAGAGGAGTCTAATCTCCTTAACAAGAACGAACTAATTAACCCATCCACTTGGTTAATGATTTGATTGATCAGCCAACCGCATGCATAAGCTAAAGCCAATAAATAAAGTAGATCAATGCTGAAAAAATCTCTAAAAAAATATTCCTTATTTCCAACTTGAGATTGATCAACCAATAACTTTAATAGATATGGTAAACCAATACTCAAAAGTGTTGTCACTAACAAACAAACACTAATCACCAATAAATAGGGTTCTGGATGGGGATAAAACTTTTTTGAAATCTTCCAAACTTTAATAAATGTACGAATTTTTTGATCAGTCATTAAGGCTTATTCACATTTTTTAGATATCATAAATGTGATGGATTGTTCATTTAAAGAATGATCTTGTAATCAAATATACAATCAAGCTATCTATTCTTGCCAAACACCCGCCACGTATTATTGTCCGCCAATGGGTCGCTATAACTGTCATTACGCTGCTTACGCGGTTTATCTCGTGCATCCACCAGTTCAAAATGAGATTCTGTACTGAGCACAATACCATTCACATAAAAACGTGTACGGCTGTAATCACTTTGACCATGCTGAAATACATAGGTTCTTAAATCGACAAATTCACGATGCACCACCAACGCCGCTGTGTCATCTGTATCTAACCAACGCGACATAGCCATCACCTGTTCAGGTTCAAATTGCCCACATTTTTCAACGAGACTGGCGATCCCTCGAAAAGTCTTAGATTCTTTTGCTCGTGTTTTATTGATTCGAATACGATCAACATGAAAATAAAAGAGCGGTAGATTTAAATGGCTGGGTAAATGAATCGCATCAGGAACGTCATCTTCCATGAACGGTTGAAACAAATCTTGCGCCCTTTCGATCAAACCTATCCACTGCCGATAATAGTCATCCACTTGCTGTTTACTGCCATAATAAATAGGCAGACCTTCAACATTGGCAAGATTCACAGGTGGCCAGATATTTTGACGAAGTAGTGCAATATCACTTTTAAGACTTTGAACTGCAATAGCATCCTGCATGGCGATCACCGATAAGGTTAAATTAGCTTAGGCTATTTTTAGGTTAAGGCAAAGGTTTAGTTTATGCAAGGCTTTGCCTATAATAGCGCATTAGATATTTAAGCTAGGAACAGTTCATGGTTCAAAAAATTGAAGCAACTGATGTAACCGAAGAAGAAGCGTTAAATGCGGCTTTCTTTGAGCGTGCTGATGATTTTATTAAACAAGCCAATGAATTTTGCCGTATTGAAAAAGGTTCAACGGTGAAACCTGCTGAAATTCGCGGTCAAGTCAGTGCTGCGATGTTGTTTGGTACAGCACGATTTAACACATGGGTTGCAGCCAATGGTTTTAAAGATGGCAATGAAATGCGCGACGCAAAAGAGCAAGTCATGTCGTATGTGATGCAACAGTTTCAAATGATGCTTGAAGATAATTACGACGAATATTGTGAGCAGTTTGAAAACTATCTTCGCTTCCGTCATAACGAAGAATTCCATGCCAATAAGCATGAGCACAAACCGACATCTTAAAATTTGTGTGGTGCTGTATCGAGCAGTCTTCATTCTAAAAAGCCCAAGTGGGCTTTTTTTATGCTTTCTATTTCCTTCATAATTTTGGACAAAAATATAATTCAAAATAGCGGTTTTTTGTCGTATTTTTAAAATTCAGGATGACTCAAAAAAGGAACAAGAATGAAGCAGCTAGATTTTGCATTGATCGATGCGCATATCCATCAGTGGGATCCATATAACACTCCGCACGCTGCAGCAACAGCAGTCAAACTATTCGGCAAACATCCTTATCTACTGGATAAAATCGTGCGCTTGGCCAAACCTAAAGACCTAATTGATACATTGGGCCTGACGAGCCATATTACTGCGCCCTATTTACCTCAAGATTATCAAAAAGATCTGGGGCATTACAGGGCTGCGCAAGTGGTGCATGTCGAAGCCAGCTGGAAAAATCAATCCGCCAAAGGTGTGGTGGCAGAAACTAAATTTATTGAGTCACTTCCCTTTGACACTCATGGTTTAAGTCTGGGTGGTATTGTGGCTGCTGCCGATCCACGAGACAGCAATTTTAAGAAAATATTAAAAATGCATCACAAGGCATCGCCTCACTTTCGAGGCATACGTAAAATGGCGGCCTTTCATGAGGATTTAGCGATTCATGCATGGACAGATGAAGCGCATTTATATACCCATAAAAAATTCCTAAAAGGCTTTGAAGCCTTGGCCCAGTATAATTTGAGTTTTGATGCATGGGTGTATTCTACCCAGCTGTACGATGTAATCAGCCTTGCCAAACAGTTCCCGGAAACCTCTATTGTGCTGGATCATTTTGGTACGCCAGCAGGGTTGTTTGGGAAAGTTGGTAAGCATACAGGACTGACTCAAACGGCAAGAGACAACATAATGTTCCGCTGGCAAGAAGACATGGCTGAACTGGCACTATGCCCCAATGTTTATACCAAAATGTCAGGTTTGTTTATGCCTGTGCTGGGTCATCAATTTCACACCCACAAACAATTGGCAACCAAGCAAGAAATTCTAGATCAAGTTTTCCCCTTAATCAATCATGTGTTGCAAAGCTTTGGACCATATCGGGTCATGTTCGCGTCCAACTTCCCCATGGATCGGGTCAGCACGTCATTGGTCAATCTCATCGATGCTTTTAGTGATGCAGTGGCAGCTTACCACCCTGATGCGGTTGAGCAAGTATTTCATCACACAGCCAAACAGTTTTATCGCTTATAAGAAATTCTAGATAATAAAAAACCCACCTAGAGTGAGTTTTTTATTTGATTCAGTTTAGCTGTTATTTTTAAGTTTGATTTTAACAATCTTATTTTTGAGCTTCACTGTTTTGAGCAGCATTGTCACTAGCATACTGATCTGCCATGACTTCGACCAAATGATTCAACTTGATGTATTTTTTAATCACAGCACCCACATCTGATTTCGTCAATTTGGCAAATTCTTGATCGCGTACAGCACGACTTTGCATGTTTTTACCCCGTTCAAGTTGACTATTTAACATGCCATGAATACGGCGCTCATCTTCAAGTATGGTCACACGCTGTTTCATGATATTGGCTTTGGCTGCTTCAAGCTCTTGCTCTGTCACGCCATGGCTGAGCAGATCATTCAACACTTTATGTACCACTTGTGATACTTGCGTCGACTTGCCTGCCGTGTAATTCGCACTGATCATGAGTGCGCCCACATCACTATAAGCATCTAGATTCAAGTCACTTCCAAAACCATAGACCAAAGCATTTTTCTCACGTAGCTCCATGGCTAAACGCGAAGATAACTGTGAATCTCCTAAAATATAGCTAAACACAATCAGTGCAGCAGCATCAGGATGATCGGCTCCCACAGGAAGCGTGAGCAATCCCTGATAATTACCAAACTCGCGCTGTTCTGCTAAAGCATGAACTTTTTGAGCGGGATAGTCTTTATGACTTGAACTTAAGCGCGCGTAACTTTGTTTGACTTTCCATGTAGTCATATTTTTATTTAAATATTTCAATACCGCATTGGCATCAAACTGACCAGTAATGGCAATCTGTGCATGATCCGTACTGAAAAATTCTTGATACAACTGTTTAACTTGCTCAACCGTTGCCGCTTGCATTTGTTTCTTGGCAAGCTCAGGCTCAAAGTGATAGCGCAAATCTCCCGGCTGATAGGTTTCAATCAAACGTGATATGGTCAATGCCGCCACAGTTTCAGGTTCAGTATAAGGACGATTTAAGCTGGACAAACTTTGCGATTTAATCAGATCAAATTGGCTTTGCTCAAATTTCGGATTTTTCATCACTTCAATAATATATTTGAAGAAGTCTTCAAAATGTTCATTTTTGGCTGTGATCTGAATGGTCATGCCATTTTCAGATGCACTTGCCACTGCTCGACCACCCGCTTCAATCGATTTATCCGCAATGTCTTGTAAGCTGTATTGATCAGATGCACGTAACAGCAAATAGGCAGTCAACTCAATAATTTCAGCTTTATTAAACAACGATTCTGCGGTACCAAAATTGACAGAAATTGTGGCATAGGTTTTATCATCACGCGTTGTCGTCGGGAATAGCGCATATTGCATACCATTTTTGAGTTTACCGCGTTGAATCTTTTGTTCAGTCACCTCCAAATAGCTTTTCGAGGCTTTCACAAACTGCGCAACTTCAGCCTGATATACAGATACATCTTTGAGTGGCTCAGCTTCAGCTTGGGTTTGATCTAAGGTCTGGGCTTGTTCGGTGTCTAACTTTTGCTGTTGCGCTTTTTTTTGATCCTCAGGGGTAGGTTTGATATCCCCTGAAATACGATGCTGGGGGATCAAAAATTGACTCAATACTTGATTCACTTCATCTACAGATAACTTTTGCACATCTGCTTGGTCTTTAAAATACTGCGTCCAGTCACCGTTTGATGACACCACATACTCACTGAGCATTTCACCGACAGCAGAGGCATTCGACATCATGCTTTCTTGACTATTACGAATTAAATTTTTAATGCGTTTTAGTTCTGTGTCATTAAAATTTTGTTTTTTCTCAATACTTGAAATGAGGGTATTACCCACCTCTTTGGCATCATGATTCGGTGCATAGATTGCACCCATAAACACCAAATTAAAATCTTGTGCTAACCATGTGGTCGATTGCACTTGCGTCGCCGTACCAGTTTCCACCACGTCTTTGTATAGATGTCCACTCGGTTGCATGGTGAATAAATACGGAGACAAGACCAATGCCTTTTGTCTTTTTTGATCTTTACCGTTTAAATAAATATTATATTTGGCTAAATCACTGCCTTTTTTCACCACAAACTGACGATCTACCATTTTAGTAGAATCGAGTATTGGTACTTTGACTTGCGCTGGAATACTACGTGCAGGAATCGGGCTGAAATTTTTATCAATCGCACTTAACACATCCGCCTTGTTGAACTTACCTGCGACGACCATGACCGCATTGTTTGGCGCATACCAAGAACGATAGAACTGATTCAGCTCATTCATCTTAATCGACTGAAGTTCGTTTAAATCCCCAATCGGTAAACGACCTAAATACTGATTGCCATAGGCAGATTTCCACATCTGATCCATCAATACCGAAAAGGGTTGATCCATGCGCACTTCACGTTCACGCATTACAATCGAGATTTCTGAAGGAACAAATTTTTCTTGTAAGACCAATTTATCCATACGCTCAGCTTCGAGATACACCATTTCATCTAAAGCATTTTTCTCAGGACGAATCACACTGGTGTACTTGGTTGAGTAATAATCTGTGCTGGCATTACTCATGAGGGTATGTTGATCTAAACGGCGCTGAAATTCTTCGCCTTTGACATTTTGAGTGCCTTTAAATGCCAAATGCTCTAACAAATGTGCCAAACCACCCTTACCCTTCGGATCATTTAAAGCACCAGTTAAATACACCATATTCATAAAGATTTTACTTTCTTTATCGTTGGGTGCCAAAATAACGCGAAGACCATTGTCTAATTTATATTCTTCAATATTTTGTTCTGTTTTGACCAAAACAGCTTGCGCCATGGCGCCTGAGCTAATACCCAGCATTAACAGCGAAAGACTCAGTGTTTTAAACCGCATTAACATACAATGTCCAATAATGTAAAAATCAAGAAAATAAAATGCTCTTGACTAAAATGTTGATGTTGAGCTTTTTTATTATGCTCACGTATAACCCAGATTTAGGCTCAAAAATGGTACAATTTAAAGCGCAATTTCAGCGGTCATATATAGCTTGGCATAACCTGAAATTTCAATACGATCATGATCTTTTAAAACACAGTACAAGGTTCCACCACGTGCTGAACTTTGATACGCGACCAAGCTTTTCTTGTTTAATTTTTCTGCCCAAAGTGGGGCTAAACCTGTATGCATTGAGCCCGTCACTGGATCTTCATTAATACCTTTATGCGGTGCAAAATAACGCGCCACATAGTCATAATGTTTAGAATCTGCGGTCAGTGCAATATCTAAAGCATTTGAAGCTGTAATCGCAGTGCTGACTTCATAAGCTTCAGCAATCGCATTGATCATGGCAAAATTAGGTTTCGCCTCAATCACATCTGCTTCAGATGCACAAATCAAAATGTAAGCCTGTTGATTCATATACACCGCTTGAATCGGTCGATCAATTACTTCATTTAACAGTTCGGGATATTCTTCAACTTTGTGGGGCACACGCACTGGAAAATTCATTTGAATCTTGCCGTCATTCGCTTGGGTGATGGTAAAAATACCTAAGTTTTTGACATGAAATTGTAAGGTTTTGGCTTGGGTATAATCTTTAAATAATACAAAACTGCTGGCCAGTGTGGCATGACCACAAAAATCGACTTCTACTTTCGGGGTGAACCAACGGATTTCATAATTTTCATCATCGATGATTTTCACAAAGGCAGTTTCAGCCAAATTATTTTCAGCGGCAATATTTTGCATCATAGATACATCTAACCAGTCATTAGTGACAATCACAGCAGCAGGATTGCCCTTAAATAATTCTGTTGTAAACGCATCGACTTGGTACATTTTCATTGCCACTTCTCCATCACTCTATTTTTTCTCTTAGCCCCCCAAAGGGACTAAAAATCTTGATACGCATTTTATCTTTATTTGTTGAAATTGCTTGCGAATACTTACCATTACTTACACATTGGCCCAAGTTTAGCGCCCTGTTAGGCAAGTCAATAGGTTTAAATGACGTCATCTCAAATGCTCATCTAAGAAATATAAAAAAACCCTCAGATGAGGGTTTTTTTATTGAAAATAAATAAGGGGTTTCAGAACAACTGCGTTTTAGCTGATCTCGTCCCTAAGATCAAACACCCCCATCACATTTCTGTGATCAGTGTGAGGGTAGCGTATTAACGCTGTTGATTTTGCTGATCTTGAGGATTTTGTTGACGCTGGTTACCGTCTTGAGGGTTTTGTTGATTTTGTTGGCGTTGATTGCCATCTTGTGGATTTTGTTGGTTTTGCTGACGTTGATTGCCATCTTTGGGATTTTGCTGATCTTTTTGATCATTTTGCTGTTGTTGCTGACGGCGTTGTTCGTCTTGTTGATTTTGCTGTTGTTGATTGTGATTTGGGTTTTGTTGTTGCTGCTGATTCTGGTTTTGCTGGTTTTGATTCGGTTGATTTGGGTTTTCATTTTGATGTTGATTTTGTAGATTACTCATTTCATTTCTCCATGAATTATCAATTATTGAATCGTAGCGAATACGATCTATTTAACTTACTCCAATATTCGATCACTGCGAGCGCTAAGGTGTATCTAAATACCGCAATGTAATGCGTCGTATGGAAAAAATGAATTAAATCATTAGACAGAATATTTTTATTTTTACTTAAATCACAGAATGAATGCAGATACTTACCCAAAATTACGTAAATGAATCAATAGATTTAGCATTCAAAATTTTATACATATTCACATAAAAGCTAACTTTATCTTAGGCTTAAGGGTTTAAATAGGGATAAGGGTCGGTTGCACCTTGACCACTTAAATAAATGCCATAATGCAGATGCGGTGGCGTGTTTTTGGCATTTCCAGTATTGCCCACATAGCCCAGTACTTCACCTATCTCAACCCAATCACCCACTTGAATCTCTGCTGCATAGTCATCTAAATGTGCATAGTAATGTCGACTCAGCTGTGGACCCACAACCCATACCACTTTGCCGCCAAGTGTATCTAAACCCACTTGTGAAACCATGCCTTGGGTCGCACTAATCACGGGTGTTCCTCGTTTGGCAAAAATATCGATGCCTTGATGCTTACGCCCTTCACTTCGCGCAGCGCCCCATGTATCTTGGATCTGGCGCGATTTGACCCCTTCAACAGGCATAGAAAGTGGTGCAACTAAAGTTTGCTGCTTTAAGTTCCAATACAAAATAGGATATTGTATACCTGCAGCATCACCCGATGGAGGTGGCTGGCAGCCTGTTAAAAAACTGATAAAAACAACAGTCACAAAAAGTTGAACAAATGACGCCAATTTCATGAATCACTCTCTTAAAATTAAAAATTCATTTTATAATGCTAAATAGAAAAAAGTCCTGAGTTGAGCCTATATCCGCCATTCTTCAGCATCTGGATCATGAATAAACCGATTGATATCCAGCAAAATTTCCTCAACAAATTGTAAATAATTAATGGAATTTAAATCTGGAAATGCACAATTTATATAATCGTCATCGTCAATCCAAGCAATGCGATTACTCAAACCATATAAACCTAAATAAATAGCGATCTCGTACATTTTTCTGTAATTTTTAAATGCAAGAAATGATGCTGCATCGCTCATATCTTTCTCACTCATAAAGTACTGAAATAACATTTTGGCAATTTCAGGCGTGGCTCGAATATAAAATCGTTGCTCTACAAAAAATTCTAACAATTGATGTTCATTCATGCTCGCCATTTCAAAAAAATGATCGGGACAATCAACCAGCTCTTGCTTTTCAATCGTTGAATAGAGCCAATCGTTGACCGCTTGAAATGAGATTAACTTCAACTTTAGTGCATAAGCGAAAAAATAATCTTTTGTTCTTGAATCATCACTTTTTATCTTCTTATCAAGAATCAGAAAGTTTATAGATATAAGGCATTCACTCTATTCCATATATTGAATCACAACCTTTGAAGAAGCAGGAAAAGTCTGAGCTTAGATCTAATTTTAATCCTTATAACGACCCAACAACAGTGAGAAATGTTGTACTTGCTAGGTTTTAATCTATGCTAAGAACGGCTGAAATCACATATATAGAATGAACATTTGTAAATTATAAATTTAAGACTATCACTTTTTCAAAGTCATTTAGAGGAACCGAATAAGAGCCGACAATAAAGAAAAACCGTGTGCATGTTGCTCCTCTATTAGATTAATTTTATGACTTATTAATCCAACAGCACATGAGTGACCGAAAGTATGCCCTCCTTCTGCCTTATGATCCCAACAATATGCTTTTGAGCATTACTTTAAATAGAATACGTAAGTATATGAGATTAAAATCAGTCACCGCAGATGACTTCTGAGCAACAGCATCTACTGAATTAAATAGTCTTGGCTATAAATCAAATGGGATTGAAGCATAACCAGGCCATGCTGATGAAGATCAAGCTAGAGCATCTTATCGCCCTGCAAAATAGTGGGCAGATCATCGCAAAATGCTTCAGCATAGGGCAAATGTTTGGGATGAATAGTAATCAAAGGGTAGTTTAATGAACGTATTTAAATTTATTAGTGGCTTAATTGCTTTTCTTTCTTTTTTATCATTTAGCTATTTCTTTTCAGGCGGTGGTGGCGATTTTGGCTTGTCTGAGCTAAATCCAATTTAGGCTTTAGCGGGTATAGTATTTGCTTTATCTTTTGGATTGGGTGTGCCGATCTGGTTATCATTTATACTTTCTATTCTGATCCTCTTAAGCATTCCTGTTTTAATCTATCGCTTGGTACTGGGTTTGTTTAAGCGACTAAATCGACAATAATACCGACGCTAGATCGATCAAGGTGTTTAAACAATTTTTCCGACTCATTTCAGTGGATGCTGGGCATTGACTTTAATCAGCCTCATTGAGATGAACGTCGCAAAAGGCTTTAGGCATGGGTAGGCTTGGATAGGCATTGTAGATGAATGGTGATCAAAACAAAGCTTAGGCTATACGCATTAATGATTAATAATTTTCACCCCAATTTCATCTGTTATGATTCTCTTTGTGGCATATTTAAAAGCTGCATTTAAGGGTCAAGATCAAATATTTTAATAGAAGATTTCTAAAGACTAAAATATGTACATCAAAATGGGGATATCCCCTAGTAAGTGCCTTAAAATATAATGCATGTCTATCCATAAATCATTTTTGGTTGTTGTTTCAATCATATACATTTAATCATTACTACACCCGCTTCAACTGCACTCAATCATTGATATCTGCTGAATGGTCTTTTTACACTCGAAAAATTATGATTGCTCAATCAAAAATGTAGAAAACAAATGAGTATAATGATTCAAACACTCTAAATTTTTCCTGCGCTTTTTAAGATTTTTATTGGCTTATATTGTGTTCACCTCAGACTCCAATCCATTACCATTTTCTATTGCCTCACACCTAGTTTGCCATACGCGCTCTACACTTTTGCCTGATAGAATAAAATACAGGTTAAATGTACCTAAACCTTCTTGTCTGCTACAGAAGTGCTATGATTTTTGGGTTCTCGCCCAGACATCTAATTAATCGATTTACTCAAATCCAAATAGCTTTGATCTCCCCCCTCCCCATAAGAAAAGCCTCTCAAGATCTAGAATCTGAGAGGCTTTGTGTACCCTATACTTTGGCCAAGTAACTTAGAAGACCTAGTGAAAAATTTAAATCTTCACTGTCTTTCCAGTACAAAAAAAACCATCAAATGATAGTTTTTTATATCAACTTATTTTTTTGAAAATTTCACTTCAATCTGGTACTCATCTTGAGTAACTTTAATCCTAATATTCTTATATGTTCGTTTGTTCGGATCCATCGCAGATCCTGCCACTTCATCGAAAAAATTACGATCATTCATCAACTCGCCATATGCCTTATAACCTAATAGGATCTTTTCAGGCTTAATTTTTTTAACTGTAGACTCTTTAAGAATATCATCCAATTTCTTAACAGTGAGGTCTGGCATTTAAAATCAATCTCAAAAATAAAAAACATATTATTGATTATTTATATGACAAGTTAATGTCAAAACCCCAACGATGGATGAGGTTATTGGATTGAGCCCCCAATTTGTTGTTTTAAATCCATAGAATTCGAGAGAATAGGCGTTACGGACAATAAAAACCCACTTAACTCTGTCAAATTAAGTGGGTTTTTAACTTAAATATTTTTATTTTTGTTTTACGTTGTAGGAATGACAATAATATATCACTCAAAATTTCATAAATAAGTATAGAAAGTACTGAAGCAATGTACTCAAATGTAGCGATTAAGTTATATTTATTAACAACTTGATTGGTAATTAAACAATAATGACTAAAGAACAACCACATCCTATTCTCAATTGCTGCGCTAGGTAAGATTCGACCCTAAATCAACTGTATCTAACATCGTTTAACAATTGGGAGTAGTTCATTTGCATACAACGTTCAATCACACCACTTTAGATAATCGGTAGTGTGCAAAATTAACGTGGTTCAATCTAGAATAGACTTAAAAATACCTGAGTAATAGACCTTAAACATGATCATAGAAACGATAAGCTACATATGTATCCGTTGCCAATCAGCAAATATTTATAAGAATGGACACAATAAAAGCGGGAATGCGCAGTTCAGATGTAAAGATTGCGGCCGATCAAGTGTGCTCAAACCTAAAATCAAATATACCGAAGAGCAAAAAGAACTCATCATCAATACTTATCTTGAACGAGGCAGTTTAAGAGGCATGCAGCGTCTATTTGGTGTTGCACCTCAAACGCTCATGGGATGGATAAAAAAAAGTAAACAACAGGAAATTGAGTGACGAATTACTTGATGCTCATCCAACAGATGTTCTAGAACTGGATGAACTTTGGAGCTTTGTAAAAGCTCGTCGTCATAAGGTTTGGAGTTGGATTGCACTATGCTGTCGTACACGTCAGGTCGTCGCTTATGTATGTGGTCAGCGCAATGATAAAACATGTACAGATTTACGTTGCCGTATTCCCTCAAGCTACTTTAATTTAGCAACATGTAGTGATTATTGGTCAAGTTATGCTGAGGTGTTTGATCCTGGTACCCATCGCTCTGTAGGTAAACATACAGGTTTAACGAACCATGTTGAGCGGTTCAATGCCACATTAAGAAATCGCTTAGGGCGTTTTACACGGAAAACTTTAAGCTTTTCGAAGAAGAAAGAAAATCATGAAGCTGTCTTGCATATGTTTTTATTAAAATACAATCAAGACATGAAAGATAAGTGGTTAACACGTCATATTTAGACACTACCAAGAATTTAAACCACTCGAAATTAAAGCGTCGATTCGAGCATCTAAAGTTGATGTCTTTTGCTACGCTTCATATGTATAAAGCAAAGTCGAAGAACACAAGATAGAAGCATGATATAATAGCCCACACATAGTGGGCTTTTTTATTCCCACACTACCCACATTATCAAAAACGGACAACTTAACAGGAAACCCCTGTGAAATTCCGAACTTATCCTTTATATTTTAAGCAGTTACTATGAAAATTGTCATTCTCAACAAGCCTTATGACGTCCTCTCCCAATTTCGCCCAGATGAAAAACACCAAACCATGGCAGATTTCATCAGCGATCCAGAACTGCGTATTGCAGGTCGTCTCGATTTGGATTCTGAAGGCTTAATGTTCTTAACTGATCACGGCGGTTTGAACCAATTTATTACCAATCCAGCCAATAAGAAATTTAAAACTTATGTGGTCCAAGTGGATGGTGATATTACCGAAGAAGCGCTAGAGCAACTTCGTAAAGGTGTTGAACTCAAAGACGGTATTACACTGCCGGCAACTGCGAAAAAGATTGATGAACCCGATTGGTTATGGGAACGCACACCACCTGTTCGATATCGTGCTTCAGTTCCGACCACTTGGGTTGAAATTTCAATTTGTGAAGGTCGTAACCGTCAAGTCCGTCGTATGACGTCTGCGGTCGGTTTCCCAACTTTGCGTTTGATTCGTACGCAAATTGGGACGCTCAACTTAGAAAAGCTCGGTTTAAAACCGGGTGAACAAATCGAAATTGAACCTTTACTTTATCCAGACTTTAAAGATGTTCCTGCGGAAAAGCCGTATGAAGGTCGTTCTTTTGCGAAAAAGACCACCACCAAAAAACAGCATTTTTCTGTAGCAAAAGATAAAGCACGTGAAGAACGTGGCGAAGCGCCGTTTAAAGGCAAGAAAAAAGCCACTGGTGGTACCACACGTATCTGGCAAATGGATGATGCGGATAAACCAAAGCGTAAAACCAATGGCACAACGCGCCCGAATACTAAAGCGCCACGTGGTCGCCGTACTCGTTAATGTGTTGTCATAGATAAAGCTCACTTCTGTGGGCTTTTTTTATATCTGATCCTTTTAACATTCACTCAATATTTTATATAACGCAATAAAAGTATTGAACAATAAAAAACCGACGCTGAGCATCGGTTTTTTAATAAAAGTACATGAGCTGGAAATTAAGCTTTCAGCCATTGATCAGCTTTAGTTTGATCTACAACTTTAAGCTCCACTTCATTTAATGCTGAGCCTGAAGCACTCACTTTAAACTGCATAAATTCATCGCGGCGGAATGCATAGACTTCAAAATCACCTGATTGCTTGGCATATTGCGTCAATAATTTTTCAGACGCTTTAAGCCCATTAATCGCCACAATCACATCGTGTGCAGACAGGCCTGCTTGCGCAGCAGATCCATCGCGACGTGCGCTTTGCACCAACATACCTTCAGGTTTGTCTTGCACTTTCAAACCAAACGGTAGTGACTTCTCGTCTTTGAGCAAGTAACTCATCCCAAATTCAGGAAGCAATTGTTCAAGTGGTAATTCATCTGTGGTATTAATCAAATGATGAATCTGCTCCGTCCAATCATCGCCGGTCAATTCTTTGCACAAATCGAAAATGGTCCGTTCGCTGACCTGAATGCCCTGTTGCGCATTTTCATACATTTTACGCAGCAGCGCATCTAGACTCGATCCACGCAAACGCAGGCCTAAATCTAAACACAGTGCGACCAAACAGCCTTTGTTGTAGTAGCTTGTTCCTGCACTATTTGAGTTTTCATCTTGACGATAGAACTTGACCCACGCGTCAAAACTGGATTCCGCCACAGTTTGTACTGCACGACCTGGATTTTGCAAATAACGATCAATTTGCGCTTTGAGTAGCGCAATGTATGAGTCTTGATTGATCACACCACTGCGCAGTAAAATCAAATCATCATAATACGACGTAAAGCCTTCAAAGATCCAAAGCAGTGTGGTGTAGCCTTCTTTATTCAAATCGTAATTGACGAAATTTTCAGGACGAATGAACTTTACCAGCCACGAATGGAAATATTCGTGACTGCATAAACCCAAGAAACGCTGATACTCTTTTGACGGCTCATCTGCTTCATTGGCTTTTGGCAAGTCTTCACGTGGACAGATCAAGCTAGTGCTGTTCGGATGTTCCAGACCACCATAGCCATTTCCAGTGGCCATGGTCATAAAGGTGTAATTTTCAAATGGCGCAGAACCAAACATTGCAATCTCTGTCGCACAGATTTTCTCAATATCTTGCTTCATTCGCTGCTCATTCATGGCATGTTTGCCTGACACTACAAATTCATGCGGAATGCCATTGGCTTCAAAACTAAAGCGAGTTTGATCTGCCAACTCAAAAGGTGAATCAATCAATTCTGCATAATCTTTAGCGTTGAGCGTATAGCGACCTTTAACCAAGGTTTTCGATGGCATACCCGTCGCGATTTGGAAATGTTTCAATTCTTTGGGCAGAAAAACTTCGACTTCAACTGGACTATTTTCCTGACCTTCAAGTCCTAAACATACACAGGCTGGATTGACATATAAACGATTTTGATCGACATAGGCCCCACGCACTGACAAGTCGTAAGCATAGACGTCATATTCGACCGTAATCAGCTCAAAGTCTGTATTAAACAGACTCCATTTATTCTTTTCAGTTTTGCGAATTTGTAGAACACGTCCGTCTTCATCATAGGCGCGAACCGATTCAACGTGTTTGGAAAACTCACGAATCAGGTAACTTCCAGGAATCCAAGTTGGCAAAGATAAAATTTGTGTTGGCTGTGCGACAAAGCGCACAGTCACGTGAATAAGATGCTGACGATAATCGTCAAATTCGATCTGATAATGCAACATAATAAGTGTTTAAAATACTGAAAAGCTAATTTGTAATTAGATTAGCATTTTTTTCGCCAGACAGGCGTGATTCGACCGAATTGTCTACAATTCTGACTAGCGATGATAAAAAAAAAAGCATAGCATGCGGTGTGCTTGAATTATCAGTGCCACAGGATTGGCTTTAAAGGTAAAACCGTTGAAAATTATTACTGCTCTCTTTGTTTGTTTCAGTTTTTTTTGCTCTACGTGGGCAAGTGCGACGCTCCTCAATATCGAACCCCTCAGCGTTGAATCTGAAGCGTGGACCATATTAGACCCCCAGTCAGGTCAAGTGATTGCAGAGCACAACAGCGATGTTAAACGCGCACCCGCATCACTCACCAAAATGATGGTGGCCTACATTGCACTGAAAGAAATTAACGCAGGAAAGCTGAATCGAAACGAAATACTGACTGCAACTGAAGTGGTCAATACAGTGCAATGGGATGAATCTCAAATGTACTTAAAACCGACAGAAAAGATCAGTGTAGATCAATTACTGGCAGGTCTCATTGTGATGTCAGCCAATGATGCCGCTGTGACTTTGGCAGAGCGCATATCCAGTTCTGTACCGAATTTTATGATTCGAATGAATCAAGAAGCTCAAACCTTAGGTATGAAGGATACGCATTTTTCAAATCCTGCTGGCATTACTATGGATGATCATTTTTCGACTGCTCATGATTTGGCATTACTGGGTCAAGCCGTAAGTACAGAAACCCCTGATTATTTGTATTATTCCAAGCAACAAAGTTTTAGCTATAATTTACATTTTCACCGTGCGACCAATATTTTACTGAAACAAGATCCCTCTGTAGATGGTTTAAAAACGGGCTTCACCAAAGTGGCTGGGTATAATTTGGCTTTAACAGCTAGTCGTCCTGCAATGCAGTTGGACATGCCCAACCGACGTTTGGTTGTGGTGGTGCTGGGCGCCAAAAATGCAGCCACGCGTGCGGAAGTCGCACATAAACTGATGAACTTGGCTTATAGCTACACGCGTAATGAAGTTGCCATTAAAGACAAACAAATCATTGCTGAATTACCGGTGATTCAATCAACCTTGAAAATGTTTAAGGTTGAAGCCAAACAGTCACGTTACATGACTACCTCTCTCTATGCTTCAGACGCCACCATTGATTTAAACCAATTTGATAATCAAGCACAGCGCCTGATTCAAACCGACGTATTCGGTCACTCCAGTGTGCTTGAACCTTTGCAACATACCAAAACGCATATGAATATTGAGTTAAGCACACAATCTTTAACTGCGCCATTGGCGAAAATCATGCAATTGGCGCAGATTCAGGTCTATCAAAACAATCAACTGATCCAGACTTTCTTGATCGAAGATGATGTCAAAATTGAACAAGCCAGTTGGTTAGAACGTTTTTTTGATTGGTTTAAACAACTGTTTAACTTTGGTGCAGACAGTAGCTCGCCCGCGAAAATTTATCCACTACACTAAGCCAAACTGAATTTAACTTTTTATTGTAAATCTGTAACTTGTAAAACAAAAACAACAAGTTTAATCCAAAGAGATGGCATATTACGGTCATCTCTTTTTCGTTATAAAATAAAAAATAGGACACAAGAATGAGCAATCTTCATCGCATTGTTATCATCGGTGGTGGCGCAGGTGGTTTGGAACTGGCGACACAACTCGGTGACATTTTGGGTAAGTCAGAAAAAGCCAAAATCACACTCGTCGATCAGAAGCTGACCCACATTTGGAAACCGCTACTGCATGAAATTGCCGCTGGCACCATGAACTCAAGTGATGAAGAAACCAATTATTTTGGGCATGCGTCTAAGCATCATTATGAATTTGTATTGGGTCGTCTAGAAGCGGTTCAAGCTAAAGAAAAGACATTGATTATTAAAAAAGTCATTTCCTCCAAATATGAAAGGACGACTGAGCAAATCGAACTGGAATACGACACCTTAGTGCTCGCAGTCGGTTCAGTGTCAAATGACTTCAATACTCAAGGGGTGAAAGAGTATTGCCATTTCCTTGATACGCCTAAGCAAGCCGAAGTCTTTCAACAAGACTTACTGCACTTGTATCTAGACGCGCAAAATAAAGCCGATGATCGCGAGCTGCATATCGGAATCATTGGCGCGGGTGCAACGGGCGTCGAACTTGCAGCCGAATTAGTGCAAGCCAAACAGAATTTTTACAAATACGGTCTAAATAAAATTGATCCTAAAAATGTCAAAATTACCTTAATTGAAGGTGCAAATCGGATTTTACCTGCCTTGTCTGAAGCCATGGCAGAACACAGTGTAAAACAGTTAACACGAATGAAAGTCGAGATTGCCACCTCAAAACGTGTTGAGCGCGTGGATGCTGAACGTATTTATTTTAATGATGGCAGCAGCATTCAGGCTGAACTGAAAGTTTGGGCAGCAGGGATTAAAACCCCTCAAGTCATCCAACAACTTGAAGGTTTTGAAAAAGATCGTATGGGACGCTTAGATGTTTATGCCACCCTACAGACCAAGTCTGATCCGAATATTTTTGCTTTAGGTGACTGCGCACACTGCGTATTGGATGCCCGTGAAGCCGCACTTGGACCGCGTGCCCAAGTGGCAAGCCAACAAGCGACCTTTATGGTCGAGGCTTTAAAAGCACGCATTGGTGGTAAACAGCAACCGATGTTCGTATTTTCAGACAAAGGCTCACTGGTCTCTTTAAGTAAAAATAAAGCCGTAGGTGAATTACTCGGTCAGGTTAATGTACAAGGCTTCGTGGCAAAATCCATGTATGTGTCGTTGTACCGCCTGCATCAAGCCACTATTTTTGGTTATGCGCATGCAGGTCTACTCACGGCAAAAGATTTTGTTACACGGAAAATCTCACCCAAGATAAAATTGCATTGAAATTTAGAAAAGTGCCCTTATTAATGAAAAAACCAGCATAAAGTACCTAAAATGCATTTTTTTGCTAATTTTAGTCTACAAAAATTGCATTTCACTTTATGATGTACCCTTAAAATATTTGAATGGATCATTAACATGACAGTTATTGCAAATAACCTTGTGGTTTTATTTAACTACACGTTGACTAACGCAGAGGGTGAAACTCTCGACCAATCTCAAGGTGAACCACTTGCATATTTGCACGGTGCTGGAAACATCATCCCAGGTTTGGAAAAAGCGTTAGAAGGTAAAACTGTTGGTGAAAAATTCACAGTAAACGTACCTGCTGCTGAAGGTTATGGCGAATACAACGCTGACCTTGTTCAAGAAGTTCCTGCGCAAATGTTCCAAGGCGTTGAAAACATCGAAGCTGGCATGCAATTCCAAGCGCAAACTGATGACGGCGTTCAAATCGTTACGGTTAAATCAGTTGACGGCGAAAACATCATTGTTGATGCTAACTTCCCACTTGCTGGTCAAGATCTTACTTTTGATGTTGAAATCGTTGAAATTCGCGAAGCGTCTCAAGAAGAATTAGATCACGGTCATGTTCACGGTGTAGGTGGTCATCACCACTAAGATCGATTCGATCTGAATAAAAGGCAAAGTTTTTACTTTGCCTTTTTTATGGCTTTTATTTGAGCTTTTTTAATCCTGTCCTGTCTTAACTCTTACAGGAATCCTACCTAAAAAACCATGCGTTTTTATATAATTAAGTCTAATTCTACTTCTTTATATTGATTATGCAGCTGATTTGGTTTAGACAAGATTTACGGATTCATGACCATACTGCGCTTTGGCATGCAACTTCAGCTGGGTCCTGCATTGCTTTAGTGATTCTAAGTCCGAAACAGTGGCAGTTGCATCATGATGCCACGATTAAAATCGATTTTTATTTGCGTCAACTCGAACAGCTTCAGATTCAGCTACATGCGTTAAACATTCCCCTTGTTGTAGCAACCATCGATCTTTGGCAGGATGTTCCTGCATACATCCAAGATCTATGTAGCAAGCTTAATATCAGCACAGTACATAGCAATATTGAACTGGGCGTTCATGAACTGGATCGAGATGCAAAGGTACAAGCCGCATTAGATCAGCAGTCCAAAGCTTTTGAACTATATCATGATCGGACTTTGTTTCCTGTTGGCACGATTCGTAATCAATCGGGTCTTCCCTATCAAGTGTTCGGTGCATTTAAAAAAAACCTATATGAAAAACTCAGCATCGCCTTAACCCCTTGCTACCCTGCACCTGAAGCACAGTCAAAAATTGATTCTCGTGATTTGAAAAGTGTTCATTTAGACCATGTAAAGCTTCCGAGCATTCATGATTTTTATCCTGAATTTGTGCCGCCCGAGCATGTTTGGCCTGTGGGTGAAGATGCCGCTTGGAATATTTTGGATGAGTTTCTAGAGCATCAGGTGCGTCAATATAAAACCGAGCGCGACTTACCGCATGTTCAAGGTACCAGTCAACTTTCAGCTTATTTAAATACCGGCATAATTTCAGTCCGACAATGCGTTCAAGCGCTGTTCCGAGAGCATCATGGACATTTCTTTATTGATCACGAAGGTCAACAAACCTGGCTTGATGAGTTGCTCTGGCGTGAATTTTATCAGCATATTTTATTTGACTTCCCGCGCGTCTCAAAGCACCGCCCCTTTAAACAAAATACCCAGAACATCGCATGGCGAGATGCTCCTGAAGACTTAGAGGCTTGGCAACAAGGGCAGACCGGCATTCCGATTGTGGATGCAGGCATACGTCAAATGCTTGCCACAGGTTGGATGCACAATCGGGTACGTATGATTGTCGCGATGTTCTTATGTAAAAACTTATTAATTGATTGGCGCAAAGGTGAACAATGGTTTATGCAACATCTCATAGACGGAGATTTAGCAGCCAATAATGGCGGTTGGCAATGGTGCGCATCTACAGGTACAGATTCTGTGCCGTATTTCCGTATTTTTAATCCAGTCAGTCAGTCACAAAAGTTTGATCCCAATGGCGATTATTTACGGCAATGGTTACCTGAACTTGCGCACTTAGATGCCAAGAGCATTCATGATCCTTATGCGAAAAATCCAAATTTAAAACTTGATTATCCAAAGCCAATCGTGGATTTAAAGCAAAGTCGAGTACGCGCAATTGAGACTTTTAAGCGTATTTAACTTACTTTAAGCGCTTCGCTTAATATTGCGCGCTGAGCACTTGAGAAAGATGAAGATCCTCACGTTCAATAAAATCGTGTTGTTCCAGCGCAAAGCTTTGAAACAGCTTTTGAATGAGGTCTGCTATAGCGTGACGATTCAGGGTTTTAATCGTCACTAATACACAGAAAACCTCTGCAACTTGGCTCAATCCAAATGAATATTCATTTTTCGCATAGACCATCCTATCAATGACATGGGGTTGTAGATGTTAAAATTGAAATGATCCATCCAAAATCTATTCCGCTAAATGCATTGAAGGTTCATTTAAATAATCTAGCGCGAAGCTCTCGGTCATATACATACAGTAGATCTATAAGGGGATTCTGATGGATTCAAAATCACTTAACTCTGCTATAAAGACATGGGTCATCGGGGCTTGAGCGAACCAATTGGTCTGGTTTTTTCTTTGAATCTGTTTTTTATTGTTTTTATAAATAGAGTAATAAATCAACCCGGCTAAAATCGAAAAAAATACCAAAGCTGCAGTGCCTAAAAGTATAAATATCCCTGCCAATACTGCCACCAACACCATAAAAAACAGATAGACAAAAATCTCCCCCAAACATTCTTTTATAAATGTGACGAAACAATGGTCTTGTTTTTTAGGGTTTTGATCGATTTATTGTTTGAGTCGGCGAAATTTTTCTAAAGATTGGATTGCTTTGCTTTGATTTGCTTTGATTTGATTTGATTTGATTGGATTGGATTGGATTTAATTTAATTTAATTTGTGAATTAAACATGATTTTTTAAATTAATCTTGGCCTGTTTTTCAAAGCGTTGGTAAAAATAGCTTGTTTGAAAAATAGGACTCATCTGGTCAAATTGTTTGAGGACTTGTTTTCTTTTCAGTTGATAAATAGCTGGCTCGACCCATGCATACTCATGCTGAATTTGGCGCTCATATTCAGCAAAACGTTGTGGATCACTGCCTAAAATTGCAAGATCAATATCCAAGAGATAATTTAGATCCGCGTCTTTCGAAGCCTGATGTTTTTGCGTCGCCAAAATCCATGCATAGATTTTTTCAAGCTTTACCGTCGATAAAAAATTCTGACACACCTTTTTCATCAGTTCCGCGCTTTGTAATTCATTATCAAGTGCTTTAGGATCATAAACCAGATCATGAAACCAAATCGCAATTTCAACCGCTAAAGGATCGTGCAAAACATGCTGAACCTGATGAAAATGCGCTAAGCACTCTACAATATGCTGCTGAGTATGATAATAACGCTGTGGTTCTGAATATGCCTGACTTAACAGCCCATAAACATTTTTACGATGTGTTATGGGCAGATTCGCTTTAAGCAGACAGTGTTCCCAATGCTGACGAAAATCTTTTGTGTAGTTTTGATTTGCTAGCAATGGGACATCCTCACAATTTGAACAACCTTAGGCTACTTGCTCATCACGTTTAAACACCAACTCACCCTTGAGTGAGCTTTCGGCGTCGAAGTAATAACCATCAGTATTAAATGATTTTAGGTCTTCAGCTTTTGAAATTTGATTTTCAATGATGTAACGCGCCATCAGTCCACGTGCTTTTTTGGCATAGAAACTAATCACTTTGTATTTCCCAGTTTTTTGATCGAGGAACACAGGTTTTAAAATTTCAGCCTTAATTTTGCTCTCTTTGACCGATTTATAATATTCATCGGATGCCAGGTTGACCAATAATTCTGACTGAGCATCTGCCAGATCTGAGTTGATCAAGTCAGTAATATGATCACCCCAAAAGGCATATAGATTTTGACCGCGATCATTATTCAATTTTGTACCCATTTCCAAACGATAAGGCATCATTAAATCTAAAGGGCGTAATAGCCCATATAAGCCCGATAACATCCTTAAGTGCTGCTGTGCGAACTCAATGTCTGAATCATCCAATTGATAGGCATCTAAACCTGTATAGACATCCCCTTTAAAGGCAAAGATGGCTTGACGTGCATTGGAAAAATCAAAATCAGCTTGCCAGTCTCTAAAGCGCTCAACATTGAGGGTGGCAATTTTTTCACTCACGCTCATTAGTTTGGCCACTTCAGACGCAGATAAGCTACGACTTATGTCTATGAGCTGTTGAGCATGGTCTAATAATCTTGGTAAAGTGTGCTTATCGGTTGGAAGTGTAGATTCATAATCTAACGTCTTAGCAGGGGAAATTAAGGCGAGCATAGAAACCTGATCAAAAAACAATTAATCAGACTATAACAGTAGACTTATTTTATTTCCATTTGTGTTTTTCTTTGCAATTGACGTTAAAATACCCGATTCCCCTGCACGTTAATCGGTATTAATTATGTCTGAACAAATGTTCATTCAAGGTCCTATTGGCAAAATTGAGGTTTTTGTTGATTATCCTCAGGGCGAAGTAAAAGGATTCGCTGTCGTTTGTCACCCACACCCCCTTCAAGGCGGTACGCCGCAACATAAAGTGCCTACACTGCTCGCGCAAATGTTTCTTGAGCGCGGTTATATTGTATACCGTCCAAGTTTCCGCGGTTCTGGTCAAAGCGAAGGTGTACATGATGAAGGATTTGGTGAAACCGAAGATATCTTAACCCTGATTAAGCATGTTCGATTAATGCACATTAGCTTACCTTTTTATGTCGGAGGTTTTAGTTTTGGTGCACACGTTATGGCTAAAGCGTATCACGCGCTTCCTGACGAAATCCAGCCAGAGCAAGTGATTCTTTGTGGCCTCCCTACAGCGACGGTTGCAGGCATTCGTCACTATGAAACACCGGCCATTAAAGGCGATATTTTGTTTATTCATGGTGAGGCTGATGAAGTGACGCTATTGTCTGATTTGATTGTTTGGGCCAAACCTCAACGTCATTTACTGACTGTACTTCCAGGGGCAAATCACTTTTTTACCGGTTATCTAAAGCAGCTTCGTATTGCAATTTCGCGTTTTTTAACCGCGTGATGCATCTTTTTTAGACCACCTTCAAGGTGGTCTTTTTTTGATTTATTTATTTCGCTCGATCTTGAATTTGCTCAAACATCAAGTTGCTGATCGTGGATTTTCCTTGCTGAGAAAGCGCTTGTGCCACATTTTCTGCATCGTCTATTGAACGGTTCTGGCTCAGTTTAAATTTACCCATCATGTCTTTAATATCAATTTTAAGCCCCACAATATGCTCTAATTGATCTTGAATATAATCCTCCGGCGCATCGGTCATTTTCCAAGGTTTACTTTGACTTGCCTCATGGTGACGAGTCAGTTTAGCAAGAATTCCTCTTAGCTTTTTTTGATCCTCAATTAAGCAAACTTTGCCTTTGACATGAATCACCACATAATTCCATGTCGGTACAGCGCGATGATGTTCAAACTTCCCTGCATACCAGTTTGGCGACACATAAGCTTGATCGATGTGAAATACCACCAATGCATCAGTCTCATGACGGAGCTTGTGATAGAGCGGATTTTCTTTTGCAATATGCGCAAGTAAAACATGCTGCTGAGCATCATATTCAAAGGGCAAATGATTCGCGTCTAGCTCCCCATCGATATGAGTAATTAAACTGCCAAATGAATGCTGCTTAATTAATTCAATCAAAATGTTTAATCTAGATTCCTCAAAATGATGCGGTAAATACATACTCAGCTTATCCAATTCTCTTAAGCACGATGTTAAATATTATGACTTCCATTCAAATGCACTAAATGACTCATCTTCTTTCAAGGTGTTTTCCACCGCTTGCGACAATTGCTTGATCACACTTTGAGTTTCAATTCGGCTAAACCAATCTTGCTCTTCATTGGCATGAGCAGTAATTTCGCACACCAACAGTCCATTTTCATCTTTAACACTGCAATTGACCCCAATGGCCACAGGATGATCTTCGACACTCACTTCTAGTTTTTTTTCAGCCGCTTCTTCAGCGGTGAAGCCATAATTTTTAAGCTGTTTAGAGAGTAAATCGGTCACGTATTGTTGAGTAATGTGACATGAGTTGCTTGCATTGGGGTGAGAATGCGTTTCACAGTTTGCTAAAAATTGTAATTTTCTCATGTCTTCATCCAAAGGCATTTTATTTATATGGATTGAGCATAAGCAATAAATATAAAACAGCCAAGCAAAAGCTTGGCTGTTTTAGACCAAAGATACAAAAACCTGACGAATTATTCGGTGACTTTAATGCTCAGTCCCGCTTGATTGCTCAGCGCTGTAAAGGTTGGGAAACTGGTGGCAACTGTTTCTGTCCCAATGATCTTAATTTCACCCGAAGTCCGTAGGCCTGCCATCGAGAAACTCATGGCGATACGGTGGTCATGATGTGATTCAATTTCACCGCCATTGAAAATCGCAGACCAGTCGCCTGATTTACCCTTGCCTTCGATGATAATGCCATCTTCAGTTGGCGTGCAGTCGATGCCCATGGTTTTTAAACCATCTGCCATCACTTGTATGCGGTCAGACTCTTTCACACGAAGTTCTGCTGCACCTGTTAAAATGGTCCGACCTTCTGCACATGCTGCCGCAATAAATAAAGCGGGAAATTCATCAATCGCAAGCGGTACTTGATCTTCGGGCATATGAATACCTGTGAGCGTACGCGTGCCACGAATACGAATATCTGCAATCGGCTCACCGCCTGCAATGCGTTCATTTTCGACACTGATGTCTGCGCCCATTTGCTTTAAAATTTCAATCACACCAGTACGTGTCGGGTTAATGCCTACCGCTTCAAGGGTGACATCTGAATCTTCCGTGATCGCAGCACCCACCATGAAGAAAGCAGCCGATGAAATATCTGAAGGTACTTGAATATTGGTCGCGACCAACTTACCGCCGCCTTGCAGTGAAATACGATTGCCTTGGGTGTTGACCTCATAACCAAAGGCACGCAGCATACGTTCAGAGTGGTCACGTGTCGGCTCAGGTTCAGTAATCGAGGTTTCGCCATCTGCCCAAAGTCCCGCCAGTAAAATACCTGATTTCACTTGTGCAGAGGCCATTGGTAAGTCGTAGTGAATACCGTGTAGGTTTTGGTTGCCGGTAATGGACACGGGCGGTGTACCACGCTCACCTGTGGTTTGAATCTGCGCACCCATTTCACGTAAAGGTTTGGCTATACGCTCCATCGGACGTTTAGAGAGGGATGCATCTCCCGTCATCACAGAGTCAAACTTTTGTGCAGACAACATGCCTGAAAGCAGGCGCATAGACGTGCCAGAGTTGCCCATATAAAGCTCACCGCTTGGCGCTTTTAGCCCGTGCATGCCCACACCATGAATGGTCACTTCACCATTTTTTGGCCCTTCAATATTGACGCCCATATCACGAAACGCTTGTAAGGTTGCCAGTGCATCTTCACCTTCCAAGAAACCCGTGACCTGCGTGGTGCCTTCTGCAATCGCACCAAACATGATTGAGCGATGTGACACTGACTTATCACCCGGAATGCTAAACGTCCCTTGGAATGATTTCGCCCCCGGCAAAATACTAAACTGCTGTGTCATGCTCTTTTTCTCCATCAAGGGTTTCTTGGCAAGCATATGAGTGAAGTGTTGTCGTGCTGCTTGCGCATGCCCGAGTAAACCCATCAGTGCTTGTGAATCTTCTTCTTCAATTAGTTTACGAATGATTGACAGTTGGCTTTCAAAACCATCGACTGCATTTAAAATGGCTGTTTTATTGGCAAAGAAAATGTCATGCCACATTTGAGGGTCACTGGCCGCAATCCGAGAAAAATCTCGAAAACCTCCCGCTGCATAGCGGAAAATATCAAGATTATCTTCACGGTTGGCCAGTTGCTCAACCAAATTAAAGGCCATCAAATGCGGTAAGTGGCTAGTGTGTGCCAGCACTTCATCGTGCTTTTCCACATCCATGCAAATCACTTCAGCTTTGGCCGCTTGCCAAAGACGAGTCAGCTTTTCAACCGCCCAAGTGGCAGAGCTGGGTAATGGCGTTAAAATCACTTTATGATGGGCAAATAAATCAACCTTGCCTGCATGTACGCCCGTGTGCTCCGCGCCTGCAATGGGATGACCCGGTACAAAACCAATGGGCAATGCCTCACCAAACACCGCCTTTGCTGCCTCGACCACGTTGCCTTTGGTACTGCCCACATCCGTTAAAATAACGTTTTCAGTTAAGTGCGGACGGATCTGTTGCAACACCTTTTGCGTTGCTCTGACAGGGAGTGCCAACACCACCAAATCTGCATGTTTAACTGCATCAATGGGGTCGCTATAACCTTCAGAGATTAAACCCAGCGCTTTGGCATCCTCTAAAGTCTTTTGCGAACGAGTAGATGCCACCACAGTCGTTGCAAGCTGTTCAGCGGCTATCACACGTGCCAAGCTTGAACCAATCAAGCCCAGCCCAATAAATGCCACTTTTTTAAATAATGGTTGAGCCATGTTTAAACGTTTAACCCAATTTATAGAACAGCAAGTGGGTATGAACCCAGTACGCGCACTTCTTTGACCAATGGACGAATTTCTTCAATTGCAGCTTTAACATTGTCTTGATCGACATGACCTTCAAGGTCAATGAAGAAGACATAGGCCCATTTTTCAGGCAATGCAGGACGGGTTTCAATACTGGTCAAACTAATATTGTGTTTTGCAAATGGTGCTAAAATTTCAAGTAAAGCACCGGCACGGTCATGTGCTGAAACCAAAAGCGACGTTTTGTCACTGCCACTTTGCGGTATTTTTTCACGGCCAATGACCAAGAAACGTGTGGTGTTTTCAGGGTTATCTTCAATATTACTGTTTAAAATTTCAAGATCATACAGATTTGCCGCAATTTCTGAGGCAATGGCTGCTGAATGCCATTCATTACGAATACGGCGCGCAGCTTCTGCATTTGAACTTAAGGCAACACGTTCAACACTTGGATAATTTGCATCTAACCAACCACGGCACTGCGCCAACGTTTGCTGATGGGCATAAATTTGTTTAATACTGTCTTTCCGCGTGTTAGAAGAAATGAGGAATTGATGGTGAATACGCAGCTCAACTTCACCAATCACATTGAGATGTGACGATTTAAAACAGTCTAAAGTATGATTCACTACACCTTCAGATGAATTTTCAACCGGGACTAGACCATAATGTGCACTGCCCGCTTCAACTTCACGGAACACTTCGTCAATGGTGGGCATCGGACGAATCACGGCATCTTGACCAAAGTGTTTCAGTACTGCTGAATGCGTAAAAGTCCCCACTGGACCCAAAAATGCAATACTTTGCGGCGCTTCTAAAGCCAAGCATGCAGACATGATTTCACGGAACAAGCGTGCCATGGTGGTATCTGAAAGTGGTCCTTCATTACGCTCCATAACATTACGCAAAACTTGTGCTTCACGCTCAGGACGATAAAACATTGGGTTTTCTTCAGAGGCAAACTTGGCTTTTGCCACAGCTTCCGCCAGTTTAGCGCGACGATTGATCAACTGCTGAATTTGTTGATCGACCGAGTCGATATCTTCACGGATTTGAACTAAGTCTAAAGAATTCGTTGTGTTTTGATCATCGTTGATCATTGTTATGTCGCCCTGCAGAAACGGTTATGTAAACAGTATAACAATAGTTAGCTTTCAATTGTTAAGCAACCAAACTTTGATCAAATCAGTTTTAAAAATATACAGTTGAATTATTCATCAATTTGATCAATATCTATAATCAAATTTTAGGCATCTATTTACATTGGCGGATTCAAGAGGAAAGTTCAATATTCTAATTTTGAAGAATATAGATTGGATTTACTTGAGTCAAAAAATGCCCACCTGACGTGAGCACTTGATTTAAACATCGAGAAAATAAATGTGAATTTTAAAATCTTAAATTCGGCTGAAATACCCCGATCACAAACCAAATCGATGCAATGATCCATAATAGCAGTGCATAAAATCGAATTTGCTCGGTATTCCAGTCCCAGCTCATCCAGCCAAAAGTGAGTGCGGATTTCAATCCGACCAACCACTGTGCCCCGCCCCACGACAGTACCCACTTATAAAAGAGTGACTGAAGCAGAAACAAAATCACCCAAGCGATTAAACTCACAGGTTAATACCTAACGTAGCTATTTAAATTAGCGACCTAAAATACCGCGAGCCACAATCTCTTTCATAATTTCATTGGTGCCGCCGTAAATACGTTGTATGCGCGCATCTACAAAGAAACGAGAAATTGGATATTCCGTCATGTAGCCGTAGCCACCAAACAGCTGTAGCAGGTTATCGGCAATCTTCATCTGCATGTCAGTACTGAAGCTTTTTAATGCCGCAGCAGTTTCTACATCTAACTTGCCTTGCATGTAAAGTTCTACATTTCGCTCATAAAAAGCAGCCGTTGCGAGCTCGTCAATTTTGGCTTGGGCTAAGACAAAACGGGTATTTTGGAAGTTTCCAATGGCTTGACCAAAAGCTTGGCGCTCTTTGACATATGCTGCGGTCACATCAATCGAACCTCGAATCGCACCAATCGCAGTTGCAGCAATCGCTGTACGCTCACGTGGGAGTTCTTGCATTAAATAAGCAAAGCCTTGACCCGGCTGACCCAACAATTGATCTTTAGGCACTTTGACATTGTCAAAGAAAAGCTCCGAAGTATCTTGTGAGTGCAGACCAATTTTTTCAAGATTGGTGCCCTTTTTGAATCCGTCTAAATGCGTATCTGTCAAAATTAAAGATACGCCTTTGGCACGTGCTTGCGGATCAGTTTTTACCGCAAGTACCACAAGGTCAGCATGTTGACCATTGGAGATAAAGGTTTTAGAGCCGTTTAAAACATAATGATCGCCTTGCAAAATTGCACTGGTACGCATGGCTTGTAAATCTGAACCAGCACCCGGCTCAGTCATGCCAATTGCACCGACCACTTCACCTGAAACCATTTTCGGCAACCAATATTGCTTCTGTTCTTCTGAGGCAATATGCAAAATATAAGGCGCTGCGATTTCGGAGTGGCATGAAATTCCGGTTGAAATTGCGCTATACCCTGCCCGTGCAGACTCTTCAACCAACATCAATGAATAATGAGTCGGTACGCCATAACCGCCGTATTCTTCTGGAACATCGACACAGAGAAAACCATTTTCACCCAGTTGATTCCACAGTGATCTTGGGTATAGCCCTTCACGCTCCCACTGCTCATAAAAAGGCGCCACATGTTCCTTCATAAAACGCTTGAAGTTATCACGAAATAATTCTAAATCAGCATCATAAGCCAACATCTATTCATTCCTTGTCTGGTCTAGTCTGGTCTTGTTCTTTTGCATCAATTCAGTGTACAGATACAAAAGTCTTTTGTTGTTGTATTAAATTTATCTATTGGCATCCTAATCATTTTTATGGTCAGTGTCATGCGCAATGCTGAAGCAAAGGCTGGTTATTTGAGTCAATCTCGTCACGCTGAGCTTTAAAATCGCCAGAAACGCTAAAATAGAATGAGACAGCCTAAAACTGGGCATAGGATTCACAGCGTTTATGACCTAGTATAGATTGAATGCAATATTGATATTGAAAAATTAATCATGAACCAAAAACGTAATCTCTACCGAGATCTTGAACACCCTTTTGCACAATATGTTCGGATTGTGGGTAAAGGTAAAAATGGTTCAAGATCTCTTAGCTACCAAGAAGCCTACGATGCTTTTACTTTAATTCTTCAAAATGAAGTGCTCGATGTGCAATTGGGCGCATTTTTGATGCTACTTCGCGTGAAAGAAGAATCGGTGGATGAGCTGAGTGGTTTTGTTCAAGCCACACGTGATCAGCTTAAGTTTAAAGCGCTGGATGTAGATTTGGATTGGTCATCCTATGCAGGCAAGCGTAAGCATTATCCGTGGTTTTTACTGGCAGCACTGACCCTTGCGCAAAACGGTTATAAAATTGTAATGCATGGCGCCTCTGGTCATACCTTGAACCGTGTTTATACCGAACAAGTTTTAGAGTACTTAGGCTATTCTATTGCTCAAAATGAAGATGATGTCGCTCGACATCTTCAATCTCAAAATTTTGCTTATATACCCTTAGCGTGCATTTCACCCATCTTGAGTGATTTAATTGATTTAAGAAATGTGATGGGACTGCGCTCTCCAATTCATACGCTTGCAAGACTAATCAATCCTTTTAATGCCAAAGCGACTTTACAAGCGATTTTCCATCCGGCTTATCGCGGATCACATCAACAAACCGCATTTCAATTGGGCTATCAAAATAGTGCTGTCATTAAGGGTGAAGGCGGTGAATTTGAGCGCAATCCAGACGCGAAAACTTTAATCTGCGGTATTAAACATGGTGAATTGTATGAGCTGGAACTCCCAAAGTTAACAGCAGATCGTAGTCCTATTGAGGAAGAACTTGACCTCACGACCTTTAAAGCGGTTTGGGAAGCTAAGCAGTCACATGAATATGGCGAAGTGGCTGTCGTTGAAACCATGGCGATTGCGCTTTACAGCATGAATGCTTTTGATACCTTTGCAGAAGCCCAAGCCAAAGCGAAAGTGTTTTGGGAGAATCGTTCAGCTTCAAATGAGAGATAAACGTCTTAACAGCTAAAAACTCACTTTTAGATCGTTTATTTCCAAAGTATAGTATTAAATTCATTTCTCAAAAAAATCAGTTAAAAAAAGACACCGCCGTGTCTTTTTTTAACTTTAATTCAGCAATGTATTACACAAAACGAATCGGCTGGAATTCAGGCTCAGGTACGTGAGAATCGCATTCATCACCTTCGTCCTTATGACCTTTGTCAATATAACCTGAACGTTCATTTTCAGGTAAATTCTGCGCTTCCCATGCAATCACAGCTTGCATAGAAATTTGACGTTGTTCTTTGGTGAGTACAACACCATTGGGCCATTTACCAATCTCAACCGCTGTCTTTAAACGCGCGACAATATCGGCATCTAAGATAGAAAGCATTTGTTCAATATTCATGGTCAATCCTGTTGTTGAAATGATTCAAAATCTTGATTCCAGCCAAGCTTGGTACGGCATGCCATATAAAAATCATAGCCTGGTGGATGTAATAGCATTAACTTAAAAGGATGTTTGCGAATGTGCAACCAATCCCCTTCATTCAGTGAAATACTGTGTTGACCATCAGCACTGACCATCGGTAACACGCGATTTTCACAAATTTGGATTTTAATTTCACTCTGGCCACCGACCACAATCGGTCGAGAGGATAAGGTATGCGGATGCATCGGTACAAGGACAATCGCATCCATACTCGGATGCAGAATTGGGCCACCACCCGAAAGTGCATAAGCGGTTGAACCTGTTGGCGTGGAGACAATTAAACCATCACTATGCTGACGGTAGACGTACTGACCGTCGATGTGCAAATCAAATTCGATCATATGCACCGACTTACCCGAATGCAGCACCACGTCATTCAATGCAATGGCATCATAAATCAGCTCATTCTTACTGCGAACTTCAATTTCAAGTAGAAAACGGCGGTCTAACTGAAACTCACCTTTTAAGACTTGATCGAGTTTAAACAGCACTTCAGTCGGTTTGATATCGGTTAAAAAACCTAAACGCCCTCGGTTCACGCCTATGACAGGCGTGTTGTATTTCACTAAGGAGCGCGCTGCATGTAATAAAGAACCATCACCACCCACCACAATCACCAAATCCACCACTTCACCCAATAAAGCACGGCTCACAGTTTGCGTATTTTTATAAGGCACGAGTTTGGCAGTTTCTGCGTCAAAAACTGGATGTAAACCTAAGCTGATAATATGATCATGAATCAGACTTAAGGTTTCCACGACCGATGATTTATCTGGTCGTCCAATGAGTCCAATATTTCGAAAGGTCTTGGCTGAAAGTTGCACGTATGCCGCGGCTCCAGAAGAATGAGGGAATATCATAACATTAACAGATGCAATCTGACATCTGACAGATCTGTTTCAAATGAGCTTAATCTGTTCAGTCACCCTACCCTTAAAGTATAAATGAACGAGATGCTTTCACTTACTTTGAAGCATAGTGGCTTGCTTCTCAAGCATTAATTTCGGCTTTTTAATTGCTTATTTTCACAGTTTAATTATTGCAAAAAAATGAAAAGCTTCGCATGATGAGCCAAACTAATTCGAGTTATGCTCTTAATCTATGAAGTCTGAACGTGGTATTGGCTTAATTGCGCTCCTTTTTTCTGTGCTGATCATTGCGGCATTTGTCATTTTTAGTATCTATCTTATTCGTATAGATAATGTCATTCGTGACAAATTTGAAGGCAACCGCTGGGATATTCCAGCTAAAGTATTTGCCCGTCCTTTAGAAGTGTATGCCAATGCACCGATTGATCAGGCGGATTTCCAAAAAGAATTGGGTTTACTCGGCTATAAAAATTCTGAAAATTACACCAAACCCGGCAACTTTTTGGTTCAAGACAATACCGTTTTTGTGCATACCCGTGGGTTCGACTTCGGTGATAGCGTTGAACCTGAACAAATTTTGCAAGTGGCATTTACAGATGCACAGGTTTCTGAAATTAAGGCAACCAAACCTTCCAGTACAGGCATTGCTCGTTTAGAACCCATGCTGATTGGGGGTATTTATCCGCAGCACAATGAAGATCGTGTACTGATTAAACTCAATAAAGTCCCAAAACCACTGATTCAGGCTTTGATTGCCACTGAAGATCGTAATTTTTATCACCATCACGGGGTTTCTGTGCGTGGTACAGCCCGTGCGGTGGTAAGTAATATCACGGGGGGTAAACGCCAAGGGGGTTCAACTTTAACCCAGCAATTGGTGAAAAACTTCTATTTAACGCCTGAACGTACCCTAAAACGTAAAGTTAATGAAGCCTTTATGGCGTTTTTGCTTGAGCTGCATTATGACAAAGATGAGATTTTAGAGGCTTACTTAAATGAAGTGAATCTAGGACAAAACGGCAACTATTCTATCAATGGTTATGGTTTGGCTTCACAGTTTTACTTTGGTTTGCCGCTGCGTGAACTGAGTATTGCTCAGCAAGCGTTCTTGGTTGGTTTGGTTCAAGGACCTAGTCTATATAATCCTTGGCGTAACCCTGAAAGCGCTAAAAAACGTCGCAATATTGTGTTAAACAATATGTTGGTTATGGGCTATTTGACCCAAGATCAGTATGATACCGAATCTGCAAAACCTTTAAATGTGATTAGCAAGCCGACCATTGGCCCTGCTCGCTTTCCGGACTTTTTGGACATTGTCCGTCGTCAGCTTAAAGCCGAGTATCAAGAAGGGGATCTGACCAATCAAGGTCTACGTATTTTCACCACTTTAGATCCGATTGCACAAACCAAAATTCAAACTTCTTTTATTGATACGGTTTCACGTATTTCTAAGGCCAACCCTGCACGTTTGAAAAACTTGCAAGGCGCAGTATTAGTCTCTCACCCTGAAAACGGTGAATTGATTGCAGCAGTCGGTTCAACGGCTGACTTTACCGGTTTTAACCGCGCGATTGATGCCAAACGTCAAGTCGGCTCATTACTCAAACCTGCGATTTACCTCAGTGCATTAGAATCTGGTCGCTACAATTGGGCAAGCGTGGTAGAAGACAGTCCGATCAGTATTCCCGTCGATGGGAACAAATCATGGACGCCTAAAAACTATAGCGGAAGTGGTTATGGTTATGTACCAATGGTACAAGCACTTGCCAATTCATATAACCTATCTGCTGTGCGTTTAGGACAAGAATTCGGACTCTCCAGTTTCAGTAATAATTTGTCTAAATTTGGAGTCACTTCCAATATTCCAAGCTACCCGTCTATTTTCTTGGGTGCTGTGGATATGTCACCCATGGAAGTGCTGAGTATTTACGGTAACTTTGCAACAGGTGGTTTTAAATATCCAAATAAATCGATTCGTTCGGTGGTGGATTCAAATGGTCGAGCACTCGATCGCTATAGTTTGAATGTACAACAAACCATTGACCCTTCAGCAGCTTACTTGCTGAACTATGGTTTACAACGTGTAATGACTGCCGGTACAGGCAAAGCTGCATATAACAGCCTACCCACCAGTTTGAATTTGGCAGGAAAATCAGGCACCACCAATGACACACGTGACTCATGGTTTGCAGGTTACTCTGGAAACAATCTGGCTGTGGTATGGCTGGGTCTAGATGACAATAAAGTGACTGGGCTGACAGGTACATCCGGTGCACTGCCCGTTTGGATTAACGTGATGAAGCAACTACGCCAAAAGCCAGTCAATTTGCGCCAACCAGATAATGTCCAGTGGCAGTGGCTTGATGTAAGCAGCGGTGAACTCTCTGCGCAAGGCTGTGAAGGCGCGCTGTATATTCCGCTGCTGCGTCATACCATTCCTAAACGTGCAACGGCGTGTGGCCTGCCGCATTATCAAGTCGAACCCACTTACAGTCCTGATACGCAAACTGTTCCTGAAACCAATCCATCTGAAGATAGTATTGAAAACTACATTCGAGAAAGTGAAAGTGAAATGGAACAAGAATTATCCAATTCCAATAGCCGTGTGATTTCGAGTGGCAGTTTTCAACCTTAAATTAAAGTGTTTAATTCGTGATACGTACACGTTCCAGATACGTACATGTTTGAAAATAGGTATAGCGTATGACAGGGTCTAAATTAGGGTTTAAATCAGGCTTTTTATCATTGTGTCTGGTCTCAGGGGGTAGTATCTCTTTGGTGGGTTGTCAGTCCACTTCCGTTCAAAAGCCGACGCAAACGCAAAACTTGCCTAAAACAGAAAGCGTACCTCAGGTTAAAACTCCTGAGGGGATTAAAATTACCCCTTATGAACGTCCTGAGATTAAACGCGAACAATTGCAAGTCGTAATACCACCACAGCAACAAACCCAGCAAAAATTTGATGATGGTCGTCAGTTGCCTGCATTTAAACAACTAATGCAACAGACTCAAACAGCATTTAAGCAAGGCAAATGGAATGAAGCTGAACAAGCTGCAATGCATGCTCAGCGCCTTGCGCCGCAATCTGCAGAAACTTATATGTATTTGGCAATGATTTCAAATCATAAAAATCAAGCCAGCAATGCAGAGTCCTTAGCTAGAAGAGGACTCAGTTATGCACAAACCAATAGCATGAAGCGTCAACTGTGGCAGATTATTTTAAAATCAGCACAGTTGCAAAAAAATGCGAAAACCATTCAAGAAGCACAGGCGCGTATACAAGCTTTATAATCAAAAAAATCTCTTCTGAAGAGATTTTTTTTGGATTAAAACTGCCGAATGCCGGCGACCCCATATGCCCCGTATTGCTCTGCGAGCTTTAAATCTGAAGGGCTTAAACCACCAAGTGCAAAAACAGGCACCTCAGCGATTAAACAAAGCTGTACAAACTGCTCCCAGCCCAAAGGCCTAGCATCTGCATGAGTCGCTGTCGTGTGAACTGGACTCAACATCATGGCATCACAGCCGATGTTTCGCGCTTGTTCAACTGAAAGCGTATCATGACACGATGCGATGCTGCGAATTCCTAAAGGCAATGCCCCCGCATTGAGACGCATTAATTGGTCATGCTTAATCTGTACTGCCGCCAGATGCTGTTGAACCGATGTATCGAGCGCTTGCCACAGTTCAATGTTAACGATTAGCTGATTGAGGTTTGAGGCTGGAAGCGCATTGATTACTTGTATGAGATCAGTCGTTGGCGCTGCTCTTAAATACATCCATGTGTCATGATTCAAGCCTTCTAGATCATTTATATCTGCTGAAATTTTAAGATATTTAGACCAGTTTAGACGTTGAATGATGCGGTCATTGGCCTTGGGGAACGCCAGATCCTTTAATTCTGCTCGGTTGTACCATGTCCATGGGTGTTGAATTTCATTCAATTGCGCAAGCGAAAGCATGCTGTGAAAAATATGTAAATGCACATGGAGGTCATCATATTCATATCGAATCACATCAAATGGATGCCATCTGGTGATATCGATGCCGACTTCTTCACGTATTTCACGGCGACAAGCTTCCACAGGCAATTCAGCATGTTCGACTTTACCGCCTGGAAATTCATATTTATTGCCTTGATGTTGCGTTCCTTTGCGCCATCCGACCAGTACTTTATTTCGATGTAAGATCAATGCAATCGCAACATTTACAATGGGTTTATTCATGCGCTTCAGCTTTTACAAGTTTATCCAAGTGTAAGCAAATATGGTTTTTTTATAAATGAGTAAAATTATCGTTGACAGCTCTATTCGATAATGATTATCATTTAAATCGTTCAACACATACCACGGAGTCGAAGGAATGAACGCACCATTTAGCTTATTTACCCGTAATAATGAAACACATCCATCACTTCCAATGCTACATTCCAACAACTTATTTGCCTTGGGCCGTGAAATTCGCATTATGCATGCAGGAGAAGAATATCGTTTACGTTTAACCCGTAACAACCGCCTCATTCTGACCAAATAAAATAACAATAATTCACAACAATAATCGTGGAAAAAAGCAGTATGAATCAGCGCATACTGCTTTTTTAATGCTCGTTTAACGCTTAGCTTTATTTTAAATCTGGTCTAAATTTTGATGGGTAGCATGAGCATTTAAGCATGCACTTCAATCCTTATATCTTTAAATTTAATACAGACGTCTTGATGAACAATGAAATAAACAAGCGATTGATTAAAAATATTCAGGCTGTACAGGCAAAGCAACATCAACCTTTAAACCGCCCAAATTTGAGGCTGAAAACTCAATCTTGCCGCCATGTAATTGGATGATTTTTTTGCAAATCGAAAGCCCCAAACCTGAACCTTGAGTTTTGGTGCCCAGTTCTCGATAAAAGCGCTCTCCTAACCGTTTTAACACCGCATCACTTAAGCCCTGCCCCGCATTTTCTATCTTAAAATGCACACTAGAGTTTTGCGGATTTAACTCCATCTTAATTATTCCGCCTGGTTCGGAATAGCGAATGGCATTGTCGACCAGATTGCGTATACAGATCAAAATCAGTTCTTTATTTGCTTCAAGACTGACATTTTTAAGCTCAAGCTGATAATCAATCTGCTTTTGCAAAGCATAAGGGTGCAGTATGTTAAGCACCGCTTCTACAACAGCATCCATCTGCACCGTTTGGCGCGGAAGCTGTTTGGCATCGGATGGATCTAAACGTGCAAGCAGAAGTAAATTTTCGAGCACATTACTGCCTCGGCTGACATCCGCCTGAATTTGCTTAAAGCCTTGGCTTAAAGCGGGATCGATCTCCCCATATTTTCGGTTTAACAGTTGCAAGCGCATCTGAATCGCGGACAGCGGCGAGCGTAATTCATGCGAGGCATCCGAAGTAAAGCGCTGCTCTGCCAGTAAAGATTGCTCTAAACGACTGAGCATCTGATTAATTTGCATCACCATCGGTTGTAATTCTTGAAGTTCAGGCTGTGGCTGTTGAATAGGACTTAAGTCTGCGGCATTTTTCTCAGAAATGTCTGTTGAGAGTTTTAGTAAAGATCTAAATTGGCGTTTAATTGCAAAGTGCACAATTCCCCATTGTAATAACCACAAAATACTCAGTATGCCCAAATACCCCAAGCTACTCATTGCAAGCTCTTGAAAACGCGCCAGCATCGGTTGATACATGGTCAACGTTTGATCATCTTCAAGAGCTTGATAACGCCTTAAAAGCTGTCCATCTAACCAGACCAATGCAAACTGCTCATGATCATACAGGACTGTTTCAGCTTGACCTGCATAGCTTTCAAAATGATCTGTTTCTGTTAGCAACTGATGAGGCAATTTCAGCTGATAATCGATATCAAACTGCTCACTGAGTTCATCTAAATCTGCACCAGAAGCTTGGCGCTGACCTACGCTAATATCTGAGCTGAGCAAAATTTCAGAAATCTCATCCATCATTTGATCATGCAATTGCATGGTTTGATAAAATGAAAGACCAATTAAAAGTGCCAGCGCAATTAGCCCTGCAAGCATCGAACTGAACATGGATGATTGCACTAATTTTTTTTGTAATGACACGTTTTTTGGCTGATCTGACATCGATAACTGTCTCAAGTGAGCTAGAGATTTTTGCTAGGAAAATGGTTTTATCAACATCACTAAATATCTATTTTAATGAAGATGCTTGATTCATACGATAACCGAGTCCACGAATGGTTTTAATCAATTCACTGCCAATTTTTTTGCGCAATTGATAAATATACACTTCAATTGCATTGCTTTCGATTTCATCTCCCCATGCATACAGGGATTCTTCAAGTTGCTCTCGTGTCACCACATGCTCAGGTTTCTGCATCAATTTATATAAAATCTGATATTCCTTAGCGGTCAAGTTCACAGTCTTTTGATCTTGCGTCACCACTTTAGCCTGAGTGTCTAAATTTAAATTTGCATAGTGAATTTGATGTGAAGCCTGCTGTTGTTTCTGCCTCAGTTGACTGCGAACACGCGCGGATAACTCCTCTAAACTAAAAGGTTTAATCAAATAGTCATTGGCACCCAAATCCAGACCTTGCACACGGTCATGAATACTGTCTTGTGCCGTGATAAAAATCACGGGAGTTTCGATATTATTTTTACGTAGCACCTGCAATATTTCATCACCTGTGGCTTTGGGTAAACCACGATCCAGTAAAATACAGTCATATTGATGCTGTTCTATCGCATGTATAGCATAATCGCCACGATCGACCCAATCGACATTATAGCCATCGAGCGCTAACCACGATTGAATGCTTTCTGCTTGAGAAGCGTCATCTTCAGCCAATAATATTCGCATCACTTTCTCATTTTTTAATCACTAGATTATAGATCGGTACTTTTAAATAGCATGCCTGAAAAAACCTCTTTTGAACAATCAATCTCTATAAAAAAACCACATCATGACAATGTGGTTTTTTTTTGATCTTCACGCATCTCTGGATTTAAATTCATGCGTCAGTCAAGAATGAGCTAGACCTTAGAATTGCACAGCGTCCACATCAATTTCGATACGTTTCGCAGGTTTATAATCGATATCGACTTCGCCTGTAATCACCACCGGTGTTTTTGCAGAAATAGCCTTTCCATTCCATAACTCATCATCAATATCGACATTAATACTGCCTGTGTGGTCACGGAATTGGTACTTCTCATCACCCGTGGCTTTTACAATGTAGCCTTTTAACTGTACTTTACTGTCATCTTTGAGCGTTAACGCCTGTTTCACAGTTGTAGTCGACACAGCGGTAATGGCACTTTTATTTACTGCGGTATCGGCTACAGCAAATGTGGTTGCAGTGACCAGTGTTGCGGCAATTAAAGCTTGATTGAATACGTTCATGTGATCACCTTCATCTTTAGTTTCGTGTTTTCGATAGATACATTAAACCAAACCAAGATGAGGTGAATCTTAAGAAATGATCATTTTAAAAGTTATGGCAGTTTATTTTCAAACTGTATATTCCACCCCATTGCTTATTTCACCCCATTGCTTATTTCACCGCATGTCCAGATTAATTTAAAGGCACGACCCGAAGCACTTCTTCTAAAGTAGTTACTCCGTCTATGACTTTACGCGCACCCGCAATGCGTAAAGGCTCAACGCCCTCTTTTTTGGCTTGGGCACGAAGTTCATCTAAATTGGCATGCGCACTGATTTTCTGCTTTGCTTCTAAACTTACTGGCATAAATTCATAAATGCCGACACGTCCTTTGTAGCCGGTGTGTCTGCACACATCACAACCTTTGGCATGATAGACCTGTTCGGGCATCTCCATAATATAATCAAAGGTTAGATGTTCCCACTCTTGCGCGTTAATATTGGATTTTTCTTTACAGTGTGTACACAGCTGACGCACCAAACGCTGCGCCAATACCCCTAAAATAGTTGCGGCACTTAGAAAAGGCTGAACGCCCAGATCATGTAACCGCGTCAGGCTTGAAGGAGCATCATTGGTATGCAAGGTCGATAGCACCAGATGCCCAGTAAGCGCCGCTTGAATCGCCATATTGGCAGTGTCGTGATCTCGAATCTCACCGACCATAATAATATCAGGGTCTTGACGCATTAAAGCGCGGACACCATCAGCAAACCCGAGTTCAATGCCTGGGTTGACCTGCATTTGGTTAAAACTCGGCTCTAACATCTCAATTGGATCTTCGATGGTACAGACATTGACCTGCTCTGTAGCAAGCTGTTTCAGTGAAGAATACAGTGTGGTTGTTTTACCAGAGCCTGTTGGACCCGTCACCAAAATAATGCCGTGGCTATGCTGAGTTAAGCTGTGCCATTGATCCAATAAACGCTCATCGAAACCCAGTTGTTGGAAACTGCGTACCAATACTTCAGGGTCGAAAATACGCATGACCAACTTTTCACCAAATGCCGTAGGCAAAGTCGATAAGCGTAGTTCAGTTTCAACGCCTTTGGGTGTCCGGGTTTTTAATCGCCCATCCTGCGGGCGGCGCTTTTCTGCGACATTCATCCGACCTAAAATTTTAATGCGGGAAATCACCGCAGTGAGCGTATTGGCAGGCATATTATAAATGGTATGCAACACCCCATCGATACGAAAGCGAACTTTGCCTTTTTCTTTGCGTGGTTCAAGATGAATATCACTTGCACCCTGCTCAAAAGCAAACTGTAAAACCCAATCGACCAATTTCACAATGTGTTGATCATTGGCATCGGGGTTCTGTGCATCTCCCAACTGTAACAGTGCTTCTACATTTTTACTCTGTGCATCATAGGCACTGGTTTTCTGTGATGAGTTTACTGCACGACTGACTTGATAATATTCAACAATATAGCGTTTTAACTGCTCAGGACTGAGCAATACTTTCACAATTTTCTTGGGACTTAAACTCTGTTGCAGGTTATGTAGCCAATCACTCAAATAAGGCTGATCTGTTCCAATCAAAACTTGATCGTGTTGCACTTCAACGGCCAAGATATTATTTTTAACTGCAAATTCTTGTGACATGACTTGGGTAAGTGCCGCCACATCTGCTTTCAAGGGATCAATCACATACCAAGGCATATCTGCTTTAATCGCCAGCCACTGACATAAAGCCGTCAGCGTTAAACGACTCTGCGGCGCCGCATGGTCACTTAGATTAAAGTGTGAAATCCACTGTAAAGGATGCCATTTTAATTGTTCCCGTTGACGATGCGTGGTTTGCACCAAAAGTTTATCGCGCTCTGAGATTCGTCCGTCTTTTAATAATTGTTCCAAGCACCATGTGGTATCAATTTCAAAATTAAAGTTCATTCTTTTTAGCCCCAAAATTTGACTCGACTATAGCAAATTCGGGTCATGATTCACTTTAATCGAATTAAAATAATTCAACCCAAAGTCCTGTATATTTTATAAGTACTGCGCTTTAAATATGCTACTCAACATCGAAATAGATCATGTTTAAATCTAAGAATAGATAAACGCGACCAGAGAAATACTCAACCCATTTTAAGCGTAAATCTTTAAAGTGTTTTGCCCGAAATCCAAGTATTAGGTATATCCAAACACCAGGTTAGCATAATCACTCAATGTTAAAAAAACACTTGATCTACATGACCTTTTAAATCGAGCATCTATGCTTAAGCTAAACGATATTCAGGATTTCCACGCCCTCTTCATCGACCTTAAATTTAACTTCAATTCCTGCAAAGTTCATACCGTAAATTCGCTCTGCATCGGCTTGATATGCAGGTCTTGGATCTAAAGACAACACAGCTTCTAGCTCAGCCACATGCTGTTGGGTTATTTTCTGCTGACGAAGTAGATCTTGTTTAATCTGTTCGGCCTCGAATGACCATCGCACAGCTTTCATCTCAGGCTCATCCTGAGCATAACCACTTTGAGCACCTTGAACCGCATCTGAATACTGGATATACGGTTTAATATCTAAAATGGGTGTACCATTTAACAGATCACTCCCCGTCACATAAACTCGAAGCGATTTACCGACTTTTTCTAGTTTATTGAATTGAACCACAGACAATCCAATTGGTGAAGGTCGATACATACTCCGTGTGGCAAACACGCCGATTTTTTGATTACCCCCCAAACGAGGTGGACGCACTTGCGGACGAAATTTGTCTGAGTCTGATTGGTTCTTATTGTCATGAAACTGCCAGATCAACCAAAGATGACTAAATTCTTCGATCCCTTCAAATGCCAATAAATCATTATACGGTTCCGACATTTCAACATAGGATTCCACCTGTACCAAATTCGGCTGACGAGGAATCCCAAATTTCTCCAAATAAGGAGATTGCATATAACCAATAATGGGCATTTTCACTTCAATCATAATCACTTTTTCTGATAAGTTCAATTCAATATATTCAGTTTATCGAGAATGATTTTAGATTAGAATAGTAAGCTGTTCTAATTTGATAATTTATTGAGACCTTTAATGGCTGCTTTCAACGTCGAAAAGATTACTCACGTTCACCACTGGAATGACACGTTATTCAGTTTTAAAACCACCCGAGACACGGCGTTACGTTTTAAAAATGGTCAATTTGTGATGATTGGCTTGGAAGTCAATGGTAAGCCTTTAATGCGCGCGTATTCAATCGCGAGTGCCAACTACGAGGAAGAGTTAGAGTTTTTCTCAATTAAAGTGCCTGATGGTCCTTTAACCTCTATTTTGCAAAAAGTAAAAGTAGGCGATGAACTTTTAGTCTCTAAAAAACCGACAGGTACTTTGGTTCTTGACGACCTAAACCCGGGTAAAAACTTATATCTTTTATCGTCAGGTACCGGTCTTGCCCCTTTCTTATCAACCATTCGTGATCCAGAGACCTATGAGCGCTTTGAGAAAGTGATTGTGGTTCATGGTACGCGCTTTATTTCTGAATTGGCTTATCAAGATTTGATTTTAAATGAGTTACCAAGCCATGAGTTTTTTGAAGAATTGGGCATCAAAGAAAAATTAATTTACTACCCAACTGTGACTCGTGAAGAATATCCAAACCGAGGGCGCGTAACCACAGCGATTGAAACTGGCGAAATTTTTGAGAAAATTGGCCTACCACGTTTTAATCCAGAAACAGATCGCGCAATGCTTTGTGGTAGTCCAGCCTTCTTAAAAGATGTCGTGGCGCTTCTAGATCAACATGGTTTAAAAGAATCTCCGAAAATGGGTGTTCTAGGTGACTATGTGGTTGAACGAGCATTCGTTGAAAAATAAAATAGACAGATTTTAATTTCAATCAAAAAAACCGAAGCATCTGCTTCGGTTTTTTTATAAGTTCAAACTAATATTTTTTAATACTTAAATAATCATAAAAAATAGTGATTTAGTTTTGTCTTTTGGTATAAAAATCATTTAAAAAATTCAATATAGATATTGCTTCTTGCCTTAAATCCCTTATACTTTCACAAAATATAGACAGATCTGTCTACATTTTATGAAACTACAACATGACTTGTGACATTCAGAGGGAAAAATAAATCTGAGAAGACGTCCAAAGTTTAATTCTTATCAGCACAGCGCGATTACTCCAAATAATCGCGCTTTTTTTGGCGCTTACATCATTAATCGAAATTGGGGTTAAAGCATGACTTAATAAATTGATCAAGATATGGATTAAAACGTAGACTGTTCTTTAAACATGTATTTACAGCCAATTAAACCCGTTCCAACTGGGTCAATGTTTCAACACGCTTCCAATAATCCTCTAAATGGACTTGCTGAGCATCCATTTATGCCTGAATGGTCATTCCATCTAAAATACAGGATAAAAAGCAGCCAGCTGATCTGCTTGTTTGATGCCTAGCTGATGCAGTGCATGACTAAGCTTACATTGATTGCAACCATACTTTATATTCAAATGTAGGCTGTAAAGACGAGGGATAACTTTTGAAATTTCTTCTACGGCTTTTTGGAACATGCACACATTGAAATCTTCTGTTCGAAACCAAGCATCGTACCAAGTAAAAATCAGTTTAATAAGCGAAAAATAATCCTGAGGATCATACTCCGATAATGCAGCATCTAATGACGCCTGCAAATGCTGATTTTAAATCACGAGGCATGCTTCAATTAATTTTGTTTTAGATGGAAAATATTTATAAAAGGTCATTTTAGCGACATTGGATTCGCTAATAATTCGGTCAATTCCGATTGAATTATACCTATAAGCATTGAATAGATTCAGTACAACGTTGATGATGTCTTGCTTCTTTAACATTTACTGTACCTGATGCACCACACTTTAAAGACTAAGCGCTTGGCTGATAAATAATAAACGTATTTAAACTACATCCGCTGCGATATTCAATTATAGCCGATCTTCCTCATTTATCCTGCAAACTTCATCAGTAAAAATTCAAATAATAGCGTGAATTCATCAACCTGAATGATGAAGTATCATCAAATGGATGTCAGCCCAAGTCATATCCCAGTCGTTTAATGACAAATGTATATAGAACGCTCAATATTTAGGCGATAGGCACTATTGAAGCTCCCACCTATGCCTAAACTCAAGAATGAAATCACTCTCGCTTTTACCTATACGCCGTGTCTTGAGTCATACCTTGATGAATCGTGCCATGAATAATGTCTTGAATAACGCATCGTTCTTTAACTACACGTTGTCTTGGCTGTCTTCTCAGTTGTAATATTTTGCTGACGTTCAATTAAGGATTTCTTGATGACCTGATAACCTGCACTCAGCCCTAGACCCGCCATAATGACGGCAACAATAATATCGGGCAACATACTGCCTGTACCAAATACACCCAACGCAGCAAAAATCACCGCGACATTGCCAATTGCATCATTACGGCTACATAGCCAAACAGACTGCATATTCGAGTCGCCATCTCGAAAACGGTACAAAATCACTGCGGCAATCACATTGGCAATTAAAGCCAAAACACCAATACCCCCCATGGTGATCGCTTCTGGCGGAATACCCTGCATGTAGTTGTAAGCCACTTTCGCAATCACGACGAAACCAAACAACGCCATAGTCACGCCTTTAATCAATGCCACTGTTGCTCGCCAGTACAAACTTGCACCCAATACAGCCAGCGAGATGGCATAATTCGCTGCATCTCCAAAGAAGTCTAGCGCATCTGCCCACAAAGCTGCCGAGTTGGCATACATGCCACCCATCACTTCAACCATGAACATCGCCAAATTAATGACCAAGGCAATCCAGAGCGCAGTACGAAACCTGCTGTCGGGTTTGATCGGTGCCGGTTCATGACTACAGTTACATGCCATACTTTCGCTCCTGTTGTTTTGTTAGTCAGTTGTATTAAACTGATTAAAAACTATGGTCTAACTCCAAGGTCAAGCCATGAACACTAAGATTCATTATTTAATGCGTGATTTGGTCAAAAAGACAGATTTGAGTGCAGACAGCATTCGTTTTTATGAAAAGAAAAATCTGATTCAGCCCACATTACGTGGCGACAATAATTATCGTTATTATGATGATGAGGCACTTAAACGCCTGATTTTCATTCAGCGTTGTCGGGCTTTAGATTTATCATTAAAAGAAATTCAACGTTTAATAGAACTTGAGCAACAGCCCGATCAAGATTGTAATGCGGTCAATGAACTTATTGATCATCATCTTGAACAAGTCGATGCCAAAATTGCGGAGTTGCAACGTTTTCAGTTACAACTCCAGCAGTTAAGACAATCCTGCAATACCCAAAGCACCATCGACCATTGCAATATTTTAAAACAACTGGAAGCGGAGGATTAACAAGTGCTTTGATTTAATGTTTTTTTGATTCACCCGCTTAGATAATTCTTCCGCAGATTCTTTACGCTCGAAATAACGATCCGTCAGATCACTCGACTGAACTAGGCTCAACAGCGTAAATTTGGATAGCTCTTCAATGATATCCACAATGTGAGCATTCATTTATTAAACCGATACGTCTCTGATGAAGCTGATTAGATATACCCGACAAGTCAATGCCAACGCCGACACCCAAAGCCATGTCAACAAAAATCCAAAGTATCAGTTTTTGATCTAAAAAAGACATTCGTGAAGCACGATATAATGTACAACTCTATCAATAATGAAGTGAAGCTTCGCTCGATGGAGCGTGTTATACGTTCAGAACTCACAACAACTTATATTTAAATAGACGCGATAGATGATCTTTTACTGATTTATTTTGAATAGAAAAAGGCTTAAGAATACACAATGCATTTTTGTTGTTAGATTGGCATTTAAAATACAATCGATTTCTAAGCAAATTTCATCAAATTCTCATCCATCACTGCATGGATTATTGAATTGAAGCAATATCTTGAATTTCTAGAATCCATTGTTCTTTGCCCAAATACTGAATATCAAGCGCAAAAAAAGCATCAAATCTGCGCTGAATATGCTCAACAGTCTGCATAAATGCCTGCATTTTTTCCTCATGTGGCAAGTCTAAATGTGATGGATCATCAAGTCGTCAATGCACTTTAATTGCACTTCCCAGATATAAAGGACATGCTTCTTGAGCGGCGGAATCACACACCGTCACCACCACTTGTGGATTAAACTGCTCACACTCTTCCATGGTTTTACTCCATAGATTTTCGGTCGAGATTCTAAGTTTTTCCAAAGTCTCTAGACTCAACGGATTGACCTGTCCAGAAGGCTGACTCGCACTACAAGTGCTCCAACCTTCGGATTCTCTAGCATTAAAGATCGTTTCAGACAAGATGCTACGGCAGTTATTTTTCTATACATTAAAATAAAAATTCACAATTAATCCAATGATTTAGTTATAAATATTGGTTTGTATTTAGGTATTAAATGCATCCGATTCAAAACGCGAATTCTCCTGCGCGATTCGATTTAAAACGTCTGTACACCATGTCGATAAATCCGCATGTAAGCTGTAATAGATCCACTGCCCTAGATGTCGGTCTTGGATAATTTGTGTGGCGTGAAGGAATGTTCAATATCGTGAAATTTTCGGTTGGCTCAAATTCATTACAGCTATGAAGTCACAGACACAGCGCTCACCTTGTTTCACGATGAATATCAAAATATCTAAACGCGTTCGATCTGCAAGACATTTAAAAAAATCAATTTGATCCATGCTCAACACACTCACACATATGCATATTCGAACCTCCATATATACTGGCTGAGTTAAATCTGTTTTGCGATATTTAAATTAAAACTTGCCCTAATCCCGAGTTATTTACTAGGTTGAATCTATTTTTCAAACACTTACAATAAAGCCATATTTTAGTATGCCTTTAATCTGATGACCCTTTCCCATGTGACAGAGCTACTCTCTCCTGCTGGCTCGCTTAAAAATATGCGTTATGCTTTTGCCTATGGTGCAGATGCGGTTTATGCTGGTCAGCCACGTTATAGCTTACGCGTGCGTAATAACGAATTTGATCATGAGCATCTAAAAATTGGCGTTGCTGAAGCGCATGACTTGGGTAAAAAATTCTATGTAGTGGTGAATATCCAGCCGCATAATGCCAAGCTCAAAAACTTTATTCGAGATTTAACTCCCATTATTGCAATGCAACCCGATGCACTGATTATGTCTGATCCAGGTTTAATCATGATGGTGCGTGAGCATTTTCCAGAAATGGATATTCACTTATCTGTGCAAGCCAATGCGATCAATTGGGCGACGGTGAAATTTTGGCAAAATATGGGTTTAACTCGCGTCATTTTGTCACGTGAATTATCCATCGATGAAATTGAAGAAATTAAAACCCAAGTCCCTCATATGGAAATTGAAGTCTTTGTGCATGGTGCGCTCTGTATGGCGTACTCAGGACGTTGCATGTTGTCTGGCTACATGAATAAACGCGATGCCAATCAGGGGGCATGTACCAATGCGTGTCGTTGGGAATACAAAATTTTAGACGCCGAAGAAGATGCAACGGGTGATGTTATTCCCGTTAAAAATAGATCTTCTGACTGTTGCTCAAAAGATGCAGATGAAGTGCACATGCAACTGCAGCATCAATTTGATCAGCCTGTCTTATTGCAACGAAATGATGAAGATTTATTTGCCGCTGAAGAAGATGAGCACGGCACCTATTTTATGAACTCGAAAGACTTACGTGCTGTTCAACATGTCGAGCGCTTAACCCAAATGGGCATTCATTCGCTTAAGATTGAAGGTCGTACCAAATCTTATTTTTATTGTGCACGTACCGCTCAAATTTACCGTAAAGCAATTGATGATGCCTTAAAAGGCAAGGCTTTTGATCCCACACTGATGACTCAGCTAGAGGGTTTAGCCAACCGTGGTTATACCGAAGGTTTTTTACGTCGTCATGTGCACAGTGAATATCAAAACTATGAACACGGATCTTCACGTTTTGATCATCAAATATTTTGCGGTGAAGTGCTAGAGCAATGCGGTGATCACATCAAAATTGAGGTCAAAAATCGCTTTGTCGTTGGTGATACTTTAGAGCTGATGACACCCTCTGGAAACATCATTTTTGACTTAATCTCGATGAATGATCAAAAAGGCAATGCAATTCTTGAAGCTAAAGGCTCAGGTCATCTGGTTTATGTTCCTGTACCCGCTGAAGTGGATATGAGTTATGCCCTACTCATTCGGCATTTGCCAAGCTCAAACATCGACATTTCAGCACCTTCATTGGCGTATGTCGCAAGTTAGTGCGTTGTGAATGTTTAGAAGAGTGTCGAGGTTTTTTGAGAATCAGTAGGATAAATTTAACTTGAGAATGCAATGGCTTTGAAAATTACTGAGCAATGTATCAACTGTGATATGTGTACGCCAGAATGCCCCAACGATGCCATTTCCGAAGGCGATAAAATTTATCAAATCGATGTTTTACGCTGTACCGAATGTGTCGGTTTTTATAAAACACAAACCTGTGTGGATGTCTGTCCAATCAATTGCATTGAGCAACATCCTGAATATAAAGAGAGTGAGCAACAACTTCTGGAAAAATTTAAGGCTTTAAATCTACTAATCCCACCCCTTGCTTCCTGATCGTGTCTGAGCAACAGATAGGCTTAAAATGTTAAACGCTAAATAGCGAGATGAATAACAACAGCGCTCTATGTTTCGACATTGGAAGTGCCTAAAACAAAAAAGAATAAGAAAATAAAAAGACAGCGCTCAAAGCCAAAGTGTATGGAGACACTTTGGCTTTCTATTCTTTTAATGTTTAGGTTGTAACTTGAGCTGCTCGTACAGCAGGTGAAACTTTAAAATATGCCAGTGCCTGTTCAGTGTTACCTTCAGATTCAGGATGAAAACTCGGCGATAACCAGCGCACCACAGATTTGGCTAAAAAGGTAAATGTGGGAACATTTCCTGTTCTACGCCCTGTCCGCTGTAACTCCCACAACATTTTAAAGATATTGGCTTTGGCAAGTTTCTGCATGTCTTCAAGACTATCTTGACGTGCTAGACTGCGCCCAATATCGACCATCAAATACATAAAGATAGGAAAGACAGCTGCCATTAATACTTGGCGTGAAATATAAAAACCGAATTTGTTCTGGAGCAGATGATGAAATAAATCAAATGCGACACTTCGATGTTCGACTTCTTCAGCCAAATGCCATCGAAACAAATCGCTCATTTCAGGGTCAGCATTATTTTTATCCCAACTGCTGCTATGATCAAGCGTCCATTGACCAATAACCCCCGTAAAATGCTCAATAGCAGCAATGATGCCCACACGGGTGATCAACCAATATGACTCAATCAACTTATTGTTAAATAAAGCCAAACCAAAGGGCCGATCTGAAAGTAACTGTCCGAAGATCGCTTCAGCAGTATTTAATCCTTTTTTTAGATCATAATCATGAGCTTGCATGAATTTCTGACCTACAATATGCGCACGTGCATGAGTTGCTTCTTGTTTAATAAATGCTTTCACGTCGATTTTTAATGTCTCATCTTGAATTAAGGGTAAAGCTTTATTGAAGACACGGCAAAACCAAAACTCACCTGCAGGAAGCAGCAGATTAATCGCATTATAAGTGTGCGATGAAAATGGATCATTGGGAATCCAATGTATTGAAGATTGGTCAAAGTTAAAATCAACAGCGCGTGGGGTAATCTTAATTGCTAGAGTATTCAAGCCATTCTCTCATTATCTTTATTTTAGATTTATATTAAACAGATTATTTGAGATGCAATTGGCTTAATTAAAAAAAAAATGAAAATATTGACCAATTTAAATGCAAACTGAAATCCAAGGTAGAAATACTTCATGTTTAGACTTATGCATTCAAAATATATTTATACTCATCAGCCAGCATCATTGTGAATGATTCATCTGTCTAAGGTTTTTAGTAACTTTTCTCTACACCATGCTTCAATGTCTAGCGTCAATTTATCTACATTTAGCAGGCTAACAAAATAATAATCTAAGGCTTCAAGCCCCAATGGAGAGACCTGAACTAAGCTGCCATTTTTAAGATAGTGTGCCACTGCTACTTTACTCAATAATGCAACGCCTTGACCTGCCAATACTGCTCGTATGGCATGTCCCTCTTCGTTATAAAAAACCTGTCGTTGTGATGAATCAATGTGTAGATCCTGTTGTTGATACCACTTTTGCCAATTAATGCGTTTAGGACAATACTCATCTCCCCAAGAAAAGTGAATGAGTGGCACAGCATCCCATTTAACTGGCTCTTTTAGTAAGAAAGGATGACACACTGCAATATATTCATCTTTTGCCAATAAGCTTGATCGGAGATCTTGATAGCCGCCCATACCATACCGAATAGCAAGATCATATTGCCCAGTATGCATATTCACAACGTCGTAGCTGGCATGAACTCTAAACATCACTTCAGGATAAAGCCTTTGCAAATCTGGTAAATATGGAATCAGCCATTCTGTCGCATAAGTTGGAATAGTTGTAATCGTAAATAATCTTTGTTTATGTGCCTGAAGATGGTCAATGGCTTGCTGAATCTGTACAAAACCTGCCTGTACATGCTTAAGTAAGAATTCCCCCTCAGCAGTCAAAATAATTTTTCGTGTTCGTCTTTCAAATAATTTTAGCTCTAAGGCTAATTCTAGTTTCTTGATTCTATGACTGAGTGCTGTCGGTGTTAAATGTAGACGCTCCGCAGCTTTTTTAAAACTTAAATCCTCTGCGACATATTGAAAAGCCAGCAATTGCTCAAGGGAATATTGGATTTGCATATTGGTTGTAATTTTTATAGATGAATCAAATTCAGTTATAACATACATTTTAATCGTTTGTGACGTGATCGTCTGAATCCCATACTCGAAGTGAATTTTTCATTCGAGTAAAGCATATGACAAATATTTTAAGAATCGATGCAAGCCCACGTACAGGCATTGCGGGTCAAGTTCCTCATGGATCTCAAACAAGAAGACTCACCGAATTATTTGTCAATACTTGGTTATCCAACAAACCCGATAGCATCATTAAGCATCGTGATGTAGGAAAAAATCCTCCCAAGTTAATCGATGAACAATGGTTAATTTCTGAATTTGGCTATGCCAAATCGCAAACTGAAGCACAACAGCATCTTGCATTAAGTGATCTATTGATAAAAGAACTGCATTGGGCAGATATTATTGTTGTAGGCGTGCCAATGTATAATTTTGGACCTCCTGCACACCTGAAAGCTTATATTGATAATATTGTTCGTATAAACAAAACCTATCGTTTTGATGGAACACTTGATCAACCCTATATTGGCTTATTAAATAATAACAAAGTCATGGTGATTTTATCCTCGCGAGGTGGCCATGACTTTGATGAGTATGCTCCATTTCAAAACCATGTAGAGCCTTCGATTAAAACTGCTTTCAACTTTATTGGCATTCAGCAATTTCATGACATTGCGATTGAATACCAAGAATATGGTGGCGATAAGCTCGCTGAATCCATTCTGCAAGCGGAATTAGAAGTGAATACTTTAGTGGAGCAATTACTACTTAAAGATAAAAGAACAATCTAAGACATAAAAAAAGGAACTTGGATGTTAGCGTCCGAAGTTCCTGTAAAATGAGAGTATCTAATTGATCTGATACTTTTTTAACTTGTTTCAGGGTCAACATCCTTTAGATATTGACCCTGCGGTTTGAGAATTACTGCCCCGAACGGATCATATAATCAAAAGCAGACAATGATGCTTTTGCGCCTTCACCTGTGGCAATAATGATTTGCTTATAAGGCACAGTGGTACAGTCACCTGCAGCAAATACTCCTTTGACATTGGTTTCGTTACGATCATTAATGATGATCTCACCGCGGTTACTCAGTTCAACATTCGAGTCTTTTAAGAAATCCGTATTCGGCAACAAACCAATTTGTACAAAGATCCCTGCAAGTTCAACCGTATGTTCTTCATCAGTTGCACGGTCTTTGTATTTCAAAGCAGTTACTTGTTTGCCATCACCCACCACTTCTGTCGATAAGGCATTTTTGATCACAGTGGTGTTGGGTAAGCTATTCAATTTGTCTTGAAGCACTTGGTCAGCACGAAGTTTGGTATCAAATTCAACCAGTGTTACATGCTCAACAATCCCTGCAAGATCAATCGCCGCTTCTACACCTGAGTTACCACCACCGATCACCGCAACACGTTTAGCTTTAAACAGTGGGCCGTCACAATGCGGGCAGTAGGCAACACCACGAGTTTTGTATTCTTGCTCGCCTGGTACATTCATTTCTCTCCAACGTGCACCTGTAGAGAGGATCACGGTTTTCGATTCAAGTTTTGCACCATTTTCCAAAGTGATTTCAACATTGCCATACGTAGTTTGGTCTGCACCCACAATTGATTTCACACGTTGCAGGTTCATGATGTCGACACCGTACTCACGTACATGTGCTTCCATTTCGGCTGCAAACTTAGGACCTTGTGTTTTTTGCACTGAAGTGAAATTTTCAATGTCCATGGTATCCATGACTTGACCACCCATGCGCTCAGCTACGATCCCTGTTTTGATGCCTTTACGAGCAGCATAGATGGCTGCGGTATTCCCTGCAGGACCACCACCAATCACCAATACATCAAAGGCTTCTTTGGCATTCAATTTCTCAGCGTCTTTCGCAGCAGAGTTGGTATCTAACTTGGCAATGATTTCTTCCAAAGTCATACGACCTTGACCAATATGCTCACCGTCTTGGAACAACATCGGAACGGCCATGATTTTACGTTCTTCAACTTCATCTTGGAAGAATGCACCATCAATCATGGTTGCTGTTGTGCCTGGGTTGTTAATTGCAATCAAGTTGAGTGCTTGAACCACGTCTGGGCAGTTATGACAGCTCAACGATACAAATACATCAAAGTCAGCTTTTATATTCAAATCTTTAATTTGCGCCAAGACTTCATCAGAGACTTTTGGTGCATAACCTGATACTTGTAACAATGCTAAGATTAACGAGGTGAACTCATGACCCATGGGTAAACCTGCGAAATTAACACGAGGTTGTTCACCCATTTTCGCGATACCAAAACTTGGTGCGCGGCTATTTGTACCGTCGAAACGTGCAGTCACCAATGCAGATAAAGCTGCGACTTCTTCTACCAATTCTTTAATTTGCTTTGATTTATCAGAATCATTTAAGGTTGCCACGATTTCGATAGGGCTTTCTAAGCGTTCAAGAAGTGTTTTAAGTTGTGCGGAAGTATTTTGATCTAACATGGCTAACGTCTCCAAAGGAGTAAATGTTTATTGAATACAGCCATAGTAGAGCAAAACATGAAATAGGTAAAACAGTTTGTTTTTATATAAACAATCTGAAAAATAGATTTAAACTTTTTAAAATGCTCTATTTTTGCAACAAAGCTTTCTATTAATACGGCTGTCGAGTTTCTAGCATTCGTTTTAAGCTGGATTATTACAGCAAATAAGATGAATAAAATGAAAGCAATCCAATTTGAACATTACGGCGAACCGTCAGTCCTTAAAATAAATGAGATAGAACGTCCAGCATTGAAATCTGGTGAAGTGCTGGTACAGGTTAAAGCTTTTGGGATCAATCCGATTGACTGGAAGCTTCGAAGTGGCGTGATGCAAAAATTTATACCTTTACAATTTCCAGTGACTTTAGGCGCTGAATTTTCAGGCATAGTCTCAGAAGTTACAGATGCAAATTCCGAATTTAAAGTCGGTGACCAAGTCTATGGCCGTGCACAGCACAGTTATGCCGAATATGTGGCTGTAGATCCAAGTGTGATGAATATTATTCCTGAGTTTTTAGATTTTGCAGAAGCTGCAAGTCTTGCTAGTGGAAGTCAAATTGCATACTCAGCATTGGTCACTTTAGGTAACTTAAAAGCGAATCAGCGTGTACTGATTCATGCAGGCGCTGGTGGCGTGGGGACAGCTGCAATTCAAATTGCAAAGAGTATCGGCGCGCATGTTACAACTACGGCATCGTCACACAATTTTGACTTGCTTCAAACTTTAGGTGCAGATGATTTAATTGATTATCACCATCAAGTTTTAAGTAAAAATTCAGAAAACTACGATTTAATTCTAGACAGTGTCGGTGGCAAAACCCAAATTGATTCATGGGCACTGCTCAGTCCGACTGGAACATTGATCTCTTTGGTTTCAGATGAACAGCAACATCGCTTAACTTACGAGCACACACCTGATCAACGTAAATTTTTCTTTATGCGCGGTGTGCAAGGCAATCCAGCACCTGCGGTACATCAACTGATTCAAGCGCAAAAGCTAAAACCTGTCATTGACCAAGTCTTTGATTTTGATGATGTGGCAGCCGCTCATTTAAAAAGCCAAAGCGGGCATGTCTCTGGAAAAATTGTCATTGTCTTAACCTAAAATGAGTACTTCAAAATGAAAATAGAATTTGTCTTTGATATCGTTTATCCCATGAGCTATGTGGCTTTTCAAAAACTAAAGAAAAATTGGAATGAGCATACGGCGTATAAAGTAGAGCTGATTCCGATTCAAGCCGTGCCTGAAATTCCGGAACAGGGTTTAAATGTTTTACAATATTTGACTGAAAAATATGGCTTTGTTACTGCGAAACGCAAACTGGAAATGGCTAAATTTGCTGCGTATAGCGAAGATGTTGTGATTGATATCGAACATATGAAGCGCATGCCCAATAGTCAATTGGCACACCAAGCGATTTTGGCACTCGATCATAATTTTGACCAATTGGCGCTGACTCAAGCCTTGTTTCATGCCCTGTTTGCACATGGTCAAGACATTTCAAATCCAGAGATTTTGAAAAGTATTATTGAAGGGATTGGTTTAGATGGCGCACACGTCATGCGTTCGATTCAACACAGAGATATTGCTGATCATCAAAAAGAATTGACTCAATATGTGCATGAATTGGGTTCGCATCCAATTCCGTATTTTATTGTGGATGGTCGCATTACAGACCATACCTTTATCGTTCAAGAGCTGAGAAAACCGCTTAAAGAAATAGGTTAAATTAAGTCTAATGCAATAAAAAAGCCCGAGGATTCAGTCAGCGGGCTTTTATTTAGATTCAAAGAAAGTTTAATGAATATTTTGCTCGATTCTTTGCGTACGACCACGAATTCGACTGGACAATAAATACAGTACAATACTGATAATCATACTCAGCACCGCAATTGCTAATAAGACAATTCGTACAATGTTTGAGACTTGCTCAGCTTGTTGCACTTTCGGTACCACGCTTTTCGCAATCGGCGTCATAGCTTGACCATACAACTGCTGCTGCATCACCCAAAGCTGTTCAGGCTTAAAACCGTATTCGATAAAGTTTTTCTCAGTACGTTCTGCTTGAATCAACTGCGCCACATAAGAGGTCGCAGCATCTTTATCTATAGGCTCATGTAATAGCGCAGTTTGTGCCAGCACATAGGCTTTTACGGTTGAATTGGCCTCGGTTTCATCTAATAACTGCGCAATCTGACTCTGACCAATATGCTGCTCATAATGAACCAAGTGATACTGCTCTTCGTGGTCATCATCTCTTAAATCGTACTGTAAATAGGTTAAGCCTGACCAAAGGACGATTACAGCAATCAACCAAGCCACAAACTTTAATATAAAGGATTGAAAGCGGACATAAAAGAAACGCATCTTTTTCAAGATCGCAATCGCCATAAATGCCCCGATCAAAGACAGCACGACTTTTAAGATTAACCAGCCAAACCAAGCCAATAAATTAAACAAATAATCAGGCTGATTTTGATATTGGGTGACCATGGCATCAACCGTATACGGCAAATGCAACTGCTCTACCGCTTGCGTTAAACCGAAAAAGCTAAACACAAAATCCTGCTGAGCAAATACGGCAATACAACTTGCTGCAAATACCAGAACACTACCGATGCTCATTAAACTCAGCTTGGTTTGGCGTCGCTTTAACACCGCTAAGCCCTTCGAAATGTCTTCAGCTTGAACCGGATGCTCTTTCGCTGCGGTCAATAGTCTATCCTCTCGATGACTCAAACAATAATTTAAGATGATTAGGTTAAGATAATTTTTTAATATTAATGGGTTAAGATTGATGTGGTGCATTGCTACTCGAATCTAAAACCAATTGCTTCAAATTACTCTGTAAAGCACGGATACGTGTCGATGCTTCTTCACGTTTTTGCATGCCCTCTTTTTGAATCTGAATCACATCGTTCACTGTTTTAATGAGGGTATTTTGCACATGTTCAAGGGTTTCAATATCAATCACTGAACGCTGATTGGCTTTGGCCGTGTCCACAGAGTTCTGATGCAACAAGTCGGCATTGCGTTTTAACAGCTCATTGGTCGCATTATCGATGGTATTAGCCAATTGCACACTATTCTTCTGTTCATGCAAAGAAATCGCCAAACTGATCTGGTTTTTCCATGCGGGTAAAGTAATGTTTTTGATCGCATAAAATTTATCGACTAACATTAAATTATTGGATTGAATAATGCGAATCATGGGTAAAGTTTGCATTGCAGATTGCTGTAAGAGTTGCAAATCACTGACGCGTTTTTCGAGATTATTGGCCAAATGGTTTAAATCATACACACGCTGATTGGTTTGCTGATCTTGTTCTTGTGCCGATAAAGTCGCAATTTCTTGCTGAATTTCTTGCTGTTTTAGATGCCCTGCCGCAATATAAATGCCCAACTGTTTATATTCGTCTTGAACCCCATCAAACATTTTATCCAGTGTACCTACACGTGCTTTTAAACCATTTTGTGAGCTTTCAATTTCTTTGACCAAGGTATCAATTTGCTCCTTGGTGGTATTAAAATTCTGATCAAAACTTTGTTTAGCACCCTTAAATTTACCGATGATTCCACCCAAAAAACCAGTGCTTTTCGGTTTATTTAAAATGCTCGAAGTATTGAGTTGTTGCGCAACGCTAACGACTTCATTCAGTTTTTGACCTGTAACATCAAGGTCTTTATTTTTGACTAAATTAAGCAGTTCATCTGTATAAGTCGAGGTTTTAGTTGCAATATTCTTACCATACTCAGCCACACTGGCATGGTTAATTTCGGCCAATTCTTTACGTGCATTTAAAACTTCATTGAAATCTTCAGGTTGCAAACCGATTTCTTTTAAATTCAAACGTTCAAAGTCTTGTTGTTGTAATTCCGTCGAAGACACCACCGGTAAATTTTGGATTGAATCTGACATAGCACACCTTATTTTCTATCTAATGAGTTCTTTAAAGATTGAATGAGTTTTTCACGACTTTGATCTAATTCTTGCACAGAAGCAAGAGATTGCTTTTCGTTGCTTTGCTTTAAATGATACTGCCACGCAGGAATCAAAACCTGCTGCGCTTCCTTAAAACGATCCATCAAGCTTAAGGACAATTGTTGCGTTAACTGCATTTGGGCCAACGCAATATCATTACTGGACTGTAGCGTTTGTAAGGTATTAATTTTTTTAGATAAGCGATCTGCAAAATTATCCAAGGGATGTCTATTTTTCACAAAGCTTGGATATTCATGCAAAAACTGTTGGGCCGCAACAATATACTTGGCCATTTGCTCTCTATAGCCTTGTGCTTGCTGAAACCGTGATTGTGATTTTTGAATCTCGATGTGTAGCCTTTGATTCAAAGTATCTGCTTCGCCGATTAATCGATCTAAGTCTTTTAAATATTTGATTTGCCCTGCATTAAACTCTAAATCAAGTCCAAGCCATTTTTGCAAAGCATTAAATTTGCGCTTTTTTAAAGATTTTTTGGAGTTATTCAATTGCTGAATAACATTGGAAATCACTTGGCTGAGCTGTTGGGTCAGTTGTGGATCTACCCCCTTTAACAGGACAGACTGTGCTTGGATCAGTTGGTCCGCATAATGATTTAGTCGTGCTTGATCGTCTAGTAAAGGGACTAGATTATGACGCTTAATCGCCAACAGCTCTTCTGGACTCACAGCGATCTGATCTAAAGGGACAAGCTCAATAAATTGTTTCATAAAGATAAATTTTAAATGCGTGTATTTATATTAATTATTTATATGCGTCCTAGTGTAGCAAATTGCAAATACATCAGCCGATATAACGCTGATATCTGTATAAAATCCTCAATGGCCTTTTAAAAGAACAATATTCTGAAAGAACATTCTTAACATCTGATTAATATCATGCTCGTCAATGATGCTCTTCATTTAATAAAAAGAAAACCAGTGCATGAATTCACTGGTTTTCTTCATTGGATAAGGTTAACCACTTTAACGCTTTGATAAGGATGCTATTTGAATAGGTTAAATCAAAGATTCAATCGCATCAAGTGATCTTCATTTTAACTTTTTTGCAAACGTCTACGCATCAATGCAAGCCCTGCCAAACCGAATAGACTCCACCAACCCATTGAACCTCCACCGCCACTGACACGAACACTGTCAGGTGCAGTTGCAGTATTTTTCAAATTGATTAAACCCACATTGGATATGGTTTCATCGGCATCATAGACTTGGTATTCTAATTTATGACTAAAGACATCTAGGGTGTTATTCAGCTGAACCGTGATGTTTCCGCCATAGCAGGTTTCTTTACGGTCAAGTCCTGGACAAGGCTCAGAGCGTTCAGCGCTAATAGAAACAGCATCGGGCACTTTCACAAATCGAATCGCCTGATTCTGTCCTTGTGCATTTTGGTAAAATGCCGGTTTATTCGGTTTAGAGACAAGTTTTGAAACTAAGCCGTCGCCTTTATCATGGGCATCTTTAAGCAAGTCAACGCTAATTTTTTGCGCACCACCATGCTGAATCACAAAGTTAGTTTCAGCTGGAACCACAGGGGCAATATTAATAAACTGCGCAGAAATATAGGCACTCGAGCTTTTTATAGGGGATGAGTTTTTCGAGGTTAAGGTATATTTACAGAACTCTTTATCACCAGATGGGGTCAGTCGATCATCTGTACGATACATTAATATTTGTTTTAAGGCAGGATTCCAGACACACTTGAGATTCTGATCGTATACGCCAATAAATTGACCTGCACTATCCAGCTTACCCACACCTTGAGACTCGACACTGACGTTATAATTATCTACTGTCAGGTGTCGAATCTGACGTCCTCCTGTTGCATCAACCTGTTCATCAGGCAGATTATTTAAAAATGGATCAATGAAAATGGTCCGATATTGCTGAGCAGCTTCCGTTTGAGTGATCAGATTCTGAAATTTCTCATACTGTATTTTATAAAAGCTTAAAAATTCAGGTTTGGTGGTTTTATCTTCAATGAGAGACTTAAACAGATCAGATTCTGCTTGATACTTCTTCAGTAGATCCACCACTGAAACATTGGTCTGGCCTAAATTTGCAACCGAGAGTTTCATAATTTCAGTTGAACCGATATCACAGCTATTTTGCCTACTCGATGGATTATCTGCATTTGAGCTTTGAAGCCGTGTTATACCGCGCTGATCTAAGTTGTCACAATTTAAAGTACCGACGTCGACCAAATCTTGATCTGTCCCAGTGTCTTTAGGAAAATAAAGCGCTAAGAAACCGGTATGCGCTTGTGGGGCTTGAAGGGTGCTGAGTAGACTATCAAAACTTCGACCATTTAGCTCAAAAGTATTACTTTTTATACCCGCTTCAACTTTTGCAGGTAGCTCACACTTCTCAGCTTCACTGATCTGGTTCAGTGCGTTAGACGCTAAAAATATATTGGAAAACTCAAGTGCACTCAGATCCCCATCTGTATATCGACAGGCTTTGGCTTGGTTAAACCCAATAATATTAAAATTTAGATTTTTTTCTGCGATCCTGTTGTAGGCTAAAATTGACTGCGCTGTATTTCGAACAATGGTATTACTGAGTAATTTTAAACTCGATGCTGTACTTATACCGCCCGAACCATTGACTGCGGTTGAACTGAATCGAATTATACTCCCTGAAGCTGTATTGGCGATATTTCCTGTCATAGTGGTGGAGTTGATATTGACGGTCGGTTGACCACAAAATGCAAAGCCACTTTGGCTATCATTTGAGCCATTTTCAATAAATGTAGTCGCACTTAAATCAATTTTACGGGTGGTGTATTCCAAATTATCCATACAGGACATTGCTAAAATACTGCCCAGTGGTGCTTTATTGCCTCGGATCTCCCCGCCACGTACAGTGATGGAGCTATTGGCGTCATTTAAGTAAATTGCACCACCCGCCTGCGCTGATGAATTTAAAATGGAAACATTGGCCAAATTGGTGCCACCGCCTACAAATAATGCTCCTCCCGCTGCATTACTCGCAGCATCTTTTAAAACCAAATTTTGTAAGGATAAAGACGGTCTATTCAGCTGAGTGGTATTGAAAATACGGCTTTTATTTTGCCCACTTATGCTGGTTTTGATCGGTGTTGCCGCTGGATATTCATTGGTAATTGCGTTCGGCTGACTAAAATCGACAGGTTCTTTACCTAAAATCAGAAGGTCAGCATTAGGCTGTAACTCTTTATTGAGTTTATATTCGCCTGCGTCTAACTGAATGACATTGGTCACGGTATTGTACTGTTGACCTCTAGGGCAGCCACCATAGGCTTTATGAGTCGATGCTGCAGTCACCGCTTCACGCAAAGAGCACTGACTAGCATTTTCACCATCTTCATCTGCAAATGTGGTCACATAAATCGTACTGTCTTCTGCTGCCATGAGTGACATTGCCGTCAGTACGGCAAGGGTCAACAGTCCTTTTTTATAATTTTTCATTTGATTCGCCTTATTGTTTTTTTAACCGACGTAATACTATTAATCCCAATAGAATCATCAATCCACCAAAGCCATAGCTACCACCTGAAGTTTTAACTTTGTAATCCTGGAAGTTGTTTTCTGGGCTTTGAACCACTTTAGTAGGAATTTCAATATAGGGATTTGAAGAGTCGTTAAAGCGCGTCGTAGTGGTCACCACCAGTATTTTGAATTCATCTGAACCATGCCAATTACCATTTGGCACATAAGTGACCTCGCCCTCTTGATTGATTTGTGTATTGCCTTTGCTTGGGGTATTGGTCTGCACAATCTTCATACAACCCGCTTGCCATGTTTGATTATTGGGTGCGTTACCAAAAAGAACTTGGCACTGGCTTGGTGAAATAAGCTCACCATCCGCTAACTGGTCTGCAATACTCATTTTCCCAGTCTGACCATAAAAAATATCAGCCCCAATATTATTGGTAGACTGTCGATCTACTTTAAGCTCGATTGCACCGCGGTCACATAACTCAGGATTGGCTGAACGTACAGTGCCACGCTGGTCTACACCACTACAAGACAACAATCCACTGTTCAAAATAGGACCTTTATTCACTATGGGTGAATCTGCAATCGTACGGTCTGTGGCGAGTAATCGCGGTCTAAAATACCCCAGTAAAACGCCTTCAGCTTGCTTAAACGGACACAAAATACCATCTGATGCGATATCACACTCACCTTCAACTGCAATTGATGCAATCAAATTGGTATTGCCCAACACTTGAGATTGACTCCCTTCACAGCCTGCTGAATAGAGATTATTGCTGATTTTCTCAGCCGATCCACCATTAATAACTTTACAGTCCTCGAGACCATTTTTCGCCAAAATGCTATTGGCAATAATACCTTGTTTAAACGGTGCATCTAAAATCAGACCCATTTTATTCAAAATCATAGTGATGTTATTAATGGTCATGCCATCCATCACACGGACGATATAACCACTATTATTAAAGATGGTGCTGTTGGAAATTCCACGTCCAAAAAATGTGCCTAAGCTTTTACTGGTCTCTTCATCAAAACCATCACGGGCATAGAACAAGGCAGCATTGGAACTGCTGGCTTCGTTGTCTCGAATGACAGATTGCGCAATCGTATACTGCGGAATTTCGCTATAAACCACTCCGCCTTGCTGTGCCTTATTACCTTGTAGCAAGGATTTTTGAATACTGACGCTACTTAGAATTTTATCTTTTTCATAGCGACCTGCATTATAAATTGCACCGCCTTCACGCGCCTTGCCATTTAATAGCTGCCCCAATTCGATGCTTAAAATTTCTTTGTTATAAATTAAGCCCCCTTGGTCTTTACAAACGGCTGCATCACAGCCATTTAAGGTGATTTCAAAGAGTGAAACTTGAATCAAATTGTCTTTTTCTTCGGGGGGATGGGCAACTAAACTTCGATCAATGTTAAAAATACGATCTTGCCCCGCCATTTTAATGACTGCATTTTTTCGACCCAACATATTTTCAGTGGGGCTTGAATCATATCGCGCTCTTAAATTCAGCGTTCTAGAAATGTTAATTTGGCTATTGAGTTTATATTCGGCATTACTCAGGATAATATTTTCAGATGCGTCTTTTCCACCGCAACCGTTATAACCCACTTCAGGCATACCTTTGTTGACATATTCAATTGCTTCACGGAGTGAACAGGCATTATCAGCCTTAACAATATCATCGGTAGTGGTGACCACTATATCTGCACTAAACACCTGACTACTTACACAAAATATGAATAAGCCTATGCCATGTTTGAGCATTCCAATCTCCTTGTTTTATATTTATTTTTCTTATAGCGAACAATAACTTCGTTGCGCTATTCGTCCATTTTGCACACTTTGTCACAGTTGAAAAATTAACACAATATCTTTTGGTAACTGAATATATGTTCAATTGACCATTTTAATTCATTACAAAATGTGTTTTAGAGTTTAAGCTTTATAAGCTTTTCTTATCTTGAGACTTCTTTATCATGAGACTTCTTGGAGATGACACTTTTTTTTCAATTCTTTTTTGAATACACAGACATTTTGCATGGACATTTTTATTCTCACACAAAATTAAAAACCTAGCCTGATGAGAGGCGTATAAAGAACTCGGTTGAGGATTTGGACTATCAATACAGATTGATTTTCAACAGTGCTTTAATGATGGTATTGATCAATCAGTGCATAGATCTGTTTTAAAATTGCATTAGAGAGTTTTACTTTCTCACCTTGGAGTAACTTCTCTAACTGATCCAGAGACTGTAATAAGATACTGGTCTGTGTTGGGCCATGCAGTAGCAGATATTCTATAATTTGCGGATCAAAATGTACACCGCGACGTTCAATTACAGAATTTAACAGTGCATAGCGGTCTGCGTAGGATTGACCACTCGGAACTTTTACACTCACTGCTTGAGTCAGACGTGATTGCAAATCGGGTAATTCAAGCTTTAATTCAATTGGGGCAAATCGGGATGAAAACACCAGTTGCCCGCCATCTTCATTGTTTTTATTGATCAGATGAAAAACAGCTTTTTGCCAATGCGGTACGCCACTGATTGCCTCAATATCATCCAAGGCAACCAGATCATAACGCTCTAAGGACGTAATTGCGTCTATAGGTGCATCGAGCAGTTCAAGTAATGACACTTTGATGGCAGATTTCCCCACCTCCAAGAATGAGTCGCAAATAGCTGTTAATAGATGACTTTTCCCTGTGCCTGCCCCACCATACAGATAAAACCGATTGACTAAACCTGCATGGAGCTGTCGAACTGCATCAATAACAGGTCCCCAACCCGGCCCTGAGAAATCACTGATTCGGGCATCGAGTTGAGGTTCTATATCCAATTGCAATTGACGCATAGACGCTGTATTACCTTAGATGTCTTGATTATTTTCAAAATCAATCTTACTTGATTTTTCAGTTTCTTGCTGATTATTTATAGTTCGATCTTTAATTTCTACATCGATATCAAGTTCGTTAGTTTGAATGCTTACCGTACCCGCACCTGCCTGCTCTACAGTCATCACTTGAGGTGCATATAAATGGCTCTTTTCGTAGCACTCTTTGACATGTCGAAGTAGAACCACTATCACTGCCGCAACAGGTAAAGCAATGAGCATTCCGAGGAAACCTGCCAACTGAGCACCAGCAAGAACAGCAAATACCACTGCCACTGGCGAAAGTCCAATTTTATCACCCAATAAGAACGGCTGTAATACATAGCCCTCAATGGCTTGACCTACCATGAACACACCAAGCACCAGTGCCAACTGCATCCAGTCCAAACCAAATTGAAAGAATGTCGCAATGACCGCAGCGATAATCCCAACACCAAATCCCAAATAAGGAATGATACTGGCAAGACCTGCTATCATCCCGATGATGAGACCGACTTCTAAGCCAATAATTTGTAGACCTACAGCATAGACTACGCCCAATAAAAACATCACCAAAAACTGACCTTTGACGAATGCCCCTAAAACACTGTGGCATTCACCGACAATTTGTAAGGTACTTTTTTCATAAGGACGCGGAATAAGACGGCGTAAGGCATCTAACATGCGTGTCCAATCGAGTAGAAAATAAAAAGCAATGATCGGTATCAAGACCACAGTGCCACCAATTTGTAGGAAATTCAAACCTGATTGTGCCAGTTTAGTGACCATGGCTTGAATACTGTCTGCACTATAATTGGTTTGAATATAATCCATAACCGCAGCAGAAATTTGCTCAGTATCAATCTCCATTGGCATGAGATTGAAGCTGGTCGACATCCACGGCAACAAGGTATAATTGACCCAATGCACCCCTGCAGGAATGCTAGATTTGGCATACATTAATTGCTGCCAAATTAAAGGCACCAAATACCAAATGGCTAAAGTGACAACGACGCCAATACCGATAAAAACTAAGCTGATCGACAACCATCTTGGCAACCCGAATTGATGCAGTTTCTCCACCAAAGGACTAAACAAATATGCAATCAAAAATGCGCCAACAAAAGGAATAACTACAGGTTTTAATAGATATAAAACCCAAATAATTAATGCAATCCCAGCCAGGATAAAAATTCGTTTTAATATACGATCTTGCATGCAATCTCGCCTTTTTCTAAGTGATTCGTTATTGAAATAAAAATATTTTGATAAAGATAGCATTTTAGCCCATAAATAACATAAGAGTTTCGTATATTCAGGTATAATCGCCGCGCGAATGCGGAGACTTCATTATGAGCAACTCAACTTCTACTCCTACCCCTGGTTTAAGCTATAAAGACGCTGGTGTCGATATTGAAGCGGGCGACTTACTCGTCGATCGTATCAAATCTGTCGCAAAGCGCACTGCACGTCCCGAAGTGATGGGCGGATTAGGCGGCTTTGGCGCACTTTGTAAAATCCCTAAAGGTTATGAAGAACCTGTTCTGGTTTCAGGCACAGACGGTGTTGGAACAAAATTACGTTTAGCATTGAATTTAAACCGTCATGACACCATTGGTCAGGACTTGGTGGCAATGTGTGTAAACGACCTTCTGGTATGTGGTGCTGAACCTTTATTCTTCCTTGATTACTATGCAACAGGTCACTTAAACGTTGATGTGGCGGCAAATGTAGTCACAGGCATTGGTGCGGGTTGTGAGCTTGCGGGTTGTGCATTGGTCGGTGGTGAAACCGCTGAAATGCCTGGCATGTATGAAGGCGAAGACTATGATCTTGCAGGTTTCTGTGTAGGCGTAGTTGAACAAAGCAAAATTATTGATGGAAGCAAAGTAAAATCAGGTGACGTACTGATTGGAGTGGGCTCAAGTGGTGCACACTCAAACGGTTACTCTTTACTTCGTAAAATTATCGATGTAAAAAACGTTGATTTGAATCAAATCATCGATGGGCGTTCACTTGCAGACGTTGCAATGGAACCGACACGTATTTACGTTAAACCGATTCTAGAACTCCTCAAACATGTTGATGTACATGCGATGGCGCATATTACCGGTGGCGGTTTACCGGGTAATTTACCTCGCGTACTCCCAAATGGTGCGCAAGCGGTTGTAAATGAATCATCTTGGGAATGGCCTGCATTATTCCAACTTCTTCAAAAAGAAGGTGGGGTTGAACAGTTTGAAATGTATCGTACATTTAACTGTGGCGTCGGCATGGTGATTGTGGTTGATGCACAAGACGCAGATAAGACTGTTGAATTACTCACGGGTCTTGGCGAAAAAGCATGGAATATGGGTCATATTGTGGACAATGCTGACTCTGTTGCTGGCGCTGACGAAAAAATTCGCGTTACTTTCGCATAAGCCATTGATATGACAAATATTGCTATCCTTGTTTCAGGTAGTGGAAGTAATCTACAAGCCCTGATCGATGCCAATCTTTCAGGGCATATTGTCGGTGTGATTTCCAACAAACCTGACGCCTATGCCTTAGAACGGGCAAAAAAATCTGACATTCAGACTAGGGTTATTGAACATAAGCAATATCCAAACCGTGAAGCTTTTGATGATGTAATGAATCAACAGCTACTCGATTGGAATATAGACTTGGTGGTTCTTGCAGGCTTTATGCGGATTTTAAGTGCGAAGTTTGTATCGGCATGGCATGGGAAAATACTTAACATTCATCCATCGCTATTACCGCACTATAAAGGCATGCATACCCATCAACGCGTATTAAATACCGGTGATGTCTATCATGGGTGTACCGTTCACTATGTCACGGCAGAGCTCGACGCAGGTCAAGCATTGGCGCAAGGTGTATTGAATGTGAAGCACTGTGACGATGTACGCAGCCTCGCCCAACGCGTTCATCAACTTGAGCATATGATTTATCCTCAAGTGGTGGAATGGATTTGTAGCGGTAAAATCAAACATCTTGATGATGGTACGGTACTTTACCAACACAAAGCCATGACTCAGCCTGTACAGTTTTGTCAGCTCTAAAACCGAATTTGATTCAATAAAAAACGCATCTTAAGATGCGTTTTTTATGTGCTGAACTTTGCTTCAAATCAAATCAAATCAAATCAAATCAAATCAAATGATGCTACTGCATATTACGTTGAATCAGTGATTTTAAAAAGACGGCAAGGTCGGCTGGGTGTTCTAGCGGGAACATGTGTCCACCTGGCATCACGGTAAATGGAATTCCAAATTTCTTTTGCACTTGCTGTGGAAATTTGCGTGCTAAAAAAGGTCCTTTTTTAGCAACGACCAAATGCATGGGCACTTGCGGTTTATTTTGCGCTAACCACCACAGTGACGGATTGGTTCTAAATACATTGACTTCATCCATTTTCGGAATGGTCAGTTCTACACCACCGCGCAGACGATCTTCAATCAATGCGTGCTGTATATAATCCTGAAAACAAGCATCATCAAAATCTTTGTAAAAGCCTTTGGGTCTAAGCAGCTCAGCAGCTTCTTCACGACTTGACCAATGATCACGACGGCGTAAAGACAATGCAGCAGGTGACATAGTATCAACAGCTTTCAGCTTTAAGGTCTTCGCGACATGAAGCAAGAATGATGACTTGCCCATAATCAAAGGTGGGTCAAGCATAATCACTTGATCAAAAAGTTCAGGACGCTTGAGTGCTGCTTTAAAAGTCAGCACCCCACCCAATGAATGCCCAATTCCAATCACTTTACGACCTTGGGCTTTTTTCACGATATGATCAATCACTTGCTTCGACAAACTCTCCCAATGATTGTCTATCGGATAGCGCTTATCTTGTCCCAGTACTGGCACATAAATGATATCGTAATCATCACTTAAGGCTTGAAAGAGTTGATCGTAAACACGTGATGGAACGCCGTTGGCATGTGCAAAGTGAATCAGTGGTTTCATTGTAATTTCGTCGTTTGTTCAGTCTGAACCTGTTGTGAAATGGCTGTTGCAAAACCTTGACCAATACTGCTCCCCATACGACTCAAAACCGAATCAAATGGACTGTGCTGAATGGTATAGTTCACTGTTTTATCAATTTTCAATTCACGTTTTAAGGTGTTTAAACTACCTGCGCGGTCAGCAATGCCAAGCTTCACAGCTTGATCACCAGTCCAAAACAGCCCAGAGAAAATGGCAGGATCTTGAGATTTAAGCTTATTACCACGTCCCTTTTTCACCGCATCAATAAAGTGCTGATGCACATTATCAAGCACACCTTGTACATGCGCTTGTTGCGCCGCATCAACCGGTTGCGTCATAGACAGTAAGGCTTTGTTATCGCCTGAGGTCATGGTGCGATCTTCAACCCCGAGTTTTTGCATCAAACCATTGACGCCATAGTTCGGCATAATCACTCCAATTGAGCCCACAAGGCTTGATGGATTGACAATGATTTCATCGGCCGCCGAGGCGATATAATAGGCCCCTGATGCACCTGTATCGCCAATCACCGCATAGAGCTTTTTATCGGTGTGGGCTTTTTTTAAATATTGAATTTCTTGCCAAATTTCATCTGACTGCACCGGTGAACCGCCGGGTGAGTTAATGTTGAGTACCACAGCCTTACTTTGTTTATTTTCAAAAGCTTTTTTCAAAGACTTGATGGTGTCAGCACTATTCACACTTTGCTCATCTGCAGCAATGGTCCCTACAATATCAACCATTGCCAAATGCGAACCTGACGTTGAACTTGTATCTACAGCAGTGCTTTGACAGCCTTTATACATCATGATGATGATAAATAATAAATAGCCGAAGGTTAAAAATTTAAAAAAGATACCCCAGCGACGGGCACGGCGTTGCTCATCAACTGAAGCGAGTACCGCTTTTTCTAAAATCTGCCATTCTTGACCAGAAGGCTTTTGATTTTGATTGGTGTTTTCATTTTGTGGTTGAGGTGGCCAATCGGACATACATACCATCCAAATTAATTTTTAAGGGGTCATTATATACAGGGAAATGCATGAAACTGTCTAATCTAAACGATTTAACATATAATATTTTAACATGAGCACTTACTTTGAACTGACTAAAGATTTTGACTGAAGATGCCTGAAAATCAAAACTCAACAACAACTAAACTTCTAAATTTCTTTAGTCGACGCCCGATTCGCTTTTCTCGCTTCTTTGCGCGTGCGCTTGCGGTCGTCATTAATACGTTAAAAATAACTAAAACTTCTCAAAATATGAGCTTGAATGTGGACATTTGTTTACCGCATTTAAATCAAACCCAAAAACACGCGATCGTTCAGGCTGCTGTGCGTAACGAACTTCAATCCTATATGGAGTTTTTTAGTATTTGGGGCAGCTCAAATGAGCAAAATATTGGTCGTGTAAAACACGTGTTTGGCGCGGAACATTTCCATCAAGCAATGAATGAGAATAAAGGGATTATTCTGCTTGCACCGCATTTTGGTACGTGGGAAATCATGAATGCATGGTTTTCCCAGTACACCAAAATGACCATTATGTATAAGCCAATTAAAAATCCTGAGGCAGATCAGTTTGTCCGTCAAGCGCGTAGCCGCGAACAAGCCACTTTAGTGCCTACAGATGAGTCCGGTATACGTCAGATTTTTAAAGCGTTAAAAATGGGTGGAACGACGGTTATTTTACCCGATCACACCCCCAAACACACAAGCGAACTAATTGATTATTTTGGACTGCCTTTGGCGTCAAGTAATCTGAGCGCAAAATTGATCCAAAAAACCAAAGCCAAAGCACTTTTGATCTATGCAATTCGCAATGAAACAGAAGACTTTAACATCCATATTAAAGCTGTAGATGATACTATTTATAACGGCACAGCTACAGAGGGAACTTTGGTCATTCACCGTGCCATTGAAGATTTAATTCAGCGCTATCCACAGCATGCGCACTGGAGTTATAAGCGCTTTAGAGCCCATCCAGATTTACATGATATTTATGATATTCCCAAAGACCTAGCTTTGGATAAAATTCAAATGGTACGTGAAAACTCGCTTCACTTAGCCACGTCTGCTTCAGCGCCTTAACCACTGCCGAGTTTCACGAAAAACTCTGTGCCTCATTTCACGGTCCTGACCCATTTCGAATAAAATACTGCCCTGATCAATAGTCGTTTCAAGCGGAATCGAAAGTGCTTTTAAACGCTCAATGACAATCGGATGTGGATGATGATAGCGGTTTTCATAGCCTGCTGATGCAATCGCAAGTTTAGGCTGTAAGCGCTTTAAAAAGCCAAACGATGAGCTGTGTTGACTGCCATGATGCCCCAATATAAGCACATCGACTTTTAAGTCTGGATAACGCTGTAGCAATTGAAACTCTGTTTCCCAGCCAGCATCGCCCATAATCAGAAAATTCTGATAATCCTTGGCTTTAGGCACTTGAATATACAGCACACAAGACCGTTCATTTTGTTGACCTTCGACAAAATTCAGATCATCTTTCTGTGGTGATAAAACCTCAATTTTAATGCCATCCTCTTGCCATGTTTGCCCTGCATAACAATACTCAAAAGGTGTGCTGTTAAATTTTTGATCTTGCTCATTGGAATATACCTGTTGAATGGCAATGTCCTGCTGCACAGCCTCAAATGCGCCTGCATGATCTTGATCCAAATGGGTCAAATAAATGCGATCTAACCGTGATATGCCCTGCCCAAATAAATACGGCAAAATAATTTGTCGCCCCACACTAAACTTGGTTTCATCATAATATCCACCGACATCAATCATGATATTTTGACTGGGCAATTGCATGAATATGGCTTGACCCTGCCCCACATCCAAAACCGTGAAGCGAAACTCAGGTTGTTTTTGCAAACCCAAAATCACCGCGACAATACAGATAACAGCCCAACTCTTTGGGAAAACACCACGAGGTAAAAAGACAATAACGATTGCAATGGCGATCAAAGCAATCATCATTGGACTCAGTGCAAGCCAAGATAATTGAGGATTAAATACAGTCTGCAAGAATCCTAGACAGCCGAGCAAGAAACTAAGCACAGCGTCTGCCGAATGAAAGAAAATTAGCCCCAGCGGGTCAGTGAATACACTCAAACATGCACCCAGCACTTCCAAGGGTACAATGACTACACCAATCAAAGGAATGGCGATGAGATTGACCAGTGGTGAGATCCATGAAACTTGTTGAAAAATCAATGCGACTAAAGGAAAGAGCGCGATAAAAATTTTCCACTGTGAATCAAACAGTACTTTCAAAAACACAATAGTTTTCGATTTCCAAGTGACAATGCCAGATTGATCCGAATCTGGATCTGAGATTTGCGCTGTTTTCTGAGTTTGGGTAGGGTTCTGGGTTTGAATCGTTTGATATACCCGAATCAAAATAAAACACGCCCCATAAGACAGCCAAAATGCCGCGGACAGAATGCTAAACGGATCTAGCCAGAGCAATAAACTTGCACTCAAAAGTAAGAGCTTTAAAGCATGAACTTTCTGCTTCAGCAGAATTACAGCACTGATGATCAGCACTGTTAAGCATGTACGCATTGCTGGGATTTCAAAACCCACAAAAGCGGTATAAGACATAACACAAAGTAGAAATGGCATAACCAAAAAATAAGGTCGTGGAATTTTTAGAAAAACATGAGGAATCAATTTTGTAACGAGTATATTCAACACAAAACAGAAAAGTAGTGCAAAAATTAAAACATGCGGTCCTGAAATGGCAAGCAAATGCGATATGCCCAATATTTTAAATTGTTCTTTGATCGTATCTGAAAGTAGACTTTCATCTCCAGTCAATAGTGCCAAGAGTAAGCCTTTATGCTTTAGCGGTTGACGTTCAATGTACTGTCTAAAGCCCAAACGTTTTTTTTCAGCATACAGTTTTAAACGTGCAGTCCAACCAGATTGTTGTTGAATAAAGGACTGCAATCCCAGTTCCTGAACTTCAAACGCAGACACGACTTGCAGTGACTGCACTTGGACAGTGCCCATAATATTGTGTTGTAATAGCCACTTTTCTTGATCAAATACACTTTTTACCGCATAACTATGCGCAGGTTTAATCACACCTGTGAGCTGGTAATAGTGACCCAATTTGAGAAATTCAGACTGCATCTCAGGTTTTAAATAAAGTATGACATCATAAGGCACAGCACCTGCCTTAATAATGGTCGCTCTTTGCTTGGTCAGCGAATTTGCATCTGATGAATTACTTTCATCTAAACGGTCTATGTAAACTACCGCAGACACATCTGCTCGCGCCATAATTCTTTGCGCTAAGCGTTGATCTAGAGCATTTTGTGCAAAATATTGCCCCATATAAAACGTGCTTAAGCCCAACAGCGTTAAACGAAAAAATCTGAAAAAGAGGTTTTGAGTGAATTTGATGTTAAATCTAAAATGACTCAATAAGGTAAAAACTAGAAAAATAAGTGTAAATGCCTCAATCCACGGCGCAATATTAAGAAGTGTGGTTGGAATCACTTTACCCAGTGTACTGATTCCAATGATCCATCCCATAAGAAGGACATATGCATTCATAACGTTCTTATTTTTTTATTCTTATCAAAACAATTAAAGCCCATTTTATTTAGTGAAAAACATATAAAACATCAAAATTATAGACTTTAATTATTCTTATCAGAGGTTTATAGGAATGTAGTTGTTTTATAAGTATATAAAATAGCTTAAAAAGCTGATTGTAACAACTGCAATCCGCTATATTCACTTAAAGCTCTGATAGAACTTTTTGAATTGCTGCAATGAAATCAGACTGAAATGATGTTAATTGATCACCTCACTCAAAATGATGTGTTAGCTGCTGCGCAGTTATATGAACCACCATTTAATCAGATCCACTATGAAGGAATTGATGGCGTGTTTAATGATGGAGATGCGGACAACATATTTGGGGTTATTGAAATGTTTAACCAAAATGTAGCTTAATTGCATGGATCAATCCAATTTTAAAATCTAAAGAAAGTCACAGGGTGTCGCATGTATACAATTATCCATAGTGACTTAAAACCGTGTTTGATATAATTAAATACAGATTGAATAATCACTACAAAGAATAATATGGCTATAAATATTTATGATGCCCTTGAGCAATTTGGATTGACCGCACAAAAACGTGCGATCCATGTCCAATTTTCAAATTCAGCGCTAAATGATAAAGTCTATTTACAGCGCATTGATGGTACACATCAGCTGAATGATGGTGTTCATTTACAACTGATTTGCCTTGCAACCGATGCCACCATTTCTTTAAAAAATTTCATTGGCTCGCAAGTTGCCGTTGATATCGTCACAGATAAATCACAACTGACACGTACCACAGGCATCGTGACCAAAGCTGATGTAGGTGCAAGCGATGGCTCACTTACTATTTACAGATTAACTGTAGAAGACCCAACTACTCTGTTTAAGCACCGCCGCAACAGCCGTGTCTTCATGAGTAAGACTTCCATTGAAGTTGTGGAAATATTATTTAAAGAATGGGTATCCAAAAGCCCATTGCTTGCCTCTAGCCTAACTTTAGACAAAAGTGGATTAAGCAAGACTTATGATGTGCGTCCTTTCATTATGCAAAGTAATGAAACTGACTACGAGTTTATAAAACGTCTGTTAGCTTCCGAAGGCATAACTACCCTGATTGATGAAGCGAATAAATTTGTTTCAAGTTCTTCTGAACAAATACAAGCGCAAAAGCTACGCTTGATTGATAACAATGCCCAATACCAAGCATTAGACCGTAGAAGCATTCGTTTTCATCGTAGCAGTGCTACAGAACGACAAGACAGCGTTACGGCTTTTACAGCTTTACGTTCTATACAACCGACTGCTGTACATGTACAAAGATGGCAAGCAGATGTTTTAGAGCAAGATGAAGGTGCAGGATCAGTAGTCACTAAACATCAGCATTCAAATAACCAAGATGTTGCGAGTTTAGGCCTAGAACAAGCCTTTCATGTCAGCCCTGCATGGATACAAGACCTTAAAGGTGAAGATGGTGCAACTAAATCTAGTAAAAACCAAATTGAAAAGCTGAATGAAAACTTAAGTCTTTATTTTAATTCTCAAGCCAAACACTTTAAAGCGACGTCAACGGTACGTGATGCGCATGTGGGTTATTGGTTTGAACTTATTGAACATCCAGAAATTGATCAACATTCTGGTTCAGATAAAGAATTCTTAATCACCTCAAAAATATTTTATAACCAGAACAATTTACCTAAAGATTTGACGGATCAAGTCACAGCATTGCTTCAACACAGTCATTGGCAGTTAAATCACATCACCACGAATAACACGGACGAACGACAAGCCAATCAACTGGTTTTACAGCGTCGCAGTATTGATATTTTACCGTCATATAACCCATTGCAAGACCGCCCGATGACTCACCCTCAACGTGCCAAAGTGGTTGGGGTTGATGGAGAAGAAATCCATGTGGATGAATGGGGACGCATTAAAGTTCGATTTCTCTTCACACGCAATGAAGACCACAGCCATGATGGTGGTGCAGGTTCTAATAACAACGATACCGACTCAGCTTGGGTAGATGTACTCACCCCTTGGGCTGGTGAAGGTTATGGCGCACGATTCTTGCCACGTATAGGTGAGATTGTCGTGATTGACTTCTTTGATGGAAATATTGACCGACCATACGTCGTTGGTCGGATTCATGAAGCGCATCGTAGTCCAACGAAGTTTGATAAAAAAGGACAACTGCCTGATACCAAGAAGCTGTCAGGGATTCGCTCAAAAGAAGTCCAAGGCGAAGGTTTTGGGCAACTTCGTTTTGATGATACAACTGGACAAATCTCAACCCAACTGCAAAGTAGTCATGCTACAACTCAGCTGAATCTAGGTAACCTTAGCCATCCTAAAGAAACAGACAGCAGTGATGGTCGTGGTGAAGGTTTTGAGTTGCGTACTGATCAATGGGGCGCACTCAGAGCGAAACAAGGGTTACTGCTTTCGACTTATAAACAAGACAATGCATCAGGTAACCATTTAGATGCACCTGAAACCAAATCGCAACTTGAATCCAGTTTAAATAATTCAAAAGCACTCAGTGAAGTGGCGAAGAACCAACAGACTGACCCTTTAGAAGTACTGGATAACCTGAAGCAATTCATTGAGCAGATTGAGCAAACCAGTAAAACCAAAGCAAAAGCTTTTAAACAAGCGATTATGGTTTTAGCATCATCGCATTCGATTGCACTTACAACCAATGAAGATGTACATCTATCCGCAGATGGTCATATCAGCCATAGTGCTGGTGATAGCATTAATTTGAGTACACAAAAGAGTTTCGTTGCTCATGCGCAAAGTAAAATCAGTTTATTTGCAGCGCAGGAAGGTGCAAGGCTGTTTGCTGGTAAAGGTAAGATTGAAATACAGGCTCAAAGCGATGGTGCTGATTTAATTGCTCAAAAAGGGATTCAGATCATTTCGACGGAAGATACGGTTTATATTACCAGCCCTAAAGAAATTATTTTGACTGCTGATGGCTCCCAATTAAAGATCAATGGATCTGGTATTTTTCCTACCACGGGTGGGAAGTTTGAAAGTAAGGCGGGCCAGCATAAGTTTGTAGGTGGATGTAAAACAAATTATGTTTTACCACATTTACCTATTACTGAAATCAAAAAAGACGATTTAGTTCTAGAATATTTACATAGTGATGGCTCACCTGTAAAAGGCGCTGATTTTGAAGTTTTGCTTTCAGATGGAAGTCGAAGAAAAGGTAAATTGGACGATAAAGGTAAAGCTGTTGTTAAAGCGGTTCCAGCTGGTAGAGCCAAAATTCAATATGGAGAAGATCAGTCTGTAGATGATTTTCCTCCTCATGAAATTGATGATTGGTTTCACCAAAAAGAATTAGAAACATCCAAAAAAAATGAAAATTAGAGAATAAAATGTCAACAGAAAATCAAGCCTTTTGGAACAAAATTGCTAGCAGATCTAATGATGTCCAACAGCAATTTTGGTATGGCGCAGAAAAACTAGCACAGCATATTCAAGATAGTCCTGCCAACTATCTTACATACAGAGAGTACAATACTAGTAAGCCTGACCCAAACATGCCTTGGTGGGAAAAAATATTCTTTTACCAAGGTCAGGCTGCGATTGATAAGAGTGTATCTCAACACAATATGGTTGTAGCTGTAATTGATAAAAGTAGCTGGATATGGGGAATGTTAAAGGGTGATTTCAATAAAAATCCTACGATGTCACAAATCATTGTAAGTGGCTTAATCAGTATGATTCCTGTGGTTGATCAAGTTTGTGATGTTAGAGACTTGATAGCTAACCTAATAAATTTGTCAAAAGAAAATGGGAAAACACCGGACAAGTATGAAGCTCTCGCTCTCACTGCATTTGGAGTTATTCCTGAAATTGGTTCTGCAGTTAAAACAATTGTCAAAGCCGTAAGATCAAAGGAAGTAAATAAATTAAAAATTTTTAAACTGATGGAAGGCTTCGAGAGTGCCTTCAAAAAGCTAAAAATAAAAAGCCCTTGGAACAATGCCCCAGAAGCATGGCTCAGATCTAAACCATGGCAAAAAATGGGTCAAACTGCACTAAATGCCTTAAATAAATGTATTGACCAGTTAGTCGGAGCTATTAATCGTTTCATCAATAAAGTTCGCGGTAGTTTGAAATCGGCTTTGGAAAAATTCAAAACTGAGATTACCAACGTAAAGAATGCGATAAAGAAATACGTTAGCGATATCTGCAATGATATTCAGAGAAAATTTCAGGAATTACTACCTCAGCCTCAATTGGGTATGGCTGGTGCGAATGGCTCAAATATTCCTACTGGTAGATATGATGTAAATGTTCAATCTGGAAAGTCTACGTCAACGACTCATAACCAAAAAGAAAAGACACCCGAAAAAGACAAACCGCCCAAAGATAAGAAAGATCATGATCCATGTAAGCTTACTCCTTATGGTTGGAATGTATGCAATCCATTAGGTAAAGCAGGTCATCATGTTGTACCTGATAGAGCTTTTAGACTTGGTAAAAGGAAAAATGATAGAAAACCTATTCCAAATACTATTACTGAGGCGGAAGGATTAGCGATATGTGCATCAAAAACGGGCTCTCCAAGTGAACATAAAAGAATACATAATTATTATGATCCAAGAGAAAGAGTAATTGGTTTAAATCATAAACCACAATTTACCTCTACATTGATAGAGCTAGAGCTCTTAGGCTCTGCAGCAGTGAGCTTTGTTTTAAAATGCCATAAGATGAATATTATGCAACAATTAAGAACATATCATTTAAGCAAAGGAATGGGCCCTGATTTTCTAGTAAGAGCAGACCCTACAGGGAAAAAAGAAATTGATATGTCAAATGTTGGTAAAGATTATAAACCACCAAATACAGACTCTAAAGGTAAAAAGTTATGAGTAAACATTCAAGTGTGACATATAAAACAGGCTGTGCAATTTCTGAAGATATGTATTATATGGCTTCGACTCTTGATGCAGTATCAGAATACGGTTTTACACGAATGTTTATGTATGATCACATTGATATAAAATGGTATTACCATGATTTAGATTTCACAGTTGTACAAGTCTGCCTTGATGATGTGACAACATTTGAAGAAAAATTTGTGTATTCTTTAGGCGAAGATGGTGAGGTTGAAAAATTTGATGGAGTTGATGGTTTACATGATTTCATTCCAAATTCTGGTTTAAATGCTGATTGGAGTGATGGTTTAGGGTATTTAAATTCAATAAAATTAATTGGTAAAGATTTATATGCATGTGGTGGGTCTGGCCAAATATATAAAAAAATTGGATCAAATAAGTGGGCTTCGATAAATATAGAAATAGAAAAACAAAAGCCAGAAGAGGCTGATGAATTATTTTCAACACTTCCTGATTTTCCTGATGCTCTAAATGTTGAAATATATGACATAAATGGATTCTCTGAAAATGATTTATACATTGTTGGTCAAAGTTTTGATGAAGGATTAGTAGCACATTATAATGGTGTAACATGGTCAGTTATGCCAAAGTTTACACCAGCTGCTTTACTATCAATATCTCTGTTTAATAAAGATATTATAATATGTGGTGATCATGGAAGTTTAATTATTGGAAATATCAAAGATGGATTTAACAGATTAACCTCAAAAGGCATTGAATATGGATTCAATAGCGCTGCTTTCTATAATGATAGTTTATATATTGCCTCTCAAAAGTACTTATATACCCTAAAAGATGGTGTTTATTCCAAAGTTAAAATAAGAGCAGACATAGATGACCAAGGCTTTCATAAAGTTGAAGTTAAAGGTAAGATTTTATGGGTTCTTACCTTAAAATTTATACTAAGACTTGATGGTTCAAATTGGAGCATAATTGATAATCCATCCAATATTGAACTCAATAAAATCAATAGCGTTAAGTCAAATGAAATATGCCCACAGCAAGGTTACTGGTTTACTGTGGCTCAAGAAAATTCAAGGCAATACTTTAAACAAGGTGACATCTTCCCACATCTGAAGAGTGATTGGGGCGATGTTTATTGGCAGTTTGATGGTGAAGATTAATTTATTAATAATTTGGTAGTGCTAAAAACCAACGTGTAACAATTCATTTATATATTTTAATATCAATAACTTATTATTTTTATCACGTCGTATTCATGCACTACCAATAATTTTTTGGTAATAGGTTTATGGTAAATAAGGCATGTCTGAAATATCTCCAGTAACATTTAAAAGCGCATGCCTGATTTCTGATAATATTGTTTATCTAAGCGCTTCTTTAGATAATTTGGATGATGATTCTGAATATTCAAGATGTATTTTATTTAATTATAACGAAGGTTTAAAAAATGGATGGTACTACCATGACTTAGAGTTTGATGTCGTTTCAGTTTGCTATAATAATGAAGAAAATAAAAAAATTTATTCGATGAGTAATGAAGGTCATTTAGAAGAATTTGATGGTGTAGATGGAAAATTATCTTTTATTGAAGGTTCAGGTTTAAATGAGGATTGGAGCTTAGGAAAAGGTTACTTATTTAAAATAAAATCAATTAATAACGAAATTTTTGCAACTGGATATGATAGCCAAATATTTAGATATAATTCTAATAAATGGATATCATTCAATAATGGATTAATCACTGGTCTTCACAGTACAATTGATTTTTCTAATATTGAATCAACAAAAGAAGAACAAGATATTTCGGTTATTGATATTTGTGGGAGACATTCTGGTGAGTTTTTTTGCGTGGGCCGAATTGGTGAATCAGGTCTAATTGCTCATTATGATGGAAACCAATGGAATTCTCTGGATAGGAAAACTCCTGCAACATTGTATTCATTACTAAGATTAAAGACTGGTGAAAGGCTTTGTTGCACAAACCTACCATTAGATGCTTATTCATCAATATAATTTCTAAATGAATAAGCCAACACCTAAAATCTATCGGACAACCAATTGGTCTTCCTATAATCGAGCCTTAATCAACCGAGGAAATATCTCCATTTGGTTTGATCCTAACACTCAATGGTATGCTCAGCCAAAAGGTAAACAAGGTCGAAATCAAACATATTCCGATACAGCTATTCAATGCTGCTTAATGATCAAATCCTTATTTCGACTCTCTTTACGTATGGTCACAGGCTTTGTCCAAAGCCTCATTAAACTTTGTAGATTAGGCTGGACCGCACCAGATTACTCTACCCTCTGCAGAAGACAAAAGCACATTGATATTGCGGTTAGTTACCAAAAGAGCCGTGATGGACTGCATCTACTTATAGACTCCACTGGCTTAAAGTTTCTAGGTGAGGGTGAATGGAAACGTAAGAAACATCAGCCTGAATACCGTCGTCAATGGCGCAAACTTCATATTGGTATAGACGCTAAAACCCTACAAATACGGGCTGTACAACTCACTACAAATGATGTCAGTGATTCACAAGTATTAGAAGATTTACTTGCTCAAATTCCCTTGGATGAGCAAATTGATTCTGTCTGTACAGATGGTGCTTATGATACAAAGCACTGCCGACAAGTCATTTTAGATCGAGATGCACATGCGGTAATACCACCAAGGAAAAATGCAAAGCCTTGGAAAGATCAGCAAGCGATGTCTATAGAGCGGAATGAGTTATTGAAAACAATCAATCTTGCGAAGCAGTGCTTCTCAGGAAGATCCCTTTGGAAAAAGTGGTCTGGTTATCATCGTCGAAGTTTGGTTGAAACCAAGATGCATTGCATCAAATTATTAGGCGATAAATTAACTGCAAGGAGTTTCCCTAGTCAGGTGAATGAGATTCATGCACGCGTAGCAGTCTTAAATAAATTCACAGAGCTAGGTCGCCCTCATACCCATGTTGCCACTTAAATTTGGCTCAATTAGGGTAGCTCTGCCTTTCAAACCTTTGTGCAACAAAACCCTGGTGAAATATTAACTTCAGGTACTCAGGGAAATTTATTATTGATTAAAGAAGATAATTCAATTCAAAGGTTAACTGATTTGAAATTTTCTTCCGATTTTTATTCACTCGCAAAATTTGATGGTGATGTCTATATAGGGTCTTCTGAAGGTATATACATATATAGTAACCACAAACTGAATAAAATTAATATCAGTAGTCAAATTGATGAAAATCTTGTTTTCAAATTAGAGGCAGCCCAATCCTATCTATGGGCTTTTACCAATAAATTTATTCTACGTTTTGATGGTGTGAAATGGGAAATAATTAATCATCCAGATAATCATGAAAATGACGAGGCGTTCTTTTCAATCAAAGCAGGCGAAAAATGCCCTCAAAAAGGTTATTGGTTTACCGTCGCGAAAGAGAACTCGCGTCAATACTTTAAACAAGGAGACACACTCCCTAATGTGAAAAGTGATTGGGGTGATGTGCATTGGCAGTTTGATGGTGAAGAATAACAGCCATACCTTGTTTAATAACCACCTTTATGATGTGGTTATTTCAATTGATTGCTCCTATTATCAAAAAATCACAAAGCTAAAAATTGTACTTGGATCACTATATTCTGTGATGTTGGGATGCTGTGGATCATAACGTTTAATTCAGGCATACAGAACTATGTATGGTATTTCCAAACGTGCAGCAACTTCGGCCACACTATGACTTTTCTCAGTGACTTGTTTTAATGCCTCAATTTTGAATTCTTCAGCATATCTTTTGTTATTGCTCATAAACACCTCATTAATTAGCTATTTTATCTAGCTAAAGAATGTCTACAAAATCGGTGGCTATTCAATCATTTCAAGGTAGAGCAACAAGATAGACACCAGATAATGTTAAGTGACTTTGTTGCATAAAGGTGTGAAAGATAAATCTATCCTAGGCCAATCAAATTTAAGTGGCAACATGGGTATGAGGGCGACCTAATTCCGTGAATTTATTTAAGACTGCTATGCGTGCATGAATCTCATTCACCTGACTAGGGAAACTCCTTGCCGTTAATTTATCGCCTAATAATTTGATGCAATGCATCTTGGTTTCCACCAAACTTCGACGATGATAACCAGACCACTTTTTCCAAAGGGATCTTCCTGAGAAGCACTGCTTCGCAAGATTGATTGTTTTCAATAACTCATTCCGCTCTATAGACATCGCTTGCTGATCTTTCCAAGGCTTTGCATTTTTCCTTGGTGGTATTACCGCATGTGCATCTCGATCTAAAATGACTTGTCGGCAGTGCTTTGTATCATAAGCACCATCTGTACAGACAGAATCAATTTGCTCATCCAAGGGAATTTGAGCAAGTAAATCTTCTAATACTTGTGAATCACTGACATCATTTGTAGTGAGTTGTACAGCCCGTATTTGTAGGGTTTTAGCGTCTATACCAATATGCAGTTTGCGCCATTGACGACGGTATTCAGGCTGATGTTTCTTACGTTTCCATTCACCCTCACCTAAAAATTTCAGACCAGTGGAATCCACGAGTAGATGCAGCCCATCGCTACTTTTTTGGTAGCTAATGCAATATCAATATGCTTTTGTCTTTTACAAAGCGTGGTGTAATCTGGCGCTGTCCAATCTAATCCGCAAAGTTTAATCAGACTTTGAACAAAACCTGTAACCATGCGTAAAGAGAGTCGAAATAGAGATTGTATCATTAAGCAGCATTGAATAGCTGTATAGGAGTAGGTTTAATTTCGACCTTGCTTGCCTTGTGATTGTGCATACCATTGAGTGCTAGGATCAAACCAAAAAGAGATATTTCCTCGGTTGATTAAGGTCCGATTATAGGAAGACCAATTGGTTGTACGATAAATTTTAGGCGTAGGCTTGTTCATTCAGAAATTATATTGCTGAATGAACATCTAATGGTAGAGTTGTGCAACAAAGCCCTAGGGTCTGTCCTCATTTGGATTTACACCAAATGAATGAGCAAGCCAAAAATAACATTGATTTGTAATTACGAGCTAACTTTTCAAAACGAGTGGCAATACTCCGGAAATGTTTTAAGCGAGCAAACGCATTTTCAACGAGATGTCTTAATCCATAAAGATAATGATCAAATTCAACGTTTACTTTCTTACTATTAGATTTTCTTGGAATGATCGGAATCATATGATGATTTCGAGCAACTTCCCGGATATTCTCTGAATCATAGCCTTTGTCTGCAATCAAATACTCTGCTTCACCCACCAATTCAATTAATTGGCTTGCAACTTGACTGTCGTGGACTTCACCGCCAGTGATTTCAAAATCAATCGGATATCCACTCGCATCGACGGCAAGGTGAATTTTTGTAGTCGCTCCACCTCTTGATTTTCCAATTGCGCTTTCTTCACCATGCCGAGCTCCACTTGCATGCTGATGCGCGCGGATATAGCTTCCGTCAATGAATACCCATTCTTTATCCAATACGCCTCGTAATTTAAAAACAAATTCTCCCAGAGCCCTTTGTTCGCCCAACGATTAAACCGGTTGTAAGCCGTTTGCCATGGGCAAAGATCTTCAGGAACATCACGCCAAGGAGCACCAGTGCGAAGCTTCCATAGGATGGCTTCCATAATATTCTTACTATTACGTGAACGATAACAGCCATAAAATTGCATAGTTTGTTGGATTTGATTCCAAATTTCGTCTGTGATGACTCTACGTGACATGATCTGAAGCTTAATTCTAGACAACGAGTTAAGCTATTTTAATAGAATGAAACTGATGAGTGAAATATATACTTCAAATGAGGACACGCCCTAGTAATATCATTATCTGGATTCATTAAATTAAATAAAAAACCTCCACTGATGGAGGTTTTTTTATATATTTTATATAGTTTCAAGTACTAGTAATAATTTGCATGAGCTTTAAAAGGTTATCGATCGGATTCTAAAGCCAGTTTAGACCCAAAGACCATCTTGCATATGTAAGATACGATCGGCAGATTTTGCCAATTGCTCATCATGCGTTACGATCAGCATGGCCATGTTAAACTCATTGCGTAAATCTGAGAGCAATTCAAAAATCGTCATTGCCGTTTTACGGTCTAAGTTGCCTGTTGGTTCATCTGCCATCATCAGTTTCGGCTGAGCCACCAAAGCACGTGCCAACGCTACACGTTGCCGCTCACCGCCAGATAACTCACCGGGTTTATGCGTCATACGATGCGAAAGCCCCACACGCTCAAGCAAATACTCTGCACGTGCTTTGGCCTGTTTAAATTCAGCATCTTTACGCAACATTAACGGCATCGCGATATTTTCAAGTGCCGTGAACTCAGGCAACAAATGATGGAATTGATAAACAAAACCCAAATGTTCATTACGCAAATAACCACGCGCAGCTTCACTTAAAGTATCGAATCGCTGACCATTTAACAGCACCATGCCTTGTGTTGGACGGTCTAAACCACCCAACACGTGTAGCAAAGTACTTTTACCTGAGCCGCTTGAACCCACAATCGACACAAATTCACCTTGTTTGACTTGCAAATCCAAGCCTTTAATCACTTCAACCGTCGATTTACCATCGGTAAAATGCTTATGAATATTTTTCGCCTCTAACACCACATTACTCATAACGAAGTGCCTCCGCAGGTTGAATTTTGGCTGCACGAAGTGCTGGGTAAATGGTGGCCAAGAAACTTAATATTAAGGACAAGCTGACAATGGTGACCACATCTTGCCATTTTAAATGTGACGGCAAGTAGTTAATGAAATACGCATCAAATAAGTTGAGCCCCAAAGTCGTATTCAGCCAACCCATAAATCCACTGATACTGGTGGCAAAAATAATCCCTAAAGCTGCACCTGCCAAGGTTCCGACCACACCAATCACAGTGCCTTGCACCATAAAGATTTTGGTAATGGTGGCAGGTGAAGCACCCAATGTCCGTAAAATTGCAATATCAGACTTTTTGTCTGTCACCACCATGACCAGCGAAGATACGATATTAAATGCTGCGACCAAGACAATGAGAAACAGTAATAAGCTCACCATGGCCTTTTCCATTTGAATCGCGCTGAACAAATTCCCATGGGTATAGGTCCAGTTTGAAGCGTAGAAATTACCGGGAAGATCACGGACTACGTCATCTGCCACTTCAGGCGCAAGGAAAATATCGTCTAACTTCATACGAATCCCCTGTGCGCCGTCGGGCAAACGAAGTAAGGTTGAAGCATCATTCAAAGCGATGTAACCCATCATTGAATCCACTTCTGCACCTATACTAAAGATACCCACAATTTTAAAACGCTTAAAACGCGGTACGACACCCGCAGGCGAAGGCGTCGCTTCAGGTAAAACCAAAGTCACACTGTCATTGAGACTTAAACCCAATGCATCAGTCATTTGCTTACCTAAAACAATACCAAATTCGCCTTTTTTCAAGGCATTGACATCACCTTGAACCATGTGATCTTGAATAATAGATACATTTTTTTCATATTCAGGTTCTATGCCTGAAACCATAATACCAGCGACTTGTCCTTGCGCTGTCAGCATGCCTTGTAATTGTGTAAATGGCGCAACACCAGCCACATGTTCATGCTGATCAATTTTCTTGGCAAGCTCTGGCCAATCTGTTAAAATTTGTGTTGAAGAAACAGTAGCTTGAGGTATCATACCCAAGACTCGGTTTTTCAACTCACGATCGAAACCATTCATCACAGATAAAACTGTAATAAGAACAGCGACCCCTAAAGTCAAACCGATCATGGATACTAAAGCGATAAAAGAAATAAAGTGATTACTCCGCCGTGCGCGAGTGTATCTCAACCCTATATACAGCGAGATCGGTTTAAACATACCATCTAGTCCGAGGTGTTTTAATGGAAGCTCTACAGCATCAAAATGGCGAAAATGAAAGACGCGTCATGTCTCGTATCGATGCTGCCTTAAGAATAAATTATCAGATTATCTCTGAAGAAGTCGCACTGAATGATCCATACGATTCTAATTTCGTTTTACCACGCTATTTTCTCTTACTTGCAGAATTAGATCAATTTGATCATGCGTTTACATACGAATTAGAACAATTAAATCAAAAAGATCAACAAATTGCTCGAATCTTATCCTTATTCAATCAAAAATTAAACCTTATTACCGGTTCTCTTTACGATTCTATTGTACAAACCATGTTACCTATTCCAGATCAGGTCAATTTATCTGAGACAGGCTTGAGTTTTTATACCGAACAAGAAATACCCGATCATTCTTATATTCATATTACTCTCAGTCATCCTGGAAACTTCTTTCATATCGCAGTGACTGCACATGTGGTCTATAGCCGTGAGGAAGAAAATGGACGTTTCCGGACTGGCGCTTACTTTGTGACCTTACACCCACAAGACCGCGTCAAACTAGCAAATGCAGTAGCGTCAAACTTAGGTCATTCAGAATATACTGATTGATCAAGATTGGGATTTGATTCTTCTTGATCAAGAATCGGATTTAATTTTTTGAGCGAGTTTTCGGCTCGCTTTTAAATCTTCTTAGATTCTCAAACGAAGTGCAACAGAGATTAATTTTAGGTAGGAAGTAAAATGAGATAGCATTCTGCTTCCAGACCGACCAAAGTCAAAGTTGCATCATGAACTATACTCATCTTACCCAAGAAGAAAGATATCAGATTTATACATTACTACGCGAAGGTTTTTCTACGCGTCATATTGCCCTCAGATTGGCTCGTGCTCCCTCTACAATTTGTAGAGAGATCAAACGTAATCGTAATAGAAATGGCTACTTTGCTAAACATGCTCATAAACTGGCTAAAAGACGCCATATCTCGAATCATAGAACTGTAAGTTCCTCCCTATTGCAACAGATCGAAAGCTATCTTGCTTTGCAATGGAGTCCCGAACAAATCGCTTCTCACGTAGCTATCAGTATGCATTCAATCTATCGATATATTCAGCAAGATAAACTCAAAGGAGGCAGTCTTTATCTTCATTTACGTTTTAGAAATCAACGAAAAAGAAAGTATGGACAACCAGAAACTCGTGGGATGCTCAGTAACCGTAAAAGCATTCACGATAGGCCACACATCATTGAGAAGCGATCACGTTTTGGTGATTTAGAAATAGATACGATTGTGGGCAAAAATCAGCAGCAGTCTTTAGTTTCAATTGTAGATAGGAAAACAGGCTATCTTTGGTTAAAGAAATGTAGCACTCGCAAGAGTCAGGCGGTTTGTGAAGCCACTGTTGACTTGCTGGCTCCAATCAAAGAGAAGTTAAAGACGATTACTGCTGATAATGGCAAGGAATTTAGCCTACATGAACAAATCGCGAATGAACTGGAAATAGAATTCTACTTTGCAGATCCTTACAGTGCATGGCAGAGAGGCACAAATGAGAATACGAATGGTCTGATCAGGCAATACATCAGAAAAGGAAGTGATCTAAATAACTACACGGATGAATATATTTCAGAGATTACTAAGCGTTTGAATCATCGCCCAAGAAAAAGACTCGGATTTAAAAGTCCGAGTCAGGTATTACTCCAAGAACATGGTGTTGCACTTCAAGTGCTAATCTAAGCTTTATAAAAGTAGATAAATAAACCCAATAACAAAATGGCAGCGCCCAACATGACGAACAAACTCAACTGTTCTTGGTTCAGCCAAGCACCAATCAAAATTGCAATCATAGGCGTCATCACAGTAGTTAAAGACAGCGTGGTGGCTTTAATGTTACGGACCAGTTTAAAATAACAAAACATCGCAATCAATGATGCCATAACCACTGTATATGTCAGTGCCAAAAGTGATTTTAAGCTTGGCATCTCCGTCGGTGCATGAGACCAAATAAAAGGCAATAAACAGACTGCAATGAAGGTCGACACCAAGATTGAACCGGTCGCCTGTGCAACAGGTTCAATGTCTGCATTGACATGCTTTACCCAAAAAATGGACAGTGCATAAGAAAAAACGCTTAATAGCATCAACCCAATCCCAATCGGATGCACATGCTGATTTCCACCCGCCAAGCAAATGATGGCAAGACCCGTCACCGCAATGAGCATGCCCAACCACTGCAAGCGATGCAGATGCAAACCAAAAGCAAACTGACCAATTAAGCCTGCCATAATTGGGGCAAGCCCAAACATCAGTGCAATCATACCTGAACTTAAATACTGCGTTGCCAAATAGGTAAAAAGCTGTGATCCAATTAAACTAAATGCGCCCGCCACATAACTATGGATTGCTTGAGTACTTATGGGAAATTTGGATTTAAAAACCAAAAGTAGCAATACAGCCAACGGTAATGCAATAAAAAACCGCAAAACCAATGCCCACATCATATGTAAGTCTGCAACGCTCCATACGATTGCAAGTGGCGTCGTTGACCAAATAAAAACCAATAAGGCATAGATTCCCACGATATTTGATTTGGACAACATGATGATCTCGGCTTGTATTACGCTGTTTTACGCTTTTGTTTTAAAATAGTTTGATCTAAGGCATTTGAAAATTCACGCTTGTCCCGATCTGAAATAGGCGCAGGTCCACCTGTTTGAACTCCTGCACCTCTTAGGGTATCCATAAAGTCACGTAAATGCAGTCGTGCTTTAATGTTAGAGATAGTCCAAATTTCACCACGTGGATTAATCGCGATACCGCCTTTTTCAATCACTTGTGCTGCCAATGGAATATCTTGCGTCATGACAATGTCATGCTCTTTCATGCGCTCAATAATTTCTTTATCGGCTTGATCCGCGCCTTGCATCACTTGAATCGAATTTATTCTAACTGAAGGTGGAATGCCAACATTTTGATTCGCGACAAAAGTCACTTCAAGCTTATAACGATCTGATGCACGTAAAATCACTTCACGTAGAATTTTAGGTAATGCATCTGCATCTACCCAAAGTTTAAAAGGAAGCACAAATTTATCTCAATAATTTTAGTAAGAATAGTCTAACAAATGACTGAGCCAGTGCGCGCACTATTTATGCTTAGTTTTGGATATTTTAATAGGGTTCATCCGCATGCATTTTCAGCCTACTCATTTCAGTGTTTGCAATATTTTTTTTGGTGTCAGATCGAACATTATATTTCGTTCATACATTAAATATTCTTCATTTATGGATCTGAATGAGTATCAAAAATATCCTCTGCCTCTTAGGATGAGACAGTAATTTCACAAAACGATAAGAAAATTTTTCATTAAAAGTTTATCACTTGCGACCTTTGGTATCTCCTCTCCTCTCCTCTCCTCTCAGGAAAGCGAATTTCCATCATGAGTCTAGTGTTGATCATCATTAATAAAAGAAGGCTACCAAATCGAATGTCATCAGATCAATTTGCAGCCTTGATTTAACAGTAAAGTCAATTTGCTCACTCTATAGCCGAATGACTCATTTATTTTTAAATCTATTTTGACATCAATCTCTCAAATCTATATGATGGCGATCACCTCAAAACGTCCCTATCGTCTAGAGGCCTAGGACATCGCCCTTTCACGGCGGTAACCGGGGTTCGAATCCCCGTAGGGACGCCAATTTTAAGCTATACGCTTATATCGCATCCAATAATTACTATTATTCGATTGCAGTATTGTTGTTTTTAACTACAATATCGCCCTTCACACTTTATTTATTTTCTATCTATATGCACTCATCTCCGAATGATGCTTCGCATCAGGGCAATTCTGCGCCTTTAAAACGCGCTATGAGTACTCGACATCTGGTGATGATTTCGCTTGGCGGCGCAATCGGAACTGGCCTATTTTTAGGGTCGGGTGAAGTCATTGCACAAACGGGGCCAGTTGGTGCCATAATTTCTTATTTTTTAGGCGGGATTATTGCTTATATGGTCATGCTCTGCTTAGGCGAGCTTGCCGTACATATGCCTGAATCCGGTTCTTTTGGGGCTTATGCTAAGCGCTATATTGGTCCTGGAACAGGCTATACCATTACTTGGTTATACTGGCTGACGTGGTCTGTCACACTCGGTACTGAGTTCACAGCTGCCGCACTACTCATGCAAGAGTGGTTTCCAGACATCTCTATGTGGATTTGGACCATTATCTTTGGTGTGTTCGTATTTAGTTTAAATATGATTTCGACACGCTGGTTTGCCGAGTCTGAATTTTGGCTTGCTTTGGTTAAAGTGATCACAGTCGTCGCCTTTATCCTATTGGGTTTATTGGCAATTTTGGGGGTCATCGGCTATCAAGGCTATGAATCAGCACCGCTGTTTAGCAACCTGACCTCACACGGCTGGTTTCCTGAAGGCATTTTCCCAATCTTTGCCACCATGTTGATTGTGAACTTTGCCTTCTCAGGAACAGAGTTGATTGGTGTGGCTGCTGGCGAAACCAAAGATCCTGCGAAAAATGTACCTAAAGCGATTAATACAGCGATTTTTCGTTTATTGATTTTCTTTGTGGGTACTATTGTTGTCGTCACCTCTCTTTTACCACACCAAGAGGCAGGCTTGGCGGCTGAAGGTGTCAGTAGCAGTCCATTTGTGACCGTGTTCCAGCATATTGGTATTCCATATGCAGAAGACATTATTCGCTTTGTGATTATTACCGCACTACTCTCTGCTGCAAACTCAGGCTTATTTGCAGCCTCACGCATGATGTGGTCGCTGTCTTATAACAAGCAGTTGCCTGCGGTATTTTCGAAAGTCAATTCACGCGGCATCCCGTACATTGCGGTGATGGTCACCATGATTGGTGCAATGCCAGGTTTACTTTCAGAGCAGTTTGCACCTGAGACCATCTTTACCAATTTATTGGGTATTGCTGCCTTCACCATGGTGGTGGTCTGGATGAGTATTTGCTTAAGCCAATACAACTTCCGTCGCCAATGGTATAAACAAGGCAAGACTGCTAAAGATTTAGGCTTTGCTGCACCGCTGTTTCCTATTGTGCCGATCCTTGGCTTTATCTTCTGCTTTATCACCTGTTTGAGTATGGTGTTTGATCCAACGATGCGGATTAGCTTCTTCGGGTGTTTACTGTTTATTGCAGGTTGTTACTTGAGTTACTATGTTTTCTATCGAAAGCAAAACTAACGGATAAAAAGAGTGGTCATTGACTGCTCTTTTTTTTACTCTAAAGTTGACAATAACAACGACAACGATCATGAATAATTGCTTACTGCCTATGATTCAAATGATGAATTCACTGAGCTATTTTAGATAAAGATATGAGCTGATGTTGCAATGGTCTATTTTTAAGATGGTTCATCGCCATATTCCAATGATTCTTTACCAAGACACTAAGCATCTGTCATTCCTCAATCTCAACCCAGTTCAAGTTTGTTTCAAGAATATGGTCAAATCAGCACATGATCATACACATAGCAACAAGCGTGCGTAAAATATCCAAGCCTAATTTTTCATTCATGGCGATTGAACACAAAACTGTTCATCTGTGAATAAGTCACTTTAACTATACATTTGAAATTTGTCTTTAATTATCGAGATGCGTATTTCCTCAATCCTGAAGAAATGCATCCAAGCATTAGCGTTAAAATGTCTAATTTAAAAGCATATTTTCAAAATATGATCTGTTTTTATTCACTTGATTGCAATTTTCTAGATTAGCCCTGAAAAAGGTTTGACACATCTGCATATCCGCCCTAATATACGCCCACCTCTGAAACGTCCCTATCGTCTAGAGGCCTAGGACATCGCCCTTTCACGGCGGTAACCGGGGTTCGAATCCCCGTAGGGACGCCAATTTCAGAAGTATATATGTTTATTTAGTCCCTATCGTCTAGAGGCCTAGGACATCGCCCTTTCACGGCGGTAACCGGGGTTCGAATCCCCGTAGGGACGCCATTAAATTCCGAGATACTGGAATGGTTTAAATATATTTACTTCACACTGTCCCTATCGTCTAGAGGCCTAGGACATCGCCCTTTCACGGCGGTAACCGGGGTTCGAATCCCCGTAGGGACGCCATATTCAAGATGGCAACATCTTTAAGAAAAGCCCAAGCATTGTGACTTGGGCTTTTTTCATTTCAACAAAATGTACTTTCTAATGAATATTCATTAAATTCTAAATGCACAACATTCTAAATACACAGGATTAATCATTTATTTTTTATAAGATTTTGTATTCATACCTCACATAGACTGATTTAAAAATCCGTGCTTCAATTTCACTTCCACCCTATTCAGTTCAATGTGGTTACAAACGTTTAAAACTACCAGAAGATAAAAATTAATCTCTATCACAAACAGCACAAAATTTAAACACAAGCTGAATATTTGATGCTTAAGGTAGAAGCATAAGAATGCAAGGATAAGATTATGTTTATAAATACACAGTTTTGTTTACCTGCATCATTATTAAAATCAAAAGAATTGAATCTAAAAAATCCCAAACAACGTGTCATTTTTTTTCAAGATGCTTTTATTTCTCAGCATGAAAAAAAAATGAGGCGATTCGTCATTTAAATCACTTGGTAAGTCAACTTGACTCAAGCACTGATTTAAGTACTTTAGATTGGATAGATGATGTTACTCAAATCGAGCAGTATTGTTATACGCATTTACAGCGCACCTGTACAAAATTTCAAGATTATCTTGCACGGCGAAAACAACAGCAAGCTCGTGAATATTTCCCAACGGTATCCCATGCTTTTGAATTTTTGACCAAAGTTGCCCCTGTTAAGTTTGTTGATGGCGCATGGTTGTACGCTGTGCTTGAGCAAGCTGATCTGCACGCGCATCAAGATCTGATTTTGACTTATTTAGAGGAACTGGGCTTGGGGGATCCGCTCGCAAATCATGTCTGCATGTATCAAGATTTGCTGTGTCAGCACGGGCTAGAACAGGTTACCCAACCACTATCACCCATCTATTACGAACAGGCCGCTGTACAGCTTGCTTTAGCGCATGTTGGGGTAGACGATTTGGCTTGGGTGATTGGCTTTAACTTAGCTTATGAGCAACTACCCTTGCATCTTCTGATTAGTAATTACGAATTACAGGAATTAGGCATCGATCCGCAGTATTTTAATGTGCATATCACCATTGATAATCTGCACAATGGACATGCGAAGCGGTCAATCGATGCCTTTTATCAAGGGCTAAGCACTGCCAAAGATCAAGCTATTTATATAAAGAGAGTTAAACAGGGGTATCTGCTCAACGATATTGGAAAAAGCTCTAGCCAAATTATTGCTGAACTTGATCTTGAACAGTTTGTGCTTCGAGTCTTTCAAGACAAAGCCCGTATTGGACAGTTTATTCATAATGACAAATGTCAATTTGCAGGAAAAACCATCAACCAGTGGTTATCAGATCCAGATCAAATCCAAGACTTCTTAAATATTTTAATTGAAAAAAAATGTATTATTCAAAATGAAGCTGTAGAAAACAGTCGATTTTGGCAAATGATTGATCAGCCCAACGGTCGTATGTTTGGGGTGTTTAATGCAACCGAAAAACAAATCATCAAAGATTGGATCCAAGGTGCACGTTTAAGTACTCGACTTAAACCCACACACTTAGAGCATTCAACGGCTCAGACCTCTAAGCAATTGAAGACAAATGAAGATGTATTCGAACTAGGTCAGTTAAAAAAATCGATTCAACAGTCGAATGATCTAAAACACCAACTCAGCTTACTCAAGCCCTATTTGGCGCCAAATTTACATGCGACAGCTACAGGTCTATGGGCCACCCAGCATTACACTCGACTTTTATTTCCTGCACATCGCATTTAAGCAATCAAAAAGCCCAAGACTTTTGCTTGGGCTTTTTTTTAAATAACGATCTGCATTAAAATGCGATAACCTGCCTTCGCATAAATTTTATTTAATGGACCACTTTCAAAAGTTTCGATCTAAAGATGGCTTCAGGGGCAATGACCGTTTCATTTAACGGCACTTGATTGCCATAACGCTGTTTCATTAATTTTTTTACTTGTGGCGCGGACAAATCAAAGTGTTGAAGTTTTTGCAGCGGTGCCAGTTGAATATTGAGTGCCTCGTAATAGGCTTTCCAGACAATCTCAGAACAATAAATCGCATCATTGCCCCAACCAAAATAAAGATCATAAGGCTTGGTTAAATGCTTTTCTGCCGACTGAACCAAGCGCTGCTGTTGTTGTACTGATAAGCGCTTGTGATAACGCTTAACCACATAAGCCTGGTTAAGCCCGCGCCCAATCCACTGCTTTAACGGTGTGTATTGAACAGGTTGAATGGCCTCTAACACATAAAACTGATGATTCTTCTGTACGATCATGCCCATGTGACTATAGGCAGAGTGCGTCGCTTTTTGAATCACGATACTTTGCGCAGATTTAGAGGTATGAAAAATGATGTCGCCTGTTTGAAAATCTTTGGCAAGCAAATGTGACGAAAACAAGTAACTCAAAATCAGAGGAAGTAATCGATTTATAATCTTCATTGTTCAAATCGCCATCTTATTTTTATTCTCTTTTCTTATATGCTATTAAATGGTTTGAGATGAGGATCAGAATCTTCATTGAATTGATCCCCACATTTTAAAACTTAAGCATTTTCAAAATTTAAGCACTTTTACGCGAATTCACTTTACCTTGAATAATCGCTTTAATATTGCCTTTGGCATAGTTTAAAAATACCTTAAAAGGTGAAAGTTTTGGATTGGGGGCTTTACCTTCACCAATGGCTTTGAACTGCGCCGCATACCATATAATTTCCATGATCGCCATTTTATCGACAAAAGGAATACCGGTTTTAATGGGATTGACCGCATATCGAACATCGTAGCCTGCAATCAAACGATCGGTTAAATCGGTTTCAACCGCGAGGGGTCGTGCCAGTCCGATAAAGTCACAGGCTCCACTTTCAAGCGCATCGTTCATGCCCTTTACGGTACGAAAACCACCTGTTACCATCAGTTTACAGTTCACTTCTTTACGAATATTTTCTGCAAAATCTAGAAAATAAGCTTCACGCGCAATCGTGCTTTGCTTGATGTGTTTGGACTTCGCTCCTGCCATTGCAGGGGCTTCATAACTACCACCCGAAATTTCAATCAGGTCAATTCCCGCCTGATCAATGGCTTTGAAAACAGAAATGACTTCTTGCTCAGTAATACCACCCTTTTGGAAATCAGCCGAGTTGAGTTTGACTGAAATAATAAAATGATCGGATGTTGCTGCGCGTACTGCTTTATAAATTTCAAGTAAGAAGCGCGTGCGATTTTCAATCGATCCGCCCCATTGGTCTTGACGTTTATTGGTCAGTGGCGATAAAAATTCGCTAATGAGGTAACCATGGGCACCATGCAGTTGTACCCCTTCAAAACCAGCCTTTTCACAAATGGCTGCCGAGGTGGCAAAGCGCTGGATAATATCTAAAATTTCATCTTCATGCAGTTCACGCGGGGTTGCGAATGTGGTGGCAAGCATCGGACTAAACGCTACAGCTGATGGCGCAACCGTTTCTCGGTTTAAACCTTTGGGACACTGACGACCCGGATGAGACAATTGAATTAATTGCACCATACCGTATTTCTTTCCAATCTCCGCCCATTGCTTTAACTCCGCTAAATCGCGTTCAGTTTCAAGCACCACCACGCCCGGTTCATTCTTGGCACGATAGTCCACCATCACGTTGCCGGTAATTGCACAGCCTAGTCCACCTTTGGCCCAAGCCTCATATAAACCCAAATGTAGGTGATTGGGTTCACCTGCTGTATTGGCCAGAGCTTCACTCATTGCGCCTTTAATAATACGATTTTTAAATACGGTATTACGGATTTGAATCTGCTGTGCAATTTGACTCATGAAAATGATCTCTTATTTTATTAATACGGCATGAAGATGAGTAATCCTGAGCACTCAGTGTAAAATTGACAATGCTTAATGTCAAATTAACCCTGTGACCTCTGCGCTCAGTATTGACTGGCTTCAATCAAGGCTTTGGTATAATCGTGCTGTGGGGCGTTAAATAAATTTTCTGTGTCTTGAAATTCGATTAACTCCGCATTTCTGAGCACCAAAACTTTTTGGCATAACGCTCTAACCACTTGCAAATCATGACTGATGAATAAATAACTTATCTCCTCATCGCGCTGTAATTGACGCAGCAGTTGTACAATCGCGCGTTGAGTACTTCGGTCTAATGCTGACGTCGGTTCATCCAAAATCATGAGTTTCGGTCGTAAAATTAACGCGCGCGCCAGTGCCACACGTTGACGTTGCCCACCTGAAAGCTCATGTGGATAACGCGCTGCAAATACAACAGGCAACTCCACTTTGATCAGCGCTTCATCTATACGCTGTTTCATCTCTTGCTGTGAAATTTTTCGAAGCCCTAAGCCCTCTCCGATGATTTGTGCCACATTCATGCGTGGATTCAGACTACTAAATGGATCTTGAAAAACCATTTGAAAATCACTGCGTAAGGGTCGCAGTTTTGATTCATTTAAACAGTTTAAATCATTGCCCAGCAAAATAATTTTTCCATCACTTTGAATGAGTCGTGCCAATGCAAGCGCCAAGGAGGTTTTACCTGAACCACTTTCCCCCACAACACCAACCGATTCACCTTGATGAAGATTGAAATCTAAAGGTGCGACCGCAGTAAAATACTCCCGAACCCGATTAAACAGTCCAGTCTTGATCGGAAACTTGACCGAGACTTGATTGACCTCTAACAGTGTTTTTTGGTCTATAGTGATCTTATTGGCAACACCAAAGTCATGATCCAGTAAATGCTGGGTATACGCAGATTTCGGATTAAGGAAAAGCGCATTCACATCACCCTGTTCAACTACCTCACCTTGCTTCATGACCACAACATGATCGGCATAGCGTCTAACCAAATTCAAATCATGACTGATTAAAATCATGGCCATATTTCGTTTCTGAATTAAACGTTTTAATAGAGTCAAGACTTGGGCTTGTAAGGTAACATCTAAGGCCGTGGTCGGTTCATCCGCAATCAGCACATCAGGATCAAGTGCCAATGCCGCAGCAATCATCACACGTTGGCGCTGTCCCCCAGAAAGTTCATGTGGGTAACGCTTAAGTTTATCCTCAGCTTGTTGGATGCCGACATCTTGGAGTAATTGAAGGATGCGTTGCTGGACATCTTGCTTTGAATGGCCTTGCAAAAGAAGTGCTTCACCTATAATTTTTTCAACGCGATGCAGCGGATTCAATGCGGTCATCGGTTCTTGAAAAATCATGGCAATTTTCTGACCACGGATTTGACGCAGTTGCATGTCACTCAACTTAAGCAAATCTTGCTGTTGAAAGATGGCTTGACCTTGCACCTTTAAAGTGTCAGGTAATAAACCCAAGAGTGCCAAACTACTGATTGATTTTCCTGAACCGCTTTCACCGACAATGGCCAAAGTTTGACCGGCATCTAAGTCAAAGCTTAAATCCTCAACCAAAATCTGTTCAGTTGACTGAATTTTGAGCTTCTCAACATGCAGTAATGGCACTCGCTGATCCTGATTCTGAGTTTCATGCTTAATGGCGTCTGGGATCGAATGCATCGCGTGTCGCCTCCCCAATATAAATGAGTAATGATAAGACCAGTGCCAAAGTAAAAAAGCCTGATAACGCCAACCACGGTGCAGTTAAATTATTTTTACCTTGCAGCAACAACTCGCCCAAAGATGCAGCGTCAGGAGGCAAGCCATAACCTAGAAAATCCAGTGCCGTCAGTGCGGTAATATTCGCAGTCAACATAAAAGGCAGTTGTGATAAGGTCGAGCTCATGGCATTGGGTAAAATATGCCGAAACATGATAGTACTGTCTTTGACACCCAGTGCCCGTGCTGCGCGCACATAATCAAGATTTCTGGCCCTTAAAAACTCAGCGCGAATTAGTCCGACCAGCGCTGTCCAACCAAACAACAGCATAATCAAAAATAACCAATAGACGCTCGGTGTAAACATGCTGACCAAAATCATCACCATGAACAGCATGGGTAAACCGCCCCACACATCCAAGATTCGCTGACCTATTAAGTCAATCCAACCGCCGTAATAGCCTTGTAGCGCACCCACCACGATGCCAATTACTGACGCAAACAAGGTTAAAGCCAATCCAAACAGTAACGACACTCTTAACCCATATAAAACCCGAGCCATGACATCACGACCTTGGTCATCTGTACCCAGCCAATTTTGTCGTGTGGGTGGAGATGGAACAGGTTCGGCCAATTCAAAATTTGGGGTTTGGTAGGAATATTTAATCATGGGCCATACTGACCAGCCTTTGTCATCAATCATGGCTTTGACAGCGGGGTCTTTGTAATCAGTTTCAGTTTCAAACACCCCACCAAAAGTGGTTTCGGGATAGGCTTTAAAGACGGGGAAATACAAATGTTGCTCATATTTGACTACTAATGGTTTTTCATTGGCAATCAGCTCTGAGCACAGTGCCACCACAAAAATCAGCATGAATAAAATAAAACAGACAAAACCCAATTTATTGTTTTTAAAGCGTCGAATACGCGCCTGCATGATCGGAGACATTATTTTGCTCCTCGCGCATCGAAGTTTATTCGCGGATCTATGATTTGATAAAGTACATCGCTAATCAAACGTAAAACCAGACCCAACAAGGTAAAAATAAATAAGGTTCCAAAAATCACTGGATAATCCCGTTGCTGAATCGCGTCAAAACCCAATAAACCTAAGCCATCCAAATTGAAAATAATTTCAATAAATAGATTTCCCACAAAGAAAATACCCACTAATGCTTCGGGCAAACCCGCAATCACAATCAGCATGGCATTTCGAAACACATGCCCATACAGTACCCGATTTTCACTGAGCCCTTTGGCACGTGCAGCAAGCACGTACTGTTTATTCATCTCTTCCATAAAGGAATATTTGGTCAAATAGGTCAGACTGGCAAAACCACCCAGCACAATCGCAAGCAAGGGCAATGCCATATGCCAAAAGTAGTCTTTGATTTTGTCAACAAAGTTTAAACTGGCGAAGTTTTCAGAGAACAATCCTTGTAGCGGAAACCATTGAAAATAAGAACCACCTGCAAAGAACACGATCAATAAAATTGCAAAGACAAATGAGGGTACCGCATAGCCTATGGCCAAGAGCAGTGAAGTCGATTTATCGAAGAACATGCCGTGCTGTTTGGCTTTTTTAATCCCCAGCGGAATCGAGACCCAATAAATCAACAAGGTGCTCCAAAGTCCCAGTGAAATCGTCACGGGCATTTTTTCCCAAAGCAGCTGGGTCACAGGTTTGTCTTTAAAAAAGCTCGTGCCAAAATCAAAACTCAAATATCCCTTGAGCATGATCCAAAAGCGCACATGCGCGGGTTGGTCAAAACCATATTGGGCTTCAATTTTTGCGACCATCTCTTCACTTAAACCGCGTGCGCCTTGGTACTTGCCGGCTTGGGCAGAAGCAGAGGCTATTTCCCCGCTCCCTGTAGCAGCACCCACACCTTGAAAAGATTCAGCTTGCTGAATGGCTTGCTCAACAGGGCCGCCTGGCGCCAATTGAATCACCACGAAATTGATCAACAAAATCAGAAATAAGGTGGGAATAATCAGCAGTAAGCGCTTGAGAATGTATAGGCCCATATCTACAAAATTCCTTTTGGCAGTAGATTTATTTTTGTCTGACGTTATCTTTATCTTAAGTACAGATTATTTTAAATACTGTGCAACTTTTTGAGCTTGTTGTGGATTGACCCACCAATAATCTAATCCTAACGAAAGTCTAGGCTTAAGAGCAGGTTGTTGATACATATTCCAATACGCAAACCAATCTTGATCATTGCCATAGGTCAGAATTTGATAATATCCCGCGCGAAGCAAGCGATCCAAAACCTTGGTTCTGATGATCAGCTGCTCACGATTCGTTGCTCGAATCAGCTTTTGAATGGCATCATCTATGACAGGATCTTTAATCCCAGAAAAATTATAATTACCCACTTCATCTGCGGCCTGACTACTCCACATTTGCGCCTGTTCATTGCCTGGGGTTAAAGACTGTGGCATTACTAATGTGGTCATATCAAAGTCCGAACGGCGCATACGCTCCATATATTGCGGTACATCGACCTGACGAATATTAACCGTAATACCCAGTTTTTTTAAGTTTCGAATATAAGGCATTAATGTGCGCTGCAAACCATCTTGATGAATCAGAAATTCAATCTTAATGGGTTTGTTTTTGTGATCGACCAATACACCATTTTGATATTTAAAACCTGCTCTTAATAAAATAGCACGTGCAGACAATAAGCTTTGACGGTTAAATCCACTGGCATCAGATTTTGGATAGCGCCAGTTCGCAAGCACCCCTTGGCGCTGGGTCTGATTTAACTTGGGTAAATACGATTTTAATATTGCTAGCTCCGCCACACTGGGTGGACCTTTAGCTTCGAGTTCACTGAATTGAAAATGGCTTTGCAGTCTTTGACGCTGTCCATAAAATAAAGCTTTATTTAACCATTCAAAATCATAAGCATAGGTCAATGCTTGCCGAAAATGAATATTATTAAACGGTGCTCTACGTGTATTAAAAACAAAACTTTGCGTGGGTGCTGGGTTTTCAGTTTTAGAAATATATTTTTTAACCATGTCAGCTTTGATCGCAGGAAAGTCATATTCAGTGACCCATGTTCTAGCTTTATTTTCTTGATGCAAGGTGTACTGGCCTGACTTAAAGCCTTCAAAAGCTATATCTAAATTTCGATAATATACATATTTGATGGTGTTGAAATTATAGCGTCCACGGTTCACGGCTAAATCTTTGCCCCAATAATGTGGATTTCGCTTGTAACGAATACTGCGCCCTGCATCAATCTGATCAATGACATACGGTCCTGAGCCCAAGATCGGTTGCATGGTCACTTTTGTAAAATCTTTATTGTGCCAATCTGCCTTAGAGTAAATCGGCATCTGCGCCAAAATCAAAGGCATTTCGGCATTGTTGTCTGACTTAAAACTCATTTTGACATCAAACTTAGACAGCACTTCTATTTTGTCTAAATCTGACAAATACATCTGTAACCCAGGATTACTTTTGCTCAGATAGGTGTCAAAGGTGAATTTGACATCATGCGCTGTAAGCGGCGTGCCATTACTAAATTTGGCTTTTGGGTTGAGATGAAAAATAACATAACGGGTCTGATTAGGATCAAAGCTGACTTTTTCAGCCAGTAAAGGATACATGACACTGGGTTCATCCAATGAACTGTCCATTAAGGTATCAAACAGATAATTTGAGCCTTCAACAGCACTGCCTTTACCATTCATACTATTGAGATTGTCAAAGGTGCCATTTCCAGCAGAACTAATCATGCCACCTTTGGGAGCTTGGACATTGGCATAGGGCATAGATTTGGCATAGGCATATTTGGGTGTGGTATGAATCGCAATATACGGCGTGGTTTCAACTTTGGCTAAAACCCCACCACTCATCATCCACATCCCCAGCACAAAACCACATGATTTTGCATACGCAAATTGATCCTGCATCTCTTATGCCTATTCCTTTGTTGCTTATGCAAACTACAGATTTGGAACTTTGATCGTATCACCTATTTTCAATGGCGCATTCGGTTTTAGATCATTCATATCTGCCAATTGGTTGCTGTCTATCCCATAACGACTGGCTAAACGAATCAGAGAGTCACCACTTTTGACACGGTACTCACTAATGGTTTTTGGCACGCGAATCGTTTGACCGCGCTGTAAGCCTGAACGTGGCGTGAGATCATTTAAATCTGCCAGTTCTTTCACACTTAAACCCAAACGAGATGCAATCACATTTAAAGAATCTCCCGCTTTAACCGTGTAAGCTTCTGTATTTTTAGTACCGATACTTTTCACAGATGAAGTCGAGCTCGAAGTGTCTTTTACTCTATCTTTGCTAAGTTCACCATCAATTTTTAAGCGTTGTCCTACACGTATACCTGCGGTACGCGACAAATCATTCAGCTCTGCAAGATAACTCAATTGCAATTTGTATTTGCGTGCAACACTGGCAAGCGTTTCGCCTGACGCCACCACATGAATGTCTGACACTGAGTTAGCGGTTTGCGCTGTATCTTTAACCGAATCTTTAACTGAATATTTGACGGGGTTCGATGCTTTTACTTCAGATTCACCTGAAAGCTTGAGCTTCTGACCCACAAACAAACCTGCAGAGGTACTTAAACCATTCAAACTTGCGATTTCATTCACCGACAAATTGTATTTTCCTGCCACGGCATTCAAGCTATCACCAGACTGTACGGTATAAATACTCGGTGTAGTTACGCCAGCCGGAATTTGAATACTCTGCCCCATGATTAAACCTTTATTGACTGACAATGCATTCAGTTCAGCCAGTTCGCTCAAGGTCATTTTAGACTTCATTGCGATGCTATATAGCGTATCACCACGTTCGACTTTATAGCTTTCGGTTTTAATGTCACTCTTTGCTTTGCTGATGCTTGCGGCAGCTTTGAGTGTTTGAGGAGAGTCATCAACCTTGGTATTTATTTCTGCAAATGGAACATTGATTCTTTGCCCCACCATTAAAAAACTGTCCGATTTTAGTTCGGGCGTTAAAGCTGCCAATTCTTGATTGGACAGCGCATAACGATCTGCAATGAGCTTCAAATACTCACCACGTTTCACAGTATACACTTTGGTTTTAATTTTAGCGGTTGTCTTGGTTTCTGCTTTTTTCTCAGAATTTTTAGCACCTGTGTCAATCAAAGATAACTTTTGACCGACAAACAAATTACTGTTGGTGCTTAAATTATTCATCTCTGCCAGTTGTTGAATCGAGAGATTAAACTGATCCGCGACACCGCTTAAACTGTCATTCGGCTTGACCAGATAAGTAGTCTGCTTTAGATCAGGCTGTTTGTTTTCAATCTTTTTATCTGCAACAGGTTTTGCATCATACAAATATAAGCTTGTGCCCACAAAAAGCGTTGAGTTTGGATCAACCTGATTCCACTTCGCGATATCACGCCAGTTCAAGCCATTTTTGATGGCAATTACAGCCAGTGTGTCGCCGGGTAATATCAGATAAGTACTACGTTTACCTTTCGGTGGCACAACCACCACTTCACTTTCTGTCTTAGAAAATGATTTATCTTTGTTACGCTGCGCTTCATCTGATGATACTGAAGTGTTATCTGCAACCGACTTTGGATAAGCAAAGCCAACTTTAACCTCTTGACCTTTTTGCGATGCTACCGACTGACTGGTTTGAATAGCAGTCAGTTTGATTTTACCATCGAGCGGATCGACGATTTCTGTGCCTTGTGGTGCTAGAGCAGTAATTTCTCTGACCACCTCTTCTTTTTCAGCTTGAGTCGCTTCCGGCTCAGTCACACTATTTAGTGATTTTTGCGCGGTTAGCGTCTCTTCTGGAGTCAAACTGGCTAAAACTTGGGCACGCTCTTGCTCAGTAAGTTTAGGCTCTGTGGTTATAGGCTTCACATTGACAGCAGGCGTTACTGCGACAGGAATACGCGGTGCGCTTGGTACAGCAGCAGAAGAAGCAAATGCGGCTAATGCATTTGAACCGACGGGAGTTCTGCCTTTATTTGTCGTACTTGATGTTGTATTTGGCTGTGTGACCGCTGCTTGAAGTGCTGCAGTACTTGGTTTAACTGTAGTCGTTGTATTTTTTGAGTTATTTAACGCGGGAGGCGTAGTGGTAAGTACCCTTGGCGCGGTATAACTTGGTGTAGTTGAACTGGTTAAAGGACTTGATGTATTACTTGACGAACCTGAAGACGTTGTACCACCTGCCCAATAGCTACTAGAGCTCGGTTTTAAGGCTTTAATTTTTGCATCTACGGTTGGATTTAAATCCGCAGGAATCAAAATACGTAATGGGCTTTGTGCATCGACCACTTCACCTCGATGCCCAGGATTCAACTGATAAAGCTCAGCACGACTCAAACCTGTAATCGAGGCAATTTGATTTAAAGACGCACCTACCGGTACAGAAATTTCTCTAAAATGCGGACGGTTGGCAATTGGCGGTAAATTGACCCCATATTTTTGCGGAGATTTAATAATTTGTGCAACAGCCAAGAACCGGGGCACATAATTCATGGTTTCTTGTGGAAGTTTCAAAGACCAATAATCAGTCGGCAAACCCGCCGCTTTGTTACGGTTAATCGCCTGTTGAATACGTCCTGGCCCCGCATTATATGCTGCAAGTGCCAGCTCCCACGAACCAAACTGATTATATAAACTGCCCAAGAACTCATAGGCTGCACGCGTCGACTCGACCACATCACGGCGCCCGTCATAAAGACTGGTTTGTCTTAAACCATAAATTTTACCCGTGCTTGGAATAAACTGCCACATCCCTGCCGCAGCTGCGGTACTAGTCGCTGCTGGATCGTATGAGCTTTCAATGACAGGCAGCAGTGCAATTTCCGTTGGCATGCCACGGCGTTCAGCTTCTTTTACCGTATGATACAAATAACGCGATGCACGCGCACTTAAACGATCCAAATATGGCTGACGAGTAATGAACCAACTGCGCTGTGCTTCAATACGCGGATCCCACTTGGTTTCATCCATTTTAAAACCAACCGTCATCCGCTTCCAGACATCACCATGCTTTAAAATAAGCAGACGATCCCCTTCAACTGCGCGCATATCTGTTGCAGAAAGCAAATCTTCCAAAGAATCTAAACTGTTGGCATCGAGCATACCCAGTTGCTTAGAATTTTGGGTTTTGGCTGAAGACGGCGTAGAGGTACACCCCGTAGTCAAACCGATTCCCGCCACAGCAGAAGTGATTACAGATAATTTAAATAAAAAAGATGCAGATGGCTGCCACACTGCTGTGGTTGGTTTAAACATACAAATTCCGAACAACGTATAATAGATTTATTTTATAAAAGACATTCTAGAGGAGAGTCCCATCGAGACAAGCCTCTAAATGAGTAGTATTTGCATATAAATGTTACAAGAAATTAAAAAAAATCGAGTTATAGCACTGATATTACCGATTTGCGTATACAATAAATTCTTAGAACTTGTTGTTCAACTTTAATTTAAATTTTATTGGTTCAAACTATGTCGCAAATTACGCTTTATGTAGATGGTGCATGCCGTGGAAACCCGGGTTTAGGCGGTTGGGGTGCATATGTCATTACAGAAAATGGCGAGCATAAGTTATTTGGTGGAGAACCCAACACCACCAATAATCGAATGGAGTTGAGTGCAGCCATTGAAGGGATCGCCTTTTGCCCCATCGATGCCAAAATTGTCATTTGGACTGATTCTATTTATGTGAAACGCGGTATTACCGAGTGGATTCAAGGCTGGAAAAAGAAAAACTGGAAAGACGTTAAAAACCCTGATCTTTGGAAAAAGCTCGATGCCACCTGTCAAAACCGTGAAATTGAATGGAATTGGATTAAAGGTCATTCTGGACATCCGGGCAATGAAATGGCAGATCACCTTGCCAATTTAGGCGCAGATCAAACTGCTGAACGTCTTAAAACTGGTGAAACTCACATTCAAGCTGCTGCTACAGCAAAAATCACACAAGATGCTAAAAAAAAAGTAGATAAAGACTGGCTACTCGACGACCCTTTCGGTTTTGATCTGATGGAGGAGACTGAAGAGCTGGGCATTGAAGTAGAAGTAGAAAATAGCGAGCCAGATACTTCAGTTGAATCCGCAATCAACAATGCATCATTAGCGACTGAAGCCGTTATAACAAATTCAATGAATAATGAAGTTCAAATGACGAATGAGGTTGTTATTGATCAAGACCATTTAGCGTCAGAGAATTCAGCGTCAGAGCATTCTACTGAAAATCAGCTTGAGCAGAGTGCGGATCATCTCGTTAATCAGCACCCACACATTGTCATTACACCCGCAAAATTAAAACTGCAAGGTCCGCGTCAACTGATTTTAGATACAGAAACCACAGGTTTTTATTATCAAGACAGTGACCGCATCATTGAAGTGGGTGCGCTGGAAATGATCAACCGTAAACTGACGGGAAGCTCCATTCATATTTATATCAACCCGAAAAAACCAGTCGGTGATTCTGAAAATGTGCATGGTATTTCAGATGACTTCCTAAAAGATAAACCGGTCTATGCTGAAATTGCAGATGTGCTTTTTGATTATCTAAAAGGTGCGGAAATCATTGCGCATAACGCCAGCTTTGATATGAACTTCTTAGACATGGAGTTTAAACGTGCAGGCTATAAAGCACTCTCTGACGTCTGTACAGTCACTGATACCCTCGCTATGGCCAAAGCCAAACATCCGGGTCAGAAAAACTCACTCGATGCATTGGTTCGACGTTATGAAGTACCTCAGCGCGATCGTACCTTCCATGGTGCTTTACTCGATGCCGAAATTTTAGCAGACGTCTATCTATTCATGACCGGTGGTCAAGTTTCATTTGACATGGATGCCTTGTCCTCTCATCAAAATGAAAACCGATCTACGCGTCAAAAAATCGAGATTGATTTGCCCGTTATTTGGGCATCCCAAGAAGAGCTTGAACAACATGAGAACTGGGTCAAACAATATCAAGAAAAAAAAGGTGAGCCTTGTCTTTTTGCAAAATAAATCGCTGTTTCATTTTGATATTTTTTGTAAAGACAGATCAGTTCAGTTATATTGAATTATACAAAAAATGAGCCTCTCTTTGAGGGGCTAGATCGGAACATTTATAGACCTAGGAAAGGTGCAGATCAATGTCTTACCAAACCTCAATTCATTTCGACCCTACGGCACTTTTAATCATAAAAAAAGAAGTTGATAACTCAATACAACAAGTAGAAACAGCAGTCAGTAGCTTAGTTGAAGACCAGAGTTTACCGTTTGGCATAGATGATACTTTAATTCAATTTGAACAATGCGCCCAAGTGTTGTTACTCATTGATATGCCACAGTTATCTCAACTGATTCAATACTGTGCAGATATCATGCGCAAAATCATGCAAAATCCTGAGCATATTGTCACTCAAGATGTCGTCGCTTTAAGTGAAGGCACGACCATGCTTAAACGCTATATTGAATTTATTTGCTTACGTGAAGTGCGTGTGCCACAGTTTTTATTAGACACCTTAAATAATCTTGAAATTGCACTGGGCAAACCGTTGACTCAAGAAGGTCAAGCCATTGTATCTTCGCTTGAATGTATCGAACCAACGTTCAACATTCCTGCCGCGCCTGAACTTGAAAAATCGATTTATATACATAAGCTGTATAAAATTTGCCTCAATAAATTACTCAATCAGAATGAAACAGTGCTTGATTTGCAAGGGATCAAACTGGTTGGCACCTATATGTCTAACCTTGCACAAAATACCCCAAGCCAGCAATATTGGAGTTTGGTGCACGTCGCATTTAATCAAATTGAACGTTTGGCGCTGAGTGATACTCGCCTGAGAACATTGATTGGCGTTGAATCGAATATTGCACAGTTCTTTGAAGCACTCGAGAGCTTCAGCGCACCCATGATTGATCTTGCCAATGTTTTAGGCGTATGTATCAGTCAAGAGGATGCGATTTCACAGCATATTCGTGAACAACTCAATATCGGTGAAGACATCTTGACCGATACTCAATTGCAAATTTTCAGTCGTCATTTGTTCGGACCTGATTTTGAAACTGTACATGCAGTGAGCAAGCTCATTACTGAGGAAATGACTCAAATTCGTAATGATATTGAGTTCAACTACAAAAATATGTCCCTGGAAAAAACCGCTGAACTTAAAGACAAATTATTTAATTTGGCCAATGTCTTCAAAGTGATGAACCTGAATGAAGCTTATGTTGAGTTAAAATTACAAGCGGAAAATTTATCTCAAGACAATATGCAAAATAACCCGCAGTTTGCACAGCAACTGATGAACAGTATTTTGTCTGCCATGAACTCAATTGGGATTTTGGAACGGAATTTTACATCCAGTCGCCTACAACTGCGCGTCAACAATATGCAAATTTCGCTTGATCGTTTAGATGAAGCACATGAAGTATTACTGAGTGAAACCAAAGCATTGGTTGAGCTGAGCAGTCAAACTTTAGTTGAGTATTTGCAAGACCCTCAAGCGACCAGTTTAGAAGGCTTACCGGCACAATTAAAAGAAATCAGTGGCGCGCTGTTGTTCTTAAATGCCAAAGACGGTCAAGTGGCACTCCTGAATAGTCAGGCTTTCTTAAATGTTGAGATCAGTAAAGAGCGCCGCCTAAACAAACAACAGGTTGAAAAATTACTGGATGTTTTAGCCAGCGCAGAAATGCTGATTGAAAATTTACAAAACAAACAGCCAATTTTAAAATCGATGTTTGATATCGCACTCAACAGCAGCCAAGACCTTAAAGCGATTGCATAATGACTGAACTATCACTGGCTTATATTTTCAAACAACAGCAACTTTTGGTCGATGAACACTTTCAACTTCCGCAAGTTGAAAAGTTAAACAGTGATATAAGTTTTTATTCAAGCGATCAAGTGATAGCTCGTGATCTACATATCGAAGAAGCCATTCCAGAGGGTTATCAACTGGTACCTATTCGACAGCTGATTTCTCAGTGGTCACGGGTTCAGTTTGAACAAGCCAGTCGCGCGGTTCAGCTCTTAGAATGGCGCCGTAATCATAAGTTCTGCAGTCACTGCGGTACAGAAACAGAGGCACATGCATCCCAATATGCGATGATTTGTCCAGCATGTAATTATCATCAATACCCACGTGTTCAGCCTTGCGTCATCACCATAATTACACGTGGCAAGGATGAGATCCTACTCGCCAAGAATGCAAAGAATCAATCTAAAATGTACGGTCTGATTGCAGGTTTTGTCGAAGTGGGTGAAACGCTGGAACAAGCAGTTGAGCGCGAGACCATGGAAGAAATTGGTTTAAATCTGACCAATATTCAATATTTGGCCAGTCAACCGTGGCCCTTCCCGAGCAATCTGATGATCGCCTTTAAAGCCGAGTACGCTTCAGGTGATATTGTGCTTCAACAGGATGAAATCAGCGATGCCCAATTCTTTAAATTTGATGCGCTGCCTGAAATTCCTTTTGCAGGCAGTATTGCGCATGCCATGATTCAACATGTGATTCACAACACACCTATGCCAGATTAAGAATTGATTGACAGTCTTGCAGGATATTTGTTGTCGTAAACAAATATTTCTAATCCTGCATTGAGCGCTCTAAAGCATTTAAAATCTGTTGGCGTGTTTCATAAAAACGACTAAATAAGCTCGATACACTGCCCATAATCGTAATATGTCCAGTGTTTGGAATATTGATCACTTCACAATGATTGCCCTGCGAATGCAACTGCGCGCATAAATCTAAGCTATTGCTGTGTTTTACAATTTGGTCATTTTCAGCAATCAGTAAATAATGCTGGATATGATTTTTTTCAACAAAATAATAAGGCATGACCTGATCATAGGGAATCAATTGATCAAATGCATGTTGTGCCAAAGGATCATCTTTATAATCAAAGTGATAAGGACCAGAAATCCCTATTATTGTTCTAATATTTTGTTTCAGCTTTAACTGGTACACACTTGGATGATAAATCAGAGAAGCGATATTAAATGCCCCTGCTGAATGCCCCATAAGTGCAATTTTATCTGTAGAGATACCCAGTTTTGCTTGGTGTTGTTCCAAGAAATCCAGTGCTTCAGCCAAGTCATCGACATAGCGCGGAAAGATAAACTCAGGTGCCAAATGATAATTCAGTACAGCCACATCATAACCATAGCGGCTAAAGGCTTCACCGACAAACACATAGGTATCTTTGTCACCACGACTCCAAGCACCGCCATGTACAAATAAGATCAAACCCTTAGTGCCTTCTTGATTGGAGACATACAGATCTAAACGTTGGCGCGGTTTGATCCCGTAGGCGAGATTCTTCTGCACACTATAGCCTTTTTTGGGGGTTAAACCATTAATCGCATACCCACCGAGGTTATAAGGTCTAAAGACTTTCAATTGACTTTGTAATCGTGTAAATCTGTTGCTTAGATGCTGTCGTGCACCTTGCATTTTATTGCTGAATTGTGGCATTTGGCTCTGGATTATCCGTATCAATGGCTACAGGAGTTTCATCAGTAGGAAGGTTACCATTCGCATTTCCATTACCCACCATTGGGCTGCTAAATGAAGACGGCTGAACACCAAGCTGGGTATTTTGCTGTTCCACGTTATCGATTAAGGTCACAATTTTGGTGACATTGCCCACTTTTTGGAGCACATCATTTAAGTCATTTTCTTCGGCATTGTTTAAACGCCCCATGACATACAATACGCCATCTTCCGTATGCACCAGCAGTTTACTGTCAGACACCACCGGCGCTTTCATAATTAAACCGCGCGTGTTGGCAGTCGTGGTTGCGTCTTGCATAATTGCGCCATAACCAATTTGTGGACCGATCGTGATGTAGTTATGAATGGTTTTCACATCACTCATCGCACGCACATTGTCTTCAGCCAACTGTTTTAAGTGCGCGTCAGGGACTTGCCCGGTCAGCAAAACATTACTGTGAAAACTATTGACGTTGACACGAGACTGTTTAAAACGCGCATCCAATTTATATAAGTTAATTTTTGCTGTGCGTTCAATGGAAGAGTCAATAAATACTTGACCGAGTGAGCGTACACCACTGGAAACTCCAACAGGTTCTGCACCCGTTCCACTGGAAATAAAACTTGCACAGCCCGACAGGCTTGCGACACACATCATCGTTATTACAATACGGCTCAACACGCAGTAAGTCTCCTCATGAAACTCAATATTCTTTACTTTTAAAAGGCTTAGGAAGAATCTTTACAGATTAATCAAGTCTGCATCTATTGTAAATGCATTTTCAATCCACTGCTGATCATACTGCATATTGGAAAAATTATGCTGTAGATTTTTTGCAATTTCTTGTTGAAAATCAAAACAAATTACATCAAAACGATAATAGAAACTTTCAAAGTCTACGTGATCTTGTATATATTGCAGGGCAGTTTTATAGATTTTCAATTGTTTACGTGGCGTCACCACCTCAAACGCTTGTCCCCACTCGGTTGCTGAACGGGCTTTGACTTCGACAAAAATAATCTCTTGCGCTTGTACCGCAATCACATCAATTTCACCAAAACGTGAATGAAAGTTTTGGGCCACCACAGTAAACCCAGCCGCCTGAATCATTTGGCAGGCTTGCTCTTCAGCCCATTGACCCAAAGCCTGAGTGTGTGATTGTGCTGGCATCCGTTGCTCTCACTGTTGATGGTTAATGGCTGATGATTGCTTGGTCGAGTGTTTATTTATTTTAAAGCAGTCAGATCGTGGTCTTTAGCGGGGCACGACTGGTGAGGTCATGTCACCCTTCAACTTTTATAATATGCTTAACCCGCTGCGCTTTTTTTCAAAACATTGGGGCATCCGCTCTACTCGATTGCTGCTGATATTGATCTTTCCTGTACGACCACTAAAGCTTACATTTTTAACTTTCGGGTTGAGTACAAATTGTTCTGCAATATGCCAAGCATCGCCACCGAACGCATAAAGTCGTTGATATGGCATTGTGGTTGGATTGTTTTGATAAACACTAACCACATCATTCCACTGCCCCAAATAGACCGCAGGCACGTCGCAGAATTTTAAACCGTTTGGAATCGGCTGACTGTCTTCGATTGAAATGGCTTGTGCATACATCGAGTGCGAGGGTTTGTTTTTCAGTTTATTTAGCCATGCATTTCCGCCCAAAAGCAGCACCCCTTGTTTATTTTTTAGACGTGGGATGGCACCTACAATCGAAACATTGCCTTGGAATTTTTTATATAGGGCGTTAACAAAATTCAGTGAATCATTTTCTGTGCCCGGCTCTCGAAGCACAAAAATATCCTGAATTTGATCTTTTTTAAGCACACCAAGCAGCGCGGTCGCATCCTCATCTTTAGATAGACTGTATTGCCAAACATTAGCATGTTGTTGACTGACTTCGTTTAACGCCAAAACAGGAATTTTAGGATTTTCTAAAATTAAACGCTCTACTTCATTACGTGCCAAAGGCCCAATCACCATCTGTGTGGTTTTAGTCACATGGGTTTTTAAAAGACTTTTGATGTTTTTCTGATCTGAATTGACAAATTTCAACTGAATATTGGCTTTTGAGGCCTGATGCGCTGCATCAATACCCAGTTTAATGCTGTTGCCTGCTCGCGCCATAGGCCCAGATTCAGGTAAAATAACCAATACTTCTGCGTGGGCGTGGAATATGCTTCCGATCAAGCCAGCGCAAATCATCCCTTTTATGAAATTCAATTTATCCACCATGGAGAAAACCTATGAGTGCTCAGTTATTTGTTGTAGCGACCCCAATTGGGCACTTAGACGATATGACTTTTCGTGCTATTGATGTTTTAAAGTCAGTTTCTATCATTGCAGCAGAAGACACACGTCAATCTGCGCTTTTATTAAAACACTATAATATCTCAACTCCATTGACTGCGTGCCACGATCACAATGAAAGTAACAAAATTGATATAATTATTGAAAAACTTAAAAATGGTGACAATGTTGCCCTTGTGAGCGATGCAGGCACCCCTTTAATTTCAGACCCTGGTTTTAAATTGGTTCGAGCTGCACAAGAGCATGGTATTCGTGTAATCCCTGTGCCGGGTGCATGTGCAGCCATTGCAGCACTTAGTTCAGTCGGTTTACCGAGTGACCATTTTAGTTTTGAAGGTTTCTTGTCTTCTAAGCAATCACAGCGTTTGATTCAACTGGAGAAACTCAAATCGCGTACCCACACCATGATTATCTATGAAGCGCCGCATCGTATTTTAGATTCAGTGACAGATATGGCAAATGTCTTTGGTGCAGATCGCGCCGTGGGTTTTGCCCGTGAAATCACCAAGACTTTTGAAACCATCAAAAAAATGACTTTGGGTGAACTAAAAAGCTTTATCGAAAGTGATCGCAATCAGCAAAAAGGCGAAATTGTTTTGGTCATTGCGGGTGTGACTGAAGAAAAAGACATGGCGCAAGAAGAGTTAGACAAGTTATTACTTCGTTTGCTTGAAGATTTATCTGTGAAAGCTGCATCACAATTGGCAGCCGACTTAACAGGTATTAAGAAAAAAGTGGCCTATCAACGTGCTTTAGAACTGACCGACAAAGTTTAAAGCCCAAATAATGTATAGCTTAACTGAATTAATCTGAATTGATCTGATCAACTCTTTTGCACAGATTCAAAAAAACACCACGTTTTCGCGTGGTGTTTTTTATGCTCAAATCCTTAATCTCGGGCACTTTCATCTGGCGGTACTTCTTTAATCTGTCCACCACGCGCTAAAAATGCAGCAATTTCATCTTCTAAAGCTTGACGCTGTTTTAATTTCGCTGTGATCGTTAACGTTTCTGCTTCAGCAACATCGGCATCAGACACGGTTGAATCGCTGACAGTCGCGCCTTTTTCAGCAGCTTGTGACTCATCATCATCAACAACGCTATCTTCATTATCATCGAAATCATTTGAATCTGTCATGTTAAACTCCCCATCAATGACATGAAAAATAACCCATTAAAATAAGGTCTGATTTAATGAGAAATGTAGCAAGCTCTTTGTTTTAAAACTAGAGTGTAGCGCCCTCAAAAAGTATCTTTTTTAATCAAATTGGTAAAAAAGTATTAATGTTTGATTGAAAATTAACAGATTCAACCACTATGTGCATATCGGGTGTTTTTCAAAACAGCTAAACCATTGGCTTGTTGCATAAATCTCGATTTAAGCAGTGGTTGATTTTCCACCTGCTTTAAACCTGCATTTCTTGCCCAAACCACAGGGAAAAGCTCACTCGTTTCCAGCCAACCAATGGCAGACATACTATGCATCATGGCTTCATTTTGAATTTTGCGTTGATGTTCATAACGCTTTAAGGTCTGCGCATTTGCCCACACCCCACGCTCAAGATCGTGCAATAAAACATCACACAAAATGGCAGCATCTAAACACCCAATATTCACCCCTTGTCCTGCAAGCGGATGAATCACATGCGCCGCATCGCCAATCAGCGCTAGACCTTCTGTAACATAGCGCTGAGCGGCACGTGCTTTAAGCGGGAATTTTGCCCTCGGTGTTGCAGCCACCACTTCTCCCAACATGTGATGACTTTCACGCGTTAATAACGCTGTAAACTCAGCATCATCCAAATTGGCATATTCTTCAGCATAGTCATCTGGCAATGTCCAAACAATCGACTGCCAATGTCCATCTTGAGCCTGATCTAGGCTTGCCATGGGTAAATAGGCCAAAGGACCTGTGGGTAGAAAGATTTGTCTTGCCACATGCTTATGTGGCTGAGTCGTTTGAATCGCACAAGTTAAACCAGCTTGTTTGTAATCCAGTACATCAACATCAATATACGCTTGCTCACGGACAAATGAATTTGCCCCATCTGCACCAATTAACAGCTTGGTTTTTAATGTTGTTCCATCTGCAAGCTTAACAATCCAACAGTTCACCGCTTTTTCAACGCGAATCACTTTGACCTGTGTTCGATAATCTTTCACAACCATCAGCATGTGCTGCTGAATGGCTAAGTTCAAAATACTTGGTTCCACCATCGAACCGAGACACTGCTCTGCGCTGGGTGCAGTTTTTGATTCCTGACCAAAATTGATTTCACCGTAGCCATTTTTATTCCACACTTGCATGCCTGTATAAGGCATCTGGCGTGCAATTTTTTCCCAAACATTGACTTTCTTCAGCAAATGAATGGTTGCTTGGCTTAAGGCCAATACGCGCGGATTGGTCGCTTTTAAAACAGCTGATTCATCTAAAATAGGAGCAGCATCTAACACCATTGCTTGTACGCCACCTTGTGCCAATAACAGTGCCGTCAAACCACCCACCAAACCACCGCCAATGATGATGACTTCTTTCATTTGTTCTAATTCGTCTGTCATGATTTGAGCCCCATTGCATAGTTTGCAATCAAAGGTTTGATGCCTGGAATATTTTCAAAACACATCAAGCCAGTATTACGTATGACTTTTAAAAATGGGTTTTGATTACTAAAACCACGAACCACCGAATCACAGAATTTAATCACGCGCTGTTGATCTTTTAAGCGTGCTTTTTCATAGGCTTGGAGAATCTCTTTTTCACCTAAGTCAGCACCTTTTGCACGTTGATCAGCCAAGTAACGTACCAATACATGCGCATCACGCATACATAAGTTAAAACCCTGACCCGCAACAGGATGAATGGTATGTGCAGCATTGCCCATCAGCACCACACGTCCAATGGCTTGTTTTTCTGCTAAAACCTGCGACAGTGGAAAACTAAATCGTTTGCCTGTTTTTTGGAATTTACCTGCACGATCACCATAGGTTTCTTGCAAGGCATCTAAGAAATGTTGGTCATTTTCTTCACCGAGCCATTCACTTTGAGTTCCTTTAGGCACTGGCCAAACCACTGAACGGCGGTATTCACCAGGTAATGGTAAAAGTGCAAGCGGTCCTAATGGACTAAAACGTTCAAAACCGACATGTTCATGTGGCTTTGAAGTTTGAACAGTGGTCACAATCGCGACTTGATCATAATCGTGTTCTGATGCACCGATACCCAGCGCTTTACGACAAAAAGAATCTCGACCATCGGCGGCGATTACCAATTTGGTTTGTAATTCGAGCTTTTGACCCTCTCGAACGGCTTCAATGAATGCGAAATCTTCATTTTGAGTCAGCGATGTGACTTGTACACCATCAATGAGTTCTATTTGAGATTGTTTTTGAACTTCTGCAAGCAGTACTCGACCGAGCCAAGCATTTTCAATCACTTGTCCAAAACTTTCGACTTTTTCTTGCACAGCTTTTAGACGTGCCTTACCAAAACTGCCTTGTTCGGTAATATTCACTTCTAAAATGGGTGTTGCATGCCGTTGTAATGCATCCCACAGTCCAAGTTCTTGATAAATTTGTACTGTACGGCGAGACAACGCGCTGTTTCTTGCATCGAAAGTCGAATGGTAAGGTGCAAGATGTTCATCATCATAATCTGGGTATTTGATCGCTTCGAGGAGTTTCACTTGAATATTAGTTTTACTGAGCATCAGTGCCAAACTGAGTCCAACCATTCCACCGCCAACGATGATGACCTCTTGTTGCATGCTTACTTCCTTATCTGTTGTATTCGATTCTAGCTGTCGAAATACTGAAAACCTGTATTGGTTTTATCTTACATCAAGGCTTGGATTTTTTATAATGGATTCGTGAAAGCAACATCACTTGTTCATTACTGTGGGATTTCAATCATAAGAATCTGCAATGCATATGAGATATTTTTTAAAGAACTAATCATATAGAACGCTAAAAAATACAATGCACACAATTCACACAATTCACACAATTCACACAATTCACACAATTAATGAAAAACTGGCTTAAATATTCAAGCTACGTTATTGATCAGTGATTAATAAGTTACTGAGTAGAAGAGAGATCAAACAAAAGACCATATGAGCCATACTGTTTAACAGTATTGATTTGAAGAAGCTTTAACTGATCAAGGTTAAAGCTTCTATTTGTTGAGTTTATTTTAGCTTGTTTTTAGCTTAGTTACCTCGATAGGTCGAATAGCCATAAGGACTGATCAATAAAGGAATATGGTAATGCTTCACCGAACCATCGGTTTGAAAAATGACTGGCACTTCTGGAAAGAAAGACGTTTGATTATTTTGCTTAAACCAGTCTCCGGTCTTAAAGGTGACTTTATATAGCTGGATTTAAATTTTAAGCTACATTGCCTTCAAGCCTAAATCGAGCGCTTCTTCTATGTTTTTGTCAAAACGGACAGCGATACTTTTAACTTTGGATTTTAGCACTGACCATGCTTTTTCAATTGGATTTAAATCTGGACTGTAAGCAGGCAAGTACATGATTCTACAGTTAAAGTCTTTGGCTAGTTTTTTGATATCTCCGTTCTTATGAATCGAAGCGTTATCTAGAATCAGCAGATGTCTTTTGGTCTTATCTTGATTATCTTTGGTTAAATTTTCAAGTAGATATCTCAACCATCCCGTGAACATTGCTCGATCGCATGAACCTTGAAAAATCAAAGGGTAAAGGAACTGATACGCTGAATTAGACCTCACAGCACTGATGATACTTAATCTTTTACCATGACCACCCAATTTTAAAGCAGCGCAACGACTGCCTAGTTTAGACCAACCATATTGCGCTGTATCTGTGGTGTTTATCCCAGACTCATCAATATAAAGAATCTGATCTTCCCCAAACGCCTCTTTCCATTGCGGAAGAAACCAGTTGAATACAGCCCTTGTTATTTTGTCGGCTTGCTTATAGAGAAAACTCTTTTTTTACGTGTCCAACCAAGTCTATGAATGGCTTTTAACAGGGTTGAGTAAAGGATTGGATACCCAAACTTTTGTTCAAATAAAGGGATGAGATCTTTCACTTGAGAAAATTCAGTAGTTTCAATAAAGTGTTTGAAAGCATCCATATCCTTGATTTTAGTGGGTCGACCTGCATTGATTTTAGGCTGTTTCAATTCTCCAGTGGTGTTTTGAAGAAGAATCCAATCATCCAAAGTGGTTCTAGATATTTTAAAGGTTTTACATGTATATGATTTGTGATTATTTTCTTCATAAAACTGCATGACTTTTTCACGTAAATCCACTGAATATACTTTAGGCATGATCTTGAACAAATTAATTTTTTATCATTGTATCCCAAAATAAGATTGCAGCTATATATCTTGTTATCAAAACTTCGATTTTCTGGAAATAATGCGGTTACACGACCTTGCTCATTGGTTTCAGCTTCTGCAATCTGTGTCCACTTGCCATTGTTTTGCTCTTCTAAGGTCACTTTGACTTCAACTGAAGGTAATCCATTTTCTAAGTTAAGCACATGTACGCTTAAAGGGTTTTGCGCCATGACGCCACTTGAAATCAATACACTACCCGCGAATAAAAACAACTTGTTCATATAATCATCCTGCATGAAATTGAATTAGATTTGTTTGAGTGTGATTTCCACACCGTGTTGTGCACATTGATCATCCTGAATTGAACCGCCTGCCCCCGCTACACCAACCGCACCAAGGAGCTGAGTTTTATAAACAACGGGTACCCCGCCGCCTAAAAGTAATAATTCAGGTATGCTGGTTAAATTCTGTGAATCAACATTATTTTGCGCATTGCGCATAAATTGTAAGGTGCTAACTTTGCTTGAATATGCAGTAAAAGCTTTCCTTTGCGCTGCAATTAAATTATGTATACCCACGGTTTCATGCCGTTGACTTGCCAGCACATTGCCTCCCTGATCAAGAACCACCACAGCGGCAGGTTTTGCACTTTCGGTGCAAGTTTGCATAACATTTATGGCCAGTTGATTGGCAAGCTTCAAATCCATGACATAGCCAGTTTTAGGCGCGCCATAGCTCATAGAACTCAATAAAACAATAGGAACACAGAGCAATTTTTTAATCATTTCGGTGATGCCAAATGAAAAGTTAACTTAGCTTAGCGAAGATAAGGTCCTGATTGCATGACAATAAGATTACGGATTGGTAATGTGAAAAACGGATAGATTCATATACTATGATGTGGATGCAGATACTTATTATTGAAGATGAAACCAAAATTGCTGAATTTCTAGCAAAAGGATTAAATGAGTCTGGTTATTTATCCAGTATTGCTCATGATGGATTAACCGCATTAACCTTGCTACAAAAAAAGAAATTTGATCTGGTGATTCTGGATGTCATGTTACCTGAAATTGACGGTTGGCAAGTGCTCAAGACCTTAAGGACTTTTTCTCAAACGCCGGTACTCATGCTAACTGCGAAAGATCATGTGTTAGATCGGGTCAAAGGCTTAGAACTGGGCGCAGATGATTATTTAATTAAGCCCTTTTCTTATATTGAATTACTCGCCAGGGTAAAAAGCCTATTGAGACGTAGCGTAAAAGCCGAGTCTGAATATTATCAAGTTGATGATTTAATTTTAGACCGACTTGAACGCACGGTATATCGAAACCAACAAAAAATTGAACTCAGCACGAAAGAATTTTCACTTTTACACGTGTTAATGCAGTATCAAGGTGAACTACTCACCCGCTCGCAAATTGCCTCGGAAGTGTGGAACATTAATTTTGATACCGATACCAATGTGGTCGATGTCGCGATTCGACGTTTACGTGCCAAAATTGATGACCATTTTCAGCCCAAATTAATTCATACTGTTCGGGGTATGGGTTATCGCTTAAGCCTCAATAAATGAACAATAGCTTAAGGCATCTGAGTTTAACCGCACGTTTAAGTATGGCCTTCAGCATGATTTGTTGTGCTGTATTTTTGGGTATTGGCCTGCTTTCTTATCACAACATGCAGCACCTGTTGGCCAAACAACGTGATCAGAACTTAACTGCACGTGTTGAACGCATCGAAATATTTTTACATGATCAAGAAAGTTTTCAAATTCTGGTTCAACATCCTCGGCTTTATGAAAATATGCTGGGAAAAGAAGATAATCTTTTAATCTTAAGAAATCAGCAACAGACTTTAATTGAAATTAATCCACTGAACGTCCATATTCCTGCTATGGCCGAATCAAAAAACATGAGCTTTGTCGATAATCAATTGGAATTTGCCACCACCCGTTTAGCTTATAAAACTGTGGTTTTTAATCAGCAATATTATCAACTCATTGCCGGAACACAACTGGACGAAGCCCAAGCGACTTTAGATCAATATTTATGGAAATTAATTCTCTATAGCGTATTGGGAATCATCATGGCAAGCCTACTCGGTCGTTGGGTGGGTGGCTATTTACTCAAATCTTTAAATCAGTTGATTGCACAAACCTACCAAATTCAGGGTAGTCAATCCCATCAGCGTATTGAAGCGCAGAGCACTAGCGTTGAAGTGGAAAAACTCCGTTCAGCCATGAATGCGATGTTGGAAAAAATTCAGATTAATTATGATCAATTGGCCCGTTTTTCTGAAGATATTGCCCATGAATTAAGAACCCCTTTAAACAACTTAATCGGGCAAACACAAATCATGCTCATGCAATCTCGGTCACAGCAGGAATTGGAACAGCTTTTGTATTCTCATCTGGAGGAATATGAACGGCTCAGCAAGATGATAGACAACATGTTGTTCATCGCTCGTTCAGAGCACAGTGATTATTTGATCGAAAAACAAAATATTGACTTAGCGAGTCTGATTCTAGAGTTGGTCCACTACTTTGAATTCTTGGCTGAAGACAAGAACATGGCATTTATTTTAGCCTTAGAAACAGGCGTTCAAATCTATGCCAATACTGATTTATTAAAACGCGCGTTGTCCAACCTGATGATCAATGCGATTGATTATGGATTGGAAGATCAGGACATTGTGATTTCAACCAAATCTACAGGACATCATGTCGAGATTGAAGTATTAACGAAAAATATTTTTATTGATGACAAACATTTGAATCATGTCTTTGATCGTTTTTATCAAATTGATAGTAGTCGACATCACAAAGCAAAAACAGGAGGGTTAGGACTATCAATCGTGAGATCTATCATGATGTTACATCGTGCAGAGGCCAGTGCTTATAACAGCCCTCAAGGCATTGTGTTTAGATTAAAGATGAATAGTTTAGAGAATTTTGAAAAATTATAAAATAATATTGGATAGGGCAAATTTTTTAAATTATCTAAAACTAACATCATGCGTGTGCTGCGAACACGAGTTTTTTAAAAATAAAAGCTTCACATTTTTCATAAGCTTTGCCTCTGTCTCTAACCAATGCACACCTACAAACATGATGTTTTTTAAATAGTTTTTCCATTTTTTTTGATAAATTTGAATATAATCAAGTCAATGTTAAAGTTTTTGAAATTTTTCAACCCCATCCTCTACAATGTCTGCAAACACGGTTTAGCATAACCCCATGCTGTGCTTTGTACGCCCTAGCGTACATGGATTCAAGCCTTTTGCGACTACCGCAAAGAACAGCCATTGCCTATGATGAGGACATAGAGAGCAGGATGCTCCAGATAATAATAAGAAAAGACAGCAATGGAGAATGCAGGTACGACAGGAGTTATACCGTAGCATCAAATATGTAAAAAAGCCCAACAGGATGTTGGGCTTTTTTATGGACTGAATTTATGGCTCTAATCACTTAACAACGGATTATTTAAGCCGCTTTTTTATTCCATAAATGCTTAAGGAGCCATCAGCGCTTCAATATCTTCAATAGTTTTGACCACATTTTTGGTGAGAACTAGCGGCCCTTGTTTAGTCGCAACAATATCATCTTCGATACGAATACCAATACCACGCCATTTTACATCAACCGTTTCATCATCAGGGGCGATATACAAACCCGGTTCAACCGTTACAACCATACCTTCTTCATAAGTTCGCCATTCACCATTTTGCTTATAAGCACCCACGTCATGCACATCCATGCCCAGCCAATGCCCTGTCCCATGCATATAAAACTGACGGAAGCTTTCTTTTGCAATAATATCGTCAAGCTCACCTTGCATAATGCCTAAATCAAGCAAGCCTTGAACCAATATACGCACTGCAACATGGTGTGGTTCTTTGTATGAATTGCCAATACGAACCGCATCAATTGCAGCAATTTGAGCATCCAACACCACTTGATAGAGTGCTTTTTGTTCTGGACTAAATTTACCATTGACTGGAAAAGTCCGAGTAATATCTGAGGCATAAAACTCATATTCACATGCTGCATCAATCAAGACCAAGTCACCGTCTTTGAGCGGTTTATTGTTTTCCACATAATGTAAAATACACGCATTTTCACCACCGCCCACAATACTGTTATAAGACGGCACACAGCCATTTTTACCAAAAATATAATTCAGTTCAGCCTCTAAAGCATATTCCATCATATTGGATTTAACCGCTTTCATGGCCTGTGTATGCGCTTCAGCACTGATATTCGCTGCAATCTGCATGAGTGCAATTTCTTCTGCATCTTTATGCAAACGCATTTCATCTAAAATACGATCTAACTGAATCAACTGCGCCGGTGCAGCTGTGCCTTTACGGGATTCACCGTTTGCGTCCACAACCCACTTGGCAACACGCGCATCAAATTCCGCTCGGTGTCCAATCCGGTAAAATAATTTTTCTTTGTCTAATAGTTTTTCAAGTATTTCTTCGTCTAGAAGCTCGATGGCATAAGCTTCGTCAGCATCAAAGTCATCGACAGCGCCGTCAACACCTGCGCGGTAGCCATGCCAGATTTCCATTTCACGATCACGTTCACGGCAGAACAAACTATAGCTATATTCTTCGCCTGAACCAAAAGTTTCAATCACCGCGACCGCTTCAGGTTCTGCAAAACCAGTTAAATAATAGAAACTACTGTCCGCTCTATATTTATAGTCGGCGTCACGGTTACGCATTGCCACAGGGCTTGTTTCAATAATCGCAATACTGTTTGAACCGATCTGTTCTGCTAAACGATCACGGCGTTCCTGAAAATCAGCTTGAGTCAATTTCATATTTTTATACGGCTTCAATAAGATGAATAAGTGGATATTGATGCTTACACCTGAATGTAAACATCAAGCAACAGCAATTTGAATTAACTTGGGCGGTTTGGGGTAAACATTTCCACGACATTGGCGTCTGTATCAGCAACTTTCTTGTTTTTCACATGCTGAAGTAAAGTACTGTCCGCCACGCTAATTTTTGGGCGAGCCATGGATAAGCTTACTGGAATTAAACGTACAAACTCGTATAACTCTTGGTAGCTTATTTCACCCTCTTCATCATCGTCGGTATCCTCAAATTCTACCGCTGCAATATCTTGCAAATGTTGAATGAGTTCTGCTTCATCTGGGCGAATGTTACCAGATGCCAAACCAAAACCGAGTACCACGCCCGTGCACCAATCTGCCAAAGCTTGTACACGTTCTGAGAGTGAGTGTTCGTCATCTGGAAGCATGGGTAAATAATCTAACTCATCCTCAGACAATGCGTGGAAAACGTCCTCGGTCTCTTCAGCCAGTAAGTCGAGTGCTTCTTGTTCAAGTTGAGGCACAGTCAATGTCGATAAAATTTGTAACCATTCATCAGGTGTCGGTGCTTGCGTTACACAAACAATACCCGTAAGCAAACCATGTAACTCACTAGGGCTTGAAATTTCTTCAATAGCACTAAAATGATGGCTCCAGTCATTCCAACCTGAAATATCGTCTTGCATTCGTTTATCCAATCTCTATACTTCTGTATATATTACCTTTGATTGCGAAACTACGCGACCTCGTTATGTTAGAACAATTACAGCGTCTACAGGCGCATATCACGAAGCTACACACTCATCTGAGCGAAGTTGAGCGAAATAATCTGACTTTACTACAGCAAATAGACAGTAGTGAAGAGCAGCATCATGCACAAATTGTCCATAAAAATAGCATCATCACGCAAAAGCAAGATGAGCTAGAAACATTGAATGACCAGCACAGTCAGTTACAAGCTCAATTTAAGACTTTAAATACCGATGCGACCGCTTTAGCCGAACGCTACGGACGCTTAGAGAAAAGTTGTACGGATCTCAAAAATCGCTTTCAAGAAATTTTGGCTGAGCGCAACGAGCTGCGTATAGTTAAAGAAAAAATGCTGACCGAACAGCGCCAAGCTCAACAAGAAATTCAGGAGCTTAAGAGCGAACGCACGCGTCTAATCCAAAAAAATGAACATGCCAAAACCAAAGTTGAAGCGATTATTCAGCGTTTGGCTATTTTAGGTACAGAACAAGATCAGCATGCGCAAGAAATTCAGCAACTGGCACATCCTACCGAAATCAATGAGGAAGCTTAAAAATGTCTGAGTTAGCGACTGTAGAATTACGCCTGATTGAACAATCCTTTCGCCTGTCTACCACTGTAGATAAGAAAGCGGATTTAGAACGCGCGGGTGATTTGCTGAATGAGAAGTTTCAAGAGTTTCGCCGTAAAGCACCGAATGTTGAACATAATAAATTAGTGATTATGGTGGCACTTGAGCTCATGCAAGAGGTGTTAACTCTGAACAAATCCTTACAAGAATATGCACAGTGTGAACGTTTACTCAGCACTATTCTGGAAGACGTTGAAAAAGCAGTATAAAAACTGCTTTTTCTTTGAGCATTTAGAACTTTATATGTCTTAAAGCAGTCAATTAAGCGCAGTTGCCGTTTGCGTAATGGTTGAGATTGGTTATACTTATTCTAACTCTAGGGTGTTCGCCAGCGGGTCTATTCCCCTGCCGATACTAACACTTATGGATGTGTTCTGTATATTTAGAGTGTATGTCCACCTTCGTGTGGAAAACCCAGCAAGTATGCGTCACATCCACCTTGAACTCATCGGGTTCAGGGTAACGACACATGCAGCGGCACCTCCGGAGTCTTTATTTTTATAATTATAATCATCACGGCAAATTTAATTTTTCTCTCATTTTCAACCTATTAATTCATATTTTATTTCTTAAAAATTGTAGATTCCTGTTTCCAATTTTATCTAAAAATTTCTGTGTTTCTATATCCAGCTCATGAATTGTATTTTCAGATAGTTTGAATTCTTTTATATCAGCCCACCATTCAGTCTTAGGCCCTCCTAAATGATGCAACGCTGCTTTAAAACCATTGGTGTTTGCAAGCTGCATATTTGGATAAGCTTCAAAAATAGACCAAAATAATCTTGGAGTATTGCTGATAGCCATATCTAAATCCTCTGCGCTACATATACCCTGCGATACTCAATAAAATGCCTCTCTCCATCACCCAGATTGTCATCTATTTGCAACATAACCCTTAATCTCTTGATTAATGAGAATGGGTGTCTCCCCCCAATGATCGATAAAATTCATAAGCATCTTGAATACATTTTTTGAAGTCTGTTCATCACCCACAATCCCAACAAGGGGTAATAAATGTGGTGGGTTAAACGGATGCCCAAGTGGAATACGTTCAGCAAAGGCCCATGAGCTCTGGATGTCTGTAATTTCCAAGCCAAATGAACTGGATGCAATTATCATATCATCAGGCAAATACCGTATCTTCAGGCAAAAATTTCGTGATTTGAAGATACAATTCTTATATCAAATCTCATCGTTTAGGACCATTTTCCTGTACGAAGTCCACCTCTCGAATGCTTGGAATTAACTCATTATAAAATTTTAAATAATTTTTCTATTTGCTGAGTGTGCCTACCCTTTTTATCAGCATTCAATTCTAGTCAGTCTGACAGATAGACCTTGATTCGAATCTTTAAATTAAATTCGGCTTCTAACGCTGGATCATATGCATTTACCTTAAAACCTTCATTTAGATAAAAAGCCGCCTAATTTTTAATCCTATTACACCACCACCCACGATGGCTATTTTCTTCACTTTTCTAATTTTATTCTTAAGTCTAATGAGGTTCTTTTATAAAAACATAGTTGGCTTATAACCACCTATTTTAAATCATTAAAATATAAAGGCTTGCTACTGCGCTGTGTATCCACCATCCATCACAACGGCCTGCCCAGTTACCACAGCAGCTTTATCGCTCGCTAGAAAAATAGCGTAGTCCGCTATTTCCTCTACGTTTAATAAACGTTTTTGTGGCACCATTGCCAAAATAATATCTTCTAAAGCGCTTTTTTCACTCACGTCTCTTGTTCGTGCTAAATCTGCAATTTGCCCACGTACCAAAGGTGTATCTACATAACCTGGACACAATGCATTTACTGTAATTCCATCTTGTGCGGATTCTAAAGCAGCAACTTTTGTTAAACCAATAACACCATGTTTAGCGCTGTTATAACCAGCCTTACCCGCGAATCCAATCAATCCATTAATCGAAGATAAATTGATAATACGGCCGAATTTTTGATTTTTCATGATTGGAAAAGCATGTTTTATTCCAATAAATGATCCGACTAGCATGACGTCAATTAATTTTTGGAAAGTTGTCGTCGGGAATTCCTCAATTACTGCAACATGCTGAAATCCTGCGTTATTTACCAAAATATCTAAACGTCCAAAAGTTTCATGAGTAAGCTTAATCGCTGCTTCATAAGCAGTTTCATCGGTTACGTCACAAGGTGCTGAAAGTGCATCAAAACCCTGAGCCTTTAAAGCCGCTACAGACTCCGCACATTTATCAACGTTTACATCCGAAATAGCGACTTTAGCCCCTTCTTGTGCAAACTTTTTTGCAATTTCAAGCCCAATACCGCTTGCTGAACCCGTGATAAATGCAACTTTTCCCTCTAAAACCAGACTCATTTTGTCTTCCTTTATTTATACACGCTTAAACCAAGTAAACGCTGCAATTGCAACAAATATCGTGATTATTCTAATAATTATAATTGCAAAGATGTCTTTGTAAGCCTGCTTATGTTTCAATCCTGTTACTACGAGTAAGGTAATGACTGCTCTATAATGCGGTAAAGTATCCATGCCTCCGAAGGCCATAGACACGATACGATGCATTAATCCATCATGAGCAAATAAAAAATATGATTTCTAAAAGATAAAAATAAATAAAATTCGCCTTACATACAACTTAATTTAGTTTTTAATTTTGAGGCTAAAGTTAATCAAACAAGTTCCACCTCACTCACGTAATGGTAAGCACGATTGAAATACACCAATCCTTCTTTAGGATGATTTTGTTGGATTGCAATCACACGACACATAAAAACGCTATGTGTTCCCACCTGTTGAATATGCTCGATCTCGCAATCAAAACTCACTAAAGCATCTTTTAAAACAGGTGATCCAGTTTCCAGCTCTGTCCAAGCCGCCTGTTTAAAGCGCTGTTCTGAATTCAGTTTGCTCGATGCAAATGCATTGGAAATCTGCTCATGCTGAGCGCTCAACACATTCACACATAAGATTTTATTTTCAATAAAATGTGCATGTGATCGAGATGATTGATTCATACAGACCAATAATGTCGGCGGTGTATCTGTCACACTACACACCGCAGAAGCAGTCAACCCGTGACGACCAGATGTACCTGCTGTCGTCACCACATTCACGGCACTTGCGAGTAAAGACATCGCATTTTTAAAGTCTGCTGATTCAATCATCTCTCAAATCCTAAACTGAGCTGTCGCATTTCTTGAAATGTGTGCAAGGCTAGGGTTTAACTTTAAAGTACCATCTGTTAAAGCCACCCTATCTACCCTCTAAAATTATTACGATTAAGCTGTTAACTCTTTTCGAATGATCTCTGCCCCTGCACTTAATGCATTTAACTTGCCACGCGCCACCTGACGAGATAATGGCGCCATGCCACAGTTAGTAGAAGGATAAAGTTTATCTGCATCAACAAATTGTAGTGCTTTACGCAAGGTATCTGCCACTTGCTCAGGTGTTTCAATGGTATTGGTTGCGACATCAATTGCACCCACCATCACTTTCTTACCGCGAATCAACTCAATTAGATCCATGGGTACATGCGAGTTTTGACACTCCAAAGACACGATATCAATCTGAGACTTTTGCAGTTTCGGAAAAGCTTCTTCGTATTGACGCCATTCTAAACCTAACGTTTTTTTCCAATCGGTATTGGCTTTAATCCCGTAACCATAGCAAATATGGACCGCAGTTTCGCATTTCAAACCTTCGAGTGCCCGCTCTAACGTCGCAACACCCCAATCATTTACTTCATCAAAAAATACATTAAATGCAGGTTCATCAAACTGAATAATATCCACCCCAGCAGCTTCTAATTCTCGCGCTTCTTGATTCAGGATTTTGGCAAATTCCCACGCCAGTTTTTCACGGCTTTTATAGTGCCCGTCATAAAGTGTATCAATCATAGTCATTGGGCCAGGCAGTGCCCATTTAATCGGTTGATCTGTTTGGCTACGTAGGAATTTCGCATCTTCAACAAATACAGCTTGTTTGCGAGATACTTCACCCACAACACTAGGCACACTCGCATCATAACGATTACGAATACGCATAGTTTGACGCTTTTCGAAATCAACACCTTCAAGATGCTCAATAAACGTCGTCACAAAATGTTGACGGGTTTGTTCACCATCGCTGACAATATCAATGCCTGCATGCACTTGCTCTTGTAATGACAAACGCAAAGCATCTTGTTTTGCCTCAAGTAAAGCATCACCTTGCAATTTCCACGGCGACCAAAGTTTTTCAGGTTCTGCAAGCCATGATGGTTTCGGTAAGCTGCCAGCAGTTGATGTGGGTAATAAAATAGTCATATTTAATCTTCTAGCTCTATATTTTAAGTTTATTTTTTCAGTCAATCAGGCAGCGTGCTCTTGATCAGAATAATTTTCTAGAGTGAAATGAGCAGCCCATTCATCAAGAATGTACTTATAAGGTCTGATAAAATTCTCTTCCGTCCATTTGCCTTGTTTTACTGCGAGCTGACTCCGCTCAACACGGTCATATACAATGCGTGTCAATGAATAATCCGCATAGTCCAAGCTTGGCTGATACACAACACCAGCCGGTGCATTGGTGTTATAAATTTCAGGACGATAAATTTTTTGGAAACTTTCCATGATGCTGATCGCACTGATTAATTCAAAATCGGTGTAATCACGTAATAAGTCACCTGCAAAATAAAATGCAAGTGGTGCATTGCCATGTTCAGGTTTGAAATAACGAACGCTTAAACCCATTTTTGCAAAATATTCATCGGTACGTGAATATTCGTCATTGGTGTATTCCACACCTAAAACAGTATGAACATTCGCTGTACGATAATAAGTTTTAGAGGTTGAAACGCTCAGACAAATCACAGGCTGCTTCTTAAACTCAGCTTTAAAGACTCCTGAATTGACCAAATGTTGATACAACTTGCCATGCAAATCACCAAACGCCTCAGACTTTTCATTGGTTTTATAGCCTAATGCTGGTAATACCACACTGAAGTCATAATCCCGTACATACGACGAGAAGCTATTGCCAATCATACCTTCAATACGTTCATTGCTTTGATGATCGATGATGGTGCTTTTTAAGGTTTCAATGAATGGAAAAGTTTGACCATTGCCTTTGATATCAATTTCCGCAGAGATGATGTCAATTTCAAGTGAATAACGATCCCCTTTAGGGTTATCAACAGTCGCTAAGCTATTAAAGCGGTTGTTGATCATGGCTAAAGTACGACAAAGATTTTCTTGACGGTTCTCACCACGCGCCAAATTGGCAAAGTTTGTGGTTAAACGTGTATTGTTTGCTGGCTCGTAGTTCTCATCAAAACGAATGCGTTTAATCGAACATTGAAATGCTGTATTCATAGCGATGTACCACCCTAAATTTTTATAAAAGCTAAATTTGTGTATGACTGTATTTAAGCGTGAATCCAAACATGAGTAAAACGATATAAATTCAATTAAAGATGAGTTAAATTCACTTTTCAGGTCAACATGATCAATAAATCGCCTGTAATTATAAAAAATCCATATCAAAAAATTTTGCATGCCGCGGATCATTCATTTCATCGCTTGTCTTTTCTTTGTATTTTTATAGATTACAAAGTTATGTTAAACTTCACGCAATTCTGAACACCTACGCTATGTCGTGGGTGTATTTATTTGAAATCTCCCTTTTTTGAAATTGAATTGTCTAATGCTCAGCATGATCTCCCCATCAGTGCTGTGCATTACTATTACTGTTCTCTTTGCAAAATCACTTTAACTCTCCTGCTGGTCAGGGGCTGGAGTCACTTTTATTTTTAAAAAGTACCCCAGCTTCGATCGCTTGTAATACTTATGTTGAAAAAAATGTCTTCCCCACAAATTTCTAAACTCACCCTTGCCGCGTTGTTATTTCCTTTGGCATTGGTTTTATTTGAGTTCGCTGTCTACTTGGGCAACGATTTAATTCAACCCGCCATGCTTGGCGTCACCCGTGATTTTGGCGTAAGTAGCGCATGGTCTCCTGCTGCAATGTCGTTTTATTTGCTCGGCGGTGGCTGTATTGCTTGGCTTATGGGACCGCTGTCTGACCGTATCGGTCGTAAAAAAGTGTTACTTGCAGGCGCGCTGTTTTTTGCGCTAACTTGTTTACTGATCTTATTCACTCAAAATATTCAAAGCTTCTTAGCTTTACGTTTCCTTCAAGGTATGGGCTTAACCGTCATCAGTGCCGTTGGCTATGCCGCGATTCAAGAAAACTTTGAAGAGCGTAATGCCATTAAAGTTATGGCAATCATGGGCAATATGACCTTGTTTGCACCGTTATTAGGGCCAATCATTGGTGCGTTCATGATTGACCACGTGTCTTGGCACTGGGGTTTTATCGGTATTGCTATATTAGCAATCTTAGGCTGGTTGGGTTTAAAAATAGCGATGCCTGCAGATCAAGCCGCCAATTTGGTTAAACAACCGATGCGTCATATTTGGACTGACTTCAAGACTGTTTATAAAAACAAGCAATTCTTAATTATGACCAGTGCGCTGCCTTTGGCGTGTTTACCCATCATGCTTTGGATTGCATTGTCACCCATCATGTTGGTGGAAAAGTTCGGTTTTAGCAGTATGCAATACGGTATGGCGCAAGTGCCCGTCTTGGGTGCGCTGATTTTAGGCAGTGTGATGTTGGTCAAAATTATTGATAAATATCCATTGGGTCAAACGGTGCTGTTTGGTTTGCCCACCATGTTGATCGGTGCTTTGATTATTCTGATTGGATTGTTTATGCCAGAGTATTTTGTTTGGACACTCATCATTGGCATGACCATCATGAGCTTCGGCGAAGGCATCTGTTTTTCAGTGCTGTATCGCATGGCAATGATGTCATCGAATGTCTCCAAAGGTACTGTGGCTTCTGCCATGTCCATGATGATGATGTTTAGCTATTTCATCGTACTTGAAGTGTCACGTGCTTTATATGAAGCCTATGATATTGCAGCATTTAGTCTTTGTTGTTTGTTATTGATTTTAGCGTGGTTTACATTACCTCGTAAAATGCTTAAAAAAGTCATGAAAGAACGCGCAAAACAAGGTCAGTTCTAAAATTCAAACTGATTTATAAGAAAATAAAAAGGCGAAGTCATTTATTGTACTTCGCCTTTTTATGCTTTTTTTTAAATTAAATGCAATCCAATACAGCACCCTGTTGGGTTATTTTCTTTGCAGAATATGTAGCCACAAAATTATAAATTCCCATAAAATAGAGCTCTTTCATAAATCTTTTTCGAACAATAATAAATTCACAATCGAATCTCCCTCTCCTTATAGGACAGGGCTAGGGAGAGGTTTTTTATAGCAAATCATAAAACTGTATCAACTCATAAACATGCACAAAGACTAGAAATCAAAAACGCTGCTACTATTAATTTACTGATTACACTGAATTCCATATTGATATATAGATTTGGATCAATGTGAAACTGAATCTTTTACTCCAAATATGTAAAATAAATCCGCCCAAGCTGTGCAATAAATACACTCAAAAGTTACTAAACTGGAAAACTGATCTATTCACTTAAAACAATTCAAATATTGGATCAGTCATAAATAACTTGAATACGCTCAGTCTATTCATCTTTCAATGCACATTCATAATGACTTGGTTGATCTGAGCAGCGCACCCTCTTTAGAATCCGCATCATTTCAACATCATAAAAACCTTCTTTGGTCATTTGAATGCGGGCTTCACGCATAATTTTTAAATAACCTGGTTTTTCAGCGTCTCGAAGCTCCATCCAATATTTTGCAGGAATATCACGTTCCACTTTGTCGACAAAGTCAAATGCAGGCTTCAGCTGTTTGGAGATCATTTCACGCGCAATTGAGCCCAGACCTGCTGGAAATTTATGGCGATGCATAATCAAGGTGCCTGTAACCTGTACCAACGGAAACCGAATCACTGCACCCACCACTTTTCCAGAGGAATCTTGCATACCTTTGTTTAATTCTAAAGGTTCAAATAAAATGGCAGGAGCTGCCATAATGTCGACTTCTCTATTGTTGAACTTGCCACCGACTGAGCTTAAGTCAACTGTTACAGGTTGTGCTCCAATATTTTGGACTAATTTTTTTTGCGTGGCATCGAAGCTCATTACAGCAACTTTCTTGCCAGCGGCTTTGGGTAAGGTATCAATCCGGCGATCATTCACCATGATATATGCCGCACCCAAGGGTACAATACCCACCACTTCATAGTCTCGATTGACCATTTTGCGGTCAAACTCAGGTCGCGCCAAAAACTGAATGACTTGGGTCAACTGCTTATAATTTTGCACTGCTCCAATCGCGTCTATACTCCCTACAAACGGATTGAACTGCTTCGCTCTCAAATTACTAATGCCTGCACCATCACATTTTTTACTTCTAAAATCCTCTGTCAATACACGTTCATCTGTGTACACTTTAAGATGTAAGGCAGTACTGGCTTTTTGCTTGAGCTTCGGATAATCCAAATCAATCTGCATCTGTAATTTTGACGGTCGGCTGACATTCATATTCACGCCAAAACTTTTAGCCACTTGTGAAATTCTAGGCAACTCACTGATATAACTTGTGGCTTGTTCAAAAGCTTCACCACTTGCCCCGCTGGGAGAATAAATACAAAGCACCACTTTGGGGGGAATCTGTTGCCAAGTCTTGGGGTTATTCAACAGCGTTTTAATCTTTGCCGTTGAATGTGCTGAAAGACTCAAATCAAGCTTTGCTGCCGGTGCAGCGTGGGACGTAGCAATGCTCAAATTCAATCCCGTGCTCAATATTAAAATGGTCAAAATCGGCTTAGTGCCAAAGCATGTATCGAATGAGTCTTTTGTCTTTTCGATATATTTATCTTGTTTCATGATCATTTTTCTACGCTGCGCCATGTCCATATGTATCGTCCTTTTTTCGGGTTCTTTTATTGTCATTATAGAGTCAACCATAAGTGATGGCACCTTGAGTGCCATTGACTCGCGCTCTTATGAACGTAGCACTAAATGCGAAATTAGACTTTCTATTTTATAAATCCTTTCTAATACACTGATACATTTATATTTAAATCCAAAAACCATTCATCGAATAACATACTGACAAGAAACAAGCAGCTTAATGCTGCTTGTTTCTTGGACCATACTGAGAACAATGTTTGCTGATCTTATTTAGATAGCTACGCAAACCTAATTCTAATCCTCAGTCATAAACGGGCTTAGGATTTACTTAAACGTAATGCGTTAAGCACCACAGAGAGTGAGCTGAGGGACATCGCGATTGCCGCAATCATTGGGGTAAGCAGCAGCCCCGTTAATGGGTAGAAAATACCTGCGGCAACAGGCACACCTAAGCCATTATATAAAAATGAAAAGCCTAGATTTTGTTTCATGTTTTGCACACCTAGTCTTGCCATAGAGATAGCATCGGCAACACCGCGTACATCACCTTTGACCAGAGTCACTTGCGCGGTTTGCTTAGCGATATCCGTACCATTCCCCATTGCAATTCCAATATTGGCTTGTGCCAAGGCGGGTGCATCGTTAATACCGTCTCCAGCCATCACTACCACTTTACCCATGGCTTGATATTTTTTCACAATGTTTAATTTTTCTTGCGGTGTGCAATTGGCATAGACTTGTTTGATTCCTATTTCATCTGCCACGAGTTGCGCATTATCAGCATGGTCGCCTGTTGCCATGACCACCTCTATGCCTTGTGCAATAAGCCTGTCCACCACTTGATGCGCATTGTATTTAATTGCATCATGAATCGAAATATAAGCCAGTAACTCCTGTTCATTACTTAAAAAACTAATTACATTACCCGTTTTCCGCTCTGCATCAAGTTGTTGCATCAGCGCTACATCAATCGAAATACCCAGTTGTTCCATCAGCTTTTGACTGCCAATATATAACCATTGCTCACCCGATTGTGCTTTTACCCCAAAACCCGACACATCCTCAAAATTTTGCATCGGTTCATATTGATCCGAACTCACCAATTTCGCCAATTTTTTTGCAATAGGATGGCTTGAATACTGTTCAATCGATGCAATCCAAGTTTCTGCTTGTTGCTGACTCAACTGATTTGACAATACTTTAATTTCTTTAACACTCGGTTGACCTTCAGTTAAAGTCCCTGTTTTATCAACAATCAAAGTATCGACTTTACTCAGTGCTTCAATCGCTTCTGCATCTTTAAACAAGATGCCTTTTTGCGCAGCGCGTCCTGTGGTTGCCATGACCGACATTGGCGTCGCAAGACCCAACGCACAAGGACATGCAATAATCAACACTGCCACGGCGCACATGAGCGCCAAATCAACATTCGCATTGCCAATCGTCATCCAAGCAATAAAAGTCAAGAGACTAATTGCCAAGACCATGACCACAAAGTATTTTGCGACTACATCTGCCATGCGCTGCAAGGGGGCTTTGGAACGCTGCGCATCGGCAACGGTTTGAATCATTTTTGCCAAAGTTGTGTTTTGCGCGGTTGCTGTGGTTTGAATGCGAATACTACCTTGCTGATTGACCGTGCCCCCAATGACTGAATCATCGACTTGCTTTTTAACAGGCAATGGCTCTCCCGTCATCATAGCTTCATCAATATAAGTGTTGCCTTCCACCACGACACCATCTAAGGGAATTTGTTCACCTGATGAAATCTGCAAAATATCTCCTTGCTGGATATCACTAATCTCAACCTCAGCAATTTGACCCTGCTCTATACGTTTTGCTGTCGTCGGTTGTAGTCGAAGTAACGCCTTTAAAGAGTCAGCGGTTTTTGCGCGCGCTTTAAGCTCCATCATTTGACCGAGCAGACTTAACGACACAATCATACATGCCGCTTCATAATACACCGCAGCACCATGCCCTGTTTTGGCTTGCATGGGAATGAGCGATGGAAACAAGGTAGCAAATACACTGTAAATAAAGGCCGCCAATATACCGACGCCAATCAAACTCCACATATTTAAATTGCGCGTTCGATAGGAGCTAAAACAGCGCTCAATCAAGGGTTTTCCTGCCCATAACACCACAGGAAGGGTCAACACTAACTCAATCCACGGCTGAATATGCTGCGGAATAAAGGCATGAATATGTGAACCCATGGCCAAGACAAAGACCAACAAAGTCAGGGGTAAGGTCATCCAAAAACGATGACTAAAATCGATAAGTTCTGGATTTGGTGCGTCATCTAGGCTCGGTTGCATCGGCTCTAAAGCCATACCGCAAATCGGACAAGTACCCGGTCCTTTTTGCACAATCTCAGGATCCATGGGACAGGTATAGTCCAAATCTGCCGCACCTTCAGGCACTGGGCGCTGATCTGCTGGAATTAAGTAAAACTCAGCATCCGCTTCAAATTTGGTTAAACAAGAGGGATTGCAGAAATAATAGCTTTTGTCTTTATACTCTGTTTTTAAAGGTGTTGAGGTTTCAACCGACATTCCACACACTGGATCAATCTCTGTATGCTCACTTTTGCTTGGTGCTGAACTTCCACAACATGATTTCGCTGATTGAACGCTCACTGGTGGCGCACAGCAGCTCGATTTTTTTGTGGGTTGCGTATGTTCAGATTCTTCTAATTTGAGATACTGCTCTGGTGCCGCAGTGAATTTAGTTAGACAGCCCTGACAGCAAAAATAATAAGTTTGATCTGCATACAAGGTATGCGGCTTGCTCGCGTCTGTCACGGTCATGCCACACACAGGATCAATATAGGATTGAGCTAATTTTTTTTCTGGGTTCGAACAGCATGAAGACTGTTTTAGATCTGACATGAGCGCACCGTGATGAATTGAATGTTTATGCTAGAATAAAGTCTGTACCAAGGTACAGAGTCAAGCATTAATTTTGAGTAAACAGACCATGCTAACCATTGGAAAATTGGCAAAAGTGACCCATTCAAGTGTGGAAACCATTCGTTATTATCAGCGGATTGGACTGATGCGTATCCCTGCGCCACAAGGTCATTATCGTTATTACAATGAGCACGATATTGAAACGCTCAACTTTATCCATAAAGGCAAAGAAGCCGGTTTACAACTCAGTGAAATTCAAGAGTTACTCAGTTTAGAATTGAATGATCGTGAGCAAGTCCGCCAAGTGATTGAACAGCGCTTAGAGAAAATTGATCTTCGCATTCAGGAGCTGGAGCAATTAAAGCGACGTCTTTCAAGCTGGATTGACAGCTGTAAAACCACCACTGAAAGCGATTGTCCTATTTTGCAAGATTTAAAAAACTAAACGGCTTAGACTTTGTCTGAAAGCATGCGGTTATGAATGGGCAATCGCATGCGTATTTACAGACATTTTATGAATATTCAATACCAATTTAAGGCTTCACTTTTTGGAAAATTTTGACATGAATATGGACCTTAAAGCACTCAGAAAATCACTTCGACAACAGCGTAGAGCGGTGTCTAAATTTCAACAGCGAAAGTCAGAACATGACGTTTTAAAGCAGTTAAGCCAAGAGCCTCGTTTCAAAACTGCACAAAAGGTCGGTGTATATCTGCATGCATTTGGTGAGATTCAAACTCGACTGATTATTCAAAAATGCTTTGCATCGGGTAAACAGGTCTTTTTACCCATGATTTGCAATATGAACCAGCATCTCGTCTGGGTACAGATCAGTCAACGCCAGTATCATAATGCTCGATTTTCACATCATCCTTTAGGGATGCAGGAACCAATGGCAAGTCGTGGTCTACATGTGTCCACACTCGATGTTTTGCTTATGCCCTTATTGGCATGTGATCAACGTGGAACGCGTATAGGCATGGGCGGTGGCTTTTACGATCGAACACTAGCTTCTGCTCCACACACACCTTATCGGATTGGCTTAGCGCATAATTTCCAATATTTATCTAATGAACTGATTCGACAGCCTTGGGACCAACCCATTCACTTACTGATCACACCCAGCGCGCGTTATCGGTTTTAAGCACAAAAATCCATAAAGGCTTCATCATTCATGCATTTTTGTGGTTTTCGGGTGCTTTTGTTGAATTTTATCGTGTAAAGCCCTTGTTTTTTTTAAAATACACATCACTATTAAAAAATATGGCAACACCGTTGTCACTCATTAGGAGTGCTCATGACTGATATTATTATGAATGAAGAAAATGTTGATCTTCAGATCCCAAGCGTATTACCGCTTTTAGCATTACGTGATGTGGTGGTTTATCCGCACATGCAAATTGCGCTATTTGTTGGTCGCGAAAAATCGATCAAAGCAGTTGATGTAGCTCGTAACAGTGACAATTTAGTATTTGTGGTAGCACAACAAGATTCGCTCACAGAAGAAATCGATCACGACAACTTATATCAATACGGTACTGTTGCGAAGATTGTGCAAGTGGTGAACCACGAAAATGATGAAAACTGTATCAAGGTGCTAATTGAAGGTATTCACCGTTCAAAATTGGTCAATATCATCGATAACGATGACTATTTATCTGCTGAACATGCCTTAAGCCCAATGACGATCGAAATTGACGAAAATACGCAATCGACTCGTTTAGAAGAACTTCGTGCGTTGTTTGCTCAATATGCTGAAGCGAAATTGCGTAATGCACGTGAACTGATCACGGCTGCCAATAAAATTGAAGATTTATTACAGCTCTTGTTCTTCGTTGCAACGCGCGTGCCTTTGAATATTGATGTAAAACAAAAATTCTTAGAACACGATGAGTTTGAAGCACACTTAGCAGAACTCATGACCTATCTTTTGCAACAGTCTGAAGAACAACAGATTGAGCAAGGTTTGCATGACAATGTAAAACGCCAAATGGAAAAGAATCAACGCGAATACTTCTTGAATGAAAAGATGAAAGTGATTCAGCGTGAACTTTCTGATATGAACGGCGGTGCTGAAGATGACGTAGCAGAAATTGAACGTCGCTTAGGCGAAGCTGATTTACCTGAACATGTGCGTAAAAAGGCTGAATCTGAGTTTCGTAAGTTAAAAGCAATGCAACCTGCTTCAAGTGAAGCGGCGGTCGTGCGTAACTATATCGAAGCGATTTTAGACACGCCGTGGAATAAAGCCAGCAAAGTCAGCATTAATTTGAACAAAGCGCAAGATATTCTTGATACCGATCACTACGGTTTAGATGATGTCAAAGATCGCATTATTGAATATCTCGCTGTTCAATCGCGCGTTAAAAAACTTAAAGGTCCAATTCTTTGCTTGGTCGGCCCTCCAGGTGTCGGTAAAACTTCTCTAGGTGAGTCTGTTGCCAAAGCCACAGGTCGTGAGTTCGTTCGCATGGCACTGGGCGGGGTACGTGATGAGGCCGAGATTCGTGGTCACCGCCGTACTTATATTGGTGCAATGCCGGGTAAAATTGTGCAATCGTTGACGAAAGTCGGTGTGAAGAACCCACTGTTCTTACTCGATGAAATTGACAAAATGGCACAAGACTACCGCGGCGACCCAGCTTCAGCACTTCTTGAAGTCCTAGATCCTTCGCAAAATAGTAAGTTTAACGACCACTATTTAGATCTCGATTTAGACCTTTCTGAAGTGATGTTTATCTGTACTGCAAACAGTATGAATATTCCAGAAGCATTGCTTGATCGTATGGAAGTGATTCGTCTACCGGGTTATACCGAAGATGAAAAAGTCAATATTGCAGATCGCTACCTTGTGCCCAAGGCCATCAAGAACAATGGTTTACGTGCCAATGAATTAACCGTTCATGAAGAAGCGATTCGTGACATCGTACAGCGTTATACACGTGAAGCAGGTGTCCGTAGTCTTGAACGTGAAGTGTCTAAAATTGCGCGTAAAGTGGTCAAAGAAGCGGTCAGTAAGAAAGCGAAAAACCTTCAAGTGACTGTAGATTCAAGCAATCTTCCAGAATACTTAGGTCCACACAAATTTGACTTCGGTATTGCAGAAGAAGAAGCAGAAGTGGGTCGTGTGAATGGTTTGGCTTGGACCTCGGTGGGCGGTGAACTGCTCACCATTGAAGTTGCAGCGATGAAAGGTAAAGGTAAGTTTGTGACTACGGGTTCACTCGGTGATGTCATGAAAGAGTCCATTACCGCTGCAATGACGGTTGTACGTACCCGTGCTGAAGAACTCGGGATTGAGTCCTCTCGTTTCGAAGAAACTGATGTACACGTGCATTTACCCGAAGGTGCAACACCTAAAGATGGTCCATCTGCGGGTCTTGCTTTAACTACGGCATTGGTGTCTGCATTTACAGGGATCTCGATCCGTCCTGATATTGCCATGACGGGTGAAACCAGTCTAGGCGGACGTGCAATGCGTATTGGTGGCTTAAAAGAGAAGCTTTTGGCTGCGCATCGTGGTGGCATTAAGCTGGTATTCATTCCACAGGACAATGTCCGTGATTTGGCTGAAATTCCAGAAAATGTCAAAGAAGGTTTAGAAATCAAAGCGGTGAAATCGATTGATGAGATTTTACCGTTGGCTTTAACCTCTATGCCAAAGCCACTGCCTAAATCGCCGATGGTAAAACCAGTCGAAGAAGGTAAAGCCGCGCGTCATTAATAACGTATAAATAAAAAAGAGAGCTTCGGCTCTCTTTTTTTGTATCATAAAGTACATTCAAACTTCATGTCATCTGTTGGACGTAGAATTAAGTCGAAGGCATATAAAGCACCGTATGGTCGAAATATAAAGGAATGTCAAAATGAAAAATCCTATCGGTTGGTTCGAAATCTATGTGGATAATTTATCCAGAGCCAAAATATTTTACGAAACAGTTTTTCAAGTCGAACTGACTGAATTCAGCAACCCTAATATAAATGAAACGATCCAGATGAAACACTTCCCTTTCGAGATGCAAGCGTATGGTGCAACGGGGGCATTGGTTAAAATGGACGGTGTTTCCGCAGGTGCGGGTGGTACGATTATTTATTTTTCAAGTGACGATTGTGCAATTGAAGCTGCACGTATTGAAAATGCAGGGGGTACAATCCAACAAGCCAAGACATCTATTGGTGAACATGGTTTTATTGTTTTGGCTAGAGATACAGAAAGTAATATTTTTGGCATACACTCTATGCAGTGACGGCTCAGAAACCATAAAGTTGTGTTCATAGCCTAGTCCTATTTTCCAACAGTCTATTGAGTAATAGGGATTGCATCAGTATTGCTTAAGCTATTTTCATCGGTTTTTGAACCAGAACAAAGAAGCTTATTTTTCGTTAACAAATAATGTGGAATTGACTTGAAAGACACTCAACTATCCTCCTATTATTTGTGAGAGAGAAATGAAATGATCAATTTAAAGTTACTTAGCACTAATCTATATCTCCAGACGGATTGATGCTAAAACGCAGTCCTATTAATACCTTTTATAGGATTGCGTTTTTTTATATTCATCATTTCAGTTGGGCTCAGAATGCTAATCCAAACTTAAAATTGTTAACACCACGCCATCTACTACATCTTTCATTTTATTCAGATTCAGATTCAGTGTGTCTACAGTGTCTTTCTTGGTGTGATAGTTTTGATTTCGAAAAAATGCAGTATCGATAATCATGACCGCAGGAATATCATGCGTCCAATAATTCAAATGATCTGAAAAATCCACGCCGGTGACAAAAGACGGCGCAATTAAGTTTTGACACTCTAGATGCTTGATTGATTACATCAATTGGCAATAGGTACCACCCAATTATCGTGATTTTAAATTACTCACCGCCCCAATAAAATTGCCATGTGCTGGATAAAACCATATTAAACCTACGGGATATTCCTGAATATGATTTGGACTAAAATAGCCAATCATCTCTAAAACAAACACCCCAGATATTTTATCTTTTTGACTTAAAACTGATTTGGCATGCACTGCACTGCCCATCTGTTGCATTTTAAAATACGGTGGCTCCTCCAAAATTTGTGCAGTTTCAAGCACGCCTTCAAGGCCTGAAGCATTGTCATCTGCGCCATCCGTGTCTGTATGTAGATCATAATGTGCGCCTATGATTGCAACATTCGATGCACCTACATTGAGCTTACACACCACATTACGATCATTTTGTGCTTTAACGGTGTAGTTTTGATAGTTACATGGAATGCCAAATTTTTGCATTTGATTCTTCAACCACGCAGAGACTCGATTTAGTTCATCAATATTTTGATGATGACGATATTGCATGGGCCGAATAATTTGACTCTAATACACCGCTAAACTATTACGATCTGCTTGTTGCTAGGCGGTTAACTGACTTTGTATATAACTTTGTGCACAACTGGATCCCACTAAAAATAAAAAACACCCTAAAGCAATGATGACTATTTTTTATACATTCGATATTGACCAATAATCCATACTGTTTAATTTAAAGACGAATAATTATGAATTGATGTCTAGCCCAGATTCTTAACATCAAAGCAGTCACGAAGCTAGCAAATCAACGCTATAATACTGTTAAGTAACCAGATGATACGATCATGAAAATTCGAATTTTGACCATTGGACAAAAAATGCCAGCATGGGTGCTGACAGGGTTTGAAGACTATTTCAAACGTATTCAGCCTTTTGTTCAAACTCAAATCATTGAGTTAGCTATGGCTAAACGCGGAAAAAATGATTCTGAAGCTGATATTTTAAAGTATCGCCAAATTGAAGGCGACAGCATATTAAATGCTATGAAAAACAATGAAGTTCTCATTGCACTTGAAGTCGGTGGCAAAGAATTCAGCACTGAAAAACTCGCTGAGACGATGAAAAGCTGGATGCTTGAGGGCAATGATGTGGTGTTAGCCATTGGTGGCCCAGATGGACACTCTGACGCAGTCCGCAAAGCGGCGGCTTGGCATTGGTCGCTGTCTAAACTGACCTTGCCGCATCCCATGGTCCGTGTGATGCTCATTGAACAGTTATACCGCGCCATGAGTATTAACCATAATCACCCCTATCACCGTGCAGGTTAAACCTCATCTGTTTATCGACACAAGATTGGGCGGAGTTCATTCACTTTTTACTGACTTTTATTTAAGCAGTCGCACTTTAAGTGCATCAAATTTTCATCGTGCTACTTATAGAACAATATGTTGACGGATAGCCTCTTTATCTTTGGGTCAAATTTTAACATCATAGACGTGTTCACTCTTTTAGGCATTCTTCCATGAACTTACATACACTCCCCGGTCTATTTATTTCACATGGCTCTCCCATGCTTGCGGTCAACCCTGAACAAGTGGGTCCTGCCTTACATCGTTTGGGCATGAACTTACCGAAGCCTCAAGCGATCATAGTCATGTCTGCGCATTGGGAAAGTGATGCATTGGAAGTGAGTACTGGCGTGCGTCCCATGACATGGCACGACTTTCGGGGCTTTCCTGATGAGCTGTATGAGATACGTTACCCTGCACCAGGTCATCCTGAGCTAGCGGAAGAGATCTTAAATCTGTTTGCACTTGCGGAGATCAGTGCACATGCCAACAGTGCCCGTCCACGTGATCATGGCGTGTGGATGCCACTACTACATATGTATCCTGAAGCTGATATTCCAGTGATTGAAATTTCACTCCCGATGCGCATGTCTGCAGAGGAAATTTATCGCATTGGTCAGGTGCTTTCAGTTCTGCGCGAGCGTCAAATTTTACTGATCGGTTCAGGTAGTATTACCCACAATTTACGTGAGTTGTCTTGGCAAGGCGAGTCATCTCATGTACCTGAATGGGCATCGACTTTTCGAAACCATGTGGTTCATAAATTAAACCACAATGATTATTCAGCTGTTCTAGACTGGCAGTCGATTCCACATGTAGCGCGTAACCATCCAACTATTGAGCATTTTGCACCGCTGTTTTTCTCTATGGGCACGGGGAATCGTTTCAATATTGTGCATAGTAGTTTTACAATGGGTGCATTAGGAATGGATATTTATCGTTTTGACTAAATGATTAGATTAATCATCATTCATTAGAATTGATAACAATTTGTTAATTATTGTTTAACTTTTAGTTATATGGATACATATTGAAACCGAATTAATAAATTGTATCCATATCTTCTAGTATTTCATGCTTTATTCTATATACGTTTTTTTAAATATGAATAGAATATGAAATTCAAATATTTAGCTTTAGCTGTACTTCCTTTAGCCTTAGCGGCTTGCCAATCTGGCGATATTCAAAAATTGGGTGATACAGCCGTGAAAGTATTACAACAACAAGGTAATGCAGAGCAAACATTAAATGCTTATCAATGGTCTTATCAACCAGCGGATAGTAAACAACCGATCGTACTTAATTTTGCAGACCAACTTTTAAGTGTTGCGACTGGATGTAATCGATTAATGACAAGTGCAAAAGTTGAAAGTGGGTTATTGGTTACAGGAAATATCGCTTCAACCAATATGATGTGTTCTCCTGAATTAATGAAACAGGAAAGTTTTGCTGCAGCATTGTTCCAATCAAATAAAACTGCATTTGTACTTGATACAGTAAACCCTGAAAGCCCAACGCTTACACTGGTAAATGCCACAGGTGGGAAAGTTGTATTTGCAGGTAAAATGACACCTGAAACTAAATATCAAACCACTGGTGAAACCATTTTCTTAGAAGTTTCTCCAGAAACCAAAAGCTGTATCGGTGTCGCACCTCAGACTTGCTTACAAGTGCGTGAAATTAAATATGCTGAAAATGGCGTGAAGTCTCAAGTCGATAAAGACTGGACTTTATTTTATGACCATATAGATGGTTTTCAGCATACCCCAAATGAGCGTCAAGTCATTCGTGTAAAACGCTATGAGATTAAAAACCCTGCTGCGGATCAGTCTAAATATGCCTATGTGCATGACATGACTATTGAGCGTGAGTCGGTAAAGGGCGCACTTTAAATTTTAAGCTTTCATAAACATAAAGCCTAAAAAAGCCGATACATATGCATCGGCTTTTGATCTTTAAGGTTAACTCAAAGATTAGTAAACACCCTGCGCTAACATCGCATCGGCAACTTTGACAAAGCCTGCAATGTTTGCACCATCTACGTAGTTGACTGTACCATCTTCTTTAGTACCGAACTTCACGCAGTTACGGTGAATTTCTTTCATAATGGCATGTAAACGCTCATCCACTTCTTCAAAAGTCCAACCCAAACGCAATGCGTTTTGTGACATTTCAAGACCAGAAGTTGCGACACCACCCGCATTTGATGCTTTGCCCGGTGCATACAGAATTTTCGCCTCAACGAACTTCTCTACCGCATCCAAAGTTGAAGGCATATTTGCACCTTCAGCCACACAAATCACGCCATTGGTAAGTAAAGTCGCTGCGTCATCGCCATTCAATTCATTTTGTGTTGCGCATGGAAGTGCGATATCACATTGAATACCCCAAGGCGTTTTCCCTTCCAGATATTCAAAACCATGCTTAGACGCAAACTCTGAAATACGACCACGTTTCACGTTTTTCAGCTCCATCACTTCAGCAAGTAATTCGTCTGTAAAACCATTTTTCACGTAGACCGTACCTGCAGAGTCAGAAAGTGAAACCACTTTCGCACCCAAGTACATGGCTTTTTCAGCAGCAAATTGTGCCACATTGCCTGAACCAGAGATGGTCACGACTTTGTCCTGGAAGCTATCGCCACGCGTTTTCAGCATTTCTTTAGCAAAATAGACGGTGCCATAACCGGTCGCTTCAGGACGGGCCAATGAACCGCCAAATGACAAACCTTTACCTGTGAATACACAAGCAGTGTCATTGCTGAGTTTTTTCATCATACCAGCCATATAGCCGACTTCACGACCACCCACACCAATATCGCCCGCAGGAATATCTGTATTGGCACCCAAATGGCGATACAGCTCAATCATCAGAGCTTGGCAAAACCGCATGATTTCGCCATCAGATTTACCTTTAGGGTCAAAATCTGAGCCGCCTTTACCACCACCCATAGGAAGTGTTGTTAAGGCATTTTTAAAAGTTTGTTCAAAACCTAGGAATTTTAAAATTGAAAGGTTGACGGAAGGATGGAAACGCATCCCCCCTTTGAATGGTCCGATAGCAGAGTTGTATTGCACACGGAAGGCACGGTTAACATGCGTTTGACCTTTGTCATCAACCCAAGACACACGAAATTGAATCGCGCGTTCTGGCTCCACTAAACGTTCAAGTAATCCATGTTCAGCATACTCTGGATTCTTTTCAATAAAAGGCCACAAGCTCATCATCACTTCTTCTACAGCTTGTAGAAATTCAGGTTGATTGGCATCACGGTTTTTTACGTAGTTTAGGAAATCGTTAAGGCTGTTATATTTCAACGCTTAATCCTCAGCAGAAAGGTGGATCAAAATTGGTCAAAATTTCAAAATATTGATAAGTTTTGGCGCAAAGTATTAAATATCTTTTGTAGTTAATCTACAATACTTTTCAGTGTTTTTTTAATTTAATTATCTAATCAATGATTTAAATATAGTATTCATAAATTTTGATCATACTTATTAGTTCTTTTATTTATTATTAGGCGCCTGTATTTTGCGCTTTTAATGTGCGTTTTATGATCATCTTTAGCGCACACAAAAGCCAGTGCTTTCATGTTAAAATTGACTTCCTCTGAAATCTTCTCAGTACTTCCATCTCTTTAAAGTTTCCTATTCACATGAACGCGCAAATTTCTTTGATTCAGCAAATCGATGCTTTTCTACCACAAACCCAGTGTGGCTTATGTGGTCATCGGGATGGTTGCCTACCTTATGCAAAATCAATTGCTGAGGGTGAAGATGCCAATAAATGTGTCCCTGGTGGTCAACCTGTGGCGGATGCTATTGCTCGACTTCTTAATCGCACTGTATTGACTGCTGAGGCGAGTGTTTGGCCCATTCAAGCAGATCGCCCACAACGCATGAAAGCTGTTATACGCGAAGATGAATGTATTGGATGCACAAAATGTATCAGTGCTTGCCCAGTCGATGCAATTATTGGCTCAGGTAAGTTGATGCATTCGATTTTGACCGATTTGTGTACCGGTTGTGAATTATGTATTGCCCCTTGCCCAGTGGACTGCATTGACTTAGTCGAAGATTTAAAAACATTACCGAGTGATGAGCTGCGTCTGAACGAACAAAATGATTTACGCTCTCGTTACTATGCCCATATTCAACGAGAAGAAAAAACGCGTAGCTCACGTAAAGGCCCTTTGGTTCGCGCTGAAATTGATACTGAGTTTTTCGCACAATTTTCTGCTCAGTTCAATACACTGCCAACGGTGACACTGATTGAAAAAACAGTAGATAACACGACCATTCCAAGCCTCGATGCAAAATCAACGATTGAACTCGCGAAATTGCGCAGTCAAATTAAAAAATTAGAAAAACAGCTTTCTGTCCGTGAAGACACACCGAAACGTTTACTTTTAGAGACGCTCAATCAACAGTTAAATCAGCTACAAGGCACTTCCGTATGACTGTCAAGAACATGACCAAAAAGCAGATTCAAACCTTTTTTGAACGTCTTCGTGAGCAGCGCCCAAAACCCGAAACTGAGCTGAATTATTCGAACCCATTTGAATTATTGGTCGCAGTCACTTTGTCTGCGCAAGCCACCGACGTCAGTGTCAACAAAGCCACCGATAAGCTTTTTCCAGTGGCCAATACTCCTGAAGCAATTTATGCGCTGGGTGTAGATGGATTGAAGGCGTATATAAAAACCATTGGTTTATATAACTCAAAAGCAGAAAACGTAATTAAAGCCTGTCAAATTTTAATCGAAAAACACAACAGCATCGTGCCGAATAATCGTGCGGATTTAGAAGCTTTACCTGGCGTGGGACGCAAAACAGCAAACGTGGTGCTCAATACTGCATTCGGACAACCGACCATGGCGGTCGATACGCACATCTTCCGCGTAGGCAACCGTACAGGCTTAGCAGTAGGTAAAAACGTCCTAGAGGTGGAACACCGCTTAGTGAAAGTCATTCCCAAAGAATTTATCGTAGATTCGCACCACTGGCTGATTTTACATGGACGTTACTGCTGTATTGCACGTAAGCCTAAATGCCACGAATGTATCGTCTCGGATGTGTGCAATTGGCCTGATCGTTTTGAGTTTGGTGCAGCCCGACCTGTAAAAATCAAAAAGATAGCTGCGGAATAAGCTTTAAGCCCAAATCACGTTTATTTTTTTGAGTTAGCTCTAGCCTTATTTCGATCAAGCTTCTTTTTCGCTTTTTCAGCATCCATCTTTTTTTGCGAATCTCGTAACAGTTTAAAGCTAAAATACAGCAAAAAAATCAGCAAGGCTAAGCAAGCTATGAGTACAAATATCACGGCAATTTTCTGCAAAAGATACCCCTAAAATCAAAGACAAAAAAAGAGCCCTAATATGACTGAGGGCTCCTTTAATGTCAAAAACTCACAGCATGAATTATTTAACTTGATCTAAAATTGCAAATAAATCTTTTTGAACGTCTTCGATTGGACGAAGACCATTCAATTTATTGTAAGTCGGTGCATTTTCCCCTGAAGCCGCACGACCTTGATAGAACCCAACCAACTGCTCAGTTTCTGTATGGTAAGAGCTTAAACGCTTACGAATCGTTTCTTCTTGGTCATCTGGTCGTTGAACCAAGTCTTCACCTGTTTCGTCATCTTTACCTTCCACTTTAGGGGGATTGTAAACAAGATGATAAATACGACCAGACGCAGCATGTTGACGACGACCAGAAAGACGTTGCACGATTTCTTCATCTGCAACCTCAATTTCAATCACATGATCAATACTAATGCCTTCACTTTCTAGAGCTTCAGCTTGAGGAATCGTGCGCGGGAAGCCATCGAAAATACAACCATTGATACAATCAGGCTGCGCAATACGTTCTTTGACCAAACCAATGATCAACTCATCAGATACAAGACCACCATTGTCCATCACGCTTTTGGCTTTAAGACCTAATTCAGTTCCTTCACGAATTGCAGCACGGAGCATATCACCGGTTGAAATTTGTGGGACATTGTAGCGCTTGCAGATCAACTGAGCTTGTGTACCTTTACCTGCTCCAGGTGGTCCGAGTAAAATAATGCGCATAAATAAACATCCTCATTTTTAACAATGTGTACGACACTTAGATCATATCAAACCCAAAATTGATATGAGCGCTAGCATCTAATTATAAGAAAGCCACAAACAAATGTATTAATCCAGCGAAGAATCCGGTTACCCCACCAAGGACAATCAAAATCCATTCGTCTTCCTGAAATGCAGGACGTAATAGGTTCTGAAACTCTTTCGGCGTCAATTCGCGAATACGATCCCTAAACATTTGAAAGATTTTCTGTGCACGGCTCGCATTGAAAGCAGGGTCGCATACAGGCACCATCGTAATTTCAATTGAGCGATCGATCAAGTCCGTCTTGAGTTTTGCATACTCTTTTGGCCCCAATGACAGCTGTAAAGACGTTCGAACCAATGGCGTTTCCATGATTTCATTAATATGACGTTTAACAATTCGGCGAGTTTTGTCTTTTTTACTCCCGAACATCATTTCAGTCATGATTGATTTTAATGTAATTAAATCGGATGTGACCACCTCAGCAAATACATCTGAAACCTCTTCTTGACGTTTCATAAATGCACCTTGGATATTATAGGTGCCTATTCGCGGAATAACAGGTTTGAGCCACGGAAATGTACGATTTTTCGTGCGTTCAAAAAATTGCGGGAATTTCACATAATTCGGTTCAACCGGATTAAAGACCATCCAGATCGCAATCCAGTTGGTCAAGAAACCCCAAATCGCTGCCCAAAAAGGCACAGTCCAATGCCATGGCACGACAAACCAAACAATCATTTGGAAAATACCAAAGATCATCCCAATTAACGCACTGATATGCCAAATAAAGTTTATTTCTTTCTGACCGACTTTAAGGAACATGTTCACCATGAGCTGGCGATCACCTTCCATTTGACTCACCACCATTTCACGCATGTTGACCAGCGATTCGACATTCATAGTCAGCTCAGTCACCAAATTCGTTAAGACTTTCGGTAATTGTTTGTGCGCTTGTGCGTAAATTCTTCTTTTTATGGAATAAGGTAGGTTTTCCCAAAGTACCGCATTACGGTCCATCATGACTTCATCAATCAAGTGTTCAAGCTCAAAACCTACTTGTTCACCAATAATGCGTGCCATATCCTGAGGGTCCATGGCATCTAAAAACTCGCGAAGCGAGCCAAGTTTTGACAAAGTATTGTCGGTAATAATACCTGAAATACGTCCAGCTTTACGTGGCACAATCCCCTGCCAACCCACAGGCAAAGGACCCAAATGGAATCCCCAAAATTTGATTGGATAAAACACCATTTTCAGTGCCATCCACACGTGTGCCCAAGTTACAAAAGCAGTCACCGGAATAATACTTAAAATAGCGTAAAAATCGGGTCGATTTAAAAAGGCTTGCCACAAATCACTAACATATTCAAACATTCATGACTCTCGTAATAATTTCTATTTGCGGAAGAGTATTTGCATCAGATCACAAAATTTTCTAAAAACCCACACTTAAGCTGTAGGCGAATTGTAGTTCAGGTTTGGTTTCATAAATGACCTGGTTGCCCACTGTCACTTCTTCACCCGCTACTATACCTACACTAAAGCTACTCACTCTTTCTTTATTCAATAAAACATAAGATAAATCCACACCGCCGCCCAATTGAGACTCATCTTGCCCATTAAAGGTTTTAGACCTCAAATGACCTGCAAATGCGCCCAAATAAAATCCATTAGCGTCTTTACCATTGAGTGCAACCGGATAGCGAAAACCCAGTTGACCGCCAAGCTCATGCCCATCATTGATAAAAGCGCCAAGTTTTGCATAGGCGATGCCGTATGAGTTGACCCATTCAGCGTTCACATGTGCCAACTTTTGTGTCAGTCCCGCGCCTAGATTTAAGCGCGATGCATCAGTGGCTTTGAGTTTGGCTGTAGGTAAATAATCAGCGCGTTCAGCATGTGCCATATTCCCTATTGTCATGAGCAACACCAAGGGAAGTATTATTCTCATTATTTTCTCCATTGTCTCACCTTGAGATCAACTTTTTTTAATTGTCCTTAATTCTCTGACTTTAACAGAATAATTTTCGATCTTATATACAAATGATGCTTAAATTAATGTCTATACGGTCAAGATTGTTGAGCTTCATTTTATGGAACTATTTATTATTTTTTCAATTTTTTGTTGGATTCTCAGGTAAAATAATCGCTCCAAAAGCGCTCTATTTACCGTGAATTAAGTCGACAACGTATGAAACACCAGTTTCCCCTTAAAAATGTTCAACAAGAAAAACGTATTTTTCGTAGTCGAGTTTTTTTCGCAATCGGTTTTGTGACCTTTTTTTTACTGCTTTTACTGTCGCGCTATGCATATTTGCAGATTGTGCATTATGAACAATTTAAAGATGCTGCGGACAAAAACCGTATTCGTTTACAGCCGATCTCCCCTACCAGGGGTTATATTTATGATCGTAATGGGATTTTGTTGGCAGACAATTATCCAGTCTTTACTGCCACCTTAAGTAAGGCGGATGTTAAAGACATTGAAGATACCGTTGAACGCTTAAAACCGATTATTGACTTATCAGAAGAAGATACTGAGCGCTTTCTCAGTCGCATTAAAACAGCTAAAAAAACTGAACGTGTGACGTTGAAACTCAATTTAACCGAAACCGATATCGCAAAATTCAGTGAAGTGAAGTTTAAGTTTCCTGGCGTTTCGATTGAAACCCAAATGACTCGCTATTATCCACATGGTGAACTGTTTGCACATGTGATTGGTTATGTGGGCCGGATCAACGACAAAGAATTAAAATCCATTGATAAGGATGCCTACGCGGGCACCAATCTCATTGGTAAAATCGGTGTTGAAAAATTTTACGAAGACTTACTGCACGGTGCGCCAGGCTTCGAGTCTATTGAAACAGATGCCTATGGCAATGTACTTCGAAATTTAGGTCGTAAAGATTCTATACGTGGCAATGATCTTTATCTATCCCTCGACTATGGTTTACAACAAGTCGCCGCAGAACAGCTCATTGGACGTCGTGGGGCAATTGTGGTGATGGATCCCAATACCGGTGAAATTTTAGCACTAGTTTCTAGCCCGAGTTTCAACCCGAATTTATTTGTAACTGGTATTAGCACCACGGACTATAGTGCGCTTCGTGACAATTTAGATCAGCCGCTGTATAACCGTGCTGTGCAAGGCTCTTACCCACCTGGTTCTACCATTAAGCCCATGTTTGGTTTAGGTGGTTTACATTATGGTGTGGTGGATTGGAATACCTCTATTTCTGATCCCGGTTATTTTACTCTGCCTGGAGACAGCCACCGCTTTCGTGACCATAAAAAATCAGGTCATGGCTCTGTCAATATGCATAAAGCGCAAGTGGTCTCTTGCGACACCTATTTCTATATTCTTTCCTTCCAAATGGGTATAGATAGAATGAATACCTGGATGCGCCAATTTGGTTTTGGTGAAAAAACAGGTGTCGATTTACCGAGTGAGAGTACGGGTCTATATCCAAGCCCTGAGTGGAAACTGCGGACACGTAAAACCAAATGGTCTAGAGGTGAAACGATTTCGGTGAGTATTGGTCAAGGTGCATTTACCTCAACCCCACTACAACTTGCTATGGCAACTGCAATTACCTCAAATCAGGGTGCACATGTCACACCTCACGTTCTACGTGAAACCAAAGGCGCAAAACCGCATAAAGTGCACAATGCGCCGAATGGTCAAATTCAGTTCAATGGCAAACCTGAAGATTGGGTCAAAATGCGTGAAGCCATGGTGGATGTAATTCAGTCTGGAACAGGCCGAGCTATTCGTAGCGGTTTACAATACCAAATTGCAGGTAAAACAGGGACAGCTCAGGTGAAAAGTATCGCTCAGGGTAAACGTTATAATGAATCTATTCTGACGGACCGCCAACTTGATCATGGTTTGTTTGTTGGTTTTGCACCTGCTGAGAAACCTGAAATTGCGCTAGCGATTATTGTGGAAAATGGTCGCGGTGGCAGCGCCACACCTATCGCACGCCCCATTATGGATTACTGGCTACTTCAGCGTAAAAAAAATCCGATCAAACCATCGAGCCATCAGGTCAGTGGCGGACTGATGACCGCAGGGATTAAACCCGGCGATTTACCCAGCGGTGCAACTGAACTTTCTGCAAATCCGGCGGCATTACCGACTGATGCACAAAGTCCTGTACAAAACAGGTTACAAAATAATTCACAAACTACTGCACCCGCCCATTCGAGCAATAACCCTACTGCTCAAAACAATGTTAATGCTGCGCCTGCAACTCCCCATGTTGTGCGCCCAGCTGTCACCACTCAGCCTCCTGTGAGTCAATAAATGAAGAATCAACTGCGTATTATTGGTGGTGAATGGAAACGTCGTGTTCTTCCATTTGCTGATGTCGATGGTCTTAGACCGACCCCAGATCGCGTACGCGAAACTTTGTTTAACTGGTTGATGTGGGAGGTACAAAATGCAAAGGTTTTAGACCTATGCACAGGTTCTGGTGCTTTAAGCTTTGAGGCTTTATCTCGTGGTGCAGCGCATGTCACTATGATTGAACCGAGTCATGTTCAGTCAAAAATTTTGAAAGAAAATATTGCACTTTTAAAAATTCAAAATTGCACGTTGATACAATCTACCGCACAACTTGCCATTCGACAGTTTCAAGAAAACAGTATGGATTTGGTTTTTCTAGATCCACCTTATGCGCTTAATCTTTGGCAAGAATTGTCGGCTTTGGTCGACCCCCTCATCAAAAATGATGGTTTTATTTATCTCGAAGCCGATTGTGCGCTGTTTAAACTTGAATTACCTTCAAGCTGGAAACTTGTGAAAGAGACCAAAGCCGGTGCTGTTAGAGCAGGTTTGTATAAAAAGAATGTAGGGAATTAAAAATAATGGAAAGTTCTAATTTTGATCAGAAATATACCTCACTCTCTTAATTAATTCATCCTGCATATTTAGTTTTAGATTAGTTGCTTTCACCTAAACCATCTGATCATATTTAAGCCAATGACTCCATAATTTGAATCATTGGTTTATTTTGATGGCTTAATTGATATGCACATAAGGATGCATAGAATCCCCCTTCAAAAAAGGGTAGTGCATGAATACGACGTGATAAAAATAATAAGTTATTGATATTAAAATATATAAATGAATTGTTACACGTTGGTTTTTAGCACTACCATCTCATAGCACTGTCTGAAAAAATTCCTTGTTCTTTCGATGATATGGAATTAAATCGATTATTGGTGTTTTAACTTGCTTTTAATTAATACTTAATATAACCACGCCTCACATATAGTTTCGCCTGTTCATCTTAAACTACTGTTTAACCATTTTAATATCAGTAATATACCCGCTAGATAAAGCAGACCAAACGTTTCACTCAATTGATTTATCACGATATGTGATCTCAGTTAATAATTTATGATGCTAAATAACCCGAATCTCGGATAAGGATTTTTCTTTAAAATCATAAGATAAATGTAATTTCATGATTAATTTTTAGCGTTATCAGATCAATGTTTAGACTTTTTTATGCCCAAAATGGTGGATAAGTCTAAAGATGAATAATCTCATTTTCTTAAGCAGGATTCGGGTTAAATAGGCTATTTTTTACAGACAGGTAACATGGCTGGAGTCAATCCATAAAATCTGGATATACTTACCTTTCATTAAATCTATATGCAATGCATTTATTGACCATTGATGAGATGAATCAATCGTGGGTAACAGGTAAGTCCTTTAAATAAGTAACTTTATACCCTGTTTTCAGTATGTATAAAATAATTTGAAATTAGTGTTTACTTTATTTAAGAAATTTCCAGTAAGTTACTTCAAATTTTAAGCATAAAATGAAAAATTAATGAGAATAATTCAGTAAAAGTAAAATAAGGACTAGAGTTATAAGTTTATTTTGATAAATCAACTCATGGCTCTAACCTTCTATCTTTCAAGCCAACTGATTGTCTTCAATTCGACCTCATTAGAGATAATGAATAGTTTTTAATCACTTTTTTCAATTTTTGAATTTAAAGACGCATTAAATGCCTTTTCCATTAACTATTGATCAACTTTCGCCAAACTTCAGCGACATTTTCTTCTTTAAACCGTTCAATTGAGTTGTAGGCATTGTCGCACATTTGCTTTAATTGCTCAGGCTGGGAAAGGATTTGACTCAACTCACTTGCCATGGCCTTATAGTCTGCATGATCCACCAAAATGCCATTTTCATGAGGCTGAATCATCGTGGAAGGACCATACGGAATATTATAAGAAGCCGCAGGAACGCCATAACTTAAACTTTCCAAAATAGCCAAAGAAAAACCTTCGCACTTACTGGTCAATAATGAAAATACTGCGTCAGTATATGCCTCAGCAATACTTTCGTTATATCCCATCAAATGAACATTATCTCCAATATTCAGTTCTTTGATTTTTTCTATGATTTTATTTTTTTCCGAGCCATCTCCATATATATATAGCTCTGTTTTTGGATGATTTTTTAACAACTCTCCCATCATTTTCACCATATCGACGATTTGTTTTTCCGGGGCAAGACGACATAAAGCAACCAATTTATTAGAGTTGCGCTGCTCAAATGGTGTTTTTCTAGGTAATTCATCAATACTATGTGGAATAGTCACAATATTATTTTTATGGACAAATCTTTTTAGAATATCCTGCTTCTGATGCTCAGTCAGCGTCACAATATGATCGACTTTATACTTCTCTTCTAAAATCGCTTTAAAATTTGAGTTTAAACGCCCTGACATAATATTATCTTCCATTTCAACCAAATGGCTACTATGGAAAATTGAAATGGTTTTATGCCCATTGATCCGATGATGATTTTTTAACGCAATACTCCATACCGGATTTCGATCAATCACAAAGCAAGCCGGTTCATTAAAATCTATAAATTTTCGTAACCAATAATCAACCAACTGTTCTTCGCTTTGCAGCACCTCCTCAACCATACCCAATGGTGAGAAAATCACGATTTTGGTCAATTTGTTATTTTCTTTGAAATAACGTCTGAGTACGATATGTCCATCGAGATGGATTAAGTCTTCACTTTCTATCTTGCCAGTTTCACTGATTTCTTGAATAGAAATGAGCTGTCCATTTCGATCAAATTTCTCTCTCTTTACAATCTTGTTATTATATAAATTATTAATAAATGAAAGTTTCGTCTTTTCTTTATCTGTCCAAACTACATATTTATAATAGGAGGAATTAACCTTAGAAGACCATTTTTGGTGTGCTGGATTTATATCAATATCGATCACGTTATAGATGGATGTATCAAGTTGATATTGATTTTTTAAAATCCGCTTGTCTATATACGAACCACGTAAATATTCATACACATTATAAACCTCACATGATTTTGGCATCCAGCCAATATCCTTAAGACGTTGCACATTTTCATGTACAGCTTCATTAAATCGTGTGGTTAAAAATGTTGCAGAAATACCAAAATAATTTTTGAAGAGTCTTGCTCTTTTAAGTGCTGAGCGCTCAACACCAGTAAGTTGCTTACCAAAATCTAGATTACAGAAATAAAAGTGTTTATATTCCATTATCCTTATCCAACCATTAATTTTCGCAATATTCTGCATTCAAATGAAAAAATGTTTAAAAAAACATTCTAGAATGAAAAATAGAGGCTCCTTAGAGCCTCTATTTTATTTAAATATTAGATAGGGTTGTTATATTTCAACAACTCATCTAACAACAATGTTGTACTGTCTGTATTCTGCAGCATCACCAGCTCAGTTGGATTGTATTGAGTTCCCGCACCATCAAGATCAATCGATACAATCGTATCTGTTCCATTTTGTGCCAAAGTCACAAATGTTCCAATATTGCTTGAATCAACAGTTTGACCCGCTAGCAGTGCTGAAATATCAATTACATCGCCTTCAGCTTTGCTGTAATCCGTCCATGTATCAAAACCATTACCTCCGTTACCCACACTCGAAAGCAAGTCATAAATCACAGTATCAGGACCATTTGAATTGGTGGTAATCACATCATTAAATACCGTGCTTGTGAATTCACGTCCTACTTCAATCGTTAAGATAGCAGTAGAATCATTGCCCGATAATGAAGTCAGGGTATAGCTAAAGTTCTCAGTACCACCGAAGTTACTTGAGTTAGCTTGATAGCTATACTCACCATCACCACTGATCGTCAATGTACCGTAAAGTCCTTGGATTGTAACGTCCTCAGAAGTTTGGCTAAGCGTTTGACCGTCTATGCTTAAGGTAGTGAACTTATTAGCTAAAGTATCGGCAGTACCATCTGTGAAAATATTACCTGTTTCAGTTAACTCAGCACTATTAATAGCTTGATATGTATCAAGGTCAACCTTATTAATCGTTACTGCTGAAGCCGTTAAAGTTACAGGGTAACCTGAACCAGATAAGCCAGTAAAAGCAAAATCTATTGTATAAGTTCCTGAATTAAGAGCTAAGTTACTGAAGTTTGCAGTAGCAGTAGGCGTATCGAAAATATTAATGATCGAAGTTGTCACTGTTTGTGGTGGTAAAGTTGCAATGACATTGCCTAAGCTATCTTTTAATGTAGCAACTACATTACCAGATGCAGAGGCAAGAGTACTGTTCTCACTTATTGTAACACTTGTTGATACGGAAGTTGCTCCATCATTAGGACCAACGACAAACGTCATAGATTTGGTCACAGCCGTGATATTAGTAATATTTGTCAAACCTGCTGTATTAGAAGCTGCTGTAATGCTAGTTGCAGAGCTATACACCAAGTTGGTTGACACTTCAGCTAGATCATTGGTTGCATTAACTACTACTTCTTGATCAACACCTGCTTGTGCAGGATCAGTTGGCCAAGTAATTAACCCTTCACCATCTACTCGAATATGAAGATCCGCTGTAGCTTCTGAACCATTGAAATCACGAATGGTATAACTAAAGGTGTCAACCTTACCAATATCTTCAACATCACCACGGCTTACATATTTGTAGCTACCATCCGGCGAGATATATAAAGTACCGTAAACACCCTGAACAACTGTATTGGCACTATCAATCGCCACAGCAGGTTCACCTAACTCGTTACTTACGAGCTTGACATAGGTTGTTGGGTTAACAAGGTCGGCTCCGTCTACACTATTAATTACATTGCCTTCAATTTCGTTAGAGCCTAAATATTTGTTCGTTTGATCTGTAATTGTGAATTGAATACCACCAAACAGATTTACTGCCACAGCACTACCTAATGCATCTATCAATTCGCGTAATGCGCCAGTGGTTTCTTGCGGTTGAATTGATAGTGTGTATATACCTTCTGGTAAGTCGTTATAGTTAATTAAACCAGCATAAGAATAACCGAAAGATAAATTAGGAATACTTAATTCAGCATCAAGTTCGACACCACCTTCCACAACAAAGTTTTCAGTTTGAACAACGCCATTTTCATCTACATATTGACGCTGTAATACAGCATCTGCATATAAGGTATTACCTGTAAGAAGATCCGCTAAAGTATTAAGTAAAGATAAACTTAATGTTGTCGATTTAAATCCGCTTACTGCAATCTCTACATCACTTGTTTGATTTTGAAGTACGTCAAAATTAAACGGTGTAGTGCTACCTAGACTAATTGGAATGCCTACAAGCTCAATGCCAAGTAACTGTCCAGCCCCTCCTGCAGTCCCAATATCATCACCAGGCTCTTCATAATAATTTTGAACTGTTGCCAGATCATCATTCGCGACCACTTCCTCCAAGTAATCTGGCGGTAGAAGTGTACTGTCATCAAACGGTATGCCATCAAGATCAATAATGATTTGCGCAGTATCTGTTTGAGCACCATTTTGAAGGGTATAGTTAAAGATCTCTGTCTTACCAAGTGCTTCTTCACCAGAAGTCACAGTGTAGGTAAATTCGCCCGTTACTGTATTAATTTCTAATACACCGTAATCACCTTGAATCGTTTCTACACCTGATATTGGAGTCCCATCAATTTCACTAATAATGGTGCCTAGAGGTGCAACATCATTTCCATTACCATTATCGCTAAAGACATTTGATGTCAGCGTATATGCTTGGAATGCTTCTTCTGTACCAGTAATGCTGAGATCTGTGTTTTCATACAATGTCAAAGTATTAGTAACAATTTGACCGATAGTCTGATTAACTATGTAGTCAATAACTTCAACTGGTAAAACATCTAACAGTTGACTCACTAGACTAGAAATAGGGAGTCCAATTGTGTTCACAGGAACCAGAATTGCTTGAACAACAGTCACTAATGGCGTAGCTAACTCTGGAGTTAGTACTGTATTGATTGCGTTGTAAATTGCTGTTTCATTTGAAGCACCAAGTATTGCTCCCTCACCACCCAGCTTATCTAATTCAATAGCGTAGATTAAGTCAGATAAGAGACCGCTGTCTTTTGCAACTACTGCGGTATATTCACCCTCAGGAAGATCAGACAAGGTGACTGATATGCCGTTTGGATTATTAACAATACCCAATACACCTACACCTCCTAATGTAATAACACCACCTTGGTTACCTATACGAGCAACTTCGGTTTGCGTACCATTCACATTTTGATAAACCACTAGTTGGAAAGCTTCTGCGACAGATATAAAATTCTCTTGTGTAGCAGTAATCGTGATATTACCAGTACGTCCTTGGTCTGCATTATTCAGGTCTTGCGGTATAGAAAAATCAGCACCTAAGATTTCGCCCTCTGTTCCGCTAAGAAGATCAATATAAGTAACATCATTGAAATCCTCTGTAGTTCTTGCATCCAAGAACTCTTGCCCCATATCCAACTGATACTCATCATTAATTGCATCAAGGGTTTGTGTTATTGGTGGGATCACGATATCTATCAACGCTTCTAGGCGATCTTGGAACCCAGCAGCTTCTGTTGGGAAGTCCGCAACAATGCCATCTACTGCTAATTGTGCTTCAGCTTTCGCTGCAAGTGCTTCATCACGAGCGATGGTTAATGCATCAACTTCTGCTTGGCTCACCGCACTGTCTGCAATCGCATCAGCTAATGCGGTGTCTGCTGCTGCATACGCCGCTTCTGCCGCTGCAACTAGGTCTTCAACTGAATCCAATGCATCTGGAACACCGTTGTCATCTAGATCGTTCACCGCAGGGATCACGATATCTATCAACGCTTCTAGGCGATCTTGGAACCCAGCAGCTTCTGTTGGGAAGTCCGCAACAATGCCATCTACTGCTAATTGTGCTTCAGCTTTCGCTGCAAGTGCTTCATCACGAGCGATGATTAATGCATCAACTTCTGCTTGGCTCACCGCACTGTCTGCAATCGCATCAGCTAATGCGGTGTCTGCTGCTGCATACGCCGCTTCTGCCGCTGCAACCAAGTCTTCAACAGCTGCAAGTTCAGCCGCATCCGGCGTACCATTGTCGTTGGTATCGTTCACCGCAGGGATCACGATATCTGTCAACGCTTCTAGGCGATCTTGGAACCCAGCAGCTTCTGTTGGGAAGTCCGCAACAATGCCATCTACTGCTGCTTGTGCTTCAGCTTTCGCTGCAAGTGCTTCATCACGAGCGATGGTTAATGCATCAACTTCTGCTTGGCTGACTGCATTGTCTGCAATCGCATCAGCTAACGCGGTGTCTGCTGCTGCATACGCCGCTTCTGCCGCTGCAACTAGGTCTTCAACAGCAGCAAGTTCAGCCGCATCCGGCGTACCATTGTCGTTGGTATCGTTCACCGCAGGGATCACGATATCTATCAACGCTTCTAGGCGATCTTGGAACTCGCCCGCTTCTGTTGGGAAGTCGACAAGGATGCCATCTACTGCTGCTTGTGCTTCAGCTTTCGCTGCAAGTGCTTCATCACGAGCGATGGTTAATGCATCAACTTCTGCTTGGCTCACCGCACTGTCTGCAATCGCATCAGCTAATGCGGTGTCTGCTGCTGCATACGCCGCTTCTGCCGCTGCAACTAGGTCTTCAACAGCAGCAAGTTCAGCCGCATCCGGCGTACCATTGTCGTTGGTATCGTTCACCGCAGGGATCACGATATCTATCAACGCTTCTAGGCGATCTTGGAACTCGCCCGCTTCTGTTGGGAAGTCGACAAGGATGCCATCTACTGCTGCTTGTGCTTCAGCTTTCGCTGCAAGTGCTTCATCACGAGCGATGGTTAATGCATCAACTTCTGCTTGGCTCACCGCACTGTCTGCAATCGCATCAGCTAATGCGGTGTCTGCTGCTGCATACGCCGCTTCTGCCGCTGCAACCAAGTCTTCAACAGCTGCAAGTTCAGCCGCATCCGGCGTACCATTGTCGTTGGTATCGTTCACCGCAGGGATCACGATATCTATCAACGCTTCTAGGCGATCTTGGAACCCAGCAGCTTCTGTTGGGAAGTCCGCAACAATGCCATCTACTGCTAATTGTGCTTCAGCTTTCGCTGCAAGTGCTTCATCACGAGCGATGATTAATGCATCAACTTCTGCTTGGCTCACCGCACTGTCTGCAATCGCATCAGCTAATGCGGTGTCTGCTGCTGCATACGCCGCTTCTGCCGCTGCAACTAGGTCTTCAACTGAATCCAATGCATCTGGAACACCGTTGTCATCTAGATCGTTCACCGCAGGGATCACGATATCTATCAACGCTTCTAGGCGATCTTGGAACCCAGCAGCTTCTGTTGGGAAGTCCGCAACAATGCCATCTACTGCTAATTGTGCTTCAGCTTTCGCTGCAAGTGCTTCATCACGAGCGATGATTAATGCATCAACTTCTGCTTGGCTCACCGCACTGTCTGCAATCGCATCAGCTAATGCGGTGTCTGCTGCTGCATACGCCGCTTCTGCCGCTGCAACTAGGTCTTCAACTGAATCCAATGCATCTGGAACACCGTTGTCATCTAGATCGTTCACCGCAGGGATCACGATATCTATCAACGCTTCTAGGCGATCTTGGAACCCAGCAGCTTCTGTTGGGAAGTCCGCAACAATGCCATCTACTGCTAATTGTGCTTCAGCTTTCGCTGCAAGTGCTTCATCACGAGCGATGGTTAATGCATCAACTTCTGCTTGGCTCACCGCACTGTCTGCAATCGCATCAGCTAATGCGGTGTCTGCTGCTGCATACGCCGCTTCTGCCGCTGCAACCAAGTCTTCAACAGCTGCAAGTTCAGCCGCATCCGGCGTACCATTGTCGTTGGTATCGTTCACCGCAGGGATCACGATATCTGTCAACGCTTCTAGGCGATCTTGGAACCCAGCAGCTTCTGTTGGGAAGTCCGCAACAATGCCATCTACTGCTGCTTGTGCTGCTTCTTTGGCTGCTGTCGCATCGGCTAAGTCTTGCGTTAATGCATCGACTTCGGCTTGGCTGACTGCATTGTCTGCAATCGCATCAGCTAACGCGGTGTCTGCTGCTGCATAGGCTGCTTCTGCCGCTGCAACCAAGTCTTCAACAGCTGCAAGTTCAGCCGCATCCGGCGTACCATTGTCGTTGGTATCGTTCACCGCAGGGATCACGATATCTGTCAACGCTTCTAGGCGATCTTGGAACCCAGCAGCTTCTGTTGGGAAGTCCGCAACAATGCCATCTACTGCTGCTTGTGCTGCTTCTTTGGCTGCTGTCGCATCGGCTAAGTCTTGCGTTAATGCATCGACTTCGGCTTGGCTGACTGCATTGTCTGCAATCGCATCAGCTAACGCGGTGTCTGCTGCTGCATACGCCGCTTCTGCCGCTGCAACTAGGTCTTCAACTGAATCCAATGCATCTGGAACACCGTTGTCATCTAGATCGTTCACCGCAGGGATCACGATATCTATCAACGCTTCTAGGCGATCTTGGAACCCAGCAGCTTCTGTTGGGAAGTCCGCAACAATGCCATCTACTGCTAATTGTGCTTCAGCTTTCGCTGCAAGTGCTTCATCACGAGCGATGGTTAATGCATCAACTTCTGCTTGGCTCACCGCACTGTCTGCAATCGCATCAGCTAATGCGGTGTCTGCTGCTGCATACGCCGCTTCTGCCGCTGCAACCAAGTCTTCAACAGCTGCAAGTTCAGCCGCATCCGGCGTACCATTGTCGTTGGTATCGTTCACCGCAGGGATCACGATATCTGTCAACGCTTCTAGGCGATCTTGGAACCCAGCAGCTTCTGTTGGGAAGTCCGCAACAATGCCATCTACTGCTGCTTGTGCTGCTTCTTTGGCTGCTGTCGCATCGGCTAAGTCTTGCGTTAATGCATCGACTTCGGCTTGGCTGACTGCATTGTCTGCAATCGCATCAGCTAACGCGGTGTCTGCTGCTGCATAGGCTGCTTCTGCCGCTGCAACCAAGTCTTCAACAGCTGCAAGTTCAGCCGCATCCGGCGTACCATTGTCGTTGGTATCGTTCACCGCAGGGATCACGATATCTGTCAACGCTTCTAGGCGATCTTGGAACCCAGCAGCTTCTGTTGGGAAGTCCGCAACAATGCCATCTACTGCTGCTTGTGCTGCTTCTTTGGCTGCTGTCGCATCGGCTAAGTCTTGCGTTAATGCATCGACTTCGGCTTGGCTGACTGCATTGTCTGCAATCGCATCAGCTAACGCGGTGTCTGCTGCTGCATACGCCGCTTCTGCCGCTGCAACTAGGTCTTCAACTGAATCCAATGCATCTGGAACACCGTTGTCATCTAGATCGTTCACCGCAGGGATCACGATATCTATCAACGCTTCTAGGCGATCTTGGAACCCAGCAGCTTCTGTTGGGAAGTCCGCAACAATGCCATCTACTGCTAATTGTGCTTCAGCTTTCGCTGCAAGTGCTTCATCACGAGCGATGGTTAATGCATCAACTTCTGCTTGGCTCACCGCACTGTCTGCAATCGCATCAGCTAATGCGGTGTCTGCTGCTGCATACGCCGCTTCTGCCGCTGCAACTAGGTCTTCAACTGAATCCAATGCATCTGGAACACCGTTGTCATCTAGATCGTTCACCGCAGGGATCACGATATCTATCAACGCTTCTAGGCGATCTTGGAACCCAGCAGCTTCTGTTGGGAAGTCCGCAACAATGCCATCTACTGCTAATTGTGCTTCAGCTTTCGCTGCAAGTGCTTCATCACGAGCGATGGTTAATGCATCAACTTCTGCTTGGCTCACCGCACTGTCTGCAATCGCATCAGCTAATGCGGTGTCTGCTGCTGCATACGCCGCTTCTGCCGCTGCAACCAAGTCTTCAACAGCTGCAAGTTCAGCCGCATCCGGCGTACCATTGTCGTTGGTATCGTTCACCGCAGGGATCACGATATCTGTCAACGCTTCTAGGCGATCTTGGAACCCAGCAGCTTCTGTTGGGAAGTCCGCAACAATGCCATCTACTGCTGCTTGTGCTGCTTCTTTGGCTGCTGTCGCATCGGCTAAGTCTTGCGTTAATGCATCGACTTCGGCTTGGCTGACTGCATTGTCTGCAATCGCATCAGCTAACGCGGTGTCTGCTGCTGCATACGCCGCTTCTGCCGCTGCAACTAGGTCTTCAACTGAATCCAATGCATCTGGAACACCGTTGTCGTTGGTATCGTTCACCGCAGGGATCACGATATCTATCAACGCTTCTAGGCGATCTTGGAACCCAGCAGCTTCTGTTGGGAAGTCCGCAACAATGCCATCTACTGCTAATTGTGCTTCAGCTTTCGCTGCAAGTGCTTCATCACGAGCGATGGTTAATGCATCAACTTCTGCTTGGCTCACCGCACTGTCTGCAATCGCATCAGCTAATGCGGTGTCTGCTGCTGCATACGCCGCTTCTGCCGCTGCAACTAGGTCTTCAACTGAATCCAATGCATCTGGAACACCGTTGTCATCTAGATCGTTCACCGCAGGGATCACGATATCTATCAACGCTTCTAGGCGATCTTGGAACCCAGCAGCTTCTGTTGGGAAGTCCGCAACAATGCCATCTACTGCTAATTGTGCTTCAGCTTTCGCTGCAAGTGCTTCATCACGAGCGATGGTTAATGCATCAACTTCTGCTTGGCTCACCGCACTGTCTGCAATCGCATCAGCTAATGCGGTGTCTGCTGCTGCATACGCCGCTTCTGCCGCTGCAACTAGGTCTTCAACTGAATCCAATGCATCTGGAACACCGTTGTCATCTAGATCGTTCACCGCAGGGATCACGATATCTATCAACGCTTCTAGGCGATCTTGGAACCCAGCAGCTTCTGTTGGGAAGTCCGCAACAATGCCATCTACTGCTAATTGTGCTTCAGCTTTCGCTGCAAGTGCTTCATCACGAGCGATGGTTAATGCATCAACTTCTGCTTGGCTCACCGCACTGTCTGCAATCGCATCAGCTAATGCGGTGTCTGCTGCTGCATACGCCGCTTCTGCCGCTGCAACTAGGTCTTCAACTGAATCCAATGCATCTGGAACACCGTTGTCATCTAGATCGTTCACCGCAGGGATCACGATATCTATCAACGCTTCTAGGCGATCTTGGAACCCAGCAGCTTCTGTTGGGAAGTCCGCAACAATGCCATCTACTGCTAATTGTGCTTCAGCTTTCGCTGCAAGTGCTTCATCACGAGCGATGATTAATGCATCAACTTCTGCTTGGCTCACCGCACTGTCTGCAATCGCATCAGCTAATGCGGTGTCTGCTGCTGCATACGCCGCTTCTGCCGCTGCAACTAGGTCTTCAACTGAATCCAATGCATCTGGAACACCGTTGTCATCTAGATCGTTCACCGCAGGGATCACGATATCTATCAACGCTTCTAGGCGATCTTGGAACCCAGCAGCTTCTGTTGGGAAGTCCGCAACAATGCCATCTACTGCTAATTGTGCTTCAGCTTTCGCTGCAAGTGCTTCATCACGAGCGATGGTTAATGCATCAACTTCTGCTTGGCTCACCGCACTGTCTGCAATCGCATCAGCTAATGCGGTGTCTGCTGCTGCATACGCCGCTTCTGCCGCTGCAACCAAGTCTTCAACAGCTGCAAGTTCAGCCGCATCCGGCGTACCATTGTCGTTGGTATCGTTCACCGCAGGGATCACGATATCTGTCAACGCTTCTAGGCGATCTTGGAACCCAGCAGCTTCTGTTGGGAAGTCCGCAACAATGCCATCTACTGCTGCTTGTGCTGCTTCTTTGGCTGCTGTCGCATCGGCTAAGTCTTGCGTTAATGCATCGACTTCGGCTTGGCTCACCGCACTGTCTGCAATCGCATCAGCTAACGCGGTGTCTGCTGCTGCATAGGCTGCTTCTGCCGCTGCAACTAGGTCTTCAACAGCAGCAAGTTCAGCCGCATCCGGCGTACCATTGTCGTTGGTATCGTTCACCGCAGGGATCACGATATCTGTCAACGCTTCTAGGCGATCTTGGAACCCAGCAGCTTCTGTTGGGAAGTCCGCAACAATGCCATCTACTGCTAATTGTGCTTCAGCTTTCGCTGCAAGTGCTTCATCACGAGCGATGATTAATGCATCAACTTCTGCTTGGCTCACCGCACTGTCTGCAATCGCATCAGCTAATGCGGTGTCTGCTGCTGCATACGCCGCTTCTGCCGCTGCAACTAGGTCTTCAACTGAATCCAATGCATCTGGAACACCGTTGTCATCTAGATCGTTCACCGCAGGGATCACGATATCTATCAACGCTTCTAGGCGATCTTGGAACCCAGCAGCTTCTGTTGGGAAGTCCGCAACAATGCCATCTACTGCTAATTGTGCTTCAGCTTTCGCTGCAAGTGCTTCATCACGAGCGATGGTTAATGCATCAACTTCTGCTTGGCTCACCGCACTGTCTGCAATCGCATCAGCTAATGCGGTGTCTGCTGCTGCATAGGCTGCTTCTGCCGCTGCAACCAAGTCTTCAACAGCAGCAAGTTCAGCCGCATCCGGCGTACCATTGTCGTTGGTATCGTTCACCGCAGGGATCACGATATCTACAAGGTCATTAATACGGTCTTGGAACTCGCCCGCTTCTGTTGGGAAGTCGACAAGGATGCCATCTACTGCTGCTTGTGCTGCTTCTTTGGCTGCTGTCGCATCGGCTAAGTCTTGCGTTAATGCATCGACTTCGGCTTGGCTCACCGCACTGTCTGCAATCGCATCAGCTAATGCGGTGTCTGCTGCTGCATACGCCGCTTCTGCCGCTGCAACCAAGTCTTCAACAGCTGCAAGTTCAGCCGCATCCGGCGTACCATTGTCGTTGGTATCGTTCACCGCAGGGATCACGATATCTGTCAACGCTTCTAGGCGATCTTGGAACCCAGCAGCTTCTGTTGGGAAGTCCGCAACAATGCCATCTACTGCTGCTTGTGCTGCTTCTTTGGCTGCTGTCGCATCGGCTAAGTCTTGCGTTAATGCATCGACTTCGGCTTGGCTGACTGCATTGTCTGCAATCGCATCAGCTAATGCGGTGTCTGCTGCTGCATAGGCTGCTTCTGCCGCTGCAACCAAGTCTTCTACACTATTTAAATCAACAGAGTCTGAAGTAGAATCGGAGATTGAATCTGAGTCTGAAGTAGAATCGGAGATTGAATCTGAGTTTGAAGTAGAATCGGAGATTGAATCTGAGTCTGAAGTAGAGTCGGAGATTGAATCTGAGTCTGAAGTAGAGTCGGAGATTGAATCTGAGTCTGAAGTAGAATCGGAGATTGAATCTGAGTTTGAAGTAGAATCGGAGATTGAATCTGAGTTTGAAGTAGAATCGGAGATTGAATCTGAGTTTGAAGTAGAATCGGAGTTTGAAGTAGAATCGGAGTTTGAAGTAGAATCGGAGTTTGAAGTAGAATCGGAGTTTGAATCTGAGTCTGAAGTAGAATCGGAGATTGAATCTGAGTTTGAAGTAGAATCGGAGTTTGAAGTAGAATCTGAGTTTGAAGTAGAGTCAGACATTGAATCAATTGGTGTAGATGAATCATCATCAGACGCAGCAGCCGCTATAGCCCCCACACCGGCTACACCACCAAGCAACCAAGGCAAAATTAAACCACTTTCATCTGAATATAAAAGTGGTTCTATGTCATCAATTAAATGGTATTTAATGGTATCAGCAATATTCCCCTGCTGATCTGTAAATTCAGCCCAATATAATTTACCTGAATTATCATCAAAAACGATTGAGTTATCTGCAGTATTTTGATCATTGAAGAAATTTTCAATGACAATTTTTTCACCATTTTTTAGATAGACTTCTGCATTATTGCCATTTCTAATAATCTTGGCGACATCTTCTATTGAGTGATTAATAATTACAACGGAGGCTTCGGTTAATCTGGCCGAGTTTTCATCCGTTTGCTGGGTGGTGGTGTGTTGCTCTTTAGAGACTATTGTTATCTTATTCATGAGGTCACCTTCTTGGCTTTTATAATTCAAAATTATTGTAATTTATTTGAAATCTACTGAATAATTGACGATTATTCATACAACTCCACAAAGTCCCCAACATAATTACACATATACAAATAACCACCAAAATTTACATCTTTATAGTTTTGTAAATCTTTAACAAACATTAACTCAGCATATTTATCATTATTTTTTATGAACTTACAATATTTATTAATTAAAACTAAATACCAATTCCAGCAAACCTTAACGCTCATTGTTTAATCAATAGGGTTAAAATATTATTTGGTTTAGAATTTCTAAATTTTCATCACCTCACTAGAATTATATGTGACTAATGTCACATTTGTTTTTTTGCTTAATTATTTATTATAAAAATTTTAAAATAATTCAATGTATTTTATGTAAACATATTATGTACAAAAAACCCCCAATAAATGGAGGTTTTATTTTTAGCTCAAATTTCAACCTTACTTAACTAAACCTTTTTCTTTCAAAACCTGTAGCATTGTAGACCCTAACTCTGCAGGACTACGCGTATATGCCATTCCTGCACGTTCAAAAGCAGCAAATTTCTCTTCTGCCGTACCTTGACCACCCGAGATAATGGCGCCTGCATGACCCATACGCTTACCTTTAGGTGCTGTAACACCGGCAATATAGCCCACGACAGGTTTAGTCACATGAGATTTGATATATTCAGCAGCTTCTTCTTCCGCAGTTCCACCAATTTCACCAATCATAATAATGGCTTCAGTTTGTGGATCTTCTTGGAACAGTTTTAGGCAATCAATTTGATTCATACCCGGAATTGGATCACCACCAATACCGATACAAGTCGATTGACCGAGTCCAAGCTTAGTCGTTTGAGCAACAGCCTCATAGGTGAGTGTGCCTGAACGCGAGATAATCCCGATTTTACCCGGTTGATGAATATGTCCTGGCATAATACCAATCTTACATTCACCTGGTGTGATAATACCTGGACAGTTTGGCCCAATTAAGCGTGCGCCATTACCATAGGTTTCAAGGTAACGTTTGGCTTTCAACATATCTAGGGTTGGAACACCTTCAGTGATCACGACAATCAGCTGGATACCTGAATCCACCGCCTCAACGATTGAATCCAAAACAAAGGGTGCAGGTACATAGATCACAGATGCATCTGCCTGTGTTTCTTTAACCGCTTCATTCATTGTATTGAAAACAGGAAGGTTTAGATGTTGTTGTCCGCCCTTACCTGGGGTTACACCACCCACAACTTTTGTGCCGTAGGCTAAAGCTTGCTCAGAATGAAAAGTACCATTTTTACCGGTAAAGCCCTGTACCAATACTTTTGTGTTTTTATTAACTAATACGCTCATGATTGATACTCCCTTACGCTTTCACTGCAGCAACAACTTTTTCCGCAGCATCGGCAAGGCCGGTTGCAGAAATTAATTTAAGACCTGATTCATCGAGTAATTTTGCACCGAGTTCAGCATTATTCCCCTCAAGGCGAACAACAACAGGAACCGTTACATTAACTTCTTGAACCGCTGCAATAATCGCTTCAGCAATCATGTCACAACGTACAATTCCACCAAAGATATTGATTAAGATCGCTTCTACAGTGGTATCTGACAAAATGATTTTAAATGCTTCAATCACTCGGTCTTTGGTTGCGCCGCCGCCAACGTCAAGGAAGTTCGCAGGCTGACCACCATAAAGCTTAATAATGTCCATGGTCGCCATGGCAAGACCTGCGCCATTCACCATACAACCAATATTACCCTCTAAGGCAACATAGTTCAGATCAAACTCAGAGGCTTTAAGCTCACGCTCATTCTCTTGAGATTTGTCACGCATCGCATTAATTTCAGGTAACCGATACAGGGCATTTGAATCGATCCCCACTTTGGCATCCACACATAAAATATCGCCATTTTCACGAACTGAAAGCGGGTTAATTTCAAATAAGGCAAAATCATTTTCAATAAAAGCTTGGTATGCAGCAGTCATCACTTTCACAAATTGGTTAATTTGACCATCTTTGAGATTGAGCTTAAATGCAACATCACGCGCTTGGAAAGGCAGAAGACCGACTAGAGGATCAACTTCAACTTTAATAATTTTTTCTGGGGTTTCTTCAGCAACTTTTTCAATTTCAACACCGCCTTCAGTAGATGCCATGAAGGTTACACGACGGCTTGAACGATCAACCACTGCACCTAAGTAAAGCTCACGCTCAACGGGGTAAACATCTTCACAAATGAGCAGGCTGTTCACAGGCTGACCATTGGCATCAGTTTGATACGTGACTAGATTAGTACCAATAATCGAATTTGCATAGGCTACAACCTCTTCTTTAGATTTGGCCACTTTTACACCGCCAGCCTTACCACGACCACCTGCATGCACTTGTGCCTTCATCACAGCGAACTTGCCACCTAGCTGCTCAAACGCGGCAACTGCCTCGTCGGCATTGGTCGCAAGAATTCCTTCTTGAACAGGCATTCCATATTTTTTTAACAGCGTTTTAGCTTGATATTCGTGTAAATTCATTCTTTATACCCTTTGCTACTTTTCACGTTTTTATGACCACCAACACTCCAACATCCATCACGATAAGTGCCAGCATTTATTTAATTTTCTATTATTAGTTTTAGATGATTATTCATACAAAAACAACCACCAAATGCAAAAAGAGCGGCCCGAGCCGCTCTTTTCTTTTTATTTACGTTTGCGCTGAATCGCGTGAATCGCTCGTCCATCCACTGCCAATGCAGCTTCATGAACGACTTCAGAGAAAGTTGGGTGACCGAATGTCATCAATTGAAGATCTTCAACAGATGATACAAACTCAAGTGCAATCATACCTTGATGAACGATATCAGACGCGGCAGGTCCAATCACGTGCATACCGAGTAAACGATCTGTTTTTGCATCAGCAACAAACTTCACGAAACCAGCATTTTCACCAGCAGCCATTGCACGACCATTTGCAGCGAAACCGAATTGACCGGTTTTCACTTCATGACCTTTCTCAGTCGCTTGCTGTTCTGTTAAACCCACCCACGCCGCTTCTGGATGTGTGTAAATCACAGAAATGATGGTGTCATAGTTCACTTGAGCTGCATGACCGTGCATACGTTCAACAGCCATAACACCTTCTTCCATTGCTTTATGTGCAAGCATTGGACCGCGTACCAAGTCACCAATGGCGTAAACGCCTTCAACAGAAGTCGCACACCAATCATTGACTTCAACCAAACCACGTTCAGTCAGCTGAATACCGCAATCTTCAGCCAATAGACCTTCAGCATATGCACGACGACCAACACAAACAATTAATTTATCGAAAGTTTGAGTTTTATCTTCGCCAGCTTGGGTATATTGAACGGTTACTTCTGAACCATTGACTTCAGTACCCGATACTTTCGCACCAACACGAATATCAAGACCTTGTTTAGTCAAAAGTTTTTGGTAGTCTTTCGCCAATGCTTTATCAGCCATTGGTAAAAATGCATCCATTGCTTCAAATACAACAACTTCAGCACCCAAACGACGCCAAACTGAACCCAGCTCTAAACCAATTACACCCGCACCAATCACGCCTAAACGCTTCGGTACTTCTTGGAATTCAAGTGCGCCCGTTGAATCAACGATTACATCTTGATCTACAGGAGCTGAAGGAATATTAATTGGTACAGAACCTGTTGCAAGAATGACAAACTTAGGCTCTAAAACTTGAGTTTCACCTTCGTGAGAGACAAATTCTACTTTTTTACCCGCAAGAAGTTTACCCGTACCTTTTAACCACTCAATACCATTACCTTTTAAAAGGCCGTCGATACCCATAGTCAATTGGTCAACAATTTTATCTTTACGTGCAAGTAATTTTGCAAGATCAAACTTCACTTCACCTGTGGTAATACCGTGATCATCTAAATGATGCACTGTATCTTCATAACGGTGTGAAGAATCAAGTAATGCTTTAGATGGAATACAACCCACGTTTAAGCATGTACCACCTAAAGATGGTTTACCTTTATGAATACGTTTTTCAATACATGCAACTTTGAAACCAAGTTGAGCAGCACGAATTGCAGCTTCATAACCACCTGGTCCACCGCCGATTACAACTAAATCGAACTGTTGAGACATTTTTATCTCCAAGCACTAAGACAGAGGATCGCTCTGTCTTAGATTATTTTCAATGGTAAGTATTAAAGATCAAGGATAAGACGTGCTGGCTCTTCTAACAATTCTTTGATTGTTACAAGGAAACCTACCGCTTCTTTACCATCGATTAAACGGTGATCATAAGATAACGCTAAGTACATCATTGGCAAGATTTCAACTTGACCATTGACTGCCATTGGACGTTCTTGGATTTTGTGCATACCCAAAATTGCAGTTTGTGGCGTGTTTAAAATTGGCGTAGAAAGAAGTGAACCGAAAGTACCGCCATTGGTGATGGTGAATGTACCGCCAGTCATATCTTCAATACCGAGTTTACCGTCACGTGCTTTACCTGCATATGCACGGATGCCATTTTCAACTTCAGCATAGTTCATGCGGTCTGTATCACGAAGAACAGGAACCACTAGACCACGTTCAGATGACACAGCAACACCGATGTCATAGTAACCGTGATAAACAATATCATCGCCATCAATTGACGCATTTACCGCTGGGTAACGTTTAAGGGCTTCTGTGGCAGCCTTAACGAAGAATGACATAAAGCCAAGACGTGCACCATGACGCTTTTCAAAAGCTTCTTTATATTGGTTACGCATGTCCATGATTGGTTTCATGTTCACTTCGTTGAATGTGGTCAACATCGCAGTTTCTTGCGTTGCTGCAAGAAGACGCTCAGCAACACGCTTACGAAGACGTGTCATTGGAACACGTTTTTCGATGCGTTCACCCGCAGCTACGTTTAATGGCGCAGCAGCAGACGCAGCTGGTTTAGTTTGATGATTTGCAACATCTTCTTTGGTGATGCGACCACCACGACCAGAACCTGACACATCAGCAGCATTGATGCCAGTTTCAGTCAAAGCTTTACGAACCGCTGGTGCTTGATCAGAAACTTGAGCACGTTCAACAACAGGCGCAGCACCTGCTTCAGTTTGTGCGGCAGCTTGTTCTACTTTTTCTTCTGACTGAACAGCTTGAGTTTGAGCAGCGCCAGATACAACACCCTCCTCAAATGTCGCAATCACTTCAGCAGAAAGCACAGTATCGCCTTCGCCTTTGATAATTTGTGCAATTGTACCGTCAGCAGGAGCAACCACTTCTAAAACAACTTTATCTGTTTCGATATCGCAGATCACTTCATCACGTGATACAGCTTCGCCCGGTTGTTTATGCCAAGTTGCCACTGTTCCATCTGCAACTGACTCTGGAAATACCGGTGCTTTAATTTCGGTTGCCATTATTTCGTTTCTCCTGATTGTTCAACTACGATCGCTAATGCGTCATTGACGAGCTGAGCTTGTTGTTTTGCATGCAAGTAAGGTGAGCCACATGCAGGTGCAGCAGATGCTTCACGGCCTGCGTAGCTAATACGAATCTGTTGACCAGATTTCATGATGTCATCGTATAAACGTGGAGCAATGAATAACCAAGCGCCTTGGTTTTTCGGCTCTTCTTGACACCAAACAATCTCTTTGACATTTGGATACGTTGCTAGAACTTCAGCAATGCGTTGTTCTGGATACGGATACAACTGTTCCACGCGTACAATCGCAATGTTTAAGTTCTCTTCACGACGTTTTTCAAGCAAGTCGTAATACACCTTACCACCACAAAGCACTAAACGCGTTACGTCTGCTTTACTGAGGTTATCGACTTCATCGATCACAGTTTGGAATGAACCCGTAGCCAGCTCTTCTAAAGTAGAGGTCGCTAACTTGTGACGAAGCAATGATTTCGGTGACGTGATAATCATTGGTTTACGAATTGGACGAAGTGCTTGACGACGCATCGCATGGAAAATCTGAGCTGGTGTCGTTGGTGTGATCACTTGCATATTGTCTTCTGCACAAAGCTGTAAGAAACGCTCTAAACGTGCTGAAGAATGCTCAGGACCTTGACCTTCATAACCATGTGGAAGAAGCATGGTTAAACCACATACACGCTCCCATTTCGTTTCACCTGATGCGATGAACTGATCGATCACGACTTGAGCACAGTTAGCAAAGTCACCGAATTGCGCTTCCCAAATGATCAAGCTTTTCGGTAATGTCGTTGCATAGCCATATTCAAATGCAAGCACTGCCATTTCTGACAACAAAGAGTCATAAATTGCAGTACGTGGCTGATTTTCTTTGATATGACAAAGTGGAATATAGACTGAACCATCTACTTGGTTATGCAATTTCGCATGACGATGTGAGAACGTACCACGGCCCACATCCTCACCTGTTAAACGAACCAAGAAGCCTTCATCTAGAATAGTTGCATACGCTAAAACTTCTGCAGCACCCCAGTTGAGTGGCATTTCGCCTGTTTGCATTTTCAAACGATCATCAATCACTTTAGATACTTGGCGCTGCATCACAAAGCCTTCAGGCAATTGACGCATTTTTGTACCAAGCTCTTTTAAGCGCTCGATTGGGAATGAAGTATCCCATTCATCTGTATAATCATGACCCAAGTATGGAGACCAATCGACAAACATTTTTGTATTTGGCTCCAATACAAGTGCATTGGCAACATGTTTACCGGCTTCAAGATCTGAACGATAGTCTTCTACCATTTGATCTGCTTGCCCACGATCTAAAACACCTTGTTGAACCAATTGATCTGCATAAAGCGTACGTGTGGTTGGTTTTTTAGTGATGACTTGATACATCATTGGCTGAGTTGCAGCCGGTTCATCCGCTTCGTTATGACCGCGACGACGATAGCAGAACATATCAATCACAACATCTTTACGGAATGTATGACGGAAATCATGTGCCAATTGAGCAACAAACAACACAGACTCGGGATCATCACCATTAACATGGAAGATCGGTGCCTGAATCATTTTTGCAATATCAGTACAGTATTCTGTAGAACGCGCATCACGTGGATCAGATGTCGTGAAACCCACTTGGTTATTCACGACAATATGAACAGTACCACCTACCGTATAGCCACGAGTTTGTGACATTTGGAAGGTTTCTTGGTTAACACCTTGACCTGCAAATGCTGCATCACCATGAACAATAACTGGTAATACGTCATCACCACCAATATCTTTACGACGCACTTGACGCGCACGTACAGAGCCCTCAACCACAGGGCCTACGATTTCTAAATGCGATGGGTTAAACGCCAATGCTAGGTGAACTTCGCCACCTGAAGTCATCACGTTTGAAGAAAAGCCTTGGTGATACTTAACGTCACCAGAACCTTTCTTATGAAGAGATTTACCTTCAAACTCACCAAACAATTCAGCTGGGTTTTTACCCATAATGTTGACAAGAAGGTTAAGACGACCACGGTGTGGCATCCCAATCACAACTTCTTTACAACCCACAGCACCTGCATATTGAATTAATGCATCTACCATCGGGATGAAAGACTCGCCACCCTCAACACCAAAACGCTTCGCACCAACGTATTTATTACCTAAGAATTTCTCAAGGCCTTCAGCTGCTGTTAAGCGCTCTAGAACGTGTTTCTTTTGCTCTAAAGAAAAACCAAATTGACCTTTGGTGCCTTCCAGACGCTGTTGAATCCAACGTTTTTCCTTGGTATCAACGATGTGCATGTATTCCACACCAATAGAAGCACAGTACGTCGCTTCCATTGCTGCAACCATTTCACCTAGTGTTGCTTCAGCTTTACCAATCGCCAAATTACCTGCATTAAATACAGTGTCTAAATCTGACTTGGTTAAACCGTGCGCAGCAAGATCTAAGTCTGGTACGTCTTCGCGTTTTGCCAAACCCAGTGGATCTAATTTTGCTTTTTGGTGACCACGATTACGATATGCTGCGATGAGCTGTAATACGCCAATTTGACGACGTTCGTGCTCTGAACTTACTGCACTTTGTACGACAGGCTGGATACGATTTGAATTACGACCTAATAAAAGGAATTGCTCACGTACATTGCTGTGTGGTTGATCACCCTTAGGGAATTTACCGAAGTATTCTTGCCAGTCAGCACCAACTGAATCCGGCGCTGTTAAATACTGCTCATAAAGTTCTTCAATATACGCTGCACTGTCAGCGGAAAGTTCAGTGTCAAGACGCAGAGCGTCAGCAACTTCTTGCATTTGTGGACCCATTTCCTATTGCAAAACATTACAGGAAGCTTTTTAAGCTCTCCCATGATTGAGAATGCCAAATGGTAAATTGACATTCACCCATCAGGCACAAATGACCATGGGGCGTTCACAGTATTAGAGCAAGCCCTAACACCAATAACGAATCACAACGCCGTGTTTGGCATCATCACTCATCTTCATACTCGATAAAATCGAGCAATTTTTTGCAAATTGACTTAGAAAAAACAAGCGCAGATTTGGTTTTCCTAAAGCAACTTCAATTCGTTTTATTATCTATAAGTTTTAAGCTTTACCAAACAGTGGATATGTTGAAAAAATGTACGTAATTCAGATATTTTTTCAGCTTTAAATAACGTGTTAAATGCTAACATGAAGCTTAACATGAATTGATTTTATTGCCACATACCACTTATAAATTAGCTAAATACATCTCAAATTTAATCGTTTAAACTCAGGTGCATTTTATGCATCTTCCTCAAAATAAACACCAAAATAGACTAAAGCCTAATAAATTTTCAGTCTATCTGTGCAATATATTAACATTATAAATTCCTAAATGCTGATGCAATAGCCCCTCATCCAAGTCACACCCCAGTATTTCACCGATTATTGGGTCATTTCTAACCACTTAAACTTGTTGTCCAAAAAATGAGGCTTGATCTTATTTTTTGCATAAAAAAAAGCACACTTTACAGTGTGCCTTTTTCAAAGCCAAAGATTAACCTGCTTGATCAAACATCATATTACGGATGTGACCGATTGCTTTTGTCGGGTTCAAACCTTTAGGGCAAACAGACACGCAGTTCATAATGCCTTTACAACGGAATAAAGAGAATGGGTCATCAAGACGAGCCAAACGATCTTGCGTTGCTGTATCACGCGAGTCAATAATGAAGCGGTATGCATTCAAAAGTGCAGATGGGCCTAAGAATTTATCAGGATTCCACCAGAACGACGGGCATGCTGTTGAACAACACGCACAAAGGATACACTCATACAAACCATCAAGATGTTCACGCTCTTCAGGAGACTGTAAACGCTCTTTCGGTGGCGCAGGCTGATTGTTAATCAGGAACGGTTGAATTTTGTCATACTGATCGTAGAACTGATTCATATCGACCACCAAGTCTTTCACAACTGGAAGACCAGGCAATGGACGAACAGTAATCACGTCAGGCAAATCGTTTAGATTCCAAAGACATGCCAAACCGTTTTTACCATTGATGTTCACACCATCTGAACCACAAATACCTTCACGACAAGAGCGACGGAATGTGAGTGACTCATCTTCAACTTTTAATGCCAAAAGTGCATCAAGCAACATACGGTGCTTATCTGTCAACTCAAGTTTAAATGTTTGCATGTACGGTGCTTTATCCTTATCAGGATCATAGCGGTAGATATTAAATGTACGAATACCTCTACTCATCTCATTTCTCCCAATTAGAACGTACGTGGTTTAGGTGGAATAGCGTCAACCGACAATGGACGGTAACGTACAGGCTTGTACTCAAGACGGTTGTCCGATGAATACCATAAAGTATGCTTCATCCACTCATCATCACGACGGCCATAAGAATATGTTGGGTGATCAGGTGGTAGCTCAAAGTCTACAACCGTATGCGCACCACGACACTCTTTACGCGCAGCCGCTGAAATAAGCGTTGCTTTAGCAACTTCATACAAGTTTTCAACTTCCAAAGCTTCAACACGTGCTGTGTTAAATACTTTAGATTTGTCTTTCAAATGAATGTTACGAATACGTGGCTCAAGGGCAAGAATTTCTTTTACACCCTTTTCAAGTAGTGCAGTTGTACGGAATACACCCGCATGGTCCTGAACGATATCACGAATAGCATCAGCAACATCTTGTGCGTTTTCACCTGAAGTCGATTCGTCAAGTTTACGAATACGTGCAACAGTTTGCTCAAGTACAGTTGTTGGAAGTGGCTCATACTCATCACCGTGATGTTTAGTCACGTAATCGATGATGTGTTGACCCGCAGCTTTACCAAATACAACCAGATCAAGCAGTGAGTTGGTACCTAAACGGTTTGCACCGTGTACAGATACACATGAACATTCGCCAATAGCGTAGAAACCTTTTACAGGTTTAGTGAAGTTACGCTCACCCGCATTGTGTGAATATACATCAGTGTCTTTATCATAGCTTGCTTTAAACGCCAATGTCTCAGGGCTTTCAGGCAATACAACTTGACCATGAATGTTTGTAGGAATACCGCCCATTTGATAATGGATTGTAGGCACTACAGGAATTGGCTGTTTCGTGATATCAACGTTCGCAAATTTCTTACCAATCTCGAATACAGATGGAAGACGCTTCATGATCGTTTCAGCACCCAAGTGCGTCATATCAAGTAAAATGTGATCTTTCTTCGGACCACAACCACGACCTTCCTTAATTTCTTGATCCATAGAACGTGATACGAAGTCACGTGGCGCCAAGTCTTTAAGCGTCGGAGCATAGCGTTCCATGAACGGCTCGCCCGAATCGTTACGAAGGATTGCACCCTCACCACGACAACCTTCAGTCAACAATACGCCTGCGCCAGCCACACCCGTTGGGTGGAACTGCCAGAATTCCATATCTTGTAATGGAATACCTGCACGCGCTGCCATACCAAGACCATCGCCCGTATTGATATAAGCGTTTGTAGATGCACGGTAAACACGACCCGCACCACCCGTTGCAAACAAGGTCGCTTTCGCTTGGAAAACTGCAATTTTACCGGTTTCTTGGTCAATTGCGGTAACACCAAGCACATCACCTGCTTCGTTACGAATAAGATCAAGTGCGATCCACTCTACGAAGAACTGAGTACCCATTTTGACGTTGCTTTGGTAAAGCGTATGAAGCAGTGCGTGACCAGTACGATCGGCAGCAGCACATGCACGAGGCACAGCTTTTTCGCCATAATTCGCAGAGTGACCACCAAATGGACGTTGGTAAATTGTACCGTCCGCATTACGGTCAAACGGCATACCCAAGTGTTCTAATTCATAAACCACTTGCGGCGCTTCACGCGTCATAAACTCGATTGCGTCTTGGTCACCTAACCAGTCCGAACCTTTTACAGTGTCATAGAAGTGATAGTGCCAGTTATCTTCTTGCATATTACCAAGAGATGCACCAATACCACCCTGCGCTGCTACAGTGTGCGAACGCGTTGGGAAAACTTTAGTCAGTACCGCAACTTTCAAACCAGCTTGAGCAAGTTGGTAAGACGCACGCATACCTGAACCACCCCCACCAACGATGACTGCATCGAAAGTTTCGTGTGGAATATTTGTGTAATCTTCTTTAGGGTTTATAGCGCCCATGATTGTTTCCTATCAATTCGCCCAAAAAATCTGGATCGCCCAGATTGCATATACCAACACAGCAATAATCACTGCTGAAGTCAGCACAATACGCAAACCATTCGCCGAAGGACCCATTTGACGAGTCGTCACATAGTCTGTGAATACTTGCCACATACCAATCCAAGCGTGTGCAACAAGAGATAAGACTGACAATAAAGACATAATCTTCATTGGCGTTGTCATCATGAAGCCATACCACTGTTCATAGCTGAATCCGCTGTTACACAAGATCCAACCCAAAACAACAACAGTATAAACAGCCAAAATAACAGCACTAACACGTTGAATGAACCAATCGCGCGAACCCGAACCTGTAAAGCCTGTAGCACTTTTCATTAGAGTACGATCCATACAAATGACGCAACGATACCGATTGCAGACAAGATTAATGCGATTGTAGATGCCATGCGACCACTTTCAAGCTCTTCAGCTACGCCAACGTCAGCAAGTAAATGCTTAACACCAGCGATAAAGTGGAAAATCAAGCCAGCTACAAATACCCATACGATAAAGCGCACAACAAAACCGTTCAAGATTTCTTGAACCTGTGCAAAACCTTCTGGCGATGACAAAGACTTGTCAAGAAGCCACAATAGTACCGGTACGAGTAAAAATACGATGACACCAGAAAGACGGTGTAGAATTGATGCAATAGCCACAGGGGATTTTAAGTTTACTTCTAAAACTTGACCCATGGACAAATTGACAGGTCTGTTGCTTTTCACAGCGGGCATCCTGTAAGTAAAAACTCCATCCGGAGTTTGTTGGAATTAATTCGAAGGAAAGCTGGCATTGTCAGGCATGTAAATGCCTAAACATTTATACGACACGGAATTATAAAACTTCCCCTATCAAAATACAAACACGCTAAAAGCCCAAAAAGAACAAAAAACAATTAAATAAGAATCATTTACATATATATTTAACTGTATACGAATAAATCTACAGTTTAATTTTAAGTTAAATTACTGTTTTTGAATAATTATTTCGGCATTTTAATGATATAAGTTTACTGTTTAATTTTCTGGGTTTCATATAGACTAAAGCACAATAACACCACATTTCATTCAAAAAAAATAATAAAATTTATTTTAATATCAGCCATATAGAACGCAATAGAGCAATTATAAGCAAATACATTAAGCATTATTAGAAAAAAGAATAAATTCTGCTTGTTTAGCAGATACTTTAGCTCTTTAGCTAAATTTCAATCAATTTTTTAGTCAATTATTCACCCCTAAATATCAAACTGGACACTCTAGATTTTAGGCAACAAAGACTTAAGCAGGTTAAAATCTCATTTGAGAGGCTTTGTATTTTGTTATTTTTTAACCAACCCTTTATTAAAATGAAAAAAAATATTTCAGGATGTTTCTGAATAGATGAAGAGAATATTTTATGACGAGAGCTTGTGTAAATTCTACGAATTCAGTCTTTTCAACGAATCCAAACTATTGATAAAAAGTATTAATATGTGCATTTAAAACGGCTTAAACCATTAAAATATACACGTTCTTCCCGATTTTTTCTGCACCTCTGGTTGAATTTGACTTATGATACTGCGGCGCTAGTGAAATGAGCTAGCCTGCAGCATAACTGTAAAAAAATCAGTCACTGTAGGTGGTCACTTTTATCCATAAGTATAATTGACAATTCTGGCCTACTCACTAAGCTTATAGCAAATTTAGACCCGTCAAGCCCGATTCCTAAAACAGATTATTTCGGGCGAGATAAAACATTCACCAGGACAGGAGATCTATTGAATGTCTGAAGCAACTGGCAAAAAAGCCGTATTACAGCTTGATGGCAAAGAAATTGAATTACCAATTTACAGCGGCACATTGGGCCCAGATGTAATCGACGTTAAAGATGTATTGGCCTCAGGTCACTTTACTTTTGATCCTGGTTTTATGGCAACAGCTGCATGTGAATCTAAAATCACATTCATCGACGGTGGTAAAGGTGTTCTTTTACATCGCGGCTATCCAATCGACCAATTGGCGACTAAAGCTGATTACTTAGAAACTTGCTACTTACTTTTAAACGGCGAGCTTCCAACAGCGGAACAAAAAACAGAATTTGACGCTAAAGTACGTAACCACACCATGGTTCACGATCAAGTTAGTCGTTTCTACAACGGTTTCCGTCGTGATGCGCATCCTATGGCGATCATGGTGGGTGTTGTTGGTGCGTTATCTGCGTTCTACCACAACAGCTTAGATATCGAAAATGTTGATCACCGTGAAATCACTGCGATCCGTTTGATTGCTAAGATTCCAACTTTGGCAGCTTGGAGCTACAAGTACACTATCGGTCAACCGTTTGTTTACCCACGTAATGACTTGAACTACGCTGAAAACTTCCTTCACATGATGTTCGCAACACCTGCTGATCGTGATTACAAAGTTGATCCGATTCTTGCTAAAGCAATGGATCGTATCTTCACACTTCATGCAGATCACGAACAAAATGCGTCAACGTCAACTGTACGTTTGGCAGGTTCTACGGGTGCAAATCCGTATGCATGTATTGCTGCGGGTATCTCTGCACTTTGGGGACCTGCTCACGGCGGCGCGAACGAAGCTGTTTTGACTATGCTTGATGAAATCGGCTCGGTAGAAAACGTTGCTGGCTTCATGGAAAAAGTAAAAACCAAAGAAGTTAAACTGATGGGCTTTGGTCACCGAGTTTACAAAAACTTCGATCCACGTGCGAAAGTAATGAAAGAGACCTGTGATGAAGTCCTTGCTGCTCTAGGCATCAATGATCCACAACTTGCTTTAGCGATGGAACTTGAACGTATTGCGTTGTCTGACGAATACTTCATCAAGCGTAACTTATACCCTAACGTAGACTTCTACTCAGGTATCATCCTTAAAGCGATTGGTATTCCAACGACGATGTTCACGGTCATCTTTGCACTTGCGCGTACTGTGGGCTGGATCAGCCACTGGTTAGAAATGCACAGCGGCCCGTACAAAATCGGTCGTCCACGTCAACTTTACACAGGTGAAGTTCAACGTGATATGGCAGATCGTTAATTCATTAAGCATTGAATAAATTAAAAACCACCCTTTAGGGTGGTTTTTTTTATGCTCGCTTCAAATGATTCAACATTAAGTTCCATTATTTTTAATGCCGCTTTAATGTGAATATTACAAATCTATAGCAATAACAAACAGCACAAACAAAACTTTTTTTTATATATTACAAAACTTATTCTTATTACTCATTTTCAAAGGATTTGAAGGTGCCAAATAATTTACAACAAAACGATCAAGCATTTTTCGGACACCCTAAACCGCTAAAAAGTTTATTTTTTACAGAACTCTGGGAACGCTTTTCATACTATGGCATCCGCCCTTTACTCATTCTTTATATGGCAGCCTTGGTATCTGAAGGAGGGTTAGGCTTAGACCGTCCTAGCGCCTCCGCAACAGTTGGACTGTTTGCTGGCTCTATGTATTTAATGACCATTTTAGGAGGTTGGGTCGCAGATAATTGGCTCGGGCAAGCAAAATCAGTTTGGTATGGCTCAATCATTATTGCTTTAGGACATCTTTCTATTGCGTTAACCGCACTATTTTCACCCTTCTTTTTCTATTTTGGGTTGGTCTTAATTGTCATTGGTTCAGGACTGTTTAAAACCTGTATTTCTGTAATTGTCGGTACACTTTATTCGGCCCAAGATTCTAGACGTGATGCAGGATTTTCCATTTTTTATATGGGCATTAACCTCGGATCATTCATCGCACCCCTACTCACGGGTTTCTTGATCAAAGATTATGGATGGCACATTGGCTTTGGGATCGGTGGCATCGGAATGTTAATTGCTTTGGTCATTTTCAGATGGATTGCTGTTCCACAACTTGAACATACAAATACACTCAATGGTCAAGCCAATACTTGGAATTCCGCTGTCAACGATAATCCCAACGCACCCAAGTGGGTCATGCTCTTTTTAAGTATCGTTGCCGTCATCGTTGGTCTCACTGCGACGGGCGTCATTCAAGTCAACCCAATCGCTGTGGTGACTTACCTCACCATCAGCATTTGTATCATTGTGGCGAGTTATTTTAGTTATTTATATTTTTTTACGCATTTAGAAAGTATAGATAAGAAAAAGATTTTGATTTGTTTGGTACTTTTTGTAGCAGCTGCATTGTTTTGGGCAGCATTTGAGCAAAAACCAACATCATTTAATCTATTTGCACAAGATTTTACAGATCGTCATGTTTTAGGTTTTGAAGTACCTGCTGTTTGGTTTCAATCTGCCAATCCTTTATTCATCATTATCTTTGCACCAGTCGCAGCATGGTTATGGGTGAAACTGGGCAAACGTAATAAAGACCCAAGCTATATCAGCAAATTTATTATTGCCTTGTTGTTGGCTGCTGCTGGCTTTTTAGTGATGACATTTGCAAGTTATTCGGTACTTAATCATCCAAATAGTTTGGTTTCACCGATGTGGCTGATCAGCACGCTCCTGCTCATGACTTTAGGTGAAATTTGCTTAAGCCCTGTAGGTCTTTCTACCATGACCAAACTTGCTCCCACCATAATGCGTGGTCAAATCATGGGACTTTGGTTCACAGCTTCAGCACTTGGCAATTTAATGGCAGGTTTAATTGGCGGTCATGTTTCAGCCAGTGAAATTGCAAATTTACCTACTTTATTCCTACGCTGTGTAATCGCACTGCTCATTGGTGCTATTGTGCTATTTCTTCTTAGAAAACCCATTTTAAAATTAGTCAACGATTGCCATGAACAAAAAGCAGGTTAAAGCATGAGTCTAAATAGCATTCCCGAAAAATTAGTGCTACTCCGTCAAAAAATGCGCTCTGAAAATGTAGATGTGTTTATTGCCATGAGTGCAGATCCGCACATGTCGGAATACTTAGCTGAGTTTTGGAAAGTTCGATTGTGGCTGACAGGTTTTACCGGCTCTGTGGGTACCATCTTGGTTACGGCAGATTTTGCTGGATTATGGGTCGATGGTCGTTACTGGGTTCAAGCAGAGCAACAATTGGTGAATACAGGCTTTGAACTACAGAAACAAACAACGAATCCTGACTCTACACATCTTGCTTGGTTAACTAAAAATCTTAAAGCAAATGCATTCATTTCTGTAAATGGTCAAACCATTTCCGCACAACAATTTGCAGATTTAGAAAAAATAGCTCAACTCGGTAATTTTAACATTTCTACTCAAATTGACTTAATATCCGAAATTTGGGCAGACCGACCTGCACTACCGAATCAAATGATTTGGCAAATGCCAGAGGGTCTAAATGCCTTAACACGTGCTGAAAAGATCCAAGCGATTCGTTTAAAAATAACTGAGTCAAATGCTTCAGCGCATTTCATTTCAGCTTTAGATGATATTGCATGGCTTTTGAACTGTCGTGGAAAAGACGTTGAGTACAATCCTGTATTCTTGGCACACCTTTGGATTGAGGCTGAGCACGTTTTTTTATTTATTGATACGACTAAAGTTTCGGAACAACTCAAAGACAACCTCATTGCAGATGGTGTTCAAATACTACCTTATATAGAAAGTCATGCTTTTCTCAGCGCACAGCAAAATCAAACCGTGCTGATTGACCCTGCTAAAGTTTCGATTCTACATGTACAACAAATAGCTAAAAATAACCGTTTGATTGAGCAAATAAATCCATCCACTTTATTCAAATCACGAAAGCATCCTTCTGAAATTGCACATATTCGCAATGCCATGCAAAAGGATGGTGTTGCACTGTGTCATTTTTTCCACTGGTTAGAAAATGCTTTAGCATCAAAGCAAAATATTTCTGAACTCACCATCGATGAAAAAATCACGGCTTTTCGTGCGGAACAACCAGGTTTTATTGGGCTAAGTTTTTCAACCATTGCAGGCTTTAATGAAAATGGTGCCTTGCCACACTACCGAGCAACCGAAGAGCACTACAGTCAAATTTCAGGCAATGGCTTCCTGCTAATCGATTCTGGCGGTCAATATGTGGATGGCACGACCGACATTACGCGTGTGGTTCCTGTAGGTCAGCTTACAGCGCAACAACGGCGTGACTACACCCTTGTTCTAAAATGTCATATCGCTTTGGCACAAACCACTTACCCTGAAGGTCTACAATCACCACTGCTCGATGCAATCTCTAGACAATCCTTATGGAAATATGGTTTAGATTATCGCCACGGAACAGGTCACGGCGTTGGTTTTGCTTTGAATGTACACGAAGGCCCTCAAGTGTTGTCTTATTACGCCCCTGTGACTGAACATACGCGCTTACGTGAAGGCATGATTATCTCCAATGAACCTGGTTTATATCATGCAGGACAATACGGTATTCGGATTGAAAACCTAGTCGTTAATCAGCTCAAACCATTAGATGATGATAGCTACGGCGAATTCCTTGAATTTGAAACACTGACTGTATGTCCGATTCATCTGGACCCCATTGATCTGGCGCTTTTAGATGACAGTGAAAAAAAATGGTTAAATGAATACCATCAAATGGTTTTTGAAAAATTGTCTCCCTTATTAAAGGGTGATGTCTTGGCTTGGTTAACACATCATACACGTGCAATTTAACTGCACGCTAAACCCACTCCTTGTATATAAAAAAGCCTGAATCAACATTCAGGCTTTTTTATCATTTACTCGTTCAAAATCTTAAATTAAGCGGCATCATAGTGATTCAATTCCAATGTTTTAAGCTGTTGTTTGAGTTTCTTCAGCGACCATGGCCATGCAGCAAAGTTTCGACCATTGACATCTAAATAATAACTCTTACAACCACCAGCATTAAATACTGTGGTTTTCAGATGTTTTTGCAGCAGATAATTATGCTTATCTAGCACATCTTTCTTAATTTGAATTTGCTTAATATTTTTAGACTTCATTTTTACCAAGCCATCGATAATATATTGAATTTGTGCTTCAGCAATGCCAATAAATGAATCATAGACCAAAATATTTGGTCCCAGAACCAAAAAGGCATTCGGCAAGCCTTCAATACTGGTGCCCAAGTACGCTTCTGGCGATGAACCTTTCCATCGATCTGCGAGCAATTTACCTTCAATATCATAGACGCGCTTACCAATGGGCGGATGTGACACTTCAAACCCAGTGCCCCAGATAATCACATCGACTTCATGGCGCTCACCATTGGCAGAAACGACTGTATTCCCATCAATTTCAACCAAACCATGCGGAATCAAACTGACATTGTCTTGTTGCAAAGCTGGATAATAATTATTGGCAAACAGTAAACGCTTACAGCCAATATCGAAATTAGGCGTCACGTCTTTACGTAATTGCTCATCTTCAATTTGAAGTTTAAGCAACTGACGACTCAATAGATTGATTGGTTTTAATACTTTTGGATTGCGTAAACCAAAATTAATCCCATTTAAAATTTGCGCAATACTGCCCCGCCATGTCTTTTGGATCATTGGAAAGCGCTTAATCACACCTTTGGCGGCATCACTTAAATCCATGTCTGCTTTTGGCAGCACCCACGGTGCAGTTCTTTGAAAGACGAATAACTCTTTTGCCAGTGGTTGCACTTGTGGAATAAATTGAATCGCGGATGCCCCTGTTCCAATCACGGCGACACGCTTACCTGTCAAATCATAATCATGATTCCAACGTGCCGAATGAAACATTTCTCCTTTAAAGGTCTCAATCCCTTTTAGTTTTGGCAAAGAGGGTTCCGTGATCGGACCCGTGGTGAATATAACGGTCTTCGCTTGATACATGCCTTTTGATGTTTCTAAGCTCCAAATTGCTTTGGCTTGATCCCATTTTGCAGTTTTAAGTTCATTGTTTAATTCAATCTTTTTATTTAAATCGAATTTACGCGTTACATTCTCTAAATAACTTAGAATTTCAGGCTGTTTGGCAAATAAATGACTCCACTTATGGCTTGGCGCAAAAGAGAAAGAATAAAGCGCAGAAGGAACATCACAACCACAACCGGGATAGTCGTTGTCACGCCATGTTCCACCTACTCGATCCGCTTTCTCTAGTACCACGTAATCATGATAGCCTGCTTGATTCATCTTATATGCCGCAGCAATACCAGAGATGCCTGCACCCACCACAATCGTGTCATAAATATGTATGTTCATATTCACTTTAGCATCTGAATTTGATTGTTGTTTTTGCTCTGCATCTTGGGTTGAACTACTCTCTGTTAATGAGTTTGCAATAAGATGAACTGGCGCTACTTTTAACTTATTATCAACAACATTCTGAGTGGTACTTTCTTTCACTGTAGCTTTTGATTTTTGTTTTGCTTGATTTTGATTGGTCATTTTTATGTCTCACTCACTGAATCTGAATCATTATTTCAAACACTTCATTCTGATCTTTTATTTCACAAATTTTTTAAAGAGCGGATAGCCCATACCCAGCATCTTTGCGTACAGCGCAGGTGAAGCGCGCTTCATGAGCCAAAATAGCTTTGCATCAGGTTGAGGAATGGTATAGAGCTTGCCAGCATCTAAGTTATTTAAGGTTTTCTGCGCCACTTGATCACTGGTCACAAAAGCATGGTTTTGCAATAAATCATCCGCTTTACCCGAGTACTGCTTAGGCAAACGTCCATTTTTCATAATATTGGTGGGTACCAGTGTAGGACACAGCACATTGACTCGAATATTGTCAGGATACAGCTCTGCCGATAAGGTTTCTGAGAGAGCTAAAACACTGGACTTGGTGACGTTATACGCTGTCATTTCAGGTGCAGCTGTATATCCTGCTGCTGACGCAACATTAATGATTGCACCATAGCCTTGCTTTTTAAATTTAGGCACAAAAAAGTGACACCCGTGAATCACCCCCCATAGATTGACATGCATACACCATTGCCAATCATCGAGAGAGACTTCATCAAATTTACCGCCTAAGCCAACACCTGCATTGTTAATCAGTAAGGTGACCGGATGGTTTAGCACCTTTTCAGCTTGCTCAGAGAGTGCTTGAACAGCAGTTTTGTCGCCCACATCACAGACTATCGCATAAGCTTTTTGCCCTGTTTCTGCCTGAATGAGTTTTACCGTTTCCTCAGCCGCAGCCAAATTAATATCCGCACATATAACTTCCCCGCCACGACGTGCAAGTTCAAGCGAAAAGCTACGACCAATACCACTTCCAGCCCCCGTCACCACTGCATAGGCTTTGTGACTTGGTGTCCTTTTCTTTTTAAATAATCTCATATTGATTCCATTTTATTTTTTATACAGTCATTTGCAGTGTGACAACTCGTCACCGCTTCCCACTTAGCTAATCCTTAGCTTTTTAAAGCAGGTGTAAATTCTTTAACAAAATAAGGCGTCAATACACCATTCACTGGATTTAACAGTTTCTCTTTGTAGTAAGCCAAAAGTGCAGAAGTATCATGATCATTCGGATGAAAACTTGGACGTAAATAGTCAAAAATATGTCGAAGGGTGCTGCCATATACGCCATCTTTTAGACCAAAGATCAGTCCAGCACTACGGTACATATCTTTGTAATACGCCAAGCTGATTAGATTAGACGGTTTACGATAAAACGGAACCAAAAGTGACGCCGCTGAGATCAGCACTAAAATCGTAATCAGCGCAGGAAAGAAGCCCGCCACACGTAATGCATAATTACCCGATAAATGCTGAAACACGTCATAGGCAATGTCTTTATGTTCAGACTCTTCCAACATGTGCCACATCCAAATCGCACGCTGTTTTTCATCTTGTGATTTAAAGAAAATCTCTTCATGGTTCATCATGTATTCAGCCAGCACCGCAGTAAAATGCTCAATACCCGCCATCAGCGAGAGTTTCATCGGTTGTGGTAAGCGGTTAAATCCATATTCAAAAATATTATGTGCAAGGAATCGAAATAATTTCACGGGTAAATCTACTTTTAAAAATACATCGTTTAATTCTTCATGCAGTTTTGAATGTAGTGCTTCTTGACCAATCAAAGAGGTCACACGCTGTTTCAATAATGGATCTTGTACCATATCGCGGTGATAACGCGCTGTATCAATCACCAGATCTTCACCGTAGGTCAAAAATATAGATAATGATGCAAAATATGCACTTGCCAGTTCAGCGTTTAAATAAAATTTGGGATCAATATCACGATGGTCAAAATCAAACTTCATGTGTCTAATCGGGATAATTTTAGACTGCTGAGCAGCATCGAACTTTGGACCTGCAAACAAATGTGCGAGCGACTTTTTTATAGGTTGAGCGAATAACATGGCGGATACTCTCTTCTAAACACGTGAATTCAATTCAATCCACCTTAAATGTGAATCAAACCTCGTATTTAGAAAATTACGCCAAAATACTCCTCACGCCATTTGCAAAATAGAACTTTCAATGTGCAAATAATACCTAATATGAATATTGTCTAACAAAATAAGCACTGAATGGGCATTTGAAGCAGCTTTTATGTCAATTCAGGACAGTAATGTTTAAAGCAGTGAGATAACACGTTTTGCAACTTTTTGCTTTAGTGTTATTTAGGCTACACTCCTAGAGAGAGCTTATGACTAAAACTGAGTGAAAAAGCATCATTGGAGTTCCTGTTTGAAATTATTACCTGAATTAATCCGCTTATTAAAATTAGATCGATTTCGATATCGTGGACTAACCTTGGGTGAGATTAAGCTGTGCCGCTCGGTTTATGCAGATTTGATTGAGTATGATCGTGTTAAAATCATGAATCATCCTTTTTTACCTTGGCAACCTAAGCATATGTTTATGGCACCCCAAGGCTATATTCATATTCGAAATGCGCATTTTAGTGCAGATTTTAGTCAGGAAAATCTAAGCTATAAATCCATATTCATCCATGAAATGGCTCATGTTTATCAGCACCAACAAGGCATCTCTGTATTGTTCCAAGGCGCGATTTTACAAACTGCATTTTATCTATCGATGGGCAAATACAATCCTTATCATTATCAGCTTAAAGACCATAAAGCGTTTCAAGATTATAATATTGAGCAACAAGGTGATATTGCCAAGGATATTTTTCTAGGCAAAATCCCGAATATTATTTTAAAATCGAACCGTGATGACTCCATTCATGGATGATGTGATTCTTAATATTTTTGATTTTGTGTAGGCTTCGTGTTGAATATTACTCACTTAACGCTAGTATATGATTTTTTTTTAGATAGAATACGTACAGGTCATAATTTTTGCCGTGCAAGAAATAAGATTTTTAATTTCATTTGTTGATGATTTTGATTTTTTCGCCCTTAGGCAGTGTTACTTTATCAGATGCATACGGCTGAATAATTATATTTATACGAATCAGCAAGTTGTGTATATTCAACCTATAGGAATAGGACTTGGTTTAAATGAATAGTTTTAAAATATCTCTTGCTCAATTCTCTCCACATACTGGCAATATCAACGCGAATGTTCAAAAAATGATTGAACTCGCCAATGAAGCCAAAGCACAACATGCAAATATTATCGTTTTTCCAGAATTATGCACCATTGGCTACCCTGCTGAAGACCTGTTATTACGCCCAAGTTTGATTAAACGCACGGCAACTGCATTTGAACAGTTGGCAGAAGTTAAAGACATTGTCATGGTGTTCGGTTTCGTGAATCAAACAGAAAGCGGGCATCGTTATAATTCTGCTGCGGTGATGAAAGACGGACAGGTTTTGGGTGTTTATAATAAACAAAACCTGCCCAACTACAGTGTGTTTGATGAAAAGCGTTATTTTGCAGAAGGTCATCAGCACCTTGTCTTTGAATACCTAGGTCATAAATTTGGCGTGCTTATTTGTGAAGATGTTTGGACCTTAGAAAGCGTTCAGCAACTGGCGAAATTGAATGTTGAAAGTATTCTGGTACTCAATGCGTCTCCTTATGAAGTCGGTAAACCGCAGCATCGTATTGTGACCTTGAAAGAACTTGCCAAACAGTTAAATGTCAATATTGTCTATGCCAACCAAGTCGGTGGTCAAGATGATCTGATCTTTGATGGCACCAGTTTTGTGATTAATCAATCAGGTGACGTGGCTTTAGAAGCGCCGAGCTTTAAAGAAGCGCTTTTCATTGTCGATTATGAGATTGAAACTAAAAGCTATAAAACAGCTGAAATTGCACCAAGCATAGACACCATTGCTGAAATTTACCAAGCCTTAGTCATGGCAACGCGTGACTATGTCGAGCGCTCTGGATTTACAGGGGTAATCTTAGGGTTATCTGGCGGAATCGATTCTGCTTTAACCCTAGCCATTGCAGTTGATGCGATTGGTGCAGATAAAGTTCAAGCGGTGATGATGCCGTATACCTATACCTCTCAAATCAGTGTTGAAGATGCAACTGAGCAAGCGAAGCGTCAAGGGGTAACCTTTGGTATTGCGGAAATTCATCCAATCGTAAACAGCTTTATGCAAACGCTACATCCCTTCTTTGGCAACTCTCCAGCAGATGCCACTGAAGAGAACTTACAAGCGCGTGCTCGTGGCACTTTGCTGATGGGTTTATCTAATAAATTTGGCAATTTGGTACTGGCAACAGGCAACAAATCTGAGTTGTCTGTAGGTTATTGCACATTATATGGCGATATGGTTGGCGGCTTTGCAGTCCTTAAAGACGTGTATAAGACCATTGTGTTTGAATTGGCGAAATATCGTAATAGCTTAGAAAAAGAGCCTGTGATTCCTGAGCGTGTGATTACCCGTCCACCTTCAGCCGAATTACGTCCTGATCAAAAAGATCAAGACTCGCTTCCGGCTTACGATATTTTGGATGCGATTTTATATGCGTATATCGAAGAAGACCTCAGTCAAGATGAGATTATTGAAAAAGGCTTTGATAAAGCTGTAGTAGAAAAAGTCATTCAACTGGTGGACCGTAACGAATATAAGCGTCGTCAAGGTGCGATTGGTCCACGTATCAGCTCACGCGCGTTCAGCCGTGAACGTCGTTACCCAATCGTCAATGGATGGAAAGCAGGTGTCTAATCAGGCACTTGCTCAACAACTTGCTCAAGCATTGATGCTTGAGCAGGTTCAATTTACCAAACAACAATTACTTGACTCAAATAACAACACTTATTTACAGCAGTTTGTGCATCGGGTTTATCAACAAGCAAATCAAATCTTACTTAAAGAGGTGATCCAGTGTCAGCAATTGCATGCTGTCGTAAATAAATATGCATTTGAACTCAATCTCGGCGCAGAACTCTTAGCGTTTATTGGCAATGTTTCACAGAAAATTCATCATTTTATTTTAAATACGCCGATGACTTTTCATGACCTACTGTCTGATGAATCTTTTGAAATCTGGCTGAATAAAATTTTAGAATTAGAACAAGTCCGCTTAAACGCCCAGACTTATCTTACGCAAAATTCTCAAGTTCAAAATATCAGTTTACAACTGGCCAATCAGATTGTGGAAAGCAACACCCCTTGGCTTGATCATTTGCGTAAACTGAAATTAGGTGAGCAAAGTTTAGGTTCTAAACTTCTCAGTCTTGTGCAAGAGCAACACTATCAAATTGAGCTCAAACTCGAACAACAGCTTGCTCAAGCCATTGTGAAGCAAATTGGCTTGGTGATTACGCTACCAAATGAAGAACTCGCGGAAATGGCATTGCAAATCTGGTCTGACCTCAAAACTCGCCCAGTTCGCGAAAGCTTTGCCCAGCTCAATGCCATTGACGTCGAAGAGTTTTTTATTTTGGTGTATGAGTTCTGGAAAGAATTACGTCAGACACCACAGATTCAAGCGATTATTTTACATGTGGTCGATGCTTTTTATGAGTCTTTCGCTGAGTATGACTTAAAAGCACTACTCAATGCTGTCGGTTTAGATGAGCAAGATTTACATGAGGAAACGCAGCGTTTTGCCCCTTATTTCCTAAGAGGCTTAGAGCAAGCTGAGCTGTTAGATACGCTTATTGAAGCATTGATCCAGCCGTTCTATCAATCAGATTCAACCCAAGAATTGATTCAACGCTTCCTTAAGTAGTAAATCTTCTTTTTAAATTATAATTTCGCGCACAAAAAAAGAGACCACGCGGTGAGCGTGGTCTATAAAAATGGTGGCTATGACGGGATTTGAACCTGTGACCCCCGCATTATGAGTGCGGTGCTCTAACCAACTGAGCTACATAGCCGTAACCTGTGCGCGCATTATCTAAATTTATATAAGTCCCGTCAAGCACTCAAAAATGCTTATGCTCATCCTTTGAGCAAATATGTGATAACTGTATATATTTAATACATTTTACTGGGTTTATTCATGCAAAATACTGATTAATCTAAAAAAGAGAAAAACCATGCATCTTAAGACCCTAGCACTACCATTCGTATTCATTGCGCTGAGCGCCTGCCAACTGATTAGTCCAATCTTTGTTGAATATAACGGGGTACGCCGTGATGTTGCAGATTGGATTAATCAGCAAAACTTGTTGAGCATGCAACAAAAACGAAGTTTGGTACAACTAAGTAAAGCTCAGCAAAAACTGGTCAATATTGATCGTATTTCCAATGAATCAAAGCTAAGTATTGCTAAAGAAAACTCTATCGCAATGCACTGTGCGCAGCTTCATTTAGAGCAATCACAAATCGAAGCCCTTCGAAGCCACATTTTTGCAAACCCCACTGAGCAAAATAGAATTTTAGAAAAATATGATCAAGAGTTTCCTAAACTTAGACTCGATCCAAATATGATTGAGTGTGAATAACTAAACTTTACGAGCTAAGCAATTAATTCATTTAATGCTTTTATTTAGCTTTATTCAACACGCATAGCCAGCAGAGCCTACACGATTGGATAACTCGTACCCAAGTTCTAAGAAGCAGCCAAACCTATCTCAAAATTAATCCGATCTGGAAAGATTATCTCTATCTGCTCGCATCATTACATCGATGATTCTAATCAGTTCAATATGGCAAGCTACACAGCGAGAGGCTCAAGACTTCTCTATACTAGGCTCTGATGTTCAAAACATTGAATTAAACACAAATCACATGTATATCGGTGATGCTGAATCTATTGATCAAATTTTAGTTTCTGATCTCAAGTCTATAAAAAAACTGATGACTCATTGGCAGCCATGTCTTTATTACAAAAATTTAATGATCAAAATTCTGAGTTTATAACTCGCAACAATGTCAATAAAACCCAACTCAACTACAGTTATCAATTTGGTTTAGTACGCATAAGTAATTCTATTACATATGATATTGTGGAAAATCGTGGTGTGATAACACTTACTCATTCAGGACAGGGACATTCGTTAAATTTGGGGTTTTAAGACTAAAATTTTGGAATGTCTTTTGGTAGACATAAAAAAAGACCTTGCTAGTGAGCAAGGTCTATAAAAATGGTGGCTATGACGGGATTTGAACCTGTGACCCCCGCATTATGAGTGCGATGCTCTAACCAACTGAGCTACATAGCCATAAACTGTGGGCGCATTATCTACTTGATTATGTTAATCGTCAAGTGATTTCAACACTGTTTGTTTAAATTTTGATGAAGTGAGCCGATAAGCCGGGTTCTGTCGTGAACGATCATTCCTCTAGGCGTACAATCACTCGTACGCTCAAGCGACCTACCCGAATCCAGCACGGGCCGTGCCTAATGGATTCCTATTTGGTCTTGCTTCTGGTGGGGTTTACCTTGCCGTGAACTGTTACCAGACACGCGGTGCGCTCTTACCGCACCCTTTCACCCTTACCATTTTCTAGGCTGACCCGAAGATCAGTTGCAAAATGGCGGTCTCCTCTCTGCTGCACTTGCCGTCGGCTTTCGCCGCCCAGGCGTTACCTGGCACCCTGCCCTATGAAGCCCGGACTTTCCTCCCCTGTTTCAATCACGAAGATCTACGCAGCAGCGATCGTCTAGCTCACTTCAAGTCGCGCATGTTAGCAAACTTTTGCACTAATTGCTCGCGCTTTTTTGAGCAATTAGCTTTTTATACTTTTCCATCAATGCCTCTTGGCTTTCCACATGATTAGGATCACGTGGAATGCAGTCGACTGGGCAGAAAAGTTCACATTGCGGTTTATCATGATGACCGACACACTCTGTGCACAAATCAGGATGAATCTCGTAGATCAGCTCCCCCATATAAATTGCCTCATTTGGGCATACGGGTTCACATACATCACAGTTAATACATTCATCGGTTATATATAAGGACACGCTACCAACCTTGCTGATGTTTACGTTCAAAAGCTTCGACCACAGCTTGGGGTACAAACTGAGTGACATCACCATTTAAACGTGCAATTTCACGTACCAATGTAGATGAAATAAAAGAATATTGCTCCGAAGGGGTCAAAAACACCGCTTCAAAATTTGAATCTAGACGGCGGTTCATATTCGCCAGTTGAAACTCATACTCAAAATCAGAGACTGCACGTAAGCCACGAAGGACTGCGGTGGCTTTCTGTTCTTGAAAAAAATTCACCAACAAACCGTCAAATCCTACAAACTCGACATTCGATAGATGACTTAAAGATGATTTCGCAAGTGAAACGCGCTCATCCAAACTAAATACAGGGTTTTTATGATGACCTATGGCAATCGCAACCACCACTTCATCAAACATTTTCGCTGCACGTGATACCAAATCGATATGCCCATTGGTAATGGGGTCAAATGTCCCTGGATAAATTACACGAGTTTTAGACATCTATTTATTCTCAAGTTTATTGTTTAGGTACATAGTTTAACAAAAACTTGTTTCATAGCGTACTCCCTCTTTAATATTGAAATGTCTTCACCTTGTGCGTGGTTTAAGGCAAAATATAACTAATCTTGGAATATTTGTATTATGTCGAAATCAATTGTCGTAAAAAAGAATAATGGTGGCACCATTGCGCTGAACAAACGCGCACGCCATGATTATTTTATTGAAGAAAAATTCGAAGCAGGTCTTTCATTGCAAGGCTGGGAAGTAAAGTCTCTACGCGCTGGGCGTATGAGTATTACAGAAAGCTATATTACCTTTAAAAATAATGAAGCTTTTCTTTTTGGTGCGCAAATTCAGCCGCTCCTGTCTGCATCAACGCATGTTGTACCTGAGGCAACACGTACACGTAAGCTGCTGTTGTCGCGTCGTGAACTGGAAAAGTTACAAGGTGCGATCAACCAAAAAGGCTACACTTGCGTTCCTTTAGCCTGCTATTGGAAAGGTCGTTTGGTCAAACTTGAAATTGCACTGGTGAAAGGTAAACAGTTGCATGATAAACGTGCTACAGAAAAAGACCGTGACTGGCAACGTGATAAAGCTCGAATTTTTCATAAATAATTATGAGATACATCGAAAAACCGCCGATATGGCGGTTTTTTAATGATCATTCAACGTCAAAAAATTAGCAGAATCTTAACGAACCATAACAGTTTGCGACCACTTCCTGATTACCTAGCTTTTGGTTGGTTAACTTAAAATAGACTGGATTAGAAGCAGATGCCGTATTTAAATCCGCCACAATCTTGGAAGTTAATGGATTATCTGCCAATAGACTCACAATCGCAGCAATACTAGTTGCTTCTGCCCGAGGTTTATTTACATAATCGGGCGTTAATGTTTGAGTTACGCGCTGCGCTACCTGTCCTAAAATATTATCATCCAATACAATAGGGTTGGTTACATCCAAATGCCCCAGTTCAACAGGTTTTGCAAATGACATCCACCAACCGGGCTGAGCAATATCAGAATTTGTCGAAATAGTTGATAAGCTGGTTTTGGTTGCATCATTTGAGCTTACGAAAGCACCTGGCCATAATAAGGCTATATCCTGTACAGACAAATAACCTCCTGTGCCTGTTAAAGGAATATTGTGAAACATGCTCAAGGACTGCTCGAAATCAATTTTCATATTCAAATTGGTAATGGCTGAATCTTGACCCATTTTAAATTTAGCGGTATCTTTCAATGCCGTAATTAACCCACAACCTCTTCCGCTTACATTATTACAATTTAAATCCACTTCAAGAACATCGTTGGTAAATAAACTGGATGGATACTGTCCTGCTGAATCGGCGGCGATTGGAATTTTATTAATAACAGTACGAATATTATTCACTGTAGCCTTAGTTTGACGTACTCCATTAATCGTAAATGGATTGATATTAAAGTTGGTTGAAACCGATGGCACGGTGATTCCAGTTGACCCAGTGGAGGTTGGTTTACTGACAAAGTTAATATCTGTATCTGCCAATAAACATGTACCCAAAATACCTGCACAGAGTCTAGCAACCCCTCCCAATTGTTGATTAGGCGTTAAACCAAATGTCGTTTGCTGGGTTTTGGCCGTTCCTGTGGTTCCCGCGATTCGCATAAATCCACTCAGGCTTTGTATACCATCGGTGCTGCTTGGATTGGCGCTATTATTTAAACCCGTAGTGAGTAAGGCATTAATGCTTTCTGCACTTAAACGAAAACCTCTTACTTCTCGTGTCGAAGCTGAGTTTGGATTCGTAATCGCAAATTCAATAAAAGGATTGGTTAAGACAGCACTTTCTGAAGGCCGACCAGTATTATATAGCGGATTACCCTTGCTATCATAATCATCAGGTAAACCAGAAAGTGAGAGGTTCTTAATATCAATATCACAAGCACCTCCCCCCATTAAATCCACCACAACCCAATTGCACATTTTGAATATTGGCATTTAGCTCAACATCAGCTTCTAAACCTAATTTGTAGAAGCCAACATTATTGTTAGAAATATTCTTCATAGGGTTGGCATTGTCTGCCGGGGCGAGATAAGACAAACTCATTAAAGCTTGCCCATTTACATCAGAAAGCTCACGATCAGATAAAGCCTGCATGGGCGAATCCACGACCGCATGTGTTAGCGATGACAGACTAATATAATAGGCGCAACAAAGCCAATCAAACATACTGATCTTTTTAGGATCATAATGACTCTCCATCTCATTTTATTTTTATGCTCGCTTAATCCATAAGCGACTTATATTATTAACACCTCTACAAAAAAAGCTCAATTTTATTCTTATTTAAGTAATGCACCTTATTCTTGACTGTTTTTGACAAGGCAAAAATAAAAAAATAATGTATTGATATTTAATTCTATTTAATAAATATCAACATAAACTACTTAAACACATTTCCGACGAGCGAACGATTTCCCCTATAAATTTTTATTAAGAATATGAAGACATAAAAAACTTCCTTTAAGAAAGTTTGAAATGGTGCCATTCCTCAACAAAACTTTAAATTTCCATAGCAGTTGGGTGCGAAATTTTGGGTTGCGAGCTTGAGATCTTTAATTGGGAAATAAAGGGGGTTCGCTGAAGATAAATTTACCTGTCCAATATTTAGTCCTGCAATTAAACAGGATCCCAATGGACAGTTAGGCGGGTTGTTGGTAAGGTAATTACTAATACTTGGAACAACTTGCTTCAGAATATCGTTAGTTACTTCGATTGGATTTGAGGGATTAACCTGCCCTATATCAATTTGATCTTCAATTGCAAGCCACCAACCTCGATTTGCGGCATATTCCGCACCCGGCCAATGGACTGTATTAGTTTGCAGTGAAAGTGAAAATGGGTTGTTTAATGGAAGTTTATGAATAAAGCCTAAATCTTCATCAATATCAAGATTCGCTCTAAGACCAGAGATATAACCATTTGCATTGATTGTCAGTGGAAGCAATGAAATCAGTGGAACTTTCACACTAGCATTAATATCGCCACCAAAGTTAAGGTCACTAATTGTCGCTGAACCTGTCAATTTCGCAGATTCCATTCGTGTTCCGTAAATGGTTGTTCCATTGATTGCAAGGTTTGCATTAGTCGATTGCAGTTGTAAATTGTAGTCATTGGTATCAAAATCAGGTTGTAATAAGGAACCTAACAGTTTGATTTTACCATTAATTTTCATGTCTGTGTCTGCATAGGTCATTGAACGCGCAGCAGTCACTGCTGTACCTGTGGTCGCTTTAATTTTTAAAGCACCACTTAATTGATTAATACCATTGGGCCCATCTGTATTTTCATCCCCTAGAGTCAATAAACCTAACGCTTTTTCAGCACTTAATCTAAACCCTACCATTTCACGCTGCGAAGCTGAATTTGGATTTTTAATCGCAAATTCTAAAAAAGGATTGGTCAATTTGGCCGATGAACCTACTCGACCATCACGCGTATCTGCTATGCCACTTAGGCTTAAATTATCGATGTCAATATCACAACCACCTGCACCATTCATACCACCACAGCCTAATTGTAATTTTTTAATATTGGCATTGAGCTCCATTTCAGCTTCTAAGCCCAACTTATAGAAACCCATACCTTGTCCCGACATTTTATTGGCCGCATCATTTGGTGCAATATAAGACATGCTCATCAATGCTTGACCATTTACATCAGATAGTTCGGTATCTGTTAAAGGCTGTAAAGCCTCTTTTGCATAAGCGCTTATTGGGATTAGACTAATTACGGGAGTGATCACGCATAAGAGTTCTAATGCTCTTCTTAAGTTCATCCTGATTCTCCATCATCTATTGAATTTTATTGTTGTATAGGTCATATTTTAGAGCAGATTAAATTAAATACAATTGGCATTTGTCATATTTTTTTTTTGACTTAATTATCAATAATTCAAGCGTAAAAAAGCACTGACTTATGCAGTGCTTTTTATTTTGAAATAAATTTTAAAGTTATTTAATGGTTAAGCTTATAGGTCAAGCTTGCAATGTATTCACCAAACCAAATGGCAGTCTTTAAATCACCTTCAGGTGGCGTAATTTCAACTGGCGCATTATCAGATTGAGTCATGAGCCCCAAGCTGCTCGACAGTCGATTTAAATCACTTTCACTATGCCCTGTTGACATTAAAGGTAGACCTGACCACAACATACCGTGTTGCATTGCAAATAAATTGATTTGCTGTAGTACAGAAAGCTTGTCCCCACTTAAGCCACCTGAGTTGGTAAATCCAGCAGCCAACTTTCCTTGCCAGTCACGATTTTTCCATCGTTTTGAGCTTGAGTCCATAAACATTTTAAACGGCCCACTAACACTGCCCATATAGGTCGGGCACCCAAAAATAATGGCATTCGCCTGATCCAATACATCCCAATCAATATGTTCGATATTCATGATATGCACTGTAGTTCCCAACCTCTGAGCACCTTGTGCTATGAATTGAGCCACTTTTGCAGTGTGTCCATATGGACTGTGATAAACGATAGCGAGAGATTTTTTAAGATCAGACATAAGATAACTAGATAACTACGTAGTTGTAGTTTAACACTTTCTATCGCATAAATACGAATGTCGCCATCCGTCCAGTCTGAGCATTACGGCGATATGAATAATATTTATTGGCCTCAAGATAAGAACACTTATCACCACCTAATACAGTTTCAACACCCTGTTTTTTTAAAATATAGCGTGCAATAGCATATAAGTCTGCTTGATATTTACCTAAGTTCAGATTTGCCATAAAAGCATGTGAAATTTCAGGATATTTTTCACAAAAAGTCTGCTTAACCTCCTCACCCACTTCAAAGCAAGGCTGACTGATCGCAGCACCTAACCAAGCCCATGTTGGCGCTGTATTCATAGTCGATATCGTATTTTCAATAATGCCGCCAGCAAGGCCTCGCCAACCTGCATGTAAATTGGCAACTTCTGTAGCTGTCGCATTACCCAACACCACAGGTAAACAGTCAGCCGTCATCATCATGAGTGCATGTGCTCGAGTTTGGGTAACCAAACCATCACCTTCTAATGCTTGAAAATATATTTGCTCATTAATAGTGTGACAAATTGTGCTGTGAGTTTGCGTCATCCATGTGACTTTATTCACACCAAAGGCTGCTAACTCATCCAGCAGCGCCATACGATGCTGCTGGACACGAATCGGATCATCATTGACATGCAAGGCCAAATTAAAACCTGCCAATTCTGCTGTAGCGGAATTTACAGTTTTGACGTGCTCAATTTGAGTTTGCCCCACACACACACCGTCGGGAAGCCCTTGAACAAATTGCATGTCGATGATCCTTTTTCAACGATATTAGATAAGATTAGTACGCTTTATTTTCAGTACGTAAAGTTTCAAGTAACTCTACAAAATCTGCAGGCCAAGGCGCTTCAAACATCATCTCTTCGCCACTACGCGGATGCTTTAGCCCTAGCTGCGTTGCATGTAGCGCTTGGCGTTTAAAGGTACGCATTTGGATTGCAAGTTTTTCAGATGCACCAGCTGGAACTTTGACACGGCTCACATACACTGGATCACCGACTAGCGGGAAACCTAAATAGGTAAAGTGAATGCGAATTTGATGGGTACGACCCGTCTCCAACCGTGCTTGTACACGGGTGAAGTTTTGGAAGCGCTCTTTGACATTGTAATGCGTCACTGCATCACGACCACCCGGTAGAATCGCCATTTTCACGCGATCCACAGGATGACGCTTAATTGGCTCATCAATCGTGCCACCGGCAATAATATTGCCGTAACAAATGAGGTCATAAACACGGAAGACTGACTTTTTCGCAAGTTGCTTACTTAAAGAAAACTGTGCTTCTAGGTTTTTTGCCACAACCAATAAGCCACTGGTATCTTTGTCGATGCGATGTACCAAACCTGCACGAGAAAGTTCAGCTGATTTTGGATTGTGATACAAAATCGCGTTTACCAGTGTTCCATTCGGATTACCTGCACCTGGATGTACCACCATACCCACTGCTTTATTGATCACTAAGATGTCATCATCTTCATAGATCACATCTAAAGGAATATTTTCAGGCTGGCTAGTGGTTTGTGCCTCAAGCTCAACTTCAAGTGTTAATGCTTCATTTCCTTCACATTTATACTTGGGTTTGACAATATTACCATTGATCAACAGATGACCTTCTTTCATCCATTGTTTCAATTTTTCACGAGAAAAGTCATTCCAAACCAGTGCTGCCACCTGATCAATCCGTTGACCTGAATAGCTCTCATCCAATTGAAATTGCAACGATACACGTGTTGCAGTTGGCGCTGAAGTATGATTATCTGCATCCTCAGATTCTTCAATTAAATTGAAATCGTTTTCTGGGAAATTAGAATTAGAAGATTGTGCTGAAGTCATTTGCTCATTCGGACAAAAGTGGTTTAATAGTGCAATTGTAGCCTATTGGCCGTATAAACAGAGGAATTTTTATGTCGCTACCACGTTATAAAGTTACAATGCTTGCTTTATCGCTAGGCTTAGCAGCTACATTTGTAGGCTGTAGTAGTAATCCAAAGAAAGATGTGGTCGATACTGGCCCAAAATCTAGCGAACAAATCTATTTTGATAAAGCGCAAAAAGCATTAGATCGTGGCCAATATAGCGATGCTGCACAATCATTAGAAGCAATCGATACCTATTATCCAACTGGCCAATACACTCAGCAAGCGCAATTAGACTTGCTCTATACCAAATTTCAACAAAAAGATTATGAAGGTACAGTGGCTTTGGCGGATCGTTTTATTCGCTTGAATCCTCAGCATCCTAATGTGGATTATGCCTACTATGTTCGCGGTGTTGCGAACATGGAGCAAAACTATGATGGCTTGATCCGTTACACCTCTTTGCAACAGTCACATCGTGACGTGAGCTACCTAAAAGTGGCGTATCAAAACTTTGTTGATTTTATTCGTCGTTATCCAAGCAGTCAGTATGCAGTCGATGCCGCGCTACGCATGAAGTTTATTGGTCAAGAATTGGCTGAAAATGAAATGACTGCTGCACGTTTTAATATTAAACGTAAAGCTTGGTTAGCAGCAGTCGAACGTGGTCAATGGGTGGTGGAACATTTCCCCAATACCCCACAAATTCCTGAGGCTTTAGCCACGATGGCGTATGGCTATGACAAACTGGGTGATAAAGCAACTTCTCAGCAATATATTGAAGTGCTGAAACTGAATTATCCGACTTTGGTGAAATCCAACGGCGAAGTGAACTTACGCGCAGCACGTCAAGATGGCAACTGGCTGAACAGAGCCACTTTAGGCATCTTGGGTCGTGAAGCCAAAGCGCAGAACAAAGACGCTACTGTTGAAGAAGCAGAGACTCAAAATCAGCCGGGTTTACTCAATCGTTTGAGTTTTGGCTTATTGGGCAATCGTGAAAATGATGCCAATATCCAAAGTGCACCAGCCAATGAAAGTTTGTATGATCCACAGCGCACCCAGTAATTTTGCGCTACATCTGCTCTAAATGAGGTGGGATTTATTCCCGCCTTTTTTATGCACAGCGTTTAAGACAAAACTTGAGTATTGATATATTTCATAGGCATAATGATTTAAACTTATCTTCCTCTGATATTTTCCAAACCTGACTTTTTAGTATGGCCATACCTCAGCACACCATTGATCAAATTTTGGATCGTACCGATATCGTCGATCTGATCGGTCAGCGTGTGAAATTAAAAAAATCGGGTCGTACTTACTCGGGCTGTTGTCCTTTTCATCAGGAAAAATCACCTTCTTTTCATGTGTATCGTGATAAACAGTATTTCCACTGTTTTGGCTGTCAAGCCAATGGTAATGCTATTCGTTTCTTGATGGATATTGATCATCGAAACTTTATCGATGTAATGAAAGACCTGTCCAGTCAAACTGGAATTGAGTTACCCAAAGACAATCACGATTCCAAAAAATTATCGTACAAGCGTGAAACCACCAAACCTGCGCCTGCTCAAGCTTCGACTCCAACGCCTGTTCAAAACAAAACCGCTCAGCAACCAAGCTCTAAGAACGTTTCTGATAACGCTACTCATTTTGAAACAGATCCATTTGAAGCTTTCCAAAATCTTGAGGGCTTTGACGCGTTTGATGGTTCAGCTTTCGCTTTTAATGACCAGTATGATCAAGAGAGTTCGCAAGAAGGTAACCTGTATGATTTGCTGGAAAATGTTGCACTGTATTATGAAAAACAGCTTCCACATAGCAAAATAGCCCAGCAGTATTTTAGGCACCGTGGTTTAGGTGCAGAAACCGTGAAATACTGGCGTTTGGGTTATGCACCAGAAGACTGGCAACATTTAGAAAAAGCCTTTCCACAAGATATTGAAGGTTTAAAGTTGCTAGGGTTAATCCGTACCAGTGACAGTGGTCGAGACTTTGATTTGCTGCGTGAACGGGTGATTTTCCCCATTCGTGATGCCAAAGGTCGTGTAGTCGGTTTCGGTGGTCGTGCTTTAAATGACGAAATCAAACCGAAATACATCAACTCACCCGACTCTGAAGTATTTCACAAGAACCAGCTTCTATATGGTTTATATGAAGGTCGCAAGCTTAAGGCGCAAAACTGGCTGATGGTTGAAGGCTATATGGATGTGATTGCTTTACAACAAGCAGGCATTCCAGGTGCTGTGGCAACGTTAGGGACGGCCAGTAATGCAGACCATTTAACCACGCTTTTTAAACAAAACAGTCAGATTACGATTGCTTTTGATGGTGATGCCGCAGGTCAAAAAGCCGCGCGCCGTACTTTAGATATTGCACTGCCCCTTTTAAATGACGGACGTGAACTCAAATTCTTTATTATGCCCAAAGAGCATGATCCCGATTCTTTGGTCCGTAAAGAAGGACTCGAAACCTTCAATCGCATGTGGCAACAAGCGCCGTTATTGTCCGATTTTATTTTTGCACTGCTGAGCCAGCAGTATGAGATCACCACGCCTGAAGGGAAAAGTCAGGTGATGGCAGAACTTAATCAACTGACTGACTTACTCCCGAAACATGGCTCATACCGCTATTTGATTCGTCAATTTTTTAAAGACAAATTGGGCTTTAATAAAAAATGGCAACCAAAAGTCAACCATGATGCTTCACTGTCTTTTCTACAGAAAATTGGAAATGAAGAGTTCGCCGTTTCATTATTGATAAATAATCCTATGGTTTATACTCAATTTGAAGTTTTACGAGCTTATATAAATGATGATTCTATATTAAGAAATGTACTTGATTCTTTAGATAAAATATTTGACTCATTACCTGATGACCAAGAGCTTGCAATTTATTATGTTCTAGGAGCTTGTTCAAAGCATCATGCGATTTTAGCTGAAATTTTAAAGCAAATTGATTTATCTGATACCTTAGAATCACCTGAAAAATGTTTTAATAGAGCTCGAGAAATATCGGAAGGTCTTAACGAAAAATATTTAAAGATCAAATTAAAAAATCCAAAAACTCTTATAGAATCAGCAAATTTAAGACGTCAATTAAATGAATTGACCAAGAAAATTGGATTAAAACTGGTGAATGAAGAGTGAACTACCTATTTAAAGATATTGATTGTTGGAATGTTTAAGGTTTGGTCTGACGTTGATGTTTAAAGATCTCTTCTAAGCTGTTCTGGATATCTTCAAAATAAGCTGGGTTTTCATCTTTCGCCACTTCTCTCAATAGCAATGAGGTTGGATGCAAGAGTTTCCGCGTTAAACGATGTGCAAATTCTTGCATCACTTTGGCAGCATCTTCACCATTTTGAATACGCTCAAGCGCGCAATTGAGTTCTTTTTGACGGACTTGATCACCCTGTTCACGGTAAAGCTGAATGGTAGTACCTGCTTGACTGACTTTTTGCTGAGTGATGAGCTGCGTTGCTAACTGATTGACCATCACCTCAGCTTCAACCGCCGCTTGACGGCGCTGGGCTAAGTTTTCATCAATCACGCTTTGCAGATCATCCACGCCATATAGATATACACCATCAAGTATTTTTACTTTCGGCTCTATATCACGTGGTACAGCTAAATCAACCAACAACATTTGCTTATATCGACGTTTTTTTAGCGCGATTTTCACATCCGCATGTGAGATCACTTGATGCAGACTTCCAGTACAACTGGAAATCACATCTGCACGGTGTAAATTTTCCGCCAATGCGGTAAATGGAACGATTTCCACTTCCACTCGATGCGATATTTCCTGTGCCAGCTGCTCTGCTCGCTCAGCACCTCGATTACAAATGAGGATTTTCGCCACCCCCATTTCCGCCAAATGTTTGGCAACCAAGCTATTCATCTCCCCTGCTGCCACCACCATCACAGTGAGCTTTTCAGGTTGACTAAACACTTGTACAGCCAATTGTGCCACTGCATAACCCATCGAAACGGCATGGCTACCCACGGCAGTTTCTGAGCGAACACGTTTAGCGGCATAAAATGCATATTCAAAAATACGGTTGAGCTGCGCTGAGACCACATCAGACTCTTTGGCCAAAGTCAGCGCAGATTTGACCTGCCCCATAATTTGCGGTTCACCCAGCATGAGTGAATCTAGACCGGAAGCGACTCGCATCAAATGGGTCACCGCATCTGAGTTTTCATGACGGTAGATATGATTTTGTAATTGCTTTACATCAATACCATTTTTTTGTGCGAGCCAGTCTAGTACCATTTCAGCATTGTCTGCCATGGCATAGACTTCAGTCCGATTACACGTTGACACGACCACCATATCATTCAATACATGATCGTGACGTTGCTCCGCCAACAAATCTCTTAACTTTTCAGGGTTAAAAGCCACTTGTTCGCGCAGTTCAACGGAGGCTGTTTGATGGTTGACACCCAATGCAAAGAAAGACATATCAGATCATCAATTCGCTAAATTTATGCTATTGTGCAATAACGGTGTCATAAAAAGCAGTACTTGGATAAAAAATTTGCGTCAAATAAATAGCCGAATCAACGGCATGACAATTAAGCAGTATTCTACCACACTCTTACTTGTCGGTAGCATGACTTACAGTGTTCATCTTAGAGCATCTGGAGAAATTAATCATGCACAATCGAATCATAAGATTATAGAACAAACCATGATGGCTGAGTTTGCCATTGCAGCGAACGATACAGCCACAGCGCTACACAATTATACCGTTCTGGCTATTCGGAGCAGCTCCACTGCCATTAAGCAGCGCGCCTTAAATGTTGCTCTTGAGCAAAATGACTTACAAGCTGCCTTAGACATTGCAACGCATTGGGTGGTACAAGAACCTGAAGACGTCCCTGCTAAGTTTTATTTGGCCCATATTGCACTCAAATCCCATGAGTATGAATTGGCCGCAGATGTATTGGACAGCATTTTAACGCTCGACCCAGACTCCGACTTAGAACGCATTCTCGAGGGAATTTCACCGGAATCTGCTGAAGATCGTGCTAATTTACTAACGACGCTGCGCAAAAGTAGAGAAAATGATAATCCGTCTGTATTGGTGCTGATTGCAAGTTTAGAAGCACAAAATGACGAAGTCGAACAAGCCCTAAAAACACTGAACAAAGCCCTGAGAAAGCGCCCCAAAGCCACTGGATTTATTCTGCTCAAAGCCAATCTACTGATGGCATTGGGTGATCAAGCCGCCACTTTAAAGTGGTTTGAACGTAGCAGTAAGAAGAATAAACATAATCTTGAAATTCACATGGCTGAAGTCCGCTACCTCATTAAACTGAATCAATCTGAAGTTGCGCTCAATAAACTCAAAAATATTATTAAAAAATGGCCGGATGCAGAAGAGGCGTTGTTTATTGCAGGCTTAACCTCAATTGATTTAAAACAGTACGAGCTGGCGGAACAATATTTGGTTGAGCTACGATATTCCAATCAATACCAAAATGATGCCTATTATTATTTGGCGGTTAATGCTGATCGTAAACAGCATTATGAAACTGCCAAAGCCTATTACCGACTGGTCGATGGCAACCTGTATATGGTCTCAAGACGAAACCTCATTGCTATCTATGACAAACAAAATCGTTTAAATGATGCCTTAAGGTTTCTGACTCAAGAGCGCGTCAATTACCCACAGCAAGCCAGCTTCTTGTACCAAGCCCAAGCTGAAATACTCAAAAAAATGGGCAATAAAAAAGCAGCACTGGGTTTGCTCAAAGAAGCGGTAAAGAATCTTCCTAATGATCCAGAACTGATCTATTCGGAAGTATTACTACTGGATCCTTTTCAAGACCGTGATCAATTAGATCGGGTTTTAAAGCGATTATTAACGCTTGAACCGAATAGTCCCACCTATTTGAATGCCTATGCCTACACCCTAGCATTACAAAATAGACGTTTAGATGAAGCACGTGGCTATGCAGAACTTGCGCTTGAAAATGCACCTGAGCAGGCGTCTATTTTAGATACATTGGGTTATATCACTTTCTTACAAAATGATTTTGATACCGCCAGTCGTGTACTCGCTAAAGCCTATCATTTAAGTAAAAGTGTCAATATTGGGGTTCGTTTTGCCAAAGCACTGTATATGCAAGGCTCACTGGATCAATTTAGTGATGTGTTACAACAACTCCAACAAAATCATCCGAATGATCCGCAATTAGAACAGCTCAATGGTTTATTGTTGCCTCAAAATTTTAAAAAGAGTTAGTTTTTATGTCTAAATTTGCCAAAATTTCTTTTATTTTTTTCAGCTCCATCAGTGCCTTGACGCTGTCTGCCTGTCAAAGTTTGCAAACACAGCCTCAAAGCACGCATCCTACGGCGCAAGGATTAAATCAATTTAATCTGCAAGGGAAAATTGGGGTAAAAACCCCACAGCAATCAGGTAGTGCCTTTTTTACATGGCAGCAAAATCAAGAGCAGTTTGATATTGAACTAAGTGGCATTCTGGGGGTTGGTAAAACTCAAATTACAGGTCAACCGGGGCAAGTCACTTTAAATAGCGCAAAAACTGGACGCATTACAGCAGCGTCGCCAGAAGAACTGCTTGAACAAGCCACAGGTTGGAGAACTCCGATCACTAACTTGGTGCACTGGGTACAGGCCAAGCCTGCAAGCTTAAAAGCTGAACTGCAAAAAGATCAACAACAACGTATTCAACAAATAGTTGAAGATGGTTGGACAGTTCATTTAAGCTACAACCAAACTGCGACCTTGCCCAACAAGTTAATTTTGCAACAACAGCTTGAAACGGATAAAGAAAACCGTATTACAATGATCATACAAAATCGTTAATACTATATCGTTATCGTTAATACTATAAAGCTCAATTCTTATGATTCGTATTCCCTCTCCTGCCAAATTAAACTTGTTTTTACACATCACAGGTCGCCGTGAAAATGGCTACCACGAATTGCAAAGCATCTTTCAGCTGATCGATTTGTGCGACTGGATGGAATTTGAACGATTAGACTCGGCAGAGATTCAGATTGACGGCTTAAACAGCGTCGAACTTGAGCAAAATCTCATTTACAAAGCCACGCAAATTTTAAAACCGTTTGCGCAAACGCTTTCAGGCTTAAAGATCCGCATTGAAAAAAATATTCCGATGGGTGCAGGACTCGGTGGTGGCTCATCCAATGCTGCGACAACACTGCGCATCGTGAATCAACTCTGGAACTGCGGATTAAACATTGAACAATTGGCAGATTTGGGGCTTAAGCTAGGCGCTGATGTGCCCATCTTTGTGTATGGTAAAAATGCGTGGGCAGAAGGTATTGGTGAACACTTAACATTCATAGACTTAGATCAAAAACAGTACATCGTGCTTAAACCTGATTGTTTTATCAGCACTCAACTGCTTTTTTCACAAAAAGCGTTGACAAGAGACACGAAGACCACTAAATTTTGCGCCTATCAGATAAAGCCATCTGATTTCGGAAATGCCTTTGAGCCTTTGGCAAGAAGTTTATATCCTGAAGTCGATGAAGCGATGCAATACTTAGATCAGTTCGGTGTAGCAAAACTTACAGGTACAGGTGCTTGTGTTTTTACTGAGCTAACTGAAGATATGAATCTTGATGAGATTCTTAAAGACTCTCCTTGTAAAGCTTACTCGGTGAAAAGTTTAAAAGAATCCCCATTAAATCATATTCAAGTTAAATGATAGGGGTATCGCCAAGTGGTAAGGCACCGGGTTTTGATCTCGGCATCCGTTGGTTCGAATCCAGCTACCCCTGCCATCATTTTCATCTGTAGATGTTTGTTTGTGTTTTAAAGTATTAGGGGCGTCGCCAAGTGGTAAGGCACCGGGTTTTGATCTCGGCATCCGTTGGTTCGAATCCAGCCGCCCCTGCCATCACTGTAGAATCAAACATAATATCGAATTAGGGGCGTCGCCAAGTGGTAAGGCACCGGGTTTTGATCTCGGCATCCGTTGGTTCGAATCCAGCCGCCCCTGCCATTTTAAGTTCAAAAAAGACAGAACACTCTTACGCTGATGTTTGTTCAACAACCTTGACAAACGAACGTAAAACCATTAAAGTTCTGCCGCATTAGGGGTATCGCCAAGTGGTAAGGCACCGGGTTTTGATCTCGGCATCCGTTGGTTCGAATCCAGCTACCCCTGCCATCTATTTCTATACATTTCAACCGCCAAGGGTGCTTCATGCCCAATCTTGTCGTTTTTAGTGGAACTGCGCATCCACAATTCGCCCAAAAAGTCGTTAGCCATTTACACATTCCTTTAGGTGCTGCATCTATCGGTCAGTTTTCTGATGGCGAAATCGCTGTCGAAATCACTGAAAATGTGCGTGGTAAAGACGTATTTATCGTACAGCCTACTTGTGCCCCAACAAACGACAACCTCATGGAAGTCCTTGTTATGGCTGATGCATTGCGTCGCGCAAGTGCAGGTCGTATTACTGCTGTCATTCCGTACTTCGGTTATGCTCGTCAAGACCGTCGTCCACGTTCTGCTCGTGTGCCTATCACTGCAAAAGTTGTAGCGGATATGCTCACCACTGTTGGTATTGATCGTGTTGTCATGATCGATCTACATGCAGATCAAATCCAAGGCTTCTTCGATATTCCCGTAGATAACATCTATGGTACACCTGCTTTGCTCGCTGACTTACGCCAACAACAACATCACAACTTAATGGTGGTTTCACCTGACGTTGGCGGTGTGGTTCGTGCACGTGCGGTAGCAAAACAAATGGGTGATATTGATCTTGCAATCATTGATAAACGTCGTCAAAAAGCAAATGAATCACAAGTGATGCATTTGATTGGTGATGTCAAAGATCGTGATTGTGTGATTGTCGACGATATGGTGGATACAGCGGGTACATTGTGTAAAGCTGCTGATGCACTTAAGTCATTTGGTGCACGCCGTGTTGTTGCTTATGCAACACATCCAGTACTTTCTGGTAAGGCACTTGAAAATTTACGCAACTCTGTGATTGATGAATTGGTTGTAACAGACACCATTCCACTTTCTCAAGAAGCGTTAGAACTTGGTAAGATTCGCCAAGTTTCAGTGGCCAGTATGGTTGCTGAAACAATTCGTCGTATTAACAACGAAGAATCTATTAGCGCAATGTTTGATTCTTATCTATAATATAGCGCTAAATTTTAAAGCTCTGCCTGATCGCAGGGCTTTGTCTCACTAGACTGGTCGAAGGTCTAGTTTAACTCACTCAAATAGGATGTCTATCATGGCAAACTTCGTATTAAACGCAGAAGCTCGTGAAGAATCAGTTCAAGGGAAAGGTTCGAGCCGCCGCCTTCGTCTTGCTGCTAAACTACCAGCAATTATCTATGGTGGTGCTGCTGAACCAGTATCTATAACTTTAGAACTTCGTCAGCTCGTTAAACAGCTTGAAAACAACGACTTTTTCTCTTCAATTATTACTATTGATGTTTCGGGTAAAAAAGAAGAAGTTGTGATCAAAGCATTACAACGTCACCCAGCAAAAAATACACCAATGCATGCAGACTTTATGCGTATTACACGCGGTGAAATTATGTCTGCAGTTGTACCTGTAAGCTTAATCAACCAAGATGTATCTAAAGGCGTTAAAGCTGGCGGTATTGCAACGCTTAACTTAAATGAAGTTCAAGTGGAAACTTTACCTCGCAATCTACCAACTTCGATTGAAGTAGATATCGCTGATCTAGAAATTGGTCAAGTTATTCACCTGTCAGATCTTAAACTTCCTAAAGGCGTAACAATTCCTGCTCTTGCTCAAGGCGAAGACCACGATCAAGCAGTTGTTTCAATTGTTGTTATTCAAGAAGAAGTAGTTAAAGATGCTGAAACTGATTCAGCTGAAGCGGAAAAAGGCGAGTAATCGCAAATATGAGTGATCGGAAAACTCCTTTGTCACTTATAGTCGGTTTGGGCAACCCAGGTTCTGAGTATGCCCAAACCCGCCATAATGCAGGCTTTTGGTTTGTTGAACGCCTTGCAGAGCAATATGGCATCCCCCTTAAAAATGATCAAAAATTCCACGGAATTAGTGGTCGTGGTAATATTGAAGGTCAAGACGTTCGTCTGCTTTTACCTACAACCTTTATGAATGCCTCAGGCAAAAGTGTTGTTCCCTTCGCCAAATTCTATAATATCGCTCCCGAAGCCATGCTCATTGCACATGATGAACTCGATATGGATCCCAGTGTGATTCGCCTAAAAACAGGCGGTGGACATGGTGGTCATAACGGTTTACGTGATATCGTCCCGCACATCGGTCCCAACTTCCATCGCTTACGCATTGGTATTGGTCATCCAGGTTCAAAAGAACGTGTTTCAGGTCATGTATTAAGCAAAGCATCTTCAAACGAGCAAAAGCTAATGGATGATGCGATTCATCATGCATTAAGCCGAATCAAGTTATTGGTCAATGGTGAAATTCAACACGCCATGAATCAAATAAACGCTTATAAACCTTGATTGATTAATTTGTTCTTTGTTCAACAATTTCGCTTGCCTTGCTCAAATTTTGAGAGCAAAATGCGCTTTCAAATGCACTACCCACTATAGAAATTGTTATTTAATCATTAGATAACAGGCCTAAGGCAACTCAGGAGACGCTTCCCATGCTATCTCGCTTATTAAAAGCTAAAATTCATCGTGCAGTCGTGACACAAGCCGAACTTCATTATGAAGGTTCATGTGCGATTGACGGTGTATTGTTAGATTTAGCTGGTATTCGTGAATATGAAGAGATTCATATTTGGAATGTAACCAATGGCAAGCGCTTCACGACCTATGCAATTCGTGGTGAAGAGAATTCTGGCATTATTTCTGTTAATGGCGGTGCTGCACATCAAGCTGATATTGGTGATTTGGTGATTATTGCAACTTTTGGTGACTTCACTGTTACGGAAGCAGATGCTCACAAACCACGCCTTGTTTATGCCAACCCAAACAATACTGTAAATCACACCGCGAACTGCATTCCTGTACAAGTGGCTTAATGGTTTTACATTAAAAAAGCTCGCAGATCGCGAGCTTTTTTTTACCTATTTATTTTATTAACGACTGCATTTAGCTTGATATCATTTAAAAAGACTAAAATTCATCTAAGCTATGCAACAAACTTTGACTGATACCATTTGCACGCAACCATGCCAATTCATAGCTAGCTGTCGCGAGTGCCAATACTCGGCGCTCAAACTCCGTCCAAATCGGTTTTACCTGTGAAGACTGAATCCCCAAACCGCTTACCTCTGCCAAATTTTTATTTTTTTCACAAATTTTAAGCGCATGATAAAGCTTACGTCCTGTGGTTGCGGTATCAAATACCCGAACACGCTTACTCTCAATGAATGCTTCAATGTGAATAATGTTGGCATGGGGCAACATCGGTACCAAAATTTGATCCAGTTGCACATCTAAGCGCTGCCAAATGATCATCCGCTGTTCAGACGTATAAGTATTCCACTGAATCACTTCATGATTAAATCTTCGACAGCCTCGACATACTGCATCACCAAATACCGTAGAGCAACGCCCTGCACATGGGGTAAGAGAAGGTATTCGACGATCATTACTCAAAATTATTTCCTCAATTAAAGCCATATTTACTATATGGTTTTCTCGCATATTACTTCAATACGCGTTAGAATATGCGCCTTGAATTTATCCCTATATTAATACATTTGGAGTACTCCATGAACGCTACTGTAGAACAGCTTGCACCTGTAGAACAGCAAGCGACCACTGGTTGGGTTGTTGCCGCACTTTATCAATTTCACGAAGTTAAAGATTCATTGGATCTACAACAACGTCTTTTAGATTTGGTCAAAACCCTCAACCTCTGCGGTACTCTCATTGTTGCAAACGAAGGGATCAACGGAACAGTTGCGGGCGATCGTTCCTCAGTGGATTGCATTCATCAATTTTTAATGAATGAAGGCTTTGGAGCAATGGAATATAAAGAATCACATAGTGATGAAAAACCATTCCGTAAAATGAAAATCAAACATAAAAAAGAAATCGTAACCTTAGGCGTAGAAGTTAAGCCACGTGATTTGGTCGGTCATTATCTTGACCCGAAAGAATGGAATGACCTCATTGCACGTGATGACGTGATTTTAGTCGATACGCGCAATGATTACGAATATAAAGCAGGTACATTTAAGGGCGCAATTGACCCTAAAACAGAAAGCTTCCGCGAATTCCCTGAATATGTAAAACAAAACCTTGAACAGCATAAAGACAAGAAAATTGCGATGTTCTGTACAGGCGGTATTCGCTGTGAGAAATCGACTTCTTTACTATTACAAGAAGGTTTCACTGAGGTTTACCATTTAAAAGGTGGGATCTTAAAATATTTAGAGGAAACTCCTGCTTCCGACAGCCTATGGGAAGGTGAATGCTTCGTATTTGATGGCCGTACAGCAGTTACGCATGGTGTTGAAGAAGGTGAAAACTCAAAATGTCACGCTTGTGGCTGGCCACTGCTTCCTACTGAAGTTGAACTACCTAGCTATGAACACGGTGTGTCTTGCATGTATTGCATTGAAAAAACCACCGAAAAACAAAAAGCTGGCTTTCGTATGCGCCAATCTCAAATTGCAGCAGCGAAACGTAAACGCCTATAATTTATAATCGTATATTATTTACAGAACCGCTGCGCCACGTAGCGGTTTTTTACATTTGAAAAACACAATTAATAGAAAACACTTAAATTCACAACACGGCTACACCTTTAAGTTCAAGACTTAATTTATGGTTATTGTTAATCTTTTTTCTAGTTAAGGATAATGCAACAGCACCTAAAAAGTCATTTAAATATAAGGGAATAGACTATGCCAAAACGCTTATATTTATGCTCGAATCATCGACATTTTAATTCAGAGCACCAAATAGAGACCGCGTATAACTCTACAAATCAGCCTCTTATTGTGGAAAAAACGCAAACCCAACTGAATCAACAATCCCACATTTTTGTGGTTTTCTTGGGTGCTATATTGGGTGCATTCATTGCTTTGGCAATTGGTTATTCGATTGAAGTATCATTATTACACTATTCAACGCTCTCCCTGATTCCAGTACTGACGAGTTTTGTGTTAAGGAAAGTTTATATCCATACCCTGATTCACTTTAGAGATTAATCCATAAGCAAAGTCAGTGTGACGTCTACGCTTAATGCAGATGTTTAGATCCATCATTTTTACATCTACAAATGAGAACTATATTTTCAAAATAAAAAACCTTAGTATGGATTAAGTTTTTTATTTTTTTCGATCTCACATGACAGCATGGATCATTTCAATCATGGAGCAACTCGGTTATTTCGGGATTGCGCTATTGATGTTTTTGGACAATGTATTTCCTCCTATTCCCTCTGAAATCATTATGCCGTCCGCAGGCTTTACTGCCTCTCAAGGACATCTCCTACTGGTTGGCGTGATCATCGCAGGAAGTGTGGGCTCCTTACTTGCAGCAGCAGTGCTGTATTGGATTGGGCGCAAAATTTCCCATCAAAGTATTTTCAGTTTTATTGATCGTTATGGAAAATATGTGTTCATAAAGTCGACTGATGTCAAAAAATCACTGGATTGTTTTGAGCACTATGGTCATCGTATTGTTTTTTTTGGTCGTATGATTCCTGCAGTTCGCTCATTGATCAGTATTCCTGCCGGTATGAGTCGTATGCCCTTTTGGAAGTTTATGACCTATAGCGGCCTTGGCACGATTATTTGGACCTCTTTTTTAGCCTGCGTCGGTTATTATTTTGGCAATAACACTGAGTTGATGCATCAAATTTTCAGTCAAGTCAGTTGTGTGATCATTGCCATTGTAATCATGATTGTCGTTTGGTTTCTTTATCGCAGACAACAACGTAAAAATAAATCCTATCGCACTTAATTAAGTAGCTAGATTTAAAATTTGGCCGACCCATGAACATATTCTCATTTGATTTTTAATAGCTCACTGTTCATTCGCGTTAATTGCATCGACTTTAAAGTGGTAGCTAGGAAAGTACTTCTTTTGATCAATTTCAAGCTAAAAATTCTAAAATCAAAAAAGCACCCGAGGGTGCTTTTCAATACATTCGCTTGTATTATTCCGGTGTGTGGTACATCAAATATAATTCATTTAAATTGTCTGGAATTTCTTCTGCAAGCTCGTCCATTAACTGACCGTTGCGACGGAAAGACTCCATTTGCGGATCCTCTTCGTCAACGCCACTGAACACCATAATTGGAAGAGTGAGATCAACCAATTGCTCTTCAAACTCAGGCGTGAACCACGCCTCTTCATTTAAGAACATTGCATCGACAAAGCCAACGCTCCAATCACCTAGACTTGATTCAACAGACGCTTCTTCAATTTCAAAAGGAAATGCAATTCCTTCTTCATTGGCAAGTTTTTGGCGAAGATCATCGAGCCAAAGCTTTACTTGTGTCAGCATATCTGTAGGAACTTTGGTTTGATTGCTGTCAAATAATTCATCTAACCAGCGATCAAATTTTGGACCTACTGCTGTTGCACATAAAAAGCCATGAGTCGCTGCGAAATCTAGACCATGCTCGTTTTGGTCGCCGTCTAGATATTCACTCAACAGGTCTAAATTTAAAGCACTCATTTTGTTTCCAACAGGTATTATCTCAATCGACTAGAATAACATTTTCGGCTGTGAAGCCCAATGTTAAATTAATCTTCTTCGTCATCTAAATCATCGTCATCAAAATCATATTCCAGATCTTTCAATTCACGATCTAAACGACGTTGTGCAAGCAAGTCATCAATTAAACGACGTTTTTCTAATGATTCTTTGACAGTAATTTTGCTGGTAGACTCATCAAAACTAACGTCATCATCACTGTAGCTATCATCTAGTTCAAAATCTGTAGAAGACACTAAAACTACCTCAGGAATGAAAAAAAGAATGGGGCTACGCGCTATTTATCTTTGTTCCGAAAACTTGTCAAGTTTTATTTTATTTTTCCCCCTCCACCAACAAAATTTTGCTTTTTTTATGAAGCCATTTTATGGCATGATTGAGGCTCAATTTGGATCGATCAATTCGTTCTGCAAATAAAGAGATTCGGACTTGAAAACAATAAAATCAGCCCCATATTGGAATGCAAGGCGTACATTCTTGGTTTTTTTAAACCAAATAAGCTGATCAATTCAGATACTAGATAACGATAACTGTGCTATCATGCACGGTTTTTCCATGCCACAGATTTCAACGAGAAGAGAGCAAAGATGAGCGATAAGCATTCCCCTACTTCCCAAGTAGCGGCTCTGATTAGCCGAGGCAAAGAACAAGGTTACTTAACCTACGCTGAGGTTAACGATCATCTCCCAGACTCAATCACTGAAAGCGAACAAATTGAAGACATTATCCAAATGCTTCAAGACGTTGGTATTCCAGTACATGAACGTGCACCCGAATCTGATGACACCATGTTCGAAGGCAACAATGCCGAAACAACTGATGAAGTCGCAGAAGAAGAAGCTGCAGCTGTACTTGCGTCTGTCGAAAATGAACCCGGTCGTACAACAGATCCTGTACGTATGTATATGCGTGAAATGGGTACAGTTGAACTGTTGACCCGTGAAGGCGAAATTGTCATTGCGAAGCGTATCGAAGAAGGTATTCGCGATGTTTTAAACTCAATTGCCTACTGGCCAAATGCTGTAGAAGTTGTTTTACAAGAATATAAAGATTATGAGTTGGGCGAACGTCGCTTAGCTGATCTTCTTTCTGGTTACTTAGATCCTGAATCTAACGAGCCAATTCCTGAAGTGATTGAAGAAGAGCCTGAAGTTATCGTTGAAGTCGATACCGCTAAGAAATCAACCAAAGATGTTAAGTTAGACGATGATGAAGAAGAAGAAGCTGAAACTGATGACGAGTCAGAAGTTGAATCTGGTCCAGATCCTGAGATTGCAAAAGTTCGCTTTGACGAATTAAAAGCGGCTTGGGAACTCACTAAAGCAGCTGTTGCAAAATCAGGTCGCAACAGTCCTGAAGCGACAGATGCATTAGAAGCACTGGCGACTGTGTTCATGATGTTCAAATTTACTCCACGTTTATTTGACATCATTTCTGAAATGATCCGTGGCACACACGAACAAATTCGTACATCAGAACGTGAAGTGATGCGTTTTGCAGTGCGTCGTGGTCGTATGGATCGTAACGAATTCCGTACTTCGTTCCCAGGCAATGAATCAAATCCAGCTTGGTTAGAAGAACAAATTGCAAAAGCACCTGCAGATTTAAAACCTTATTTAGAAAAAGTTCGTCCAGACGTATTGGCTTTCCAACAAAAGATTGCTGATATTGAAAAAGAACTTGATCTTACCGTGAAAGAAATTAAAGAAATTTCTAAACGTATGGCAATTGGCGAAGCGAAAGCGCGCCGCGCGAAGAAAGAAATGGTTGAAGCGAACTTACGTTTGGTAATTTCGATTGCGAAAAAATATACCAACCGTGGTCTGCAATTCCTCGACTTGATTCAAGAAGGTAACATCGGCTTGATGAAAGCGGTGGATAAATTCGAATACCGCCGTGGTTATAAGTTCTCGACGTATGCAACATGGTGGATCCGTCAGGCGATTACCCGCTCGATCGCAGACCAAGCACGTACTATTCGTATTCCAGTACACATGATCGAAACCATTAATAAGATCAACCGTGTGTCACGTCAACTTCTTCAAGAAATGGGTCGTGAGCCTACTCCAGAAGAATTGGGCGAACGCTTGGAAATGGACGAAGTGAAAGTTCGTAAAGTGCTGAAGATTGCCAAAGAACCGATTTCGATGGAAACACCGATTGGTGATGATGAAGATTCGCATTTGGGTGACTTTATTGAAGATGGTAACATTACCTCTCCAATTGATGCTGCGACTTCTGAAGGCTTAAAAGAAGCGACACGTGAAGTTTTAGAAAACTTAACTGAACGTGAAGCGAAAGTCTTGAAAATGCGTTTTGGTATTGATATGCCAACCGATCATACTTTGGAAGAAGTGGGTAAGCAGTTTGACGTAACACGTGAGCGTATTCGTCAGATTGAAGCAAAAGCGTTACGTAAATTGCGTCATCCTTCTCGTTCTGAACACTTACGTTCTTTCCTTGAGAATGACTGATCTATCCATAGGATAATACAGGCTTGAATATGGGCTGAACTGCCCCATAATATGAGCATGTAGCAAATGAAAACAAAATACCTGCACATTGCAGGTATTTTTAATGATGAGGTGTCCTATGAATGACATGACCAATCGCATGCCATCACGCGATTTACAAGAACATCTTTGGGTGTTCCCGATGGATTATCCAATTAAATTGATTGGTCTTGCAGGTGCAGAGCTCCGTCAAGCCGTGAATGATATTTTCGTAAAGCATTTTCCTGAATTTGATGGGTCAACCATGACGGTGACGCCTTCACGCACAGGCAAATATCATTCAGTGACTGCGCAACTGCGATTTGAAAAGCTTGAGCAAGTGCATGCTGTGTATGCAGATTTGGCTGCATGTCCTCTGATTAAAACTGCACTTTAATCAAATTAGAAAACACGCTTTAGAGCGTGTTTTTTATTGCCTTAGATTCTCAAACGAAGTGCAACAGAGATTAATTTTAGGTAGGAAGTAAAATGAGATAGCATTCTGCTTCCAGACCGACCAAAGTCAAAGTTGCATCATGAACTATACTCATCTTACCCAAGAAGAAAGATATCAGATTTATACATTACTACGCGAAGGTTTTTCTACGCGTCATATTGCCCTCAGATTGGCTCGTGCTCCCTCTACAATTTGTAGAGAGATCAAACGTAATCGTAATAGAAATGGCTACTTTGCTAAACATGCTCATAAACTGGCTAAAAGACGCCATATCTCGAATCATAGAACTGTAAGTTCCTCCCTATTGCAACAGATCGAAAGCTATCTTGCTTTGCAATGGAGTCCCGAACAAATCGCTTCTCACGTAGCTATCAGTATGCATTCAATCTATCGATATATTCAGCAAGATAAACTCAAAGGAGGCAGTCTTTATCTTCATTTACGTTTTAGAAATCAACGAAAAAGAAAGTATGGACAACCAGAAACTCGTGGGATGCTCAGTAACCGTAAAAGCATTCACGATAGGCCACACATCATTGAGAAGCGATCACGTTTTGGTGATTTAGAAATAGATACGATTGTGGGCAAAAATCAGCAGCAGTCTTTAGTTTCAATTGTAGATAGGAAAACAGGCTATCTTTGGTTAAAGAAATGTAGCACTCGCAAGAGTCAGGCGGTTTGTGAAGCCACTGTTGACTTGCTGGCTCCAATCAAAGAGAAGTTAAAGACGATTACTGCTGATAATGGCAAGGAATTTAGCCTACATGAACAAATCGCGAATGAACTGGAAATAGAATTCTACTTTGCAGATCCTTACAGTGCATGGCAGAGAGGCACAAATGAGAATACGAATGGTCTGATCAGGCAATACATCAGAAAAGGAAGTGATCTAAATAACTACACGGATGAATATATTTCAGAGATTACTAAGCGTTTGAATCATCGCCCAAGAAAAAGACTCGGATTTAAAAGTCCGAGTCAGGTATTACTCCAAGAACATGGTGTTGCACTTCAAGTGCTAATCTAAGTGCTATTAATTTAGCCGAATTCTTTTAATAAATTAAATATTTCCGTATTTCTCTCTCGCTTTGAAATTTTAAATTTCGCATAAGGTGTATTATGTTAATTTTAGAAAACCTTAAAAGAACATAAAGCATTTTTTTCTTTTAGAATATTAATTTGAGTAAATCCTGCTAAAGATAATGCTTTTAAATGTTCATCAATTGTCATATACAAGTCATTATTTTTCATACCATTATCTGCAACAATATGATCTGTAACTATATATACGCCATTGTTATTTAATAAATGATCTTTAACTTGGGTGTGAAAATTCTTAGCATAGGCTTTATGCCTTAATTCATGTAATGCTTGATGGATTATCACAATGTCATACTTTTCTTGTTCTGCTATATGAAACCAGTCAGAATCTTTAAAATTAGCAACAAAATACCTTGCTTTAGCACTCAATTCACCTAAATATTCTTTTGATAATTGGTGCATAGCTTCTGAGAAATCTATTGCTGTATAACTAATATTTGATAAGTTTTCCAATAAAACCTTTGCTAAATATCCTGGACCAGAACCTATTTCGAGAATTTTAGGACTTTCGATACTTAAACTATTAATTTCATCAACATAAGCATCAAAAAATTCATATCTCCATGGACGCTTTATATTTACTTCAGCAGCCCATTCAGATGCGTCATTTAAATTTCTTAAATCAATAGGACTTGCTACCTCATTGATATTCATTTTGTGCTCCTAGAGTTAGGATCTATTGTTCTAAAAAAAATGTTTTATCATTAATTTCTAAATTTGAAAAATACCCTATCAATTTAACATAATGGACGTTATGCGAACTCCAATCTTATTAATTATTTAAAAACAATCACTTAACTATTTTACATAATCTAAAAACACCCCAAAAATCCGGCTTCGACACATGTCGGTTTCTTTTTGAGCGGTTTTGATATCTTCTGCCAATCATTTTGATTAAAAAATAATCAATTTTGCGGTTTTTTGAACTTTATCAACTGTCACACAACCGAAATAATCCACAAAAAATGGGGATAAATTTTAAGCAATGTAAGCTTAGGCTTACGCCATAAACCGTTCTTTGCGTCTAGCCTGAGTCAAAGCTATTTTCTATGATGGGGACATAGAGAGCAGGATGCTCCAGATAAGAATAAGAAAAGACAGCAACGGAAAATGCCGGTACGACAGGAGTTATACCAACGCATCAAATATGTAAAAAAGCCCAACAGGATGTTGGGCTTTTTTATTGGCTATTGTTTTTCATTTGTTTGAGAAAGAGATTTGGGAATTGAGGCATTAATAGTTATGTATAACAATTGGAAAAAGAGCATTAAATATGCACTCATTAATCGAGAAGATCGACTTTTATATAAATGATATTCTTCAATAGTTGCTTCACGAATAAAAGTTCCACGATTGTTTAAGACATACTCTAATCCATCTTTTTCGACATTAAAGTTATCCAATAGCCCTGTAGTTATAAAGAATGTTGCAATTGCATAGAAAAATAAAACGAAGGAAAGACTATTAAAATTAATCTCTAATTTTTTAGAGATGACTATGATAGCTACACCAAAAAGAAGTAAGATTAAAAAGATACAAAGTATGAAAGAGAATGCAAAATGAAAAAAATAAGAGCTTAGATTGATTAGAGCAGAAAGAGTACATGCAATAAGTGCGACAGAAGATAGAGTTCTCATAATTATTGGGGATTTTGAAAAAGTTTTCGCATTATCTAATATTGCTTGAACTCAATACTACTTCGCATAAGAGATTTTATGTTTAATAATACTAAGATAAGTGTTTGTTTTATGCTTGATTTAAAAGTACAACTAAAAAAAGTTAAGAGTTTTGTAGAAACAAACTATGACCCTGATGACGTAGCAAGCAAATGCATGCAAATTTACAATCAGTTTTCATTTGAGTTCTCTGAAATATCTCATGATGAAATTATGAGATTAATTGCTATGGATATGGGAGATGAGTTTGATTTAGGAAAAGATGAAACTCTGAAAGTCTTAGAATTTCTCATAGATCAAACTTGATTTCGTATAATGCCCATTATGTTAAATGGACTCTGAATTGATGGAAATTTCTTTAAATTCTAGTGCTGTATTTTGCGTATTGGGCACATGACCAAACACGTATTCATTTTTGCTTTGAAAAAAGATATCAAAGCTTTGACTCATCAATGAATCTACTTGGCTTTGTTTTTGATAAATTGGTGCAATTCGATTGATATAGTAATTGATCCAATCGACTTGGTTTGCAAAGGCTGAGTAATCTTTCAAATTGAGATATAAGTTTTTTAAATCCAAAGTAATGCTTTCGACATTGGGGTTAAACATCCACACGGTCATGTCCATCGGTTCTATAGCGGTCATGCTGTAGCTTTTATCATCATCGATCCGTTCGATTTTATACAGTTGAGCACCGTTTTCACTGTAGCTAGAGCATAGTAGTTTGGTGTTTTGTACCTGGAAATAATCTCTACCGATTTCGTATTCTCGAATTTTCCGTGAAAGTGCCAAATAATCAGGTAGGGATGTTAATTCTGATTGAGCGAACTCTTTAAATAAAGCGATACAGCGATTAATCACATAATATTCGCCTGTGCCCGTAACAATCCCACTACTCCAAGCATGAAGTTTTGATGTTGATCGTTCAAGAAGCTCATTTGAGTGGTCTTCTTTGAATATGACTTCTTTATTGTCTGCAGCAACAATAATGCTATCATTCAGTTGAATCGCTATGATGAAAGTCATACTTTGATCAAAAATATTGAATTATTAGATGTTTATTTTAAGCTAAATTGCAGCTTAAATTTTGAAATTTATAAAGATAGGTAGACCTATGGCTGGTGGTTCTCAAATCATAATTAATAAGAATGGGATTACATTCATTACACCTGCAAAGTTTGAGGCGAAAGCTGGACAACATTTGTTTAAAGGTGGGGCGAAGGTAATAACTAAATTACCATTTCTTCCTGAAAGTCAGCAAAATAGTTTGCGTTATAGGTTTGTTGATGATGATTCCGTACCTTATGGATATACTCAATATACGGCTTACTACGAAAATGGTAGGGAAGTAAAAGGAGTAACTGATAAAGATGGATTTACACAGACTCTGTATAGTTCAAATCCTCAAGAACTAAAAATACATTTAGAGATATGACGATAACAATATGGCTAATAATGACTCCAAAACTTCAGATGGTATGACAACACCAGAAGGCAACCAAGTTACTCAAAAAATTACTCGGAAAGTACAAATTTTTTTACTTTTTTGGGTTGCTGAAAAAGATAAGGCTAAGAATTTATTTCAAGAGGCTGCTCAAACTAGAAATATTATATTAAAAACAGAGCCTTGGTATGACCCTTTAATACATAAAGTACATCTCCCTGATATTACTAGCTTTAGTAGTATCCAAAAAGCAATCGATTATTGGGTGAATTTTTATGGAGGAGAAACAAAAGCAGCAGTGAAAGAAGTAAGTTTTTTTTCACATGCTGGTACTCAAGGACCACTTATTTACAATGCTCATCAGTTTGATCCCAAGGAAATACTTATTTTGATCGCATCTGGTAGACATCAACAGATGCTTGAGTCTGAATGGGCAAAATTAAAATATTATTGGGCAAATGGAGAAACAAGATTAAACTTCTTTGGTTGTAATACAGCAAGGTTAGATGCAAAAACAAAAAATTATGAAAAGGCTTTTGCTCGAAAAATATCTGCATATAAAAATTGTCAAAATGTCGTTGTGGCAGGACAACCAAGTTGGTCTTATCCGTCATTTTTGCCAGATCTAAGAATAACTGCAGAGCATATTGCTGTACATAAAGGTATTGGTTGGGATTATGCACCTACTTTCATGGTAGCAAGTGAAGGTGATAATGGTCTTAAAGCTATCACTACACGTAACGCTAAAATATTAACGATGAAATTTTTCAAAAATGAATTGCGTTTAAAAGATGATTTTCAATCTATTTTTAATGATTATCGAACAACACGAAATTCTGCCAAAACACCTGAATTAGCCAAGGTTCACGAATGGAATAAGTTAGGATATCGTTACCGATGAATAGACTTAAACATTTATCAAGCATAATAATTTTATTTTTTATAATAGGATGTAGTCCAATGAATGGACCAAATAACGTCACTTATGAGTTTAATATTGATCCTGCTGTAGATTTAAGTGGTTTAAGAGTAAATTTATATATTTATGGTAAAAGTACAGGATCATCCTGGTATAGCTATGACAAAATTATAACAGTAATTGATAAAGGTAAAGTTTTAGATAAAAATTTCAAAGATAATACTGATATTTCTTACATAATCGAGGCTGTTGATACTAAACGAGGACATTATTTTTACTATGATGATCCCTATGAACATGATGGTTTACGTACAGATTATATTCGAACATTTATTTTTTCTGATGACATGGTGAAACAAATCACTCATATTATTAGAAATCAGTATGAAAGTGATGCAGTCTATGAAAAGAATCTTCAGTATGTTGAAAATAAAGATAATAAAAAATTAGAATTTTTTCATCCTAAGATAAGCAAATATCATATGTCTCAACCATCACAGGAATGGCTAGATAAAGAAGTAGAAATAATGGGATTTGAAGGTTTAAAAAATGGACCTAAAATCAAAGAGAAAGATATTCTTCGTTTAAAGAATATTACAGATGCCCAAAAACAAGAATTGATTAAAATCCATAGTCAGCTTGAGTTTAACAAGCAGCCATAAAATCGGACATATTTTTTAACTATTTTAAAATTAACATAATACACCTTATGCGAAACACCTTTAATTTATTAATAACTTTCAATGTCTTATACTAATAAAAAAGTTCCACCTTAGTGAATAGAGCTTTTTTGTTGATTTTTCATGTTCCACATTTATTAATTGAGTAATATAGCTGCAATCTTATTTTGGGATACAATGATAAAAAATTAATTTGTTCAAGATCATGCCTAAAGTATATTCAGTGGATTTACGTGAAAAAGTCATGCAGTTTTATGAAGAAAATAATCACAAATCATATACATGTAAAACCTTTAAAATATCTAGAACCACTTTGGATGATTGGATTCTTCTTCAAAACACCACTGGAGAATTGAAACAGCCTAAAATCAATGCAGGTCGACCCACTAAAATCAAGGATATGGATGCTTTCAAACACTTTATTGAAACTACTGAATTTTCTCAAGTGAAAGATCTCATCCCTTTATTTGAACAAAAGTTTGGGTATCCAATCCTTTACTCAACCCTGTTAAAAGCCATTCATAGACTTGGTTGGACACGTAAAAAAAGAGTTTTCTCTATAAGCAAGCCGACAAAATAACAAGGGCTGTATTCAACTGGTTTCTTCCGCAATGGAAAGAGGAGTTTGGGGAAGATCAGATTCTTTATATTGATGAGTCTGGGATAAACACCACAGATACAGCGCAATATGGTTGGTCTAAACTAGGCAGTCGTTGCGCTGCTTTAAAATTGGGTGGTCATGGTAAAAGATTAAGTATCATCAGTGCTGTGAGGTCTAATTCAGCGTATCAGTTCCTTTACCCTTTGATTTTTCAAGGTTCATGCGATCGAGCAATGTTCACGGGATGGTTGAGATATCTACTTGAAAATTTAACCAAAGATAATCAAGATAAGACCAAAAGACATCTGCTGATTCTAGATAACGCTTCGATTCATAAGAACGGAGATATCAAAAAACTAGCCAAAGACTTTAACTGTAGAATCATGTACTTGCCTGCTTACAGTCCAGATTTAAATCCAATTGAAAAAGCATGGTCAGTGCTAAAATCCAAAGTTAAAAGTATCGCTGTCCGTTTTGACAAAAACATAGAAGAAGCGCTCGATTTAGGCTTGAAGGCAATGTAGCTTAAAATTTAAATCCAGCTATACAGCACAATATTATTTAACTTTATTTAATATTAAATGAGATAAATATCAATTGATAAAAGACAGTCATTATGCTTGATGCAATTAGCTTTAAAAATTAAAATGCCTCCCCGCTTTGATCACAGATTGATTATAATAAAGCCCTACTTTCCTCATGATACAGGCTCAAAACGCTGTGGATGCTGTGACCAAACCCAATTTAATTATCCGTCAATATTCTCAACTCACCTTATATGAAGATCGCTTTTTAGCCATGAAAAGTTTGACTGAACAGCGTGACGAAAACACCGCGGATGAGTTATGGATTTTACAGCATCACTCTGTATTGACCCAAGGTCAAGCCGGTAAGCCTGAACACATTTTATTTCCGAGTGATATTCCTGTTGTTCAAACAGATCGTGGCGGACAAGTCACTTGGCATGGTGAAGGTCAGCTCGTTGCATATTTTATGTTTGATTTAAATCGCTTGAAATGGAATGTCAGAACACTGGTCAGTTATGCCGAACAACTGATGATTAATTTACTCCAAAAGTATGGCATTGAGGCCTATGCCAAAGCCGATGCACCGGGCGTGTATGTAAATGAGCGGAAAATTGGTTCACTGGGTTTTAAAATTCGTAAAGGACGCAGTTACCATGGCTTATCATTAAATGTCGATTGTGAGCTGGGCGGCTTCAATACCATTAACCCTTGCGGTTATGCGGGCCTTGAAATGGTGCGTGTTTGTGATTTAATTCAACCCTACCCTGATTTTAATCAATTGTGTTTAGATATCATTGAATATCTCAAAAAAGATGTATTCTTTGCAAATATTGAGCTGATTCAGCAATAACCCCTTTACATTGCAGTCCAAAATAAATTAGAGTAATTACTCTAAAATAACGAATAACTGCAATAGGGATAAGCGAGTGATTTCAATAAACTCAGTAAAGCCCGCTTTAGAACAAGCCTATGTCAAACTCATGTTAGATGTGATTGGCAGAGGCTTAGCGATGGCGAGTCAAGTCGATGATGAAATCAAACAGGATGTTGCAAAGTTTCCAGTTGGTTTTATCGTTTCTATGGCCGTATTTAACAGTGACGCGGCCTTCATTGCCCAAGTCAATCCTCAGCATCACTTAGAGCTGATAGATCATGTGCCCACCAAACCTGATTTAACCATTACTTTTAAACACATTCACCATGCCTTTTTGGTCTTTTCTTTCCAAGAAAGTACAGCACAAGCCTTTGCGAATGACCGTATGATTGCAGATGGTGATTTGGGGCATGCAATTCGTTTAGTACGCTGCCTAAATAAAATGGAAGCTTTAATTTTACCTAAATTGGTCGCAGAAATGGCGATTAAAGAATACCCACAACAACTCAGCCTCAAAGAAAAACTCACAGGCGCTGCCAACATCTATTTAAAAGTTGCTCAATCGTATCTCAAAGGGAGTGCATCACAATGACCAAGCCGTATTACGAATTTTTTTGTCCTGTCAAAGTCATTGCTGGAAATGCAGCCTTAGAACATATGCCTTTTGAACTCACCTCTATGGGTGCAAAACAACCCTTGATCATTACCGATAAAGGCGTTCGTGCCAACGGTTTGCTTGCTCCTGTCGAAGCTGCATTTGCAGCAACCGATGTGAAAATTGGTTTTATTTTTGATGATGTACCACCCGATTCAAGCTTAGAAACGGTGCGTAGTGTTGCAGCAGCATATCGCAACAATCAATGCGATGCCATTATTGCCATTGGTGGCGGTTCGGTGATTGACACAGCCAAAGCTGCCAATATTTTGGTAACTGAAGGCGGTGATGACTTGTTGAAATATTCAGGTGCGCATAACTTACCCAAAGCCCTGAAACCTTTTTTTGTGGTACCAACCACATCGGGGACAGGCTCAGAAGTCACCATGGTCGCGGTCATTTCTGACAATGCCACGCAGCAGAAAATGCCATTTGCATCTAAATATCTCATGCCGAATGCGGCAATTCTAGATCCACGGATGACGCAAACCCTACCACCACACTTAACTGCCATGACTGCTATGGATGCCATGACACATGCGATTGAATCCTATACCTGTCTTGCTGCGAATCCAATCAGTGATGCTTATGCAACAGCCGCGATTAAAAAAGTCAGCGAAAATTTATTTAAAGTGCTAGAAAATCCGAAAGATGCAGCAGGTCGTTTGGAGTTGGCTCAAGCCTCAACTATGGCTGGTATTGCATTTTCAAATGCCATGGTCGGCGTGGTGCATTCACTGGGTCATGCTTTAGGCTCGGTGGTGCATTTGCCACATGGCCTGTGTATGAACCTGTTCTTACCTTATGTGCTCGAGTTTAATAAAGACGTGAATGGCAACAAAATCGCGGATCTGCTGCTACCACTTGCGGGCCCAGACATTTACGCACAGACTCCAGCACATTTACGTGCGGATAAAGCCATTAGCGTAATCAATACCATGCGCGATCACATTTATACTTTAACCAAGTTGCCTCGCACGCTGCGCGAAACTGGGAAAGTGACTGAGGCTCAGTTTGATGAGATTGCGGAAAAAGCACTTAATGATGGCTCAATTATTTTTAATCCGAAAGAAACCTCACTTGCAGATTTGAAATCAATTTTAGAAAAAGCTTGGTAAATGCAAAAAAGTAAGCCAATATACCCCCAAATTCTAGCCTGATGTTTTTTTAAACATCGGGCTTTTATCATGCAGAATCTAAAATCACTTATTTTTATAGAATGTGGTACATTTTCTGCTAAAAACTTCATGCAAGTTACTGACAAACTGTCTCAATCTAGTTTAGGTTGGCGCACTTTTGTTTCATCCATTAGGGGGGATCGTTCGTCTCAAATGATCCTAATAGATTTGACTGATCCTTGATCAACGATTAAGAGGATAACGCCGTTGACAAATACCACTGGGACTCAATCGGCAGCTAAACTGCAAAAAACGCTAGGTCTCTGGCACATCATTATTATCGGTTTAGCTTATATTCAGCCAATGACCTTATTTGATACGTTTGGTTTAGTATCGGAAGAAAGTCATTTTCATGTACCCACATCTTATATTATTGCGCTGGTTGCAATTTTATTTACCTCGATCAGTTATGGACATATGATCCGTCGCTATCCGTCGTCGGGTTCAGCATATACTTATGCACAAAAATCCATTCACCCGAACGTAGGTTTCATGGTGGGATGGTCATCTTGGTTAGACTATTTATTGTCACCCATGGTGAATATTATTCTGGCTGTAATCTATCTTGAAGCACTTTTCCCCGATGTGAATCATTGGGTTTGGGTGGTCAGTCTGACTGCATTTATGACTTTGGTGAACTTACGTGGCGTTAAATTCGTTGCCAATTTCAACAGCTTGATTGTATTTACTCAGCTGGCAGTGATTGCTTACTTCACTTGGATGGTTTATTCATTGTTGGCGGGCGGCGTAAACGCGGATGGCTCATTGGTGAATGCGCCATATCAACTGTGGAGTCTTGAACCATTTTGGAATGAGATGACCACTGTCGGTGCACTCATTACAGGCGCAACACTGCTGTGTTTTTCGTTCACTGGATTTGACTCACTCAGTTCGCTTGCAGAAGAAACCAAAGATACTGAAAAAACCCTACCAAAAGCGATTTTCTTGACCGCTTTAATTGCTGGTGTGATTTTCATTATCAGTACGTACTTCATGCAAATCTTCTTCCCGAATGATCCGAAAACGTACTTCGCAGATGTTGCAGCAACCCAGCCTGACATTTTACAAGCAGTCGGTGGTGTAGCATTTAAAACGGTGGTGCTGTACTTCGCAATCATTACTGTGATGGCGTCTGGTATTTCAGCACATGCTGGTGTATCACGCTTAATGTACGTGATGGGTCGTGATGGCGTCATTAACAAAAAGATTTTTGGTCATATTAGTCCAAAGAGCTTCACTCCATCTTACAATATCTTAATTGTAGGTGTAGTGGCGTTAACTGCTGGCTTTATGGATCTTGATATCGTGATTTCGATGATCAGTTTTGGTGCTTTAACTGCCTTTACTTTTGTGAATTTATCTGTAATTTCGCGTTATGCACTGCGTGATGGTCGTACTAAAAACTTTAAAGATATTTTTAGCTTTGTGATCATTCCATTAATGGGCTTTATCAGTATTTTCGCGATGTGGTTAGAAATTGAAGATACCGCATTGAAGTTTGGTTTATGGTGGGCAATGTTTGGTATTTTATACTTAGGCTATAAAACCAAAGGCTTCCGTCAACCTGCTCCACAGCACGATGAGTTTAGTGACAAGTAATATTTATGCTCAAATCAAAAAAGGCGCACGATGCGCCTTTTTTGATTTAAAATTTTAAAATCTTTACTTCATTCGACAGTCAAAACCTAATTCGGTTTGCACAACATTATGCTTAAAGCCTAAAGCATTGATAAAGTCTGTTCGACTACTCAGCACCCTTTGATCGGCGTCAGTTAACCGATGTTTATTGGCTTGTGCAGCAAGGTATGTCTCATCTATCACTTCCTGAAAAATCGCACATACTTCTAACTGCTTAGCAGCTTTTAGCTGCATTTTACCGCGCACACGGTCAAAATCCTGCCTATTGAGTGCATTTCCCCATTGCTCAATACGTTGATTCATCTTATTTTTCATATTCAACAACCCTTGTTGAATTTCTTGCTCGGTCAATATGGCTGGTGAGGCTGTCACATTGGCGTTAGCATAGATTATGGGCATTGCTACAACAAAAGAGATAAGGGCACACTTTAAAAGGGTCGATAAATATTGAGTAAAAGACATTTCTTCGTCGTCTATTTTTATGAGTTCAGCTAGATTGTAACCATATTTTCAAAGCAAAGCAGTAGATTCGGATTTATCCCTCAAAGCCACAAAAAAGCCATCCGCAGATGGCTTTGATTTGAGGGACTTTGACGCAATACATTATATGATCGTGACATTATTCTAAGCTTTTAAAACCTTGTTGACGCCATGCTTCATAGACAATCACCGCCGTCGCATTGGATAGATTCAGACTACGTGAATCTGGTGCCATCGGTAACCGTATCCAGTGCTTTTGTGGAAACAGCATGCGTACACTTTCAGGCAAACCCCGTGTTTCAGGTCCCATTAATAGCGCCACAGGTCGGTTCAGATCCGAAGTATGCGGCGTCTCTGTACCTTTCGTGGTGAGCGGATAAATCGAGTCTAGATCAATGCCTTTACTTTTAAGGTTTTCTAGGCAAGCCTCAAAATTTTCCCAAATTTGCATACGTGCATATTCGTGATAATCCAAACCCGCACGTCTCAGTTTTTTATCATCCAACTCAAAACCAAGGGGTTTAACCAAATGTAGCTGTGCACCAGTATTGGCACATAAACGAATGATATTGCCTGTATTTGCAGGAATTTCAGGCTCGTACAAAACAACATGAATCACGGGAGATCTCTTCTATAAATGAAGCAACAAAGAACTTATCTTTGCCACTGTAATTGTTCGCGCAGCTTCACCACTTCACCAATAATAGTCAGTGTCGGCGCTTGAATTTGATGCTCTGTGACTTTAGAGGCAATGTCTGCCAAGGTGCCAACCACCACTTTCTGCTCAGGTGTGGTGCCTTTTGAAATGAGCGCAACTGGCATATCTGAACGCTGACCATGCTCGATCAAACGCGCGCAGATTTTCTCTAGCCCCACCAAGCCCATATAAAGTACAAGCGTTTGATGCTCATAGACCAATTCACTCCAAGGCAACTCTGGCGAACCTTCTTTTAAGTGACCTGTTAAGAAACGAACACTTTGTGCATAGTCACGGTGGGTCAGCGGAATACCTGCATAGGCAGAACAACCTGATGCAGCCGTAATTCCAGGAACGACTTGAAAACTTACGCCAGCTTCATACAGCTCTTGAATTTCTTCACCACCGCGTCCAAAAATAAAGGGATCACCGCCTTTAAGACGACAGACCCGCTTCCCTTCTTGTGCATATTTCACCAGCAGCGCATTAATGCCCTCTTGTGGTACAGCATGATTCGAGCGTGCTTTGCCCACATAGATTTTGATCGCATCACGACGGCATAAGTTCATAATCGATTCAGAAACCAACCGATCATAAATCACGACATCCGCTTGCTGCATTAAACGTAGCGCTTTAAGTGTTAATAGTTCAGGATCACCGGGACCAGCACCAACCAAATAGACTTCACCCTTTGGTGTTTTCCATTCAATCAATGCTTGTTCAATTAAGGCATCAGCCGCTTCAATGTTGCCGTTAAACACCTGCTCTTTAAGGCGACTCGCATACAAGTCTTCCCAAAAAATTCGGCGCTCTTCAGGATGGGTAATTTTAGCTTTAACAGCGCTACGCCATTTTCCTGAAAACTCAACTAGACTTCCCATCTCATGAGGAATGGAGCTTTCAAGTTGAGTGCGAATTTGGCGCGACAATACAGGAGATTGACCATTGGTGGCAATGGAGATGATCAGCGGTGAACGATCTACAATCGCAGGCACCATAAAACGGCAATGTGGTGGATCATCAACACTGTTGACCAATATTTTTTCAACTTCACAAGCTTCGAATACCGCTTTGTTGGTCGCAGCATCATTGGTTGCTGCTATCACTAAACGATAATCGCGCAGCTCAATTGTTAAATTAAATACAGACTGAACATGTTGCCCTTGAGTGTTTTGAACAATCTCAAGTAAATCCGGCTCAATGTCAGGAGAAACCACCGAAATGATAGCTCCCGCTTGAGCCAGCAAAACTGCTTTACGGTAGGCTATACGCCCACCACCAACAATCAGACAAGGTTGCTGCTGCAACTTTAAAGAGATGGGGAAAATATCCACGGATTACCTCAATATTAAGATCTGATTGTCTCAAGCAAATTTTATGCAAACTATATCTAAATACAGGTTTTATTTTCTACATGACTGTAAATTAGTCGATATAGGTCAAACCACCCATATACGGACGCAGTACTTCTGGCACTTCAATTGAGCCATCTTCACGTTGATAGTTTTCCATCACCGCAAGTAAAGTACGACCGACAGCCAAGCCTGAGCCATTTAAAGTATGAACAAACTCAGTTTTCTTTTGATCTGCACGATAGCGCGCTTTCATACGACGGGCTTGGAATTCTCCCATGCATGAACATGATGAAATCTCACGATAGGTATTTTGGCTTGGCACCCAAACTTCAAGATCGTAGGTTTTGATTGCGCCGAAGCCCATATCGCCGCCACATAAAATCACTTTACGGTATGGTAGACCCAAGGCTTGCAAAATACCTTCTGCATGACCCGTCAATTCTTCTAACGCATCCATTGAAGTCTCAGGTTTTACAATCTGAACCATCTCAACTTTGTCGAATTGATGCTGACGAATCAAACCACGTGTATCGCGACCATAAGAACCTGCTTCACTACGGAAACACGGTGTATGCGCTGCATATTTGAGTGGTAAACGCTCAGGGTCAATAATCTCATCGCGTACAAAGTTAGTAACAGGCACTTCAGCAGTTGGAATGAGGTAGTATTCTTTTTCACCTTGAAGTTTAAACAAATCTTCTTCGAATTTAGGGAGCTGTCCCGTACCACGAAGTGATTCTGCATTCACTAGATAAGGTACATAGGCTTCAGTATAACCATTTTTTAAGGTATGAGTATCCAGCATGAATTGAGTCAATGCACGTTGCAGACGCGCCAAAGGACCTTTCAAAACGCTAAAACGAGAACCGGTGAGTTTAGTGGCCGTTTCAAACTCCAAACCGCCCATCCATTCGCCTAAGTCAGTATGATCTTTCACTTCGAACGCAAACTGACGCGGTGTGCCCCATTTCAAAATTTCAACATTATCACCTTCATCTTTACCTTCAGGCACAGACTCATGCGGTAAGTTTGGGATAGACAATGACTTCTCTTCAATCTCTGCCTGTAGCTGTGACAAAGCAACTTCAGCAGCTTTAATTTCATCACCAATCGCGGACATGCGTGTCATAATTTCAGAGGCATCGCCACCTGATTTTTTAATTTGACCGACTTGTTTTGCACCAGCATTACGTTCAGCTTGTAGGCTTTCGGTTTTGGACTGAATTTCTTTACGCTGAGCTTCTAATGACGCCCACTCTTCCACGTTTAACTGTACGCCACGTTTTGCTAAAGCTGCATTTACAGCCTCGATACTATTTCTGAGTAATTTTGGGTCAATCATGGTCAATCTTTTGTAAAGAAAAAAACTGGCTATAGTGTAAGCGCTTCAAGCCAAAAAATACAGTGACTCTGCTTGCAGCTGCGCCTTATTAGAACAATAACAGCGCATTTTTCTCAAAATTAACGCTCAGCATATTGGGGCAAATTAGGTAAATATTCAGGCTTAATCAAATCCTTAACCAAAACATAGGGCAAATTCAGCTCAGACATTCCTTCTGCATAGGAGGCAAGTTCATAAAGGGGATAAACAAAAATAATGCCATTGGCACCATAATAAAAATTATCGCTTAATTGAAGTTTAGCTTGCTCAACTGAATGCGCGTCCAACCACGTCATATTATTTTGATATAAGGCTTCGATTAATTTCGCTTCTGAACCCGAAGCGATTAAATCTTGCAAGGCAATACGTTTCTTGTTTTTTAAATCAAAATTCACATATTCCTTATGGTACATCCCATGTGCCGCACCTGCACTATAACTATAAGTAAGCAGTTCAAAAGTGGCTAAATTTTGATTTTGTCCGACATAGCGCACGACAATCGAAGATTCATTCAACTGCTTTTCATCCACCGTTTCCGCTGTCGCATTTTTCACATTTTCAAATGCCAGAGGCTCTATTTTTTGAATCCGATCTAAGAAATATTGATTAATCCATGCATGATTGGTTTGCACCGTTTGAAAATCATAACGAGTGCAACCTGCTTCATCACAGCTCTGCGACTGTTTTGGCGTGAGCACTATGCTTTTTGATTCAATGTAAGGACTGAGATTTTTTTGTTGTTGCGATGAGGATACATTTTCTGATTTTTTATCACTCGGTGCATCCGCTTTAGGTTGACATGCGGTCACCATGATCAGGAGCGATAATATCGCACTGGTTTTTAAACCGGTTTTGACACTTTTTTTAACTACTGGCTTTAACTGAAAATGCATGCCCACTCCTTCATTTATATTTCTCAATCCATATACTATACAAAGGCGCATGCGCATTCAGGCAAGATTATTGTATCTAAATGGTTGGCACTACCTTACTTACGTTCAGCCACTATCAAGCTTGATTAAATTTAAGCAAAAAAAAAGCAGCCCTAAGACTGCTTTTAAATCATGCCATCATCGGTGTTGGCTAACACACTGATTATCTAAAATTTTGATCTATCAAAATCTGATCAATCAACCTATCATCGATCAGCACCCTATAAATCAATGACTTATTGATCAATAATGTCTGTGCCCTTCGGTGGAGTGAAATTAAAGGTCGTATCTGACAAGCTTGGATTGACCTTCACATTATTAAAGCGCACGTAGGTGGTTTGACCCAATGAGTCTTCCAAGATCATTAAACTTGGTGCTTTATTGGCACCAAAACTAATGGTTAAGCTTTGAAAAGCACCATCATTTTGTTTCGGGAACAAGGTGTAATACGTTTTACCTTTGTTGGGCTGAGTCACACGGTAAGACTGCATAATTTGATTGGTATTGCCCGACAAAAGCAGTGCAGGTGTATTTGCCACTTGTTCATCTAAGTTTTGACGAATGGCTTGCTGTAAGTCTGGATCATAAATCCAAACCATTTTACCTGTGGTCACAATAGTTTGTTTCGCAGGTGATGTGGTTTCCCAGTAAAATTTACCTGGACGTGCCACTTTCATTACACCTTTAAAGGTTTGGTTCATGTGCTGGGCACTTAAGCCTTTTTTCTGAGGTGCTTTACTGCCAGCAGTGGTTTTTGTGCTTTGCTCAAAATTAGCCGTAATGCTTTTAATACCATTTAACTGTTTCACCAAATTTGCGGTTGCCTGTTGTTCTGTTGCCGCAGTAGGTGCTGCCAAAATACTCGTGCTGATCACTGGTGCAAGCATCACCGTACTCATTGCTACTGCACTCATGGTTTTACGAAGCATATTCATGGTTTCACCTTTTTATAAGTTTGCGTCGATCGCAATTTGCTAGATGGTTCATCTTAAAACATTTTTTTACTGCAATAATTGAGAAAATAAGAAGATTTGTATGGTTATTTAAAATATTTGTAGGAAAAACTTCATCATGATGGAGGTCGTTTTTCTTGATTTGTACAGATTTTAGGCATAAAAAAGCCCACACAAATGCGGGCTTTTTTGGTTACGTAGGTCTTAAAACTTATACAGTTTCAACAGATACATAACGACGGCCAAATTGACCTTTCACTTCGAATTTGATCACGCCATCAGCGGTCGCAAATAAAGTATGGTCACGGCCCATGCCAACGTTTGGACCAGCGTGGAATTCAGTACCACGTTGACGAACGATGATGTTACCAGCAGTCACAGATTGACCACCGAACATTTTAACGCCTAACATTTTAGGGTTCGAGTCACGACCGTTACGTGTCGATCCACCAGCTTTTTTAGTAGCCATGTTTCAAAATCCTCGTAATTAGCCTGAAATAGTCGTAATTTTCAACTCGGTAAACCATTGACGGTGACCTTGTTGTTTACGGTAGTGCTTACGACGACGCATTTTAACAATACGGATTTTGTCGTGACGACCGTGGCTAACTACTTCAGCAGTTACTGTAGCACCAGCAACAACTGGAGCACCAATTTGAATGCTTTCGCCATTCACTAGCATCAACACGTCATCAAACGTAATTGTTGAACCAGTTTCAGCTTTTAACAATTCTACTTTAAGGGTTTCACCCTCAATAACACGGTGTTGTTTACCACCGGTTTGGATAACTGCGTACATACCGTACTCCAACAGACCCGTGTCGTCGTGCCGATAAAGGAAGATATCGAGCTTAAGACGAGCGCCACTGGGGTTAAATCAAGGTGATGGATTTTAAGTGATAATCAAATAAACAACAAGGTCTTTTATCTTAAAGTTAGGTAAAGCCTGAAAATCAGGCTGTTTTAATGCAAGATTACAATCCGAACATGAATTAATTTAATTTTTTTAGCAAAATGAATAAATTTCACTCAAATGCTGTTATTTTAACGGACACTGAATGAGCTGCAGTTAAAGCAGGCCAGATTCAATATGATTAAATTATAAACAAATTGTTAATTTTCAGTCACATTAAGCTTCGCTAAAGCAACATTCAACGGTGTTAATTGTTACACTAGCCAGCGTATAGAACTAAATTTGTATGAGGACTTCCTTCACATGACCATCGATTTTAAGCAAGATATTCTCGCGCCTGTTGCTACAGACTTTGCTGCGATGGACACTTTAATTAATGAAGGGATTAGCTCAAAAATTGCATTGGTCATGTCGGTCAGTAAGCATGTAGTTGAAGCTGGTGGTAAACGTATGCGTCCGATCATGTGTCTTTTGGCGGCGCGTGCTTGCGGTGAAACCGACCTGAAAAATGCGCAAAAGCTTGCTGCAATTATTGAAATGCTACATACCGCAACGTTGGTCCATGATGATGTTGTGGATGAGTCTGGTTTGAGACGTGGTCGTCCTACGGCAAATGCCACATGGAACAATCAAACGGCGGTGTTGGTCGGAGATTTTCTGATCTCGCGTGCTTTTGATTTGTTGGTCGATTTAAACGACATGGTTTTGCTCAAAGACTTCTCAACGGGCACCTGTGAAATTGCTGAAGGTGAAGTTCTACAACTCCAGTCTCAGCACCAGCCCGACACCGATGAAGCCACTTATCTGGATATTATTCATGGCAAGACCTCTCGTCTTTTTGAACTTGCGACAGAAGGTGCTGCCATTTTAACGGGCAAACATGAGTACCGCGAGGCACTGCGTAGTTATGCTGGACACTTTGGTAATGCCTTCCAAATTATTGATGATATTTTAGATTACACCTCTAACGCAGATACGTTAGGTAAGAATATCGGAGATGATTTAATGGAAGGTAAACCCACCCTGCCTTTAATTGCTGCGTTAAAAAATACCACAGGCGAAGATCATCAATTGATTCGTAAAAGTATCACCACGGGCGGCACACAAGATTTAGAGCGTGTGATTCGCATCGTACATGACTCAGGTGCCCTTGCGTATTGTCATAAACGTGCGGTTGAGGAAACAGAGGCTGCCTTGAATGCATTAAACCAACTTCCGCAAAGCATTTATCGCCAAGCGCTGATTGATTTAGCGCGACTTGCTTTACATCGAATCCAATAATTAGACCTACACTTGCTTATGCATATTAATTTTAATGACCTGTTTGTCAACATGCAGGAACAGCTCGATCAACCGCGCGCTGTTCCAGATGAAAATTTACTGATCGAATTGGTCGCACGTCTTCGGCCTGAAGACAGTTACAACACTGAAGAAATCAAAAAAAAGTTTCAGGCGCTGATTCAAGCTCTACTGATTACACCAACCGCAGCCAACACCTTCCAAGCGTATTTGGTTACATTGATCAATCGCTATAAACAAACCAGTATTTATGCAGATAGCGGCATTTTATCCTTAGACGGTTTCTGGAATCAGTTGGGTCAGCGATTAGGCGCTCACTTTTTGCCACTTTTGGTCGATGAAACAGATCTCAAAGATTTGGTGTTTCGAGTGTTTGCTTATCGAAGTGATCGGTATTGGCTTGAAAATATTGAAGATGAGCAGTGGATTCAGTTTTTTCAAATTTTAAATCAAAATCATGGTCATCTTGATGCAAAGCTTGGCATTAAGCGCGATATGATCAAAGCCATTACGGTACTGTCATATCGTATTAGTGGTATTGGTTTATATCCCGAATTCATTAATGCACAGCCTGAACTGACTGAATATGAATCACCTTTTTTGGTACAAAACCGAGAAATTGTCGAGTTCATTGAAGCTTATAAGAAACAGCACCGCGATGCAGAAGCTCTAAGCGCCCTGATTCCACCCGATGCAGATCAAGCGTTGGTGATGATTGATCAGTGCCGTGGAGTGGTGATGAAAATCCGCCGCGCAACCAAACGCATCGGCGTCAGTCTTAGCCTGACCTATCTGCTGTCATTACTCGAGCAATGTTTAGATCGAATCGAAATCTTGCTGAATATTTTGACTGAACAAGGAAAAACGCAATATCTAGCTTTAGCGGAGTTGACCCAAGACTTGGTTGCTGCCCACTATGTTGAAAATAGTGTACGTGAACTGCTCAAAACCAACAGTGAATTAATCGCACTTCAGGTGACCGAAAATGCCAGTAAAACAGGTGAGCACTACGTAAGTACAGACAAGTCTGGTTTCTTGGGTATGTACAAGTCGGCCGCAGGTGCGGGTGTGATTATTGCCACCATGGCGACCTTAAAGATATTAACGGCGCGTCTGACTTTAGCACCACTAATGCAAGCATTCATGTTCAGCATGAACTATTCGCTTGGTTTTATGTTGATTCATGTATTGCACTTTACCGTTGCAACCAAACAACCCGCAATGACTGCGGCTGCACTCGCATCGACTGTACAACACCGTAAAGGCTCTAAAACCACTCAAATTGCTGAACTTGCTTCCTTGATTATTAATATCATTCGAACGCAGTTTGTGGCTATTTTAGGAAATATTTCGATCGCAATTCCAACCGCGGCGCTCATCACGATGTTTTGGCAATATGGTTTGGATGAGCCTTTGTTGAATCATTCGAAAGCCTCACACGTATTGCACAGTCTAAACCCCTTTACTTCTTTAGCCATTCCACATGCAGCGATTGCCGGTGTATGTCTATTCTTTTCAGGTTTAATTGCAGGCTATTTTGACAATATGGCGGTTTACCGTAAAGTCGGTCCGCGCTTAAAAGCCCACTACAAGCTCGAAAAACTCATGGGGCAAGAAAGACTGCATAAGTTTGCAAACTATATAGAACGTAATTTAGGGGCCTTGGCGGGTAATTTCCTGTTCGGTATCATGCTCGGTAGTATGGGTACGATTGGCTTTATTTTGGGCCTACCTCTAGATATTCGTCATATTGCCTTTGCTTCAGCCAACTTTATTCAAGGCCTGCTCAGCATTAATGGTTCTCCCGAAATTGGTTTAATTATTGTATCTTTCTTGGGTGTGTTACTGATTGGTCTCACGAACCTTTTCGTAAGCTTTAGTTTGACCATTATTGTGGCGCTACGTGCCCGCCGTGTTCGCTTTGAACAATGGAAACCTTTGGCCAAATTGGTGTTTACCCACTTTGTGACCCGCCCTATGGATTTCTTTTGGCCACCGAAACAGCCCTTACAAGTTGAGGATGGTAATTCTACAAATCAAAAAGCAAATCATTAATGGATCTGTTATTTTTTGTTCAAAATATGATATGTTTCAACAAATGAATCTACTATTAATATGATTTTTACAGACTTGAAAAAAAGTGTACTGACGAGTACACTTTGGCGCATTCAATGAAAAAATGTAATGCGTTTATAATATAACTTGGTTATTTTGTATGCCTTACACATTCATATTTATAGGTTGTTTAGGACTCACGATAAGTAGTATTGGAATCTATATTCCCTTTATACAACAACTAGATACATCTGCAATTGGATGGATAAGTCAGCATCGTACTACGCTTTTTGATGATGTCGCAATGTTCTTATCTTATGTTGGCGGATTGCCAGTCATGCTGTTGTTCTTTGGAATATGGTGCGTTCAGCTAATCCGATCAAAAAAACGGACATCCAGTCTATTTATTTTTCTAGGTCTTATTGGTGGCTCAATCATTGGATGGATACTGAAGTATCTATTTGATCGACCTCGTCCCGATTCAATTTATCAGATGGTAGAAACCTATGGTGCAGCATTTCCAAGTGCCCATAGTCTTTATGCAGCAGTACTATCTTGTTTGATTATGTTTATATTTTATAAACATAAACATGCAAGATTAATTACATTCTTCGCCTGCTTATGGGCAGTTAGCATGGGTTTTTCAAGAGTTTATCTTGGTGCACATTATCCAACTGACGTCATAGCAGGATGGAGTATAGCTTTGATCTGGGTTGCGTGGCTGTGGTTACACTTTGCACAAAACATATCTAAGCAAAACAAATTATTTTTAGAGAAAATCTAAACGAGGTGGAATAATGATGTCGGCAAAGCTTTGGGCTCCTGCCCTCACTGCTTGTGCTCTTGCAACAAGTATTGCACTTGTAGGTTGTAGCGATAAACCTGAAGGTGCTGAGCAAGCTGCAGCAGCCCAGAAAATGCCACCCACTGAAGTAGGTGTCATTGTTGCTCAACCCCAAGGTGTTGAACAAACCGTTGAGCTTTCAGGGAGAACATCTGCATATCAAATTTCAGAAGTTCGCCCACAAGCCAGCGGTGTCGTTCTTAAACGTCTCTTTGCAGAAGGCAGTTTTGTTCGTGAAGGACAGCCTCTGTATGAAATTGATGCCAACACCAACCGTGCAAACTTAGACAGTGCTAAAGCATCACTGATTCGTCAGCAAGCTAATTTGAATGCATTTCGCGTTAAAGCGGATCGTTATCGTCAACTTGTGGGCATTAATGCCGTATCAAAACAAGAATATGATGACTTACAAGCGCAAGTAAAATTGGCACAAGCAGACGTTGCTGCATCTGAAGCAGCTGTTAAAAATGCTCAAATTAATTTGGGTTATTCAACCGTTCGCTCCCCTATTTCAGGTCAATCAGGTCGTTCATCTGTGACTGCTGGTGCATTGGTGACAGCCAATCAAGCCGATGCTTTGGTCACGATTCAACAACTTGATCCAATTTATGTTGATATTAATCAATCCAGTGCGGAGCTGCTTCGTTTACGTCAGCAGTTAAGCAAAGGCAGTATTGATCGTAGCAACAATACCAAAGTACGATTAAAACTTGAAGATGGCAGCCTTTATCCAGTAGAAGGTCAACTTGCGTTTTCTGATGCAAGCGTCAACCCAGATACAGGGACGATTACAGTTCGTGCTGTTTTCTCAAACCCAAGCCAATTGTTGCTTCCGGGTATGTATGCCACTGCACAAATTGTGCAAGGTGTTATTCCAAATGCAATTTTGGTTCCGCAAGCTGCGATTACACGTACGCCAACGGGTCAAGCGACTGCAATGGTGGTCAATGCCAAGAATGTGGTTGAAACCCGTCAAATTGAAACTGCGGGCGTTCAAGGCAAAGACTGGATTGTAACCAAAGGCTTACAAACTGGCGAAAAAGTAATTGTTGATGGTGTAGCGAAAGTCAAAGACGGTGCAACTGTCGTTGCAAAGCCTTACCAAGCTCAGCCAGCAGCGGCACAAGGTACTCAACCGGCTGCTCCTGCTGCTGCGCAAAAACCGGCAGAAGCTGCAAAGCCTGAAACTGAACAAAAATCTACTTCAAATACATAAGGGGTAGACTCAATGGCTCAATTTTTTATTCATCGTCCCATTTTTGCATGGGTGATTGCATTGGTTATTATGCTGGCGGGTGTTTTAACCATCAGTAAAATGCCAATTGCACAGTATCCGACCATTGCTCCACCCACTGTCACTATTGCTGCGACTTATCCTGGTGCATCTGCTGAAACTGTTGAAAACACAGTAACTCAGATCATTGAACAGCAAATGAATGGTTTAGATGGCTTACGCTATATTTCATCAAACAGTGCGGGTAACGGTTCTGCGTCTATTTCTTTGAACTTTGAACAAGGGATCGATCCTGACATTGCTCAAGTTCAAGTACAAAACAAATTACAGTCTGCAACTGCACTTTTACCAGAAGATGTACAGCGCCAAGGTCTAAGCGTCACCAAATCAGGTGCAAGTTTCTTACAGGTTTTAGCGTTCTATTCTCCAAATGGCGAATTAGGTGATGCAGATATTAAAGACTATGTGAATTCGAACATTTCTGAACCCCTAAGCCGCGTTGCTGGTGTGGGTGAAGTTCAGGTATTTGGTGGTTCGTATGCGATGCGTATTTGGCTAGATCCTGCCAAATTAGCCAGCTATCAACTCAGTCCAAGTGACATTGTAGCCGCACTGCGTTCGCAAAATGCGCAAGTTGCGGTCGGTCAATTGGGGGGTGCACCTGCTGTTGAAGGTCAAGTTTTAAATGCAACAGTCAACGCACAAAGTTTGCTTCAAACCGTAGATCAATTCCGTGCGATCTTTTTAAAAAATGCTGGAACAGGTGCTAAAGTCACTTTAGGTGATGTCGCTAAAGTTGAATTAGGCTCAGACAACTATCAGTTCACATCGAAATTTAACGGTAGTGCTGCAGGTGGTGTAGCCATTAAACTGGCAACAGGTGCCAATGCGCTCGATACAGCAGCAGCTGTTGAAGCACGTCTTGTACAGCTTCGTAAAAACTATCCTACAGGTCTACAAGATAAATTAGCTTTTGATACAACGCCGTTTATTAAGCTTTCAATTGAGAGTGTGGTTCACACCTTGATTGAAGCCATTATTCTTGTATTCTTTGTGATGTTCTTGTTCTTGCAGAACTGGCGCGCAACCATTATTCCAACCATGGCTGTACCTGTGGTGGTATTGGGTACCTTTGCCGTAATTAATATGTTCGGTTTCTCCATTAATACTCTGACCATGTTTGCCATGGTACTTGCCATTGGTCTTCTGGTCGATGACGCGATTGTGGTGGTGGAAAACGTTGAGCGGATTATGGTCGAAGAACATCTCGACCCTGTCGAAGCGACTGAAAAGTCAATGAAACAAATCACTGGCGCATTGGTGGGGATTACCACTGTACTTGCAGCGGTATTCGTTCCAATGGCATTCTTTAGTGGTACGACGGGGGTAATTTACCGTCAGTTCTCGATCACGCTGGTGACAGCGATGGTGCTATCGCTGATTGTGGCTTTAACATTTACCCCTGCCCTATGTGCAACCTTGCTTAAACAACATGATAAAAACAAAGAACAGGGCAACGGCTTTTTTGCGCGTTTCTTCCGTGGGTTCAATGATCGTTTTGATCGTATGGCTGAAGGTTATCAAAAATGGGTCGGCAAACTTCTTATTCATAAGATTTTTGCAGGTGCGATTTATGCCCTGGTACTGGTTGGTTTAATGTTCTTATTTAAAGGGCTTCCAAGTTCTTTCTTACCAGATGAAGATCAAGGTGTCGTCATGACACTGGTTCAACTTCCTCCAAATGCAACCATTGATCGTACTGAAAAAGTCATTGATCAAATGACGCACTATTTTAGAGAAACCGAAAAAGCCAATGTTGAATCTGTATTCAGTGTTGCGGGGTTCTCTTTTACAGGTGTAGGTCAAAATGCGGGCTTGGCTTTTATTAAATTAAAAGACTGGGAAGAACGCACCACCAAAGAATCGACCGTAGGTGCCATTATTCAACGCGGTATGGCGCTTAACGTGATTGCAAAAGATGCCTCTTACGTGATGCCATTGCAGCTTCCTGCAATGCCTGAACTCGGTGTGTCTGCAGGCTTTGACTTGATATTGAAAGATGCTGCCGGCAATGGGCATGAACAACTGCTCACTGCACGTAATATGATTTTGGGAATGGCTGCACAAGACAAACGTCTTGCCGGTGTTCGTCCAAATGGTCAAGAAGATACGCCGCAGTACAAAATCTATGTCGATAATGAAAAAGCCAGCGCAATGGGTGTCAGCATTTCAGAGATTAATAGCACCATGAGCATTGCTTGGGGTGGATCTTATGTGAATGACTTCATTGACCGTGGGCGTGTGAAGAAAGTTTATGTACAAGCCATTGCAGATGCACGCATGATGCCCGAAGATTTAAACAAATGGTACGTGCGTAGTTCTTCAGGTCAGATGGTGCCGTTCTCATCATTTGCAACAGGTGAATGGACTTATGGTTCGCCACGTTTAGAGCGTTATAACGGTATTTCTTCAGTCAACATTCAAGGTACACCAGCGCCAGGTATTAGCTCGGGTGATGCCATGATTGCGATGGAAGAAATCGTTGCAAAACTTCCAAGTATGGGCGTCAACGGTTTTGACTATGAATGGACAGGTTTATCTTTAGAAGAACGTGAGTCAGGTTCTCAAACCTTGGGCTTATATGTGCTTTCAATGCTCATTGTATTCCTGTGTCTGGCTGCACTTTATGAGAGCTGGTCTATTCCATTCTCTGTGATGCTGGTGATTCCACTGGGTATTGTCGGGGCAATTGGTTTGACTTTCTTGGGCATGGTTTTACTCAAAGATCCAAACTTAACCAACAACATCTACTTCCAAGTGGCGATCATTGCCGTGATTGGTTTGGCGGCGAAAAATGCGATCTTAATCGTTGAGTTTGCTAAGGAACTTCAAGAAGACAAAGGCGAGCCTTTACTTGAAGCAACTTTACACGCAGCAAAAATGCGTTTACGTCCAATCATCATGACCACCTTAGCCTTTGGTTTTGGTGTACTTCCGCTTGCGCTTGCAGGTGGTGCGGGTGCAGGTAGTCAGCACTCTGTTGGTTATGGTGTACTCGGTGGCGTGATTAGTTCGACCTTGCTCGGGATCTTCTTTATTCCGGTATTCTATGTTTGGATTCGAAGCATTTTCAAATTCAAGCCTAAACAAAAACTCTCTCAGGAGCATACATCGTGATGCAAAAGTTATGGTCTGTATCAGGTCGTAGCATTGCGGTATCTGCACTTGCGCTTGCTTTGACAGCTTGTCAAAGCATGCGTGGGCCAGAGCCGGTTGCTCAAGCCAATATTCCTGGCAACTACTTGGGAAATGCTTCAGGCACTTCTGTGGCAGAACAAGGCTACAAAGATTTCTTTGCTGACCCACGTTTAATTCAAGTTTTAGATTTAGCCATTACCAACAACCGTGATTTACGTACCGCGGCGCTGAACATTCAACGTGCACAGCAGCAGTATCAAATCACGCAAAATAACCAGCTTCCAACCATTGGGGCAAGTGGTGGCGTATTGCGTCAAGACACAGCAACCTCAAATGGTGCGAATACGGTCTATAACGTTGGCTTGGGTGTAACAGCCTATGAGATAGATTTTTGGGGACGTGTACGTAGCCTCAAAGACAATGCTTTAGACTCATATTTAGCCACTGCAAGTGCGCGTGATGCCACTCAAATTGCACTCGTGGGTCAAGTTGCACAAGCTTGGTTGAGCTATTCCTTTGCCAATGCCAATTTAAAATTGGCAGAACAAACGCTTAAAACGCAACTTGATTCTTATAACTTAAATAAAAAACGTTTTGATGTGGGTATCGACAGTGAAGTACCTGTGCGTCAAGCACAAGTCACGGTTGAAACTGCGCGTAATGATGTGGCTAACTACAAAACCCAAATCGCGCAAGCTCAAAACTTATTGAATTTGCTGGTGGGTGAAGCGGTTCCTTCAAATCTGTTACCTCAGCAACGTGTGACGCGTGTGACCAATAGCGATGCATTAACAGCAGGTATTCCAAGTGACTTGCTCAACAACCGTCCAGATGTCAAAGCGGCTGAATATCAACTCAGTGCTGCCGGTGCGAATATTGGCGCTGCCAAAGCTCGTTTATTCCCAACCATTAGCCTGACGGGTTCTGCCGGTTATGCATCGACTGATTTAAGCGACTTATTTAAATCAGGTTCATTTGCATGGTCTGTGGGCCCAAGCTTAGATATTCCAATCTTTGATTGGGGTACACGTCAAGCGAATATCAAAATTTCTGAAACGGACCAACAAATTGCGTTATCTGACTATGAAAAATCGATTCAATCGGCTTTTCGTGAAGTAAATGATGCTTTGGCGGTACGTCAAAATATCGGTTCGCGTTTAACTGCTCAGCGCCGTTTGGTTGATGCAACCAATACCACTTACAAACTGTCGAATGCTCGTTTCCGTGCCGGCATTGATAGTTTCTTAACCGTACTGGATGCTCAACGTACGTCCTATGCTGCTGAACAAGGTCTACTTTTGCTTGAACAAGCCAACTTAAATAATCAAGTTGAAGTGTATAAGAGCTTAGGAGGCGGTTTAAAAACCACTACCTCCCAGCAAATTCAGTATCAGCCATCGAGTGCTGATTTGAAATACAACCAAAAATAAGTCATCTTGATAAAAAAGCCCACCTTGTGTGGGCTTTTTTGATTGCATTTTGCAGCAGGATTTCCTATCTTCAAATGCAGTTCTTTATTTGAATCAACGTCATGCTTCTTAGTAACTTAGAATCCGTACCGGGTCATCAGATTATTCAACAGTTTGATGTGGTTTACGGCAGTACCGTACGTAGTAAACATGTGGGTCGTGACTTTCTAGCTGGACTTAAAAACATTGTCGGTGGTGAACTCACGGCATATACCGAATTATTGGAAGAATCACGTCAAGAAGCCATGAACCGTATGATTGCCAAAGCCCAGAGTTTAGGTGCGAATGCGATTGTCGGGATTCGTTTTTCCACCTCCAATATTACTCAAGGTGCATCTGAACTTTTTGTTTATGGTACTGCTGTACGTGTCAATAAAGCTGAGAGCTTACTCCCCGATCCATTTCCAACCCAAGGCTAAGTTATGGATGGTTTAATCTTTAAAGCGGTCATTTTTGTTTTCTTGTTCGCGATCGGCTTTGGTTTTGGTCGATACAATGAGCGTAAACATTTGAAGGCATTAGAGGCAGATGAGAAACGTCTGGCCTATATTCACATGGAGACCAATCGCTTTAAAACCACTGAATATTTGGGTCAAATGGTCAGTAGTAATGTGGTGATCTCGCATGACTACTTCAAATACGTCATTGCTCAAATTCAAAACTTCTTCGGCGGGCGTTTGAAAAGTTATGAAAGTATTGTCGAACGTGCTCGTCGCGAAGCAGTGGTTCGACTCAAGCAAGAGGCTGAGAAAATAGGTGCCACACAGATTATGGGATTAAGACTGAGCACCACTGACTTAGGCATGCAAGGCGGTATGGTTGAGGTGTTTGCTTATGGAACAGCGATTCAAAATCGTTAATCTTACGATCCCGATGCCTCCATTAAATGCGTTATTTTTTTGCTTTATAAACCTTATGATAGCGAGACTGTAAAACGGTCTTGCTTTATTTGTATCAAATCCATGGAACATTCAAAACTAAAACAATATTCTCAGCACTGTCTTAAGATACTGTATTGAAACATTATTTTAAAACCTTAGCTTTATCAATTCTTGAAATCTCGCTATCCAACTTTCACTGTCTTCATTCGCAATCGATGATTCATAAATCATAGAACCTAGAACAATCTGTCCTGAATTTAGACCTGTCTATTCAGCTGCTTTTTGGCTTAAATAAAGTAAGTAGAACTTATTTATACATTTCGTGTTTTATATATTCACTGTTCATCAAATAAGGAATTAGCGCATGCCTATTGCTATCGTTACAGGTGCAGGAAGTGGACTGGGTCAAAACATTGCGCTTGCACTTGCCAACAACGCCTATATGGTCTACGGCACAGCGTTTAATGATCAAGAAGTCGAACTTCTTCATCAACAATCAAAAGGCAAAGTAATGCTAAAAGTGTGTGATATCACCAGTCAAAATGATATTGATGCATTCGTAGATTTTTTCAAAAGTAAAGAAACCCATGGATTGGATGTACTGATTAATAATGCTGGAATCCTCACACCAGGTCCTCTTGAGATTATTCCAATTCAATCGATTATAAAAGAATTTGATGTCAATACTTTTGGGCTCTTGCGAATAGTGAACGCTTTTTTGCCAGTATTACGTCTTTCAAAAGGCAAAATCATTCAGATAAGCACAATCTCTGTGGATCAACCCTCAGCATTCAATGCACCTTCAAGCGCATCAAAATCAGCTGCAGAAATTTTCACTGAATTGTATGGTGCAGAATTAGAAAAATTTGGAATCAAGACGCACATTGCAGTCTGTGGAAATATGCAGACAGGTGGTCCCAAAAAAGTTCAAAAAGCACTGGATCAGATGATGTTGAATATGTCTGATCAAGAACAACAACTTTATGGACAAGCGTTTCAAGATTTCACTGATCGTATGATGGCAGGGCAAAATCTCGGATTAGATCCAGCACTTGCAGCCAAAGAAATTGTGGATTTAATTGATCATCCTGATGCTCCACTGCGCATTGCAATCGGAGATGATGCGCGTCGTATTTTGTCGCATCAAGAATAAATTTTAATTGACCGACCTCTACCCTCAGCGTATTGCCCTTTTCTTTCAAGGGTGAGTAATCAAAGAATTTATAAAATGACGACTCATGAGTATGGGTGTCGTGCTTTTTCAATACAGAGTCAAAGGAAAGAATAATGGATATTTTATACGATCAAAATAATCAACAAGCAGCTCAGAATGCTCAAATATTATTGGCACTATATGATGAAATGTTTAACCAGAAAAAACCACTAGAGGCCGCACGTAAATATCTGTCTCCCGACTATATTCAACATAATCCCTTTCTGCCCGATACTGCGGATGGAACAGGCGGTGCATTTCAAGAACGCTTAAAAAGCTTCCCTAATATGCGTGTTCGGGTTCATCGAATTATCTCTCACGGAGACTATACTTGGGCCCATGTTAACTTTTTTAATATCTACAACAATGATTCTCATGACCTAGGTACGGCAGGAGTCGACATTTTTAGATTTGATGCCAATGGGCTAATTTTGGAACATTGGGATGTTTTACAAGCAGTCGCCCTTCCTGCTGAGTGTGCTAACTCAAACGGCATGTTTTAAAGGATATCCCTGGTCTTTTTAAGCTTCTATATATCATACAAGCTTGAGAAACATTGAAAGACAAATTGACCTAATCGCAGTGCCTATTATTTTGCACTTGTTCATTTTCGACATATACATCAACTTCAAGCAATTTGATGTATAGCCTCCTATGCACATATTATTTCACTTTGACTTTACGAATCATTTTATATAAGGTTTTTGGCGACAACCGTGATACCCATACCCCGAGTTTTTCCTTAGCACCTCCCACCACAATAAACTCTTCTCCATGTAACAGCGCTTTCACCACGATTTCTGCAAACGCTTCAGGTTCTAAACCATTTTCAATCGCTTCATCTTGCTTGGCTTGCGGCTTACCCTCCCCATTTAATGCATTAAAAGATACATTGGTTTTGACAAACCCAGGGAAAATGACAGATACATTTACCCCCTCATTTGCGACTTCTGCACGCAAACTGTTCGCCCACAAATGAATCGCGGCTTTGGCAGCCGAATAGGACGCGCGGTACTGGGTACCGAGTAATCCCGCCACGCTGGATACAAATATAATGCGTCCCGATTTTTGCTTTAAAAAAGTCGGTAGTACAGTTTTGGTCAAAAAGACTTGAGAAAAATAATCAATTTCCATAATGGCACGTTCAGTTTGCATAGTGGTGTCTGCAATCAAGGCGCGCTGGCTTAATCCTGCATTATTGATGAGCCAATCAATTCTGCCTTTTGTAGCAACCACAAGCTCATGCGCCCGTCGTACTTGGGCTTCATCGGTGATGTCTGCTGCAACAGATAGATGACGTTCTGAATGACTTAAGCTGAGTCTGACCTTTTCAAGTTCCTCAATACGTCTGGCGGTGAGTACCACCGTTGCACCTCTTGAGGCACATGCGTTTGCCAAGGCTTTGCCCAAACCAGAAGAAGCTCCAGTAATCCAAACGATTTTTCCATCCATGATCATTTTTCTCTTATTGATGATGCAGATTGATTTGATGACGCAGATTGATATAGCACTGATTATACGTGAATCAGAAATTTTCCGAAGTGATCTGCATAATAGTGTGCCCGACTTGCATCACTGGTGTCGTACTCGTCGGCAGCCTTTTCAATGCGTTTATAGCCGGTGCTGGTAATCATATTGATCACCCCATTTAAAGTTTTATCCACTACAAAATTAAACTTCAATAAGGTTTTTGGATCACGAATAAATTCGGAAATACCCAAGTCGATGATCTTGATTAAATCCCGCATAAGCTGCGGCAAGACTTGAAAATTGCCTGCTTTTATTTGTTCTAATGCGGCTTGAGACTCAGCACCCAACTGGCGATCTAAGTGGTAAAACATTTTTGAATCACCTGTTTCAGAAACATGGAATTTTTTTAAAATGTGATTGGCCACAGGTTTTAAACGATCATTGCCAAAAAAGGAGATTGCCCACGGCATATATTTGGTGAGTGCGCCTTCAATTTGCGCCAAGACTTGCTCAGCTTCTTTTTGAGATTTTGAATTGGGATTGGCAGTATTTTTCTGCTTTTCTTTGACCAATGTGCCAAACACCTGTTCCAACACTTGGCAGGACATATCAGTAAAAACTCGTCCTAGATCTTTGGCTAAACTGGTTTTATCTGCATGGTTTAAGCGCTGGGTAATTTCAGCAAGCTCTTTATAGGTTTCTGCTTTTATATCCAACTGAATTTGATATGACATAGGTCCATTTCCCTGTTAATTTTAAGCATTTTTTTGAGTTATAGGGTTTATCTTAACAAAGCAGCCCAACGGCTTCATTGTCTTTTTCGACCTTTATTTGCGTTTAAATGATGCTTATTTCACATTAAATATCAATTCACTGGTACATCGCATTGGAATATTGCCCAAGATGCATCGGCTCAAATGCCCAAAACACTGGCTTCATCCTCCCGACATTCGAGATTTTCTCAGTATTGATCGAAAGTCGATTGAGTGGGACTGTCACGTTTATCAGGATTTAAACGTCTAACTCATCATCTGGTTTTATGCCAAACAAAAAAACAAAGTACCTTATTTCCTTCGTTTGTTTTTTCACACATTAAGAAACATCTATGCTGCGCAGGGAATACGAAGCAACATTCGGCTAAATTATTTTGCTACAATGAATACAATTTTTTATCTACTTTTGAATTTTTCTCACTATGACTGATTCAGCGCAAAATATTGCTACGACTTACGATCCCACTGAGATCGAAAAAAAATGGTACAAGACTTGGGAAGACAATGGCTACTTTAAGCCATCGGGTCAAGGTGAATCATTTTCTATTATGATTCCACCGCCGAACGTCACCGGTTCTTTACACATGGGGCATGGTTTTAACAATGCCATTATGGATGCATTGACTCGTTTTAACCGTATGTCAGGCAAAAATACCTTATGGCAACCGGGTACGGACCATGCCGGTATTGCAACGCAAATGGTGGTAGAGCGTCAATTGGCTGCTCAAGACATTAGCCGCCATGATTTGGGTCGTGAAAAATTCATCGACAAAATCTGGGAATGGAAAGAGCAATCTGGCGGAACGATTACGCGTCAAATTCGTCGTTTGGGTTCTTCTGTAGATTGGTCACGCGAACGTTTCACCATGGATGAAGGCTTATCCAATGCCGTAAAGGAAGTCTTTGTGCGTTTGCATAAAGACGGTCTGATTTACCGTGGTAAACGCCTCGTTAACTGGGATCCTAAATTACAAACTGCCCTGTCTGATCTTGAAGTTGAGTCTGATAAAGAAGAACAAGGTTCGCTTTGGCATTTCAAATATTTCTTTGAAGATAAATCACTACGCACGCATGATGATAAAGATTACATCGTGGTGGCAACCACACGTCCTGAAACCTTACTCGGTGATACAGCTGTTGCAGTGGCACTCGATGATGAGCGTTATGCAGACTTAGTTGGCAAAAACATTATCTTGCCGATTACTGGTCGTGCTGTTTCGATTGTGAAAGACGAATACGTCGACAAAGAATTCGGTACCGGCTGTGTCAAAATCACCCCTGCGCACGACTTCAATGACTATGAAGTGGGTAAGCGCTGCGAATTACCAATCATCAATATCTTCAACAAAAATGCTGAAGTGCTTGCAGAATTTGAATATATCGCAAAAGCAGGCGAACAAATTTCTAAAACCATTGCTGCACCAAGCGAATATATTGGTTTAGAACGTTTTGCTGCACGTAAAAAACTAGTTGAACAAGCGGAATCGGAAGGCTGGTTAGAGCAAATTCAACCTTATACATTGAAGCCACCTCGCGGTGACCGTTCAGGTGTGATTGTTGAGCCACTGCTGACAGACCAATGGTATGTAAAAATTGCACCACTGGCTGAGCCTGCGATTAAAGCGGTAAAAGATGGCGAGATTAAGTTTGTTCCTGAACAATATACCAACATGTATATGGCGTGGATGAACAACATTCAAGACTGGTGTATTTCACGTCAGCTTTGGTGGGGTCATCGTATTCCAGCTTGGTACGATGCTGAAGGCAATGTCTTTGTGGGTCGTAATGAAGCTGAAGTGCGTGCAGAAAACAACATTGATGCAAGCATTGCATTAACCCAAGACGAAGATGTGCTCGACACTTGGTTCTCTTCAGGCTTATGGACGTTCTCGACTCTAGATTGGACTGGTGACGCTGAACAAGATATGAAGAACTATTTCCTCAATACTTTCCATTCTACGGATGTATTGGTGACAGGTTTTGACATTATCTTCTTCTGGGTAGCTCGCATGATCATGATGACCATGCACTTCATGAAAAATGAAGATGGTACGCCGCAAGTGCCGTTCAAAACTGTGTATGTGCATGGTTTGGTACGTGATGGTGAAGGTCAGAAAATGTCGAAGTCGAAAGGGAACGTGCTTGATCCTTTAGATTTGATTGATGGTGTTGATCTTGAAACCTTAGTGCAAAAACGCACGACAGGTCTGATGAACCCGAAACAAGCGGCGAAGATTGAAAAATCAACCCGTAAAGAATTCCCAGATGGCATTCAGTCGTATGGTACAGATGCAGTTCGTTTCACGTTCTGTGCATTGGCCAACACGGGTCGTGACATTAAGTTCGACATGAAACGTGTTGAAGGCTACCGTAACTTCTGTAATAAAATCTGGAACGCGACTCGTTTCGTGATGATGAACTGCGAAGATCAAGTGATTGGTAGCGAAGCTCGTCAAGACCTGTGGGAATTGCCTGAACAGTGGATTGTCAGCCGTTTGCAAAAAGCTGAAGCTGCGGTACATCAAGCCTTTGCAACCTATCGTTTAGATTTGGCTGCACAAGCGATTTATGAGTTCATTTGGAATGAATACTGTGACTGGTATGTTGAGCTGACCAAGCCTGTATTAAACGATGAAAACATTTCAGTGGAGCGTAAAGCTGAAATCCGTCGTGTACTGCTTGCTGTGATGGAAGCCTCGTTACGTTTGGCTCATCCGCTGATGCCGTTCTTGACCGAAGAAATTTGGCAAACACTTGCGCCGAAGCTGAACATTGCAGGCGAAACCATCATGCTTGCGCAGTACCCTGTTGCCGATGAAGCCTTGATGAATGATCAAGCTGAAGCTGACATGCAGTGGCTACAAGGCTTAATTGGTGCGGTACGTAACATTCGTGGTGAAATGGGCTTAGGTAATGCGCGTTTTTTGCCTGTGTTAATGCAGAACATCACGGATGCTGAAATGGCGCAAATTTCACGTATTGAACCGTTATTCAAAGCATTGGCAAAAGTTGAAAGCATTACCTTCTTGGCCAATGGTGAACAACCACCGTTGTCGTCATCTAGCGTTGTCGGTCATGCCTCTGTCTTTGTTCCGATGAAGGGTTTAATTGACCCGAAAGCAGAACTTGGTCGTTTGCAGAAAGACTTAGATAAGGTTCAAAAGCAGCATGATCAAATTGCAGGAAAACTTTCAAATGAAGGTTTTGTGGCGAAAGCCCCTGCTGCTGTGGTTGAAGGTGAAAAAGTGAAATTGGCTGAGCTTGCTGATCAGCTTGTGAAGATTAAAGCGAATATGGAGCAGATTGCAGCGCTTTAATGCTGTAGTTTGATTCAAAAAACCCCCTCAGTTGAGGGGATTTTTTATTCAGCAAATCGTTCTTTTGCTAATTGTAAAGTTTTAACTCCGATACCTCGAATTTCTTTTAGATCATCAAAGGTGAGAGAACCATTTTTCTCTATTCTTGCCTTGTATATTGTTTTAGCAATCTCACGCTTAACATTCAACAGTACTTCAAAATCATCTAGAGTTGCTGTTATCAATGACGGTTTAGAATTAGCGCTTACTTGGGATGGATCTAAATATTCTAAAATATCAGAAAGCATCAAGTACATATGAAAAACAACACGAGTAGCTTCTAATTGATTAACTTCTGCATGAACGCCCTTATTGGTCATTTTGTAATTTTTTTCTAACCATGAACCTAAATAATCAACATGCATTTTAGCTAAATCACGATTACTTTCTGACTCTATCGACTCAGACATAAATTGCCAAAGACGATTGATATATTGATTAGCTTTGAAAGTTCGCTTATTAATGACCTTATCATTTGGTGGGTAAAGTTTATCGGCCAAGGCTTCTAACAGTCTACGACATGATGTTAATGCTTGTGACCATTCTTCGGAACTCTTAGATGATATTCCTTTAAATGCAAACATTAGTTGTTGTGCTAATTCAGGCTCTAAATCAAGCAATTTATCATCAACAGCATTCTTTAATAAGTCAAAACAACTACTTGAAGTCTCAGAATATTTATATTTATTACTTAATTTCACACAATATTCGTGGGATTTTTTCTTTATATAATCAATATGGTCTTGTACATTTTTCAAGTATAGAGTTTTATCATTACCGTTCTTTTTTAAATAAGGTAATTGATCCTCTAATATATTTATTGAATGATCCAAGCCACCAGTTGAATCTGAGTTTTTTAAACTAGCAAATTTAGATGTGATAATAAACTGATGATCAATCCCATTATCTTTTAATTCCTGCAATACAGTTTTAAATACAGAAGAACTAATATCTACAGGTTTTTGCTTTTTCTGAAATTCCTTATTAATTAAGTCCAATAATTTTTTTATATGAAAGACATATTTTTGATTTCCTAATTGAATTTCGGACCAAACATATATATTTTTTTCATCCAATAACAAAGAGGCACGTGATAATTTTTGAACTGCAACAGTTACACTTCCCTTTGCTGATTCGAGTTCTTTTAAAGCTTCATTCAATAGCCCAATAGCTTCCGATTTTTTATCTGACATTTCGCCCCCACAATTTAATTATAAATTTTATGTATTTATTGTGTCGATTTATGATTTTTCAAGTTGCACTCACCCTAATCTTCTTCTACAGGGAGAGGGAATTTTCCATTACTAATTTACTCTCAATTCATCACATACTTGCCATAAGTGTTCTAAAACCACATCTATCCGTCCCAACACATCATGATTCCAGTAGCGCACAACTGTTAAACCTAAAGGTTCTAAAAACTTAGTCCGTTCCGCATCATACTCAACCGCATCATCCGTTCCATACTGACCACCATCCAACTCAACCACTAAACCAATTTCATGACAGTAAAAATCGACAATATATGGTTTGATCACATGCTGACGGCAAAATTTAAGATCCATAAAACGCTTAGCACGTAAGATTTGCCACATCAGGTGTTCTGCATCGGTGGCGGTGTGTCGCATGGATTTGGCAAATTCTAATAAGTTAGGATCTATTTTCATTTTTATTTCCCTCTCCCCCTTGCGAACTCAGAATATATTCTGAGGATTCTCATCTCCCATAGGGAGAGGGAACTTTCATTGAGATTCTAATTATTGTTATTCGATTCCAGCTTAAACTCTTTTCGCAATGGATTTCCCTCTCTCCTTTCAGGAGATGAGTAGCACTGCTACGCAAGGAGAGGTGCTTTTAAAAATCACAAAACCCCATGCTCCAACAACATCTCTAATCCACTCAACCGCTTCATATATTTCAGCCGTTCAGTCTCGGCTTTAATTTGCTGTTTAATCGCGGAAGTATCCGCATCTATCTGTTTATACAGATTAGCCACTTGAACACGTCCTGAAGATTGACGCTTCCCCGATGCTTTGGCTTTCTTCGTCCAATACAAAGATTCAAGAACGTCATCTATCTGATCATCCAATTTCTGACTTTGCGCATCCAGCGCCAACTTATAAAACTTGATCTGATCGGGACTTAAACCCTTTTTGGCAATACCCCGCTCTTGATCAACTTGGATCTGCAATTTGAGAAGATAAAATAGATCTTTATTTTCATAAGCTTGATTGGCATGTTGAAGCATTTCGGTTTTTTCGAGCTTTTTGGCTTCATCTTGCTCACGATCAGGGTGAATGATTGCGGCGATTTTTAAATACGCCATCTTCAAAGATTGCTCTGCCATTTTCTGTGCTTGTGCTTGCTTGTCTTGCTGACGTTTGAGTTTGGCTTGCGCGCGAGCTTCAATATGCTGCTCAGCATCCCAACCCTCCATTTCTTTAATTTCTTCCATTTCATCAAACGCTATAGGGTCGAGTTGATCTGTTTGCTCATGCTCAGATTGAGCATCATGGTTCGCTGTATGGTTGGCTCTGTCTTTTTTATTTGACTTTAATTTTCGCTGGGATTGGTTCTGATGCTGGGCTTGGTGCTGATCATAAAAAGTATGCAGCTCATCCACTTTAATCAGTTGCTTTTCTGCCAGTGACTGCGAGTCTTTTAAATCCTGCGCCAAACTGTAAATTTTATCATCCAGTTGTGCCAACTCTAATTTGGAAAAAGCATGGCGGTGTAGACTTTCCCATAAGGTTTCAAGCTGCTCAAACAAAACCGTATGCCACTGCGCATAGGCAGGCATTAAGGTTTTACGGGCATGTTGCTGTATATCAGTTTTGGCATGTTCCAGTGTATCTAAATTAATTTTTTGTTGTTCTATTTTTTCAATTAGACTTTTCAGCTTTTGCTGTTGTGGCGGAAGCGGCTGAGCGTCTTGCGCTGTACTCAGGTTTAAATCAAATGACATAGCAATAAAAAAATTAAGTGAACCACAAACTCAGACGGTAGCACAATTTGTCTAAACTGCCTCAAAGATTCATATTCGCTTCATGAAAAACTTTAAAATAATATTGCTTTTGAAACCCATTAATCAAGAGCAGACCCGTAGGTCTGCTCTGTACGACTCGATGTATTCGTTACTCTAAAATCACACGTGCGCCAATCGGTTGGATGGGTCGATTATTCGGTTCAGCCATCAAATCTGCAAAGGCTTTAATCTGCGCTTTTGATGCTTGCTGAATCTCTTTAATCACCAACCAACGTACGCCTTCTGAACACGGTGGCGTGGTCAAAGACCCATTAAAACGATAATAATCTAAACGCTCAGGCAAAAAGCTTGCTGCTGTGTTGTTGCTCTTAAGCATACGTGTTTCACCCATTTTTTTAGGCAGCACCTCCCAAATATGTTGCAGCTTGGCATTCTGTTGTCCTTCTTCAAACATTAGCGCCACCACAGCCAGCTCACCTTTGTCTGAGGCATGGACTAGATGCAACTCCATGGGATAGCGTTTACCCTGAATGGTGTTTTCACTGGGGCTGTGCAAATGAAACTGCTTTAAAAAAAATTGCTGACCATCGAGCGTTAAGCTTGCACCGTCATTAAATTCAACTTGAACTGTATGACCATGGTTTTGCAGTGCTGTCATAGTCGAATTTTAACGGTGCTAAATCTGCTTGAATGGTCCGCTCAATGTTAATTGGAGATTGGTTTAAACCCGAACAGGCTTGATAATGTGGATTGAGCTTTGACCACTGCGCAGGATTTTTATAGTCCCAATCTGCGCCTGCCCACAATGAATTTGCCGCGAATAATGTTGTTAAAAATAAACCGTGTTTAAAAAACATAAAGAACCCAAAATTATTAAAATATATGTTAAAAATCTGCTATGCCGAAGCCGAGCTAGATGCAAAATATAGTGAAATTAGATGGATTTACACAACAGTTTAGATTCAATTTAATGCAGATTGGTAACAATACTTGCTTATTTTATTCACGTTACTTTTCATTCTTTCAGGTGGAGATAAGTTAGCCATCCAACATTCACCTGTACACGATTTATCTTAATTTTAAGCCGTTCAGATTAAATTCGATATGAATACATAATGCTTATTTTAATGACTTATTTAAGCGTGCCATTATTTCAAATGTAGCCTAGAACAGATCAGGAAGCATCGGATCATCTTATCGACACTTGCTTCCTGCTGATTTGATATATCAATGATAGATAGCGCTTAAAGTTTAAATGACTTCGACCACGACTTTACCGACATGTTCGCCCGTGTCCATGATCGCATGTGCAGCTTGAATTTGGTCAAATTTAAAGGTTTTATAGATCATCGGCAAGCATTCACCTTTCGCCCAAAGTGGTGCAACCACCTGTTTCAAGCCTTGGGTAATTTCAGCTTTTTCAGCAGTATTCCGTGCACGCATGGTTGAACCTGTAATGGTCAAACGCTTCATCATAATTTGACCAAGTTTGACCTCTTTAGCTTTTGCTCCACCCAAAAATGCGATATACACCAAACGCCCGTCACGACGCAGTAAATTCAAGTTTTGCGCTAAATACGGCGCTCCGACAATGTCTAAAATCACATCTACACCCGCATTGTCATTCGCTGCATTAATCACTTGTTCGAAGTCTTGGGTCTTATAATTAATGGCTGTGGTTAGGTGTGAAATTGCTTGCACTTTTTCATCTGAACCTACGGTTGCAAAAGTTCGAATGCCGAGCGCTTTACACAGTGCCAGTGCTGTCGTACCAATGCCACTGGTTCCCCCGTGAATTAAAACTATTTCGCCTGCTTTGGCTTGACCCATTTGGAACACATTTGCCCAAACGGTATAGAAAGTTTCAGGAATGGCTGCTGCCTGTACAAAGCTCACCCCTGCTGGAATGGCTAAGATTTGCGTCTCTGGTACCACGCAATATTCGGCATATCCCCCACCATTGGTCAAACCACAGACTTTATCGCCCACTTTAAATTCAGTCACGTCGCTACCCACAGCGTCAACCACTCCTGCCACTTCAAGTCCAGGGACTGGCGTCACACCTTTTGGCATCGGGTATAAACCTTGACGCTGCAAAATATCTGGACGGTTTAAACCGAAGGCATGGACTTTGACCAACACTTCATTGGCTTCAGGTGTCGGGATCGCAACCGATTCATAGGCAAGTTTTTCAACGCCACCTGGCTCTGTAATCATGATCTGTTGCATGGTGTTTGACATAGGTCTTTTCCTATCCTTGATATTTCATGTTTTATTGATGTATTGGAACATATTATGCTGTGATAAAAAAGAAGAGCGAATCTCTTTCAGCATTGATTTTAATGTGGACAGATTTCATTCCGAAAATTGACTAAAACCCTGCGAATAAAAAAGTGTATACAAGTAAAGGGATCGAAAGCATGTTGATGTCTGATTGTTGATTGTTGATTGTTGATTGTTGATTGTTGATTGTTGATGAGGATTAACTGATATTTTAAAAAAACTTCAAATCAGTAAGATAATGCAATTCTAAAATCGTCCATTTGGCACGATACTTGCGAGTTCTCAATATCCTCTCCTACCATCAAGCGATTTTTTTCCATGCTAAAAAAACTATTTTGCACTGTTGGCGTATGTAGTTCACTTGTTTTAAGTGGCTGTAATGATAGCGACGATAAAACGGTGCAACCCCTTCCTCCAGTAGCTGCTGAAAAAACCTTACAACCGATTGTGATTCAAGGTGCGCTGCCGATTGAAACTGAAAGTCTTGCCTCAAAGCTTGACAACACCACCTCAGAAACCATTGGTGGCTGGAAGTTTTGGAAAGGCACCTATCAAGGTTATCCGGTCATCATTTCTAAAACACGTATGGGGATGTCTAACTCTGCGGCAGCCACTGCGATCGCAATCACGCATTACAATCCCATTGCCATTATCAACCAAGGGACCTCTGGAGGTCATGACCCTGCTTTGAATGTGTATGACATTGTTGTGGGCAAATACACCACCAATATCAATGCATTTAGAACGCCAAAACTCCCTATCGGTGGTGGATCTGACGCTTTGAAGTGGAATGAAGCTTTTGATGTATTGCCTGAAGATGAATCTGATCCTGAACCGATTGCGATTCGTAAGTTTGAAGGTGATGCAGATTTAATTTTGGCAGCGCATAAAGCCAAAGCGACTTATAGCAAAGGTAAAGTGGTTGAAGGCACGCTAGGCTCTGCGGATGTATGGAACAATGAATTAGATCGTATTGCATTTATTCATCAAACTTATGGTACGTCTGCTGAGGAAATGGAAGGTGCATCGGTTGCACAAATCGCCACTCAATTTAATGTTCCTTTTGTCGGTATTCGTGTGCTTTCAAACAACATCACCAATAATGGTGCCTATGATCCGGGTACAGGTGAAGCGTGTCAGGACTTTGTTTTAAATGTTGTTGTTGAATATATGAAGGCTAAAAAAGCTGAGCTTTAATTTTTGATGTATGTGTTTCAACGCCCATGTTGAAACACATTCTATTGATGACTCTATAAAGCAGAAATCTATCTAATCCATTTTATCTCTTATAGTTTTTAATCATTTGTGCCGTCACATCCTCTGCATAACAAATAGGCGCATATCCACCAGCACGATGATAAGCGCTTCGCTTACCACAGCGACTGCCATTCCGTGCGGTATTATATGGACAAGGACAATTTCCAGAATAATTTTTAATCGATTCTTGAATTATTTTTTGCTTAATTACGTCTACATTTTCACTACTTTGTTTAGCTTCCACCTCAAAAGCTAAAAAAGATAAACCCATTATAATCAATAATCTTTTCATAAATCCCCCTCTATACTGGTATTGTATCGAGAAGAAATTTAAGTGAAAGTTCAACTTTTTAATGATTGTATGTTATTCAAACACTTAAAACTTAAGCAAATAAAAAACCCGCCATGAAGACGGGTTTCTTTTAAATCAGCTCAATCTTATAGACGAACTAATTCCACAATTTTGTCAGCCAATGCTTCAGCAGACTCATCTGCATAGCTCACGTCAGTCCCTTCGGCAACCGTTGTAATGACGACAACACCCGTCTCACGAAGTAACGCAACTTGAGCAGCATCGAGATCCGCTTTCGCAATTGCGACAATCCCTTGTTGAAGCAACAAGTTCTCTAAAGCTTGAGCATTGTCCAATGCTTTGCTTGATACCGTCACCGCAGCAGGTTTTTGACCCAAACGTGCAGCACGTGCTTCAGCAGTCACCGGATTGCTATGTGCCGTCCATTCAACAGACTCTTCCACCATACCCGCACCAATCGTCACGTTGTTCAAACGATCAATGAAGATAAACGAACCTGTATAACGACTGTCTTGATAACGGTCAAATACCACTGGCGCATCAAATTCAACGGTTACATTGGCAATTGCGTTCAGCTCTAGGCTCTCTACTTTTGCTTTTTCAAGTGTGTTGACATTGGTACGGTAGTTAATCGCGGTCACTTTTGCAGGAACGGTTTGCGTACCTATTTTGATGTTGTAGAGTTTACCCATCACCAGCGGTTGATCTGCCATCCACACCACAGTCGCTTCAACTGAACGTGAAATTGAAGGTAGACCTTGATCAGCACGGATCAACACATTACCACGAGAAATATCAATTTCATCGTTTAAGGTAATGGTCACGGCTTGACCCGCTGCAGCACGCTGCAAATTACCATCAAACGTCACGATCTCTTTGACTGTCGATGACTTACCTGAAGGTAAAGCAGTAATCGTATCACCAACGTTTACATCACCTAATGCGATCGTGCCGCAGAAACCACGGAAATCGAGGTTTGGACGGTTGACATATTGCACAGGGAACCGAAAATCACGCTGCGCCGTATCACGGTTAATTTCAACAGATTCTAAAGAACCCATTAAGGTTTGACCCGTGTACCAAGGCGTATTTTCTGACTTGTTCACCACGTTATCACCATTTAACGCTGAAATCGGCGTAAAGATGATGTTCGATGGTTGACGCTCGCCTAATTGTGCAACGAAGCCTGCATATTCAGTTTGAATTTCATTAAAGCGCGTTTCAGAGAATTCCACTAAGTCCATTTTGTTGATCGCAACAATAATGTTCTTAATACCCAAAAGGCTCGCAATGAAGGTGTGACGACGCGTCTGCGTCTGCACACCATAACGTGCATCAATCAAGATGATCGCAAGGTCGCACGTTGATGCACCTGTTGCCATGTTACGCGTGTACTGTTCATGCCCAGGAGTATCCGCAATGATGAACTTACGCTTTTCTGTAGAGAAATAACGATACGCCACATCAATGGTAATGCCCTGCTCACGCTCTGCTTGTAGACCATCGACAAGAAGCGCTAAGTCAGGTGCATCACCCGTAGTACCGACTTTTTTCGAGTCACGCGTCACCGCTTGTAATTGATCTTCATAAATCAATTTTGAATCATAAAGCAGACGACCAATTAAAGTCGATTTACCGTCATCCACGTTACCGCAAGTCAGGAAACGCAATAAGTCTTTATTTTCGTGTTGTTTTAAATAGCCCAAGATATCTTGGCTAATCAAATCTGATTGATGAGACATGGCTCATAGCTCCACAAATACGTTGAAATCGGTTGTTTTAATCTTCAAATCCACCTAAATCCTCCTTTACTAAAGGAGGACTTGCCTCCTTTCTTTTGGGGGGAGTTCCCCTTCTTTCTCAAAGAAGGGATTAGGGGAAGATTTGAAAATTCTTAGAAGTAACCTTCTTGTTTTTTCTTCTCCATCGAGCCTGCTTCATCATGGTCAATCATACGACCTTGACGCTCAGAACTGGTCGCCAAAAGCATCTCTTGGATGATTTCAGGCAAGGTATCAGCAGTTGACTCCACTGCACCTGTTAATGGATAACAACCTAAAGTACGGAAACGTACCGATTTCATTTCTGGAACTTCGCCCTCGAATAAAGGCATACGTTCATCGTCCACCATAATCAAGGTACCACTACGCTCAACCACAGGACGTTCTGCAGCAAGGTATAAAGGTACCAGTGGAATGCTTTCCAAATAAATATACTGCCAAATATCTAGCTCAGTCCAGTTAGACAGTGGGAATACACGAATACTTTCGCCTTTGTTCACTTTACCGTTATAAAGATTCCAAAGTTCTGGACGCTGGTTTTTCGGATCCCAACGATGTTTGGTATCACGGAAAGAGTAAACACGCTCTTTAGCACGTGATTTTTCTTCATCACGGCGCGCACCACCAAAAGCAGCATCGAAACCATATTTATCAAGGGCTTGTTTTAAGCCTTGCGTTTTCATGATATCGGTATATTTAGAACTACCGTGATCAAAAGGATTGATGCCTGCATCTTTGCCTTCTTTATTTTGATGCACGATTAGGTCAAAGCCATGTTTTTTTGCCATGTTGTCACGGAAGGCAATCATGTCTTTAAACTTCCAACCTGTATCTACATGGAGTAGTGGGAAGGGAAGTTTTGCAGGGTAAAATGCTTTTAAGGCGAGATGCAACATCACTGCTGAATCTTTACCAATGGAATAAAGCATCACCGGATTTTCAAACTCGGCAGCTACTTCACGGATAATATGAATACTCTCAGCTTCAAGCTGCTTAAGATGAGTAAGTCTTTCCTCATTTATTGACATCGACAACACCAGCTCAACTAAAACGTGTACTTATTACACTTGTAAAAATTTATATTCATTATAGTGATTTACAGCAATTTCCTTTTGCTTGTTTTATGATATTCATATACCAAAACATCATAAACAAACTCTCTAAATAGAGACTCTACACGGGTGATTCATTTATACAATCAGAAGGAATCGCTATGAAATCATGATATTTTGATCTCAATAACACATTTATCCTTGACCCTAAACCTAAACCCTATAAAAAGCCCCTTAATCATGGGGCTTTTTATGGCGCATGGCTTATCGACCAAACAGAGCACTGTCTAATGGTAGCTCTACACCCAGTGACAGACCACTATCATTGCCTTGACGATCTGAATCTGCCACCCAACCATTTATTTTTAAGGGAATGGTCGGTTTAATATAATGCGTCCAAGTTAAATCTAAGGCTTTAATCTCATCTTCTAAAGGAAATGCACGATTAATGGCAAGATTGGATTGATTCACTTTGGCAAATAACACACGACCCGATAAACGATTCATGCGGTCAAAGCGAATATCACCACCAACAGAGACCATTTCGCCATCACCCCCCATTGCATGCCCCAAAGGGAAACCATGCTGATAATAACCATCTTTATAAATATGATGGTTATATGAAATACCGTCTGCACTGCCATTGGTCATGGTGTCTGCCCATTCCGCATAGACTTGATAAGGCAAGTTCTTATAGCTCGATGAATAATCAACACCTGCCAAATACATTTTCTTAGCAGGTAACCCGCCTGCTTCATCTTCACCGACATATTGACCATATAAACTTACGGGCACATCCAGTAAAGATTGAAGATTAAGACGTGCATCTAAACCTGCAATTTGGTTAGAGGCATTACCCTCACCGGTACAACTCGCATCTTCGCAAGCATTGTCTTTTCCAATAAAAGCATTCCAATATGCTTTTGCAGAACCTGGTTGTCCTTCACCGTCAATTTGGAAAGTACGTGATGCACCCAGCTCCAAATAAGGCAATGGCTGTGCAGTCAAACGCAATCCCATTAAACGGGTTTTGGGTACTGCTGTATAGTCATCCAATTGACCTGCAAACGCTTGATATTGCCAAGGCCCAATCCAAGACAACCATTTAGATTCAAAAGCATTTTGTTCTGCGCGTTGTGCTGTAAAGCCATAGACAGGACGACTTGCATCGCCGCGAATTAAACTGCCATCATGTCCAGGTCCCCAATACGTTGGAATTTGACCTGCAATCAACCACTGATTCCAAAGCTTACCCGCCAGATAAGATCCTTCGACATTCACATCTTGATCATTGTCGATCTGAGGATCTTTCTCAGCATTGATACGCAGTTTTCCATCCCAATTCGTGCCACCTGCATTAAACTCCAGTGAAGCTCCATATTGAGACTTATTTTGATCCGCGAAAGCCTGCGGAATATTTTTCTGATCTGTTTCTGCAAATAGTCCAAGTTTGGCCATTTGATTATCGGATTTTAATTCATTTTGAATTGAATCAATCACTTTCTGCTGAGCATTGTTGATCACTTTTGCTTGAGATAACGCGCGTTGAATTTCATCACCGCTCATTGGCCATGTTGATGTACTGATTTCAATCACACCTTGTTGATTAAGCCAGTTTAAATCGGTACGTAAATGGTCATCATTTAACACCAAACCTTGTGCAAATGCTGGAAGGCTTAAGGCACTCAATATAGCCGCATACAATGATTTTTTTAGAAACATGCGTTTTCAATTCTCAAGTTTAATTCTCGTCTCCACCATAGTTTTTTTCATCTATTTTTTCAACATAAAAACTGTGTAACGTTTCACGATCTAAATATCTCACCCATAAAAAAGTCACTTCTGTGAAGTGACTTTTTTAAAACAAGAAAATGTTTAGTCTTTACGACGCATATGAGGGAACAGAATCACATCGCGAATGCTGGCTGCATTGGCAAATAACATCACCAAACGGTCAATACCAATACCTTGACCTGCTGTTGGTGGTAGACCGTATTCTAAAGCTTCCACGAAGTCCGCATCATAATGCATTGCCTCGTCATCACCCGCTTCTTTTTCATCCACCTGCGCTTGAAAACGCTCAGCCTGATCAATCGGATCATTCAGCTCTGAGAAGCCATTGGCAAGTTCACGACCACCAATGAAGAATTCAAAACGATCGGTAATATGCGGATTGTCATCATTACGACGCGCAAGCGGTGAGGTTTCTGCTGGATATTCAGTAATAAATGTAGGTTGACGAAGTTTAGTCTCAACCGTTTCTTCAAATACGATGGTTTGAAGTTTACCCAAACCAAAGCCGGGCTTCACTTTTTCTTTTAAAACGTTTTCTACAAAGTTTGCCAAGAAATCACGATCCCCCACATTTTCAGGGCTAAATTCAGGATTATTTTCTAAAATTGCATCGAACATGGAGATTTTTTTGTATGGGCCCTTGAAGCTATATACTTCTTCACCATACGGAACATCTGTAGAACCCAAAATATCGCTGGCTAATTTTTCAAGCATGTTTTCAGTAAGTTCCATCAAGTCTTTATAGTCTGCATAGGCTTGATAGAATTCGATCATGGTGAATTCTGGGTTATGACGTGTTGAAACACCTTCATTACGGAAGTTACGGTTGATTTCGAATACGCGCTCGAACCCCCCCACCACCAGACGTTTCAAGTAAAGCTCAGGTGCAATACGCAAGAAAAGTGGCATATCTAAAGCATTATGATGTGTCTCAAACGGACGAGCAGAAGCACCCCCTGGAATGATATGCATCATTGGTGTTTCAACTTCCATGAAACGTTGTTCAGTTAAGAATGCACGAATACCAGAGACCACTTTGGCACGAATCTCAAAAGTTTTGCGCGTTTCTTCGTTTACGATAAGGTCTAGATAACGCTTACGATATTTTGCTTCAGTATCGGTTAAGCCATGGAATTTGTCTGGAAGTGGACGTAAAGATTTGGTTAACAGTTCAAACTGTTCAATATGAACATACAGATCACCTTTACCCGAACGACCGATATAACCTTCAATTGCGATAATATCGCCTAAATCCAATGATTTAATTGTCTCTAATGTTTCAGGCGCAAGCTCTTTACGTGCAACATACAGCTGAATACGACCTGTCATGTCTTGAATCACGATGAATGAACCACGGTTCAACATCACACGACCGGCAACTTTTACATACACATTTTCGCTTGATTCAATCTCTTCTTTGGATTTGTCTGCAAATTGATCTTGTAAATCTTGCGCATAATGTTCACGTTTAAAGGTGTTTGGCCAAGGACTTTTCCCAGTCGCTTTAGCCTGCGCTTCAATCTGCTTTAACTTGGCGTGACGCTGTGCAATTAAATCGTTTTCGGAAATAGGTTGTTCAGAAGTCGATTGAGCGTTATGTTGCGTCATCACTGCCTCGTATATGTAGTAAAAAATCGGAAGTTGCATAGCATATCAGATTTAGCAAGCGTTGCGCAGTACTGTTCAAAGTGCAATTGAACAATTCGATTCACGCTTCAGCTCTCAGTTGCCTATACGACCTATCAATAAAGCATTGCACGGTAGCAACTGGTAAATCTGCTTAAGTTCAAGTTCAATAATGACGTGCATTCGCTTCCGTAACGCTACTAATTAACTGAAGTGAATGTACAGACTTAAAACAATCAATTGAGATTTAAAAGTTGAACTTACCAAACCCCATACTCTAAAGGTCTGTTCAAACTGCATTATTGCAAGATTTGGCATTTTTTATGTTCATTATTAGACCAAAAGCTAAGTTATTCTTTTGTGTAGAACACATAGAATAGCCATGAATGAATAGTGGAAATTTATTCTATTCAAATACTTTTTTTGGTTTCTTTGATGCTGCACTAACTGTGAATTAGAAGAATGAAAAGTTGTACACACAAAATACTCTTTTTACACGGATTAGATTCCTCAAAAGAGTCCACTAAATTTCAAGCGATTGATTCAGAAAATAAATTTTGTATCAATGTCGATTATCGCAACCTGAATTACAGTACGGTTGAACAGTTTTACCGTGACATTATTGAAAAAATTCAACCTGCGATATTGGTCGGCCATAGTTTGGGTGCATATTGGGCGCTGAAAATGTCCAAACACTTTCAACTGCCAACGGTCATTGCCAATCCGAGTTTAGCGCCCAACTTCAGCGTGGATTACCCTGCCATTACTGAAGACGACTTAGATCATGACATTCCGCAGTTTGCTTATATTGAATTGGGTGATGAACTATTAGATATGCATCAAACAGCAGATCAATTAGAATCATTTATGCAAGTCGATAGCATAAATGGTGGACATCACCGTCTGGCTGAACCTGAAAAGATTAATCACTTGATTGCGAAAATTGAAAAACATTACTTAAATTCATCATCTTAATTCATTTAAAGCAATACTATTAAATGAGTGAAATTAAAGTCTTAGCCGATTCAATATGTATATTTTAAATCATCGTTTTTCGATATCAAAAAAGCCATGGATATCCATGGCTTTTTGCATTGCTCAACTAAATCAACTTATGCAACATCTTGTTCAGGCATACTTTTGTCATCTAGAACCGACCAAACGTTTAGATCTAAATCACCGTGTAAGTCTGGTAAATCAAGAAAAATACTGGCACCTAAAATCGTGTGCTGGCATTTATCCATCAACTGCTTCACTGCTTTTAAAGTACCACCAGTCGCCAAAACATCATCCACAATAATCACTTTTTGCGGTTCGATATTTGCAGACATCTCTAAACGATCCATACCGTATTCTAAGCTATATCCCACACCAATCACAGGAGGTGGCAGCTTGCCTGCTTTACGTACCAACAATAAGCTTTTACCTGTACGCTGAGCCAATAAACTCGCCAAGACAAATCCGCGTGCTTCAACAGCCACGAAACTTTCAACTTCGGCCAACTGTTCAGCAGGAATGCTCGCAATCAGTGCATCCGTTAATGGCTCAATGCTATTCATAAACAATGGCGTTAAGTCAAAAAAGCAAATACCCGGTTTTGGAAAATCTTGGACAGTACGAATGTTTGACCACAAAGCTGTAGACGAGTTGATCATAGGAGATAGGAGAATGACAAAGGAATACGTGAATTTTAACGAATTTTGCAGCAGAAGAACAGTCAATTGTTGTTTTTTAGAACAGTGTTTTTTATTAAGTTATTGTTTTTATTCATTACATATTTTAAATAAATATTCCACACAAAGTATAAGCATCCTAATGATATCTTAAAATGTGGTTTTTTACTGTTAGACCTAAGTCCAAGCGAACTCACTCACAGTTCAAATTCAGTTTAAACTCCTGATTTTGGAGATATAAAAAGAGCATAAAATCAAATTGAAAGTAGGGACTCTTAAGAAAATCACCATAACATCTCAGATTTTTCTGCTTTAATTTGCCCAAACATCACGTGTTTTGTCCTCATCAGCCATTCAGCTTCAAGATTAGTAGGTTAAACTCCGTTATTTACTTTACATTGGTCATAGAACTGCGTAAAAATTTGCGGGAATATGTACATTTTTAAAGTCATATCCATTGAGTCTATGTACGGAAAAGAATTTTACTGACAACTTTAAGCGGATATGTCAGTTTTTTGGAGAATCAGATGAAAAAATATCAATGCATCGTTTGTGGATGGATTTATGACGAAGCAGAAGGTTGGCCTCAAGATGGCATCACTGCGGGAACAAAATGGGAAGATATTCCAGATGATTGGACTTGCCCAGACTGTGGTGTGTCTAAAGCTGATTTTGAAATGATCGAAGTTTAATTTCAGTGAAAAGGCCATGATTTCATGGTCTTTTTTTTGAATATTGTGGATTTTTCTAAATCCTAATTTATCTATATTAAGTGTGTATTGGAGCGTTTTATGCAACCTATCGTAATCATTGGTTCTGGCATGGCAGGTTATACCCTTGCAAGAGAGTTCCGTAAATTAAATACCGAGCAAGAGCTTGTGATGATTTGTGCTGATGATGCGGTGAATTATGCAAAACCGACGCTCTCAAATGCACTAGTAGGTAATAAAGCGCCTGAACAAATTGGATTAGGCGATGCTGAAAAAATGGCAGCTCAACTCAACTTACGCATTGAAAAGCACACTTGGGTTAAGCAAATTGATGCCGAAAATCGTGAATTGCATATCGAAAATCAAGAACAAACGACCATTCAGCCTTATTCAAAACTGATCTTAGCTGTCGGTGCAAATCCGATCCGCTTGGCGATTTCAGGTGATGCAAGTGATGACATTCACGTGGTGAATTCACTTACAGATTACCGTACCTTTCGTGAAAATCTATCAAAAAGTGCCGATAAACGCGTGGTGATTTTAGGCGCAGGACTGATCGGTTGTGAGTTCGCCAATGACTTACAAAATACAGGTCATCAAGCCACTGTGATTGATTTGGCACCCCAACCCTTAGGTCGTCTGCTCCCAAGTCATGTTGCAGAAGCATTCAAACAAAATTTAGAAGAAACAGGCATTCATTTCGTTCTCGGTACAACCGTTGAAAAAGTTTCAAAGCATGCTGAACAGGGTTATATCGTCACCCTTGCCAATGGTCAAAACTTGGTGGCGGATGTGGTGTTATCTGCCATTGGTCTACAACCTAATATAGGCTTGGCCAAAGATGCAGAGATTGAAACCAGTCGCGGTGTAGTAACCAATACTTTAATGGAAACCAATCAGGCAGATATCTATGCGATCGGCGACTGCGCTGAAGTCAACGGAATGCTTTTGCCTTATGTGATGCCACTGATGCAACAAGCACGTGCACTCGCAAAAACGCTCAATGGTCAATCTACCTCGGTACATTATCCAGCGATGCCTGTTGCGGTGAAAACTCCTGCTGCCCCACTGACTGTTTTACCTGCGCCACTCGATGTCGATGTCTCTTGGGAGACCGAAGAACTTGACGATGGCATGATTGCAAAAGCATTCGATAGTTCAGCGACCTTACGTGGGTTTGTATTACTTGGGCCAACAGCAGGCAAACAACGGCTTACACTCACCAAATTGGTTCCAGACTTGATTCCTGCTGCGATTTAGGGTTTAAATGAACGGGGTGTTTTTTAAGCATAGAAACACCCGACTTTAGGAAAATAACAATGAATAACGCATTACAATATCGTGTCTCTCCACATACCGCATACATGCAAGAAACCACTGTCGACTTAGGCAATGGCATTCAGTTGCATGTGGAAATTGGTGGTCAAGCTGAACATCCGACCATTTTATTGATTATGGGGTTGGGGGCACAATTGTTGTTTTGGCCAGATTTTTTTTGCAAATCGCTGATTGATCAAGGTTTTCGTGTTATTCGTTTCGACAATCGCGATATTGGCTTGTCTTCTAAAGTACGTCATCAAGGTCCAAGGCTCAACACGCTGAAATTGATGAGTCGCTTTGCCTTTGGGTTAAGCAATCACGGTTCGGCTTATGATCTGTATGATATGGCTGATGATGTCGCATTATTGATTGATCGCTTAGGTTTAGAGAAAGTCCATGTGATTGGCGCCTCTATGGGCGGTATGATTGCACAAATTTTAGCGGCAAAATATCCAGAGAAAATTGAAAAACTGGCGCTTTTATTTACCAGTAATAATCAACCGTTTTTACCCCCGCCCTTTCCCAAGCAGTTATTTAGCCTCATTGGAAAACCTGCATCCAATGATGAAGATGGGATTGTGAACCATAGTTTGAAAGTATTTCACACCATTGGTTCGCCCGGATACATCAATCAAATTGAAGTGATGCAAACTGCACGAAAATTATATCGTCGCAGTTACCACCCAGCGGGTGTACTTCAACAGTTTTTAGCAATATTATGTACAGGTTCTTTACTTCAGATTGATAAACAAATTCAACAACCCACGCTTGTGGTACACGGTTCTAAAGACCGTCTTTTGCCTGCAAGCCACGGGAAAGCCGTTTCCAAAGCAATTTCTGGTGCGACATTTGAATTAATCGAAGGAATGGGGCATGATATTCCTGCGCACTTCATTCCACATCTCAGTGGGTTATTTGCAAAACATTTTAAATGATAAACACTAGGACACTATGGCTGCATTACCATCCCTAAGACAGCTGTCATATTTGGTGACACTGTCTGAGACGTTGCATTTTACAGAAGCAGCACGTCGCTCATTCGTTACTCAGTCTACCCTGTCGGGTGGCATTATGGAGCTTGAGCGTTTATTGGGTGGCGTACTCGTTGAACGTGATCGCCAAAATGTACGTTTGACGCCACTTGGCGAGCAAGTGGTTGCACGTGCCCGTGTCCTACTTGCAGATGCTCAAGATTTAATGCGACTTAGTCGTGAAATGAGCGAACCTTTAACTGGTGATCTGCATTTAGGTATCATTCCAACAATTGCCCCATTTATTCTGTCGCAATTATTAGAAGAAGTGCATAAAGACTTACCGAAAATTCAATTACACTTGCACGAAGCTCAAAGTGAACATCTGGTTGAAAAACTTGAACATGGCAATTTAGACATGATCATGTTGGCTCTTCCTTTTGACACGCGCGGTCTAAAAGTGGCTGAAGTTGCTAAAGAAAGCTTATATCTGGTCTCCCATAAAGCTGACCACAAATCTGCGCAAGCAAAAAGCTTAGAAGATCTTGATTTATCGCATCTGATGTTACTTGAAGAAGGTCATTGCTTACGCGATCATACCTTGAGTGTATGCCCCGTGGGTGAGCGTAAGAATGATCATCGTCTAAAAGCGAGTTCGTTGCCTACGCTGATTGAAATGGTGAGCTCGAACTTAGGCTTTACCTTATTGCCGCAAATTGCGGTGAATACACACATGCTTAGAAACAATGATCAACTTGTGATTCGTCCGATTGAAAATGCACCTTCACGTGTATTGGCTTTAGTGACGCGTAAAAGTACCCCACTGCAAAGTGAATTTGATATGTTATTGCAAATTTTACAACGGGTTACTGCAAGACTTTGTTAAGACAGTCAGCAAAAAAAGGAGCCTCATGGCTCCTTTTTTATATTAGATTGTAAGTGGCTATATTAAAAGTATCGAGTATTAGAAAATTTCGAGTAATTTGTGCTGCGCATTATGCGGTGTATCGCCTTCTGCCATTTTCACACGATCCCAAGTCCCATCTCCACTGAGTAACCATGCCTGTTGGTTGTCTTTCATATAATTGAGCAACCCATATTGATAAATATGCTTTTTCAAAGTCGGCTCTTCAATTGGAAAACACACTTCTACACGATTGAATAGGTTACGATCCATCCAGTCGGCACTTGAGCAATACAGGCGCGAATTACCTGCATTTTCAAAATAATACACACGAGTATGCTCTAAGAAACGACCCACAATTGAACGTACACGAATATTTTCAGATAAATTTGGTAAGCCCGGTCTTAAACAACAAATCGAACGAATGATCAGGTCAATTTGAACACCCGCTTGTGATGCTTCATAGAGCTTATTGATCAACTGAACTTCAGTTAAAGCATTCACTTTGACAATAATTTGCGCACGCTTACCCGCTTTCGCATGGGCAATTTCTTCATCAATAAAGGTAATGAGCTGGGCGTGTAAGGTAAATGGTGCATGCATAAGCTTCTTTAACTTCGCCATTTTGCCCATGCCTGTTAACTCTTGAAAAATACGGTGTACATCTTCGCACAGTTCTTTTTGCGTGGTCATTAAGCCATAGTCTGTATAAATACGCGCGTTGGTTGCATGGTAGTTACCTGTACCCAAATGCACATAACGTACCAGCTTATTATTCTCACGGCGCACCACCAAAATCATTTTCGCATGGGTTTTATAGCCCACAATGCCATACACCACCACAGCGCCCGCTTCTTGCAAGACATTCGCTACGGCAATATTTGACTCCTCATCAAAACGCGCACGCAGTTCAATAATCGCGGTCACTTCTTTGCCGTTACGTGCAGCTTCTGCCAACACTTGGACAATTTCCGAATCTGGTCCACTGCGATACAGTGTTTGCTTAATCGCAAGTACCTGCGGATCACGCGCAGCTTCACGCAGTAAATTGATGACGGGCGCAAATGATTCAAAAGGATGATGCAACAAAATATCTTGCTTTTTCATCGCTGAAAATACATTTTCAGATTTTTTCAAGACTTTGGGAATCACGGGTGTATGTGAGTCATAACGTAAATGTGGACGTTTAAAGTTGGTGAGCAAACGCGCTAGGTTGACTGGACCATCGACTTTATAGAGCTGCTCTTCTTCGAGGTCAAATTCATTTAACAAATAATCATAAATATGTTTCGGACAATTCTCGGTCACTTCTAGACGCACAGCACGACCAAAACGGCGAGAGTTGAGTTCACCTTTCAATGCTTTGGCTAAATCTTCGACGTCTTCATTGAGTGCCAAGTCTGCGTTACGAGTAACACGGAATTGATAACAGCCTGTTGCTGTCATGCCGGGAAATAAATCAGACACATGTTCATGAATAATCGCAGACAGCATCACGTGATGGTCCTTACCCTCGGTCAATTCATCAGGTAAACGTACCACACGCGGCAATGAACGCGGTGCAGGCACAACCGCTAAATCAATCTGACGACCAAAGGCATCTTTACCTTCAAGGGTGACAATAAAGTTTAAACTTTTATTGACCAAGCGCGGAAATGGATGCGCCGGATCAAGACTAATTGGCGTCAGAACGGGTGCAACTTGCTCTTGAAAATACTTTTTCACCCACTGCGACTGTGCAGGCGTCAATTCACCACGGCGTAAAAAACAAATATCTGCTTCACGCAATTTCGGAAAAATTTCATCATTCAAAATACGATATTGGCGCTCTATTGCCGCATGTGTCGTTTTGGAAATCGTTTCCAGTACTTGCTTCGGTGTTAAACCATCTGGACTACGGCTTTCATTGCCCAATTCAAATTGCTCAATGACACCAGCCACACGAATTTCAAAAAATTCGTCCATATTGCGTGAAAAAATCAGTAAGAAATTCATGCGCTCAAGTAAAGGATGTAACGGATCGACCGCTTGTTCCAATACGCGCAGATGAAAATCTAGAATAGAAAGCTCACGATTTATATATCGTTCATTATAGGTATATTCTGTAGGACTATTAGAAACTGCGGTATTCATACCACCAACCTGCAAGCAAATGATCTGTTCTAAGTATGCTTCATATTTATGACAGTTTCATAAAAAAATACCCAAATAAATTTGAGCATTCAACGTTTCTAAATCGAAAAATCTCTAAACGGCAGATTATGGAATTTGAGTCGATCTCATATAGCGTAAAACCATACGTTTTTTATTCAGCACTTTTCGATCATTTTGATGATGTTGATAATATTTTGGATTCGGTAAAATAGACGCAAGAAACGCAGCTTGCTCTCGGCTAAGACTTTCTGCAGTTTTGCCAAAATAATGTTTAGATGCCGCTTCTACCCCAAAAATATGATCACCAAATTCTATGGAGTTCATATAAACCTCTAAAATACGCTGTTTTGACCACATCCGCTCCATCATGACCGTTGCAATTGCTTCTTGACCTTTACGTAAAAAAGAGCGTTTATTAAACAAAAATAAATTTTTTGACAATTGCTGGGAAATGGTTGACCCCCCCGCCACTACTTGCTCATTTTCACGATTACGCTCTAAAGCAAATTTAATCCCCTCAATGTCAAAACCTTGATGCTGGGTAAATTTTGCATCTTCAGCAGCCACAATCGCATGTTTTAAGTTATCACTGATTTGATCATAATCACGCCATTGATGCTGAATCGGTTTAGACGAATCAGTCCAATAGGTCCAGCGCATCAGCATCGTGGTATCGACTGAGTTACTGCGCCACCAGACCAAACTTGAAAAAATCCACAATTGAATTACAAGGATAATACTGACTATAATCAACAAAGTCCGAACAATAAAGGCTTTCATGTCAGTGTGTTACTCCTGCTCATATGGAATGTCATGCTATGCTCAATCATTTATAATAGAAAATAGAATACAAATACAGGTCTGAAATGCAAGTACCCCAGTTTATTCAGTCACAAAGAGATGCAATCGGCAAAATCACCTTATTGTTAATTATCATCAATGTAGGGTTATTTGCTTGGCAAATTTTCTCAGGTGTGAATGTATCCAATCCATCGACCGCGGATGCGATTCGTTGGGGAGCTGATTATGCACCGCTTACTTATCTTGCGGAACCCATTCGAATCTTTACCAGCACTTTTTTTCATTTTGGCTTAGTACATTTAATGCTGAATATGTGGGCACTGTATATTTTTGGCAATGTCGCAGAAAAAACCTTTGGTTCATTTTATTTTTTAGGGCTGTATTTACTTGCGGGCATCATGGGTAGCTTGCTGAGTGGTTATATTGATATTCGTAACACTTACGAGCTGACCAAAGTCTACTGCCGAATGTCTCAGCGGGCGCTTCAGGTGCAGTGATGGGCTTGGGCGGCGCGCTCACCTTATTGTCTTTATTACCTGTATTGCCGAAACAACAGTTTATTCTAGATCGAAAATCACTGCTCATGATCTTGGCACTGAACATTGGCATGGGTTTTATGATTTCAGGCATCAATAATGCAGCGCATATTGGCGGTATGTTGATGGGTGCAGTCCTCGCCTTGCTTTGGTATATGCTACGTAGATGGAAGCTTAACCCACTGGGCAATGTTATCATTATTGCGCTTGGGATCTGTACGACCTATCTGTTTTATCAGTACTGCTTTAGTTTAATTCAGCCCATTCAACCGCTCTGGTTAGAAATGCTGAATCAAAGTAAAAACCAATTGGGTTTTTAAGCCAATTGGTTTTCAGTTGATTTTATGCATCAAGCCATGTATCGAAACGCTATTGATTCATCTCTCTTAAACTTTGGAGTGGTGGAATTTCGCTCAAATAACTCAAACGATAGCGTCCGATCAAGGCACACAGCAGCAGCATCATGAGCGGTAAAATCAGCCAGATTTCTAAGTGAAACTGTATGCTAAGGCCCATGCGCTGACTGGCAATGGCACTGATCACTTCAGCAAATAAACACGATACGACTCCAGCAACAAGCCCAATAAAACCAATTTCCAAGGTCATCATATTTTTCAATTGTGCTTTGGAGCTGCCAAATGAGCGCATTAACGCCACTTCACGTTTGCGCTCATCCATCAGTAAATTTATACAGGCGATCAGCACCAAGAAACCCGATAAGCTCACTAAAATTGCCAATACGGTAATAATCTGTACCAACACATTTACCAAGTTTTTAATTTCTTGCAGAATCAGCGATACATCGATAAAGACCGTATTTGAAAACTGTTGAATGATGCTGACCAGTTTACCCTTTTCTTGTGGCGGCACATAGAAGCTCCCTAAGTAACTGCCTGCATTTTCATCCATGCTGTTCGGCGCAAAAATAAAGAAAAAATTGGGACTAAAACTTCCCCATTCCACCGATCTCAAATTCACCACTTTGGCCTGCAACTCACCTTCAGGCAAACTAAAGGTCAATTGATCTCCGATATTAATCCCCAGTTCTAACGCCAATTTGGATTCGACAGACACCTCACCCGCTTTCACCAAGGGCGCAGCCCCCCTAACAATGATATTGTCTTTGGGATATTCATGGGCTTGAGTTAAATTTAACTCACGGCGCAAAGAATTGTTTTGCTTCACCAATTCTGTTGAAAAAGGCTTACCATTATGCGCAATCAGTCGCCCTTTAACATTGGGATATAAAGGCGTGCTGACCCAATGATGGGCCTCAATTTGCTGTTTAAATTGCTCTACTTCAAACGGGGGTAGCCCATAAATAAATTGATTGGGTGTACCTTCAGGGAGTTCCTGCTGCCATCTGTCGAGAAGGTCGGTACGTAACACTGCCAACACGGTGATTAAACTCAAACCCAAGGCCAAAGCCGTGATTTGTAATGCGGTTTGCGATGGCGTGCGAATATAACCCGATAATCTATTTTTGAGTGCTTTGAGCGACTTTAATAACAGCCACACTATGCTATACAGCACTGCGCTTAAAATGATGACCGTACCAATCACAATGGCGCTCAGCATAATATTTTCAGTCAGGACCAAACTAAAAACAATGAGGCTGAGAATACCAGTGGCAAACATCACCAGCATTGATCGTGCAGATTTTTCTTGCTGGCGAATCACCCGAATCGGCGGTGTATTTAACAATTGCCATAAACTAGGAAGTACAAAACCAAACAACACCATCGCACTGGTGAAAATCGCAATGGGCAATGGACCCAGCAACATATCCCACAGCGTGAACTGCAATTCCAAATTTGGAATCAGCTCTAACATCAGCTGTAATAAGCCATAACCCAGACCTAAGCCTAATGTACTCCCTAGCAACATTGCGATGACAATCACAGCACACAAGAGTGCAATATAGGCTTTGAAAATTTGATTTTTCTTGGCGCCCATACAACGCATCAATGCAATATGATCTTGGTTTTGCTGAACATAACGCTGACTAGTCAGTGCGATGGCAATCCCACAGAGCAAAATGGTCAAAATATTGGCCAGCTGTAAGAAGGTATCTAGATTTTCAATCGGTTTCATCAAGCGGGTGTTGCCATCACTGGCGGTGCTTAAACGTAAGCTAGACTGCTCATCCACCAATGCTGCTGTGTCTGCACTGCCATTTGCATTCGTGTTTGAGTCGCCCAATGAATCATGATTTTCAGATTTTTTAAGTTGTTTAAAATGTTGCTCGAATGCACCAACTTGCTTAGGCTCGCCTGCCATGAGCAGTCGATAATCAATACGACTTCCCGGCTGTATCGCATTGGTCTTGGCAACATCTTGCTGAGCAATAATCACGGTCGGTGAAAATGCAGAGAACCCTAACTCTTGATTCGAGTCCTGTTCAATGACCGCACTGACCTTAAATACACCATCAGCAATGTTCAGTGAATCGCCCAATTTTAGCTTGAGCAATTCCATCGCTCTAGCGCTGAGCCAAACCTGTCCCGTTTGAATCTGTACAGAAATAGGCGAGACTTTCAGCTCCCCACGCAGTGGAAATGTCGGCTCAATTGCTTTGACATTGACCATCACAAAGGCATCATTGGTATGTGCCATTGAACTAAATATCGTGACATGAGATTGTTGTAGTTCAAGTTCAGACGCTTTGTCTTGCCACTGTTTTTCTATAGGGTAGTTATCGGTCAAGACCAAATCAGCGGCTTGCATTTTAGCCGCTTGTAAAGATACGGACTGCTGAATCTGTTCATTACTAAACTTTAACGCCGTGGTTGCACTGATGGCTAAACTCAGCGCAATAATCAGTAAATAAATCCCCGTTGAACCAAAACTTTGCCGAAGTAAGGGCTTAAACAATGCCATCATAACCGCGCCTCGATTCGAGTGGCATGCTCAAAGAGTGCGCCATCTTTTAGCTCATAATGACGCTGGCACTGCGCAGCGAGTGCTGGATCATGGGTGACCAACACCAAGGTGGTGCCCAGTTCCCGATTCAGTTGAAACAGCAGTTGTTCTATTTCTTCAGCCGTATCACCATCTAAATTACCCGTCGGCTCATCTGCGAAAATAATTTGAGGGTCGCTAATTAAAGCACGCGCAATGGCAACACGTTGCTGCTCTCCACCTGAGAGTACTTTCGGTGTTTGACTACTTTGGCGCTCAAGTCCGACTTTTTTCAGTAATGCCAATGCCTTCTGTTCGGCTTTAGCATAGTGAAAATCTGCTTGTAGCCGAAGCGGCAACATCACATTTTCCAGCGCAGTTAATGAGGGCAACAACTGAAAAGATTGAAATACAAAACCAATATGCTTTAAACGTACCAAAGCTCTTTGCTCTTCATTTAAGACATGCACAGCCTCACCCTGCACATAAAGCTCACCTGATGACGCTTGGTCGAGTGTCGCCAAGATCCCCAAGAGGGTCGATTTTCCAGAACCTGAACGCCCTGTAATGGCAACCTGTTCACCTGCATAAATCTCTAAATTTAAATTTTCAAAAATGCTTAATTTTTTTTGCTGTAATTGAATACTTTGTGTAAGTTTCCGTGCAGAAATAATCACCTGTGGCATGATGGATGGAGTCGAGTCTGTTTGAACCATAGAAAACCTATATGCAAAATGAAAAAATATTTAATCTCAAAACTTTAAAGAAATTTGGTCAATATTTTATATGTAGCATAGTCTTGCTTTTACCCAGTACAGTTTTTGCAAAAACCATTTTAATTTTAGGTGACAGTTTAAGTGCCGGTTATGGCGTAACGACGCAGCAAGGTTGGGTTAATCTACTGCAACAGCGACTCAATCAGCAGTATCCGAAACAACACAAAGTGATCAATGCCAGCGTCAGCGGTGAAACCACCAGTGGTGCATTGGCTCGTCTGCCAAAATTATTACAAACGCATCAACCCAATATTGTGGTGATTGAACTGGGGGGCAATGATGCACTACGGGGTCAACCGCCTCAAATGATTCAGCATAATCTTGCAAAACTTATCCAGAATAGTCAGAAATCTAAAGCAACAGTTTTACTGTTTGGGATGAAAATTCCGCCCAACTACGGCACAGCCTATAGCAAGGCTTTTGAAAATAACTATAAGCTGCTGAGCCAGCAGTACAAAGTGAAGTTACTGCCTTTCTTTATGCAAGGTGTTGCTGGCAATAAAAAATTGATGCAAAAAGATTTGATTCATCCGAATGCCAATGCGCAAAAAATCCTATTGGACAATGCCTATCCCTATATAAAAGGCGCTTTATAAGCGCCTTTTTTTCTTCATGCAAATAATACGATGCAAATATAATGAGATCTTAAAAGTCAAAGAACAGCACTTCGCCGGTTTCCAAAGAATACTCAGCGCCAACCACTTTAAGCTTGCCTTTAGAAATAAAACTCTCCAATACAGCAGAGCCGTGGCGTAATTGGTTCACTGAGGCAAACACATTCGATCGCACTGCGTGACAAGACAATTTTTTCAGGTCATCTTTGAGTTCGGTTTGCATTAAAATTTCAACCGATGGTCGCACACGGTTGACAATAGACATCAGGTTTGCCGAAGGCGGTTGGTCTGGGTTACGTAAAGCTTCAATGGTTGAATCAATCGCGCCGCAGTGAGTATGACCCAAGACAATCACCACAGGACAGTTAAAACTGTCTACTGCAAATTCAACACTGCCGACTTGTGAGGGCGCAACAATATTGCCTGCCACACGAATGACAAACAGATCGCCTAAACCTTGATCAAACACCATTTCAGCGGGGACACGAGAGTCTGAGCAACCCAAAATAATCGCGAAAGGTTCTTGGGTTTCTGCCATTTGCGCACGTTCATGGTGGGTCAGCAATTTTTGATGATTGGTCTCTCCATTCACAAAACGCTGATTACCTTTTTTTAAACGTTCTAAAGCTTCGACTGCAGTAAGCATGATCTATCCGTGGTCTATAAAGGTTTTAAGAGATTTTAATACTGTGATTTTTGAATGTCACTGACAAAACTTAAACTCTGTTACAAATTTTGTGAATTGCCAAAAATGACATCTATATCCGTTTTTTGGGCTTAACATTAAATTAAATTTCGGTTTTATAGAGACTTTTATATATTAATGGCATTTAGCTCATTTATTCTAAAGCAAACAATGACTAAAAAGCATGCAAATTTAGTTATCTGGCAAATGCTTTCACCATTTTCAACATGAATAATCGATAGGCTCTCCTTATAATACCTAGCTACTTTTTTGGATCAGTATGAATGTCATTTTTCCAATCTCCCGCTTTCGTTAAATTCATGACCGCAACCGCTTTGACACTGAGCCTAAACAGTCTCATGTTGATTCAATCCGCACAAGCGTCAAATCCAGTCGAATTTGTCGATTACCAAAAAATGTTACAAGAAGAACGGGCTTGGGCAGGCTTAACCACGAAAACATTACGTGTGGGTGATGTGGTTTGGAGCTACAGCGAAGGCGGGCAAGCCAACAAGCCAACCTTGCTATTAATTCATGGTATTGGCAGTAGCCGTGACACGTGGAATCTGATCGCACGAAATTTATCTAAATACTATCATGTGATTATTCCGGACTTGCCCGGCAGTGGTAATACGCAGACTACGAAAAACTTTGAAATGACTTTGCCGAATTTGACCGAGCAACTGCGTAGATTTGTCGAAACAGCCCATATCCAAAATGATTTACATATTGCTGGACATTCAGTCGGGGGTTCAATCGCTTTGCTGTATGCCTCAAAATATAATTTTGACACCAAAAGTTTATTTTTAATCAGTGCCGGCGGTTTATTTAAAAATAATCAAACCTCTTATTTGAATAATCCGGTGTATTTAAAGCAATTGGTGATTGCTCAGCCAGGTGATTTAAATTTTGTCATGAACAAGATCATGTATAACCCACCTTTTGTGCCCGCTGTAATTAAGAAACAGCAAGAGCTATTGATGATCTCACGCGCTGAAGACACCGCAAAGCTGATTACTCATCTACTTGATATGAATAAAATATATTCAATCAATACATTTGCCGCTATGCTTAAAAACATTGAAGCACCGACGCTGATATTATGGGGAAAACAAGACCCGATTGTGAATGTCGAAGTAGCTGCGGATTTAAAGTCATCACTCAAGTATGCACGTCAACCTGTGATTTTAGATCAAGTGGGTCATTTACCCATTATTGAAGCACCTGAACGCGTGACTCAGCATTATATTGAGTTTCTAAACATGCTTTCGCATTAGCCCCATTAACCGATACCTATAGGTTTGTAGAGATTTAAATTCATGATGAAAGATGCACGTACTGAACAATTGATTGAAGCGCATTTGGCATTTCTTGATCATGAATTTGCTCAAGCCGAAACCATTCAAACTGAATTTTTAAGTTTTTATCAATGGTTTCGTAAGCAACCGCTCAAGCAGCTTTGGTCATTTCCACAGATCAATGAATTACTGCAAAAACAAATTTTGGCCACCCCTGCCAGTGATTTTCTCATTGAACAAATTTCAGATCATATTCGCTTGGCTTTGGCACATAACCTCAATGATGACACCAAAATTGAAGATGTGATTCCAGTGCACACCATCGATAAAATTGCACAATATGTGGCAAGCAAAAGTGTGCATCGTGAGGCTTTAATCAAACGTGTGGTCAGTAATCCTGCTTTTTCTGCGACGCTCACGCAATTAATTCATCATTCAATTCAAGACTACATCGATAATTCTGTCATGAGTAAAAAAGTCCCCGGTGTCGGACGTTTTATGAAGATGGGAAAATCGGTTTTAGAAAGCGTTACGGATTCGAATCTTGACGATACGGTAAAGCATTATTTACAGAAAAATATCATCAAGATCAGTCAGCTCAGTGAACAAGTGATTAATCAGCAATTTGATGACAATAAGCTCTATCACTTTCAAGCGAACTTATGGCACAAAATTAAACAGGTGCCGTTGTCGAGTATGCGCAAGTATATTGAAGTGACAGATCTGCCTCAAACAGTCGGAATGGGCCATGAAATTTGGGATCATATTCGTCAAACCGATTATTTGAAGCAGCAAGTACATGACGGCATCTATGCATGGTATATCCGAAATGAATCGCATAATTTTGATGCGATTTTAAATGACATCAATATTGATGAAAGTTTGGTTCAACAGGAATTACAACAGCTCCTTGCGCCTGTAATTCAGAACATGATTTCCTCAGAACATTTAAAACAGCGTGCACGTCATTATTTAGAAAAGTTTTATTATTCTGAAAAAGCCCAACTGATTTTGAATGCTTAGTTTTAAATTAGTTTTTAAAAACGTATAAAAAAAACCGCTCTAATCGAGCGGTTTTTTTAAAGATTAGAATCTTGCAGTTAAACCTAAGTAATATTCAGCAGGATTACTTGAGCCATCACTTGTAGATTCAATTTTGACGCCAGCCACGTTTTTCACACCGCCTCGAAAGGTTAAGTGATCTGTAAAATTATAATTTGCCCCAATATCTGCTGTAGTATATGCCTTTTCAAAGCTGCGGCTTGAATCACCACTCTCTAATTGCTGCTTACCTAAATATTGGACTTTAGAGTTTAAGCTCAACTGATCGTTTACATCCCAAACCAATGCTAAATTTGACGTAATCTCAGGTGTGCCAAGTAATGTTTCGCCCGTAATTTTATTTTTAGATTCCAACATATAAGTCGTGTTACCTGTTACACGAAAATAATCATTGATGGGTAGTTTATAGTTAACCTCAATCCCACTGGTCCGTGCTTTTTCTACATTTGACGCTATTGCATAGAAAACATCACCACGGCGTTCATGGAATCTATTTTGGATAAGATCTTCAATATCGCTCAAGAAATAAGTCATATCCAAACCGGCACCATTTTGTTCATAACCGACACTAACTTCGTAGTTAGTACTTGTTTCTGGCTCTAAGTCTGGATTCCCAATCATTGAACATGTACGACCACTGCCTGCTGTTGACCAGCCCTCAAAAGTGTTACAACCATTTCCTCTCGAACCTGTACTACTGGTATCAGACCGCTCTCTTAGATTTGGGGCACGGAAGCTGCGTGACACCCCACCTTTCACCGTCCAATCGTCGGTTGGATGGTAAACGAGATAGGTTCTCGGTGAAAAATTTAAATCAAATGTTTCATATTCATCTAAGCGCCCACCCAATGTCAGAATAAGGTTTTCTTGTAGATGAATTTGATCTTCTAAAAAGAGTGACCACGAATAACTATCGAGTTTTCGATCATTGTTATTGAGTGTATTGCCGTCTTTATCTACAGCAGCATTGCCAATATTACTGTGGTTCGATACTTCTTCTTGCTTATACTGACCACCAACCGTTAAATCATTTTTAAAATTGAATACATTAAGCGGTTTAGTCGCTTTTAAATCCAATACTGTCTCTGAAGACTTCGTTTCAACGATGTCATCTTTTACCCAAGCATCATCTTTATTTTGAATTTTATTGTGGTACAAATCGACATTGGTCACTAAGTCATTTTCAAACTTAGCTTCATGTCCAATACCAAAGCCAATTCGATCCATCTCATAACCAAATTTACTTCCGCCACCTTCAATCACATCAGGTTCATCCTTACCAAAAGAACCATCCAAGTTAAAACTGTGTCGATCTGAAGGAGCCCAGGTTAGTCGCGTTGTTGCTGTATCTGTGGTTGATCCTGATGAACCTTCTGTATCTTTATCGCCATCACGCTCAGTACGATTTAATCCTAATCGAAAACCAATCGTATTCGTTACAGGCCCAGCTAAAGTTGCGCCAAAAGATTTGGTTTCACCGCGGCGACTTGTATCTGGCTTGCTAAAGTTTGTAGTCACAGAACCACTAAGCTGTGTTGGAATTTTTTTAGTGATAATATTAATCACGCCACCTACAGCTTCAGAACCATAAAGTGTTGACATTGAACCGCGAATAACTTCAATTCTTTCAATCATATCAGGCGTGATCCAATCTAAATCTTGTTCAGTTCGATCTGGACGATGTCCCAGTAAGGATTGATTACCTAATCTTTTTCCATCTACTAAAATTAATGTATATTTATCAGGCATGCCTCGTAATTTGATTTTTGACCCAGACCCCGAGTTCGAGTACCCCCCTGTCACACCAGGTAAATCACTCAATAACTCAGCAATACTATTAAATGGTGCTCTCTCAATGTCTTCATTACTAATGACACTAATTGAAGCGGGTGCATCTTTTACGTCAACTTCACTACCACTCGCGGTAACAACAATACTCTTAAGCTTAGCCTCAGAATAAACTTGATTAGCATCTTGAGCTTGTGTTGTAGACACTAATACTGATAGCACAGCTAACGACAAAGCCGACTGAATCCATTTCTTGTTCATACACATATCCGAAAACTTTTAAGAAGAGAATTAGAATTTTTCGTTGCGTATTGTAACAAATGATAAGACTAATGCAATTGTTTTTAATAATCATTATCATTTGCATTTACTGATTGGGCAAAGAATAACCCCCATATAGGAGGTTAATGATTTCATTCTAAATCATTTATTTGAAATAAGCACCTTCAGCTTGTGTGTGATCCGTTTGGTCAACCACACGTTTAAGCTCAGGAATTTGCTGTTGAAGCGTCGTTTCAACCCCTTGTTTCAAGGTGACGTCAATCGCTGAACAGCCTTGGCAACCACCACCAAATTTGAGTACAGCGGTTAAACCGTGTTCCGCATCTTCCACCACTTCGACCAATGCACAGTTACCCCCATGCCCTGCAAGACCTGGGTTAATTTCAGACTGAAGTACATAGGTAATACGTTCTTCGATTGAAGCATCTGGACCGACACGTGGCACTTTTGAGTTCGGTGCGCGGAAGGTTAATTGACCACCAAAACGGTCTTTGTTGTAGTCAATGACAGCATCTAATAAATAAGGAATGGACGGCGAATCAATGTACGCTGCGAAGTTTGGATAATCTTGCTTGTAATCAGTCGCTACGATTTCGTCTGGAGCACTATATGCCATGCAACACTCAGCACGTGGCGTACCCGCATGTTCAACAAAAACACGCACTGCGATTCCAGGAGTGTTCTGTTTTTCAAGTAAATCAAACAAATACTCTTGCGCAGTTGGCGTAATCAATAGGTTTGGAATTTCTTCAGCAACTGCAGTGCTGGTGTTCTCAGTCGACATAACCGTATTTCCTCAAGCTGAAGTCTCTATTTTAACTGAAGATCGGGGGTAATATGAAAAAATCAACTAAAATTGTCGGAATTAATATTAAAAGCCTACTTCTTAGCACAAAAAATGGCATGATATTGATCAAGTATCTCAAAGATGAATTTTTGCTCTATGTTAGATTTACCCTTTAATCATACAGTGACCATTGTCATTATTACGGTCATTATTTCCTTGATTGCACTTTCCAATCAAAATGTAATGAATCGTTTAATCTTTTGGCCGCCTGCAATTCAAAAGGGTCAATATGACCGCTTTATCAGTCATGGCTTTATTCATGCTGATGGTACACATTTGCTTTTCAACATGATTACCTTATTCTTCTTCGGTAGTATTATTGAAAACTTTTACCGCCAGTATCTTTACGAATTGGGCTTTGTCCTGTTCTATCTGGGTGGTCTCATCGTTGCGATTATTCCAAGTTATTTAAAACATAAAAATGATCATCGCTGGGCAAGTCTGGGTGCATCAGGTGCAGTATCAGCAGTTCTTTTTGCTTATATCTTGTTTGAACCGTGGAAACTAATTTTTGTCTTTTTCATTCCCGTTCCTGCCATTATTTTTGCTGTGCTCTATGTTGCATATAGCATCTGGTCAGCCAAACGGAATAATTCAAATGTGAATCATAGCGCGCATCTTTGGGGAGCCGCGTATGGTGTGATTATGACGATTATCATTGAACCGCGTTTGATTCCCCATTTTTTAAGTCAATTGGCGCAATTGCCTTTTTAAAATTCAACTCTTCGCTTTACAGTTCAAATAAGATATACAGGCCCACGTTGTGGGCTTTTTTATGCTCAAGCTCAATTGATTAAATAAATGATCATATCCATTCAGTCTAAATTAGTTAGATCTCAGTTTTTCATCGAGATAATCTTCATACAATTTTGGTAGTTAATGCCACCACGTTATTCAATTTGGCATAGATAATGTAGACATATGTATATTAATGACGAAAAATCACGAGAGTTTTTGCATGTCTCATACTTTAGATGGTCTTCAATTTCCAATTCAATCCAATAACAAAGCCAGCACCTCCAAAACAGGTCAAGCCATTTTGGCTGAAGCCTTGTCTACGGTGAATCATCAAGCTTCACTTCAGGTGTTATCTGAAAAAAACTGGCGTAAACAATATCCGATTCATTTCAAAGCCTTGGTTGAACATGGTTTGACCACTCCAGAAAACGCAATTGACATTGCTCAAAATGGACTTGCCAAAGCACAGCATAGTTTTGACTTTTATCGTGACGGTCAGCGTCATACGCTTACAGACATGATGGCTTTACCCCTTCAAAAATTGCACACCATTAAGCTCAAAGGTGAAAGTCACGCAGCACCTGAATGGTATGTCCCATATAAAGGGAAAAATCTTCAAGGACAAGCTTTGCTTGATCAAATCGATCTTTGGCAAGATGCAGGTATTATTGAAGCCAGCCATGCCAAAGCCTTGAAAACAGTGCTTGATCATCCTGAATGGTTTGATCTTTCAGACCGTACCATGGTGCTATTTGGTGCTGCATCTGAAGCAGGTCCTTTGACTTGGCTCGCCAAATGGAAAGCCAATATTATTGCAGTTGATTTGCAAAATTCTCGCGTTTGGGACAAAATTCTCAACACCATTCAACAGGGCAATGCCACGCTGTATGCCCCCTCTACAGAAGCGATTGATTCGAATGACTCTATTGCCACCTTAAAAGAAAAATTGGGGGCAAATCTACTTACTCAAACCCCTGAAATTGCGCAGTGGTTACTTGAGCAAGACCATACTTTAGATTTAGCCGCGATTGCGTATTTAGATGGTGAAAAGCATGTTCGGGTGTCTATGGCTATGGACAGCATTATGCAGCGTATCAGTGAGCAAAAACCCGATACCAGCCTGATGTATATGTGTACGCCAACAGATGTCTATGCAGTACCTTCAGACGTCATTGATGGTTCTGCAACGAAGTTTAAAACTCGTTCTCAGTCTGAAAAAATTCTCTGTAAAGGTATTGAGACTTTGAGCTTAAAGCACTTTTTTAAGCAAAATCTGCATGACAAAGTCACATCAGCTGAAGGTCAAAAATATGGTATTGCAGACTGTTTAGTGGTTGAACAAGGTCCGAATTATGCATTGGCTAAACGTATTCAGCAGTGGCGTGCGACCTTGGCACGTCATCAAGGACAGCGTGTCAGCATTAATATTGCCCCATCGACCACCACGCATTCTGTGACCAAGAATCCGCTGTTAAAGGCGGCATTCAACGGCGCAAGTCTATTTGGTGTGGAAGCCTTTAGTCCTGAAACCACCAATGCGATTATGGCGGCACTCTGGGTTCATGATCTGCGTAATCCTGAATCCATTGCTAATCCTGAACGTGTAATGAATCATCCGCTCGAGCTGATGATGGAAGGTGCAAATCACGGCGGACTATGGCGTGTGGCATATTTGGCTCGTACGGCACTTCCCTTTGCAGCCCTTTATGGTTTTGCAAATGAAAAACTACCGCTAAAGAAAGTATTGAGCTTATTTAATAAGTAATCACTTTTAATTTCCTTCTCCATAATTTCTTCTTAGGTAAATAGGACATTTAAGGGTTTTTAAGGATTGATCATCGCAATATTTAAGGCAAAAAAAACGCTGCAATCGCAGCGTTTTTTTAAATTCAAAATCATCTTAAAGGATCTGTAAGAACAACCAGAATAACCCACCAGATAAACAGATTGTCGCGGGTAAGGTAAAGATCCACGCCGATAAAATCGTACGAACCATTTGGAAGTTCAAGCCTGATTTATTGGCTACCATAGTACCTGCAACCGCACTGTTCAATACATGCGTAGTCGATACTGGCATCCCGAAACCATCCGCAGCAGCAATTGTAGTCATCGCAACCAATTCAGCAGACATCCCTTGACCATAAGTCATATGTTGCTTACCAATACGCTCACCTACAGTCACTACAATACGTTTCCAACCCACCATTGTTCCTAGACCGAGCGCAAGTGCAACGGCCACTTTAACCCAAGTTGGAATGTATTGGAGGAATGAATCCATATTGTCGCGGTAGTCTTCAACCGTTTGCTCTTGAGCAACAGTCATTGTTGGTAATGCTTCTGCTTTATCTAGACGCTTAAATGCAGTTGCACTTAAGTACATGTCATTACGTAATGCTGAAATTTCAACTTCAGGAATATCTTTTAATGAACCGTACTGACCTACACGGTCACCTAAGTGATCGGTCATGCTCGCAAGAGCAGGAACAACGTCAGAGGTAATTTCTTTGGTCTGGATATATTTGGTCAATACATCACGCGCTTGTACATCTGGAATATCCTGATGATTTGGATAGATTACAGCAGCCGTTTGTACAGACAGTTGTTCGAAAGACTGAATATGTTTCTCGTCTAGGTTCTTATTCAAAGAATAAGCCAAAGGCACACAACCAATCAGAATGAGCATGATCAAGCCCATACCTTTTTGACCATCGTTTGAGCCGTGCGCAAAACTTACACCAGTACAAGTAAAGATTAAGATGGCACGAATCAGTGGCGGTGGTGGTTTGTTGCCTTCGGGTGGCTGGAACAGCTCTAGTTGTTTCTTGAAGACTTTTTTTACCAACAAGAATAATAGTGCTGCAAAAGCAAAGCCAATCAACGGTGAGAATAATAATGCCTTACCTACTTTTAAGACCTGCTCCATGTCTACACCACTTGCGCCGCTACCTGCGTTCAAAATGTAGTTCATGATGCCCACACCTAAAATCGATCCGATTAAAGTATGTGAACTTGATGCAGGAATACCAAAGAACCAAGTACCTAAGTTCCAAGTAATTGCAGCAATCAGCATGGCAAAGACCATCGCAAAACCTGCGCCTGAACCGACATTCATAATCAATTCAACAGGCAGTAGTGCAATAATACCGTAAGCCACGGCGCCACTTGCGACCATAACCCCAAGGAAGTTACAGAAGCCGGCCCACATGACTGCAACAGGTGCAGACAGTGCGTTGGTGTAAATCACTGTAGCCACAGCATTGGCTGTGTCATGGAAACCGTTGACAAATTCAAAGCCTAAAGCGATGAATAATGCCGTCGCCAACAGAATAACTGAATAAAGACTTAACGCGGGAACATGCGACAAATCTGCAGCCAACTGAAAGCCAATATAAACAAGTGTGGATACGATTAATGTTAAGAACACCGGAACAAAGAATTTTGGTGTTGGCACATGAACATTCGTCGACTTCTCAGTACTTGACGATTGTGCTGAATCTGAAACGGGAGTTTGATTAGAATTCATGCAGATTGGTAAAGAGGATAAGAATATCCCCTTATTGTTCAATTTAATTATTACAATTATATGACAAAGAGCTGTCACATAAAGCATCTAAATGAGGCTTTATCTTAAATTTTAAACTGTTAAATCGCATTGGATTTATTTTTAAACAATATTTTTCAATAGTTTAATAAACTATTCCTTTTATGAGTTTACAAAATTTAACCCGTAATATTTCTGAAATAAAGTTGTAATATTTTTCGACTATTTCATCAATATTTCGCATCCAATTATTTTGCTTTGTAAATATGACAAAGTTATGAATAAAAACATAAATTTAAATTGAATCGTTCAAAAATTAACAGAATGTCGATTTAACACACGAAATTGACTGACTTGTGTCTGCTAAGGCGTTTATTTGCGCTGCAGATTGTTCAATTTCTGTTAAAATAATGCACCTTTATTAAGCTAAATATTTAGAGAGAGTCATTGATGTCTACCCTCGCTACATTAAAAGCACTTCTTGCTCAACGTATTCTCATTATTGATGGTGCGATGGGCACCATGATTCAACGCCACAAACTAGAAGAAGCTGATTATCGTGGAGAGCGCTTTGCAGATTGGGCATCAGACCTCAAAGGCAACAATGACTTACTGGTACTTAGCCAGCCCCAGATTATTCAAGGTATTCACGAAGCTTACCTAGAAGCGGGTGCGGATATTATTGAAACCAATAGCTTTAACGGCACCCGTGTTTCAATGTCTGACTACCACATGGAAGACTTGGTTCCAGAAATTAACCGTGAAGCTGCACGCATTGCCAAAGCAGCCTGTTTAAAATATTCAACGCCAGACAAACCACGTTTTGTCGCAGGTGTACTTGGTCCGACATCCCGTACCTGTTCGATTTCACCCAACGTGAATGACCCTGCATTTCGAAACATCACCTTTGATGAACTGAAAATCAATTATATTGAAGCCGCGCACGCTCTGATTGAAGGTGGTGCAGACATTCTCTTGATTGAAACTGTGTTTGATACCTTGAACTGTAAAGCGGCTATTTTTGCAGTCAAAGAAGTGTTCAAACAACTCGGTTATGAATTACCCCTGATGATTTCAGGTACCATTACCGATGCTTCAGGTCGTACTTTGACTGGACAAACCGCTGAAGCGTTTTGGAATTCAGTGCGCCACGGCGATTTATTGTCCATTGGTTTTAACTGTGCCTTGGGTGCAGATGCGATGCGACCGCACGTAAAAACCATCTCAGATGTAGCGAATACTTTTGTTTCAGCACATCCAAATGCAGGCTTACCGAATGCCTTCGGTGGTTATGATGAAACGCCAGAAGAAACCGCGGCATTTATTAAAGAGTTTGCGGAAAGTGGTTTGATCAACATCACCGGTGGCTGTTGTGGTACCACACCCGACCATATTCGCGCAATTTACCATGCTGTAAAAGACATTAAGCCGCGCCAAGTACCTGAGATTGCACCTGCATGTCGTCTTTCAGGTTTAGAGCCGTTTAACATCACCAAAGATTCACTGTTTGTAAACGTCGGTGAACGTACTAATGTGACCGGCTCTAAAAAGTTCTTACGCCTGATTAAAGAAGAAAACTTTACCGAAGCCTTAGATGTGGCACGTCACCAAGTTGAAGGCGGTGCGCAAATCATCGACATCAATATGGATGAAGGCATGCTTGACTCTCAAGGCGCCATGGTGAAGTTTCTTAACCTGATCGCGTCTGAACCAGACATTTCACGTGTACCGATCATGCTGGATTCGTCAAAATGGGACATTATTGAAGCGGGTTTAAAATGCGTTCAAGGTAAAGCCGTGGTTAACTCGATCTCGTTGAAAGAAGGCTATGACGAATTTGTAGAACGTGCCCGACTTTGCCGTCAATACGGGGCTGCCGTGATTGTGATGGCGTTTGATGAAGACGGTCAGGCAGATACGGCTCAACGTAAAAAAGACATCTGTAAGCGCTCTTATGATGTCTTGGTCAATGACGTCGGCTTCCCGTCTGAAGATATTATCTTTGACCCGAACGTGTTTGCGATTGCGACAGGGATTGAAGAGCACAATAACTACGCGGTTGATTTCATTGAAGCGACAGGTTGGATTAAACAAAACCTGCCAAATGCAATGATTTCAGGCGGAATCTCGAATGTCTCCTTCTCTTTCCGTGGCAATGAGCCTGTTCGTGAAGCGATTCATGCCGTGTTCTTGTACTATGCGATTCAGCAAGGCTTGACCATGGGGATCGTGAACGCAGGTCAGCTTGCGATTTATGATGATATTCCGAAAAACTTAAAAGATGCGGTTGAAGATGTGGTTCGCAACCAAAACCAAGGTGAATCACAGCAAGATGCGACTGAGAAGTTGCTTGAAGTTGCAGAAGAATACCGCGGTAAAGCGGGTGCGCAACGTGAAGCTGAAAATTTAGAATGGCGTGAGCAAAGCGTTGAAAAACGCCTTGAGTATGCCTTGGTTAAAGGGATCACCACCTATATTGATGTGGATACAGAAGAAGCGCGTTTAAAGTCCACACGCCCTTTAGATGTAATTGAAGGCCCACTTATGCAAGGCATGAACGTAGTCGGTGACTTGTTCGGTTCAGGTAAAATGTTTTTACCGCAAGTGGTGAAATCTGCACGGGTAATGAAGCAAGCCGTAGCATGGTTAAACCCGTACATTGAAGCGGAAAAAACTCAGGCACAAGCCAAAGGTAAAATCTTACTTGCAACAGTGAAAGGCGATGTACACGATATTGGTAAAAACATTGTGGGTGTAGTGCTCGGTTGCAATGGCTATGACATCGTGGACTTAGGTGTGATGGTGCCATGCGAGAAAATTTTACAAACCGCGATTGATGAAAAAGTCGATATTATTGGTTTATCGGGTTTGATTACACCGTCACTTGATGAAATGGTCTTTGTTGCCAAAGAAATGCAGCGTAAAGGCTTCAATATTCCCCTGATGATTGGGGGTGCGACCACTTCTAAAGCGCATACTGCGGTGAAGATTGACCCGCAATATCACAATGATGGTGTGCTTTACACAGCCGATGCTTCACGTGCAGTCGGTGTAGCAACCCAGTTACTTTCAGCTGAAATGAAGCCAAAGCTTTTGGCAGACTATGCAGCAGATTATGAAAAAATCCGGATTCGTTTAGCCAACAAACAACCGAAAGCGGCGAAACTGTCTTATCAGAATTCAATTGAAAATGGCTTAAAAATTGATTGGGACAATTATGTTCCGCCTAAGCCTCATATGCTGGGTCAAAAAGTCTTCAAGAATTATCCGCTTGAAACCTTAGTGCCCTACTTTGACTGGACACCATTCTTTATCTCTTGGAGTTTGGCAGGTAAGTTCCCTGCAATTCTGACTGATCACGTGGTGGGTGAAGCTGCAACTGACCTGTATGAACAAGCGCAAATCATGTTGAAAGACGTGATTGAGAATAAACGTTTTGATGCTCGTGCGGTCTTTGGTTTGTATCCTGCAAAACGTACAGGTGCAGATACCGTTCAAGTACTCGATGAATCAGGTCAAACGGTGACACATACGTTTGAACATATTCGTCAGCAATCAGACAAAGTGACAGGCAAACCGAACTTGTCTTTGGCTGATTATATTGCACCTGCGGATGCCAATCTTGAAGATTACTTGGGTGGCTTTACCGTTTCAATTTTTGGGGCTGAAGAGTTGTCTCATGAATATAAAGCCAAAGGCGATGATTACTCTGCAATTTTAGTCCAAGCTTTGGCGGATCGTTTTGCTGAAGCATTTGCTGAACATTTGCATGAACGTATTCGTAAAGAGTTCTGGGCGTATCAAACGGACGAACAACTCTCGAACGGTGAGTTAATCAAAGAGAAGTATGTGGGTATTCGTCCTGCACCGGGCTACCCTGCTTGCCCTGAACATTCTGAAAAAGAAACGTTGTTTAGTTGGTTGGATTCAACCCAAGCGATTGGTACACAACTCACTACAAGTTATGCAATGTGGCCACCTTCAAGTGTCAGCGGTTTTTATTATTCAAACCCGCAGTCTGATTACTTTAACGTGGGTAAAATTGCGCAGGATCAATTGGATTCTTATGCTGAGCGTAAAGGTTGGACGATGGATGAAGCGAAACGTTGGTTAATGCCAAACTTGGATGATTCGATTGATATCTAAATAATCCTCCCCAACCCTCCTTTGAAAAAAGGAGGGAGAAATCCATTCGTATCGAACATAAAAATCCCCTCGATTGAGGGGTTTTTTTGTTTTTAAATCTTAGAATCCCCCTAACTCCCCCTTTGAAAAGGGGGACTTTGTCATGTGATTAAATGAATTACGTGACAGCTCCTCCCTTTTTAAAGGGAGTTTGGAGGGCTTAAAAAGAAAAAATACTGTCAATATGTTTTTAAGCGTAGGTAAAAACTACCAAAGTGATCAAAATATGTCGGAAAATAATACTTTAAAAAATTATTGTAATGAATGTGATAAAGATACGAGCCATATTGTATTAGAACAACATAGTTGGTATTCAGATCCTGAAGATTATGATCATTCTCAATATCATAAACTAGTTAAATGTCTAGGTTGTGATAATGTGTCTTTAAGAATTGAAGATCATGATTTATTTTTTACAGTTCAAAATAATGATGGGGAATGGATCCCTGATATAACAATTAAGAACTATCCTAAAAAACTTCAGAATCATAAAAAAATTGATCATGATTATCTTATCCCCCAATTGGTTAGAAATATCTATAAAGAAGTTTTATTAACATTACAAGAAGATGCTAAAATTTTATCTAGCCTAGGTTTGAGGGCATGTATTGAATCTGTCTGCAACCATCTTGAAATAACTGGAGGAAATTTAGCCACACGTATTAATAAATTATCTACAGCCGGTTATATATCAAAAAAAGATGCTGAAAGATTACATGCCATTAGATTTATGGGTAATGATTCTGCACATGAGATCAAAGCTCCAAAAGGAGGTTCTTTAAAAATTGCTCTTGAGATTGTTGAGCACTTACTCAAAAGTGTTTTTATTTTACCCGAGCAAGCAAATGGATATTTAGATACCATTGTAGATAAATATGAATTATTTGAAACCTTACTTGAAAAACACCTGACAAATTTCAATAATGGTGATGAATATCCTCTTTATCATTTTTTTGAGAAAGATTGGCGTAGAGTGCAAGACTTTATCTCAAATTTTCAAACAGAATTGATTGAAAATATAAATAACTCCAATTTTAAGCTTCTTGAAATTGGAAAAAAGGATGTTAATCAAAAAGGTGATGAAATACAGCATTTCATCATCAAAAGATACGAAGTAACTGAATAATTATTAATCCCTCCCAACCTCCCTTTTCCAAAGGGAGGGGCTACATGAATTCCAGACCGTCATTAATTCCGTGGAAAGTCCCCCTGAGCAAGAACTTAAGCACCGCTTAAGTCGAAGCGCAAGAAAGGAAAATTTAGGCGGATTAAAAAGTAGCTCCATTTCTAACCTTTCCATCCCAAACCACCCATTTTTTACATTTTAGAGTCTACAAACTTAGCCACTTTCTATGATAATAGGCGACAAATTTCTCCCAAATTTCCGATTGTTGGTATTTCCATGAAAAAATTAATGAACGATGCTGAAAACATCGTGGTCGATCTGTGCAAAGGTCTGGTATTGGCACACCCTGAACTTGCATTTAACGAATTACATAAAATCATTTCAAGAAAAGAAAAACACAACAATGTCGCACTGATCAGTGGTGGCGGTAGCGGTCATGAACCTGCACATGCAGGCTTTGTAGGTACAGGTATGCTCGATGCTGCTGTATGTGGTGATGTGTTTGCTTCTCCTTCACAAATTCAAATCTATAAAGCCCTCACCCAAGTCGCAACCGACAAAGGTGTGCTGATGATCATCAAAAACTACTCTGGCGATATGATGAATTTCCAGAATGGCGCGGCACTTGCAACGGATGACGGCATTCAAGTCGACTATGTCAAAGTCGCAGATGACATTGCGGTTGAAGACAGCCTCTATACCGTCGGTCGTCGCGGTGTGGCGGGAACTGTATTTGTACATAAAATTGCAGGGGCAGCCGCGACACAAGGTTATGAGCTTGCCCGTGTAAAAGAGATCGCGCAAAAAGCTGCGGACAATGTCACAAGCTTAGGCTTTGCTTTTAGCTCATGCACCGTACCTGCCAAAGGCGCACCCACCTTTACACTTGCAGATGAAGAGATGGAATACGGCGTGGGTATACACGGTGAAACGGGTATTCGTCGTGAAAAAATCCTACCTTCACAGCAGTTAGCGCAGCGCATCGTCGATGATCTACTCAAAGACCGTCCAAACTTAAGCGAAGTTGCAGTGCTGATTAATGGTTTTGGTGCAACCCCAATGCAGGAGCTGTATCTATTCAACCAAGATGTTTGCCAATATTTAGCCAAGAAAGGCATCACGATTTATCGTACTTTTGTCGGTAACTACATGACCAGTATCGACATGGCAGGTGCATCTGTATCCCTGCTTGCACTAGATGATGAACTGAAAACCTACTTAGATGCCAAAGCCGATACCCCAGCATTTAAAATGGATGGCTCAACTGCACAGCCGATTCAACTTACAGCAAATGATGCTAAAGCAGAAGATTTGTTCAATGTCGCGATTGAAACACATGCTGAACATGCCACCATTTTAAATCATCACTTTAGCATTGAAAATATGCGCTACGTGGTGGATGCCATGAGTGCCTGTATCATCAAAAATGAAATTCCGTTCTGTGAACTCGATGCCCATGCTGGTGATGGCGATTTTGGTATGAGCGTCGCCAAAGGGTTTAGACAGTTAAAACGCGAATGGAATACATTGCTTCAATGTGAACAAATGGATGATTTTTTACTGAACTGTTCGATGATCATTATGGAACATTGTGGCGGTGCATCAGGCCCGATTTGGGGTTCAGCTTTCCGTGCGGCAAGTAAATCGGTTCAAGGTAAAAAGACCCTCTCTGTTGCGGACTTTGCTGCCATGCTGCAAGACGCAGTCAAGGGTATTCAAATGACAGGCGAACGCTCATTTGGACGGGGCGCTGTGGTGGGCGATAAAACCTTAATCGATGCGCTTGTGCCGTGTGCCGATTCTTGGTCTGCAAATTTTGATAAGACGTTTAAAGAAAACTTTATTTTAGGTGCGCAAGCTGCTGTTCAAGGTGCTGAATCTACTCAACATATCGTGGCACGTATGGGCCGTGCGGGTACGGTTGGTGAGCGCAGCTTAGGCTACCCAGATGCAGGTGCACATGGTTTAGGCGTGATCTTTAGTGAAATCGCTGAACAAATTAAATAAACTTTGGCCTCTATAAAACATCTCAAAACAATCTCAAAAGCATCGAACGGATTTCGGTGCTTTTTTTATGCATCTCAATATTCAATCCTTCAATAGATGTTCTGTCAAAGCGTTCTGAGCTGGATTTAACAATTATCGACATGTAACTGATACTTGAATAATTGGTTATTTTTAAAGATAAAGCTGATTGAACGATGACTATGCTCTGAAGCATCTGCATGCAATATATTGGGATTTTCACTATCTATACGCAAGTGTTTTTTAAATTTCTTCATAAACTGTGCTTTATTTAGGCTTGGTGAAGTGCTTAGTGAAGTGCTTGGAGAAATGCGTTCATTGTGAAAAGACAAACCGTTATTTTGAGTCAAATAGACCTCGTGAATTTGTCCATTTGAAAGCACACTGAAATTCTTAAATTGATATTGATCTGGAAAATATCCGCCATTGCACTCATCTTCACCGCCCTTCAAAATATGAAGAGGTTGACCAAATCTTTTAGGATTGACAGTCTAAGTTTTATAGACCTTGCCCTGAATAATCGGTTGTACAACATTTTCTGCTAAAGCCCCTATGGGCATGATTAAGCTCATGAAAAATGTCGCGATATACATAATTCTTTTGAATTTCATTATTTCTTCTCCAGCCTTATTCTTAATCACCTATAGATAAATAGCTTAAGGTCTCATTCAAAATTATCCTTTTTTAATCAAATTTTTAACTGTTTTTCTAAATAACGATCTAGCGGCTCTGTCACCACGCTTGTTTTTCTACCCTTGCATTGTGCTTCCGTCAGAATTCCTTCAGCATCTAATATCACAGCCGTGTGACCATCTTCAATTAACCGATTGACCCCTTCAAACAACATGCGCGCCCCAACGTCGTGCAATAAAGAGATATTGGTTAAATCTAAAATGATACGGGTATCGCCTTCGGGTTCATCTTCTAAAATCCGTAGCAGCATTTCTGATTCAGTAAATTGCAATACCCCGCGCAGCTCATAGACCACAGTTTGATTGTTTCCATCCGTTTCAGCAACGACATAACGGCGCTGAACAATCGTTTGCGCTGACGGCGTTCCCTCCATGAGATGCAGTCCCATATCATTGGAAAGCCGTTCCATAATTTCAATGCCACGTACGCTGTTGCCATGCTCATCAAGTTTGGGTGAAAACACTGCTATGCCGATTTGCCCGGGGAGTACGCCTATAATGCCACCGGCCACACCACTTTTCGCAGGAATACCCACGGTGGTCAGCCAGTCGCCTGCAGCATCGTACATGCCACAGGTCATCATTACGCTCAGTACTTGTCGTACCACTACTCGAGACAATAACCGCTTGCCTGTTTTAGCTTGCACACCGCCATTGGCAAGCACCCCTGCCATTTGTGCCAAGTCCTTGACCGTGACTTTAATCGCGCACTGCTTAATATAACCATGCACGATGGCAACTGGGTCTTCATCAAGCACCCCCACGGTTCGAAGCATATAGCCAATGGATAAATTACGAAATGCCGTTTCTAGTTCAGACCGATAAACCTGTTCATCAAACTCAAGCTCACGTCCTGCAAGCTCACTTAAAAATACTCTTAAAGTTTCAGCTCGATCAGCACCTGCTTCAGCATGAATCAGCGAATGCGTGGTGATCGCACCCGAATTAATCATCGGGTTTTTGGGGATTTTGTTTTTGGCATCGAGGGAAATTTGATTAAATGCCTCGCCTGAGGGTTCAACCCCCACCTTTTTTAATACGCTCTCTAAGCCCAGATGTTTAAGTGCCAAAGCATAAGCAAAAGGTTTTGACATCGACTGAATGGTAAATTCAGTGTCTTTGTCTCCCGTGGCATAGCTTGTACCATCGATGGTCGATAGCGCCAAGGCCAATTTATTCGGATCTGCACTTGCCAGTTCAGGAATATAATCCGCTAATGCTCCCTGATCATTTTGCTTACACTGCTTCAATACGTGCGCTAAATAATCAGCTACGGGTGTTTTCATTTTAATGGCCTTTACATTATTTTTTTAAGATGCATTCACCTTAAAGCAATGCGAGTACACGTCAACTCAATTCTAATTATCAGTCTAGATGTGATCTATGTGTCAAAGTCGATCGACAAATAGAACACCATTTAAATGATCGATTTCATGTTGAACAATCCGTGCAGGAAAACCACTCAACGTCAATTCAGTTGGCTGACCCTCAACACTATAAAAAAGCACTGTTACGGTTTCTGCCCGAAGCACTTGACCGCGTTCGTTTTCTACACTTAAACAGCCCTCTTCACCAGAAAGCATCTGTTCAGATAACGCTACAATTTCGGGATTCACCATCACAATCGGCTGCATTTCAGGCGCTTCTGGATAACGCACACTGGGACGTGACGCGACAATGATCAAGCGTTTAGACACATAACACTGTGGCGCTGCAATCCCCACACCGTTATAGGCAAGCATCGTATCTTGCAATGCATCTATCAAGCCAATTAACCATGGACTGGAAAACTCAGCCTCGACGACTGGTGCTGTCACTAACGTTAAAATGGCTTCGCCCCGCTGGGCAATATTTAAGATAGTCATGTTTTGTATTCTTATATAGGCATCTATTCATCTTAAACTGATTTTCAAATGAATGTGTATGCACTCTTCAATAGTCTTTTGCGTACTAATGGCAGAGCTTTCTATCTTACACTTTGTGCAGACTATTGTTGGGTTGAATCCCGAGCCTGACCTACGATAGCTTGCTGCTGTAAGACTTCAAAATAATCCCGAACCTGATTTCGACCCTGTTTTTTCGCCATATATAAAGCTTGGTCGGCATGACGGATGACTGCCTCTTTATTCAGTAGTGCATTTGAAATTGCAACACCAAAGCTTGCTGTCACTTTTATACGGGTTTTCTTATCGACTGTGAACTGTGCCTGTTCAATTTCTTTACGACATCGCTCCGCAATATCAAGCGCTTCTTGTAGATTTTTATGTGGCAATACCAAAATAAATTCTTCACCGCCAAAGCGTCCGACCACATCTCCTTCACGGAGCATTCGGCTTAAAATTTTGGCGACATTTTGAAGGACGTCATCTCCGATATCATGCCCAAAATTGTCATTGATGTGCTTAAAAAAATCTAAATCCAATAAAACCAAAGCATAGTTATGCTGCTCAAGTTCAATTTCCGCCAAGTTGTGTGCAATTTTTCGGCGATTAAAAATCCCCGTTAATGGATCCATTTGACTAATTTTTTCAATCTGTTTTTCTCTATTTCGCCACTGGGTCAAAAGAATTTCAAACAGTACAATACTGGCAAAGAAAATAGGGATATATAAAAATAACTGGCTATACACCCAGAACTCATTCTTATACAAAATTTGTTGATTCAAACTTTGGTTAAATACCGGTGCATAGTCCATATATCCCAAAGTACTTAAGACTATCGCGAACAACAAATAAACCGTAATCGGTAGGAAAATAATATAGACCATCTTGCGTTCAAATAGAACTAAGCCTACTGTAACCAAGCTAACATAACCCGCAATGGTCGCAGGACTATTTATCCCAATGGTATAACCAGCATACATAAAGGTGACTGCAAAATAAATAATCGCGATATAAGGAAAGTAACGTTGAAAGAAAGGGATATGCCTAAAATAATGACAAGGCAAAATCAGCAGAAAACTTAAAAGACACAAAATAACTGTTCGAGGGAAATGAACATTAAAATAATCGAGATTCATCCACTGTTGAAATGCGGGTGTAGAGGTACAAAAAATGTACCAAGCAATCCACAGTAAATGATCAAGACCGCCCAAAACCAACATCAAAATACTTTTATTGAGATTACTCCAATTCATCAGCACACTATTCTTCATAAAATAATGAATGGTGCTGGGATGAATAATGCGATTCGGTAAACTCATAGTTTTGGTTCATCTCTTTTAAAACAGATGTAATGTGCGCTGTAGATGATTTTTATTGATAATGTGTAGATTAGATCTGTAAGTTACATCCTTAAGTCATAGCTTTAACTTATAATCTTGAATACCTATACAATATATGTTGCTCTCCATCATAAACCTAAGTCCTTTAAGCTCATATCAAACAGTCCCCCTATAAAAGTGAAATCCATCACACTTTGATTGTTAATCTAGCACGTTAAACTTAGAATTTTCAAGGCTATGATTTCTATGACTTAGGCCTAGTGTTTAATTGAAACCGATTTTTTCTAGGAGTAGCCTTGATAAAACAAGGTCAAATTTTATTTTAGTATAGCCAATTCCATTTGTTTCGTCTGATTTTTATTCAAGATTTGCCTACTTTGAGATATACAACTTCATTTTTAATCAATGATTTTTGAATAACTCTAAATTGACAGCGGAAGTTCTCACTCTTTGTAGAAGATGAGCAGTACTGCTGCGCAAGAGGAAAGTTTTAATCACAAATTCTCATCTTTTTGCGGAATAAATTTCTCATCCTAGAGAGCAGGAACTTTCAGTTACCATTTAAGCAGCCTTGAAAGATTATTTTTAATTAAAAGGTTTTTAACGATTGAAAGAGATCTATTATTATATTATTCACTCACATTTAAAACGCTTTAATTCACTTCAATATTTCAATACTCACGTCAATATCCCCACGTACTGTGATCTTCAGCACTCGATGACGATACTGAATTCGTGCATCAAATTCATCTGCACCATCATCTAGTCCTGTACATGACCATGTGGTACCGCTTGGAAAGTCATCTAACCATGTCGCTTTATAAAAATCAGATACAGAATCGAAATTAAGATAGCGCTCAGGATCAGTTTGAATTTTTGCTGCCAAAGCATCGAACTTAGCCAACTGATGATGATTAAAATCAAGTATATTCAATCGTAGCATCCTATTTCACCATGGAAAATTCAAATTCTGATACAAACGCATTTTTTAAATAACAGAATGCTCCGCATGTTGTTTGTGCCAGATTTTAGTCCATTGCCACCAACCAAAAGTAGCCAATAGTACAAAAGCAGCATACAGCCCTGCGGTTAAATACAACGCTTTATAGTAAAACATACCCACATAAATAATATCGACAAACACCCAAAGTACCCAAGTCGCAATATGTTTTCGACTGGTCCAATAGGTTGCAAGTAGACTAAAAGCCGCCAGTTGTGCATCCAGTATGGGCAGTGAAGCATCTGTGAAATATTTTAACGTCAGCCCGAACATTAAACCGCCCACCGCGGCCATGATCATTTGCAAGATCACATGCGTGCGTGAAATAGGTGCAATCGAAATTTCATGATCAATATGTTTCGCTTTAAGCCAAAAGTAAAAACCATAGACATTCATGCCCATAAAGAAAAATTGCAAAATGGTTTCACCATAGAGCTTATATTCATAAAACAAATAGGCATAGAGTACAAAAGCGATTAGGTTGAAAAACCAGCACCACATATTTCGTAGTACCGTGAGGCTCACGCCAATCACACTAATGACAACAGCAAAAATTTCTAAAGGTGACATGGCAGGCTTTCACTCTAAGGATGTCCTATTATGAAAACTCGAAAATTAAACGCAAGCGTTTACGCATCAAATATGGCAAAAACCACAATGATTTTTCAGATCAGTAAAACAGTAAGCTAATCCTCAGCCTGCATATATGCAGAAGCTTAAGGGCACTCAAAAATTCCGCATGACTGAATAAATACAAATATGAACCCAACAGTTTTGACCTGCAGCATTTCCTGCTTTAAAACTAAGACATTGCAATCGATAAAAAGGATAAAAATAACCATGACAGAACATACAGGACGAGTCAGCCGGGAAAAACGTGATCATGTCTTGCTCCTCGGACTAGATCGGGCGCAAAAGCGTAATGCATTTGATCAATATATGATTGATGATCTCTCCCAAGCCATGACTGAATATGAAAACGATACGGAATTACGCTGTGCGGTCATTTTCGCGCATGGAGCGCATTTTACTGCAGGACTTGATTTGGTTCAGCTTCAAGGCAAAATATCTTCAGGTATCTTCTCTTCTGATCCAGACATCATTAATCCTTGGGGCACATCAGGACGCGTACGCAAAAAACCGGTCATTGTCGCTGTGCATGGCTACTGCTATACCGCGGGAATCGAATTAATGCTCAATGCAGACATCGGTATTGCTCAGTCCAATACACAGTTTGCTCAACTGGAAGTATTAAGAGGTATTTTACCCTTTGGGGGAGCAAGCGCTCGCTTTGTCAAGGCCGCAGGATGGAACAAAGCCATGCGTTACCTACTGACGGGCGATACTTTTAATGCACAGCAAGCCTTAGAGATGAATTTGATTTGTGAAGTGACCGAGGAGCATCCTTTGAAACGCGCACTTGAATTGGCCAGGAGCATTGCAATGGCTGCACCGCTTGCGGTTCAAGCCACCATTGCTGCTGCTAAAGACGCGCTTGAAATGAGTGAGAATGAAGCCTTTAAACAACTACATCGGCACCTCATGCCTTTACTGGGTACTTCGGATGTACAAGAAGGTGTTGATGCCATGCTTGAACGTCGAACGCCACACTTTCAAGGCAAATAAATGGGTTTAAAACAAAAATGAGAAAAAGATGATGCACCATTTAAAAATGAAAGACGCTCTTTTATTTCAAACCGAAACTGTGCAGTTTCAAGCCCATGATGGCTATGTTTTGTCTGGAATTCGCTATGTCCCTAACCAGACGATAAAAGCTAAAATTATTGTGGCGAGCGCAACAGGTGTACCGCAGCCTTTTTATCGTCGCTTCGCTGAATATATTGCACAGCAAGGTTATGAGGTGCTTACTTTTAATTATCGCAGTGTTGCCGCGTCCGCATCGAAACAGTTAAGAGCTTTCAAAATATCCTATTTAAATTGGAGCAATTTAGGCCTTGCTACGACTATCAAGAGTTATCATGAAAATGAGTTAGCACTGTTTATCGTTGCACACTCATACGGTGGGCAAGCTCTAGGCTTAACTTCAAATCATGACAAAGTCACGGCTATATACTGCTTCGGCACAGGTGCAGGTTGGGCAGGATACATGCCATTTAAGGAAAAATTTAAGGTGTCTGTAATGTGGAATATTATTTTCCCGCCCATGGTCGCACTCAAAGGTTATTTACCTTGGAGTAAACTCAACATGGGGGCAGATTTACCTTTGGAGGTTTATCAAGAGTAGCGCAAATGGTGTAAACATCCGACTTACTTTTTTGCAGATCCAGCATTACATGCCTTAAAGGCAAACTATGCAAAAGTGAAAACCAAAATTTTTGCCGTGTCCGCACTTGACGATGATTGGGCCCTTCCTCTATCCAAACAAGCTTTCATGCAGTTCTATAGTGATGCTGACTGACCTTTGTAAATATCCATGAGCAGATTATGGACTTAAAGAAATTGGCCATATGGGATATTTTAGAAAAGGATCAGAGCAGATTTGGAATGAAATCATAGCGGCCTTTGATCATCTGCTTTAGTTTTATTTTTAGGCTCATCTTTAGTTCTATCATTTTCTGCTTATAACCTGATCAGCATGTGTCTGATGTTTTAAGATGACGTATGAACTCTAAATGAAGATGCTTATGATTCGATTACACGGCAAACATGTATTCCTGTTTATGCTCAACGCCTTTGGCATCGACATGGGTATAGAAAATTCCATAGCGGCTTGCATAGTATTCTAAGGATTGATGCTTATAAGACCAAAAAACTGACCATTCGCCTAAATCAAATTGTTTAATTTGAGTTTGGGTCTGCGTGGGCATTTTATTTAGAAATTCTGCCTGAATGTGTTGGGCAGCATCCAGCTCATACTTTCGAATCTGCTTTTCGAAAAACAATTTGGCTACATCATCGAATAATTTTATATCTTCAGGGCTGATCTGTTCGACCATCACTATAGATTGAACCTTTGAATCTTTGTGTACAGGTTTAAATAAACGATTGAGGTGGATGTTGTTGAGATCAATATTTTTAAGATTAAAAAGCGTATAACGATGATGATTTCGGCTCAGTCTGTATAAACCATAAACGAAAGCAATGACTATAATTAGAATTACACCCAAAATCAGTATTTTCATAGCTCTTCTACCCACTTTAGACCACATATCCAATATAAAATATTGAATTTGATTAACATTTATTTATATTCCTATTAATCAAATTTTATTTTAAAAGATATTTTAGATTTTTTATAGCAGATCAAATATGACAATAACATTTAAACGTAACAATAAATGTCCGTATTTTGTTCTTTTTCACATAATTAGAATCGTTTACATATAAATGTTCTACAAGCAGATATGGGTTTTGGCTTTCTTATTGAAATCAACATCACAAATATCTAAAGCCTAAATAAGTATGTATAGGTGAATGTTTTATTCATTTTCTTATTTATTGAATTGATTTGCATTTGGTTAATATAAATTAGAATTTCATTTAAAATCATCTATCCATTTACATAAAAAAGAGCCCTCTCATGAGGACTCTTTCGAATTAAGTGATTTTGAGAACTTAAACTTCAATCCAATTTCCAGTCACTTCTTGCGAGTTTTTATTGAGTACCACTTGACCATCACGCAGTTCACCGACCCAAGAAGATGGGATCAGATGATGTTTACCATCACTGTGTTTGGTGAGTTTAATATCGTCACCCTGTAGGTGATCAACATCACCGACTTTTGTGCCACATGAGGCAATTACACTTGAATGTTCTTTGATATCTGTAATATTAACGGCTGTCATGTTCTTTATACCTCTATATATCTAATATTGGTAGTTCGAATATTCAGAGTAGTCTATTGAATTTTATTTTTCAGCATATGCAATGCAAATACTACATAATGTTTATCTTTATTTACTGAGTAGCTTTAAGTAACTACTTGTCTCCTTTCGTACAATTTGTATTTCAAATTTAATCATAATCATTCATAAAAGACCCAATACATGGTGATGCATATTTAAACATACAATTGATTTATTCATTGAATTTCAATATATACCAACTCATTAAAATATGAATTTAACGTAGCTTGTTATTCCATATTTCAAATCAAAATTAATAACAATTTAGTTCAATGAATAAATCTAAACATTCGCTATAAAAATAAATTTAAAAAGCTTTAGTTACACTTAAACCCGTACTCCAATTACGTCCTTCAGCGGGTTCAAAGAAACGCTTATTGCTTTCGTTCACAATTACGGAACCTGAATAATCTTTGTCAAATAGGTTATCAATTCGAGCAAATGTATTGAATGCCCAATCATTGACGGTCCAGTTATACCCAACATTGGCTGCAGCAACGACATAGCTTGGTGCTGAATCAGAGTTCACATCATCTACATAAATTTTATCGCTATAACGCATATCAACTCCTGCTCGCAAACCTTTTTCGGGCTTCCAACCCAAGCTGACAAAAGCCTGATTCTTGGCAATTCCCGGAATATAATTATTTTTTGCAATAGCAGCTACAGTGCCTTGAGCAGGAATATCCGCATCGAATTTTGCATCAATATAGCTATAACTTGCTTGTGCAAATAAATCACGCCACAGGTTTTTATTCCAAGATAGCTCTAAACCTTGTCTTAGCGTCTGATCAGCATTACGGAAAGTTGAGCGTCCTTCATCACTACCTGCTGAGACAATGTCATTGTCGGTTGTTGTATAAAAAGCTGCAACTGTAAACTGTCCCAATGAATTGTCAGATTTCATCCCAATTTCATAAGTTTCACTTTCAGCTGCTTTTAAGCTAAATGCTGTATTACTCGTTACGACAGGATAAGCCATTTCTGTAAAGGTTGGTGTTTCAAAACCTTGTGCATAGCTCACATAGGTCATTAACTCAGGAACAATTTGCCAACTTAAAGCAAGAGATGGCAATAATTTTTGGTAATCGGTTTTACCTGAGTTGTCACCATTTACATCGGTAATGTAATGATCTTCAGTTTTAAAATGCACATTGCTATAGCGTAAGCCCGCATCTAAGTTCCAGTCTTTATTCAAAGCATAAGATGCTTGTAAGTAAGGATCTATATTCCACAAGCTATTGTCTTCATTACGGCGTAACTCACCTTTTACACCCAAATTTTCACCGACAAAGTTTTGATAACCGCGACGCTCTTCGCTCATGCCATCGATTGCAACACCGGCAATGAGTTTTAAATTTGGAAGAATATCCTTACCCGTCCAACGCATATCTGTACCGTAAAAGTTACGGTCAAAATCAATTACACCACCGGCATGCTTCTTACCCAATTGGATTGTATTAGGCTTGCAGATATCTGTTTTATCGACATAAGCACATTTCGGAATCGATTGATATTGAGTCACAGAACGCTGTCCTGCGTAAACCATGGCATAAACGTCGTTCTGATCATTAATCGGTTTATTCCACGTTAAACCTGTTTGTAGCTGTTCAATTTCTTTCCGTGCATTATATAAAAATACATTCCCAGCCACTTGCTTCGGATTGGCTCTCCATTGATCACGCGTTAATCCCCCTGGATCATCCGCTTCAATTTTAACGTAATTATTGATCCAGTTGATTTTTGAGCCATCATCCAAATCCCAAGTGAGTTTGGTATTAGTGAGCGTTTTATTTGCGCCACTATGATCACGATAGCCATCGGTATCAAAATACGATGAACTGAGAATATAACTCGGTTCATTGGCATTTTTCGCACCGCCTTGTAGCACGATATTGGCTTGACCTTTATTTTCACTGCCACCTGAATAACCCAGCGTGATTGAATCCTTCCCCTTTCCTTCGCGGCTTGTGGTCAGAATCGTACCACCAGATGAGTTTCCATATAGTGAAGACAAACCACCACCTAACACTTCAATATGATCCAAACTGCTTAAATCAATATTTGAAGTTTGTCCTTGACCATCAGGCATGGTTGCCGGAATACCATCGACGTATAAACGCACGCCACGCACACCAAAACTTGAACGCGCGCCAAAACCACGCATTGAAATTTGTAAGTCTTGTGCATAGTTTTCACGGTTATTGAGTTGTAAACCCGGCACACCTTTTAAGGTTTCAGACAGATTTACATTCATGCCTTTTTGTGGCTCTTGCGTGAGGTAATACGCAGATGCAGGTGTAGACATCACATCACGATTGGTTCGTGTTGCCTCAATAATAATCGTGTCTAGCTTTTGGACAGACTGTGAATCACTTTCTGCATAAAGGTTTTGACCTACACAAGCAATCAAACAGGATAATGTCGATCTTACAAATGGAAATTTCGCGCTTTGATACATAAATGGCAGGCCTTATTTAACAGTGACTGAGTACAGCGAATCCGCTATCGAAATGTCATGCACTCATGATTCAAATCATTTGGTTTTAAGTCATTCAGATCGAATACACAATCTGATTCGATAACATTTATCTTTTGCTCAATTCATCACAATCATTGGAGCTTCAAAATTCTGTGTTTCATATATAACCATAAATTTTGCGCTTGATCTCACTGGATCTAAACAGCACTGAAAATGAGTCATATATGAATCATGATATTTTAATGGACTTTGAACAAATTGAGATTTTAGCAACACATCAACATCATTTTTTACGCCCTTAAAAATGAACGTGCTTTAAAGCAAAGATGATAAAAAAGCCTGACGAATCAGGCTTTTTTAAACTGAGTTAACAACTCAATTATTTTGATCAGGTAATGCATAAGCAACTAAAGCGTCACCCATTTTAGTACCAAACGATCCATGACCACCGGCCATAATCACTAGGTATTGTTTACCATTGGCTTCATATGTCATTGGCGTCGCTTGACCACCCGCAGGAAGACGACCTTTCCAAAGTTCATCACCATTTGTTACATTGATTGCACGGATATAGTTATCTTGCGTACCACCAACAAACATCACGTTACCCGCAGTTGAGATAGAACCACCCAACATTGGCACACCCATTTTAAATGGTGGTAATGGAACACCTGGCATACTGTCGCGAATCGTACCAATACGACGTTTCCATACAGTTTCATGCGTGTTCAAATCAACGCCCGCAATGAAGCCCCAACTTGGTTGTTTACATGGCAGACCCAATGGAGATAGGAATGGACCCATTTCAACACCGTAAGGCACGCCATACATCGGTTGAACACCTGCTTCAGTTCCTGCACCTTTAGCCGTTTGTTCACGGTTCGGGTCTTGTGGAATTAAGCGAGATACAAATGGCAAGCCAATTGGGTTCATCACAGCAATTTGACGGTCTGGGTTTACAGACATACCGCCCCATTCAAACACACCAAGGTTACCTGGGAACACCAAAGTACCATTTTCAGAAGGTGGGGTATAAATACCTTCATAGTTCAATTTGTGGAAAGATACACGACACATCAACTGATCAAACATAGTGGCACCCCACATTTGTTTGTCTGTCAATTTGTCTTTTGGCGCCAAATTAAAATCAGAGAATGGTTGAGTTTTAGAATAGAACTCGCCCTTGGTCTGTGGACCACGTTTCACAGATTGTGGAACAGGTTTCTCTGTAATCGGCACAATGGCTTTACCGTTACGGCGATCAAGAACGAAAGCATTGCCCGTTTTGGTCAATACATAGATTGCTGGAACAGTCTTGCCGTCTTTGTCTTTGATGTCAGCCAATGTCGGTTGAGATGGTACATCCATATCCCACAAATCGTGATGGGTTGTCTGGAAATCCCAAACCAACTTACCTGTGGTTGCATTAATCGCAAGCATAGCGTTTGCATAACGTTCATCAAGCTCAGTACGGTGACCACCATAGATATCTGGCGTACCCACACCCGTTGGTACATACACGATGTCCAATTCAGCATCATATGCCAATGGCGCCCATGCATTCGGTGAGTTTTTAACAAATTTTTGACCTGGAGCAGGGATCGCATTTGGATCTTCAGCACCTGTATCAAATACCCATAAAAGTTCGCCAGTATTTACGTCATAACCACGGATTACACCTGATGGCTCTTCAGTAGAATAGTTATCAGTGGTTGAACCCGCAATAATAATCGTGGTGCCTGTGACTACAGGAGGTGAAGTTGGAATATAACCCCCTGGGTAAGGGAATGGCATATCTTTTTGAAGATCAACTTCGCCATTTTTACCAAAGTCCGAACATGCTTTACCTGTTTGTGCATTGACTGCAACCAAACGACCATCATTCACAGGTAAAATGACTTTTTGAGGACATTCAACAGATGCTGATTTTTTCGCAGCAAGGCTAACTTTGAAACCTTCTGTATTGTTTACATCAAAATAAGAAACACCACGGCACGTTAAATGCTGAAAAGTAATATCTGCTTTTAACTTAGGATCAAAGGTCCATTTTGCTTTACCCGTAGTCGGGTCCAGCGCAACCAATTTTTGGTGGGTTGTACAGATGTACATGTTGTTGCCCACTTTAATTGGTGTAACTTGGTTGGTGGTTTCGCCTGAGTCAAGATCAGTTTTAAAATCACCAGTATTGTAGGTCCAAGCAACCTGTAGATCTTTCACATTCGATTCATTAATTTGAGTTAATGGTGAATAGCGAAGACCAGATTGTGTACGGCCATAGGCAGGCCAGTCTGAATCTGCAATACCTGGAATTGGTTTGGCTGTTTCAGGCTGCTGGGTTTTTAACTCTCCACGAATTTCTTGAGGATCATTAAAGACAGCATAAATCATCACTAAAATAGTAATGGCGAGTGAACCTATTAAAGCCATTTTGCCTGTTTTCGCATTTTCAAAACCACGCGTTGCCGCAGGAATTAACAATGCTAAACCGAATAGACCTAAAATATCTAAACGAGGTGCCAGTGCAAAGAAGTCAGAGCCAACTTCCCACAAGCCCCATACAACAGTACCTAGAACAAGTACAGCATACACAGTCAGTGCTGCGCCTTTTAGCTTTTGAAGCAGAACTGCTGTTACGATGAAGAATATACCTGCGATGATGTAGTACCAAGACCCACCAAGAACCGCAAGATAAATCCCTCCAACCAACAAGACTAAACCGATAATGGCAGCAACAACTGCCAAAATCGTCTTAAGTAATGAACCTGAAGGTGACGTATTCATATGAACACCTATATAAAATTCTTAAATTAAACACACATATTGAATCAATATGAGCACCTATATTTCACATTTTTTAGATCTTAAATACCTGATCATGGACTGTTAAAACGCGATATCAATGCGTATTTCTTTAACATTCATGCCCAGAACAAGTATTTATGATCTACAAATTAGAATGCTGTTTGGAATTTAATACCGCCAACCCAAACATTTTCACCGTTTTTACGTGCACCAACATGACGAACATATTGAACATTTGGACGGATGGTTAACCAGTTTGTTGCATGTAACCCGTAGTAAATTTCGGCATTGATTTCTTTGCTTTGATTACGATCAAAACGATCATTCATATTTATACGTGCAACACCAACAGCGATCTCATCTTTAGGACGAGCATCCATTGCACCTTTATAAACAAGGCCAATATTTTGCATATCCGTTTTTTCATTGGTTTTAGAATCATGAACAGTCGCATTCATAAAACCTGTTAAACCACGAGAAATATCACCTTCGTGTGCCGTCAATTGTTGCTTCGCAACAACCCAACCGCCTTGGTGATGATCTGTTTCATTTGGATCAGAAATTACAATAGCATCAGCTGTGCTGTAATAATAACCGGCATGGTATTCACCTGGGAGTTTTTGTTCACCAACTTTAGGTGTCCAGACTACTTCAACAGGAATCATTGCGCCTTTTGAACCGTCGGTGCTCAGGTTAAAACCTTTACCCCGTGCCAAGTTTTCAGGATTAATTTCATATGCACCCACTTGAGCATAAACTTCAGGTGTGATGTTATATTTCACACGTGCAGCCCATTGTGATACTGGCCAGTTGTACCATTCATCACCGACCCAATTCCCCACTTGTGAACCACAAAGTGCAAGGTTTTGGAAGTCACAGTCAAAGCTGTTGAAGTCTTCACCTTCACCAAAACGCCCCACTTTGACATCTAATTTTTGGTCTAAGAATTTTTTCTTAATCCAAAAATCAGTCAAACGCCACGTTTGACCACGACCCCAAACTTCTTGAGTCGAACTTAAATGACCATTTAAGGCATCGGAAGTGTTGGAAAGACTACGACCATTACGCTGGGTCACGGTGATTTGTGCTTCCGTATCTTCCCAACCCGCAATTTTTTCTAGGTCTAAGTGTGCGCCAACAGCAAACTGATCTGCATACTCAGTGCCATGGCTAGAAGAATGTTTGGCATCCAACAGGGTTGCCATTTCACCGCCATAGCCGAAGCTAAATTCATAACCTTGCTGCTGCAATGCAGTACGTTGACCATTCCAATCACCCAGCATCCAAGGACTTTCAGGATCAAATGCGTTGTTAGCGTGTGACGTGGTACTACACAATAGCAAAGCCGCCAAAGATGTATAAACACCCTTAGTTAAAGGAGAGAAAAACATTAAATGTCAAACCTAAATCACGCTCTTGAGATGTTAATGTTACACCCGTTTGATTGTAATTGCATAAAACACAAATCAAATACATAAAAAAATGAATGTTCAAAGCATCCAAAAAAATCTTTTTAATGCCTTAAAGTTAATGTAAAATTTTGTTATATAAGAAAATAAAATAAAATTCAGTTCTTTTATAAATATCAAAAAATGACAAAAAAATCTTTTTTATTTTTTCGCTTTAACCGAAAAAATATGCCCCCTATATCTGAGTCATCTAGTATTCTAAAATTTAAGCTAAACATTTAGTATATTCTTAGCTTTTTTGATCTTTATTTAAAAAAATACCCTCACTTTGTAATGGTAAATTTCTGATCTATGACTCCAAAGCAATCTTACACTTTGCATTACTTCTTGCTTCTTTTTTTCTTTCATTTTTTTTAAATATGATCTCTGCTCACATTTTCATGCTGCTGACATTGCAGTTAACCTCCTCCAATCTATGTGAGTAAATAGCGAAAGACTTTAAGGACAATCTAAATAACGCACAGATGAATATATGACAAAGATCACTCAATAATTAAATCACCACTGTAGAAATGACTCGGCACAAGAAGCCCGAGTCAGGTCTTTTTTCAAAAGCATGCTGTTGCACTTCAATTCACAATTTAAGAGATTAAAAGCCCAAAGAACATTAACCCTATTTCGCACAAATCCGACGTATTACATCAAGTTTATATCCAAGAAGCATCAACGCCTTTCGATCAACATTAGAAACTAAAACCAAGATTTAAATTAACTCTATACAACCATTGGTCTGAATACTTTGCCCCCTGCCCCGTGCTGAGACCTGTGCCATTTTGCGCACCCCCTAGAAAATTGGCATTTTTAGCCCAAGTATAGTCTGCCCAAACCATGAAAGGTTTTGCAATAAACATGGCTCCTGTTGTATTCATTTGTGAATCTGACCAATCATTTCTAGCTTTATCTAAGTAGCTATAGTCATTATAAAATCGAATTGCTTTTAGCTTCCCCATATCTTTTACTGGCAAGGTATACGCTAAATTCACACTCGAAACAGTACCTTCAGACGCGATAAAATAAGAAGGTGTTAATCCATTTGCACCCATTAACGTCACATCATCATTTATACCTGCTGGATTTTTGGCATCATATTCATATTGAATAACGGACGACTGTAAATTCCAACGTTCGTAGTTACTGTTGGTATGAAAACCTACCGCATAATATTTTCCATCATCGTCTGTGAGTTTATTATGTAATTGAGATACAGAGCCAGACGCCCCTATCTCATGCTTACCCCATGCTTTGGTTTCAAATTTATGTGCGACACGCGCATTAAATTGGTTATGTTTTTCATTTTGATATGCTGATTGGAAAGGCAAATGGTTTTCAGACAAATCATCATAGGTCGCAGATTCTGGTGAGTAACGTAACCCTGCATCGAGCATTCTCGGGTAATAACCTAATTTGATATCCCAATCTTGATGGTCGAAGTTCCAGTTCAGTCCCGGTGCAATATTATTTCCATAGCCCAAGAAAAAAGGAAGATGGTACGTCCAACCATTTTGAGGATAAGGATAAAGAGCAAAAGGTTTATAAACTAACCCGAGATCCAAACTTTGATGATCATCAATCTTATACCCTACATAAGCTTTTTCAACCGAAGTTATCTCTTGGTCTTGTATAATGGGACTGGCATTTAAGTAAAAGTCACCATATTTGGCTTTTAAATCTAAACGAAAAATATCAAAATCAAGCTTACCTAAGCCACGGTTTTTACTTTCATCCCACTGTTCATAACGATGATTAAAGCGTAAGACACCACCGACTTTAAATGAATTTGCGCCATCTTCACTTTTCCACTCTAAAGGATCTTCTTTTGCATACACTGACGTTATGCTTACTGCTATCAGCAGCATAGTTGCTATTGATTTCTTCATCATTTTGACATCCTTGATCTTTACATTGTTTTATACCCAAAACAATGTTTATTTTTATTTTAATTAAAAAAAATTATGCATTTATTTAAAAGATCAATTCTAAAATTTCTAGTATCAATCTTTTAAATCCCTTTTAAATGCTGATTGACCTTAATACAATTTTTTCTGCGGTGGTCCTGCAAATTTGAGTGGTCCAATCGAATTCATATCGAGTTCAATGACCGCTGGACCATTCAAGTTAATAGCATCTTGAATAGCTATTTTGAATTCTTCAGCACTGCCGACCTTCCAACTCTTCACGCCCATCGATTCGCCAAGCGCTTTATAGTCAGGGGTATGCAGCTCATTGAAATATTGACGTCCACCAAAGTAGTTATTTTGGATACCACGCATCACCCCATAGCCTCCATCATTCATGACCATGAGTACCATGTCGGTATTTTCTTGTGCCATGGTTGCAATTTCACCAATCCCCAGCATTAATCCACCATCGCCTACCAGTCCCACCACTTTCTTCGTCGGATTTGCAATTGAAGCGCCAATTGCGTGTGCCAGACCTAAACCAATTGCACCTGCAAGTGAGTGAATGTTTTTATTGGGTGTTTGAACTGGAAATAAACGACTGCCCCAAGTACTGCCCGACATGGTGATGTCACGTACAAAAATACCGTCTTCAGGCAAGGCTGAGCGTAAATAATCACAAATCAGTGCGTATTGATCCATTTGGGTACGCAGTGCTTCGATTGCATTGTCACGCGCCGCTTTTATGTCAGCATCGTAAGCGACATCTACTTTACTTGTGCCATTTAACGCTTTAACGACACGTGCTAAAAGATCTTTTGCTTCCGCACAAATAAATTGACCGACTTTATAGTTACGTTGCTGTGCAACGGGATTAGCATCAACCTGAATGATATGGTCAGGGAAAACAACCGAATAAGTCTTGGTTTCATTACTGCGTAAACGCGAGCCAACCACAACCAATAAATCTGCATCTTTTAACAGTTGCTCAACTGCCACAGAGTTATGAAATGCGCCTAATGTGCGTGGGTGATGATCTGCCAACACACCACGCGCATGGGTAGATGACACCACTGGAATACCTAAATCTGCAATCGCTTTAACTTCTTCCACTGAATTTAAAGTACCACCACCAATCCAAAAAATTGGTCGCTTTGCTTTCTTAATTTCTTCAGCAATTAGATTTATTTCTACATCTTCTGCCACAGGAATCTGTAATGCTTTTACAGGTCCTAAATTTGCAGGTAGATCAATTTCTGCGGCTTGCACATCAATCGGAATTTCAACACTCACGGGACCCATCGGAACTGTAGTTGCGACACGAATCGCTTCACGAATGACACCCACTGCATTTTCTGGGCTGGTAATACGAAATGCTGCTTTGCTTGACGCTTTTAAAAAGGTCAGTTGATCTTTGGTTTCATGAATAAAACTTGCATCACGATCTAAATATTCACGTTCAACTTGCCCTGTTAAGTGAAGCACAGGACTGCCTGCATTCATCGCTTCAATTAAAGAACCCACAGCATTACCAGCCCCTGCACCTGTACTTGTCAATGCAACCCCTAGTCCAGTAAAGCGTGAATCTGCATCTGCCATGGTCACACAACCCGCTTCGCCACGTGCTGCAACAAAACGGATTTTTTCACGGCGTCCAACTGCATCAGCAATGGGAAGATTATGAATTGAGATCACGCCATAGATGCTGTCTACTTTGTGCGCTTCTAAAACACGTGCGATTGCTTCGCCTACATTTACTTTTTCAGTCATTTCATCATTCCTTAATTTTTAAAATTTCTCATAAACTTTTATTAATCAGACCAAGGATTCGCTTGCTCGTTTAACCCGAGATAAATACTTTTTTGTTGCATATAAGACAAAATCCCCAAGCGACCTTTTTCACGACCAATACCACTGTCTTTAAAACCACCAAATGGCGCACTGATTGAGAATTTCTTATAGGTATTGATCCATACCGTTCCCACTTCTAAAGTACGTGCAATTTTCCATGCTTTACGATAGTTTTCCGTCCAGATACCCGCCGCCAACCCAAAACAGCTATCATTGGCTTGCTCAATCAAATCTGCTTCATTTTCATAAGACATCACCACCAAAACTGGGCCAAAAATTTCTTCTTGGCAGGTTTGTGCGCTGTTGCTTAAACCTGTGATAATCGTTGGTTTATAGAAACTCCCTTTGGCAAATTCACCCTCTGTAATCGCTTCACCGCCAGTGACCACCGTTCCACCTTCAGATTTGGCAAGTTCGACATAAGCATGTACCGATTCCAAATGCTTTTGATTGATGAGTGAACCCATATGGACATTTGGCGTTTCAGGATGACCTACACGTAGGCCTTCCGTAATTTCAACCAGACGCTTTAGGAATGCTTCATAAATAGATGCGTGAATAAATAAACGTGAACCTGCAATACAGGCTTGACCTGCCGAGCTAAAGATTCCGTAAGCAATGCCTTTGGCAGCAATTTCAATATCTGCATCAGCAAAAACAATGGTTGGCGATTTTCCACCAAGTTCTAACGATGTCGTTATTAACTTTTCTGCCGCAATATGTGCAAGATGGCGACCTGTGGTCGTGCCCCCTGTAAATGAAATTTTGCGAACCAAAGGGTGTTGAGCAATGGCGTCTCCAATGACAGAGCCACGACCGATAAGTACACTCAAAATACCTTTCGGAAGACCTGCTTCTTCAAAGATTTTTGCAAGCTCAAGCGCAATTAAAGAGGTGGCTTCCGCAGGTTTTAGAACAACAGCATTCCCCGCTGCAATTGCAGGTGCTAACTTTTGGACTTCACTGGCAATGGGTGAATTCCAAGGGGTGATTGCAGCAATCACACCCACAGGCTCGTACACACTCATGGTGACAAAATCGGATGCACGTTGCGTGGTTAATTCTTCGTTAAATGTCTCGCAAGCTGCCGCATTAAATCGTGCTGTCGCTGCTGCACTCATGACCAATGCACGTGTTTCAGATAAAGGTTTCCCGTTATCACGTGTTTGCAGTTTAGCCAATTCATCGGCGCGAGCCTCAATGATATCTGCAACTTTATATAAAATTTTTGCACGCTCATGTGGCAGTGAATTACGCCACTCAGGCTTACGCCAAGCTTGATCTGCTTTTACAATCGCTTCTTCTACATCTTCCAATGATGCTGTTGAAATTTCTGCATTGACTGTATTGTCTGCTGGGAATAGGCTTTGAATGACATTCCCACGACCCAAACGCCACTCACCCGCAATATAAATTTGTTTTACCATGGCACTCACCTATTCCTTGTTAAATCTGAATTGCATCTACACTATTTCGACATGCACGAATCACGCTGAGCGCAGCCAAGGTGGACGTTTTGGGATTACTTTCTAATGGCACACCAATCATCTCAATACTCATTTGTCCGAAACGACCTGAGGCAACAATGGTGTGTTTGTTTTGTCGACTATGAGGATCAACCGTAAGCTCAACTTGTGTTTCATCCATCCCAATACCTGCTAAGGCAATGGTTGCTGCCACATTGGCATTGGCTGGAAAATTCAGTGCTGCTTCACGTGCCGTACCTTTATAGAAAACAGTTGATTCAGTCACTTTGTCTAAATCTATGAGTTTTTCTGCATAGCTACCACGCCAACTGTTTGGGCTTTTACAGCCCTTATAAGTTACTTTTTCTAAACCGCCTTCTTTAGCAGCTGCAATCCCATCTATTCCAGCAATTGCACCTGCCAATAAGTGAAGATGAGCACCCGATTGTTCTGCTGTTTTTTGTAGTCGTTCAAAGAATTCTGTATCTGCAAATGTACCGACTGAGATCAGTCCAATGTTCCAACCATTTGCCAGTACTTTTTCTGCATGCTCTTTCACCGCAGCCTGACCCGCCACCTCAATCACATAATCTGGTGTGCCGTTACAGTCCTCTATATTCGAAATCACCTGCACATCTGCTGAAACAATCTTTTGGACACTTGCAATACTACGCTCAGGAACAACCACCCATTTCAGCTCAAGGTCTTTCGGTAAATGGACACGTACTTCATTTGCCATAGCACCAAAACCAATCATCATTAACTGTTTCATTGCGCTCACCCTATAAATGCTTGTTGAAACCGCCAGATACATCAATCGCAGAACCCGTGGTATAAGATGCCATGGGCGAAGCCAAGAACACCAAAGCACGTGCTGGCTCCTCGGGTTTACCTAAACGCGCTATGGGAATGCCACGTTTTTTAGCAATATTGCCAATCCACTCCTCCCACGTTTGATTAACATTGGCGCGTGTTTCAAAACGGCGTTTCCACTGTGCAGATTCGACCATACCGAGCAAAATCGAATTCACTCGAATGTTGTACTGTGAAAATTCATGCGCCAATGAATGGGTCAAATTTAAAAGAGCTGCACGTGCAGAAGACGTCGCAATCATGTGCGGTTCAGGTTGCAATGCCAGTAATGAATTCACATTGGTAATTGATGCACAATTTGACTGCTTCAATGCAGGTAAAAACTTACGGATCGGATGTAATACGCTGAAATATTTCAGCTCGACTTCTTTGAGCCAGTCGTCATCTTCTGTATTTTCAAAATTAGAAACACGACCTTGACCTGCGTTATTAATTAAAATATCGACACCGCCAAATTCGCTTTGCACTTGATCTGCAAATTTCTGTACATCTTCTTTATCTAAAACGTTGCAAATGACTGTTAATACCTTGGCATGTGGGTAGCGCGATAAAATGTGCGCTTTGGATTCTTTTAAACGCTGTTCATCACGACCGCACCAAGCAACATGAGCACCTTGTGCCACTAAAAGATCTACCGTTGCTAGTCCAATGCCAGACGAGCCACCGGTAACCACTGCTTTTTTTCCTTCTAATTGGAAGCTCATTTCCCTATCTCACATCAGTGCTTAATTAAGCGACAATAAAATTTGATTGAATTGCGCGGCTTGATCCAAATAACTTAAATGACCTGCATCTGCAATTTCGTAGCATTGCTTTAACTGAAACTGATCTGCCAATGCTTGGATATCTTGTGCAGGGGTAATGCCATCTGACATGCCCATGACCACATGAGTATTTTTTTGCTGTTCTTGCAAATAACTTTGAATGCAATCGTAAGCCAGTAAGTAAGATGCCTGTGTAAATCCAGTGAGGCTAATCTCTTGCATGACCGCTTCGATTAACTGCAAAGCATCCGCAGTTACATGGGCAACCAAATGTGGTCCTCTTGATTGCGCCATTCCTGTTGCACCCAGTGCTTTAAGCATCTTTGGTCTTTTTTCAAAAACCTCTTGCTGTTTCTGTGCTTCAAAGCCTTTATATCCTTGAGCGACATTGGCAAGTACCAATGCATTGACATATTCGGGGTATAAAGCATTAAACGCAGCCGCTTGTAATGCCCCTAATGAATGCCCGACCAAAATAATATCTGTTAAATTCAAAGCATCTAATAGATCTTTCAAACGCGTCGCATACTCTGTCGCTTTTGGCTCTGCTGTATCTAATGCATCGGAAGCACCATATCCGGGTACATCCCAAGCAAGAATATGAAAGTGCTGACCTAAATCTTGCAACTGCTTTATCCAAGAACCCGATCCAGAGCTAATGCCATGAAGTAGAACCAATGGTTTTCCCTGACCTGTTTCTCTATAAGACTGCTGTACGCCATTTAATTGAATGGTTTTTAATTCATACGCTGCCAGTTGCTCGATATAAGTCATCACTTCGTATCCTGTGTAAAATTAGCGCTTAATTTGAGACAGTGGATGCTCAGGTGGATAATTCGGAATGGTGGGTTTCCCTGTACCTAACATCACACACATCAAGGCATCATCTTGTCCAGGATTAAATAAGCCGCGATAAATTCCTGGAGGGATTGAAATCAAATCACGCTCATTTAAACGTGTTGTAAATTTCTGACCTTCATGTTCGATGAATAAATCAATCTCGCCACGAAGCATGAAAAAGACTTCTTCTACATCGTGATGAATATGTAGTGGACCTTCGCATTGCGGTGGAAGTACCATCGTTGAGAAAGTGAAGTTTTCAGCAGGGACTGTGTTGCCATCATTCGCAACGCCTGTCGCACCCGTACCCATATAACGCATTTGCGCACGGCGGTATTTAGGATCGTAATCTGCCTGAAACTTCAAAGCATCAAAATCATATTTACGCGTTTCAAAGCGAGCAATACGTCCATCCATCCATTCTTCTAAAGTTTTGTCTTCTGGTTGCATCCAAGATTCAAATTGCTGAGTTGACATGAAACTCACTCCTTCAAGGTTTGGACAGAATCTTGATGACTCAATAATTGATTCAGTCCGTTTATTAAATTTCGTTTTCCTCTCACCACTGTGATGAGAACAATTTTGGTTTTAGTAGCGTTTCAACAGTGGAATCAGGAAAAATGATCCGATCACTGCAAAAGCTGCAAGGAACGTAATCCCTAAGTTGAAACTTCCTGTTTGCATCACAATTGCACCAATCATCACTGGCGCTGCTGCACTTGCAAAGTTACCAAGTCCATTGAAAATACCACCTGCTGTAGCACCCACATCTGCTGTTGTGATTCGAGCGAGGAGCGCAAAAACAGCTGCCACACCGAAGCCCCAAGCCATAGCACTGAGCGACATTGCAAGAATCACCATGGCTGGGTTTGTCGCAATGACCATGAGATACATGAACACACCAGCAACGAATAACCCACCGCTGACTTGAATGGCACGTTTACCGAGTTTGTCAGAAAGTACCGCACCAATAATTTCGCCAAACAGCATGGCAATGAAAGGGAAACTTGAATAAATACCGAACTCTTTTAAGTTGAAACCTTTGTCTTGAATAAGATAAGAAGGTACCCAGCTATTGAGGCCCCATAAGTAAGTCATCAAGGCAATATTAAAAATACACAGCAACCAAAATGCAGAATTGGTTAATAGTGATTTGGTATTTGAAAGATGTACTTTGAAATTAACGCGTTTGCCTGTACCTTCAATATCTACGGTACGTTTCAACTGTAAATGACGTAAACCGAATACAATCAAAGCCAGTACGAGAAAGGTGATACTTCCCATTACGAAGAAGGTGCTGTGCCAATCATAATGTGCCAACACGAATGCGGTAATGGGAAATCCCAAAAATGCACCTATGGGTGTACCCAACAAAAACATCGTTGATGCGCGCGCTTGCTGACGGTCTGTATACGTTTGTTTTACAATGGTATAAGCGAGAGCAAAAAGTGGTCCTTCTGCTAAACCCAATAATATTCGCAGGGTAATCATAGTCGAATAATCATTTGCGAAGCCCATAGCAAACATGAGTACGCCCCATGAAGCGACACTCCAAAACAACATCTTTTTAGGGCAAAAGATATCCCCTAAAAAACTTAAGAACATCGATGAAAAACCATATGCCAGTAAGAAACTGGTCATGAGCCATCCAAGTTTTGCCTTATCCTGACCAATACCCATTGCGTTTTGGAAGGTTGAATCGGAAAACAAGACCGCGATACTAATCTTGTCAAAAAATGCGAGTATCACGCAGATCATTAAAATGACTGCCGGTATCCAATGCTTTATACCTGTTTTTGTTTCACTATCCATGGTTCGTTCCTTCGAATATGTTCTTATTGAGCCCTTTATCTCGGCTACTTCAATTTCATTAAATTAAAATCTGTATCTTGTAGTTGCTGGGGATCAAGTGTTTTGTCGCTGGCTATCCATCTCTTGGCGAGCTTTACAATTTTTGAATCATTTACCGCTATCATATTAATCAGTTGATTTTTACTGTTGAGATAGAAAAAACATTGCTGAGTTGAATTTGTATTGCGCACCACAACCTGCGCAGTTTGTTCAGGTTGATAGGTCCCCAAAATTTGAATATTGCATTGATATTGATCTGACCATAACCAAGGAATATCTTGGTAAGACGTCATTTCACCTAACATCGATTTTGCTGCTGATATCGCTTGATTTTGCGCATTGGCCCAAGACTGAATGCAGTAACCTAAACTTGGGTGAATGGCGACATCCCCTGCTGCATAAATATCTGGGTCAGAAGATTGACCATATTCATTCACAACAATCCCATCTTTCACGTCTAGCGCTGCGGCAGTTGCGAGTTCTTTGGCAATTTCAGCCCCTGCACCGACCACTACACAATCAAACTGTTTAAGTTTGATATTTGCATCAAACACTTCCACTTTTTGATCTACAGTTTCAATCAAATGCAATGTCGTTGCATTCAAATGAATAGCCGTACCTGCATCTTCATGCAATTGCTTTAAAAACGCAGAGACTTCAGGACTTACACTTCTGGCACACAGACGTGAGCCGTATTCAAAAACTTCAACATTCTTGCCTTGCTTACGCGCGGTAGCTGCAATTTCAAGACCAATCCAGCCACCTCCAATCACAGCAATGTGTTCTGAAGATTTTAATTTTTCTGCCAATTTTTGGCAGTCTTTAATATCGCGCATGGTGTAAACATTGTGCATGCTCGACCAAGCAGAAACAGGAATACGTGCTCGGCTGCCCGTGGCAATCAACAGCTTGTCATAAGCCAAAACCTTGCCACTTTCTAAAAGTACAGTTTTATCTGCCTTGTCCAGTTTTACTGCATGATCTGGCTTATGCCAAACGATAGAGAAATCCTTTAATTGCTCGGTAGAAAATAAATTTAAACTTTCTTCAGATGCTTCTTGAGATAACACTTGTTTTGATAATGGCGGACGTTCATAAAAAACATGCTCTTCGTTCGATACAACATGAATTTCACCGTCATACCCTTGATGTCTTAAGGTATGAACTGCCCAACCCGCAGCTTGCCCTGCACCTACAATCACAATTTTATTCATGTTGTCGACTTCCTTATCTTTGAATGAATTATGCAGGTTTCACTTGACGACGTGTTTCATGGTCTAGCCCCCCCTCAATCGCCCATTCAGTAAATAATTCCAAGCGATGTTCTTCCTCACGTGGTTGCCAATCTTCAGTCAAATAGTCATCATTGGTGTAATACTCAAATGCGCCCCCTAATGGAGAATGTACATACCAAAAATATGCAGATGAAATAGGATGACGACCAGGACCAATAAAGGTTGACCACGATTGGCGATTCATACTTAAACCACCACCAATCACTTCGTGAATATCACGAACAACAAAGGCCACATGGTTTAAACCCGCAGGTTTATTGGGAATAGAAAGTAAGAATAAATCATGATGGAAACCTTCACCGCGGCAGCGCAAAAAAGCCCCACGATCGGTATACGCATCTGACAAATAAAAGCCTAATTTTTCAATATAGAAAGCTTGAGTCGTGGCTAAATTTGGCGTAAAAAACACCACATGACCAATATCTACAGGTTCTGCTTTTTCATAAACAGGACTTGCCGCATTTACACGCTGTACATTGCCAAATTGATTAATTCCTTCGGTTTTAGCTTGCGGCATATCTTTGGTGATTGTTTTTTCGAAAACAATGGTCATACCGTTCGGATCAAGACATTGCACTTTATTTGAAGAACTGATAAATCCAGGTTCGTTTGCTAGGTTTAGATTGAGACGTTCAAAATCTTGCTCATTTTCCACACCCCATGTCACTTCACGAAGCGTTGAACCTGTCTCAATAGCCTCTGGTAAACGTTCGTCTGTAAGATCAAATAAATAAATCTTGCAGCCATTTTGAGTTTGATAAAGATCTGTAGCATCAATGTCTGAAGCGGTCGCAGTCAAACCAAAATCTGTTAAAAAAGTCTTTGCTTCTTCACGATTTTCAACACCGAACTTTAAAACTTCTATTCCTGTAATCATGTGTTGCTCCTTAATTAAAAACAAAGCCGCCATTCACAAGAATATTTTGTCCCGTCACAAAAGAAGACATATCTGAAAGCAGATAAATCGCTGTGCCGTTTAAATCCTGTGGATGTTGTTGACGCTGTATTGCTCTTCCATTGACATACAAATCATGACGCGCTTGGGGTACATATTCTGTTGCTTCTACTAGCGTTAAACCGGGGCTGAGGGTGTTGACACAAATATTGTCTTCGCCGAGTTCACGTGCCATGGAGCGCGTCATGGAAATAATTGCACCTTTACTGGCAACATAGGCCATTAATTTTTGTGCACCCCACATGGCCGTGTCGGACGCAATATTGACGATTTTTCCTGCACCTGATTTCTTTAAATGCGGGACACATGCTTGTGTGACTAACCATGTGCCTTTTACATTTACAGTCATCACGCGATCCCAAAGATCTTCGTCATATTCCATCATGGATACACCACCAACGCCTGTTGCTAGTGCTGCACAATTGATTAAGCCATCTAAACCTGAAAGTCGCTCAACAGCTGTTTCAACTGCCGTTTGAATGGATTCTTTTTGACTCAAATCGATCGTGATAGCTGAAACGTTTAGGCCTTTTTCAGCAAGCGTCAGCGCTTCTTTTTGAACAAGCTCAGCTAAGATATCGGCCATAACCACGGCTGCGCCTGCTTCTGCTACTGCTTGTGCAAAGTCACGCCCTAAACCTCTCGCCGCACCTGTGACCAAAATGCGCTTACCTGCTAAAATGGGTAAACTAGCCATGAGACACTTCCTTCATTTCAATACGGTTCTCATTTTGAGCAGTACGAAGTGCCGTGATTTTTTTGATTTGCTTCTCAGCTTCCTTTTTCATTAGGCGGCGTAAGCGAGATAAACCCACATCGTGCTGATAAAGGAATTCGTGTTTACGTGCATTTGGTGCGAGATTTTCAAGAATAATTCGATCTTGCTCTAACACGTCCCAATGCAATTGCTCTAAATGATTGCGATACAAGAAACGCCAAACATTACGTTGCCACCCCGAAACCTTGCGGCATCGCCAGAAGAACACGCGTGTATTTTTTTCATCAATGGGCGTTGCAAAACCAACAATCCAAAATACACCACCGGGACCAAAAGACTTACGATAAGGAATAGAAAGACGTAACCAAGCTGTACCTGTTTGACCGTATTCAACCCAGTCAAAATTCACACCTGTTTGACCTTCTTTTTCAAAAACAAAGCCATCTTTGGTCGGACGATGCTTCATTTCAGCTGTTCTTTCACCATCCGCCATAGAATGCGATGTGCAATGCAAATATGTGCCATGCATTGGATCCATTACATTATCAATCGCATATTGATGGTTGACTTTCCAATCCGCCATGCAAAGAAATGAACTCCACTCGTCACTGGCAAGCTGCTCAGGAAGCACTAATTCAGTAGGTGCTTCTGATGCATCAATACCAAACCAGATAAAAATTGCATCATGTAATTCTTGTACTGGATAGGTTTTAACACAATCACTGCCTTTTAATGGACAATCATGTACGGCGGGTACATCTTCAACGACGCCATCATGACGAACTTCCACCCCGTGATACCAACATGCAAGACGATCACCCAAATTCCAACCCAAAGACAGTCGTGCACCACGGTGTGGACAACGATCTTCCAAAGCGTGAATTTGACCTTTGTCATCACGCCATACCACAATATTTTCGCCTAAGCGCGTAATACCCACTGGGTTTGACCCAACTTCCCAACTTGCTAATACTGGATGCCATTGATCACGAAGACCAAGCTCAAGATATTGCTCAACATTTATTTCTGCTGTTGTCATGATGATGTCCTTATCCCGTTAGTAACCTAAGCGCTGCATCTCAGTTGAAAAATTCTCAACAGTCCATAGCTCACCAGATTCCTCTCTAAAACCCTGTTGATTTAAAGTCTCAACCAAATCATTTATTTCAGTCACATCATTGCTAAATGCTTGAAGCAAATGCTGAACAAAATCTTGCTCATACGAACTCGGTTCTTTGTAACGGTTTTGCCATACCAGATGCTCAACCTGACCTGGGATTTGAATATTATTAATACCCGCATCGCTTGAAGGGGTTGAGTAAATCCATCTTGCTAGCTTTTCGTTATATTGTTTCATTTGATAACTTCCCTATTCATCCATTTTCAAAGTTGAATTTGAATTTCTCCGTTTTCAACGCGTGCAGGATATGTGCATAAATCTCTGCAACCTGGACCACTTTCCAAACGTCCAGTGGGTATATCGAAAATTGCCTCATGCAATGGACATTCAACAGTTGAATCCTCAATAAATCCTTCTGTCAATAAAGCAAATGCATGAGGGCAAACATTTTCAATTGCAAAATATTTTTCTTCTATAACAAAGACACCAATTTTTTTGTCATTGATCTCAATCGCCTTTGGTTCTTCTTCTGCCACTTCATCTACTTTACAAACTGATATCCAATTCACGAGAGAACCTCCATGTTTCACTAGTAAAACTTTATTTGATATTTAAAACACAAAACAAGATTAAACTTTAACTCAAATCTTTGTCAAATATTATTTAATTAAATAAATCATTTACTTATTAAAATTAAACATATTGTAACGTTTTATATAGGGAATATTGTTTTATATGTAAACTCCATCTAAGTGATTTATAATGCTAAAATATCGTGTGAAAACACCCAAATTTGGGTCAAATTTAAAAATCGTGAAGGTCAATTTATAGATGAGCTCTACTCAAACAGACGTTGTATTTGAACAAGACACCCATAAAAATGAAGATCGATACTTAGTCCCGGGCTTGGTGCGAGGTTTATCAATTCTTGCATTATTTGATGAGCATAATCAGGAAATGACAATTTCTGAAATTGCAGAAAAATTAGATGTTAATCGTTCAAGTGCTTTTCGCTTAATCTATACGTTAGAGTTTTGTGGTTATTTAAGGAAAATGTCACAAAAGACCTATGCTCTGAACAGTAACGTTATGGAGTTAGGATTTAATAGTCTTTCTAAATCATCTATGACAGAATTAGCCTTGCCCCTGATGCGTGAACTTCGCGATAAAATCAAAATTGCGGTGCATCTTTCTATTTTAGAAAATACTGATATTGTTTTCATCAGCAATATGCAGTCAACAGGTGCGTTTACAAGTAACATTCATGTAGGAACACGCTGGCATGCGCATGCAACCGTTATTGGTCAGTTATTATTAGCAGATTTGCCAGAATCAGAAGTGATCAAACGTTATCAAAATTTTACAGATTGGAAAGTTTATTCTGAGATCACACCGCGTAACATCGAAGCGCTTTTAGCGCGTTTGAAAATGGTAAAAGAACAGCCCTGCATGGTCAGTTGGGGACATTTTAATAATGATATGGCTGCGTGTGCATCGCCCATACATAATCAATCTACTCAAGAGATGACAGCAGTACTTTCTGTTAGCTGCCCGTTGAGTACGTATAGCGAAGAAAAATTCAAACAAGAAGTTTCTAGTTTTGTGATCGATTATGCCAATAAAATATCTAAATTTATTTATAGATGATTAAGAAATTTAACTCTTCCATCAATCAAAAATCATTTTTCTAAGGCTTTTTTGCACAAACCTACCATCAAAGGCTTATTCAACAATATAATTTTCAAATGAATAAGCCTAGACCTAAAATCTACCGTACAACCAATTGGTCTTCTTATATGAGCAGTATACTGCGCAAGATTAATCAATCGAGGAAATATCTCGATTTGGTTTGATCCTATCCCCCAATGGTATGTTCAACTCAAAAACAAGCAAGGACGAAATCAAACCTACTCAGATATAGCTATTCAATGCTGTCTCATGATCAAATCTCTATTTCGACTCTCTTTACGCATGGTTATAGATTTTGTTCAGAGCCTCATTAAATTTTATGGACTGGATTGGACAGCACCAGATTACTCCACCACCTGTAAAGTCAAAGGTATATTGATATTGCGATTAGCTATCAGAAAAGTAGTGATGAACTTTCTTGCGCAATACACTGCTCATCATCGACTCTACTGGCTTTAAGTTTTTAGGTGAAGGCGAATGGAAACGCAAGAAGCGTCAGTCTGAATACCGTCGGCAATCGCGTAAACTGCATATCGGTATAGATGTTAAAACCCTGCAAATAGTGGCTGTTCATTTAACGACGAACAATGTCAGTGATTCGCAAGTACTAAGGGATTTACTTGATCAAATTCCACCAGATGAGCAGATTAATTCTGTCTATACAGATGGGGCTTATGACACAAAATATTGCAGACAAGTCATTTCAGATCGACAAGCACATGCGGTGATTCCGCCAAGAAAAAATGCAAAGCTCTGGAAAAATACAACTTTGAGATCTATGCAGAGAAATGAATTATTGAAAACAGTCAATCTTGCGAGGCAGTGCTTCTAACGAAGAGCCATTTGGAAAAAGTGGGCTGGGTATCACCGCCGAAGTTTGGTAGAAACCAAGATGCATTGCATTAAATTATTGGGCAATAAACCTCAGTACTATGAACTTTCAAAGCAAAGTCAATGAGATTCATGCACGTGTAGCAGCCCAAAATAAATTCACTGGATTAGGCCAGCCTCATACCCAAGTTATCACTTAAATTTGAGGCGATATGGGGAGCTTTAATTTTTAAATATTTGTGCAACAAAGCCTTTCCAAGCCAGATGAATCTCTGTTGCACTGCGTCTGAGAATCTAGAAATTTAATATAAGAGGTATTAAGTCGATCTTATGAAATCCTTAAAACTGATTAAGACCTATAGGTCATAAGTTTACTTACCTGATAGGGAAAATTAAAAATAGTTAATATGCTTCTTTGACAAATAGAAACCGCCGTGAGAATTGTAGTAACGATAATGCCAATAATACGAAGCCTAACATCGCCCATGGAAAGCTAGAAGCCCCATACTGTTGTAATAATAATCCGCCAGTTATACCACCTGCGGCTAAGCCAAAATTCCACATCGTGACTAAAATGGATTGGGCTATATCAGCATTCGCGCCTGCAGCATTAGCACAAGCTGTTTGTAATAACACTGGGGATGATCCAACACTGAACCCCCAAATAAAGATCGCCAAAATAATCAATACAGGGTGATTTTGGAAATAAGCGAACATTAATATTGCTAAGGCAAACATGCTCAAATTCAGTATCACTAAACGAGCTAATAGGCGATCGATAAAAACCCCAGTCACCCATACACCGATCATAGAAGACAAGCCAAAAATCATAGAATTACGTCAACATACTCAGACAGTCCAATGGGCTTTAAATACGGAATAATGGTAGTGCTAAATACCAACGTGTAATAATTCATTTATATATTTTAATATCAATAACTTATTATTTTTATCACGTCGTATTCATGCACTACCGAAAAAAGTATCCATAACCATTTTACGGATACTTTTTGAATGATGATTAATAGTGAATCAGATAGCTCAATGCAAAGGTACGTCCTTCGGCAGGAATAGCCAAAAGTAAGTTGTCATTTGTGATTGCCGCTTGTTGAGCAAATACTGTTTTATATTGATTACCCCAAACATTATAAACACCAAAATCCACGCGACCTTTCGCCATAGGAAAATGCGCCAATACATCCATCGTGGTATAACCTTTAATCTCTGCTGCACTATTACTGTCTTTGAAGCCTGCATCTTTTAGTGCTTGGTCATCTTTATAAGCTCTATCTGTGCCTTTAATGGCTTGCATTTGCGCACGAACACCATAGCCTTCATCATTACTCCATTCAGCAAATAGCGTTCCTTTTACTGGAGAAACCGCAAACGCATTTAATTCATGCCACTTATTTGCAGCATCTTTATACTGTCCGCGGGTATAGCCCAACGTCCCGCCCACCTTATAGTTTTCCATAAATGGATAACTGACATTGGCTTCTGCACCATAAACACGTTGATCGGTGTCCACAATATTCACTGAGCGGTCTGCGTTGAACTGAACCACCTTATCGGAGTTATTATAAAAACCTGTTAGACCTAAGTTTAGGCCATCATCTTGGTTTAAGCGCCAACCCAATTCATAACTATTTACGGTAATGGGTGCAATACCTGAAGTTGTGAGCGTGTAGGCGGCCACATCACGTAGTACACGTTGTACATCAGGATAACTATAACCCTGTGAGAAGTTTGCGTAAATTTGCTGATCATCCGTTAATGCATACACACTACCTAAGTTAAATAAAAACTTATCAGAATCTGTAGAATCAGCAGCCATTAAGGTAAAAGGTTTACGTGCAGTTAAGTAACTGTCCGTATCTGCTTGAACGTATTGATAACGCACGCCCCCCTGAATATTTAAACGATCTGTTAAAGCATAGTCACCTTGTAAAAAGGTGCCAATATTTTGGATTTCTGTGTCTGGTCCAGAACCTTGTTTTTCACCCGTTGCCGTATAGACCAAACCATTATTACTCGGTGTATAAAATTCGGCCCATTGGTGGTCTTTTTCCCAATCATAATCTAAACCATAAGTCAGTTTTAAATCACGTTCTGCAACTTTAAGATGAGATTGAACCGTAGAACGAATACCCGCATAATCAACATTAGATTGACTTTGTTTTACATCAACGCCATCAGCGGAATACCCATAAGGGACAAAGCGTGACTTTTCATTACGATAATACGCTTCTACATTCAAAATTTTGCCCAAGAAATCTTGATTTTGATATTGCGTGTTGAAAGCATAACGTTCTGTAAATGGCTGATTGTCTAAACTCCAGCCTTTAATCGCTTTATAAGAGGGTTGTGTTTTTGTTTTTAAGTAAGAATAGTCAGGGCCATATTCTGTATCTTGTTCATCTTTATAATATTGAGCACCAAAACTTAAGCTTTGATGCTCAGTTAAATTAAAATTTAAGCGACCATTTACATCAATGGTATCGGTGTCCATAGTGCTGCCTTGCCACGGGCTTAATGAAATACGATCACCCTTACCATCAAACTGAGAACCTCGGTTGGTATAGTCTAAACCTAAAAAACCATCCATTTTGTCATTATTAAATGATGCTGTTTGCCCCACTTGGTAGGCTAAGCTATCGCTACGAAACTGATCAGCCGATGTCAGACCCAACTTGGTTTGAAAGCTTAGAGGTTTCGATTTATCTGCACGTTTGGTAATAATATTAATAATACCGCCTGTTGCTCCAGAACCATAAATACTGGTTGCACCCGAAACGACTTCAATATGATCAATCATATTTGGACTAATACTGTTCAATTGACGTGCCACATCACGAGAGCCGGTTTGCGATACCCCATCAATCATCACCAGTACATTACGTCCGCGCATGGTCTGACCATAATTACTGGTGGTACCGCTACTCGGTGCTAAAGACGGTACAAGCTGTGCCAAAACATCTGCGACTTTACGTCCAGCCCCTGCCTGTTGTGTAATTTCATCACCCGCAATGGTCTGAACCGTTCCCGCAACTTCCGCAATACTTTTTGGACTACGTGTTGCTGTGACAACGATTGAAGCTAACTGCGTATTGGCTTGTTTTGTTTCGGATGATGAGACTTTAGCCATGTCATCTGCATATAAATGTGTACAAATGGCGGTGGTCAAAAGGCAAAGACTAAAGTGAGATAGTCGCATTCTTGTTCCTTGAATCTTGAGTATTAATGTTAGCGCAAATAATAACCATTATCATTACTGTTGTAAAATCCTTGTTTCAATATTTAATGCTTATAACCATGCTGGAATAAATTGGCTGGAATAAATTGATTAAAAAGATAGCATCGAGTTAGCACACTCGAATTTTAAAAGGATTTAAAAATTTAGGAAGATATAAAACATTCAAAAAATTAGTAAAGATCATCTGTTTGAAAAGGCAATAACTCTCCACATTGTTGATAAAATTTTTCTCTGAAACAATGATATAAAATGGCTTTTTTCTCTAACATTTGAATGTGTTTCTGGGCTTCAAATGCAATTTCTTGTGCTACATACTGATAAGATTTTACATTTTCATCGGGCTCTCCGACTATTTTTTCAGCAGTTGAATGTTCAAAAATGAAATAACACATCATGCGCATCACGGCTTTAAAATGCCCTTTTCCCACTACATTTATTTCACCCAACAATATATGCCAACCTAAATCATTGTCTAATGCAGGATAATATAATGAAAGCCTATCCCGCTTAGCTTCATATATCTCCAAATATCCAACATCCTGTTCTTTAATTTGAATAATATAAAGTCGTTGATGGTCATCAATGAGCATTTTTTCAAAATATACGGCTAATTCTATTTCAGGTTTATTGAGTTGCCATTGGGGAATCACATGCGGTTCATGCATCCACTTATAAAGTAATGAAAAATCCTGCGGCAGCTTTAAAGCCCGAAGTGCATATGACACTCCTTTTTCTTGATACTTAAAGTCATTTGGAAGTTTGGAGGATAATGTGTGCATATCTCGTTTATTACTCTTTTTATCCGTTACATCGGTTATTGATTGGCATGATAATACTGTTCAAGTGAATGCTGACTGAAAAACTGGTCACGTTTTTGTTTTTCTCGTAATTCCATATGTTGAAACTTTTCTAAATATTGTGCGGCAATATCAGGTTTTAAAATAAAGATACCGTCTGCATCTGCAACCATTAAGTCCCCTGTGGAAATAGTGGAACCCAAATAGTGAATATCGTGATCAAAGTCAACAAAACTTTCGCCTTCAGACCTTGTGGTTAAACTACTTACAGTTTGAGCAAATACAGGTACTTTCATTGTTTTTAAAGCATCTATATCTGTTACCGCACCTATAACGACAATCGCAGCCAATTGATGATAGATAGCTGCGCGATGACGCTGTTCACCCCAACATGCTCGATATCCAAGTTTTCTCGCATCTATTACCAGTATATCGCCAGCTTTACTTTCTAAAAGGGCATGACGGATCTGCATCGCATTGATAGAGTTTAAGGTCACTGTTCGCACAATACCGACGACATGCTGAACCGAATTAACGGCATGAATTTTGGGTAAATAGCCTGTGTCTAAAACATGACCTATGGTTGAACTGGCAACAAAGGCATATTGTGTTAATAAAAAATTTAATGGCTCTGACATCAGGTTTGATCTCTCCCTTGATCCTTTTTCACTAAAGGGCAACTGGCACAATATTCATTTTCAGCTTCGGGTAATTGGAAGTAAAAACAGCATTTTTTACGTTGATAGCTTCCCCCACTCAATTTTCGGCTTTGTTCCAACAGTAAAAATGGATTTTGTTTTAAACCGAAAAACTCAGCATTTAAATCAGATAAAAATTGCCGCTGGTTTTTCATTTTCCTCAACCCTTTTAGGGTTGAGTCTTTTCGTTGCATCAGGTCGTAAAACTGTAAAATACGAAGTGCGGTATTTTCCCAAAGCAAAAACTTCTGTACTTTTCCAACCTTACTCATCACTTCAAAAATCTGATTTAAATCCTTAAAAACTCTTAAAATAAAAATCTCATAAGCATAATTCTGAGTATTCACCGAATTTAAAGATAAAAACGAAAGCTTAAAATTTAAATGTCGATCCCAATACCATGTCGGCACCATTTGTACTGAAAGTGCAGATAATTCCCAAGGTAAATGAATCTGTTCAGTGAGCAGTGCATATAAATAGGGAAATAACAGGGGCACTGCCCAATACTTCATAAACATAGAAGCTGAACAGGTCAAATTAACCGCCTGAATTCGAATCTGAAATTCACTCAGTACAACTAAACATCGCTCAGGATTCATTAAATCTGAAAAACTATCTGTATTTTGCGCATGCAAATGAATTTTGATATTAAGCTGATCGACCAAAATCTGTTTTGCTTGCGACAATCCTAGATTTTCTAAATCCAGTTCTGGCTCAATATTGGCGACAGGGATAGGAGAACGCACGTTTTAGTGACCTGTTTTATCAATCGTTATAAAAAGCTTGGTAGTTTTTTAAAATATTACCGATCTTGCCTACACTGCTTGGCATGCTCCCTACTCGATTCTTTTGCTGCAATAATGGACGAATAAGCTGTTTATATGGCCACTGCTCTTTTTCAAATAAAAGATGTTGTAATTCAGCGCGTGCTTCATCATTCAATGGCACCTCATTTAAGGCCTCTTGTAACTGTTGAGCCACAACCTGCCACAGCTCATATTCCTCAATTTGATAATATTCAGCAATCGACTCTAAAATACTGGCTAAATTCACTTGTATACCCAGTGTTTGAAGATACAAAATCAACTCTTCAATAGAATCGTGATAAAGCGTGATTTTAAAATCATGAGGGCTTAAATAATGTGGGTCTTGCAAACCATGTTGTTGCAGCCAAGGTAAATAAATCCGCACCGAATCATGATCGCGCAGCATAAATCCTGAAAACTGTCCATTTTTTAAAACAATACAAATATTTTGACCATGAATCTCCCCCATTAAACCTAGACGAAATAAACGTAAATTCACCTCAAAAAAATCTCGACATAAGGCTACAAATATCTGAATGACATTCTCTTTATTCGATTCAATATTTTGAGCCTTTAAAATAAGTTCAAAAGGGTATAATTCTCCATCTACGAAATGTCCTAAACTCGCCATTGGAATAATTTGATAAGGTTGCTGCAACAATTCAGCAGGAATACGGCGCCGCTGTGCTGCCAAATGCATTGGTCGCTCATCAAATAAAGTGAGATTATCTGGAGTTAAATTTTCAGGTTGATGCGGTAAATAAGCCCACCACTGGCTTTCATCACATAACCATAAGCGTTTTTTCAAAACGTCATCTTTTTGTTTAGCAACTTGTAAAAGTTTCTGGTTTTTCTGTCCATTGATCATTTTGACAATGGGTAAAAAACGTAGCGACCCTAAAGACTTCACTGCTAATGGAAGTTTCAAACTGTCTTGTGGTTTTGACGATGACAATAAGCTTCTTAATGAAGAGCTGGCATACATTTCAGTGGACTGAAACTGCAAAGGAATAATCACGTGATCTGCGAGTTCTTGGGCAAATGTTTGTTCTAATACATGCTCAAATTGCCAAACATGTACAGGTAAAGTTAAATATTCTTCATTAATGCCTTTGTAATTTAACTCGTGTTGTAACTGTAAATATTCATTGTGATGAAGAAAAATTTTGGCAGGTTGATGAATTTCAAGTTGTATGACATCTTGCCCAAAGACCAATTTTTCTTTTTTAATTGCAATCCAATTTAATGCTATAGGTTGTGAAAATTCAGGACTATATTGCTGGTATTCATCTTTTGAAAAACCATCTTTGAGTTTGGCCAAAGGATGATATGGACGATCCCGGAGTCCTGCATATTGTTCAAGTTGAATAAACAATTGAGCAGATTGATCTAAATCCCATGTCTGGGTTTGAATCTGATGCTGAGTACTGAGTTGGTTTTGTTGCAGACTCAGTTGTAAATCAAGTCTAAAAGCGTTTAACTTGGATTCCTTACAATCGGTAAAATATCCTAAACACTGCATTGAATCAAAAAGTTCTAAAGCATTTAAAGTACGTAATTGAAAGTTTTGTTGCATTTGAACCAATACGGAAAAAGCAGGTGCAAAAGGTTGGATTTGCCAATCTTGTTTAATCGCTTTTCGCACAGGCAAAATAATAAATTCAGACAATGTTGAATTAAATAAAACAACAAAATAAGCTTGATTTGAATAAGCCTCAAACAGTGAACTAAAATTTTGCTCGAACCGCGCTTCTAATTGGGTTTTGGCCTGCTGTTCAGTAAAAATATATTGTTCAGAAATATAGCCTTCTACCAAAAAACTATTCACCAAGTCGACCCATACCATTTGAGCAGTCACAGTCGGTGAAAATAACATCGTATTCATCTTATGACCTCTTAAACTGCTTGTGGGCGAAATTGATACAGAGGGTTATTCACAAAACGAAGTTGAACTTCGCCATCGCCAAACAAGCGTCTTTTGGTTAAAGATTCAATGCAAAACTGTGGTGCAAATACGTCAAATTTTTCATATCTGATTCGATGTTCTGGATGTCGCTGTTGAAAATGGTGAATAATATTTGCTGCTTTTTGCCAGAATTGCTGTTCAGAAAAATTTTGGTTCTGTTGGAGCGTCATTGCGATATCACTTAAAGCAACGAAGAATAAACAGGCACAACTAAAATCTCGAACGGCATTTAAATCATCAGTCAAAATAAATGACATTCGATTTGCTTTGGCATGCTCTGCGGGTAAAGCATATAAGTCTAGATATTCATTTGGATGGGTTAAATGTTCTGGACTAAAACGCACACCGTCATGAAAATCTTTTAAGATAATTCGGGTTGGCCAGCCATTTTTATGCACTAAAATAATGTTTTGACCATGTGATTCTGAGCCAATCCCCTCAGCATGTAATAAAAATAAAATCGGTTGAATCACTACCGATAGAAATTGTTCAATCCACGCTTCAGTTCCATATTCTTTTAACCACGGTTGAATAAGCAATTGTCCATCATGTTGTATATGGCCAATACCATTGAGTGGAATGGCATCTTCTTCAGGCTTTAAATAGGTATGGATACTTTCACGCCATAAACTTCCAATGGTGCCGTAAGCTTGTTTTGCATGTGAGGCTGGCAATTTGGCAAAATCAACCGCAGTTGCATGAACTTCACGCAATATGGCAAAATCCAATGACTTTGCAATGTCACTATTTTCGATCAAACGTTGTAACCAGTCGGTAATTAATGGCCCATTCATGGCGGCATGAGAAGCCAAAATGCGTGAACTAGAGGTATTGGTTAAGCTCATTGAAAGCTTGATATATGGCTTTTCAGGATGGTATAAATTGGTCAAAGTTCTTAAAGACTGTTGAGCAATATAGGCATCGCCTCCCCGACCTAAATAAATGATTTTTTGAGCTACTATTTCTTCAAAAAAAGTATGAACCAAGGTATTTTCCCATTGCCAAGGATGAACAGGTAACCACGTATATTCAGCGGCATTTAAATGATGCTCTGTAACAACATGATTAAATGTTTCTAAATCTTTTTCAGTCAGTTGGTGTTTTAAAAAGCGATCTGGGTCAATCGAGACAGAATTATTTTCTGAGACTAATGACTGATGTACTGCTAACCATATCAAATGAATCGGCTGGGCATATTCAACGCCATATTTCAAATTATCTTGTAGACTAAAACCCACCCGCGACTTGTAACATGGATGATAAGGATGCCCTGCCATCAAATAGGTTTCTAAAACATCATAATTATGTTGGGCTGCAGGAAGTGGAAATTCATGTTGACAACGTTGGGATTGCACATCATGGATAAAAGTACGTTTCAACTCATAAATAAAATCATCTAATTGAGTCGCATTCGGAATAGCACGGACAATTTCGTCAACGACGCTATTTAATTGTGCGATCGATGTTTTTCCCCTATGGTCTTGACGAATAACATCTTGCTCACTTATACGTACCAAACCAAAGCTCAAATAATGCTGACCTACAGCAAAATACTGAACCGCTTGCTGATTTTGATCTTGAGCGCTGATAACAAAACTGCCATTTTCTATTTTTGTTGTAATAATTTCTTCATAAATCAGTGCTTGCAACAATTGTTTAATGACACGTTGCTCCACTTTCTTGATGGTAGCGTGATCAGGTTGCTGCCAAGCCAACGTCGGTGTAAAAGAAGAGTGATTGTTTTGTGATAATGTTGGATGTAAGTGACCCATTATTTTTTCCTTAATTATTAATGTTCAATATGAAGCTTTGGCTGTTTATGGTTCGGAAATTTCCATGCATAAGGCAATGCCAATAAAGTCATGCCTGCACAGAAGAAAAACAGCTCTCGAATTGCATATAGCTGTGCAATCGGGAGTTCATGATTCGATAAAAAAATTTGTGTGCGAATTTGCAGATAAAGTCCAGCTATCACCACGGCAACAGCCGAACTGAGACGTCGAAATAAGTTATTTACAGCTGCAGCTTGCGTGACCAGTTCTGGATCATGTAAGTGATTTAACCCAGCTGTGGTTGCAGGCATATAGGACAAACCAAAACCCAGACCATGAATGACCATACACACTATGAGTAAAATGAGAGATACATTGGCTGCTAGACCCAGTCCAATAAAAGAAATGGCAGTCAGCAGGATGCCAAAAATAATCAGCTGTTTTGCACCATGCTGATCTAAATATTTACCCGCACAGTTACTGCATAAACTGGTGGTTAATGCACTACTCATCAGTAATAATCCGGTCCAAATTGGACTTAACTGCAGGGTATTTTGAATAAGCAACGGTATGAGCAATAAGCTGATAAATAAACCGACGGTATGCACAACTGATATCATCAGGCTGTAATTAAACTCACGACTTTGAAACAACCGCCAAGTAATAATGGCATCGGTTTTTTTTCGACTTGACCAAAAAAAAACAAATCCTGTTAAACCACTCAAACCCAATAACCACCAGAACGACAGTTGTTGTAAATCCTGTAATTGTTTAACCGTGCTTAGACCAATCAATAATGAAACGATTGAAATTGCCAATAACACAAAACCGAGCCAATCAAATTTCAAACTCGTATCGATTGACTGTTTCGGTAAATATAACCAACCTATAGCCAAAGCCAACAAAGCCAGAGGTACATTCAGCAGAAATAAAGCTTGCCAATTAAACAGCACCAAAATGAGCGCGCCTAGCATAGGGCCACATGCCAATGTCAGCATAATCATTGCACCCCATAGCCCTGTTGCAGCGCCACGTTGTTGTTTCGGTGTGACTGAAAAAATAATGCCTAATGACAATGGAATCATCAGTCCACTAGAAAAACCTTGTAGTGCACGGATTACCAAAACAGTCTCAAAAGCAGAAGCCAGTACGCCACAGATTGAGCTCAACATAAAAATACTTAATGCCGATAAATACACACGGCGTTTACCAAAGTACTGACTTAAGAATCCAGTCACTAGCAAACTTAAGCTCATGCTCAAAAGAAAGATCACAATGACCCAACTGACCGTAGCTTCAGCGATATGAAAATCTTGCATAAGCTGGGGAATAGCAGGATTGAAACTACTATTATTGATACTGACTGTACCTGTTCCCAACATAACGGAAATCATTACCCAACGTTGTGACATTGAAACATCAGAAGCAGTACGAGACTCTGACTTGGATAGTTCAGTCATATATACTCTCTTTCTTACTTCGCCAAATATTCAGGAAATAAGTTAGTCTTTTTTCTTGAAATTTGAGATGACTCGCCGTCTGAACGATAGCTGCTTTTCGCGACATCCCTTATTGAAAATGGCCGCTCAATCTCTTTAGATTGAAAATCTTGAAAACTTTGCCGCCCTTCAATTTCAAAATAACGCTCACCTAAAATTTGATTGGCGATTTTTGCAGAACGAAAAGCACCTAAACCCAAATCTGGCGTGCCTACGCCGTGATGAAACAAGTCCGTATTTTGGACATAAATTTCGCCATCGGCTTGATAGTTCAACTTATAGTTCTCATTAATATGCCAATGCTTCTGTGTGTCTAAAACAATGTTGGGACTTAACTTATTTAACAAATCTAAAGAAGGATATTGATAACCAGTCGCAGCAATCACCGTACTTGCTTGAATATGCAAATTCTGCTGCTGCTGTGTTTGAAAAAATTTGAGCTGAATATTCTTTCCATTGATCACTTCTGCACTTTCAAGTTGATAATGACCCGCCATGGTGACATGCGTATCTACTGCTCCAATGCTTCGATGATAAAGACGCTCATAAATATCACGAATGGTTTTAGCGCTAATGCCTTTGTATAAATTGGCTTGCGTAGTCGGCAAGGTCTCTTTTAAATTTTTGGGTAAATGATAAAAGTAGGACATATAATCTGGACTAAAACTTTCCAAACCTAATGGGGTGTTTTCCATCGGGAAAAATCCTGCCGAACGCGTCAACCAATATAAATGAAATTTGGGTTTTCCCGTTTCAGAATTGATTTGTCGATCAAATAAATCGATAAATATTTCAGCAGCAGATTGTCCAGAACCGATCAACACAACATGGCCAGATAAATGCTCATCACATTGATGGAGATAATTTGAAGAATGCAAACACTGCCTATTTTGCTTAGCAATTATTTGTAATGGTTCTGGTAACTTGGGTATTGTTCCCATTCCTAGCACTAGTTTTCGGGTTTGATGAACAGACAAACGACCTTCTTGCTCGGTAATCACTTGAAAACCACCCGAAATAGGTGCAATGTCCGTTACTCGGCTTCCAAACTGTAAATGATGTAATTGCTGAACCACCCACTGACAATAATGATTATATTCTTGACGCGGAATATATAAACTTTCCCGAAAATAAAACTTATATAATCGTTGCTGAGCTTTTAAATAATTTAAAAAACTATATGGGCTTGTCGGCTCGACCATACTGACTAAATCTGCCATAAATGGCACTTGCATCATGGCATTGGGCAGTTGTATTCCAGCATGCCAATCAAAATTCTGACGTTTATCAAAAAATTGATATTTGAGTGAAGTATTTTGATTGAGCAATGCAGCCAGACTTAAATTAAATGGCCCCAAGCCAATACCAATAAAATCAAGCATATTCAACCTCCCCTATCGTTTGTTTAACGTACAGCGGGTTCTTGAGGTTGATATAAATAGATTGCTGTGAAATATGCGCTTGTAATTCATCCAATTCATACAACCGCGTCATCAAGTTACCTTTATATGGAAAAGTATCCTGATGTAAAACAGTTTTTAATAAATTGCTTTGTGGATATTTTTTATAGGCCTGAAGCAGATATGACCGGAGCATTTCAAGCAGTTGTTGTTCTTTGACTACACCCGTAATACCTATGGCATTAATCAACCCAAACAATGTATTACCAATAAAATAATAACGGAAACGCTCATCTACAAGTGATAATGGACATACTGCTTGACCATCCGTTGCCAATGTTGGAAAACGTTCTAAAATTTCACTGGCCAATTCTTCAATATAGTAAAAACCTTGATTATCTCTAAACCAAACTTTTTTCGGCATTCCCCCTTCAAGTTCAATTAAAGTATTTTGTTGATGGGCTTCAAATGCCATACCAAATTCATGATACAACTCCATGAGTGGTAAAATCGTAATCTCTAAGAAACGCTTAAACCACTGTAAAGCAACATCAGATTTGTTTTGGCCCGTTTGCTGTGAAATAGTGGTAAAAATTTCACTAAAACGATTTTTAAATTCAAATGGATGATCTTGACACAATGATGCGATACAAGTCACATCGTCTTTTTGCTTAAAGGGATTTTCACGCAAAATACAAATCGTTTCGTCTAAGACCTGTCCATTCACTTTTAGTGCAATCCAGGCTGGGTCACTCATGGTTTTTAAATGTGGATTGCGCTGTCTAAAATCTGCAAGACAGTTATCGTTCCACAATTGGTAACTGAGTAATCCTCGATGACATTCTTTATAAAGATTCACTCGAATTGAATTGGTCACAGCGACAGTCATTGAAGCTTTAAACATCCAAGGTGCCTGTTCACTATATAAAGTTCGCACTGATGTTGTAGCTTTCATCTCCCATCCTAATGCACCAAAATCAATCAGTTTGCCTTCGTGTAAAAGCTGTTGATACCAATCTTTATCTTTTAAATATCTGGCCTGCCATGGATGCAAAGGCAATAAAGCATAATCAGGATGTTCAGCCATTTTTGCACGATGATAAGCATTAAAAAATGGGGCTAAATCCTGTTTAAATTGGCTTGGAATATGCAAATTATGGGCATTGTCATGTACCACATGATCAGGATGTACATATAAAAAATGCATTTTAAAAGCTATTTTTGTTTCTGGAGAATAAGTCTGCCAATCATTTTGCACAAAACCCTGACGACTCTTTGGAGAGGGATGCATACTATGTCCAAGTACAAGTGCTTGTTCGCTCTGAATAAAGTTTTGCTTAAAGGCCACGACTTCATCTATATGATCTTCTCGATGATTCAAAAACTGCTCTAAGGCTCGACGACTTTGAATCCAGCTTTCCAGTAGTGATGACGTATCTAATTGTTTTCCATTTTCTTGCGCGATCAAATTTTCTAACAAATTTGCAGCTAAATTCACGGCGCTAATTTTTATAAGCTCTCCTTTTTGTTCAACCCACGGCAAAGCTGCAAAACGATGTCGTCCAACTTTACTTACATATTCAAGAGGCACATATATATATCCAGCGATTGTATCTAACGGAATACACACTAATACTTTGCCTTGACTCTTTTCTTGCAACTGCTGAGGTTGTTCTGCTACAGAGATGAAATATCCATTTCCTGTTTCTTGTAAATACGAATTAATTAAATGTTGTAACGCAATCTGATCTGTAATTGATTTCATCTTTATCACTTTATCTATTCAGTAAAAATAGTGTGATATGTAAGATATACCTCCACACACCAAATGTAAATGATAATCACTATTATTTACATTTATAAATAATATCGGAATAAAACCAATGCTAACCACTGTGCTAGCAGCCCTATGATTGGTTTGAACACCTGTAACCGTACTAGATATAGCTAGATTTAAATTTTAAGCTACATTTCCTTCAAACCCAAATCGAGTGCTTCTTCTATCGTTTTGTCTAACCGGACAGCGATATTTTTGACTTTGGATTTTAGCACTGACCATGCTTTTTCAATTGGGTTTAAGTCTGGACTGTAAGCAGGCAAGCACATGATTCTACAGTTAAAGTCTGTGGCTGGTTTTTTGATATTCCCATTCTTATGAATCGAAGCGTTATCTAGAATCAGCAGATGCCTCTTGGTCTTATCCTGATTATTTTAGTTAAATTTTCAAGTAGATATCTCAGCCATCCCGTGAACATTGCTCGATCGCATGAATCTTGAAAAAACCAAAGGGTAAAGGAACTCATATGCCGAATTAGACCTCACAGCACTGATGATACTTAATCTTTTCCCATGACCACCCAATTTTAAAGCAGGGCAACGACTGCCTAGTCTAGACCAACCACATTGCGCTGTATCTGTGGTGTTTATTCCAGATTCATCAATATAAAGAATCTGATCTTATCCAAACTCCTCTTTCCATTGCGGAAGAAACCAGTTGAATACAGCCCTTGTTATTTTATCGGCTTGCTTATAGAGAAAACTCTTTTTTTACGTGTCCAACCAAGCCTATGAATGGCTTTTAATAGGGTTGAGTAAAGGATTGGATACCCAAACTTTTGTTCAAATAAAGGAATGAGATCTTTCACTTGAGAAAATTCAGTAGTTTGAACAAAGTGTTTGAAAACGTCCATATCCTTGATTTTAGTGGGTCGACCTGCATTGATTTTAGGCTGTTTCAATTCTCCAGTAGTGTTCTGAAGAAGCATCCAGTCATCTAAAGTGGTCCTAGATATTTTGAAAGTTTTACATGTGTATGATTTGTGATTGTTTTCTTGATAAAACTACATGACTTTTTCACGTAAATCCACTAAATATATTTCAGGCATAATCTTGATCAAATGAATTTTTAATCATTGTATCCTAAAATAGGATTGCAGCTATAAGGCATAAAAAAAGGCTTAAACCATTACAGTTTAAGCCTTTCCACTTATGGCGTCAATTGAACTGGATTTATAAACAACTGTTATTTAAACAAAAAATGATATAATAAAAATAAGGGATACACACAGGGATACAAATTACTTGTTGCTAGGCTTATTTTTATAAGAATTGATCGTTAAAAAGAAGGTATTTACTTGAGCTTATGTACGCTGATTCGGTGGTCACCATCAGAGACTAATAGACTTTAATTAAAAATTAATGGTACAAGCTCTAAACACTATGGGGGGATATTCAAATATTTAGCGTTTAATGCTGAATGACCGACCTCTTAGACACATTTTTACATGCGTTTAATTAAAAATTAAGGCTCTTGACTAGCTATAAGCCTTATCTATCAAGGTAATGACTTTTTGAATGCACGTTTTTATAAGGTTTTAATGCATATTTCATTACTGTTTTCTTATTATTTTTATGCTTATTTTGATTCTTTTTAGCTATTTTCGGCTATCTCTAGCACCCTCACCGCTTTATTTTCAATATTGCCTGTGTAGCGGTTTGATGGGTTTTTAACGGATGGACTTGTTATTTTCTATACCGAAGATAAGCTTCGATAAGCATAGCTATAGGTGTTGTTATGAATAATAGTAGTCTCAAAACTAAATATAATGAAATAAGAACAAGATCTATTGCTTCAAATTGAACAGAATCACGGTTCAATATAGTGAAAAGAACAGTTAATACAACTGACGAAATGATGATAGATAAGAAAGATCTGATAGAAAAATATTTAATTTTACTGAACAAAAAGAACAATAGATTTGATAGGCCAACAACAGCCACACAAAACAATAAAACCTTGTTTACTATTAGGTGTCTATGGAAATAGCTATAAGAATAGATAAGACCTATTAGGAGTTGAGTATAAAGTACAATCCATCCGATATTTTTCATAATTATTAATAAGGTTGAGCTATTTTTAAGTTGGGGATTCTTTAGACTTCTTTCATAAGTCATTTTTTATTCAGCTCCATGTTGTAAATTCCAGCAATTAAATTGAATCTTAAGCCCAGTCTTTTTCCACGGTTACGATATCGCTCAGCAAGAATTTTGAAAGTTTTCAAACTACCAAATATATGCTCAATGCCAATTCTCCTTTTATTGATTTCTTGATTATACATTTTTAGCTCAGGATCCAGTTTGCAGCGCTTTTTTGCTTTTAATGGCAATAGGCTATTCGCATATACTGCATAAATCCCTTGATAGCCTTTATCTGCAAGAATGAAGGCACCTATAGGAATCTGATTCAAGTTACGTTTGAAGAGTTCAAAATCATGTACAGCACCACGACTCGTGCATAAACTTAGAATTTTCTGAGTCTTATAATGAATGATGGCTTGAACTTTGAAAGTATGTGCCTTCTTCTTCCCACTATAGCTTTTCTTCTGTTTTTTTAGGCCTTTGTATTGTAATTTCTGTGGCATCTACGATCACCACATTCCAATCAATGCCTTCGCCTTCTGGCAAATCCTTTGGTAAATTAAATAAATTCGACTTGATGAGGCAGTCCTCTACGTGGCGGACGATTCTTGAAGCTGTAGGCTCTGAAACACCATAACTTGTTGCGACATGGAACAATGTTCGGTATTCACGCCAATAACTTAAGCATAGAAGGATTTGATCTTCTATGCTCAATTTAGGTGGTCTGCCTTTGGCAGGAACATGCATATTAAGTTGCTCAACCATTAAATAAAAGGTTGACCATGAGATGCCTGTATATCGCTTGAACTGTGTTTCAGAAAGCTTTTTTGAATCGATGTATTTCATTCAAAGATTATGCATGATTATTGAAGAGGCTTTGGTACAAATAATCGGCAAAAGATTGATTATTTTTTGATTTATGAAAGAGATCTTTTATTTTCTTCCTTTAGGTAAATAAACTAAGCTCAAAATAAGGCCAGTCAAAAGTAAAGCAAACCAACCTCCAAAGATATATTTAGCTTTATGAGGTTCCCCATCTAAGCCTGCATTTGTAGAAAAAATTAGATCACTTGAGGATCTAATCAAAGTCCAAAAGACAATTGAAAATAAGATGATACTCAAAAAATAAATACTTATTTTTTTGAACATATTGATCTCTTTAATTATACAATTTCACTTGTTAATCTTTTTTCGATTCATAAATAATCTAATCAAAAGTACAATGAAAATAATTAATGAAAAAAGTAGATAGAAATTCCCATGAAAGATATGTGAACTAAAGCCCTCATATATAAATTTATATAAAAATTCTTGCTCTAAGTAGCCTAGCCAAGCTTTATCAAAGAAATAGCTTAAAATTAGTGAATACAAGCCAGTGAAACTTATAAATGCTAAGATCTTATCGATTTTATCCTTTATAAAAAATACAGAATTTAAGCTTAAAGAAGCGATTAAAATTGAAAAAACACATGAATAAACTGTAATCCAAAAACCGTAATTTTCCATTTAACTTCCCATAATCTTCTTAATTAAAGAAACAGATATACGACCTTCAGCACGTGTTTTATATCTAAGCTTGCCGTTATAAAAAATAGCACGTTGTCCATGCCGATAGTCTTGTTTAGTTATTTCCTTTGTATTTCCTCGATTTGGGGTAGTGAAGTCAGTATGACCAATAACAATACTTTTCTTTTTTCCTGCTTTAAACAGGTGTGAAGAAAGAACCGCACTAAAAGAGTCTTCATCCCCATCAATTGCTGTATTACACCCATGTATCTCAATTTTAGATTCATTAGTAAAAACATTAAAATTAATATCAGATAAAATAGGACAATTACTCCAATTTGCACCACCGAACAAACTATATTTAGAGAATTTAGTTGAAGAATCAAGGTAAATATTTGAAACTAAATTATTATCTTGAGCATGTTCGTAGCTCATTGATTTATTCATTGAAGCACCTATCACAGAATAAAGAGCTGATTGAGATCCATGACCAAAAATATCTAAAGATTGGACTGTATTTACAGGCTGAGCATTAATATATTCGACAAGTTGTATAGCTGCAATCTTATTTTAGGATACAATGATAAAAAATTAATTTGTTCAAGATCATGCCTAAAGTATATTCAGTGGATTTACGTGAAAAAGTCATGCAGTTTTATGAAGAAAATAATCACAAATCATATACATGTAAAACCTTTAAAATATCTAGAACCACTTTGGATGATTGGATTCTTCTTCAAAACACCACTGGAGAATTGAAACAGCCTAAAATCAATGCAGGTCGACCCACTAAAATCAAGGATATGGATGCTTTCAAACACTTTATTGAAACTACTGAATTTTCTCAAGTGAAAGATCTCATCCCTTTATTTGAACAAAAGTTTGGGTATCCAATCCTTTACTCAACCCTGTTAAAAGCCATTCATAGACTTGGTTGGACACGTAAAAAAAGAGTTTTCTCTATAAGCAAGCCGACAAAATAACAAGGGCTGTATTCAACTGGTTTCTTCCGCAATGGAAAGAGGCGTTTGGGGAAGATCAGATTCTTTATATTGATGAGTCTGGGATAAACACCACAGATACAGCGCAATATGGTTGGTCTAAACTAGGCAGTCGTTGCGCTGCTTTAAAATTGGGTGGTCATGGTAAAAGATTAAGTATCATCAGTGCTGTGAGGTCTAATTCAGCGTATCAGTTCCTTTACCCTTTGATTTTTCAAGGTTCATGCGATCGAGCAATGTTCACGGGATGGTTGAGATATCTACTTGAAAATTTAACCAAAGATAATCAAGATAAGACCAAAAGACATCTGCTGATTCTAGATAACGCTTCGATTCATAAGAACGGAGATATCAAAAAACTAGCCAAAGACTTTAACTGTAGAATCATGTACTTGCCTGCTTACAGTCCAGATTTAAATCCAATTGAAAAAGCATGGTCAGTGCTAAAATCCAAAGTTAAAAGTATCGCTGTCCGTTTTGACAAAAACATAGAAGAAGCGCTCGATTTAGGCTTGAAGGCAATGTAGCTTAAAATTTAAATCCAGCTATAACATACCTTTTGATATGAAATAGGACTTAACAGGTAAATCATTTTTATAATCAGCAATCACATTTTTAGAAGCATTATAAAAAGCACCATTGTCACCTAATGATCTAGCCCCTCCATAAAGTACCAAACGGATTGGAAGTTTTACATTTACCTTTTGAACTGTAGCTCTTTGAGTTGTTTGACCATTATGAACATCTACCATCCTTCATCCTCCGCTACTTGAATAGTGATAGTGTTAGGTTGATCACGATAACTTAATTTTTCAGTCATACCTTCTTCATCAGTTATACCTTCAACAGAAGATTCATCATCATAAGTAATGTTATATTTGATATTTTTATATGGTTGACCATCTAATTCATTAATTAATTGGTATTGACCTGAATACTGCTTATTAGTCATAAAAGAAGAACTAGCAGCATTGGCTTTACCTAAGCCACTGCCATTTGCTCTAACAACTAAATTTTGTTGAGGTAGGAATGTAGCTCCACACGTAGTCTTATCACCTGCCATAATGATGGTCTTAGAGCCTACAGTTAGAAAGCCTTTACCTAAAGAAATAGCCGAAACACTCTTTTTACATTTAGGGCATACATGCTTCATACCTTCTAAATGAACTGACTTACCTTCAACTAGAAAAGAACTATCAGCTTCTACGACAATTCCACCGTGATCTGTCTTGCAACCTATTGTTATGAGGGCTTTCATTATTTTTGTTTAATACTGCTTATATAATAGTTTATTTAAACACAATAAATGAACAACCGTAAACATTAAATCTAATAACGAGAAACCATATCGGCTTTTAACGAAATTTCGAATAGTCTCATCATTTTATCGATTAGCCATGACAAGTCATTACACATTTTAAGAATAATTTGCATGACTCGTACAAGTTAGGTCAATAGCAAGGGGGGGATATTAAAAGTTAAAAACATTGGAACAACCTAGACCACCATCCATCACACGTATAAAAAAATTCTTTTTCCAGCAAAAAAGTGCATCTAAAAGTTAACTTTCTACCTACATCACTCTATTTACAAGAGTTTCGTGTTTTTAAGATTAATCCACAAGTTAACTTTCAGTATATTTTTTAATCTAAAAGTTAAATTCTAAAGGTTAAAAGTGCATATAAAGTTAATTAAAAGTGCATATCTGCACTTCTGACAGTTTTCAGCATAATCATATTGTTATGGGTTGGTTTTAGAATCCCGACCTTTTCGCCACTTATGACGATAAGTTAAATTATTGTTTTCTAAGGTAACCGCAAAATTGCGTTTTGTGATATGGGATTATCCCACTTCACTAAATCATTGGTTCTAAGGTTGAACGCAAAATTGCACTGTCATCAATACAGCATTTTAAATGTGGAATTAAGCATATTTTTCTTTACGTAGCTATACAAAACAGCACTTTCAATTGTGAGTGAATGGCTTACCAGCACTGCCTTTCAGCATGTTTATTGGTAGGTACTGTATATCTAAGCCTAGCAAGACAAAATACAGAGTTTTCCTTGATGAAATGGCACTTATTGAAATGGCTATCACACCCAATAAAAAGCCCGGGATTAAGGAGGCTGTTGTTTAGTCGTATCGTATGAATTGATTATTATCATCTCGTAACAACTCTAAGAGCTTAGGATGGACAAATAGCTTTTCTTTACCCAGCTGTAACTCACGTAGTACACCAATTTCCACAAGTTTTTTTAAGTATGTTGATGCTGCTTGACGCTTTGCTATATTTTTATCAACTAGATTGGTTATACGACTATAAGGTTGCTCAAAAATAGTATCAACTAACTCACGAGTATATATTTTATCTGCATGGGTTTTTATATATTCAATAGTATGTTCATGTAAGCTCTTGATAGCTGTAATTTTAGATATAGTCCACTCACTAGTGTTCTTTACAGCTTGTAGCATAAACATCACCCAAGGACGCCAATCTCCATCTTTGGTCACATTGAGTAATAACTCGTAATATTGTGATTTATTTTGAATAATGAATCGACTTAGATAAAGAATAGGTAAACTTAATAAGTTACAATCCATAAGGTAGAGAATATTTAAAATTCTTCCTGTACGACCATTCCCATCAATAAAAGGATGAATTGCTTCGAATTGATAATGAGCTATAGCCATTTTCACCAAAGGGTCTAATTCTTCATTGTAATGAATAAATTTTTCCCAATCAGATAATAATGTCCGAATTACATCTTCACCTGCTGGAGGAGTATAAATAATTTCTCCTGTATAACTATTTTTTAATGCTGTACCAGTCGTTGCTCTAATACCTAAATCTACGCCTTTAATTGTTTGGCATATCTCAATAGTTGTACCTGTACATAGTGGTCTTTCTTTAATTGATTGAACCCCTTTATACAATGCAGTTCTATACCTTAAAGCCTCTTTAGTTGCATGGTCTGCATGTTCATCATTACCTTGCGCGTGTTGAAAAAGCTTATCTGTAGTCGTAACAATGTTTTCAATTTCAGAACTGTCTTTTGCTTCTAGTAACGGAATAATATTTATAAGAATCGTTTGATTTGGTATCAATTCCCCAGCCTGCTTTAATTCAGCTAGTGCTGATCTGGCTTCAATACATAATTTTAATACAGCTTTATTTTCTACATCTTGTGATGGAGGTAGATATGGTAAAGCGTTATATGGTTGATCTGCTTGCCATTGGCTCATTACTGTTATCTCATTTTGTGTCGATTTCAATAAGAAAAATCGACATAACTTTTAGTTTATGTCGATAGGATAAACATAACATGCCCTTCATGTCGATATTTTTTATAAAAATCGACATGTGATTGGAATCATGTCGATGCAATAAACATGATCAGATAGATATGTCGATAAAATCCAAAAGATCGAACATGAGGCTCTTAATATGTCGATGGTATAAATATATTAATGGTCATGTGTTGATTTAGATGGGAAAAATAAAGATTAAAAGTCTTAACTAGACTGCATCAAAGCAATTGCAACGTTTCGGCTTTGATTTCTGTTAGTTCCCGATCTGATCCGCTTTGGTCTTTCCACTTCCTTGTACGCAATGAACCCTCAATATAGACCTTTCCACCTTTCTTGAGGTACTTACTACTGGCAATCTCAGCTAATCGATTGCTGGTAGTAATTCTATGCCACTCTCAACGCTCTTTACGTTCTCCAATGGTCTTGTCTTTCCATTGCTCAGTGGTAGCCATACTAAAAGTGGCAATACTTCCGCCGTTAGGGAATTGTTTTATTTCAGGGTCACGACCTAATACACCCATTAAAATGACTTTGTTCACGTTTGGCAGGGTTATAAATCTCCTGATTTTTCTCAGAATGCCTATTTTTGATGGGCAACATGGGCAATACAGGCAACATACTTGATATATCTATCTTTCAGACTGTTACCTCTTTTTTTTAGCTTGGGCAACACGTTCAAAGCCTTTATCTATAAGGGTGTTGCCCTTGTTGCCTTTGTTGCTCTCTATTTTCAGGATTCCCAACTAAAAATAGCATCTTTGATTGCATAAACTCGAATCAATTTACTTCAACTAGGTAAGCTAAAGATTTTTGTATTCTTGCCTATATCATTTTCTAAGAATCCTAAATCGGTAGTGTGCAAAATTAACGTGGTTCAATCTAGAATAGACTTAAAAATACCTGAGTAATAGACCTTAAACATGATCATAGAAACGATAAGCTACTTATGTACCCGTTGCCAATCAGCAAATATTTATAAGAATGGACACAATAAAAGCGGGAATGCGCAGTTCAGATGTAAAGATTGCGGTCGATCAAGTGTGCTCAAACCTAAAATCAAATATACCGAAGAGCAAAAAGAACTCATCATCAATACTTATCTTGAACGAGGCAGTTTAAGAGGCATGCAGCGTCTATTTGGTGTTGCACCTCAAACGCTCATGGGATGGATAAAAAAAAGTAAACAACAGGAAATTGAGTGACGAATTACTTGATGCTCATCCAACAGATGTTCTAGAACTGGATGAACTTTGGAGCTTTGTAAAAGCTCGTCGTCATAAGGTTTGGAGTTGGATTGCACTATGCTGTCGTACACGTCAGGTCGTCGCTTATGTATGTGGTCAGCGCAATGATAAAACATGTACAGATTTACGTTGCCGTATTCCCTCAAGCTACTTTAATTTAGCAACATGTAGTGATTATTGGTCAAGTTATGCTGAGGTGTTTGATCCTGGTACCCATCGCTCTGTAGGTAAACATACAGGTTTAACGAACCATGTTGAGCGGTTCAATGCCACATTAAGAAATCGCTTAGGGCGTTTTACACGGAAAACTTTAAGCTTTTCGAAGAAGAAAGAAAATCATGAAGCTGTCTTGCATATGTTTTTATTAAAATACAATCAAGACATGAAAGATAAGTGGTTAACACGTCATATTTAGACACTACCCCTAAATCATAGCCCTTATTAGCACGCAATATTTTTGCTTCCTTTAAACGCAGACTACAGATCAAATCAGGCAGAACTATAACAAAAATTAATTTAAAAATTTAATTGAAATCGATTCAGTAAATGACTGGTCTTAACCTGTAATTCTGCATAGTAACGTTGCCGTTTTAATAAAGGTGGCTTTTCAATAGGTAATTCTTTAATTTCATGGGTGTATGGCAAGCGTTCTGTGAACTCAAAATTCGTTGCTACTTTATTAAACTCTATTTTCTTTAAATGTTCATCACGACAAAAGATATCGTATGCTTGTTGTTTTTCTACATCCCAAAACGATTTAAATGCGTCTTGTACTGATTGTCCGTTCAGCATTTTTGGGATTTGTTGCTGAATAAATTTTTCAATCAAATCTCTCTTGTCATATAAATGAACATTTGAGTCTAAAATAGAGTTAAGTTGAGCAATATGCTGCTCCCTTCTCTCAGTATTTTGAGTTTTAACAATCAGTGAAATTAAGCTTATAATATAGTCGACATCAACACGATCACTAAATAAAAGCTCTAATTGAAAATCTACCTCATCAAGCACAGACTGGTTTTTGTTATCAACGCTTTGAGACAATGCATAGTGTCTTGCCAAATCTTTATATTTAGATGAATAGTCATTAAATGTTTGTCGATTTAATGAGGTCTGATCTTGATCGTACTCCGTATAATGCCCCAATCTATTGTTGAGTTTCATCACCTCTTTAAATGCCATCACAAAGGACGCTTTTTGACTTTCACCGAATAGTTCATCTACAGATTGGCAAGTTGGTGTAATCGTCAATAAAGTGTTCACAGCCGTTTCATATTGAGCCAATGCTTGATCAAAGGCTTCAACAATCACTACGCTTTTTGCATTTTCATCTGAAAATAAAATTAAGGCTTCGTCAGTCGCCTGTTTTAAATTTCTAAAACAGACAATATTACCAAATGGTTTAAGCTCAGAGAGCACTCGGTTTGTTCTCGAATAGGCTTGTATTAAACCGTGATATTTTAAATTTTTGTCTACATACAATGTATTTAAATGCTTCGCATCAAAACCTGTCAGAAACATATTCACAACGATTAATAAATCGATACTTTGAGCTTGGTATTCTTTGGATGCATAGCCTTTAAATCGCTGACTGATATCACCGTAATAATCGTAAAAGCCATCCGTTAAATTAAAACTCGTTCCATACTGTTCATTATATTCGCTCAAATATTTGCCCATTTTAGCTGCGGCTAAATCATCCACTTGTTCTGGCGTATCTACAGACTCGTCTGCAATTCCTGAGCTTGAGGATTCATCTTCTGTGTTGGCTTTTTCTTTAGCATATGAAAATATAGTGGTAATTTTGAGCGGCTGATAAATATCGTTATTTTGCTCCGCCTGTTGTTGCAGTTCATTTTGCACTTTCTTAAATGTATCTACATATTTAATCAGTGCGGCTACAGATGAAACACAAAACATCGCGTTGAAGTCACGATGCTTGGTTTTAATTGGATGAACTTTTAATATTTCGCGAACAATTTTTTCTATTCGAGCTTCATTTTCAAATAGCTCTTTGGTATCGATCCCTTTAATCTTTTCTTCGACGTCTGTTGAATCTTTATGAACAAATCTTCCTAGATAATCAATATTGAAAGGCAATACGTTATGATCGTTAATTGCATTGACGATCACATACTGATGCAGTAAATGGGGGAAAAGTTTGTCCGTGGTCAGCTCGATACCACTGTCTTTATAGCTATTTTTATCAAAAATAGGGGTGCCCGTAAATCCAAACATTTGCGCTTGTTTAAAGAAACGACGAATATTTTGATGGGTCGTTCCAAATTGACTGCGATGACATTCATCAAAGATGAAGATCACTTTTTTGTCTTTAAGTTCCCCCATCTGCTCTACATAACGATCTTTAGAAATCGCATTGTTCAGCTTTTGAATGGTGGTGACCACCAAGCGATTGTCTTTCGCAGTGAGTTGTTTAACCAGATTGGCTGTATTTTTGGTGCTATCGACGGAATTCTTTCGAAACTTATTAAATTCTTCAGCCGTTTGACCATCTAAGTCTTTGCGATCCACCACAAAAATCACACGTTCAATATCGGGTTGTTTAATCAGTAGTTGACTGGCTTTAAAGGACGTTAATGTCTTACCTGAACCTGTGGTATGCCATATATAGGCATGTTCATCTGATGTTTGTACATGCTGAATCATGTTTTCTACGGCGTAGATTTGATATGGACGTAAGGTCATCAAACTTTGTGTAGTTTGGTGCATCACCATATATTGTGTCAGCATTTTGATGGTGTGATGTGGATTCAAAAAAGTTTGCGTAAATTCATTAATATCATTAATGGCTTTGTTGTTTTGACTCGCCCAAGGAAAAGCGAACTCAATGTCTTGGGTTCCATTTGAGTAATAACGGCAGTTCACACCATTACTGATCACAAAATACTGAATAAATCCAAACAGCCCTTGCCCTGCTTTATAAGCGGCTTTGGTGTAGTCCAAGGTTTGTTTAAATGCTTGGCTAATGGCTACGCCACGTTTTTTGACTTCCATTTGAACCAATGGAAAGCCATTGATGAGTAAAGTCACATCAAAACGACTGGTTCTGCCATCTAAGTCACGATGATCGGCAATAATCTGATTGGACACTTGAAAGAAATTATCTTCTGCATGTTCACTAATAAATCGTAGATGTTTAACGGTTCCATCATCAAAACTGACAGGACAACGATCACGTAATAGTTCAGCTTTTTTAAAGACTGTTATTTCTTTGCTGAGGTAATACCAAATTTGTTTCCATTCTTCATTTGAAAATGGTGTTTCAATCTGATTAAAACGTTGAATCTGCTGTTTTAAGTTATCGAGTAAGGTGTCTTCTTTACGTAAAGTGATTCGTTCATAGCCTAATTGTACAAGCTGCGAAATCAGTTCTTCTTCAAGTTGTAATTCTTTTTGCGTCGACATCAATCTGCTCTAAATTAAAATCATTATAAAGTCCCATATTCATTCAATTTTAGGTGTTTTATGACACAGATCAAGCGCTTATTTTAAATTTACTTTTTTAGCGCTTGAGGCAGTTCAACATATCCTACCTAGTCGCCCCGCATATCATGACGAAATTTTAATTTTGTGGGTCATTAATATACCGTTGAAGACAGTCAAAGACGCCTTGTAAATTTTGCATCACCTCTTGATTTGAAAATCTGAGCGTATATAACCCTAAATTCACCATATCGTTTTCTCGAATTTGATCATAGGCTTGTGCTTCCTCAGTACCATGACTTTCTCCATCAACTTCGATAACCAGTTTAATTTCAGAACTATAAAAATCAACAATATAGTGACCTATGCCATGCTGTCGGCGAAATTTCACACCCATTTGCTTATTTTTTAAAATTGACCATAACCGTTGTTCAGGTTCAGTCATATCTGAACCTAAGGTTTGACGGCGTTCTTTATATTCAGTTTTGTTAAATATTTTTTGCATTGTTTTTATTCGAACTCCCTTAATCAAAAGCTCTCCCTTTTTCAAGCAATCATACCCCTCTAAATCTCCCCTTTTAAAGGGGAGACTTCACATCAATTCACTTATAAGCAAAAAAGTTTTTTAAATCCAAATTTGAAGTTTTAACGATATAAAATCTGTGAATGAGAAAAGCCCCCTTTTTAAGGGGGTTGGGGGTTAAACAAACATCTGCTGTAACAAGCCTTTTTTCCATTGCTTGGCTTGTTGAATTTGCTGTGCTACGACTTCAATTTTTTGGTCAATGCTCGATAAGAAATTAGCTATTTTGGTTTGTTCTTCTAAGCAAGGTACTTGAATTACTATTTTCTTTAATAAACCACCTGTAATCAATGGCTGACCTGTCCCAAAAACTAATTTATTTAATTGATATTTTTCCAAGAGAGCTCTAATAAAAATATAATTTAAATTTGAGGGCAATTCTAAAATCAGCGTATTATCAGATACGTTATATTGACCACTTGCCATATAAATATATCCAGCATTGTGTCCAACACGTGCTATTAAAATTTTAGTTCCTCGGTAATCATATTCATTTGAATATCCAATTACTCCAGTCGAACCATAATAATATAGCTGCAATCTTATTTTGGGATACAATGATAAAAAATTAATTTGTTCAAGATCATGCCTAAAGTATATTCAGTGGATTTACGTGAAAAAGTCATGCAGTTTTATGAAGAAAATAATCACAAATCATATACATGTAAAACCTTTAAAATATCTAGAACCACTTTGGATGATTGGATTCTTCTTCAAAACACCACTGGAGAATTGAAACAGCCTAAAATCAATGCAGGTCGACCCACTAAAATCAAGGATATGGATGCTTTCAAACACTTTATTGAAACTACTGAATTTTCTCAAGTGAAAGATCTCATCCCTTTATTTGAACAAAAGTTTGGGTATCCAATCCTTTACTCAACCCTGTTAAAAGCCATTCATAGACTTGGTTGGACACGTAAAAAAAGAGTTTTCTCTATAAGCAAGCCGACAAAATAACAAGGGCTGTATTCAACTGGTTTCTTCCGCAATGGAAAGAGGAGTTTGGGGAAGATCAGATTCTTTATATTGATGAGTCTGGGATAAACACCACAGATACAGCGCAATATGGTTGGTCTAAACTAGGCAGTCGTTGCGCTGCTTTAAAATTGGGTGGTCATGGTAAAAGATTAAGTATCATCAGTGCTGTGAGGTCTAATTCAGCGTATCAGTTCCTTTACCCTTTGATTTTTCAAGGTTCATGCGATCGAGCAATGTTCACGGGATGGTTGAGATATCTACTTGAAAATTTAACCAAAGATAATCAAGATAAGACCAAAAGACATCTGCTGATTCTAGATAACGCTTCGATTCATAAGAACGGAGATATCAAAAAACTAGCCAAAGACTTTAACTGTAGAATCATGTACTTGCCTGCTTACAGTCCAGATTTAAATCCAATTGAAAAAGCATGGTCAGTGCTAAAATCCAAAGTTAAAAGTATCGCTGTCCGTTTTGACAAAAACATAGAAGAAGCGCTCGATTTAGGCTTGAAGGCAATGTAGCTTAAAATTTAAATCCAGCTATAATATTTAGCGGATTCTAATTTTTCATGTGAGGATTTCCCTGAAGCTATAGAAACTCCTTTAATCTTGCCTAGAGCAATTTCTTCCCACTCCCCAAACTCACTCCCATCATCCGCTTTGAAACGAATCTGCTGACTAAACAACTTTTGCATCATGCCTTGTTTATATTGGCTGAGCAGTTTGTGTTTTTGGGTTAGTTGGCTAATCTTTTCATCCACAGCGGAAAGAAAAGAAGCGATTTTGGTTTGTTCTTCTTTGGATGGAAGTGATATATCAACATTATTAATCGAAGTTGTATTTAAACTCGGCACACCAGTTGCTTCATTTAAACCTAGCCAATTCACTTGAAGTGCATGTTGAAATAAAAAAAATGGAACTGAATTTTCTTTTATCTCTGTATAAAAAAGAGTATCTACAGTCCAAAATTTTTCATTTACATATTTTGGTTGATCAATTGTTCCTTTACGACCAATTAAAATACTTTCGCCTTCGTATAAAAATTTATCTACATAACGCATGATTCCACCTGTTCCATAAACAGGTATCTCACCATCTGATAGGCTTTTATGATCTTTGCCGTATTTGATGTTTAATACATCTTTATACTTTAAATTAGCCCAATCCCCATCAAACTCTTTAAAACGTAACTGAGGCGAAGCCATTACTTCACCTCCGCAAATGGTGAATCAATACCTAATTCTTTACAAAAATCGGCAATCACCGCATCGGTTTTTTGGCTTTCCACTTCCAACGCTTGAAGCTGTTTCGCAATCACATCTAAATCAATCTCATCTTCCGCTTCAAAGGTATCAACATAACGAGGAATATTTAAGTTGTAATCATTGGCTTTCACTTCATCCAATGACGCAACTTTGGCGTATTTTTCAATATCCTGACGGTTTTCAAAAGCAGCCACAATATTGTCCAAATGCTTTGGCAATAACTTGTTTTGATTCTTCTGTTTCTCAAACTCATTACTGGCATCAATAAACAAAATATTGTCTTTATGCTCACGGTTTTTCTTAAGTACCAAAACACAAGTTGGAATAGACGTGCCATAGAAAATATTGGCAGGTAAACCAATAATCGTATCCACCACATTTAACTTTTCAATCAAATGCTGACGAATTACACCTTCACTCGAACCACGGAACAACACCCCGTGCGGTAAAACAATCGCTAAAGTGCCCGATTCATCCAAGTGATACAGCATATGCTGAACAAATGCCATATCCGCCTTAGAACTTGGTGCAAGCTTGCCATAGGACTTAAAACGAGGATCATTCATGAGCAACGGATCGGCTGACCATTTTGCAGAAAATGGTGGATTTGCCACAATCGCATCAAACTTCAAGCCGATATGTTGCGGACGAATCAGTGTATCTTCTTGCTTAATATCGAACTTAGAAAAATGCACATCATGCAAAATCATGTTCATACGTGCCAAGTTGTAGGTGGTGCGGTTCATTTCCTGACCATAAATCGCATCGACCTCATCACCTACTTCACGTTTGACACGAAGCAATAATGAACCTGAACCACAGGTTGGATCATAGACACTACGCAAACGCATTTTACCCAGTGTCACGATACGAGCCAGTAAAGTCGACACCATTTGTGGTGTATAAAACTCACCGGCTTTCTTGCCTGCACCTGAAGCAAATTCACCAATCAAATACTCATAGGCATCACCTAGAACATCGGATTCAGTATTTGCAAGATCAAAATCAATCTCGTCCAAATGAATAATCACTTTGGAGATGAGTTCATTCCGATCACTGACTTTATTGCCCAACTTGGTCGAGGTAAGATCCATGTCTTCAAATAAATGTGCAAAGTCTTCCGCAGAGTCAGCATCCTGCGTACTGCTTTCAATCGCTTTTAAGATTTCGATCAAATCATCTAAGATAAATTCTTCTGCTTTCGCTCGAAGCGCAATACTGTGAAATAACTGTTTCGGTTCTAAAAAGAAGCCAATATTTTGCAAACTTTCTTGTTTTACAGCATCTAAATATTCTTGGTGAATTTTGTTTGCTCTATCTAAGTCACTAAAAACAATGCCTTCGCCTTCTAATTCTTGATTGGCACTGGTCATGACTTTTTCAGATAAATACTTATAGAAAATGAGTCCTAAAATATAATCTCGAAACTCATCAGCCCCCATTTTTCCACGCAACGTATTGGCAATATTCCACAGTTGTTTTTGCAGTTGTTGAAGCTGAACTTGCGTCATTATTTTGTCCGTTTAATCATCTTATATTAGGCGAAAAAAAGCGCCAACCGATGAGGTTAGCGCTTTTCCGTATAATTTTGGTGGAGATGGCGGGAGTCGAACCCGCGTCCGCAAGCATTACGCTCGAGAATACTACATGCTTAGATATCGTCTATTAGTTTAACCCTTTGCGACCCGACGAACAGGATGCTCTGGCGATCCTCTAGATTTAATATAAAGCCCCGAGGCTTAGCTTTATACGGTCTTGTGTGCGTGCGCTTCAGTCGTTCTCTCTAACCACAAGTATTCAGAGAAAAGGACAAGCTGCCCTTAGGCAGCTAGAGCGTATGATTCGTCGTTTGCGACTAAAAAATGCAAATTTGATTTACGAGAGAAAATGCGCTCTCGGCATGCATCTATGAGTTTCATCACCAGCGTCGAAGCCAAGAACATCCCCAAAGTACAAACGAATCATAGCACATTTATTCAGTTTTGGCAGGAAAATTCTCAATTTTTGCATATCGCTCTGGGTCGTAGTGCAAGATTAGGCTAATATTGTGCTTTCGAAGCTAAAAACCGTAGAAGATGAGCTATTTACTTGCACTCGATCAAGGAACAACGTCTAGTCGTGCGATCATCTTTGATGAACATGGAAAGGTTCATGCCAGTGCTCAAAGAGAAATCCAAATTCATACCCCACAGTCAGGTTGGGTAGAACAAAACGCGCAAGACATTTGGAGCACTCAAATTGCCGTGGTGCAGCAAGCCATCGCATCTGCCCGATTGATGGCCAAAGATATCAAAGCCATAGGACTGACCAATCAGCGTGAAACCACCGTAGTGTGGGACAAACGAACAGGACATCCGCTTGCCCCTGCGATTGTCTGGCAAGACCGTAGAGCCAGTGAATGGTGTAATCAGCTGATTCAAAACCAACATGAACATAAGGTCAGCCAAAAAACCGGGCTTCGCATTGACCCTTATTTTAGTGCTGGAAAATTGGTTTGGTTGCTTAAGCATGTAGATGGACTCCGTGAACAGGCAGAACAAGGTCATGTGGCTTTTGGTACAATTGACAGCTGGCTGATTTGGAACCTAACTCAAGGTGCTGAGCACGTCATTGAAATGAGCAATGCCTCACGCACTATGCTCATGGAACTCCAAACTCAGCAATGGGACGAAGAACTTTTAGCGTTATTCAACATTCCAAAATCACTCTTACCGAAGATCGTTGCCTCAGATGCCTATATCGCCAATACCGCTAAAGGTTTATTGGGTGCTGAAATTCCGATCACAGGTGTTTTAGGTGATCAGCAATCTGCCCTATTTGGGCAGTCTTGTTTTGAAGTCGGTACCGCCAAGAATACCTATGGTACGGGTTGTTTCATGCTGTTCAATACAGGTCAAGAAATTAAAGCGAGTCAAAATCAACTGCTTTCAACCTTGGCTTGGCAATGTCACAACAAACCGACCTATGCACTTGAAGGCAGTGTATTTATGGCGGGTGCAATCGTGCAATGGCTGCGAGATGGTTTGGGCATTATTCAGCACAGTGATGACGTTGAACAACTGGCATGTACAGTCACACAAACTGAAGGTGTGGTGCTGGTTCCCGCTTTTACTGGATTGGGTGCACCGCACTGGGATAGCGATGCCCGCGCGCTACTGTGCGGAATGTCTCGAGGCACACATAAAGCGCATATTGCACGTGCTGCTCTCGAATCCATTGCTTTTCAAGTGTCCGATGTTTTAACTGCCATGCAGTCGGATATTGGTCATCCCCTGAAAGAGCTACGCGTCGATGGGGGTGCCAGCCAAAACGATATGATGATGCAATTTCAAGCCGACATTTTAAATGTGCCGGTATTACGTCCTAAAATGTTTGAATCGACTGCATGGGGTGCCGCGGCAATGGCGGGATTAAAGGCAGGTGTATTTAATGATTTAAGCGAAATTTCGGACTCTTGGAAACTCGAATGTGCTTTTGAGCCGCAAATGAGTGAAGATCAAAGACAGTATCATCTCAAGCTTTGGAATGATGCATTAAATCGAGCGAAATCTTAATTTCAGAGTTTAAGATTTTACCAAAGTAAATATTCAAAAGAATCATCCAAAATATAAAAAGCACCTAACAAAGGTGCTTTTTAATTGATAAACAGACTTTAATACTTTATCTCATCAAGTCAAAACTAATGCGCATGACCTCCACCAACGTTGCCTTTAGGTTTAGGACATAACCAAATGATTAATCCTGCAAAGATAAAGACCATAGAGAGAATCAAAAACACATGATTGACCGATAATGTCAGCGACTCTTTATCGACCAGATTCGAAATGACGCCTAAAATACTTTCTGGGCTATAACCAGCTTGGCTCATATTTCGCTGAGTTTCTTCAATATGTAAATTAGACACCATTTCGCTACGAGCGATTTTGGCGTGATCATCCCAAATGGTGACTGCAATCGATGCTCCAATTGCCCCTGCCATGGTTCGACAAAAGTTCATCAAGCCTGCTGCAGAAGCCAATTCCTCTGTTTTTACAGAAGCTAAAGCGATATTGGTGAGTGGGATAAAGAAAAATGGTACAGCGAACCCCTGAATAATTTGTGGAAGTGCCAATGCCATAAAGTCCGCATCTGTAACCCAGAATGACCGCATTAATGTCACACCACCCAACAGTAGTAGTCCAAAACAGGCTAAGGCGCGCTGATCATATTTGGTCGCGATCTTCGCCACAATCGGTGACATCAACAAACTACCAAAGCCCATGGTCGCCGTTAAATAACCCGCCCAAGATGCGGTATAACCCAAATTGATTTGTAACCATTGGGGAATCAAAACAATACTTCCAAAAAATGCGCCAAAACCAAGTGCTAGCGCCAAGGTCGCTATACTAAACCCACGATATCTAAAAATTTTGATATTTACGACAGGATGTTTTTCGGTCAGTTCCCAAATCATAAACACGACAAAGCCAATCAGGGTAATTATAGCCAATGATGTGATTAGACCACTGTTGAACCAATCATGTTCATGACCCAGATCAAGCATCAATTGTAGTGCGCCAATCCATAAAATCAGTAATGCCAAACCTATGGTGTCGATTTTCAATTTAGAAATAGGTGTCTCAGCTGATTTGAGCAATCGCATTGCACCATAAGCACAAAGTAATCCGACTGGAATATTGATAAAGAAAATCCAATGCCATGACAGATTATCACTGATTGTCCCTCCAAGAATTGGACCTAAAATCGGGCCAACCACCGTGGTCATTGCCCACATTCCCATGGCTTGAGATTGCTTTTCAGGAGGGAAAATACGCATGAGAAGCATTTGGCTGAGTGGCATAATCGGCCCCCCGAATATGCCCTGTCCAATGCGACAAATCACCAACATCGCTAAACTATTCGACAGCCCACATAGGATGGAAAATATAGTAAAGCCTAATAAGCTAATACTAAAAACTCGAACTGCACCAAAGCGACCTGCAAGCCACCCTGTCAGTGGTACACAAATCGCTTCAGCGACCGCATAAGAGGTAATAACCCAAGTTCCTTGCGAACTTGAAACAGCCAAACTGCCTGTAATATGTGGAACAGATACATTGGCAATGGTCATATCGAGTACGACCATAAAATTTGCCAATGCCAAAACAAAGGCGGCCAAAGCCAACTTAGCGCCTTTGAGGTCACCGTACAATGCTGTGTTATTCATACGAAATTACTTCGATGAGATATCGATTGTGGCTTCCATTGACAAACCCACCCGAAGCGGATGCTCAGCCAATTGCTTCGGATCAAGTCGAATACGCACAGGCAAACGTTGAACGACTTTAATCCAGTTGCCTGTGGCATTTTGAGCAGGAATTAAAGCGAATGCAGCACCAGTTCCGCCTGAGAAGCCAATCACTGTGCCTGTATATTCAACTTTTTTACCGTATAAATCGGAGGTTAAACCGACTTTCTGCCCGACTTTTACATCTGCCAATTGGCTTTCTTTAAAGTTTGCATCTACATAAAGTTGACTGAGTGGCACCACTCGCATTAAAGATGCACCTGATGCAATACGTTGACCCACTTGTACACTACGGCGTGCAACCACTCCATCTAAAGGCGCTCTAATTTCAGTTCGTTGTAAATCTAAACGTGCTTGATCTACACGTGCTTGAGCCACCAACACATCTGGCGTAGTGGATTGATTTGTTCCTTTAATTAAAGCTTCACTGGCTTCTAAGTTACTTTGTGCAGCTTTACGTTTAGATTCTGCCTGTGCAAGCCCAGCCTTCATTACATCTAAATGTGCCTTAGCTGTTTGTAAGGTACGTTGTGACGTTGTTAACTCCTCTTTGGAAATTGCACCTGATGCACCCAATTGCGTACGACGAGCCAATTCATCTTGAGCACGCTCAAAGTCTACCTGTGATTGAGCAACTTGCGCTTTGGCACTGCGAATGTCTTCACTACTCACCATAACTTGAGAGTTTAAAGAATTGGTATTGGCGCTGCTTTGTGAATACTGCCGTCTAGCTTTAGCCAATTCTGCTTCTGCCTGTGCCAAAGCAATTTCGGCATCACTGGAATCTATCCGTGCCAGTACATCTCCTTTTTTGACAGCTTGAGTATCTGACACAAGGACTTCGGCAACCTGACCACTGACCATGGAGGTAATTTCGGCACTTTCAGCACCCACATAGGCATTTTCCGTACTGACGGTATGACTAAAAATAAATGACCAAATCAGGTAAACGACCAATGCAATGAAAACCAAAATAGCGACAATACTGAGTGCTTTTTTCCGTTTACTTTTCATCTTCGCAGCATGTTCTGCTTCTGATGCATTTTCTTGAGGTGCTTGCTCTTGAGGTGCTATCGCTTTTGACTCGTCTTCTGTAGACGGCTTTGTGTTACGTATTTCTGACATCACATCTTCCTAAATAGACATGAGACTTGGTCAAGGACACCACATAACGATTTCAAGGCAGATGCTACAAGGCGACTACACATTAAAATTCAACAAATGGAGGATGTGAATGAGAAAGCCATTACTTAAGTTATTAATGCCAATTTTACTGCTAAAATGAATGGATTTCGTAATAAAAAATTACTCCTGCGTATACTTTTTAAATTTTTTTATTTTCACAGTATTAGCCAATTAGAATAAATACATGCCCAGAAGAAAGCCACTGCATTGAGTGGCTTTTGAATCTTCATTCGAATTCAATCAGTCAGTCAGTCAGTCAGATCAATATGCATAGGATGCAATGCCTGTAGCAATCGGTTTATTTTCATCATTGACCATGGTCATGCGCATAGTACAGCCCTTACGCCCCATACGCAGCACTTCAGCTTTGGCTGTAAAATACTGACCACGACCTGGCGCGAGATAATCCACTCGCATATCCACAGTGGCCAAACGAGATACTTTTTTTAGTGTGTCCGCAAGTTGGTCAGGCTCAGCCCGTTTATATAGCTCACCCATTGCCACGATCCCGCCAATACTGTCGAGTAATGTCGCTGCAACACCACCATGCAAAATTTGGAATGAAATATTACCAATCAAATTTGGCTTCATTTCGATATAACCTTCAATTTCGTCATTCACCACACGCATCTGCATTTCATTGTGCGCAAAATAAGGCGATGAATTAAAAACTTGGCTAAGTTGGTTGAGCACCACATTAATTTCAGGCTTTGTACCTAAATGGAGGTTGCCCGTCCATTTTTTTTGGGAATCATTCATAACAAACTCAAATTAACATCATGAGAAAAAACCATCAGCATTTTCCCAAAAACCGCATGAAGGGGGCTACAATGACCGCAAGTTTAAATACCGAAGATCGAGACTTTAATGACTTATACGTTTAATCGTCCTGCTTTTCCCGCTACACGTATGCGCCGTATTCGAAAAAATGACAAGCTCAGAACGATGGTGAGAGAAACGCATCTATCTGCTGATCATCTCATTTATCCGGTATTTGTCTTACCCGGTCAAAATCAGAACCAAGACATCGCTAGTATGCCAAACATTCAGCGTCTTTCAGCAGATTTGTTGTTAAACAAAGCTGAAAAACTTTTGCAATTGGGTGTTTCTAAACTGGCACTGTTTCCTGTCACCCCTCAAGAAGACAAGAGTTTAAACGCTGAAGCCGCATGGCGTGATGACGGCTTGGTGCAAAGCACCGTTCGTCTACTCAAAAAAGAGTTCCCTGAAATGGTGCTCATCACAGACGGCGCACTTGACCCCTATACCACACATGGTCAAGACGGCATTCTTGATGAGACGGGCTATGTTTTAAATGATGAAACCGTTGAATGTTTGATTAAACAAGGCTTAAGCCATGCTGAAGCAGGTGCTGATGTCTTTGCACCAAGCGACATGATGGACGGTCGTATTGCGGCGATTCGTCAAGCTTTTGAAGCCAACGGTCATATTTACACCAACATCATGGCGTATTCAGCAAAATATGCGTCCAGCTTCTACGGCCCTTTCCGTGATGCAGTCGGTTCAGCCAGTAACTTAAAAGGTGGCAACAAATACACCTACCAAATGGATGTAGGCAACCGTGCAGAAGCCTTGCATGAAATTGCACTGGATATTCAAGAAGGTGCGGATATGGTGATTGTCAAACCCGGTATGCCGTACTTAGACATCGTACGTGAAGTGAAAGACACCTTTGGTATTCCGACTTTTGTCTATCAAGTCAGTGGCGAATACGCCATGTTGGCTGCTGCGATCCAAAATGGTTGGTTGTCTGAAAGTGTGATTTTGGAGTCACTCATGTCATGTCGCCGTGCAGGTGCAGATGGTATTTGGACCTACTTCGCTGAAGATGCCGCAAAAATGCTGAAAGAGATGAAGTAATACTCAAATAACCAACCTCTCACTGTGCATGAGGGTTTTTTATAGGTATAAAAATTTTAATCAACGATTTAAAGAGTGCGGGATGCATATAGCCATTGTCGGTGCGGGAATCAGTGGTCTACTGACTGCACTTGAACTTGTGGAACAGGGATGTTCCGTCAGTATTTTTGATCAACAACATGCAGGAAAAGCCGCCTCATGGGCAGGTGGTGGCATCCTCTCTCCCATGTATCCTTGGCGCTATCCACCAGAAGTGAATGAATTAGCCAAACATGCCAAAACGCTGTATAGCGAATGGAATGAAAAACTCAAGCCGATTACGGGGGTTGATTTTGAAATTCATGAAACAGGTCTTTTGATTTTTGATCATGATGATTTTGAAATCGGACTCAATTATAAAAATCAGCATCAAGATCCGATGCAATACTGTCAATACTTAAACCAAAGCGCATTAGCTAAGACAAACCCCAGAGTTTCAAGTCAATTTCAAGAGGCAATCTATTTCCCTCATATTGCCAATATAAGGAATCCACGATTATTAAAGTCACTGATTCATTACTTAAAACAGCATCCTAACGTTCAGTTTCATGAAAATACTTGGATCGATCACTTTAAAATACATCTTGATCAGATTGAATATATCCAATCTCAAAATGGTCAATGTTTTCATGCGGATCACTATGTGATTGCAACTGGCGCTTGGTCAGAACATTGGTCAACGCAGCTCAATCTAAATATTCCTGTGTATCCGGTTCAAGGACAGATGCTCCTGTTTAAAACGCCTGAACAATGGCTTCCGAGCATGTGTATGAACAAGGTGATGTATTTGATTCCACGGCAGGATGGTCATATCGTCTGTGGTTCAAGTATGAATGAGATCGGTTTTGATCAGCGTCCAACTCTCCATACGCTACAAGATATTTATAAGGCATCTATAGAAATGGTGCCAGAACTGTCTCATTTCCCGATTGTTCAACAGTGGGCCGGCCTGCGACCCAGCTCTCCGAACGGCATTCCTTATATTGGACTTATGCCCAATATCGACAATCTTTGGGCGAACTTTGGACATTATCGAAATGGGCTATGTATGGGACCAGCATCTGCAAGACTATTGCGCCAAATGATATTGAAACAGAAAACACTCAGTGACATTCAGCCCTACTCGACTGATCCTTTAAGTCTTTAGATCTTGTGTAACGCGATATTTTTCTTAAGTTAAAGAATGATTACATCTTCAAGTGCTTGTTTTAATGTTGGAAAATTAAATTCAAAACCTGCATCTTGTAGCGCTTTAGGTTTAACGTATTGGCCATTTAAAATCAACTGTGATTGTTCTCCCAAAACAGTCTTCATCACTACACCGGGTAGGTTAAAAAGTGGTTTCTTCTTTAAGATCAAGCATGCCGTATCAGCAAAGGTTTTTTGATTGACTTTTTCGGGTGCAACCACGTTGAAAATCTGCTCAGATGTATCCTTGAGCATTAAAAATTCGATCGCACGAATGACATCTTGAATATGCACCCAAACGCAGGGTTGGCGTCCATGCCCGATCTTTTTCACCATGTTCATTTTTATAGGCAACAGCATTTGTGGCAAAATACCGCCTTTGCGCCCAAAAACCACACCTAACCGAATAGTCTTAGTATTTTGATCAGGATATTGAGCGGTCACGGCTTCCCATTTTTGGCACAGTTCAGACATGAAAATCGCTTGTGGGGGGGTGCGCTCATCACAGCTGTCAAACCATTGCTCTGAAGGGTCAATACCATAAAACCCAACAGCAGAACCTGAAATGATCCGTTTAGGAAATACCTTTCTTTTGCTCAGATACCGATATAAATTTTCGGTGGTTCCCACCCGACTTTGTATCAATTTCTGTTTACGATGGTCTGTCCAGCGACCCTGTCCAATGCTTTCACCGGCTAAGTTAATCACGTAATCAATTTGATCAGTGGTCAGTTCTTCCAAGTCGTTAATCCACTGCATAGCGGGATGCTGAGCAACTTTATTTTTCTGTCTGGTTAAGCCGACAACACGATAATTTTGTTGCAGTAAATACGAGATCAATTGGGTGCCAATAAAACCAGAGGCACCGGTTACCAAAACCAATAATGTGTTCATCGTTTGTGCGCTTTACCCATAAAGTTGCTTCTATGCTATATACAAAAAAAAGCCTTTACGCAAACAAATTTAAGTTCCTAATATTTTATTGGCCATGCGCTCAGCTTGTTTGCCATAAAACCAAAAGGTGATAATGTACAGTGGAATCATGTACATCATCAGCTGTGCAATCAGTTGAAATAAGAACTGTTTATGGCTAATAAATTGCAGCCATACCTGAACAATATTGTCTTCTTTCCAGTTGAAAATTAACGGCCCTAATAGCGCAAAAAGCATATTGTAGCTAAAAAAGATCAAGCTATAACCCAAGGCAATTTTGTTGCGCTCACTGGGTGTGGGCGCACGCTGTTCTTTACGAATAAAATGAAACAGCACCAATATCATGGCAATGAGAAATGGAAATGCAGTGAGCACCTGTCCCACAAAACTCGGTGTCAACGCCGCGATGACACCGACCATCATGGTTAAAATCACGCAGTAGATAAAAAATCTAAAAAAATATTTGCTCAAAACAACCATGTAGATTACTCAAATTTAATTTTACCGACACAGTATAGAAAAAAATTTCAACTTTATTTGTTTTTCTTGTCAACCAATTGAAACCCTTGGTCGTTATATAGAGTACAAGGTCAGTAGAACCCGCGAAGTATTTGCCATGGCATCCGCAAAGAACCTCGGTGACCTTTAACTCCAATGAGACTTATAAATCATGCTTGAGCCTCAAAATTTAGAATAGCAGCCTAAATTTTATTGATCTCAGCATTTTGGCCGACGATTTTCCATCACTCGAATCGTCGGCTTTTTATTTTAGTGATGTTATTACTATAAGATTTTAGCTTTTTATTACAATAAAAATATTCAATATGCAAGGCACACCTATACCTAATCCTCTCAATGTCAAAAACAATAGTTTAGCCTAGTCTTTATTTAATCAAATTATACAATTCTGCAAAAGAATACCAAATCCTAATTTAACAGAGCTGGTATAGCTGCAATCTTATTTTAGGATACAATGATAAAAAATTAATTTGTTCAAGATCATGCCTAAAGTATATTCAGTGGATTTACGTGAAAAAGTCATGCAGTTTTATGAAGAAAATAATCACAAATCATATACATGTAAAACCTTTAAAATATCTAGAACCACTTTGGATGATTGGATTCTTCTTCAAAACACCACTGGAGAATTGAAACAGCCTAAAATCAATGCAGGTCGACCCACTAAAATCAAGGATATGGATGCTTTCAAACACTTTATTGAAACTACTGAATTTTCTCAAGTGAAAGATCTCATCCCTTTATTTGAACAAAAGTTTGGGTATCCAATCCTTTACTCAACCCTGTTAAAAGCCATTCATAGACTTGGTTGGACACGTAAAAAAAGAGTTTTCTCTATAAGCAAGCCGACAAAATAACAAGGGCTGTATTCAACTGGTTTCTTCCGCAATGGAAAGAGGAGTTTGGGGAAGATCAGATTCTTTATATTGATGAGTCTGGGATAAACACCACAGATACAGCGCAATATGGTTGGTCTAAACTAGGCAGTCGTTGCGCTGCTTTAAAATTGGGTGGTCATGGTAAAAGATTAAGTATCATCAGTGCTGTGAGGTCTAATTCAGCGTATCAGTTCCTTTACCCTTTGATTTTTCAAGGTTCATGCGATCGAGCAATGTTCACGGGATGGTTGAGATATCTACTTGAAAATTTAACCAAAGATAATCAAGATAAGACCAAAAGACATCTGCTGATTCTAGATAACGCTTCGATTCATAAGAACGGAGATATCAAAAAACTAGCCAAAGACTTTAACTGTAGAATCATGTACTTGCCTGCTTACAGTCCAGATTTAAATCCAATTGAAAAAGCATGGTCAGTGCTAAAATCCAAAGTTAAAAGTATCGCTGTCCGTTTTGACAAAAACATAGAAGAAGCGCTCGATTTAGGCTTGAAGGCAATGTAGCTTAAAATTTAAATCCAGCTATATCCATAGATGATAGATGAATGTTTAAATTGCAAACTGTCTGCAGATGTCCTTGCTGAAGCTGAATATCCCAATATTGCACTTTCTCGTACTCATGGATATATGATGAATCTAAAACATGATATTAGAATTGTTGAAGAATTAAGAAGTATAAAACACTTACAAGGTTCACTTGAATATGGACAAAAAAAAATTAAGGCAGATCCTTCTTAGGAATACAGACGTTATGTTAATACTCATAGACTTTGTTGTACGAAAAATTGAACACATCGATAGTCTACAATTAGAGATTTGAGTTTAATTTAGATATCTAGCCCATACAGGGCTAGATATCTAAAATAATTTTTTGAATCAAATATTTACCAATGGTTGGTTAACATTAATAGACCTGGTATCCAACAGGTAAAAACGCCTATAAAAATTGTGTAGTTTCCTAGAAATTTAAGATTTTTTTCAAGGCTTAATACTAGGAAGAATAAGAACCACAAACTGGACCATAGCACCCACATAACAATTAAGCGATATTCACCAGCTAGTGTAGCAAAAATGAATGCGTTTATAGCCACAAAAAGACAATACCAACCTAAACCAATACCTTTTAAATTAAACCATTGAACAACCGCTAAATATAGATATGTAAATGCAAACAGTAATCCTGCTGCTACACCGAAATAGTCAAGTGGGTTATTTCCTCTATATAAAGCAATACCGTTGATGAAAAAGGCTAACAATCCTACTAATAGATTAAATGGTGCAGAATCTCTAGCTTCCATTTTTCCATTTAACCCTAAACCATTAACCAACAATACAGATCCTATAAATAAAAGTGCAACTCCTAGCATAAGCCTCTCCATTTTTTTGTTTTAGCAATAGTGCCGCCATGGTGTATAAAACATTAATTTATAATGTTGATTTTTTTGATCATCCTTAAATCAATTTTATTTTAGAAATATGGTATCTATTCCACGCAGAACAAATTTCATAGAGACACTTTCAACCATTAATTGTTAGTTTAATTAACGATATTAATCTCAATTTCTTTCTTCTGATAATCAATAACAATATGATTTGCATTTGGATTTTCCAATAAAAACCGTGCAAGCTTCGAATCGATTAAGACACGAAAACGATGACCTAAACCACGAGCACCAAAACGTACATCATGTTTCTCTGATAAAAATTTAATTGCATTTTCTGTAAGTGATACAGTTCTATTTTGCTTACGCAGACGAAGATTTAATTTTTCAACTTCCAAAACAATTAGTTGGGATATAAAATCTGTTGATACTGCTTGATAGTGCAGAATACGCTCGATTCTGTTTAGAAATTCAGGATCAAACTTTTTATGTAATGCCCGTTCTGTAATTTCTGAATCATCAAGTTTAGTTGCTTTAGCAAATTGCTGTAACCGCTGAGGTAATTTAGCAAGAAGTTTTAAACGAGCTTGTGATTCCTTAGTACCAATATTACTGGTCATAAAAATTAAACTATTTTTAAAATCCAGTGATTTTGTTCCTGATGTAAGATTGAGCGTCCCTGTATCTAAAACATTAAGTAATCCACGAATAACCTCATTACTTGCTTTTTCTATTTCATCAAATAATACAATTCCTGGTTTAGAGAAACTTCCTTGTATCTGTTCCTCATTAAATAAGGTATTGCCTTCTTTTGAGCCTACATAACCAGGAGGTGCACCAGTTAATGCTGCTGCATAATGTTCTTGTGCTAACGTATTCATATCAATACGACAAAAAGCATCTGGTTTACCATATATGGCCTGAGCAATTAGTCGAACAGTTTCTGTCTTACCTACACCTGTTGGTCCAAGCATTAGAGTGACTGCTAATGGCCGATTTGGCACATTAAAGTCAGCTTTTACCGTCATGAGCATATTTGCAATTTCATTAAGTGCAGCGTCTTGCCCAATAATGTTATTACGAAGTTTTTCCATAACATCATTAGGGTCGAAATTAAAACGAGAGGTACGTGCAATACGCTCTTTGCTTTGCATGTCATAACGTTCCCTGTCTAAGACTTCCTGATTGGCTTGCATACGATCGCTAGCAAAAGTCATCTCAAATACCTCCCTTTGATTTTATATGAACTAATTTGCTTCTTTTTCAATGCCTTCGTGCGGCAAATTACCGATTGGACATTCAGCTACACCGATCGTAGAACGGGTAATTTTTTCGACATTCTGTTGAGCCTTTTCTGCATCTAAAACCCAAGTCCTATAAAAATCAAACGGACAATTTGCTAAACCTTTATCACCATCACCATTGTTATGTACACCTGTATAACCACGATGTAAAAGTTTAAATAAATGGTTCTGAGATTGGTCATATTTTCGAGCATCACGAATCTGACTTACTGAAAGTTGTGCATATTGGAGGCCATCAACTTCAGTACCACATTGACCTAATGTCCGACCATCAAAACCAATAATAGAAGAGTTACCAAAGAATGAATAAACACCATCAAAACCAGTACCATTGGCTACTGCAACATATATATTATTTGCCCAAGCCATAGCTTTTGCCATAGTCACTTGTTGCTCAGCGGATGGGTACATATAGCCTTGACAGCGAACAACCAATTCTGCACCTTTCATTGCGCAATCACGCCAAATTTCAGGATAATTACCATCGTCACAAATGATTAATGATAGTTTGATACCTTTTGGTCCATCCGTTACATAAGTTGTGTCTCCTGGACACCAACCTTCAATCGGACACCATGGAAGAATTTTTCTATATTTTTGAACTATTTCACCCTTATTATTAATAAGAATTAGAGTGTTATAAGGGACTTTATTCGGATGCTCTTCATGTTGTTCACCCGTAATTGAAAATACCCCCCAAACATTGGCCTCAATACAAGCTTTTGAATAGATAGCTGTTTCATCACCTGGAATTGTTGTTGCAGTCGCCATCATTTCATCATGGTCATACATAATGCCCATTGTGCTGTATTCTGGGAAAATTACGAGATCCATTCCAGGAAGACCTTGTTTCATTCCCTTTATCATTTCACCCATTTTTTTTGCATTTTCTAAAACTTCAGCCTTCGAATGCAAGCGAGGAATTTTATAGTTAACAACTGCAACACCAACCGTATCTGGACAACTTGAAATATCACCATGTCTCATTTTGTTATTCCTTTTCAACTTTAAATATTATGATTAGATTGATAAAATCAGTGTTATTAAAACCACGTCATTTACTTAATATCGATATCGATATCGATATCGATATCGATATCAAAGCTAACACTATTTTATCAACATTAAAATATTTTGTTTTTTAAGCTTTAAAAGTAATTAATAGAAACTAAATATTTGATTTGTATTTATTTTAATCACTAAAAACAAATCATAAACTTCAAATACCAAACTAATACTTTAGTCTCATAATTATTTAATCAATACATGAATATTAAACAAATATAATAAAACCAAACTATAAATAAACGATATATTTCCAAATACAATTTATTATCATTTTTAAGTTAATCTAAATTAAATTTTCAAATAAACAATAATATCCATGTTTTCTTTTTTACACAAAATTAAAAAATATTGTCCAAATATACAAAGCAAACACCATAATGTTAACAATATATCACTTTTTTTCATATATGATACTTATTATTCAAAATAATAAATACAACTTAATTTAAATTCCCACAGTATTTATTAATCTTGTTTTCTTATCTAATTGTATTTTAAAATCATCTATTAACTCATCAACTATCCATACAAAGAATCTCATTACTACCGTACAATTTCTTATTCATGTTAAATGAATACTTACTAGAAAAATTATACATCCCCGTTAATATTATTATTTTTTTACTACACATAGGTATTACATAATTTATTAAAATTAAATCAATAACTTACATCAAAACATTCATTACCGCATTAATGAATAATAAATATAACTACAGAAATCAAAAACAAAGTGATGATTTTATAAGTATTATGGTTAACTTTAAGTTAATCTAAATTTAATATTTATAGTCAAAATACTTTTAACGTGAATTTTGTATAAATAAGAGAATTAAGGTAGTGATACAAAAAATAATCAAAGATCTATTTTTTCTCATCTATCACTACTTTTCATAAGGATATTTCTCGTAACACGTCTTAATTTAAATTCTAACTATATCTTATTTGGTTAGCTTATTTAGCTTGCAAATAATTTCCAGCTTAATGTTTTGATTTTTTTAAAATTATTGTATTCACTTTAATTAAAGCATAAACCCTCTAAATATTTCTATGCCTTATTATCTTTCTAAGATCGAGATATATCATAATATTTATAAAGAAGAGCAGATGACACACAAATACTGAATAACCATTCATTTTAACAACATGACTTAACCCAGTAATGTACTAAAAATTGAATTTCTCTAAAATCATCTTAGTTCCGGTTTAATTAAATTCATTCATTATCTGAATTATAGGTCGTCTGTGATTTTTAATTGAAATGTATACATTTCAATATCAACAATATGACCATTGGATAAAACAGAACAATGGATATCACCAAATGTATTCATCACATTATGTAATTTACATCCATATAACCAACTCATTCAGCTTTTAGCTCGTGATGATATCTTAACGAATGACTTCTTAAAAAACCTGCATTCTAACTCTCGTTATCTATAATTACTCTCAATCATTTAACTTAGTTTTATTTAATTTAACAACACCCGCCTAAACTCATTTAACACTAGAAATTCAGTCCATTATTTCGCTACTATGCTTCTCAAGGCATGGGGCAAATTTTATGACGGTTCGTTTTTTACATACTTCAGATTGGCATTTGGGGCAGTTCTTTCATAACCATGATCGTGATTATGAACATACTCAATTTCTCAAATGGTTGCTCAATCAAATTCAAGAAAAACAACCGCATGCTTTACTCATTGCCGGTGATATTTTTGATGTGATCAATCCAGCATCTGCAGCGCAAAAACAGCTCTATCAATTTTTAGCAGATGCATATGACATCGCCCCACATATGCAAACGCTCATGATTGCGGGTAATCATGATTCAGGCTATCGCATTGAGCAAGTTGAACCTTTACTGGAAAAATTTAATGCTAAAACAGTCGGTGTAGTCCATAAAAATAGCGCAGGTCTGCTTGATTTAGATCGCCTACTCATTCCCATTTATAACGAACAAAAACAAGTGGTCGCATGGTGTTTGGCACTACCGTTCCTTCGCCCTGCTGAAATTACAGGACTGAATGAACATACTCTTAATAATCAGTCTGCAATTGCCTATATTCATCAACAACTGATTGCTGAAGCCAAAGCACGTAAGTCTGATGATCAAGCGCTGATTTTAATGTCACACGCCCATATGCAAGGCGGTGAAACGTCGGACTCAGAACGTCCGATTGTGATTGGCAATGAAGAGGCATTATCGACAGCATTATTTGATGAGGTGATTGATTATGTTGCGCTTGGACATTTGCATAAACCGCAAAAAGTCGGTCAGGATCATATTCGTTATAGTGGCTCCCCTATTCCACTTTCCTTTAGTGAAATCAATTACAAGCATCAAGTGGTCGAAGTGACCATTGACCCTACGCAAAACGATGACACGCGCTTCCAATATCAACCCATTTTTATTCCACGTACTGTCGGGTTAATGCGTGTTCGAGCTGAACTTAAGGAGTTAATCGAAAAAATTAAATCCTTGCCGAGCGGCGAAATAGCGCATTTGTCCGCACGTGATTTCTTAGAAATTGAATACACCACCGATGCGCCTCCCCCTGTCGATTTACGTCAACAAATTGAATTGGCTTTACCGAAAGATTGTTATCGCTTATTACGCATCAGCCGGGTTTATCGAAAAAGTGCCGATGACCAACATAACGAATCCAAAATTGACTTAGCACCCCCCACTCCTGAATCGCTATTTGCCAATATTTGGTCAAAACAAGGGTATGAACCCGATGCCGCTGTACTGCGAGATTTTCAACAATTGTTGCATGAAGCGCAGCATGATCTTGATGAAAAACAGGGATAAGGCGAAAACATGAAAATTTTACGTTTAAGTTTAAATAATTTGGCTTCTTTAGCCGGTACGCATCATATTCAGTTTGACGATGCACCGCTTGCCCATGCGGGTTTAATTGCCATTACCGGTAAAACTGGTGCAGGAAAATCCACCTTGCTCGATGCGATGTGTCTTGCGCTGTATAACGAAGTCCCTCGCCTGAGTGGTGCAGCCGGTAGCCTCAAAGATGTCGGCGGTCAGGACATTTCGATCAAAGATTCTAAAAATATTTTACGTCGTGGTACGACTTCTGGGTTTGCTGAACTTGAATTTATTGCACTCGATGGCAAGCGTTATCAAGCCCGTTGGGAAATTCGTCGTGCGCGCAATAAAGTCGATGGCAATCTAAAACTAGAACGCGCGATTACCTGTCTCGATGATCAATGCCTACTCAATCATAAAATCTCTGAAGCCACGCCGATTGTAGAAAAATTGATTGGACTGAGTTTTGAGCAGTTCACCCGCGCGGTGTTACTGGCTCAATCCGAAGTGGGTGCATTTTTAAAAGCCAAAGATCACGAGCGTGCAGATTTACTTGAATATCTGACCAATTCACATATTTTCAGTTTGGTCAGTATCAAAGCCGCGGAAAAGTTTAGTCAGGTCAAACAGCAGCGCGTGGAGCTGGAAAATTTGATTGGCCATATTGAAATGTTGTCACAAGCAGAAATCGAGCAACTGCAACAACAACAATCAGCAGAAGCGCTACAACTACAAAACCTACAGCAGGCTGAAAAGCTTTTAGAGAATGAAAAAAAATGGCAGCTCGATCGAGATCGTCTATATGCCGATGTACAGGGCAAAAAAGAGATTTATGACGTTCAACTCGATGCGGTACAAAAATCTGCAGCTCAACAACAATTGCTTGAACATCTTGATCAGTTTCAGTCGGTACGAGAACAATTTGTACAACGCACACAGCTTGCCCCAACAAAACAGCAGACCTTAGAAGAGCAAAAAGCCTTTCAAACTGAATTTGCCGCCATTCAACACACTGTCGCCACCGAGCAATCCAAATGGGTTGCGTTAAAACAACAGCAACAACAGTCTCAAAAAAATCGTGAGGATATTCGTCCGCACTTAGAAGCAGGTTTAAAACTTGATCATGAGATCAACAGCATTACAGCGCAGTATAAAAAGATCCATGCTGAACATGAGCAGTTCCAGCACAATCGTATTCTGCCATTAACTCAGCAGATTCAACAGCACAGCAGTCAACTGCACAGTATTCAAACTCAAATGAGCCATACACAGCAGCAGCTTGATCAGACCCTTTTTTTGCAGGTCTTTGATCAAGAACCGCAGAGTATATTGCAATCGCTTGAATCCTACGCAAAGCAACAGCAGGCCTTAGCACAACGTCATCCTCAACATTCATCTTTAAGCCCGAGCGAACTCGAACAGCAGATCACTGTCGCGACTCAGCACTTGGCAAATTGGTCAGCAACACAGCAAAGTTTAGAACAGCTTGAGCAGCAACTCACGGCGCTACAACAGCAGCAAAGTACACTTCAAAAACAGCGCTATCAACTCGATACCTTGCAACAACGTATTGCTCAGGTGGCAAATCACATCAAACAAGCAGAGCAGCTTGAGCGCCATTTAAAGACGCAACAAAGTCAGTATCAGACCGAGCAGACCCAACTTCAACATCTTCAACAACAGGTTGCGACTGCACAGCAGTCTCTGCAACAACTTGAACATGTTTTGGCACAGCAGCGCTTACTACATGCGCAAAGCGTGCAGGAGTTACGTGCCCAATTACAAACCGATCAGCCGTGTATGGTTTGTGGAAGTTCTGAACACCCTTATGCACACCCTCACGCCCTTTTAGAGCAAGGCTTACAGCAACTGCAAGAGCAACAACTCACCGAAGCCCGTGACAAGTACGAGCATCTGCTCAAACAACAACAACAGCAACAGATTCAGCTTTCAAAACTCGAAACTTTGATCGAACAGCAACAATACAATTTACTTCAGTTAAATCAGCAGAACACGGCGTCCATACAACATGCGGTCACTCAACTGACTGAATGGGGCTTAAGCCAAAATCGTGACGCTGACATAGATACGGTGCAGAAGATCGTTGAGCAACAGATTGTTGCTATGACCACGCAAACAGACACACTGAGTCAGCAAGAAAAAACCATGTCGGCTTTACTGCAACAATGGCGCAGTACCTTACAGCAGTTGCAACAGCATAAATTGTTGCAACAGGAATATTTAAGCCTGCAACAACTAATCCAACCGATTCAACACCAGCTTCCTGAGCCGTTTAAAACGCAAACTCCAAGCGTATGGTTGGCGCAGATTCAACAACAGCTGCAGCAGCGTCTACAGCATTTAAATACCCATAAACAACTCGAAAATGAGTTGCTCAACCAACAACAGCAGCTTGAGAAAATTCAGTATCAACTCAACAACGAGCAACAACATTTTGACAAGTTAAGTGTTGAACAAGATCATCTGATTGAACAAGGTAAAACATTTCGAGAGCAATTATTGAATCTCACTCGAGCCTATGCAGGTCAGGAATATCGGGTCGCGTCAGATTGGCAAAAGGCGTTGGAACAACACGCTAAAACCTTAGAACAACAACTGGAAGATCAGCAACACAAAGCCACTCAGGCGGACACTCTGCTTAATCAAGGCAACTTAAAACTTCAGTCCTTGATCACTCAATTGCAACAGCTTGACCAACAGCTTGACCAAGCCGAGCACAGTATCCAAGTGTGGCAGCTCAATTATCCTCAAATTACTCATGAGATTATTGAGCAATGTATCGGCATTGGTTTGACTGAACATCAAGCGATTCGCCGTCAACTGAATAATCAAAAACAACTGTTAGAAAATGCCAAAACCGCATGGCAATTGCTCGAAGAACAATATAAGGCGCATCTGAAATTGCAGCCTGAGCATGATTTTGAACAGATTGAACAGGGTTTGAATCTGCTTCATCAAGAAAAGACTCAACAGCAAAATCGCTTTAATGAAATTGATGCCAAGTTACGCATGAATGCCAACAATCAAGCCACCTATGCCAAATACCAAAGTAAGATTGAACAGATCAAAGCAGAAGAATATCGTTGGGGCCGCATTTATGATCTGATTGGGCACAAGGAAGGCACCAAGTTTAAAAAGATTGCACAAGAGCATCACTTGGATATTTTGGTGGAATACGCCAACCAACAACTGCAACCTTTGGCACCCCGCTATCAATTACATCGGGTACCGAATAGTTTAAGCCTTGCCATCATTGATTTAGACATGAACAGTGAAGTGCGCCCCGTGCTGTCTTTGTCTGGCGGTGAAACTTTCTTGGTGTCACTGGCTTTGGCCCTTGCGATTGCCAATATGGCATCCGGCTCGATGAAACTTGAATCCTTATTTATCGATGAAGGCTTTGGTACACTCGACCCTGCATCCCTGCATATGGTGATGAATGCTCTGGATCATTTGCAAAGCCAAGGTCGTAAAGTGGTGCTGATTTCCCATGTTCAAGACATGCATGAACGCATTCCCGTGCAGATTCAAGTTAAACCACTGGGTTCAGGGGCAAGCAGCATTGAAGTGGTGGGATAAAATAAAAAGCCCTCATCAGAGGGCTTTAAAGTCGTTAGAAATAATTAATTTTTCTTATCACCCGGAAAGGCATTCGGCGCTGGAGCATACGCATCTGCGGTATCCGCTACAGCTTCTACTGGTTCGAGTGGCTCTACTTCAAATATCACTGTTCCAATGATCCCGGTATTGTCAATTGAACCCTGAGATGAGTTTGCAGCATAGGCTTCATCAGGCTGACCAAAGGTAAATGAAGCTACAGCAGAATCACTCTTACGGAAGCCTTCAATGTTTAAGGTTCGATGCGGCCCAAGTACGTAACCACTGGCATATTTAGATGCTTCTTGACCTGTTAAAACATCTAGACCATCCACACTTGCTACAATTTCAAAGCTTTTATCTGAATGGTTTTCATACTGTAATTGATAACTCTGACCATCTTTTGCTTTTAAGAAGTAGTTTTTGCCGTCACGAACCAAAGGCAATGGCTTTGCTTGATCATCCAGTACGGTAAAGCTGATCACCCCAGATGCGACCGATAGACTATTCACTGCTTTGCCTTGATACTGTTTATTTGCATAACGTACTGAAGCTTGTGCAATTGGATTTACGCTTAAGCGCGTTAATTCAACACTGCTGACATTCGAGGTCACATCATCACCCCACTTGGTGCCCAGTTTTTCATTTTCGGCAGTCTGTGCATTGGTAGCGTCTGCAGCTTCTATCGAGGCTGAATCAGCGACGACCGTAGCATCTGCTGCTCTTTCTTCAGTTTTTTTACTACAGGCGCTGATAAACAGGCCCAAAAATAAGCAGAATAATAAGTTTATAAAATGATGTAGTTTCATAATTCACCTTGGTTTTTTATTGGTTTTATCGACATTTTTTAGCTTTCCTAAACAGTATAGAATGTGATTTTTAATTTGGTTGACATCAATTTGTTATTATTTGTATAAATTATTATCATAATTTAAGCCTAAAAAAACCCTAAATGATTTTAGGGTGTTTAAGGGAGATTATGGCTTTAAAGTGTCTTGGATTTTTTTAAAATAACGACATTATTAGTCCAAGTAGTCTCGTGCACCAAACAGTGCCGTCCCTACTCTCACCATGGTCGAACCCGCCGCAATCGCATCATTCATATCGGCCGACATACCCATACTTAAGGTATCCCAAAGCTCAGGGTGTGCATGCTGAACACGGACATCCTCAAAGAGCTGTTTTGCATCAATAAACGCTTGCGGATTATTGGGTGCTGGAATCACCATCAAGCCACGCAAATTCAAATGCGGTAATCGGCTAATCTGTTGTACCAATTCAGCGACTTCTGCTGGCTGACAGCCATCTTTGCTCTCTTGTGCGTCAATATTGACCTGCACACAAATATTTAAAGGTTCTGGATGACTCTCGCGCTGACTGGATAAACGCTCTGCAATGATCAGTCTGTCTACACCATGTACCCACGCAAATTTTTCAGCCAAATGCTTGGTTTTATTGCGCTGTACATGACCAATAAAATGCCATTCAATACTTAAGTCTTGTAAAGCTTGCATTTTATCTAAAGCTTCTTGCAAATAATTTTCACCAAAAGCACGTTGCTCTGCTGCATACATCTCACGCAGTGCCTCACTTGGATGGGTCTTTGACACTGCCAACAAGGTCACTGTCGATTCGTCTCTATGAATTTGCTGACAAGCCTCTTGAATCTGTTGCAATACATGTGCTCTTGCGAGTTGAAGACTATTCATTGACGGGATTCTCATTTAATTCATCTTTTTTTCTTTCCTATTCGGCTAACTGTTGGTTAAGCTGTCGGAAAGCCTTATCATTCTAACAAAATAATTACGACTAATTTTAATTTGGGGAATTTATGGATATCACAGAATTATTAGCCTTTTCGGTCAAAAATGGCGCATCAGATTTGCATTTATCAGCAGGCATGCCGCCCATGATCCGTGTTGATGGTGAAGTCCGTCGCATTAATTTACCTGCACTTGAACATAAAGATGTACATCGTTTGGTCTATGACATCATGAACGATAAACAGCGCCGTGATTTTGAAGAAAAACTAGAGACGGACTTCTCGTTTGAAGTGCCGTCTGTAGCCCGCTTCCGTGTCAACGCGTTTAACCAAAACCGTGGGGCGGGTGCGGTATTTCGTACTATTCCATCCAAAGTCCTGTCTATGGATGATTTAGGTATGGGCCAAATTTTCAAAGATATTTGTGAATATCCACGCGGTATCGTACTGGTCACAGGTCCAACAGGTTCGGGTAAGTCCACCACACTTGCAGCGATGATGGATTATATTAATGAAAACCGTTATGACCATATTTTAACGGTCGAAGACCCGATCGAGTTTGTACACCAATCTAAAAAGTGTCTGATTAACCAACGTGAAGTACACCGTGACACCCATGGCTTTAACGAAGCACTTCGTTCAGCCTTACGTGAAGATCCAGATATTATTTTGGTCGGTGAGATGCGTGACCTTGAAACCATTCGCTTGGCACTTACCGCAGCGGAAACAGGTCACTTGGTGTTTGGTACACTGCATACCACCTCTGCGGCAAAAACCATTGACCGTGTGATTGATGTATTCCCAGCAGAAGAAAAAGACATGGTTCGCGCGATGTTGTCTGAATCGCTTCAAGCAGTGATTTCACAAACGCTCCTGAAGAAAACTGGGGGTGGTCGTGTCGCTGCGCATGAAATCATGATCGGTATTCCTGCCATTCGTAATTTAATCCGCGAAAACAAAGTCGCGCAAATGTACTCATCGATTCAAACCGGTGCAAACTATGGCATGACCACCCTTGATCAAAGCCTAAAAACACTGGTGTCTAAAGGCATAATTACAGCACAAGTGGCACGTACTGCAGCAAAGCAACCTGAGTCATTCTTATAAAAATTAAAACTTAATGGACTTTTTTGGGGAACAGATATGGATTTCAATGATCTGCTCGACATGATGACTACGCATAAGGCATCTGATTTATTTATCAGTGCCGATGTAGAACCATCTATGAAAATTAACGGCGAAATTATAGCTGTAGGCAAAACCAAACTAAATGGTGAAATCATTGCAAAACTGATTCATGCCATTATGAGTGAGAAACAGCGCCAAGAGTTTGCAGAAACCCGTGAGTGTAATTTTGCCATCAGTAACCGTGATCAGAGCACGCGCTTTCGTGTCAGTGCTTTTCAGCAGCGCGAATTACCTGGTATGGTTTTACGTCGTATTGAAACCCAAATTCCAAGTGTTGAGGAATTAAAGCTGCCACCTATACTCAAAGATTTGGCCATGACCAAGCGTGGCATCATCATTTTTGTGGGAGGTACAGGAACAGGTAAATCAACCTCACTGGCGTCTTTAATTGGTTATCGAAATAAAAATTCTAAAGGTCATATTATTACTATTGAAGACCCGATTGAGTTTATTCATCAACACGAAGGTTGCATCATTACCCAGCGTGAAATCGGAATTGATACAGACTCTTTTGAAGTGGCACTGAAAAATACCCTGCGCCAAGCACCTGACGTGATTTTGATTGGTGAGATTCGCTCACGCGAGACCATGGACTATGCCTTGGCTTTTGCTGAAACAGGTCATCTGGTATTTGCCACCTTGCACGCCAACAATGCCAACCAAGCCATTGACCGGATTATTCATTTCTTTGATGCTGACCGACATAACCAGTTGTTTATGGATTTATCTTTAAATCTAAAAGCGATTGTGGCACAGCAACTGATCACCTCTATTGACGGTAAATCACGCCGCGCTGCCATTGAGATTTTAATTAATTCTCCTTTAATTTCAGACTTAATTCGTAAAGGTGAAATTCATGAAATTAAGGAATTAATGAAGCGCTCGCGTGAATTGGGTATGCAAACTTTTGACCAAGCTTTGTTTGATTTATATAAAGCAGGACATATCTCTTATAAAGATGCTTTGAAACATGCAGATTCAGCCAACGATTTACGTTTACAAATCAAATTGTCTGAAGAAGGTACAGAAACTTTAATGAACGCAAGCTCAAAACTCACCTTTGACCGGCAGTAGGAATTTACAATACGGATTAATCTAATTATTGTTGTATAAAAAAAGGAGCTGATTGATAGCTCCTTTTTAGATATTTTGTAAATTATTTTTTACGATAAGCTTCTTGGCATTCAGGCGCATCGCAGTAACCATATAGGTTGAGTGAGTGGCCGGTTAAGATAAAACCCAGTTTTTCCGCAACTTCATGTTGTTCTTGCTCAATGGTATCGTTCGAAAATTCAACAACTTTATTACAACTGTAGCAGACCAAGTGATCGTGATGATCGTCCTGCATGATTTCAAAAACAGAGTGATTATTTTCAAAATGATGACGCTGAATAATGCCAGCCGCCTCAAACTGTGTTAACACACGATATACAGTTGCTAGACCGACATCTTCGCCCTGTTCAAGTAAGGTCTTATAAATGTCTTCAGCACTTAAATGGTGCTGTCTTGAGTTTTCCAACAATTCCAAAATCTTAATTCGTGGAAGGGTAACTTTAAGTCCAGCTTTGCGTAAATCTTGATTTGAAATAGCCATATAAAAAGGTCTCTTAACAAATTTTAAGTTGGAATATGCAACAGAGTTGAGATGCAGTATGATCTATCATTGGATCAAATGCATCATAATTAATTTGGGATAGTGTAGCAAAATGCAAAAAATCATGCTGACGTTATTCGTCGCTTCTTTACTGGGTGGTTGTTCTGTCTTTGGTGTCTATAAAGTTGATATTCCACAAGGAACACCGCTAACCCAAGCCCAAGCATCAAAAATACAAGTCGGGATGACTTATCAACAAGTGCGTTTTTTACTCGGCAGTCCAACGGTTACTGATCCGATGAATCCATTGCGTTGGGATTACCTTTACAACTATATCCCGGGTACTTATGCGAAGAAAGCCAATATTCCAGCCGCTCAAGGTCAACACCTGAAGGTGTATTTCAATGAAACGGGTATTGTGAATAAAATTGAAGGTTTAGAAACCATTCCTGAATCTCAACCGGGCTTGCCTGCTTCAAAAGAAGCAATTCTAAACGCGCCCCCACTATAAAGACTTTAAGTAAAAAGAAAACCCCTCAATGAGGGGTTTTTTATATCAATTCAATTGTTTAAAGCGATTGCTTCGACAGTAGCGACTGGTCGGATTTGCAGCTGCGCGTTTGCGACGAATCTCTTTGGGATTGATGGTCAACGGCCGATAAATCTCGACGCGATCTCCCGGCTGTATCGCATAATCAAGGTCTTGAATCTTACGTCCGAAAATCCCAAAACTCAAAGGCTGTGGCAGCTCAACCCGCTGTTGAATGCCACTTTTTTCAATCGCTGCAGCGATGCTCATGCCTGATTCATAAGTTACTTCAATATGAAATTGCTGTTCAAGCCCAGCATACGCCACCCATACTTTCGCGCTCATTAGATCAACTGTCCAAGATACGACACGATCGCCAATATAATCGATAATGGCAACACGATCCGTACCGCAATACGCCACAGGTTATAGAACACTTCACCGCTGAAATTTAATGCTTTGCGCAAATGACTGATCTTCATGATCCAGCCTACAAAAATGGAATAGATCAAACAAATGATCAAGCCCCACAGCATCAATATTGAATTTAAAACGGCTGTCAGCTGTGGAATCGCCCAAACAAATAATCCTGCAAGAAGCACGATAAATTGAATGAGCAAAACCACATGACGCTGTTTTAATTGCTCTTTTGCCAATTGCAATAACAGTGCTGCTGCAAAAATAGCAGTGATTAAAATCGTATAAGCTGGAATTTGGGCAGAAACGGCAAAATAGCCAAAAGCCGCAACTGCGATGAGCTGTGCAATCCAAATCGGTAAAGTCGCTTTAGATGCCGCATCTTGTTGAGACATCACGCTAAGGCTGGTTTGCCAATACAGCCCTAAACCCAAACCACTTGCCACCAAAGCTAAAATAGTGGCATTGCCCCATTCTTTAAACTCAATCGGCGTCACTTGCCAAGCTTGAACTTGAGTGCCAAACATATTGGATAAAATCAGTGATGTAATCACACCAATAGCGGTGAACAGCACCAATATTTGACGTGATATAAAAGACAAGCCCACCGCAATCACGGCACAAATGACAAACAGAACATTGGTTTGAACAGGCAATTGCGTATAGCTTGACGTTATATTGGCAATATTGCTGAGTAAGCCACCTGCCAAGAATGCAATAAAGACCACAGACAACCAACCGACCAAACGCCATTGCTGCGATGCATCTGCATCACGCGTTAGGCTTGAAAGCGCATTTAATGCTGTTGTTTTTGAACGCTTTGCTAAGGCAATTTCCAAATAAATAATTGGCAAAGCCAAAAAGATCATTGTGCCCATCCACAATAACCAAAAGTCGATTTGTCGATCGAGTTGTAAACCAAGGCTAGGTGCAAGACCTACAATGACCATAAACGATAAACAAAATGCCATGAGCGGCGATAACCATCGTGACATAGCTGTGTCCTGCATGACGTATTCCATGAAAAAGTCTTGTGCTATTTTGCCCTTGTCATCCATGAAAATCAAAGTTTAGACATAAAAAAGCAAACCATCCGCTGAGATGGTTTGCTACGCACTGATGTTACAATATTTTTTGCTTGTTTTTATTCACTAAACTCAAGTTAAAGACAGATTCAAACTTTATGAAAAAAAGCGTGCAAACCAGTTTTTGCCTTTTTTCTTTTCATTTTCGTTAATAATACCCATCATATTGGTTTTCACTGCACCGACATAATCTGCATCATCATGCTGAATATGATTGATGAGCCATTTAGACAACACTTCATTAAGTTCATTTTCAATCGATTGACCCTGTTCAAAACGATCACGATAGGCCTCAATTCGTTTAATAAATAAATCATGAACACGTTTGTGAGGAACGCGATACTTATAACCTGCTTCTTCTTGCAAGCTTTCTTCAAACGTAAAATGCGACTGCGTATAGTCAATAATATTATCTAAAACCTGTTTGATCTGAGCACGATTTGTCCCATCACTCACTTCATCTATTTGATTAATGAAATCTAAAATACGCTTATGTTGATCGTCAATCACATCGATTCCAGTATTGTAATCTGGCACCCATTTCATCTTCATACGATTTCCTTAAAACAATGATTTATAAAACAATGATCAACAAGTTTTAAAGCCATCTTATACAGATCATTTTTAAATAAAAATGAACTAAGTTAGTCGGGATTAATGCTATTTACAAAAAAACAACACAAGTGCATGATATGCATCATAATTTTAAATTAAACCAATCGAAAGACTCAATTATTAATTAACCAATATTTATTTTTATCAATAACTTATAAAGAAGCATTCATTAATTAGACTGCATTCACTGATTAATTATTCTCAATATTGATCTGCCTTGGTGACCCGTTTCAAGCTAGGATCAGCCGCTTCTTTGACTAAACGTTCGACATGCGTCATCGCTTTTTGTATGGGTTTACCGTCTCTAAATAAAATCATCTCACCAGCTTGATACGCAAACCACTCTTCATTGGCGGTCAACGGCTCAGTGGTAATGACAGCCACCCGATCATCTGGAGTAGTGACATCACTAAAATCAACCTCAACATCTAAATCGATTAAGCGTGCAGGTTGAAATGGATACTCGCGTACAATCCAATGCAGTTTCGTGGTGGCATAACTAAACAGCGCTTGACCATTGGACAAGCAAAAATTGAAGGTCCCATGTTCGGCCACCTGTGGAGAAATTTCCTCGAGCACTGAAAAAATATCAGACAGACTCGGTTCAATATAGCCAAATTTAAGCACTAAATGATCAAGTAGATAACAAAATGCTCGCTCACTGTCCGTGTTACCAACCGGGGTGAATTTTCCAGATAAGCGTGGTGCAAAATCATGTAGGTCACCGTTATGCGCAAAAATCCATTGTCTGCCCCACAATTCACGAATAAACGGATGTGAATTTTCTAAGGTAATTTTGCCTTGTGTGGCTTTACGAATATGCGCAATCACGTTACGTGATTTGATCGGATAGTTTCTGACCAGATCTGCAATTGGGGATTCTACAGCAGACTGATTATCCACAAAAAGTCGGCAAGCTTTGTCTTCAAAAAAAGCAATGCCAAATCCATCTGAATGATCAGAGGTGATGCCTGCGCGTTGAGAAAATCCACGAAAAGAAAAGGTAATATCCGTAGGTGTCGCACAATTCATTCCAAGTAGTTGGCACATAATCTTTCATTGGCTTTTAGTTATGAAGATGATTGTGCATCACCGCGTGAATGCTTGCAAATCTGAATAATTGCAATCGAATATGTTTTGATCGATTTCATTCCCTAGCGCATTATTCAAAACAAAATTGATGAGAAATATCAAATATCATTTATGACCGCATTCTTTGGACCATTAAAATTTGCAATCAAAAAAAGCCACGGGATTCAGTGGCTTTCCTTAAAATGGCTTAACTTAGTTTGTATTTTAATGACTTGGTTTTGCACGATTGGTAATTAAAGTTCCCACACCATGATCTGTAAATATTTCAAGTAAGGTCGCATGCGGTACACGCCCATCGACAATGTGTGCACTCACGACACCGCCTTTAACTGCATCGAGCGCACAGCCCACTTTAGGAATCATGCCGCCGTAAATCACGCCCGTTTCAATCAAACGATCGACTTCTTGGGTGCTTAAACCGGTGAGTAGATTTTTATTTTCATCCAGAACGCCCGAAATATTGGTCAACAGAATCAATTTTTCCGCGCCTAAGGCTTCAGCTACTTTACCCGCCACCAAATCAGCATTGATATTGTAAGTATTGCCTTCATCATCTACACCCAGCGGTGCGATGACTGGAATGAAATCACTGTTGCTAAACATTTCCAGTACATCAGTTTTTACACCAATGACTTCCCCCACTAAACCCAAATCAATTTTCTGAACGGTACCATCTGCAGCGACTTTTTCCATCAAAAGTTTTTGTGCCCGCAGTAAATTACCGTCTTTACCAGTCAAACCGATGGCACGACCGCCATGTTGATTGATCAGGTTGACGATGGATTTGTTCACGCTACCGCCCAACACCATTTCCACCACTTCCATAGTCGCAGGATCGGTCACACGCATGCCGTCAATGCGCTCTGATTCGCGCCCTAACTGCTTTAAGAAAGAATCTACCTGTGGACCACCACCATGCACCACAATCGGATTTAAACCGACTGTCTTAAGTAAAACAATGTCACGTGCAAATGAACTTTCCAATGCGGGATCGGTCATGGCATTTCCGCCATACTTCACCACCAATGTTTTTCCAGTAAAGCGTTGGATATAGGGTAAAGCTTCGGTCAGAATTTGAGCTTTATCGATGCCAGTTTGTTGTTGTGGCATTCGCCTCTCCTCTTGTATATACCTAAAGATTAATGTGCATTTAACATGTCTTGTGCGATTCTTGGATATTGATCACTTAACATCGCAGCAAATTTTTCACGAATCTGCTTCAAACTCGCAGCACTTTCAGCATCAAAGCGCACTGTGAAGTATTCGCCCGTATTGGATGCTCGCATGATGCCAAATCCATCCTGAAAATCAAGCCGAATTCCATCTATTTTACTCACACAAGCACCCAAACCTAAACTCCGCTCTTCAACAAGCTTGAGTACTTCAATGGGATCGGTGTGATCAGTACTAATATAAGTGTCTTCTGTGCCAAAACGATCTGGATACTGCGCAAGGAGTGCGGACAAGCTGGTCTCTGGATGTTGACTTAAATATTCCATCACGCGTAAGGCAGCATAGAGTCCATCATCATAGCCAAAGCCACGACCATCATTAAAGACATAATGCCCTGCATACTCGCCACCGAACACTGCTTTACCTTGGGTCTGAGACAAATATCGGCGCATAAAACTACTGCCGGTGCGGATCATTTTAGGTTGTCCACCCCATTGCTCGACGGTATTTTTCACCATACTTGAGCATTTCACATCAAAAACCACTTCATGAGCTGGATGTGAGGTCAAACATAGCTGTGCGAACAGTGACAATAAACGATCTGCTGAAATAATATGGGCGTTTTCATCCAATAAAACTACACGATCGCCATCCCCATCTAAGGCAATACCCAAATCTGCTTGATGTAAGCGGATTTTGTCTTGTGCTTGAGTTAAATGAATCGCAAGCGAAGGATCAGGTGCATGATCTGGAAAATTTCCATCTGCCTGACAGCGAATTGAGATCACTTCACAGCCCATTTTTTGTAAAACCAAATCTGCACAGCGTCCTGCTGAACCATGCAGGCCATCAACAACAATTTTTAAAGGACGTTTCAGCTGAATATCACTCAGCAAAACATTTTGATATTTTAAACAATATTCAGCTTTGATCTCATGCGCAAGAGTGAGACTTTCAATATTGTTTTGCTTTTGATAAAAAAATCGCTCAGCCGTTTCACCCACCTGTTGGATCATCTCGGGAGATGGCGGTTCAGATTGAATAATCCATTTCACCCCATTGTCTTCTTTGGGATTATGACTGGCAGTGACAATAATACCATTGCCTTGAGTTTCACGCGCCGCGAAATACATTTGTGGAGTCGAACAACAGCCTAAATCGATGACCGCAATACCGTATTTTTCTAATTGCTGCGTTAAAATTTTGGCATAACTAGGACTGGTCAAGCGCGCGTCGTAGCCCATGACCACTTGCGTTTGACCGTGCTTGAGAAACTGCTCAGCTAAACCAAGCCCAATCGCGCTGATCACCTGAGCATCCAATACGCTAATTTTCCCTCGAATATCGTATGCGCGGAAAATTTGACGTGGAAATAATTGATGTTTTGTATTCATACACACAACGACATGCTGACTGATCTAATTTTTTATTCTGAGTGGGCGCTTTGACACAAGCCTGAGGCCCAATTAGATTGCACAGAATTACTTAGAACTAAAGCGCTACTATAGCGATATTGTTACATATTTATTTATATATTTTTTGTTGTCTATTTATATTAAATTAATTAAAAGCCTGATTAATCAGGCTTTTAACTTAAAAATTAGTTTTTACCCGTATGACCAAAACCGCCTGCACCGCGCTCGGTTGCTTCAAATTCATTCACCAAATCAAATTCAGCTTGAATCACAGGCACCAACACGTACTGCGCAAGACGCTCACCTGGCTCTAAACGAAAAGCAGTTTGGCTACGGTTCCACACAGATACCATCAGCTCACCTTGGTAATCTGAATCGATTAAACCCACCAAGTTACCCAATACGATACCGTGTTTATGACCCAGACCAGAACGTGGCAAAATTAGACCTGCAAACTGCGGGTCTTCAATATAAATGGCCATACCTGTTTTAACCAAAACAGTTTGACCTGGCTCAATTTGAATCGCTTCATCGACACATGCGCGTAAATCTAAACCTGCTGAACCCGTGGTCGCGTATGTCGGGAGTGGCCACTCTTGACCCAAACGCGGGTCTAAAACTTTAACTTGAACTTTCATCATCTATCCTGTGCTTTTCACTCTATTAACGTTTCAATAATGCTTTTAAATTTTGAAGATATTGCTGTGCCTGAACTTTCGGATCAACATGTTCGGACAACTTCTTCTTACGTCCCAGCCAATCGACCTCATCTTGTGGCAACTCATCTAAGAAGCGACTTGGGGTCATTTGCTTCATTTGACCGCCATTTTTTCGCTGTTCTGCCAAAGTCAAAGTTAGCGCTTGCTTGGCACGGGTAATCCCCACATACATTAAACGGCGCTCTTCTTCGACCGTTTCGGCGGCAATCGAGTTTTTATGTGGCAGTAATTCTTCCTCCAAACCCATGATATACACGAAAGGAAATTCCAAACCTTTTGATGCATGTAGCGTCAGTAAGTTGACTTTATCCGTGTCTTCATCTTCTTGCTGCTGCTCAAGCATATCGAGGAGCACCATTTTACGAATCACGCTTTCAATGTTTTTGTCATCGACATCTTCAGCGCGATTAATCAGACTTTGAATACTGCTGTATAAGGTTTCAATATTATCGAGTTTGGTTTTCTCTTGCGCAGGTGTTGCCGCACTTTCCTTAATGTAGTCGATATAGCCTGCTTCAAACATCATCTGACGGATTTTTGGCACAGGCTCATCGTCATCTAAAAGTTCACGGGTAAAGTTCTGAATAAACTCTGCAAATTCTGCCAATTGCGATGTGGCTTTCTTCGGCATGACCATAGTTAAGCGCTGATCACTGGCGGCAGCCAAAAGTGACAGGTTATTTTCCTGTGCAAAGAGTCCGAGTTTTTCTAAAGTCACAGGGCCAATCGCACGTTTCGGTGTATTGATAATACGTAGGAATGCACTGTCATCTTCAGGATTAATAATGACCCTTAAATAGCTCATTAAATCTTTAATTTCAGCACGACCAAAGAAAGACTGACCACCCGATAATTTATATGGGATTTGCATCTGACGAAGCTGAGTTTCCAAAACGCGCGCTTGGAAGTTACCGCGATAAAGCACAGCATAATCTTTCCAGCTTTTACCATTCATCAGCTTATGCGTCAGCAAATCCTTAACTACACGTTCAGATTCATCGTCATCATTACGACAGGTAATAATCCGAATGACATCCCCATGACCTTTGTCACTCCACAATTTTTTAACAAAAATATGTGGGTTATTTTCAATCACGTGGTTGGCCGCTTTTAAAATACGACTGGTCGAACGGTAGTTCTGCTCTAGTTTAATCACTTTAAGATTATGAAAATCCTCTTTGAGCAGTGCCATGTTTTCAGGCTTGGCTCCGCGCCATGCATAGATGGACTGATCATCATCCCCTACAGCGGTGAACTGTCCCATCACGCCGACTAACAGCTTCACCAAGATATATTGGGCAGTGTTGGTGTCTTGATATTCATCCACCAGTAAATAACGAACACGGTTCTGCCATTTGTCACGAACTTCAGCATTGTCTTGTAAAAGACGAGTCGGCATCACGATCAAATCATCGAAATCAACCGCATTGTAAGCACGTAAATTACGCTCATACAATTGATACAAATGCGCAAATTGCACGTCTTCTTGCGTTTCACAAGTGGTGTGCGCTTGCTCTGGCAAAATCAGATCGTTTTTCCAATCTGAAATCATCTTCATGGCTTTGGCAATCAGTTCTTTACTTTCGGCGCCCGATAAATTGTCACGATGCATCAAGTCCATCAAAATGCGTTTACAGTCATCGGCATCTAAAATCGAGAAGTTATTTTTAAGTGGCGTATGTTTAAGCTCAAGACGCAGTAAGTTCAAACCAAAGGTATGGAAAGTCGATACAGATAAGCCTTTACCATCTTCTTTACCGAGCAGCTTACTGACACGCTCTTTCATTTCACGTGCGGCTTTATTGGTAAACGTCATCGCGGTAATACGATGTGCAGGAATACCACACTGCTTGACCAAGTACGCAATCTTTTGGGTAATCACGGAGGTTTTACCCGAACCTGCCCCAGCAAGTACTAACAAGGGTCCTTGAGTGTATTTCATTGCTTCAAGTTGCTTGTCGTTCAAATGACTTGCAGATGACATAGTGTATCCTCTCTTCTTTCAGCGCTCGATTATAGTCATCTGGGCTGATCTTGACTAACCTTTTAAATAAAATTCTCAATGCTGAACATAAACAGTCAGATATAAAAAAACCACCCGAAGGTGGTTTTTTGCTTTCAAACGAAATTAGTTGGTTTGATACACGGTGATTTCTACACGACGGTTTTGTTCACGACCCGCAGCTGAACCATTGTCAGCGATTGGAGAAGTTGAACCATAACCACGCGCAGTCATACGCGAGCTTGAAATACCTTGAGAAGATAAGTAGCCAAGTACTGAACTTGCACGGTTTTGCGACAATGGGTTGTTAATGGCATCAGAACCTGTGTTGTCTGTATGACCATGGATCACCAGTGCCAACTTCGCAGAAGTACCATCTTCACGTAAAACTTTAGCAACATCGTTCAATGCAGATTGGAAACGTGGCTGAATCGTTGCAGAATTGGTCGCGAAGGTTACGCTTGGCATCACCATGTTGATCGAACCATCTGGATTACGATTAACGTCAACACCAGTACCCGCCAATTCTTCACGAAGACGTTTTTCTTTACGGTCAAGTAATGCACCTGCACCTGCGCCGACTACAGCACCAATGGCAGCAGCTTGTCCCATTTTGTCTTTATCGGCATTCGAATACGCAATACCAGCACCCAACAAAGCACCAAGACCAGTACCGATAGCAGCTTTATCATATTCCATGTTTTGGCAACCAGTGAGTGCCAAAGCCCCTACAACAGTTGAAATTACTAGTGCACGCATGATGTGCCTCCTAATTGTGATTTTTGTATAAGAAGATAATGATTGAGCAGAAGAACTATAACCATTATGATTAGGTTAATGATAAAGATTTTATTAATCTTATGTAATATTTAGTTTTTATCTTTTGTAAATTCTTCCACATAATTTATTCATACTGTCAATTTACGCCTTTTTAAAAAGCGATTCTGCCCTTATAGTTGGTTTAATCTTCATTCAGTGAAATTGACCAAGATTTAGGACTGCGCAATGGCAATACAAAAACAACCTATTTTAAAAAAAATATTAAAAGGTTTAGCGGTCACATCAGTGATCACGGGCAGTACTTTCTTTCATGGTCCTCCTGTATTGGCCTTGGGTTTAACCAAACTGATCAAGCAATCACGTAAAGTAGATAAAGCCAACATCAACATCACCAACAGTTGGCTCGGTGTTAACAATTCGCTAATTGATCACATTTTACCCCAGTTAAAATGGCATATCACGATTGATGATCATTTGGATTTAAATATGCAAGGGCGTTACTTAATGACCTGTAATCATCAAAGTTGGGTTGATACCACAGTGACCCAATATTTTGGACTAACTCGTATGCCCCTCACCCGTTTTTTTACCAAATGGGAGCTGATCTTCATCCCCTTTGTAGGTCAAGCCTTTAAAATCTTGGGTTTTCCGATGATGAAGCGCCATACCAAAGCACAAATTGCTAAAAATCCTGAGCTGAAATATAGAGATTTGGAAGAAGCACGTAAGTCTTGCCAGCAGCTGTTGAGTCAACCGTTTACCCTGCTTAATTATCTAGAAGGCACACGTTTTAGCCCAGAAAAACATGCCCAGCAACAATCACCTTATCAGAATTTGCTCAAAGCCAAAGCAGGTGGTTTAGCGTTGGCCTTAAATATTTTGGAAAATGAAATAGATGCCTTGGTCGACATGACCATTGTTTATCCTGAAGGTGTGCCAGATTATGGTGATTTCTGGTTAGGCGATGTTTCGCAGATCGCGGTGGATTTACGTAAAATTGAAATACCCGATTGGGTGCGTGGTGGAAATTACGAAGATGATGCAGAATACCGTAGCCGCTTTCAGCACTGGGTAGATACCCTTTGGACTGAAAAAGACCAATTAATTACACAGTTAAAACAACAACTGCAAAGCCAGCCTGTAAATTAAAATAATCAATAGAATGTACAGCTTATGACAGAACAGATCGAAACACCACGGAAAAGTTTCCGCCCGATTAATCACGACACTTTGGCGTGGAAACTTTTTTTAGTCTATGACATTTTTATGATGGCGATTATTGTCATCAATCTATTTTGTCTGTCTGCAAATGCACTGCTGCTCAGCAATTTTGGGGCGTGGCTCTTTGATCTGATTCAGATGCCGCAACTATTGGCCTTTTATAAATCGGACTTACACCCTTGGGTGGTCAAAACTGAAAGCTGGTTCATTACCTTTTTGATTGTAGAATTGGCAGTACGCTGGTTTATTGCGATTATTCACAAGCACCATCAGCGCTGGTTTTTCTTTCCGTTTATTCACTGGTATGAAGTGCTTGCAATTATTCCGTATCTGCGTTTTTTACGTCTCATTCGCGCCGGAATTATTGCCTATAGACTGCAAGAATTGGGTCACAAAGTCATTCCCCAGCGTTGGGTCAAGCGTGGTTATTTTTATTACAGCGTAGTGATGGAAGAACTGTCAGATCGCGTGGTGATTACGGTGATCGATAGCATCAAAAAGGAACTGGATACCAGTTCAACCCACAAAAAAATCATTCATGACTTGGTGAACCATCACCGTGAGATGTTTGCCACTACAGTGGCACAGGTACTGCAAGAAACGCTGGCGAAAGAACTCAAAACTCAGCAGCAGACGATTTCAGATGGTGTGGGACAGGTGGTGATTAAAGCCATTGAAGACACACCCGAGCTTACTCAACTGTTGAGACTGATTCCAATTGTGGGCGGTCGTATTGAACAACAGATTCATTCGATTGGGCAACGTTTGGGAGAAAATATTACCCAAGGTTTAATTGATCCTTTTGTGGCTGGAACACCCGAAAAACCTAATCCGCAATTTGTACTGATTTCTAATCAATTAAGTCAGTTGAACATTGAAAATGCAGCTTTAGAGCAGTTGGTTGAATCTGTGGTCTATGAAAGTTTAGACTCACTTCGACGTCAAGTCGCTGTAAAACAATGGCAACTCGAGTTAGAAAAAAATGATCCACCTAAAGAATAGTCAATTCATTGAAATTATTTGTATCTTCGCTAGTGAAATCAATCAATTTGCTCTAGCATTTGCAACATTCACAAGATTTAACTTCGATCTCAAAATACGAAGCATTTAAGGAAGAAATATGGCTGATATTCGGATTACGGGCAGAATGGTTAATTTTACCCGATTAACCTTTGACACCAATGATCATACTGCTATCCGCCAACAACTGAGTGCCATGATGAATGAAACCTCTTATCAAGGGGCTTTGGTCATTTTGGACAGTACCGTCGAACAAGAATTGATTGCACTTATTCAACTCTTGGTCAGTTTAGACTTACAACCTATGGCTGTGGTGGATGGATTACTCGGCGATGAAGCTCGTCTCATTCAATTCCCCATTTTAGCTGCAGATCGACCTTTACAGCGAATTAAAGCCTCACAAGAACAAGTGGTGGAAACGCAGATTGAAGCAGCCCATCCAGTTCAAGCTGAAAGCGCTGCTGAAAAACCTTTGAAGAAAATTGCACATATCACCTCATATCACAATGAAATCTTGCGCACCGGTCAATGCTTGGTGCAAGACCATGGCGACATCATTTTAAACGCAGGTATTAACAGCGGTTCCGAAGTGATTGCTTCAGGAAATATACATATTTATGGTAGTGTGCGTGGTAGAGTGATCGCCGGCGCTGGCGCTAATTATGCAGCCCGAATTTTCTGTCATTCTTTAGAAGCAGAATTGGTATCTATTGCAGGGACTTATTGCGTTGCTGATGATATTCCTCAGCATGTAACCAAAAAGCCCGTGCATATTTATTTGAATGACCAACAAGAGCTGGTATTTGAAGCTCTAGAATTTTAATGTATAAATAAACACCTAAGAGCCCCATTTTAGTAAGGGGACAACCATAACAGGAGTGGAATCGGTGGCGAAAATTGTTGTCGTAACATCAGGTAAAGGTGGCGTAGGTAAAACAACTACGAGTGCATCTTTTGCAACAGGTCTAGCCCTACGTGGCCACAAAACTGTTGTTATTGATTTTGACGTAGGCTTACGTAATCTTGACCTGATCATGGGTTGTGAACGTCGTGTTGTCTATGATTTTGTCAATGTATTGAACAACGAAGCACGCTTACAACAAGCATTGATTCGTGATAAAGAAATTGAAAATCTTTATATTTTACCCGCTTCACAGACCCGTGATAAAGATGCGCTGACCGATGAAGGCGTGGCACGTGTTATGGATGAGTTGTCTTTAGAATTTGATTACATTATCTGTGACTCACCTGCAGGTATTGAACGTGGTGCAATTCTTGCCATGTATCATGCAGACGAAGCAATCATTGTGACCAACCCTGAAATTTCATCTGTACGCGATTCAGATCGTATTATTGGTATGCTCGACAGCAAAACCAAGAAAGTTGAAAATAATGAAGGTCGTATCCGCAAACACTTGTGTATCACACGTTTTAACCCTGAACGTGCAGATAAACAAGAGATGCTGACCATTGATGATATTTCAAAAGATATTCTACGTGTTCCAACACTGGGCGTGATTCCAGAGTGCGAAATTGTCCTTCAAGCATCAAACGAAGGTAAACCTGTTATTCTTTATCAAGAGACAGAAGCAGGTCAAGCGTATGACGACCTTGTAGCTCGTTTCTTGGGTGAAGAACGACCTTACCGTCACATCACGGTAAAACCTAAGGGTTGGTTAGCACGACTATTTGGAGCGTAAATCATGGCAGGATTTTGGAGTAAACTTTTCAGCAATGACGAAAAACAACCCAGTGCACAAACTGCAAAGGATCGTTTAAAAGTTATCGTAGCGTCTGAAAATGGCTTAGGCAAACGTTTAAGCCAAGATAAGATTGATCAAATGAAAAAAGAAATCATGCAAGTGGTCAATCGCTATGTTCGTGGTGTGGATGAACAACATATTCAAATGTCGGTTCGTTCTGAAGCAAATATCGAAATGTTAGAAATGAATATCAATTTGCCTGAAGAACGTTAATCTGATTATTGATTAGTCAAGCAATTTGAATCAAGGCAAAATATGAGCCACAACAAAGCACTGCTTTGTTGTGGCGCAAGACGAGAAACTTTGTTTCGAGTGGGCTATCAAAAGCACTGCTTCGCCCAGTCGCAAGACGAGAAACTTTGTTTCGAGTTTTCAAAAGCAACGCTTCGCCCAGTCGCAAGATGAGAAGCTATGCTTCGTAGACTGGATCAGAAAACTTAAAGCATTGCTTTAAGGCTTTGCCAGTTACAAGGCAAAAAGCCAAGCTTCCAATTGGCAGAATTTAATAAAATATTCTGCCTCTTATTTTTACAAATTTTGCCTTTTTTCAGCATAACCTAGGAGATTGCGATGGCATTATCTCAGCCAGCCACATTCAATGAAGAATGGTCAGACGAGCGCGTATTTGCCTATTTAACTCAGCTGCCTCCTGAAGGTGTGAATGCTGACTTTCATGTGCTCTATCATGCATTCAAGCACATGCGCCCTTTTGACTATCAGCGCTTACTTACGCAATTTGTTGCAGAGGGTCGTGATATCCATGCAACCAATCCTGAAGGCCAGCGCATTCATGATGTGATCGCAACATTTCCACGTCAAAAAGAAGGCTTTTTAGAGGTTTTGGCGCAGTTTGCTTAAATCCTCAATGCCGATTTTTACACATAAAAAAACCTGCTGATGCAGGTTTTTTTATGTGTTGAATTGACATACCGAGATCAGCTTAAACCAAGATTTCTCGTTTACCATTGGCACCCATTGAACTCACAATACCATTTTCTTCCATCTGGTCAATAATCCGTGCTGCACGGTTATAACCCAAACTAAATTTTCGCTGTAGCGATGATGTAGATGCTTTACGGGTTTCCAAGACAAAAGATACGCACTGATCATATAGAGCATCACGATCTGAACTGCCATCGCCATCTTCAAAACCACGAGACGTCGGTTCTTCATCATAAGGCGTTAAAATTTCATCCACATAGTTCGGCGCTGCACGTTCACGCCAAGCATCACAAATACGGTTTACTTCATCATCTGAAATAAAAGCACCGTGCACGCGTTCTGGTTCAATTTTACCCGGCCCCAAGAACAACATGTCACCATGACCTAGCAAGTCTTCTGCGCCACCTGCATCTAAAATGGTTCTTGAGTCAATTTTAGAGTTCACACGTAAAGCCACACGGGTTGGAATATTGGCTTTGATCAAGCCGGTAATCACATCCACCGAAGGTCGCTGTGTGGCAAGGAGTAAGTGAATACCGGCTGCACGTGATTTCTGTGCCAAACGGGTAATCATTTCTTCAGCCTTTTTACCGACCTGCATGATCATGTCTGCAAATTCGTCCGCAACAATCACAATCGATGGTAAAGGTTCTAAACGAGGCGCGCGCTCACCCACAACCGAGTCACTGGCCTTCCATGTCGGGTCAATGAGGTCCTCACCATTGGCAATGGCTTCTTCAACCTTGCGGTTGTAGTCTGACAATTTTCGAATTTTAAGGAATGACATCAGTTTATAACGACGTTCCATTTCATTGACACACCAGTTCAATGCGTTGACCGCATCTTTCATGTCTGTCACAACAGGCGTCAGCAAATGCGGAATATCATTATAGTTGGCAAGTTCTAACTGCTTCGGATCGATTAGAATCAAACGCAATTGTTTTGGCGTGTATTTTAATAACATCGACAAAATCATGGCATTCACCGCAACCGATTTACCCGAACCTGTTGTACCCGCCACCAACATATGTGGTGCTTTACCCAAGTCAGTCAGGACTGGATTACCTGAAATATCTTTACCCATCGCCATAGAAATCGAGCTGTTCGGATCTCGATACACTGGTGTTTCAAGCAGTTCAATCAGACGCACCATTTCACGGGTACTGTTAGGCACCTCGATTCCAATATATGGTTTACCCGGAATGACTTCGACCACACGTACTGAAGCCATCGACATTGAACGTGCCAAGTCACGCGAAATATTGGTGACTTTGGAAGCTTTTACCCCAGGAGCAAGATCCAGTTCAAAACGGGTGACCACAGGACCTGGCTGTGCCTCAATGACTTTGGCTTTGACATTAAATTCTTGCAGCTTAATTTCCAACAGTTCAGATAAACGTGCCAACTGCTCTGGGGTGAAGTTGACCTTTTTATTGGGATCGACTTTATCCAGAATTTCAAGTCCAGGTAATGTTGGTAGATCTTTACGTCGCTGCGCCACTTGCATCGCCAATGACATTGGTCGACCAAATGCATCGGTTAATGGCGCGTCCATATCAAAATCATCGATAGGTTTTTCATCAACCTCAGGCACACCGACCGTTTCTTGCCATGCATCTCTAAATGCAGTCTTGTCCGCCGCAATCCGCTGTTTTTCTTCTTCCGATACGATACTGGTCGGCTTAAATTGTGTTTGAATTTCAGCTCTTACCAAAGGCGTTGATTGCGCATAGCTCGAAGTGGTTCGAGGTGGCGTCGCTTGCTGAGGCTGAGTTTCTTGCTGCTGTTGCTTTAACGCCGTATCTGAATGCTGAGACATGTAATTCTGATCAGACTGATCCACCAATGAAGCCAGATCATCCAATTCCGATGCTAAATTTTCAGCACGGCGCAGTGCCCTATGGGTCGGATCGATGTGTGCAGCAACCGCCCCAGAAGCGATAGCCGCAGTGGGCATTAGATCCACTCCAGTCGAATTGACTTCATCCGTATCAGGCGCTGTGTTAAACGGTGAATGCATCCCATTTTCGCGCTGATTGTCAGGTACCACGGCCAATAATTCATCAAAAACCTGATCATCATTCCAATCTAAGTCTGATTTTGAAGACTGCACCGATTCCTGTGCAAATGAACGCTGAGGGCGTGCCTGATCCATCAAGTGCGATTGGGTAGCAGGCTGTAAATCATCTTCAGCCGCTCGAAGCAGCTCATCAATTTCACGCTTGTGATTATCATCTGGATGTAATGCTTTCCACACTTCGCCCGTTGGCACAACGCGTAGATTTTCTTGCTCCAAACGATGTGCTTTTTCTAAGGTACGCTCAAACTCTAACTCATCTTCAGCATCAAATTGCTGTGCAGCCTCTTTACCGACCATGTCTTGAAATAAGCGTTCAGCCATGATTTCAGCGCGCTTGTCTTTTGTCGTAGCTGCTTGAGCCGTTTCATCCAGTTCAAGAATGTGATTCAACTCATCATCATTTTGTTTTGCATTATTTTGAGTAGCTTGCGATTGAGCATTTTGTACTTTGGGCGTCTGCGCAGACGGACTAGTCAAGTCATACGCAGATTCGCTTTCAGGCACATTTTTATAAAACAAATCTTGTAAATACGCAGGCGTAGCTTGTAAGGTCGCCCAAGTTTTATTCCATTGAATACCAAAGGCTAAAGTGAACAGGACACCAGTTAAAAGTAGCAAAAAGAATACTGCGCCATAAATCGTCAACAAGTGCGATAAGCTTGCACCCAACTCATAACCAATAATACCGCCAGAGGCATTGGTTAAGGTATCTGCAGGCACCGTCCACAACAAATAGTTGAGACTTGCAATACTGAGCAAAATAAAAAATTGTGCCGCATAACGAAATGGACGACTGACAAAACTACGTGGCCACCAAACCTGAATCGCCTCAACAAAGAGAAAAATAGGAATCAGCAAACTTGCCCAGCCTAGAAAGCCAAACATTAAGTCAGCAATCCATGCACCGGCCACACCACTGGCATTTGAAACGTGTTGTGTATCACTTGAAATATGCATCCAACCTGGATCAAATGGCGTATAAGTCACTGTTGCTAAGAACAGGTAAATACCAAATGAGATTAAGAAGAATGTTAAAACTAAGCGCTGTGCATAAACACTTGACACCGCAGTCATATACTGTCCTGTAAACAATTATTCATTAATGTTCTAATGTTGAAATATAACAATTTCTTCAATGAAGAAAATTTTTATATTATGCACGTGTTCGCAAAAAAAAGATGCATGATTGTTGAAGTAACTTGGTAACTTCAACACAGCAAACATCGTGCTTATGACTATATAGCCGAATTCGATTTAGATGATCAATATAATCCACATGCAATCAACACATCTGTCATAAACTTTCACGTATAATTTTATCAAATTTAATATTTCGCATTACAGAAGGATGGCTTGGAATGAGCGCTCGTCACTCAAAATTAATTATTTTAGGTTCTGGTCCTGCAGGCTATAGCGCGGCAGTTTATGCTGCACGTGCAAACTTAAAACCGACCCTCATTGCAGGTATGCAATTGGGTGGTCAGTTAACCACAACCACTGAAGTCGATAATTGGCCAGGTGACCCTGAAGGTTTAACTGGTCCTGCGCTTATGGAGCGTATGCAAGCGCATGCTGAGCGTTTTGGAACTGAGCTTATTTATGATCATATTAATGAAGTTGATCTGAATGTACGTCCATTTGTGCTAAAAGGCGATATGGACGAATACACCTGTGATGGACTGATTATTGCAACGGGTGCAACGGCACAATATTTAGGTTTAGAATCTGAAGCCGCGTATATGGGTCAAGGCGTCAGCGCATGTGCAACCTGTGACGGTTTCTTCTATAAGAACCAAAATGTCATGGTTGTCGGCGGTGGCAATACCGCAGTTGAAGAAGCACTTTATTTATCTAATATTGCAGCTCACGTTACACTGGTTCACCGCCGTGACAAATTACGTTCTGAAAAGATTTTACAAGATCATCTTTTTGCCAAAGAAAAAGAAGGTAAAATCAGTATCATTTGGAATCATGCAGTTGAAGAAGTTTTAGGTGAAGCGAAAGCCGGCGTCACTGGTGTTCGTCTTCAATCAACGCTTGATCAATCCACTCAAACTGTGGATGTCTCAGGTTTGTTTGTTGCAATTGGTCATAAACCCAATACTGCTATGTTCGATGGTCAGTTGGAGCTTCGTGATGGTTATATCCAAGTTCAAAGTGGCATCAACGGCAATGCAACAGCAACTTCGGTAAAAGGCGTATTTGCTGCGGGCGACGTTGCCGATACTATTTATCGCCAAGCGATTACCTCTGCGGGTTCAGGGTGTATGGCTGCACTCGATGCTGAAAAGTATTTAGACAATCTTTAATATAGGTTTATAAAATCTAATCATAAAACCACCCTAGCGGTGGTTTTATTTTGTCTGGCTATACGTTATAACACTCTCACCCATAGATAAAATTAAGAGAAAAAAATGACCACGCATTGGACGGATGGTTATCAAACGACTGTGAACTACACGTTTGGTTATTACAAAGATTTGAGCCCTAATTTTCAAAAATTTTGCCTACTGCTTAATGGCGTAGATTGCCCGGCGAGTCACGAAGAACATACCCATTGTGAATTAGGCTTCGGTCAAGGGGTCAGTTTAAACATCCATGCCGCATCAGGTTTTGGTCACTTCTATGGAACAGATTTTAATCCCGCACATGCCGCACATGCCAATGTGCTTGCAGAACAAAGTCAAACTGAACACCACTTTTACGATGACAGTTTTGAAGAACTGCTCAATAAGAATTTACCTTTATTTGATTCAATTAGCTTGCATGGTATATGGAGTTGGATCAGTCATGAAAACCAACATATTATTTTAAAATTTATTCGAAAACACTTAAAACCCAATGGCATCGTGTATATCAGCTATAACTGTGTCACGGGTTGGGCGGCAAATATGCCAATCCGTGAGTTATTTCATAGCCACTTTAAGTTCAATAGTACCAGCACCAATCCCATTCAAAATGTGAGTGATGCATTAGATTTTAGTGAACAACTCTTAAACAAGAACCCCAATTTTGCGAAAGTAAATCCCAATGCCATTAAAAAAGTTCAAGAACTTAAAAAACAAAATCCGAACTATTTAATTCATGAATATTTAAATCAAGATTGGCAATGCTATTCTTTTCAACAAGTCGTGCGCACATTAGAAGACATTAAATTGTCTTATGCGGGGTCTACCGACTTAAATACGCAGTTGAACAATATAAATTTTTCTGAAGAACATCAACAATTTCTCAATAAAATTGAGCATCCAATCTTCAAAGAACAATGTCGTGATTATTTTGCCAACACTCAATTTCGTCGTGATTTATTTATCCGAGGTAAAAACAATCTCACCCCTTTACAGACTCAACAACGTCTTAGCCAAATTCCTTTCGTTCTACTGTGCAATCCTCGAGATATTCCTAAAACAATCAATGGATATTTAGGTGAATTTAACTTAATTCAAGATATTTATAAGCCGATTGGACAGCTCTTTAAAGATAAAAATTATCAAGTGCTGACCATTGCCGAAATTGAAAAAGAATATCCACAGCTGAATTGCAGTAAAGTGTTAAATGCGTTGGTCATTCTGTGTCATTTGGGCTTGGCACAACCATGCCAGCTTAACCCTACTAGACAAATGATCGAACAGTGCCAAAACATAAATTTATATTTATTGCATCAAGCCAGCTTCCAAGCCAATTACCAAGTATTAGCGAACGCCATCACAGGCATTGGCATTCCGACCGATCATTTCACTCAATTGTTTTATCGTGCCTATTTTGTTGATAGTTTAAAAACAGCAAAACAATTCGCCAACTATGTATATGAAGTGCTTATTGCTCTAAATTGGCTGGTCTTAGATCAAGACGGTCAGGCAGTCCACGATAAAGCCAAGAGCATCCAAATTATCCAAGCCAAAGCCGAATTATTTTTAGCCAGTGATAAAATTGAGATTGCGAAGCAACTTAAACTTTTTGCATAAGCAGTCAAAAAAGTAAAAGGATTCGCTAGAATAGAGTGAATCCTTTTTTCGACATTCATTATGCTTCCAGCATCTTTATATACCTTTCCAGATCCAATGACGTCCGACCCTGAGGGTGAAGGCTTAATTTGTATTGGGGCGGACCTCTCCCCTGCTACACTCTACCAAGCCTACTCAAATGGATTATTTCCTTGGTTTAATGAGGGAGAACCCATTTGTTGGTGGTGTCCTGAGCCACGCTGTGTGATTTATCCGCAAAATTATCATCCCAGTAAATCGCTCATTCGAAACATGAAAAAATGGGATTATAAAATCACTTTTAATCATGCATTTGAGCAAGTCATTCGTTCATGTTCACTGCCCCGCGTCTATGCAGACGAGACTTGGATTACGGAAGACATCATACAAGGGTATTTGGCACTCTTTAAAGCGGGTTACGCCTATAGCATTGAAGTTTGGAATGTTGATGATCGATTGGTCGGGGGGTTATATGGGGTCACCATTGGCAAGGGCTGTTTTGGTGAGTCCATGTTTAGTACTGAGACAGATGTATCGAAAATGGCTTTTTATGCCTTAATGCTATTTGGTCTAGAAAATCATCTAGATTGGATCGACTGCCAACTGGTCAATGAACATCTGCTCAGCTTAGGTGCCAGTACACTTTCTCGCCAAGACTACCTAAAATCGTTACAAGATGTAATAAAAGCCCATACGCTTGATTGGCAAAGCTATCAAGACAGTGTATTTTCAAGTAAAACAATAGCGTTGAATCATCGCCTAATGGGCTAAAAATAAGGAGGGACAGCATGAATTCTTACCAACCGAAGTCCCCTTTAAACGAGTTACAATACTATATTACACCGCCCCATGATTGCAGTTATTTGACTAATAAATCAGCACGGATGGTGTTCTTAGATCCCACCCATAAAATTGAAGTGGTGACCTTATCTGAACTTTCGCGTACAGGTTTTAGACGCAGCGGTGACTTTATCTATCGTCCTGAATGTCACTTATGCCGTCAATGTTTGTCTTGTCGTGTACCGGTTGCGACTTTCGAGATGAATAGCCAACAAAAAAAGGCATGGAAACGTAATCAAGATTTAACCGTTAAAATCACACAGACACAAGATGCATCTGATTTACATTACCAACTGTATGAACGCTATATCAATGAACGCCACTCAGATGGCGATATGTTTCCCCCAAGTTATGATCAGTTTGAGAAATTCTTAATTCACAGTTGTACACATAGCTTCTTTTTAGAATTGTGGAAAGATGATCGTCTAATTAGTATATCGACTTGTGATGTCTTAGACGATGGGATTTCAGCAGTGTATACATTCTTTGACCCAGATGAACACAGACGTTCGCTCGGCGTGTATGCAGTACTAAAACAAATCGAATATGTGCAATCCAAACTTCAGCGTTATGTTTACTTAGGCTATTGGGTACCACATTCAAACAAGATGAATTATAAATCTCAATATGCACCTTTTGAATTACTGCTCGATGGGCAATGGCGTAGATTAAATCGTGCTTTGAACTCAGAAGAAACTCATCAATTAGGGCAAATGCTCATGACCACACTGCCCTCTGAATGGAATGATTTTATTGTTAAATAGACCCTAAGTGCGGATTACTGCATTTTAAAAAGTTGTGAAAAATCATCACTACACGACTTCACCATAATAATCGCATTTTCCTTTCCGCCTTGTGGCTTCGGGTAGTAATTTTTACGAATATCGATTTGATGAAAATCTGATTTTTCATACAAAGCGATGGCAGCGAGGTTACTTTCACGAACTTCTAGAAATATTTGAACAGGATTATTTTTAAGTAATTGGAGTGACTGATCTAAAAGCTTAAAGCCCAACCCCTTGCCTTGCACAGCAGGGTCAATCGCCATCAATAACAAATTTGCTTCATCGACGACTGGTTGTAAAATACAAAATCCGACCACTTTTCCTTGATGTTCAATCACCGTACTGACATAAGCATCGACTGAATCTTGAAACTGGGAGACCGTCCAAGGATGACTTTGCACCATTTTTTCAATATTCACTACGGTGGATACATCAGTATGCTGCATTAAACGAATCATTGAATTTCTTATCTACAATGTTGAACTAAAGATGCATTATAGAAAGTTTGAACAAAAAATCGAGCAAAAAAATGGGTAACTTCCGTTACCCAATAAGCATTAATTCAAAATCACAGTCGAATAAGCCCTTAAAAACCTAACTTGGCTTTCCATTTGTCCAAAAGACCGACTGTATCGAGATCATTCGGATGAAAACCGGGTTTAAAGTAAATCAACATCTCTTTGCCCATACCTGAAATAATGCCTTTAGACGGGCTATATCCATAGGTATAAATGTCTTGAAGCGATTGAAGGTTTAATTTTTTATCATCTTTGAGCAAGCGCATCACAAAGTAGCTCTGAACTAAAAATAAAATCACCATCGCTAGAGCTAAACCACCTGTTCTGACAGTGTACGCTTTTAAACCTTTACCAAATACACCTTCAAAAACGTCATAAGCCACTGCTTTATGCTCATTCTCTTCAATAGCATGCCAAAGCCACATAGTTTTCATGGTTTCATCGGTCATGAGTTCCTGAATGTGTGAGTTTCTGAGAAGCTCAGATGCAATAGTCGCTGTAAAATGCTCTAAAGCAGTCGTTCCAATGAGATCGATCATTTGTTGATTGATACCAAAAGGCTTACCTGCAAACGCGGCAGTTTTTCTAAAAGTTTGAATGACCGTATTTGTGTACTTCTCTAAGCGCTCTACATCATGACCAAATTTCTGCGCCGAAGCATTGAAGTTTGCATGTTCATGCGTATGCATGGCTTCTTGACCAATAAAGCCACTGATCTCTTTTTGTAGCGCTGCATTGTCTTTAATGGCTGGATGCTGACGTACCGCACGCACACTGTCGATAAAAAACTTTTCGCCTGCTGGAAACAGCGCTGACAATGCCGTCATGAAGTGGGTCAAGCCCGCTGAGCCATCCATCCAATACTCAGGCACTTGATTGAAATCAAATTGCATGCGACGAACTGGAAATGATGCGCCTGCACGATTTGTAATATTCACTTTAGCATTCATTGCTAGACTCCTTTCAAAGGGAATTAATCCACTTTAAATCTTCTGATTATTTTTGATTCTTATTCATAGTACGTTTTTATTTTTTAATGATAAATGCCATATAGGTCACAACAATATCAGTTTGGGACAGCTTGTGTTATGTATTGTCTAACAATCAATACATCTAAATATATGTTATAAAAAAGCGCCCCTAAGGAGCGCTTCTTTTATACACAATCAATACTGATTATAGAGTTACTTTAGCAACTACACCAGCACCCACTGTACGACCACCTTCACGGATCGCAAAACGTAGACCTGGGTCCATTGCGATTGGGTGAATAAGTTCTACTGACATTTCTACGTTGTCACCAGGCATAACCATTTCAACGCCATCTTGTAATTTGATCGCGCCAGTTACGTCAGTTGTACGGAAGTAGAACTGTGGACGGTAACCGTTAAGGAATGGCGTATGACGACCACCTTCTTCTTTAGAAAGTACGTATACTTCTGCATCGAATTTAGTGTGCGGCTTGATTGCACCTGGTTTAGTCAATACTTGACCACGTTGAACGTCTTCACGCTTAGTACCACGTAGAAGAACACCACAGTTCTCGCCAGCACGACCTTCGTCAAGCAATTTACGGAACATTTCAACGCCAGTCACTGTAGTTAAAACAGTGTCACGGATACCCACGATTTCAACTGACTCGCCGACTTTAACAATACCTGATTCAACACGACCTGTTACAACCGTACCACGACCAGAGATAGAGAATACATCTTCGATTGGCATTAAGAATGCTTTATCGATTGCACGTTCTGGTTCTGGGATGTAGGTATCAAGCGCTTCAACAAGTTGAAGAACAGCAGGAACACCGTACTGACCTTCTTCACCGTTAAGTGCAGCCAAAGCTGAACCACGGATCACTGGAGTGTCATCACCTGGGAAGTCGTAAGTAGAAAGAAGTTCACGAACTTCCATTTCTACCAATTCAAGCAATTCTTCGTCATCAACCAAGTCGCATTTGTTTAAGAATACGATGATGAAAGGTACACCTACCTGACGAGACAAAAGGATGTGTTCACGTGTTTGTGGCATAGGACCGTCAGTCGCAGCACATACAAGGATTGCACCATCCATTTGAGCAGCACCAGTGATCATGTTTTTAACATAATCGGCGTGACCTGGGCAGTCTACGTGCGCGTAGTGACGAGCTGGAGAGTCGTATTCTACGTGTGAAGTATTAATCGTAATACCACGTGCTTTTTCTTCAGGTGCAGAGTCAATTGCAGCGTAGTCTTTCGCTTCGCCACCGAATTGCTTAGCACATACAGTTGCGATAGCAGCTGTTAAAGTTGTTTTACCATGGTCGACGTGACCAATTGTGCCCACGTTTACGTGTGGCTTATTACGTTCAAACTTAGCCTTAGCCATGAGATCTTCCTTTTTAAACAACTCATGGGGGTAAACCCATGAGCATTTGGTTTTAACTATGAATTAGTTTGGGCTTATAGTAATCGAAAGATTACTCGTCGTCACCTTTTTTACCACCAGATTGGAACTTAGTAATGATGCCTTCAGCCACGTTACGTGGAGTTTCAGCATATTTAGCAAATTCCATAGAGTAGGTCGCACGACCTTGAGACATAGAACGCATAGAAGTCGCGTAACCAAACATCTCAGCCAATGGAACTTCAGCTTTAATTGCTTTAGTACCACCAGGTAAATCATCCATACCCTGAACCATACCACGACGACGGTTTAAGTCCCCCATGATATCGCCCATGTAGTCTTCTGGAGTTTCTACTTCAACTTTCATGATCGGTTCAAGAAGAATTGGATCAGCTTTCATGAAACCATCACGGAAGGCATAAGAACCCGCCATTTTGAACGACAATTCGTCAGAATCGACATCATGGTAAGAACCATCAAATAATGTCGCTTTGATACCCACAACAGGGTAACCAGCCAATACACCATTTTTCATACGTTCTTGAATACCTTTATCAACCGCACCAAAGAATTCTTTAGGTACAGTACCACCTACAACTTCTTCAGCGAACAGGTATTCTTTACCAGCTTCTTCAACATTCATAGGCTCTAAACGAACATATACATGACCGAATTTACCTTTACCACCGGTTTGACGTACGAATTTACCTTCTTGCTCAACAGTCTTTTTGATTGTTTCGCGGTAAGCAACCATTGGTTTACCAATGTTCGCTTCAACACCAAATTCACGTTTCATACGGTCAACAAGAATGTCAAGGTGAAGCTCACCCATACCCGCAATAATCGTTTGACCAGATTCTTCGTCTGTGCGAACACGGAACGATGGATCTTCTTTAGCCAAGCGACCAAGCGCGATAGACATTTTTTCTTGGTCAGCTTTTGTCTTCGGCTCTACAGCTAAAGAAATTACTGGCTCTGGGAATTCCATACGTTCAAGTGTAATGATGTTTTTCTCATCACAAAGTGTATCACCAGTGGTCACGTCTTTAAGACCTACACATGCAGCGATATCACCAGCGCGAATTTCTTCGACGTCTTGACGTTCGTTTGCGTGCATTTGCACGATACGACCAATACGCTCACGCTTAGACTTAACTGGGTTATAAACTGGATCGCCTTGTTTAAGAACACCAGAATAAACACGTACGAACGTTAAGTTACCTACGAACTTGTCATTCATAATTTTGAATGCAAGTGCAGAGAACGGTGCTTCGTCAGATGCTTCACGAATCGCTTTAGTTTCAGCTTTGTCGTCAAGAATACCTTCGATAGGCTTAACTTCAGTCGGTGATGGTAAGAAATCAATAACAGCATCCAACATACGTTGAACACCTTTGTTTTTGAACGCTGTACCACAAAGCATTGGTTGAATTTCACAAGCCAAAGTTTGCGCACGAATACCCGCAACGATTTGTTCTTTCGACAAGTCACCGTTGTTTAAATATTCGTCCATCAATTCTTCAGAAGCTTCAGCCGCAGCTTCAACCATGTTGGTACGCCATTGGTTGGCAGTATCAAGAAGGTCAGCTGGGATTTCGCCGTATTCGAACTGCATACCTTGAGAAGCTTCATCCCAAATGATCTGTTTCATTTCGATCAAATCGATAACGCCAGTGAAGTTTTCTTCAGCGCCAACAGGGATTACAACAGGTACAGGGTGTGCACCAAGGCGTGTTTTCATTTGTTCAACAACACGGAAGAAGTTTGCACCAGTACGGTCCATCTTGTTCACGAATGCTAAACGAGGCACTTTATATTTATTTGCTTGACGCCATACAGTTTCTGACTGAGGTTGAACACCACCTACAGCACAGTAAACCATACATGCACCGTCAAGAACACGCATAGAACGCTCAACTTCGATTGTGAAGTCAACGTGTCCCGGGGTGTCAATTACGTTTACACGGTGTTCTGGGTACTGTTTACCCATACCAGACCAAAAACAAGTTGTAGCAGCTGAAGTGATTGTAATACCACGTTCTTGCTCTTGTTCCATCCAGTCCATTGTTGCTGCACCATCATGTACTTCACCAATTTTGTGAGATACACCTGTGTAGAACAAAATACGTTCAGTAGTCGTGGTTTTACCAGCATCAATGTGAGCAGAAATACCAATGTTACGGTAACGAGAAATTGGGGTTTGACGAGCCATGATTTCTTGCATTCCTAAATTTGTTGTTTAAAACAGGACGCTTTAAGCTGCATAGCAGCTTAAAGCGTTTTGACGAAAATTCAGTGAAACTGATCTGTCGTCATCCTGATTAAGGTCTTTAAACCTATTAGAAACGGTAGTGAGAGAATGCTTTGTTGGCTTCAGCCATACGATGCACGTCTTCACGTTTCTTAACTGCTGAACCCTTGCCTTCAGCTGCATCAAGCAACTCACCAGCAAGACGTAAAGCCATCGTTTTTTCAGAACGCTTAGCAGCAGCGTCTACTAACCAACGCATAGCTAGGGCAGTACGACGGGATGGGCGTACTTCCATAGGCACTTGGTATGTAGCACCACCAACACGGCGTGCTTTAACTTCGACCATAGGACGAACTTTTTCAAGAGTCGTCTCGAAGAAGTCAACTGGGTCTACTTTGTTTTTTTCTTGAACGCGGTCTAAAGCACCGTAAACGATACTTTCAGCAATAGACTTTTTACCGTCTTGCATTACGTGGTTCATGAATTTAGCGATTGTTTGGCTGCCGAACTTTGGATCCGGAAGGATTTCACGGGCAGCGACTACGCGACGTCTTGGCATTTTAATACACCTAATAAAATTGACACTTCAGGTTTATCCAGCATGAGTACAAAGTGTCATGTACTGCTTCGCTGGCCTTACTACACGTCGCTTGAATTTCACAAAATTAAATGCAGAAATCAGACAAGCGTGACGATAAAGGATTGCGGCTCTACGAGCCTAAGAATAATCTCGAAAGATTATTTCTTAGGACGTTTAGTACCGTATTTAGAACGTGACTGGTTACGATCTTTAACACCAGCACAGTCTAATGAACCACGAACGGTATGGTAACGTACACCTGGTAAGTCTTTAACACGACCACCACGGATAAGAACAACACTGTGCTCTTGTAAGTTGTGACCTTCACCACCAATGTAGCTAGAAACTTCGAAACCAGAAGTTAAGCGAACACGGCAAACTTTACGCATTGCTGAGTTAGGTTTTTTAGGTGTAGTTGTGTAAACACGTGTACAAACACCACGACGTTGTGGACAAGCCTTCAACGCAGGAACTTTTGATTTTTCAATCAAAGTTGTACGACCCTTACGGATCAACTGATTTGTTGTTGCCATTTGGCAATTCTCCCGTTAAATTAAAGCCCTCAAAAATACTACTTTTTGAGGGCATGCAATTGTATGCCAAGAAGCAAAAATGGTCAACATTCAACATTGAGTCAAATCTTGACCATTTCGCTGATTTGCCCGCATTCATTACCTAAACAGGCGCTCTTAGCACAGTTTAAGACTGGGTTTTTTTTGTAATAGAAGAGTTCTCAGTTTCAGTAGTGTCTTTTGCAGTAATTTTTTTCTTCACTATCACTTTCGGGGCGTCTGTTTTAGCATCGACTTTGGCCTCACCTTTGCCGAATGTTTCATTCGGCGTAGCTTCAGTTTTTGGCGCATTAGTTTTTGACGGGTCTGACTTTGCCTGATCCGCATCTGAGTTTTCTGTATCAGCATTATCTTCATGAGGTTCAACATGCTGTTCTGCCAACTTTTTAATTCCCTCTTCTATTGACACTGGCACTGCTTTTTCTGCATCCGCTTTATGTTCAATACGTACCGCACTGATTGCATCATTTTCAAGCTCAACAGTGATCGGATGCTGCGGTTCAATTGCAGGCTCATCTACAGACTCATTTTTCGAATCCGATGGCTTTGAGTCTTCTGGCTCTGGCGCAGACAACACACCTTGAGCTTGGGCTTTTGCCACAGCTTTTTCAAAAGCGCTTAGTACATCCAGTTTTTCATCTGGGTGCTGAAGTAGATATTGCTGTGCATGTGAAAAAATATGCTGCGCTTTAATACTCGCTTCATCGACCAATTTCCAACTATAGACTGCACCAATACCCGCACCCGCCAAAGGCGTTAGTTTAGACAAGACTGAAATTTGCGGAATATGATTTAACCAAGACCATTTTAAAGTGCCGTCTTCATTGCTAAGCCACTGACGAATTTTATCAAAGTCATTGCTTGAACCCAACATGGTTTGAAGCTGACGGGTATCTTGAGTTTCTAATACATTGGAAAGGGTTCTTAATGCAATGAGTAAGGTTTGCTTTTCTGCAATAGAGCCTAAATCCACTTCTTTAAAGACATATTCCACAATTTCCTGTTCTTTGCTGCGGTTCAACTCAAAACCGTGCGCACGTCCTGACTGATAAATGGTTCTTAACGTCAGCGCCAAAGATAATGGAATGTCGATCGCCGTGCCGATCACACCTGATGCACCGGTAATCGCACCTTGTACTGCGGCAAGGGTTTTGTTCTGATTGGCGAGGGCTTGAGCAATACGATCAGAGCGAGCAGAATCTTTAGACAGTTCATTTAACTCTTTTGCACCCACTTCTTTTAAGACATGTTCGACCGAACTACTTTCCGAAACAAAATCATTGAGCTTATCAAAAAAGAAATCTGCAATTTTATTGTTTAAGTTTGGTGAAATTAGCGATGCAACATTGTTCACTTTGCTGTAGTGGCGGCCCAATAGCTGTTGTGTCACTTTTGGAACATGGGTACGGAACATTTGCTGTGGATTTTCACTGTGTTTTTTTTCAGTCATAGTTTTCTCATTGTCATGGATATGAATAACGGTGTGATTTTCAGGGGCTTGCTTTAAAGGGGCAATCGAACCCGGTGCAACATGATTCATTAAGTCTAATCCTGTTGTACTGAGCTTTTTAGCCACTCCAAAAGCTTTCGAGATCAACCCTGTGCTGTGCTTATTATTAGAATTTGCCATGTATAGCCTTTCCTTTTAAAGGATCACTTTTCATAAAACACGATATGTAGTCAAGAAAATACTATGTGTATTCAAGATTTAACTCCACTTTAATGTGTTTCAATTGGTTGGGGATTGGTGAACACTCTTGCCAGTCCATGATTTCAAGATCAGACATTGATTTGCCATAAGAATTTAAAACGCTTTCTGCTATGATTACCCTAAATTTTGACAAAAGTAATCTAGTCGATAGGACGCTGGTGTAAGACAATACACACCACTATCTGATCTAGATTACTCAATATCACCATAATAGGGAATTGTAGATGAAACGTGTTGTAATCACTGGCATGGGCATTAACTCATGCATTGGTAATACATTGGAAGATGTGACTCATTCTTTACAAAATGGGATTTCAGGGACACGTTTTAACCCAACTTATGAAGAATTAAATTTCAAAAGTCACGTGAGTGCTGCAGCCGAACAAAACTTTGATGATATTGACCGTAAACTCAAACGTTTTATGGGCGTATGTGCGATGTATGCCTATAACTCAGCACTTGCTGCAATTGAACATGCAGGGCTAAAACCAGAAGACTTAGCCGCTAATCCACGCTACGGTATTGCGGGTGGTTCAGGTGGGGGTTCGACCGCATCTGTGATTGAAATGAATGAATTATTAAAAAGCAAAGGCGCACGTAAAGTCGGTCCTTTTTTTGTTCCTCGTAATATGTCGAACACCATTACCGCAAATGTGGGTGTGGCATTTAAATTACAAGGTGTGGCGCACTCCATTACCAGCGCGTGCGCAACCTCTGCAGATGCGATTGGTTATGCCTACAACCTGATTCAATTGGGTAAACAAGATTTAATGCTTGCCGGTGGCGGTGAAGAAGACCACTGGTCACAAAGTTTGTTGTTTGATGCAATGGGTGCTTTGTGCTCTAAATACAATGACTCGCCTGAAACTGCATCTCGCCCTTATTCGGCAGATCGTGATGGTTTCGTCATTGCGGGTGGTGGTGGTTTTGTGATTTTAGAATCACTTGAACATGCCCAAGCGCGCGGTGCAAATATCTTGGCTGAAGTGGTCGGCTATGCAGCTAATTCGGATGGTGCGGATATGGTTGCACCAAGCGGTGAAGGCGCGACACGTTGTATCTTATTGGCTTTAGAAGAAGCGAAGCAACACGGCGTTGACAAAATTGACTATGTGAATACTCATGGTACTTCAACCCCTGCTGGCGATATTACTGAGCTTCAAGCGATGGGTCGTGCGTTTGGTGAAGGTCAAGTGCCACCACTGAGCTCGACCAAATCAATGACTGGTCACAGTCTAGGCGCTGCCGGCGTACAAGAAGCGATTTACTCTGTACTCATGATGCAAAATGACTTTATTGCACCCAACATCAACGTGACCGAACTCGATGAAGGCACAAAAGGCTATGACATCGTACTTGAAAAACGTGACGCAAAATTGAATACTGTGATGAGTAATAGTTTCGGTTTTGGCGGTGTAAATGCCTGCCTCATTTTCAAAAAATGGGAAGGCTAAGTTAAGCGCTACTGATTGAGCGCTTCTGCGCCAATCAGCATCCGCACCGCCCTTTAAAAAAAGGGTGAATTAATGGATGCTCCTTCAGATGCTTTCCTTTGGGTAAAAGCGCTACATATCATTGCCGTGGTATGTTGGTTCGCTGCGCTGTTCTACTTACCTCGGCTTTTTGTTTATCACGCCATGAGTGATGATGCTTTAAGTCATGAACGTTTTCAGGTCATGGAGCGTAAGTTGTACCGCGGCATTATGTGGCCTGCCATGCTTGCAACCCTGATCACCGCGCACTTTCTAGTGGATTGGGGTGATGCTACACAGCATTATCATGAAGCGCTGTGGTTCTATCTTAAAGTGGGCTTAGTGGCATTGTTGGTCATTTATCATGTGTTCTGTGGTTATTACCGCAAAAAACTGATGTTAGATGCCCATTACAAATCACACAAATTCTGGCGTTATTTCAATGAAATGCCGACCTTGATTTTATTTGCGGTGGTCATTTTGGTAGTAGTGAAGCCACAGTTTTAAGTAGATACACATCAAAAGCCTCCCTAAATGGAGGCTTTTTTTATGATATATAGTTTGCTTAATTCGATTGTGCATTTACGGATTGCATGGATGATACAGATTGAATTTTCTTTGTGTTTCCCCAAAATCATTCATGGACTTAAAACTATTTGAATATAACCAATCGATCTGCCCTACTGATTAGAATGAATCAATCTTTTTCTCAGCTTTAAATTTAGCGGTGTAGAATAATATTTTTCAATCGTCCAACTTAGAATAAAAACAGCCAAAAAATAAATTGGCAAGAGCATTAACTTCTCAATTGGCAAAGTTTCTTTAGGGAAATATACTACTTTCATTAAGCCCAATATAATCAAATGAAATAAATACATCTCATAGCTCCGCTTTCCAATCCACACCAATATTTTGGATATTAGGCCAATATCTGACACCTCAGAAGTCAGGATTAAGTTTGAGTCTGGCACTAATAAATGTGCTGCTGCTAAATGTGACTCCTGATTTTGGTTAAAATTCTGATGTTCATTGGAGCGCTGACTTTGACCAAAACTATAAATCAAAATCGCAGTCAAGAGAGCAAAAACGCTGATTGACCAAGTACTTACCTCTTTGATCGGCGCATATACGTACAAAGCAATCATCAATGTTGGTATGATCAGCAGCAGCCATGGTGTAGCTTTTGCATGATAGGGTATTTTAGGAGCCATTAAAGCCGTTAAGCATCCTATTGCAATACCATCAAAACTTGAAAAATAATGGTAAAGATATGCCCCGCTTTCTTCAGCAAAATGCAAAGACCGAAAATAGGGCGCATAAACAACAATAACCAATAAAAATAAAATCAACACTTTGTTCCGTCTAAGAAACACACAGAGCAATGGAAAAGCAAAATAAAATACCTCCTCCACTGAAAGTGACCACAGCACGCCGAGGACATAATTCACCCATCCAAATTTGATAATCAGGATATTCATCCAAAAACCAAATGCAGACAGCAGGGTTAAACCATAAGATACCTCAATCCCGTTTGGACTTTGATTGATGAAAGGCGGTAACCCTAAAGCCCCAAGACCACTCACCATAAGTACAAGTAAAAACAAACAAGGCACAATTCGCGCAATACGGCGAATATAAAAATCTTTGATTCGAATCCCTGTAAGGCTGCCATCACGCTGTAATGTTTGCTGGGTAATTAAAAACCCTGAAATAACAAAAAACATGGTCACACCATAGTTTCCATTTCTCGCAATCAGTGTACTTAAGCTTTCTCCAAAAACAGGAACACCTAAAAAAGTGTCATGTAATTTGTAGGGAATATTGAAATGATGCAAAAGAACCAAAAGAATCGAAAGAATCGAAATTCCTCTTAAAATATCTATTTTGTAATTTCGCATATTAAGATCTGTGCTGCTTTATTCTTATTTCAGAATATTTATTTAAAACGAAATTATAACGGATGTGACTGAATGAATAAAATTTTTTTGATTTTTTTAAAAAGCATTATAAAAAAAGAGCCAGTGAAAAGTTCATTGGCTCTTTTTAAATAAACGTGTATCACATGTTTTAGTGATGACGTTTTTTTATTCTTGGTTTATACAGCACACGATAGGTTATCGCCAATAAGATCAACCACAATGGACTAATCATCAAGGCTTTAAGCGTATCTGGCTCTAAACTCAAAATCACCAGCGCAAACAATAAGAATGCCAATACGACATAGGACATCCAAATACCGCCTGGCATTTTAAAGGTCGATTTTTCATGCAGTTCAGGACGCAGTTTACGGTAGCGTAAGTAGCACACCATAATAATCGCCCAAATACTAATGAACAGGATCACGCACAGTGAACTGGCCAAAGTAAAGGCTTCCATCGTATTCGGCACGAAGTACTGAAATGCCGCACCAAACATGATAAATGCGCAAGAGAAAATTAAACCTTGTGCAGGTACTGCACGACTTGAAAGTTTCGCCAAGGCTTGCGGTGCTTGACCGTCTCGTGCCAAACCAAACAACATACGACTGGTGGAGAACACGCCACTGTTCATAGAGGACATGACCGATGACAACACCACCATGTTCATAATAATTGCTGAGGTTGGAATACCCGCGTATAAGAACAAGCTTACAAAGGGACTTTGATCCGCAGGAATATCAATCCACGGCGTCACAGACATAATCATGACCAGTGACAACACATAGAAAATGATAATTCGTGTTGGAATGGCATTGACTGCTTTAGGCAAGTTCTTTTCAGGGTCTTTAGTTTCAGCTGCCATCGTCCCCAAAAGCTCAACCCCCACAAAGGCAAACATTGCGATTTGAAACCCGGCTAAAAAGCCCATCGCACCTTTTGGAAAGAGCCCACCATGTGCCCAGATATTACTGAAACTTGCCACCGAACCTGTTGGGGTTTGGAAACTGGTAAAGACCATGAAGCCACCCACAAAAATCAGCCCAACAATGGCTAAAATTTTGACCAGTGCAAACCAAAATTCAATCTCACCAAACAGTTTTACTGTTACGAGGTTAATTGCCAAGATAAACAGAACACAGCCCACGCTGATGGCGGCTTGCCCCATCGGGGTAAACATCTGATCTGGCGGTAACCAAAAACTTAAATAATTGATAATAGCAGCCAAGTCCGCGATACCGACCAAAATCCAGCCCAACCAATATGACCATCCGATATAATAGCCCGCACCCGGACCAATCAAATCATGCGCCATATCAATGAAGGATTTGTAGTGTAGGTTAGACAGCAAAATTTCACCTAATGCGCGCATTAAGAAGAAAAACATTGCACCAATCATCATATAAATAATAATGATTGAAGGTCCGGCCAAGGAAATGGTTTTCCCTGAGCCCATAAATAAACCCGTACCAATAGCACCACCAATGGCGATTAACTGCAAATGGCGATTGGACAATTTTCGCTGTAACTCATTGGGAGATGAAGGTTCATCAAAATTGTTTGTTGTTGTCATTTTCAACTTCCTTTTAAAGCATTGAAAACTACTAAGCAGTGATCAGGGATTCCTCTCCCTGATCAACACGGTTGAATACGTGAATTATAAACAAATTTATACTGTTTACTGTTCAGGTGTTCATCGTCTTTTCGTCTAATATAAAATTATTCTTGTGCCGCAATCACTGCAATTTCAATCAGCCATGCTGGATTGACCAAATCGGCTTGAATGGTTGCACGAGATGGCGGAACGCAGCCTTGCATCCACTCGATCCAAAGCGCATTTACTTTTTGGAAATCATCCAAGTTTTTTACAAACAGCTGCGCGGAGAGTAGTCGAGATTTATCTGTCCCCGCTTGTGCCAATAAAGCATCAATGGTGGCAAGTACATCTTTGGTTTGTAGTTCAATATCATTTTCAGTGAGCTTTGGCACCTGCCCTGATAAATAAACGGTTTTATTAAATACTGTCACCGCGCTCATGACTGCGGTGCTGTTGATCTTTTCAATATCTGCATGTGACATATGCATTTCCTTATATTGTATTAAGTGGGGTGTAACTGTTTAGTGATTTAAATTCGTTTTGAAATTCAATTCCGAAACAGACTCTTTTCTTCATGTTCTAAGTTGATTGCTCGATTTGAAACGCTACCCGTGCCGTGACACCGCACATCAACTCATAACCCACCGTTCCTGAACCTGCTGCGACCTCATCTACGGGCAATACAACGCCTTGAGACGACTGCCCCCACAGCACCACTTCACTGCCAATATGAACATCTGGTAAATGGGTTAAATCCACTGTTAGCATATCCATACTAACGCGACCCAATATTTGGGTTTTTTGTGAATCGACTAACACGGGTGTGCCTGTTTGGGTTGTGCGCTGATAACCGTCTGCATAACCGCACGCCACCACACCTATACGCATGGGGTGCTGAGCCACAAAGCGTGAACCATAGCCTACACTTTGTTCAGCCTCGATCTGTTGAATGGCAATAATTTCACTGCGAAGCGACATGGTAGGCTGAAGCCCCCAATCTTGAATAGTATGTGCTGGATAATCTGGAGAGCTGCCGTAGAGCATAATACCACTACGTACATAATCAGAGTTTAACTGAGTTTGATATCTGAGTATTGCGGCACTGTTGCTAATCGAGCGTGTACCTGTAAGTCCAGCAATGGTTGACTCAAAGGTTTTGACTTGATAATCCACACCCGACTCGCCTAAGCGCTCACCATCAGCATCAGAAAAATGGGTCATATGAGTAATGGATTCAACGCATGAAATAGTCGAGAGTCGATGCCATGCAGCGCGATAGGCTTCAGGGCGAAACCCCAAACGGTTCATACCGCTGTTCATTTTTAAAAACACATGAAATGATGAAGACATGGATGCATTGCGCTGAGAAAATGCGTCTAACCATTCAATTTGAGCATCGTTGTGAACGGTAAAATCGAGCTGTAACTCAGAACACGCTTCTAACTCATCCGCCTGAAATAAACCTTCGAGCAACAAAATTTTGCCTGTCCAGCCCAAATCTCGTAGTCGACGTGCTTCTGCAATATCTAATAATGCAAAACCATCGGCAGATTGAAATGCCTCAAATACCCGTTCAATCCCGTGTCCATAGGCATTGGCTTTGACCACTGCAAAAACCTCACGATCAGGCGTTGCTTGACGCGCCACCGATAAATTATAGCTTAATGCGTTTGAGTGGATGATTGCAGTAATGGGGCGAGACATATATTCATCCTTGAATTAACTATCCTGAATCATTTTTATTGAATCAGCTTTGTTGGTTTAACGATGTGGTTCAGCTTTGTTATTTTTCAATCATATTAAAAAATAAAATAGGTGCGCTTTGATTCATTCAAAATGCACCTCACAACTTTGGCTTTATGCGGCATTCGGATAACGCTGAATGGATAAACCTTCGGTATTGATATCGGTTTTATGGTTCATCACCAAATCACTGATCAATTTGCCTGAACCGCATGCCATGGTCCAACCCAACGTGCCATGACCGGTATTTAAGAACAAATTACTAAAACGCGTTGCACCAATAATTGGCGTACTGTCCGGGGTCATCGGACGTAGACCTGTCCAGAAGCTGGCTTGTTGCATATCACCGCCTGGGAATAGATCTTGGGTGACCATTTCTAAAGTTGCACGGCGGTCCATATTTAAACCATGGTTAAAACCACTGAGTTCTGCCATACCACCGACACGAATCCGTTGATCAAAACGGGTAATCGCAATCTTGTAGGTTTCATCCAAAACTGTAGACTGCGGTGCAAAGGCAGCATCTACAATTGGAATAGTGAGCGAGTAACCTTTCACAGGATAGACAGGCAAATCTAAGTTCAGTGGTTTTAAGAAATCACGTGAATAACTACCAAATGCCAAAACATAGCGATCTGCGGTCAAGACTTTACCATTGACCACAACGCCTTTAATTTCATCGCCTTCAAGCACTAATTTTTCAACATTTTGGTTGAATTTAAAGTCTACACCCATCTCTTTTGCGATGTTCGCTAAAGCATTGGTGAACATATAACAATCACCCGTTTCATCATTCGGCAAATGTAATCCACCGACCAATTTATCTTTGGCGAACTCGAGCGCAGGTTCAACTTTGGCTAAGTCATCTTTGAGTAAGAGTTGATGCTCTACACCACATTCTTTGAGCACTTGAATATCACGTTGTACCGCATCGAGTTGGGCCTCATTACGAAATACTTGTAAAGTCCCTTTTGAGCGGTTTTCATAGCTGATGCCTGTTTCTTTACGCAGCTCACGTAAACAATCACGGCTGTATTCAGCCACACGTGTCATACGTTCTTTGTTAATCGCATAGCTATTCGAATTACAGTTTTTTAGCATTTGTGCCATCCACTGTAACTGCCACATGCTACCGTCCATATTAATGGCCAAAGGCGCATGATGCTGAAACATCCATTTCACTGCTTTAAAAGGTATGCCCGGTGCTGCCCACGGCGTTGAATAACCCGGCGAGATTTGACCTGCATTACCAAAACTGGTTTCTTCAGCAGGACCCGCTTGACGGTCCAATACGGTAACCGTTGCACCTTGTTGTGCGAGGTAGTACGCACTTGCCACTCCAATAACACCACTACCCAATACGATTACGCGCATATTCAGTCCCTCGAACACCTATAGTTTATTTACCTAGTATATTTTCAGTTCAATAGTTTTTTTCACTGTTTTAATAGCTATAATCTAGGTAATTCTATAGATTTCTCCTGAAAAAAATCCAAAAAAAGGAAAATAATGGTGCGTAAATTAGACCGTATTGATCATCAAATTTTAAATATCCTGCAAACAGATGGACGTATTGCGATTAGTGAATTGGCGGCTCGGGTCAATTTGTCCACCACTCCCTGCTCTGAACGGGTGAAACGTTTAGAACGTGATGGCATTATCATGGGCTATTACGCCCGCTTAAACCCTGAGCTGGTCGATCGAAATTTATTGGTATTTTTAGAAATTAAATTATCGGCCAAATCCGGGGATGTCTTTGATCAGGTTGCCCGTGATTTAGTCGAAATTCCTGAGGTTTTGGAGTGTCATCTCATCTCAGGCGAATTTGATTATTTGGTGAAAGCTCGCTTAAAAGAAATGAGTGCTTACCGACGCTTGCTTGGAGATTTATTGAAAAAACTCCCTTCATCTGCGTCTTCCCACAGTTATATCGTGATGGAAGAAGTCAAAGAAACCTTATATCTCGATTTGCAATAAACCACTTTTATCCAATTTTGAATGGTCTTTTTAGAAGAAAATGAGCTACTTAAATTTAAGCAGCTCATTAAGTATCACTTAACCCAGATGTTGCAGCAAATCTGAAAATTTGGTAATTCGTGCTTTTGGCTGAGCTGCTGTGAGCTCTGCATCCGAACCATAACCATATTCAACGGCAATGGTTTCTATATCATGACGGCGTGCCCCGAAAATATCATGTTCACGGTCACCAACCATTAAGCACTCGTCAGATTCAAGCTGTTCTTTTTCCAAAATATACGCAATCAAATCGCCTTTATTGGTTCGATCACCGTTTAATTCACTCCCATAAGGATATTCAAAATATTCAAGTAAGTTGAAATGATCCAAAATTTGACGTGCATAGACTTCAGGTTTTGCCGTCGCTAAAAATAAACGATAGCCTTGATTTTTAAGCGCTTCGAGCGTTTCTTTCACATCTTCAAATACATGATTTTCAAACAAACCAGTCACCGCAAAACGTTCACGATATCCAAGCAGCGCTTGCTCTGCTAAAACGTCAGTCACTTCCACATTGAGCAATTTGGCTAGGGATGCTTTGAGCGGTGGACCAATAATCCAATCTATATTTTCAGATTCAGGAATCGGATGACCTACCTTATTTAAACCATAACGTGCAGAGGTGGTGATCCCCACTTTGGGGTCAGTTAACGTCCCATCGAGATCGATTAATATGTTCTTAATCACAGCCTAGCCCTTTCCCTTTTATTTTCTATCGAATTAATATCGAGACTTCGCTCAAAGTTGCTTATACTAACGCAAAATTGTGAATCAAGGACATTGTTGTGCGCCCTACTGTACTTTGCTTTTCGGGTTTAGACCCATCTGGTGGTGCTGGCTTACAGGCGGATATTGAAGCCATTGGTCAAAGTGGTGCACATGCTGCCATTGCGTGTACTGCGCTCACCATTCAAAACTCACAACAGGTTTTTGGTTTTGAAGCCACTTCAAAACAACTATTGCTTGCGCAAGCCAATGCCGTGGTGAATGATTTGCCGATTAAAGTGGTGAAGTCTGGCATGCTGGGTACCACCGACAACATTGCCGCTTTAGCTGAGTTCTTAGCTGAACACCCTGATTATCTGTATGTGCTCGATCCAGTATTGGTGGCCAACAGTGGTGGCTCACTGGGCAATCAAGAAACTCTAGTCAAAGCCTTTATTGAACTGATTCCTCTTGCAGATTTAATCACGCCCAACACTGTAGAACTGCGTGCTTTAACAGGTGAGCAAGATATTGATATTGCAACCCAAAAATTATTTGAGATGGGTGCTAAAGCCGTACTGGTCAAAGGTGGTCATGAAGACACGCCTAACTATATTCGTAATGCTTTATATCAAAATGGTGACCTAATTTCAGAGACCCAATGTCCACGACTTGAGGGCGAATATCATGGCTCGGGTTGTTCATTGGCGAGTTTTATTGCAGGACGACTTGCCCAAGGCGATCGTATGCAAAATGCGGTGAATCACGCAGAAACGTGGTTATTTGGCGTGTTAAAAAAAGCAGATATTCCAGTTGCAGGCGGTCAAAGAATTCCAAAACGCTTCTAAGTAAAAGCCCTGATTGATTCAGGGCTTTTTTTAATCTGTGCAAAATTTTTTAAGAAATTTCTTTACGCTTTTTGAGGTTTTCAATATGAATGCGATCTGTTTTCCATGACTTCTCCAGCACTTCTTTTTCGATACGTAGTCGAATACGTTGCATTCTCATTCGGCTAATGACTTCTGTATCAAAGCCTTTGACGTAATCCACCCAACTTGCGCCTTTAAAGACCTTGGCAGGCATCTCTGTTTTAAACTCACAATCCGGCATAAATACGATTACTGAATGAATATGCTTAATATCGACCAAGTCTTCTAGGACAGTACGCAGCACCTTTTCATGTTTATAGTTTTGATGCAGTGGGTTTTGAAACTTATAGCGTTTTTTATAAAGCTGTTGTGTCCAACTTTTCTGACGCTCCCCACCAAAAATCCAGCCTTTATAGTTTTTGGTTTCAATCACAAAAATACCATAAGGACTAATCAGGATATGATCAATTTGCGTGGTTCCCGCACGATCATCTGGCAAAGTACAATCATTCAATAAAATATAATCATCTGTTAAATACAATTTAACGTGTGTGCTAACTGCAAGTTCACCAAATTTTCCTTTTAAATACGGCTTAAAAAATTGCAGTAATCCAATGCCGATGAAAATCAAAACCACCCACCAAAGGTTTGAAAAGAGTGTACTCAATAGTTGATTAGGCATATTTTCCATTTTATTTATGTCTACTTTTTAATGATGAATAGCACTTACACGTTATTTAAAACTTGAGAGACTCAAGATTCAATAAAATTTTCTTGTTCTCAAGTCCTCCTGCAAAACCCACTAGACCACCGTTTGAACCGATCACCCGATGACAGGGCGCAATGATCGAAATCGGATTTCGAGCATTGGCAGCACCTACAGCGCGTACTGCCTTCGGATTGCCAATCTGAACGGCAATGTCTTGATAAGTACGTGTTTCGCCAAATGGAATCGTGAGTAAGGCTTGCCAGACTTGTCTTTGAAATAGTGTGCCTTGAGCGTCCAAAGGAACATCAAATGCCTTACGCTGAGCTTTAAAATATTCGTTTAATTGCTGCTTGGCCATCAATAATATTGGATGTGAATCATCCTGTACCAGATCAGGTAAAATCACGCGATTCAGTTTTTCATTTTGCCATAAGACGGCAACCAAAGCATGCGCATGCGCCACCAATTTTATCTGACCTACTGGCGAGTCCATCTCTGAAAAAGCCAACGCTAAAGCCAAATGTTCTTTCGATTTCAAATTTCTCATACGTGATGATCCATAAAAATTACGAAGATATTTTCATTAATACCAAACCCGAAATAATCAGCACTGCAGCCAGCATCCGCATGGCAGATGCAGGCTCACCCAAAATAAAGATCCCAAGCAGAAACGAGCCAACTGCGCCTATCCCTGTCCAAATCGTATATGCTGTGCCTAAGGGTAAAGTTCGCATTGCATACGCCAATAGAACAAAGCTTAAGATCATAAAAATCAGCGTAATGATGCTGGGGGTCAATTTGCTAAAGCCTTCAGACATTTTCATCGAATATGCCCAAACAATTTCAAATATGCCCGCCAGTAATAATGCCATCCACGCCATATACAGCTCCTACAAGTGACAATAAAGATAAACACAACAACGCCCACATTAAATCAAATGTGGACATTTTTTGCTTAAGTTGATGAAAGTTTCATGAGAATAAGGCCCGTTAGGATCAGTGCTGCCGCGAACAACCGCAGTGCAGATGCAGGCTCACCCAAGATAAAGATCCCAACGACAAAGGAGCCGACCGCACCAATTCCCGTCCAAATGGTATAAGCCGTTCCTAAAGGTAAGCTCTTCATGGCGCTAGCCAGTAAGGCGAAACTTAAAATCATGAAAAATAAGGTGATAATACTGGGTGTGAGTTTGCTGAAACCTTCAGACATTTTCATTGAATATGCCCAGACAATTTCAAAAAGACCTGCACATAAAAGGATGATCCAAGCCATGATCGGCGCTCCAACTAAATAAAGTTAGTCAGGTCGTCCTGACGTTTTTTCTTGCTTTGCAAACGGATGTCAGCAACGCAAGGGAGGTCGTTCCCCCTCTTTTGATAGATTCAATTATAACCACAATTGACTGATTTTCAAACAGCCGCTATATCCAGACATGATTCATCATGTTCAGAAAGACCTTGCAGATCGATCCGTTTTAAAACAGAGGCTACTTTTTAAGTCACTTTGAATCTCGATATTTATTTAATCAGAATCATTACTTTTAATGTTTATTTCATTACCGTTATACACAAAGATTTGAATTTAAAAGCAATTGCACAATTCTAATTTTTCCACGTCCAGTTAAACATTTTAGTTATTTTTTATACAGCATGGTAGCAATCTAGATTTGACCTTAAAGTGAAGTACAGCCTTATAGAACAATGTAGCTTAGATATATAAAAAGAACCCAATTGGATTCTTTTTATACAAATTATGTCTAAATTATAAACCATTGCTATCTAAGTGATTAAAGAATAATCGACTTATCCCTAGTGTTATCAACACAGATATCCACCCAGTTAACCACAAAGTTATCCACAAATTGCAATGACTTATTCAAATATTGATTAAACTTGAACTGAACCAGCTTTAGATAATTCTAGGCGCATCTCATCAATCACGGTTTTATAATCTGACTGACCAAAAATCGCAGAACCTGCCACGAACATATCTGCACCCGCTTCCGCAATTTCACGAATGTTGGCCGGTGTGACCCCACCATCAACTTCTAAACGAATATCACGACCAGAGGCATCAATAATTTTACGCGCTTGACGCAGTTTTTCTAAGGTCATCGGAATAAACTTCTGACCACCAAACCCTGGGTTGACACTCATCAATAAAATTTGATCGACCTGATCAAGCACATAATCCAAATAATGAAGAGGCGTTGCAGGGTTAAACACCAAACCCGCTTTCGCGCCACCCGCTTTAATCAACTGTAAAGAGCGATCAATATGATCGGATGCTTCTGGGTGGAAAGTAATAATATCTGCGCCTGCTTCAATAAAATCACCAATCATGCGATCTACGGGAGATACCATCAAATGCACATCAATCGGCGCTTGAATGCCATATTTTTTTAATGCCTTACATACACCTGCACCAAAAGTCAGGTTCGGTACATAGTGGTTGTCCATCACATCGAAATGTACAACATCAGCACCTGCTTCTAGAACATTTTCAACTTCTTCACCTAAACGGGCAAAATCTGCAGACAAAATTGAAGGTGCGATTAAAAATGGCTTAGACATGACAGAACCTGGCTCAGAATTGTGTATTGAATAGAGGGATTATAACAAACTTAGCCTACCGTATGATTTCAAGTCCGATCATTTTATTGATCAGTGCCATTCAATATTCCATTTAAGTCATTGCAAAGCTGTGTTCTATTTCTGTGACTGCAACCATTGCATAACTCTGCTAAGCTCATGAACGATAAAATGATCATTAAGGGAGTTGATATGAAAAGTTCTGCAAACATTGCGACCTTGGATGCCAAGCGCATCGCTAAACGCTTAGTCAATCATTGGAAACATAAGTTTGAAGTGGCAGAAACCGAAGACCAATTCAGTATTTTTATGCCTCAAGCCACTGTGGTGATGAATGCATTAACTGAGCATTTATCCGTTCAGATTGTTACAGAGGATACAGACAATACTGCACTTGAAAATGTGGTTTTAGATCATCTAAATCGTATGGCACAACAAGAATTTCAAGCCGATTGGTCACATACCAATTAAATGATTTTTAATTTATTTTAGTCCAAAATAACAAAAGCCATCGCCTGCATTCAACATTGGAGCGATGGCTTATAATGGGTATTCGAGTTATTCGGCGATGTGTTTAGGATTGTTGGCTTCAAAGTCACGCACCATTTTGATTCGCTCTGCTGTCGCAGGATGACTCGATAATGCACTCATCCAACTGGATTGCTCCGTATCTTCTTCTGCATCTTCGCTCATACGCTGTAAGAAATTGGCAAAATGCGAGGTTTCGATTTGGTTTTTATGCATCAGCTTTAACGCATATAAATCAGATTTTTGTTCGAATTTACGCGAGTAACCTGCGCCCACAATCGCAACCGGAACAGTGGTCATGAGATCTGAGCTGTCGCCGGTAATCGCGATATACAGCACACTAAACCCTAAACTGGACAATGCTTGTTGTAGGCTGTGGCGCTCTAACAAATGTGCTTGCTCATGCGCCAATACCCCAATAATTTCTTGATCACTGTGTGACAACTCAACCAATTCATCGGTCAAAATTATCGTATTGTTCGGCAGTGCCAAGGCATTTGCACCGAGCTGATCGCCTGCACGAAACTTCAAGGTCGCAGGTTTATTTTCTGCCACGAGATTCGTATAAGTAGCTCGAATTTGATCTTGACGCGCCTGTGGCAATTTGCTGGGCTTGGTATAATCCATGACATAGTTTTCAGCCTGCCCCCCTAAACGAGTCAAGGTATTTTCAGGCAGTTGAAACGCAATCACTTTAGACGCTGTGGGTACACCCCACTTGATGAGGGCGAAACCCAAAGCCAGTACAAATACCACACTAAAAATAATCAGAGAAGGCGTGCGTTCCAGTCGCCAAACTTTATGGTGAAAACTTTTATGGTCAATCGGCAGCCATTTAGGAAGCGTCTGGCTGTGCAGTTCAATCCGTGCATCATTTTCCAGTTCAATCGCAGGATTACGCTGACCAATGGTGCCAAATAAGGTCATTTGATCGGCATGATATTGGTGTCTTTTCACCACACCATCTTGTTCATATTCCACCAAGATATGCTCATGGTCTAAAGCACTTAGACTCGCCTGATGAGGCTTTGAAATCAACCCGTCATAATAAGTGATGGAAATAGCTTGTTTCAAGATCTCTCTCCTTTCCTTAGAGCGAAATATCGAGGTCGAAAATGTCGCTAATCTCTTCTGCAATGGCGCTGTGATCATTCTGTGCAATATTGATCATTAGATTTGGGTCATCATGCAAGGTCAATGTCAAAGATTCAACTTGATAACGATATAGACGAATCGCTGCCCACGCGGACATTAAACCAATACTTAAAATTTTAATGATCCAGTTACTCGCTATAATCCATGCATAACGCCATTGATTGGCGCTGGTTTTAAATTCACTGCTATTAATGGCGGTACTGTTCCACGTGGTCATAAAGATTCGCGCTTGAATTAAAGGACCTACAAACAAAATACCCGCAACGTAAATCACCAAAAGTAGATTGATAAAGTGGCTACTTCCAAATCCACCACTCATCGGTAGAATAAAGGCTGCTATCACACCGAAGCCCAATAAGACCGCTATAAACATCAAAATCGGAACATACACGGCACGCATATAACTGGACCAATCATTGTTTAATTTAAACTTGAGTTGCCCCACATACAGATGATTGATGGTGTAGCGCTTATACAGCCAAATCGCCACAGGCGTGAAAATACCCAAGGTAAAAATAACAATTAAGGCGGCGATAAAAAACTGCTTATAGGCCTGCTTACTGCTGCCTTCAAAGTAAAATCGACTGTTGCCAAACTTACTGTTACGCGCGTTAAATCGAATCGTGGCTCTGACCAGCCAAGGCAATGCCAAATAAATAAATACCCCCCCAAAGGCCGCAATCGTCATTTCCATATAGGAGGCAATGGCAAATACCCCCCATATACTTAAAGCAATCAGACGTCCGATTAAGATTTTGGTCGGGACACCGGTAAAATCAAAGAAACGATGAAAAAATTCAGTATTATTATAGAAATAACGTAAGCGCCTCACTTTTGCCCAAGGTGCATATAAACTTAAAGTGGCAATGGTCAATAATATATTCACGATCCAAATACCAAAATATTCCATCGCTTGTCCATGGAATCTGAACTTAAACTCGCGCCCCATATACACAGGACGGTTCAAATCTTCGTCAGACAACGGAAATGGCGATTCTAGTTCAGGTAAATTTGGTGGTGCAGAGTTTTGGGAGTGTTGCATTATTATTCTCTGTTCTAAGTCATATTTTTAAATAAAAAATTTAATAAAATTCTGCGCTGAAAAATGAACATCTAAATTGTATATTGATCTTCAATTTTATTTCATCAGGAGCACATGAGCTCGTGCCCCCTGAAGATTCTACTTTATTTTTGAAGCTGAAGTGCATGGAATTGCAGATGATCATCCATAAAACTTTGGATAAAGAAATAACCATGATCGTAGCCCGCATGTTCTCGCAAGGTCAGCTTCTGACCGACTTTTTCACATATCTCGCGCATTTGAGCAGGATGTAATTGAGTATAAAATTGATCATTTAAACCTTGATCAATTAACACTTCAGCAAACAATGCGCCCTTGTTTAAGACCAATTGGGTTGCATCATGCGCATGCCAAGTCTTTTGATCCGCCCCCAAATAAGCATTAAAAGCCTTTTCACCCCAAGGGCAATCACTCGGTGCACAAATGGGTGCAAAGGCAGAAACCGATTTGAATTTTTCTGGATATTTCCATGCCAAAGTCAAGGCGCCATGCCCGCCCATACTGTGACCAAATATCCCGACTGCATGAGATAATATCGGCAGCTCAGCCAGTAAGCGTGGATATAATTCTTCTATCAAATAGCTTTCCATTTGAAAATGTTCGGCCCATGGCGCTTGTGTGGCATTGATATAAAAACCTGCGCCTTGACCAATATCCCAAGAATCACCTTGCGCCACGCTATCGCCACGCGGAGAAGTATCTGGGCTAATCAAAATGAGACCCAGCTGAGCAGCCAAACGCTGTGCGTGCGCCTTAATCACAAACGTCTCTTCGGTACAGGTTAATCCCGCAAGATAATACAGTGCAGCACACGACTGCCCCTCTAATGCTTGCGGTGGCAAGAAGACCGAGAATTTCGTACTTCCTTTTAAAGAGCGTGACTCAATTTGATAACTGCGTTGTTCACCTTCAAAACATTTATTTTTCTGAATCAGTTGCATGAGATTACTTACCTTATGGATTAACCTGAACCGTAGTTTCAGTTTTAAAGTTTAAATCATTCAAATCCAGATTTTGGTTTTGAGTTGAAGCTTGCGCACCCTTTTGTGGAAATAAGCGTTGTTCAAGCTGTGGCAGCATCAATTCCATGTTTTTACCCATGACCCACTGCGGCTCAGATGGCTGAAAACCTTGCGCCTGTTCCCAAGTGGCAATGGTGCTCGCAGCTTCATCAAACGCGGTTTTTAAACTGCTCTTTTCACGCATCGCTTGATCGAAGAAGGCCCGCCCAAAATAGGTATAATCGGATTCACTTGAGCAACCAAAAGAATCTCGATCTGCAGCAGAGGCAGTAATAATTAAAGTATCAGGCGATTGCAAAGCAGGAATAAAGCTTCCTGAATAACACGCTGAAATCACGATCACCTTCCAGCGAATACCAGATTTATCTAAAGTTTGTCTTAACCACTTCGGATCGACATCATCCAAGTCTATGGGAGCATTTTCCATTTCGAATTGATTGGATAAACCGTGTGAGGTCATATATAGAAATAACACATCACTTTCACGGTTCATCTGCGAACCAATTCGCTGTAATGCCAAGTCCATACTGGTTTTCGATGCCAATGGTACTTCAGTACGCGTGGCCGGATTATTAATCAGCGCAATTGATCTGCCATAGGTTCCAAAACGCGTATCGAACTGTTCACGAATACGTTCGATTTCGAGTTTGAATACATCTTGGTAACTTGCGCCTGCCACACCCATAAAATACCAATGCGTGTCTGCAAACTCACCGAATTTAATCTGTTGTAAGGACTGATTCAATAAACGATTTTGAGTATAAAATGCTTGCTCTGAAAGAGAAGGTGGAATTTCTTCGACTTTCCAAATCGGCTGATCCGACACTGAAGTTTGCCAAACCACTAAAGTGAACAACGTTACGAGCATAATCAGTGCGCGTTCCCACCATGGCCACTTCAATTCACGTGCAAATACCCAAACGACAGCTAAGCTTTGCCATACAAACAGAACCATAAAAACGATTGGTAAGTAGTCATAAGTAAAATGAGGTAAAAAGTCTAAAGTGCCAAGATACTGAATAAAGCTTTGTAAAAGCGCGATATGGGTATCAAGCACCAACCACAGCAGTGCTGGAACCAGCATTAAACGTGGGTTATTGGTTCGCTGGGATAAAAATATGCCAACCACGAGCGCAATAAAAGGCCACAGTGCATAGCTTACTAAGCCTTGTTTGTTGAACTCCCCTGCATCGCCTGCCACTAGCCAACTAAACAAACTGTTGGCACAGCCTCCCAAAATACCCCAAAAAATCAATTGCAGAATCGATGGGCGTACAATTTGCAGAGCTTTACGTGAACCCAAAAACAACCATATACCTGCACGTTGGTTACTTTTTAAATCATGCCAAAAGTTAATTGAGGGTTTCAGATCTATCATAAGGGTTCATTTTTGCAGGTGCCTGTATCAGCTTTTCTAGTGTATGCTCGGTTAAAATTTTATCAATACTACTTTTAACTATATAACAGTTTTTTGACTATTATTGAAGCATTTACCAAATTACTCAGAAATAGGATGCTGAAAATAGGCATCAAATCTGCACGCATCACCATGCCACTGATGATTAGTTTTCTGGTCTGCCAAAAACACAGCCAATCGCGGTCGTTTGACCACCACGCGTTTTGCCATTTTTCGTGCCAGTTCCAGCAAATGATCACCCAAATCCATGTCACCATCTTTGGGCAATAACACATGTAAAAGCTGCATTTGTTTTTTTACTTGTGCTTGTTTCTTCACGGCATTTTGGTTTTGATCGCGCTGCGGAAACATCGGATCTAAATAAACCACATCGACTATCTTTTTTTGCGCAATTTGCCTTTTTAAGTAGTCTGCTGAATCCGAAAAAACCAGATGAATACGCGCCACGATTGGCTTTAGAAACGGATCATTTTCTGCTTGTGCTTTGCTCGACTCCAATAACGTAAATAAAATCGGATGACGCTCAACCAAAGTCACTTCCGCACCCAAATGCGCCATCAGCAAACTGTCATGTCCGAGTCCTGCTGTTGCATCAATGAGTTTAGGTTTTTCACCCAAATTGCATGCGCGTGCAATCATTTCGGACTTTAAGCTGGCACGTTTTAAACGTCCGACTTCTGCCTTCCAGTCGGGCTGCATTTTCATACCATTGGCAGACAACCATAGTCCTTCTATATCCACACAGAGTGCCAAATCTGGATTTAATCGGAAAAAACGTGCATTAAGCTTTTCCACCAACTCAATCTTTACCGCTACCCCACGAGAAGAAAGCACAGCAAAATACTGCTGTGCTTTCTCTTGAAAGTCGTGTTCTACAAATAAGCGTAACTCGCTTACCATAACTTCCAACCTGTATATGCAAACAATAAAATGATTAAACCCGATACAATGCGATACCACGCAAAAATCATAAAATCACGCTTCGCGACATAGGCCACCAAGACACGGATTAAAATCAGCGCAGATACAAAAGAAACAATCAGACCTGTTGCGATAACAGTCCAATCCTCTTTCGTTTGAAACACATCATAACTTTGGTAAAGATCAAGTAAGCCTGCACCGACAATAACAGGAATACCCAAAAAGAAAGAAAACTCAGTCGCCGCTTTACGAGAAACACCCAAAAACATGGCACCGATAATCGTTGCACCTGAACGAGACGTTCCTGGAATTAAAGACAAGACTTGAATGAGACCAATCCAAATCATATCCTTATAACTCATGTTTTCGACTTCTTCAGCTTTGATCGCAGGTGGATTTTTTTCAATCCAAATAATAATCACACCACCAACAATTAAACCAATCGCAATCGCAATATCATTAAACAATAGTGCCTTAACGGTTTGCCCTAGCGTTAGACCAATCAGTACAATTGGAATAGACGCCAGAATCAAACCAAAACCGAGTCTGCGTCCTTTTTCCTCACCTGTGAACATACCGGTAGCAGCGCCCCAAAGACGAGCCCAATATTCATAAATCACCGCTGCAATTGCACCCATTTGAATGGCAATCACAAACACATCACTTTTTTCCTTGCTCCAAAAGTTCATGAGTTCTGCTGCCAGAATCAAATGACCGGTACTGGAAATGGGTAAAAATTCAGTGATACCTTCAACAATACCCATAATTGCCGCTTTAAGCAGCAGTAAAAGATCCATATAAATCCCTAGTTATGATTTGCCTTGTTCTGGAATTTTTTTCCACGCGTTGTCACGTAAATACACAGGCAATGCATATTCTGCACTCACCCATTTTTCGTCTAAAGCTTGAATACGGGCAATAGTCGCAATATCTTCAGCTGATGCTGTAATTTTTAAATGCTCTACTGCATGTGCATCAACTAAAGCTGCACCAGAACCAATCAAAGTAAATTTTTGATAGCTTTGTGCATCGCTATAGCTAAGTAGCTGTTCTTCATCGACAGCTTGCATAATCTTTTGATCATCAAGTTGGTAACTTGCGATATACACTTCACTCATACGTGCATCAAGGACCGCAGTCACACGTTCTAATTTTAATTCGCGATACGCCGCTTGTGCCAGTGCTTGTAAAGTCGACACGGGAATCACAGGCAAGTCATTTGACCACGCCAAGGCTTGCGTCACCGCAGCATTGATCCGCACACCACTAAATGAACCCGGTCCACGACTAAACGCAATCGCGCTTAAGTCTGAAATTGCGCTTTTGGTTTGTTTAAAACCTTGCTCAATCATCGGTAAAATGGTCTGAGTCTGGGCTTTTGCACGGTCATCACGCTGAAAATAAAGTGTCTGATGTTCATCTATTAACGAAACTGAGCACTGCTCATTGGCAGTTTCTAATGCAAGCAATTTCATGCACGACCCTATCTACGTTAAAAATGACGCCTATCATACTCCACTCATTTTATTCACGCGAGAGGTTCTCTGTGATGTTTTGCTGTTATTTATGCGCACCCTTCATATCATGCTTTAAACTCAAATATTTGCACATTGTATTGACACAACTCAGCGCTTAAAACTCGAACTTTTCCAGCTGAACGAAATTTTTATAATGCTCGGCATAATGCATCGCACTGAGTTTTAATTTGGCTTCAGCAAACTCATCTAAGGTTTTGACAACTTTACCGGGTGATCCCATCACCAGAGAGTTATCTGGAATAATTTTACCTTCAGGAATCAGAGCATTTGCACCAATAATGCAGTTTTTACCAATCACGGCGTTATTGAGCACCACCGCATTAATGCCAATGAGGGAATTATCGCCAATCGTACATCCGTGTAACATCGCTTGATGACCAATGGTGACGTAGCTGCCAATATTCATTTCAATGCCGTGATCCGTATGCAACACCGCATTTTCTTGGACATTGCTAAAATCCCCCAAACGAATTTTACAATTGTCCGCACGCACAACTGCCCCAAACCAAACACTGACTTGACGCCCAAGCTCAACTTGCCCAATGACGGTTGCTGTGTCTGCAACCCATCCATCCCAAGGTTCATGGGTCGCTTGAGGTGCTTGTCCCTGAAATTTGTACATCATGATCATATTCCTTTATATGCTTTTATATTGACAGGCTATTGATTCACCGATTTTCTATTGGGTTGGTCAATTATCTTTTTTGAACATCCTCATATGACAAGTATGGTCATAATGTCTATACCCATGTTTTCACATTGATCATGTACAGATTAATGATGTTTAAAAATAGCCGATTTAAAACTCGGTGAATTTAATAAAAACGGCCAATTCTTTTTATAATTGAGTCCATATTGAAATAGCGAAATAATGATACGAGCGGTTAAGCCCCACACCACTTCATTTTCAATTCTTAAACTTGGAAAATAGATCGATTGCTTTGCCAGTCTGACTTCGTAAGGTGTCGGTGGTGCTTTCATCATATCGCGTATGGAGGCAAAGAAAATACGATCAATTTCAGTGGGCTGTGCAATCAAATTCACTTGTGGTGGAATCAGCCCGACCACAGGCTTGACCAAAATACCTGTTTTAGATCGCTCCATGGGTAAATCCCCTAACAACGTCACATCAAATGGATTGAGTGCGGTTTCTTCCCATGCTTCACGAAGTGCCACCACAATATTACTGGTGTCATTTGGGTCGCGTTTACCACCTGGGAAAGACACTTCACCCGCATGGTTATTCATATAGATCGAACGGCGGGTCAGTAAAATTTTGGGGTCATCTTCATTGGTAATCGCAATTAACACAGCAGCATGTGCATGTTGAATCCGCTTTGAGAAGCGTAAATGCTGTTGAAGAAGCTGTGTTAAAGGTGGTTCCATCATCGTTACACACTCAATTTGAGATTTTTTATTGTCATTCCATCATATATGAAATTTTGTGCATAAGGCTATAAATGATGCGAAAGTCATCGTTTTACGTTATGCTGAATCATCTCATATTTTCAATGATGCTTATGCCTTTCTGTACGGCCTGCGGACAACCGACAACAGACCAAATTCCTTTAGGTGACGAAAGAGTTCGCCAAGTGTGTACTCAATGCAGAACGATTCATTATGTGAATCCGAAAGTGATTTGTGGCGCACTCGCCATTTGGGAAAATAAAGTTTTATTGTGCCGCCGTGCCATTGAACCTCGTTATGGACTTTGGACCTTGCCCGCTGGCTACATGGAACTTTTTGAAACCATGGAGCAAGGTGCTGCACGTGAAACCCGTGAAGAAGCCGAGGCTGAAGTCGAGATTGAACAGTTGTACTGTATGTATAATATTCCTCGAATTGGTCAAATCTATGTGCTGTTCAAATCTATACTTGTAGATGGGAAATTCGGCGCGGGTGATGAAACTATTGAAAGTCGTTTATTTGAAGAACATGAAATTCCATGGAATGAACTGGCCTTTCCAAGCGTAGAACGTACTTTAAGACATTATTTTGAAGACCGTAATAGCAATGAATTCCCAACCCATCTTGAAACCTTAGGCACGCGTTTAGATCACACGGGTTAAATTGAACCAATACAATTATTTACATCAAAACTTATCATTTGATATATTCAAATCTACATAAAAAAATCCATCACTATCGATGGATTTTTTCTTAAGGTAAGTACTGTTTTTTTATGCATTAAGTCTTGGTTTTAATGCTGTAGCATGTAGGCAAACTGATATTAATTTTACCTTGCTGACGTTTAGCCAGCTCACTCTGCGGTGTGACTTTATTGGCGGTGTCATAAATAGACTGCGCCACAGCATGCATATTCAGCCATTCAGCATCTTTTGAGGCTGCACCATCCCAACCCGTGATGTTAATCCCTGAAGCTGTAGTATTGCTGCTGATTAAGTTCTGCAGGTTTAATCGAACACCGCCAGAAGATAAGTTTGACACATTGCCTTGATTGTCTTGGGGTAAATACATAAAGCTTTCATTTAAGCCAATTAAGGCGCCATCCAATGGACCAAAAATAGAATTGGCTAAAATCATACGCAAAGTAATCGACTTATCATTGCTACTTTGGTTTGCTGCCCCTGTAGTCCCTATTCGATACTGCTGAACACCATTGCTGTCTTGCATATTGGCATTGACTGTTAAACATTGATCTGATGCCAAAGATGTTGCTGAGCGGTTGGTGCGAATATCGCCAAACTCATCAATCACAATTCCCACTTTTTGCACTGGCATCGCTGGATCTTGGAAACTAAACTCTAAGGTTGCATACAGCGGGAATATATAATTTTCACCATTATTTACAGTATTAATGGTTTTAAATACCGCCCGATCGAGATAAGTTGCAGGATTCGACTGATACACATCGATTGAGCCTGTAAAATTTTCATTATCTATGCTTTGACGCCACTGGCCATAAACATTATTGGCAGGTGCTGTGCTACTTCCTGTAACCTGTTTATACATATACTCAGTGCCCACAATTGCTTTTTGGCTGAGTATCGTGCCTTGATATATATCCAGTTGATCACTTGCCGTAGAGGTCGTTTTAAAAGATAACGGTGTTGAAATGCTATTGCTTAAAGGACTAATCCAGTTTTTTACACCGTCATTGGCGTTAAGCTTAATTGGAGGGACTTGAGTCAGTAAATTAATTCGTCCAATACTACTAATCACTTGGCTGCCTGTGGTTAAAGGTTTGCCTTTCCATTGTACCGTGTAGCCTGTGGTATAACCTTGTCGAGTGGTCAACACATACATGTTGGCGATCGATTCTTGATTTTGGCTTTTACCATGGAAACCACCGACATCTACGTTTAAAGCAGACACCGCCAAGAAATTTGCACTATAAATATTGACGTTTTTCAGCAGAACCATTTGCTCTGCAACATTCTCTGCCACACTTTCACTGACTGTACCTAGATTTAGCCAGGGTGCGATGCTACTTACATAACGACCATCTATAAATTCGCTGGCAGTCACGTTTGCAGAGAGTTTCTCTAGGTCATTCTTAAGTTTGGCTGTCAGTTCAATCGGTTGAACATCACCCAATACATGACCATTTTGTGAAAGTCCAACAGCTTGAAAGATGCGTGTGATTCCGACCATGGTTTTGAAAGTTGGATCTGTAAGATCCATCGCTACTGCATCTTTACCGGTCATGCCTTTTGCAATATCCAATAAACTGATTTGCACAGGCTGGCTTGCCACTTTTAGCGGACTGATTTGTTTTAAATCCACTGTTCCGAGTTCAATTTTACGACTTGAATCCTGTCCTTGTATATAAAAGCTGACCTTATCACCTACTGCACAACCACCTGTCGCAATATTGCCTTCGAGTTGGGTAATAAAATGATTTTTAGTGTCGCTACTGCAATCAAAATTTAAACCTTCAACAGGATAAGTGACGACAAAACCCAAACAACTATCACTGCTTGCATCACAGCCGTTGGTTGAGGTTTTAACTCCAGTATTTGGGTCTTCATGAATCGTAGCACTTTCACCGCCACAACCCGACATGGCCAACATGAAACTGGATAAAGCGAATGGAAGAAATATTTTATTATTCATTTTTAAACCCTTTTGGTTATCTTGTTCAATTATCTTAAAACGTTGAGTTTGATTTGACCTATATTGGACAGCTTCAGATTGTTTACATCTACAGATTCAGCCAAAGGGGTCATAAATAGAAAATGCGCTTGATTCGGTTTCTTAAGTACACCCACCAAAGATGCAAACTGCCGATGATTGGCATCCACATCTTCATTTTTAAAACCCGTGACCCCTTCGATGACACAGCCTTGCTGATCTAGAAACACGACCAAGGGCCAGTAATAACTTGGATTTTTTTGTGATGATGCATATGAGCTTAGCTGAATGTTTTCGACCTTCTGATCTAATTTGACCACTTCATAGGCAAAATTTTCTTTGATGGGTGCGACAGGCCAAAAACCCATTTCATCTTTGTCCACACTTAAAAACTTAGCTTTTTCAATTTTCTTACCTGTGAAACAGGATTGTTGTAGATTCTCAACCACCTGTTCCTTCGGTAATCTAAAATAAGTTGATGACAGTACGATTGGCCCATGAACGGCTTTATCGTTCTTTAAGAACTTCGAAAATACCGATTTGCTAATTCCTTTTTCGCGTTCCACAGTTTCAAACTGACGTCCACCTGCAACGCCTGCTTCAGACATAATATAAAAGCGTTTCTTACCTTCAAGGTTAAATTCTTTATCTTCTAAATATTCATTGTCCACATATTGCACACCATCAATTTCTGTAAATTTTGAGTCATCATTTTTAGGCTTTTGACTCGGGTTTACATCTACTGGTTTTGCTATAGAAACAGATTCAGGTGCTGAAACTAAGCCCGCACTTTTCAAAGCCTGCTTAGCCTCGCTACTTGAGGTTTCAGTATTGCTCTTGGCATTTTTTGGCTGAACATGGATAGCTTGAGATTGATTCACCCAAGGCACTTGACCAGCTTCATCATTTTTTTCGATTTTTTTTAGCTTTTGATTATCCTTTACAGGATTTAGTAATGCTCGATCTTTACTGATGTGTTGAGTCGTTGGTGGTTTAGCGAGACGCTGTTTTTGCTCAAGCACTTGTTCTACTTTAGATTGATCCTTTTGATTCTGTAGGTTTAACTGCGTCGAATCAGCCGCGTTTGGAGTAACTTTAGTGTTGTTTTCAGGAAAATGTGCGCCTTCAAATTGAGTAGTGTGATCCATAGCTCTATGGTCAGATGACCTGCTCTCAACCTTTTGTGGTTGTACAGGGGCTTTCACTTTTTCTCGTTTAGGTTTAACGCTCGTAGCGTTTTGCTGAATAATCATCGGACGACCATCAGGGCCAATAATGGTATAGAAGTCAGCTGCGAAACTTAAACTCGACCAACCACAGCACAGCAAAAGTACGGCTTGTGCTGACTTTGCTTTTTGCATATTCAGTATCCTTACCATCTCGTTCTATAGTTAATACCAAGAATAGTCACTTTGGTATTGGTCGATACATTTAAACCGGCATATGGGTTCAGTAGAAGATTATCTACTGTATCCTTGTTTGCCAAACTACTGCTTCCTGCAGGAATATTGTCACGGCTTCTTAAAAATGCGACGGACAGATCAATATCACTATCTTCATCGAAACGATAACCCAGACCTAAGCCAAATAGCTGTGCATTGTTAATCGGCACCATCGTATTGCGCTTATTGTCTGGAATAGCACTGGTCCGTGGTTCATAACCCACACGTAGTTTTAAACGCTCATTGGCAGAGTATTCAAATCCAATTCCCCAGCTCCACGGCGACTGAAAGCCTAAAGGTAAAGACAAGGTGGTATCGGACACATCATTGGACAAAAGCTTGGCAATTTTCAGCGCGCTGATCTGACGGTCAAATTCAAACTTAAACTTATCCCACGCAGCGAAATCCGTCCAACCGACATCAAAATTCACTTGTAAATCTGGCAAGACTTTATATTTAATCCCTGCCTGAAAATGCGCTGGATATTCCAAATCCATCGCAAGTAACCCAGACTCTATCGGTGGAATGTAGCTTGGAAAACCTAAAATAGCCGCCAAAATCTGACCTGTAGGTGACTCATTAAGACCCTTAATTAGTTCTCGTGGACCATTGGCGTTTTGAATGACGTACTTGCCTTTTAAGCGCATTTTCGCCGCACTTTGATAAACAATACCAAAGCCGAAGTCTTCTGTTGGCTCCCACATCAGACCCAAGTTATAACTTGGACTTAAACTCTGCTCCAGCGCTACATCCATTTTACCAAAGGTACTAAACGGATTCATGCCTTCATCGGCACGGCAAATACCGAATAAAATAATATCGGTAATAATATTGGAGTTTTCACGAAATGGACCACAGACAGATTCATCCACCATACGAAGCACGCCAATTAACTCATTGGGAAAGCGTAAATCCGTTTTCATGGCAATGGCCTGATAGGACATCCCAATCGATGCACCGATTGAGAGTTCGTCATTCACTTGATAAGCAATCGATGGTGACAAATAGGTAATCCGCTCAATGGCAACCTGCTGACCCATATAGTTACCAGGATTACCGTCTTCAGCACCGAAGCCCGCGACCATAGGTGCATAAGCTGCTGTTGCAAAAGTCAGTTTTGAACCAGGTGGGTTATACGAAATTCCTGCAGTTGGTGCTGCAACGGGCCATCCTTCACCTAAATCAACCACTTTTTTGAGAATGGGAATATAAAGACTGGCATACTCTACATCACCACTAACTGTACCTTTGTAGTCAGTACATAGGCTAGATGGATTATCTGGTGCGTCATTACACACGATAGGGTCATCAGAATAACCAAACACATCGTAACCTTCGGGTGCAGAAAATTCGCGTTGCACATCAAAGTTGGCAATTAAACCCTGTACGTCAGTTTGCAAGCCTTTTAGCTTGGTCAATGCAGCAGGGTTAAAGTGAATCGCACTAATCCCAGGTGGATCTGCAGTGACTGCATTCCCCATGGTCAGTGAACGAACATCGACAGATAGATTTTGCCCCAGTTGAGCAAAAACGGACGTACTGCACCCAGTTAAGACAATTGCCAGAACCAAGGGTTTTAATCGATGGTAAGCCATACCCTCTCTCCCTTAGCTCGGTTTTTTCTTACCGAAACCTAAAATATCAAGCGGAAATGACAAACCAAGCGATACATCTGGCGCATCCTCAGTCAAACCAATCCCTAATGTTCCATTCACAATCGTTTCAGGATTTACACGGACACCCAAAGCAATGGCGAAAGTCGCACTTGTTTGATCTGCTGCTTTATATTTCTCACCTGTTTGATAGGTAAAAGACGTATTGGTATTAAAAGACTGCTGATAGGACATGGTGAGCGATACGTCATAGTTAAATGAATAGGCAAACCCAAAAGAGAAACCACCTGTAATGCCAGGCTCAAATGTATCTAAAATGCGTGTTTTACCATCAAGACCTTCACCTTCTGTATTACCGCCCCCGCGCAGTTGATTTAACCCTGTTTCCTTAAAACCATAATTTGCAGAGACGGAAGCAAAAAGCACAACAGGATCAATATATTTCCGAGTACTTGCACCCACACCTACTGAGTAATAGCCCTTACCTGTAGATAAATCTGTTTCAGGATTAATCTCATAAGGACTGTCGCCTGTTTTGGTTGAGACACTTCCGAATAATATTAAAGGCAGGCGGCCAGCTTTAAGTGGAAAGGGTTCCCAACGTGCGCCTAAATTAATATCACCAAGACCAGCGGTGGTGGTGTCTTTTAAGTTGTCTGACTTGGCCACCAGTGGAACAGATGCACTAAGTGTCAGATTGTCCAGAACACCATATTGCGCCGTGAATGTATTGGTGATGGTATGATTGGCATCTTCATCGACACGCAGTTGATACAATGAACCTTCATCCAGCGATGCATTAATTTGTGAATCTCGGTAGTATGAATAATCTAAGTCATAAAATGCTGAAATCTCACCCTGCTTAATCAGTGAATATTGACGCTCACTTGAGGTAAATACCTCTTGTAAGTTCGTCTCTTGCGTTGCATCACCTTCCTTTTGCTGCAACGCATTTGCCGCTTGACCTTCGGCTTGCGGCACTAGCGAAGCAGTTTCATCCTTATTAAAGCTAGGGGCAGGTTGAATATCAGTTTGATCTACCACTACTGCTGACTCAACTGCAGATTTTGTTTCGACAGTATCGGTTTCTTGATCAAGATTGTCTAAAGTAGGATTTGCGACAGCAGTACTTTGGACCTCTTCGATCAGATCAGCTTCCCCTTCAAGCTCAGCTTCAGCTGCATAGCTTGTACCCATCACCATTTGAATGCTTAATGCGAGTAAGGTTCGTTTCATCCATTGATTTTTCATATTCTTCCTACCAACTTTTTGTGTAATTTTTTATAAATTATTACTTACGTTTATAATAGAGTCGCATAAAGGTTGTAATTGGCTGATTGTACGTAGGGGAGTTAGGGTCTCGGTCAATCACCTTTCTCATGGTCGAAGCTTTGTCTGCAATTCGGTTCATATAATCCGCTGAAAACTGCGCTTCAACTAAAGCATAACGATTGATTGTGGCGTCATCCACATGTCTGAGATCTGTTTCTTGAAGTGCCAATAAATTTTTTTGTTGGTCTTTTGGAACATTAATGAGGAATAAAGTATTGTTTTCCCAGATTTCTTTAAACCGCTCTTGTTCAAAACTGATATTGCCCAAGGCTGGATCTGCTACATAGACCCGCCCATCTTTAAATGCTTTATACACCACAAAATGCTTAAAGCCCGCATAATGAATGGGTACAATTGCAGGTTGTTGTTGTTTGATCAGGTCTTCAAATTCGCCTTTATATCCGCCACTTTCATAGCCCAAAGCTGTAACAAAACGTTTCATGTCTAATAATGAGAAGCTACGGCGCTCAACAATGCGCTCATATTCACCAAAACGAAGTAAGCCTTCCATGGTTTGTTGTTCTGTTAGATTGAGCCCCACATGACCATTGAGAACTGTGGTAAGTGCTGCTGAACCACAACTATAGTCATAAGCTTGCCTCACAATGCCTCGAAACTGATTCTCTAAGGCGGGTTTAATTAGCACAGCCTCACGATGATTTCGAGTAAACGACTTATCTCTAGGATCAACAATTTCAGAATAATAAACCGCTTCTGCTGGCTTTTCTTTAATATCAAGTGAGCGACTGGCAAAGTAATACATGATTGCCGAGCCTAAAGTAATTTCTATCATAATGTTAACTATTCTAGTTTCGGCAGTCATTGCCTATGGTTATTTTTGGTATTCAGAGTAAAAACTCTAATTTGTTCTTATCCTTAAGATACCGTTTTTAATATAAAAATACAGTAATTTTTTAGAAATATTTGAGAAAAAAAAACGCGTGATGTACACGCGTTTTTTTTAAATGAATTAGTGTCCGCTAATTGTGATCGTAGAAGTTCCCATATTTAAACCTTTGATTTCAACATCACCAATAGAAGCAGCTGCTGCTGAACCTAAGTGTACACCACCTATATATGCACTGATGTTCTGAGCAACTGGTTTGATGTATAAGCCATTAGGATTCACACCAATTTTGGCATTCGCACTTAGATTTGAACTTCCTGTATCAACCACTTGAATGCTATCCAATACAATTGAACCGCCACCAGCATTATCTTTAATACCCAGATTAGATAATTTCAAACCACCAACAATTTCAGAGTCTAGAACAATCATAGCGCCTTGTGGGGTTGCACCCAATTGAACATTCGCCGTGATAGAGCCTAGGGATAGATCTAGGCCTGTTAGAATCTCATTCACAGTGCCCGTGGTACCACGTACAACAGAATCAGCAGTCTTAACACCTGATGCACCTACACCAATCGAACCCACGGAAATATCCATACCCGAAACACTTGCTGCAACGTTAAGAAAAGCACCACCCGTCCCTGTACTACCCGCATCCGTGTCAATCGCTAGATCAAGCAGATTACCCGTTCCTGTTTGAGTAATTGAAACACCGGGAGCAGCACCGTCTACACCTGTACCAATAACGATTGCACCAGCAGTACCTGTACCACCTAAAGCAGTATCCGCTAAACCATCGTTATCATGAATCAACAATTGACCAACGGTAATGGCACCACCTTCAAGGTTAATACCAATATTAAGACCATCTTGACCTGTTGTTGAACTGAGTGATGCATCATCCATAGCCTGCATTGCCATAGCGTTAGCGCTAAGGATGATTGATGAAGCTAAAGCAAGTTTGGTAAATAATTTCATGTTAACTCTCCAAGAGCATTTTTTTTCATTTTTAACCACTCTCCGTGTTTCGGTTGTTTTTTGTTTTTTTACAACTGAAACGTCAATCCTTGAGCAGTCCGATTTGCCTTATTAAATTAACCTTATGTTATCGTATGATCAATATCTGTTTGGAAATTTAGACTTATTCCCGATAAGTGGTATTAGTGTGAACTGGTTTAATATTTATGATACATATTCCCGAGAAAGAGCGTAACAAATCGCAAGCATTAACCCCTTATTTTTTCAAAAAAAATTTAAATTTATTGAGCATTTCTATTGGTAAAATTTTAGAAAAATTACAGACAATATTTGGCTGTGTTTATCTTGAAAATCACCATCAACCCGTTATTGGCATTTTGCCTTTACATTACTGTGTGCAATTTAAAGATAAATTTAGCTGCTACTCTCGTCATGTCGGCTTAAAATATTTACAAAATGAAACGATCAAAAATTTTGAAGAATTTGTGCAGTTTTCACCAGCACAAACGCCTTTGAAGCCTCGAGAGTTTAACGGCGGTTATATCGGTTTCTTTGATTATAATTTTGCAGCAAGCAGACATATTAGTTCGAACTTAAAAGCCCAACCCAATGCATTTATGGGCAATTACCAAAGCTTTTTAACATGCGAAAATGGTGAATGGCATTTCGTTAGCACCGAAAAACAGGCTGAACAAATTTTTGAGCAAGTCCTACAAGCGTTAAACCAAATAACTAAAGCAGACTTTGAGCTACTCACACCTTGTATAGCCCATTGGAAAAAATCTGAGTATCAAACTGCATTCGATAAAGTACAAGCATATATTCGTGCTGGAGATTGTTATCAGATCAATTTAACCCAAGCGTTTAGCGCAAAGGCAGCAGGTCAATTGGTTCATACAGCTGATGCTTTTTGGACGCTGACCAATGCGCCTTATTCGGGATATCTAAAGGTGGGCGACTTTGAAATATTAAGCTGCTCCCCTGAATTGTTTATTGACTTTGAAGCTCACGGTAAAATCACCACCAAACCGATTAAAGGGACGATGCCACGCTATGCAGATCCTATAAAAGACGAAGTCTCAAAGCAGACCTTGATCAACTCGCAAAAAGATCAAGCGGAAAATGTAATGATTGTAGATTTACTGCGTAATGACCTGAGCGTCTTTGCTGAAAAAGGTTCAGTACATACCCCAAAACTGTTTGAGATTGAGTCGTTTAATCAGGTGCACCATATGGTCAGTGAAGTCACGGCAACGCTACAAACTGGGGTTAATCCTTTGGATGTATTGCTCAATGCCTTACCAGGTGGATCAATCACAGGTGCACCAAAAATTCGTGCAATGCAAATCATTGAAGAATTAGAACCTACACAGCGCGGTGTCTACTGCGGCTCTATGGGTTATTTTAATTTTGATGGCACTGGTTCGTGGAATATTTTAATTCGAACCCTTCAAAAACAAGCAGATGATATTTCAATTTGGGCAGGCGGTGGCATTACGATTGCATCAGATTGTGACGCAGAATATCAAGAATGTTTTGATAAAGTTGAAGCGATGCTGGATTTGTTAAATACTTGGTATAAGCCAAAATAAAAGAATAATTGAAAAATCATTTTCAAACATTACCCCCCCTAACCCTCCTTTACTCAAGGAGGGAACTCCTCCCTTTATCAAAGGGAGGGATTAGATTAAGCCAAAATATCGTTTTTCAATGTGTTCACTAACCGCTGATTTTGCTCATCTGTTCCAATGGTAATACGCAAATACTGATTGATTCTTGGCTTATTGAAGTGACGCACAATAATCCCTTGCGCACGCAGTTTCGCAGCCAATTCACCCGCATCGTGAGTAGCTAAAGTGGTAAAAATAAAATTGGCACTTGAGGGTAAAACCTTAAAACCCATTTCTGTCAATTGAGCAACCAGCTTTTCACGACTTGCAATCACCTTTTGAGTTTGAGCTTCAAAATAAGCTTGATCTTCAAAAGAGGCAACTGCCGCTGCTATTGCAAAGCGATCAATTGGAAATGAATTAAAACTATTTTTCACAACATCAAGTGCAGCAATCAAATGCGGTTGCGCAATAGCAAAACCCACCCGTAATCCAGCTAAAGATCGTGATTTTGATGTGGTTTGACAAACCACTAAATTGTCATATTTTTCTACCAAATCAACAGCTGATTGGGCACCAAAATCGACATAGGCTTCATCAATGACCACAACCGAATCTGGATTGGCTTGAAGGACTTCTTCTATCGCAGATAAACCGAGTGCAATACTGGTCGGCGCATTCGGATTGGTAATGATTATGCCACCATTCGGCTGTTTATAGTCATCGACCACGATTTCAAAATCATTATTTAAAGGCAATATTTTAGTGTTTGCCGATAACCCAAAAAACTGGCTATACACAGGATAAAAACTATAGGTAATATCTGGATATAGAATCGGCTTTTCCTGCACAAAAAAAGCTTTGAAAATATGCGCCAAAACTTCGTCTGAGCCATTACCGACAAACACATGTTCAACTGGAACATGTTGTTGCTTTGCAATCGCTTGTTTTAATGCTGTTGCATCTGGATCTGGATACAAACGCAGCGCATCCGCAGAATTTTCCAATACCGCTTGAACCGCTGCAACCACTTTTGGTGACGGCGGATATGGATTTTCATTGGTATTCAGTTTTAATAAATTTTGGATTTTAGGTTGTTCACCCGGCACATACGGCTGTAATTCCCGTACTTCTGGACTCCAAAAACGCATTTGTTCTGATGTGATCTTTGACATTTTATTTTCTCTTATTTAAAACCCTCACCTAACCTCTCCCACAGGGAGAGGAATCTTCATCTCTTAACAAAATAACTCAGTAAACATCTGATTTTATAATGTAAGTCCTCTTTCCTTTCAGGAGAGGGTTCGGGAGAGGTTTCATAATTTTTAATTACTGATAACGATAACGTGCTGATCTTGCATGTGCATCTAAGTTTTCTTGTTGCGCCAAGATATCTGCAGTTCTCGCCAAAGGTTTTACCCCTTGCTCAGAACACATAATCAAACTCGAACGCTTTTGAAAATCATATACGCCAAGTGGCGATGAAAAACGTGCTGTGCCCGAAGTCGGTAGAACGTGGTTCGGACCTGCACAATAATCACCAATCGCTTCTGGCGTGAAACGTCCCATAAAAATAGCACCCGCATGACGAATCTGTTCAGCCATAACTTCTGCCTCATCTAAGCACAGTTGTAAATGCTCAGGCGCAACTTGGTTAATCAACTCAATCGCTTCTGCACGATCTTTCACTAAAACTAAAGCACCACGATTGGCAATAGACGTACGGGCAATATCTGCTTTTGGCAATTGTTTTAAATGCGCTTCAATGGCTTCAGCTACATCATTTAATAACTGCTCATCTGGACTCATAAATACCGCTTGAGCCACCGTGTCATGTTCAGCTTGTGACAATAAATCCATGGCTAACCATTTTGGATTATTTGCACCTTCTGCATAAACCAAAATTTCCGAAGGTCCTGCAATCATATCGATTCCGACTTGACCAAACACCGCACGTTTTGCCGCAGCAACGAAACGATTTCCAGGTCCTGTGATTTTATCCACACTTGGAATGGTCTCTGTACCATAGGCCAATGCAGCAATCGCTTGCGCTCCACCCATGGTAAATACACGACTCACACCTGCCAAATACGCAGCTGCCAATACCAATGGATTGAGTTCGCCATTTGGAGCAGGAACCACCATAATAATTTCAAGTACGCCTGCCACATGTGCAGGAACAGCGTTCATCAGTACGGACGATGGATAAGACGCTAAGCCACCTGGAACATAAATACCGACACGATCCAATGGCGTTACTTTTTGACCTAAGGTATTGCCCAATGCATCCACATAGCTCCAGCCCTCTTGTTTTTGGGCTTGATGAAATTCACGCACACGATCTGCCGCCATTTCCAAAGCTTCACGCACTTCGGTGCTCAAACCATCAAATGCCGTTTTAAGCTCAGCTTGAGAAATTTCGAGGTCTGAAAATTGATGCGCTGGATGTCGGTCGAACTGTTGAGTCAATTTAAGCACATGGGCATCACCATGCTGACGAACGTCGGCAATGATTTGATCTACGGTTTTTAACAGCTCTGGGTCACTCACAGTTTCAAAAGCCAACAAATCAGCAAAAATTTGTTTGAAATTTTGATCTTGAGTCGATAAACGTCGCATCAATTTATCCACAATAAAATATACGGAAGCTCAAGTTTACCTTGTTTCAAAGCCTTTGTGGTTATGATTATGCTACCAAGTCAATGAGTTTTATTGAAAATAGCGGTTGATTTTATTGATGCATTATCCCGAGTGGTTGTGTTCAATTCTTCTGAAGAATCATGCCAGTTTGAACATGAAATTCATGCAATCCTTCAGCTATCGATATGCTCTAAACATCATCGTTGTTTATTCTGGTAGTGCTGAATGACAATAGATCATTGGGCACTGCAATCTGATAAAACATTGAATACAAAAATAATTCTCTTTTACTTCGCTTTAAGAAAAAAACCGCCCTCACGGACGGTTTGTTTCTAGAACTTAAATCAAATTAAGCTTTTTTGGCTTGTTCACGTGCTTCCACGGCTTGTTCAAGCTGTGCCAGAATTGGATTCAGTAACTGCTGTTTACGCTTAAAGCTTGCCTTGTTCACGATTAAACGTGAAGACACTTTACAAATTTCTTCCAGTGGCTCAAGACCATTGGCACGTAAAGTATTACCCGTATCCACCACGTCAACAATGTAATGACCCAAGCCGACAAGGGGTGCAAGTTCCATTGAACCGTATAACTTGATTACATCGACTTGCTCGCCTAAGCTTGCATAATACTGACGGGTTAAATTCACGTACTTGGTAGCAATTTTTAAACGACCTTTTGGACGTTCCATGCCGACTTTGCCCGCAGTCATCAGTTTACATACCGCAATTTTCAAGTCTAAAGGTTCATAGACATTTTGCGCGCCATGTTCCATCAGTACATCTTTGCCCGCAACACCGATATCTGCCGCACCATTTTCAACGTAAGTCGGTACATCAGAGGCACGTAAAATTAAAATACGCACCTGCTTATGCGTGGTCGGAAAAATCAACTTGCGCGATTTATCAGGATCTTCAAGTAAATTGATCCCTGCTGTTTCAAGTAAAGGTAGCGTTTCTTTTAAAATACGACCTTTACTTAATGCTAAAGTTAAACCATGATCAAAATTGCCCATTACGTCAAAGTTTGGATCATCGTTTCTCATATCGCTCATTAACTTACTCGCTTAATTTGGGCGCCTAAACCTTGTAATTTCGCTTCAATATCTTCATAACCGCGGTCAATATGATAAATACGGTCAATCAATGTTTCGCCCTCAGCTGCAAGTGCTGCAAGAACCAAAGAGAATGAAGCACGTAAATCTGTTGCCATGACAGGTGCGGCAGACAATTTATCCACCCCAGTCACCACTGCATCATTACCTTCAACCTGAATGTTTGCACCCATACGTGATAATTCAGGAACATGCATAAAACGGTTTTCAAAAATCGTTTCAGAAATAGTCGCAAAACCACGACCAATGGTATTCACCGCCATAATCTGTGCTTGCATATCTGTTGGAAATTCTGGATGCGGTAAAGTCTGGAAGCTAACTGCCTTAGGACGCTTACCCATCATATCAAGCTCAATCCAGTCATCACCACGGGTGACTTCAGCACCCATTTCTTCGAATTTATCGAGTACAGCTTCCATGAGGGTTGGATCTGTATGCGTCGTCTTGATTTTACCGCCAGTAATGGCAGCCGCAGCCAAATATGAACCCGTTTCAATACGATCTGCCACTACAGCGTATTCACAGCCATGTAAGCTTTCAACACCTGTAACCACCAAAGTATCTGTATCTAAACCTTCAATTTTTGCGCCCATCTTAATCAACATGTTGGCAAGATCAGTAATTTCAGGTTCACGTGCCGCGTTACGAATGGTGGTCACACCATCAGCCAACACCGCCGCAGTCAAAATATTTTCTGTTCCACCTACAGTCACCATGTCAAAAACTACTTCGCCGCCTTTTAAGCGACCATCGACTTTGGCAAGCACATAACCATTTTCGACTTCAATCTGTGCACCCAAAGCTTCTAAAGCTTTTAAATGCTGATCGACAGGGCGTGAACCAATGGCACAGCCGCCTGGTAAAGATACTTTTGCACTACCATAGCGCGCAAGTAATGGACCAAGCACCAAAATAGATGCACGCATGGTTTTTACAAGTTCATAAGGCGCAAATTGATTGTCGAGCGTTGAAACGTCTGCAATGACTTTTTCGCCTTCATAATTGATCGTGACACCTAAACCACCAATCAATTTAACCAATGTATTGACATCTTTTAAATTAGGCACATTGGTCAAGGTAATCGGTGAATCTGCCAAAATCATGGCAGCCAATAAAGGTAAAGCCGCATTTTTCGCACCCGAAATACGCACTTCCCCTTCAAGTTTTACACCACCAGTAATTAAAAATTTATCCATCTATTGTTAAGCTCCGAAAAGACTAGCTTTGCGCCATTCTTCTTTTGTCATTGCGCGGATAGTCACAGCGTGAACTTCGCCACTTTTAATATAGTCATTGAGCGGAGCATAAACCGACTGTTGACGAGCAACGGTACGTTTAGCCTCAAATTGATCATCTACAATACGGAGGTCAAACTTTCCGCCTTGTCCACTTACGGCAATTTCAGCAGCAGGGAAAGCAGCTTTCAAAATATCAGTGAGCTGTTCACTATTCATTGCAAAGACCTCTCATGGGACGATCGATAGTGTAAAAACCGAGTATTTTACTATAATTGATCAGGTTTATTCAGCAGCTCATACAATTTATCTATAAAAAAAGAGGTTATTCAACCTCTTTTTCTCAATTTCAATTCAATTATGCCTCTAACAGCATCGGTTGAAAGTTCATCTGCATTTTACGATAACGCAATAACTGCTTTTTTATTTTCTCTGTGAGTTTTTTGATCAAGGCATACATATCATCTCCCGTCGCTTGTGCGAAAAACTCTACTCCAGGCAAACGTACAATGGCTTCAGCAATATGGTTGGCACTGCCTTTTTTTGAACGTTTATCGACTTGATGGTCTTTACTGAGTTTTACCTGCATGCTATTCACCTGATCGAGGTGCTTGGTCATTTCGGTAAATTTACAACGAATATTCGCTTCAATAGCAGGAGTAATACTGAGATGATGTCCACGAATTGTTATTTGCATAATCCTATCCCTCGCCTTCTTCAACATGTGAGCAAGTCATAATCGAAAGATTAAAGAGCAGAATATTCACTATAGGAAAAATTCTGAAAAATCATTTATATAATCATTTCGATAAGCCTTGTATAAATAAAAAAGAGATTCATTATTTCGTCATAATGAAGCTCTAGAATAGTCACATTTCAATTTTTAGATCAAGACCTTTCGATCAGAGGATGCAGGAATATGTAACGATTCGCGATATTTTGCGACCGTTCTTCTTGCCACCTCTATACCATCGTCATTGAGCATTTTCGCCAAAGAATTATCTGACAATGGCTTATGGGGATTTTCATCTGAAATCAGTTTTTTGATTTTGGCACGAATGGCCGTAGACGACGCCTCACCACCTGTAGATGTACCCACATGACTTGAAAAGAAATATTTCAGCTCAAATAAACCACGCGGTGTCAGTAAAAATTTATTGGTGGTCACACGCGATACAGTCGATTCATGCAGCTCGACTTCTTCTGCGACATCACGCAGCACCAAAGGTTTCATCCCTTCTGCACCCAACTCCAAAAAATTCAGCTGATGACGCACAATACACGACGCCACCTTTAATAAGGTTTTATGACGCTCATCTACACTTTTAATAAAATTTTTCGCATCTAACATTTGATTTCTAAGATATTGATTGTCTGCGCTTTGGTCGGCACGTTTAATCATATTGGCATAAAAGGAATTAATCCGAAGCTTCGGTAAAACGTCTGGATTTAGTTGGACTAGCCAGGTTTCATTCTTTTTAGACACCACTACATCAGGCACTTGATACTCAGAATCTTTATTTTCAAATGTTAAACCCGGATACGGTTGTAACGATTTTAATAAGGCAATACCGCCTTTAAGCTGCTCAAGCTTCAGTCCTGTTTGCTTAATCAGTTTATTTAAATCATTGGCAATCAAAAGCTCATAATGCTTTAACAACAGTAGCGCTTCTTTTCGGAGTTCAGTTTGAGCTGGGAGTACATCTAATTGTATATAAAGACATTCCACCAAACTGCGTGCACCCACCCCCACTGGCTCTAAACGCTGAATATGCTTGAGTACCACCCTCACTTCATCAACCTCAACCTCTTCTTCTATATTCATTTGTCCTAAAAGGCGTTGCACAGCATCTAATATCTCTTCAACAGATTCCTCCAAAAAACCTTTATCATCCAACCCATCTACGATGCAATAAGCAATCAAACGATCTATTTGAGAAAAATGTAGTAAATTGACTTGTTCCAACACGTGATCTTTTAAACTTGCTTGTACATGATGATTATCTTCACGATCTTCAAACTCAGGCATTTCCATAGCAGATGATTGATGGGTATAGACATCATCCCATTCCGTATCGACAGGTAAATCTTTGGGTAAATGATCTGCATTGAGTTCATGGCTTAAATCCGTCACTGCTTGTTCCTGATGTAATTCTTCTAAACTTTGCGTGAGGTTCTCTTCCTCAACTTTTTCAAGCAAAGGATTACTATCTAATTGCAATTGAACTTCTTGTTCTAGCTCCAAACTTGACAACTGTAATAATCGGATTGCTTGTTGTAATTGAGGGGTCAAGGACAAAGAATTTGAAACTTTGAGTCCTAGTGATAATCTCATAACCATATCCCTCTCTGTTCTAATACGTAAAGCAAAAATCATGCCTAATAATTTTATAACACAAATTTTCTGAAATTGGAAAGCTCACTTTAAGATCGACATCTATTTAAAAAAAATAAAATATATAAAATCAAGTACATTATTTTAATAAATATTTAGTATGGTTTACTTATACTATTTAATCAGAGTCTTAAAATAATATTTTTAAAGCGATGATTATCAATTATAAAAATATACCTTAAAAGTATATCCACCAAATAAATAGCAAATCCTCTATGCAAATCATGTGTTTTCAATGCAATATAAAGCAACTAATGTGAGTCTAAGCTAAAGCAACCAACTCACAAGATATCTTTTTTATTCTTTACTTATTCAGGTTAAGCGTATAAAAATATTGATAGGGCAATTATTAATCATCCACACGGAAATGTGGTATGAATCTTGAATAACCAATAAGTAGATGAAGTTCATCAATACGCTACACCATCAAAATTAGAAATGGAGATTTCACGATGAAGACGTTATCAACAAAAGTACTCGTATCAGCCTTGGGCATTGTTCTTGCTGGGAGTGCTTTTTCTCAAGCTCAAGCTGCAGATACCCTCGCTAAAATCAAAACGTCTGGCAAAGTGGTGATTGGATATCGTGAGTCATCTGACCCGATCTCCTATATCGTAGGCGGTAAGCCAATGGGTTATGCGATTGATATTTGTAATAATTTTTCAAATACACTAAAGAAAGATTTAAAACTTCCGAACTTAAAAGTTGAATATAAAGCAGTTACTTCATCCACTCGTATTCCCGAAATGCTTGCAGGCAATATTGACATGGAATGCGGTACGACCACCAACTCCATTCAACGCCAACAACAAGTCAGCTTCTCAACCAACTACTATGCAACAGAAGTGCGTATGGCGGTTAAAGCTAACTCACCTGTAAAAAATATTGCTGACTTAAATGGTAAAGCGGTAGTAACTACACAAGGTACTACTTCGGACAAATACATCAAAATGGGTGAGAAAGGCGAAAAAATTAACGTCAACAATGTTTACGGTAAAGACCACTCAGATTCATTTGCGATGGTGGCTTCAGGTCGTGCAGCTGCATTCGTTATGGATGACAACATTCTTGCAGGACTCATTGCCAAATCTTCAAACCCAAAAGACTTTAGAATTGTTGGTCCAGTGCTGTCTTCAGAACCTTATGGCATCATGATTCCTAAAGGCGATGCAGCCTATAAAAAAGTTGCAGACCGTGTAGTAACAGGCATGTGGAAAAACGGACAAATGGCAGCACTCTATAAAAAATGGTTCTTGTCACCAATTCCACCACGTAACTTAAACCTCAATATGCCAATGAGTACGTCTTACAACAAACTTAAAGCAAGTCCAAATGATGCTGGCATCAAATAAATAAAGCCTTCAAGCATGAGGTTAAAGTATTCACTTTAACCTCATTTTTTTAATTCAAATATTAACCAGGAGCACACATGTCAGTTGGCTCACTTAATTGGACTTCATTTTGCTTAGCCTCCAACGAATACAGTTTAGATAAAGCCACTTGGGCGGAATCTATTTGTAAAGTGATTGGTGGTGAAAGTTATTCTCCTGTCGCAGATGCACCGACGTGGTTACAACTCTTAGGTTCAGGTGTCTGGACTATGGTGTGGACTGCTGTACTCGCTTTTATCATTGCGTTTACCTTAGGTTCTCTCATTGGCATTATGCGTACACTTCCCAACAAATTCTTAGCTTTCATTGGCACCTGTTATGTCGAGCTTTTTCGAAATATTCCACTCATTGTACAATTGTTCTTTTGGGCATTTGTATTTCCAGAACTACTACCAGTTAGCTTAAGCACCGGCAGTGGGGAAATGGTCAACGGAGGATGGTGGCAAAATATTCTCAATGACAATCCTGCCATTATTGGGGTATTTGCATTAGGTCTATATACCGCAGCACGTATTGCTGAACAAATTCGCGCAGGTATTAATACCGTATCTCAAGGTCAAAAAAATGCCGCTTTTGCGATTGGTTTAACCCAAAACCAAAGTTACCGTTATGTGATTTTACCGGTGGCTTATCGTATCGTTTGGCCAACACTGACTTCAGAAGCCATGAACGTGTTTAAGAACTCTGCGGTTTTATTTGCACTCAGTGTGCTAAATTTCTTTGCTTATACCAAAACAATGCGTGAAGAAACCTCACAAGACATTGTTATTCTGATTCTTTCTACACCTGTATATTTGGTCATCACCTATTGCATTAAGTATTTAATGGCATGGGTCGAAAAGCGTATGGCCGTACCAGGTCTTGGCTCAGGAGGTAAATAAGCATGGATTTTAGTATTTTACAAAATGAAGATGTCCTTGCCACCCTTCTTGCAGGCTTCAAATTTACGATTACGGTCACGGTACTCTCTATTATCGGTGGAATTCTCATTGGTACTCCACTGGCCATGATGCGATTATCCAACAGTAAAATTGCCAGTGGGTTTGCCAGATTTTATGTGGACTTTTTCCGTGGTGTACCGCTAATTCAAGTCATCTTCATTTTCTACTTTTTATTACCGAAGTTTTTCGACTTCCAATATGACACGTATTACGGACCACTCTTCTCAAGTGTGGTCACATTTGCCATTTTCGAAGCGGCTTTTTTCTCAGAAATCGTGCGCTCAGGCATTCAATCGGTCTCTAAAGGTCAAGTCAATGCGGGTTATGCGCTCGGATTTACTTACAGACAAACCATGTCTTTCGTGGTGCTACCGCAAGCCTTTCGCAATATGTTGCCCATCATTTTGACTCAATCGATCGTACTTTTCCAAGACGTATCTTTAGTCTATGTGATTAGTGCACCAGACTTCTTGGGCAATGCCAACACACTTGCTAATACCTATGGTTCTGAAACCAAAGCTGTTTTCTATCTCGTCGTGGCAGTCGTTTATTTCTGTATTTCATTTGCGCTATCACGTTTAGTGAAGCGTTTACATCAAAAAATAGCCATCATTCGATAAGGAGAATCTAAATGCCAATGATAGAAATCAATAATGTCTCTAAATGGTATGGGGATTTTCAGGTACTTACTGATTGCTCAACCAATATCGAAAAAGGTGAAGTGGTTGTCGTCTGTGGGCCTTCAGGTTCAGGAAAATCAACCCTCATTAAAACGGTAAATGCTTTAGAGCCGTTTCAACAAGGCAATATCGTGGTAAATGGCATCCCCTTAAAGGACTCTAAAACAGATTTGGCCAAATTTCGCTCTCGCGTGGGTATGGTGTTTCAGCATTTTGAACTGTTTCCACATATGACTGTGCTTGAGAACCTAACCATTGGTCAACTGAAAGTACTGAATCGTTCTAAAGATGAGGCAAAAAAGAAAGCGCTCCAGTATTTAGATCGTGTCGGTTTAACTGCGCATAAAGATAAATTTCCAGGTCAGCTATCCGGTGGCCAGCAGCAGCGTGTCGCAATTGCCCGTGGCTTATGCATGGATCCCGTCTGTATGTTATTTGATGAACCCACTTCCGCACTTGACCCAGAAATGGTCGGTGAAGTTTTAGAGGTCATGACTCAACTTGCCAAAGAAGGGATGACCATGATGTGCGTAACCCATGAAATGGGCTTTGCACGTAAAGTATCGAGCCGTGTGATCTTTATGGATCAAGGGAAAATTTTGGAAGATTGTCCGACCAATGATTTCTTTAACAAACCTGAAGAACGTCATGAACGCACGAAGCTGTTTTTAGATAAGATTTCTGCGGTGCATTAATTTAAATACCCCAACTCAAGTTGGGGTTATTATCTATTAGAATAATAAAAGTCTTATTTGATGAAATACTTAAATTTATAAATTCAGCGAAAGCATCAGTTTTAAGATCCTATATTTTCTAATTAGCATAGTTTTAAATTAAATTCTGATCACTCATCGCACTCATACGTTTAAATAAAATCTCCTTTTCACTAAATTGACTTAGAACTAACAATTATTTTAATTTTCTAAATACAACTGTATTGCTGGAATAGGGTAAGATAATTTTGGCATTACTATACTAAGCCATGACATTAATTCAAATAAGGTATTTTCACCAGTGGGATTTGTTATATGTAATCCAGCTAAAGAAACTCTATTACTCCTCCACTAAATCATTTAAATATGGATGATATTCATTAGACTTCTTTCATAAGTCATTTTTTATTCAGCTCCATGTTGTAAATTCCAGCAATTAAATTGAATCTTAAGCCCAGTCTTTTTCCACGGTTACGATATCGCTCAGCAAGAATTTTGAAAGTTTTCAAACTACCAAATATATGCTCAATGCCAATTCTCCTTTTATTGATTTCTTGATTATACATTTTTAGCTCAGGATCCAGTTTGCAGCGCTTTTTTGCTTTTAATGGCAATAGGCTATTCGCATATACTGCATAAATCCCTTGATAGCCTTTATCTGCAAGAATGAAGGCACCTATAGGAATCTGATTCAAGTTACGTTTGAAGAGTTCAAAATCATGTACAGCACCACGACTCGTGCATAAACTTAGAATTTTCTGAGTCTTATAATGAATGATGGCTTGAACTTTGAAAGTATGTGCCTTCTTCTTCCCACTATAGCTTTTCTTCTGTTTTTTTAGGCCTTTGTATTGTAATTTCTGTGGCATCTACGATCACCACATTCCAATCAATGCCTTCGCCTTCTGGCAAATCCTTTGGTAAATTAAATAAATTCGACTTGATGAGGCAGTCCTCTACGTGGCGGACGATTCTTGAAGCTGTAGGCTCTGAAACACCATAACTTGTTGCGACATGGAACAATGTTCGGTATTCACGCCAATAACTTAAGCATAGAAGGATTTGATCTTCTATGCTCAATTTAGGTGGTCTGCCTTTGGCAGGAACATGCATATTAAGTTGCTCAACCATTAAATAAAAGGTTGACCATGAGATGCCTGTATATCGCTTGAACTGTGTTTCAGAAAGCTTTTTTGAATCGATGTATTTCATTCAAAGATTATGCATGATTATTGAAGAGGCTTTGGTACAAATAATCGGCAAAAGATTGATTATTTTTTGATTTATGAAAGAGATCTATTAGTTATAATTATATCTAGTTGTGTTGATTGTATTCCATTTATTCCAATAGACTGGCCCTCTCCCACTCTATTAAAGGATAGTAAATAGGATTTTAGAAAATCTCTTACAATTGCTTCAGCTGTTGCCCCTCTGTTTCAATTATGAGAAAAAGTTTCCCTAATTTCTTTCAAATTTAATTACATTTTTTTTGAATTAAATCAAATTTTTTCTTAAACATTCTATCTAATCTTTTAACAGTGTTTTTTTATATCTTAGATTCTCAAACGAAGTGCAACAGAGATTAATTTTAGGTAGGAAGTAAAATGAGATAGCATTCTGCTTCCAGACCGACCAAAGTCAAAGTTGCATCATGAACTATACTCATCTTACCCAAGAAGAAAGATATCAGATTTATACATTACTACGCGAAGGTTTTTCTACGCGTCATATTGCCCTCAGATTGGCTCGTGCTCCCTCTACAATTTGTAGAGAGATCAAACGTAATCGTAATAGAAATGGCTACTTTGCTAAACATGCTCATAAACTGGCTAAAAGACGCCATATCTCGAATCATAGAACTGTAAGTTCCTCCCTATTGCAACAGATCGAAAGCTATCTTGCTTTGCAATGGAGTCCCGAACAAATCGCTTCTCACGTAGCTATCAGTATGCATTCAATCTATCGATATATTCAGCAAGATAAACTCAAAGGAGGCAGTCTTTATCTTCATTTACGTTTTAGAAATCAACGAAAAAGAAAGTATGGACAACCAGAAACTCGTGGGATGCTCAGTAACCGTAAAAGCATTCACGATAGGCCACACATCATTGAGAAGCGATCACGTTTTGGTGATTTAGAAATAGATACGATTGTGGGCAAAAATCAGCAGCAGTCTTTAGTTTCAATTGTAGATAGGAAAACAGGCTATCTTTGGTTAAAGAAATGTAGCACTCGCAAGAGTCAGGCGGTTTGTGAAGCCACTGTTGACTTGCTGGCTCCAATCAAAGAGAAGTTAAAGACGATTACTGCTGATAATGGCAAGGAATTTAGCCTACATGAACAAATCGCGAATGAACTGGAAATAGAATTCTACTTTGCAGATCCTTACAGTGCATGGCAGAGAGGCACAAATGAGAATACGAATGGTCTGATCAGGCAATACATCAGAAAAGGAAGTGATCTAAATAACTACACGGATGAATATATTTCAGAGATTACTAAGCGTTTGAATCATCGCCCAAGAAAAAGACTCGGATTTAAAAGTCCGAGTCAGGTATTACTCCAAGAACATGGTGTTGCACTTCAAGTGCTAATCTAAGTATTATATATTCTATGCGTAAAAAAACACCCCCTTCATCATTAAGATGAAGGGGGTGTTTTAGGAATTAATGAGCTGGCGATGACTTACTCTCACATGGGTAACCCCACACTACCATCAGCGCGAAGAGGTTTCACTTCTGAGTTCGGGAAGGGATCAGGTGGTTCACTCTTGCTATTGTCGCCAGCACAACTGTTTATGGATACTTGCATTGGTCTTATTTAGATGCCAAGGCGTTCTACCAAAAGAGTTATTAACAGAATAATATTTGAGTTGCAGTTTAGGTACTTGCGATTACTAAATCAAGGTTTTTGTATCAATTAGATCAACAACACCAACTGTTTGGGTGTTGTATAGTCAAGCCTCACGAGTAATTAGTATTGGTCAGCTTCACATATCACTATGCTTCCACATCCAACCTATCAACGTTGTAGTCTTCAACGGCTCTTTAGAGGACATATAGTCCTAGGGAAATCTAATCTTGAGGTAGGCTTCCCGCTTAGATGCTTTCAGCGGTTATCCCTTCCGAACATAGCTACCCGGCGATGCGACTGGCGTCACAACCGGTACACCAGAGGTTCGTCCACTCTGGTCCTCTCGTACTAGGAGCAGATCCTCTCAAATTTCCAACGCCCACGGTAGATAGGGACCGAACTGTCTCACGACGTTCTAAACCCAGCTCGCGTACCTCTTTAAATGGCGAACAGCCATACCCTTGGGACCTGCTTCAGCCCCAGGATGAGATGAGCCGACATCGAGGTGCCAAACACCGCCGTCGATATGAACTCTTGGGCGGTATCAGCCTGTTATCCCCAGAGTACCTTTTATCCGTTGAGCGATGGCCCTTCCATACAGAACCACCGGATCACTAAGACCTACTTTCGTACCTGCTCGACTTGTGGGTCTCGCAGTTAAGCGCGCTTTTGCCTTTATACTCTACGCGTGATTTCCGACCACGCTGAGCGCACCTTCGTACTCCTCCGTTACTCTTTAGGAGGAGACCGCCCCAGTCAAACTACCCACCAGACATGGTCCTCGCTCCAGATTATGGAGCAGAGTTAGAACCTCAATATTACCAGGGTGGTATTTCAAGATTGGCTCCACTTGAACTAGCGTCCAAGTTTCAAAGCCTCCCACCTATCCTACACAAGTAAGATCAAAGTTCAATGTCAAGCTGCAGTAAAGGTTCACGGGGTCTTTCCGTCTAGCCGCGGGTACACCGCATCTTCACGGCGAATTCGATTTCACTGAGTCTCTGCTGGAGACAGCGCCCCCATCATTATGCCATTCGTGCAGGTCGGAACTTACCCGACAAGGAATTTCGCTACCTTAGGACCGTTATAGTTACGGCCGCCGTTTACTGGGGCTTCGATCAAGAGCTTCGCTTACGCTAACCCCATCAATTAACCTTCCAGCACCGGGCAGGCATCACACCCTATACGTCCACTTTCGTGTTTGCAGAGTGCTATGTTTTTAATAAACAGTTGCAGGGGCCTGGTTTCTGTGGCTATCAATAGCTCAGGAAGTAAATTCCATCACCGTCGACAGCGTACCTTCTCCCGAAGTTACGGTACCATTTTGCCTAGTTCCTTCAGCAGAGTTCTCTCAAGCGCTTTGGTCTACTCGACCTGACCACCTGTGTCGGTTTAGGGTACGATTCCTGTGTAACTGAAGCTTAGAGACTTTTCCTGGAAGTATGGTATCAGCCACTTCGCTAATAAATTAGCTTGCTATCAGTTCTCAGCATAGAGCACCCCGGATTTGCCTAAGATGCATGCCTACTACCTTTCACCTGGACAACCAACGCCAGGCTGACTTAACCTTCTCCGTCCTCTCATCGCATTACACAGAAGTATTGGAATATTAACCAATTTCCCATCGACTACGCCTCTCGGCCTCGCCTTAGGGGTCGACTCACCCAGCCCCGATTAACGTTGGACTGGAACCCTTGGTCTTTCAGCGAACGAGTTTTTCACTCGTTTTGTCGTTACTCACGTCAGCATTCGCACTTCTGATACCTCCAGCAGACTTCTCAATCCACCTTCATCGGCTTACAGAACGCTCCCCTACCACTTGCAATAAATTGCAAATCCGCAGCTTCGGCATATAGTTTTAGCCCCGTTACATCTTCCGCGCAGGCCGACTCGACTAGTGAGCTATTACGCTTTCTTTAAAGGATGGCTGCTTCTAAGCCAACCTCCTAGCTGTCTATGCCTTCCCACATCGTTTCCCACTTAACTATAATTTTGGGGCCTTAGCTGGCGGTCTGGATTGTTTTCCTCTTGACTACGGACGTTAGCACCCGCAGTCTGTCTCCCGGATAGTACTCATTGGTATTCGGAGTTTGCATCGGTTTGGTAAGTCGGGATGACCCCCTAGCCGAAACAGTGCTCTACCCCCAATGGTATTCGTCCGAGGCGCTACCTAAATAGCTTTCGGGGAGAACCAGCTATCACCAGGCTTGATTAGCCTTTCACCCCTATCCACAAGTCATCCCCTGGCTTTTCAACGACAGTGGGTTCGGTCCTCCAGTTAGTGTTACCCAACCTTCAACCTGCTCATGGATAGATCGCCTGGTTTCGGGTCTACACCCAGCAACTAAACGCCCTATTAAGACTCGATTTCTCTACGGCTCCCCTATTCGGTTAACCTTGCTACTGAATGTAAGTCGCTGACCCATTATACAAAAGGTACGCAGTCACCGGACTCAATGCCGGCTCCCACTGCTTGTATGCATGCGGTTTCAGGATCTATTTCACTCCCCTCACAGGGGTTCTTTTCGCCTTTCCCTCACGGTACTGGTTCACTATCGGTCAGTCAGGAGTATTTAGCCTTGGAGGATGGTCCCCCCATATTCAGACAAGGTTTCACGTGCCCCGCCCTACTCGACATCATCATATAAGCCCTTTCGTGTACAGGACTATCACCCACTACGGTTGCACTTCCCAGAGCATTCCACTAGAACTTATATGACTTAATGGGCTTTTCCCCGTTCGCTCGCCGCTACTAAGGGAATCTCAATTGATTTCTTTTCCTAAGGGTACTGAGATGTTTCACTTCCCCTCGTTCGCCTTGCAACACTATGTATTCATGTTGCAATACCTACCTTATGGTAAGTGGGTTTCCCCATTCAGAAATCTCCGGATCACAGGATATTTGCCGCCTCCCCGGAGCTTATCGCAGGCTATTACGTCTTTCATCGCCTCTGACTGCCAAGGCATCCACCACATGCACTTAATTACTTGACTATACAACCCCAAACAGTCGTAGTACTTTACAAGCAGTACTAGGACAGAAGTCACTTACGTTACTTCATACAGTTCGTTGTTTCGTGTATTTAAACACTATATAGCTTCAATCTAATTCATATACCAAAACGCTTGATTCAGTTAATCGCTAGTTTCTCATCACTTCACTTTCATTCAATCGTTTCACTTGCGTGTAACAATTCAATGTCAATTTAGTTCTGAGCCTTAAACAATTTATTTCAACTCAAATATATTCTGTTAATGATTGCTCTAGCCTTCGTCAGGTCTAGAAACTGTGATAAATCACAGAGATTACCAAGTCCGCATATCTTAATGCTTGTACTTGTTAATCTCTATAAGCTATCTAGCTGTTTGCTTGTTTTGCATTCGAACATCGCTTCGTTTGATTAAAGCCTGCGCGAAGCATAGCTTCTTGCTTTAAATTTCAAGGAAAAGCATGCTTTTCTTGTCTTGAAATTTGGTGGAGACTAACGGAGTCGAACCGTTGACCTCCTGCGTGCAAAGCAGGCGCTCTACCAACTAAGCTAAGTCCCCAGCTTATCATATAGATTCGATATATCTTCTTATCCTTCACTCCGATGAATTGCTTCATCTTCGTTCGTTAGATTGGTGGGTCTGACAAGATTTGAACTTGTGACCCCACGCTTATCAAGCGTGTGCTCTAACCAACTGAGCTACAGACCCTCAGATACATCTTCATGAAGAACAACTTGTTGTGGATTCTTACCGATCGTCAATCTTTCGTTAAGGAGGTGATCCAGCCGCAGGTTCCCCTACGGCTACCTTGTTACGACTTCACCCCAGTCATCGGCCACACCGTGGTAAGCGTCCCCCCTAAGGTTAGACTACCTACTTCTGGTGCAACAAACTCCCATGGTGTGACGGGCGGTGTGTACAAGGCCCGGGAACGTATTCACCGCGGCATTCTGATCCGCGATTACTAGCGATTCCGACTTCATGGAGTCGAGTTGCAGACTCCAATCCGGACTACGATCGGCTTTTTGAGATTAGCATCCTATCGCTAGGTAGCAACCCTTTGTACCGACCATTGTAGCACGTGTGTAGCCCTGGTCGTAAGGGCCATGATGACTTGACGTCGTCCCCGCCTTCCTCCAGTTTGTCACTGGCAGTATCCTTAAAGTTCCCGGCTTAACCCGCTGGCAAATAAGGAAAAGGGTTGCGCTCGTTGCGGGACTTAACCCAACATCTCACGACACGAGCTGACGACAGCCATGCAGCACCTGTATCAGAGTTCCCGAAGGCACCAATCCATCTCTGGAAAGTTCTCTGTATGTCAAGACCAGGTAAGGTTCTTCGCGTTGCATCGAATTAAACCACATGCTCCACCGCTTGTGCGGGCCCCCGTCAATTCATTTGAGTTTTAGTCTTGCGACCGTACTCCCCAGGCGGTCTACTTATCGCGTTAGCTGCGCCACTAAAGTCTCAAAGACCCCAACGGCTAGTAGACATCGTTTACGGCATGGACTACCAGGGTATCTAATCCTGTTTGCTCCCCATGCTTTCGTACCTCAGTGTCAGTATTAGGCCAGATGGCTGCCTTCGCCATCGGTATTCCTCCAGATCTCTACGCATTTCACCGCTACACCTGGAATTCTACCATCCTCTCCCATACTCTAGCCAACCAGTATCGAATGCAATTCCTAAGTTAAGCTCAGGGATTTCACATTTGACTTAATTGGCCACCTACGCACGCTTTACGCCCAGTAAATCCGATTAACGCTTGCACCCTCTGTATTACCGCGGCTGCTGGCACAGAGTTAGCCGGTGCTTATTCTGCGAGTAACGTCCACTATCTCAGAGTATTAATCCAAGTAGCCTCCTCCTCGCTTAAAGTGCTTTACAACCAAAAGGCCTTCTTCACACACGCGGCATGGCTGGATCAGGGTTCCCCCCATTGTCCAATATTCCCCACTGCTGCCTCCCGTAGGAGTCTGGGCCGTGTCTCAGTCCCAGTGTGGCGGATCATCCTCTCAGACCCGCTACAGATCGTCGCCTTGGTAGGCCTTTACCCCACCAACTAGCTAATCCGACTTAGGCTCATCTATTAGCGCAAGGTCCGAAGATCCCCTGCTTTCCCCCGTAGGGCGTATGCGGTATTAGCAGTCGTTTCCAACTGTTGTCCCCCACTAATAGGCAGATTCCTAAGTATTACTCACCCGTCCGCCGCTAAGTTAGGTAGCAAGCTACCTTCCCCCGCTCGACTTGCATGTGTTAAGCCTGCCGCCAGCGTTCAATCTGAGCCATGATCAAACTCTTCAGTTTAATATTGCTTAGTACCTTAAAGGGTACCAATCTTGGCTCATCAATCTTCTGACAAATATTTCTCAAATAAACTTCGAGTAATTTCTACCAGTAAATCAATGAAAATAATTTCGATCGATCAATCAGTAAAAATCCACACAAGTTGTTCTTCATAATCTCTTAATGATCTTCTTGTTGGTTCGTCACCAGCAAGCTAGGTCGGCTATACTACTCTCTTTCGAAGAATAGTCAACAGGTTTTGCTAATTATTTTTTAACTCGTTCAATAAACTTAAATTTAACCACTTGGACTAAGCTATTGTTTATCAACAAGTTTTAATCAACATCACCGCCGATGGATGTGCATTCTACAGCATTTCTAACGCCATACAACCCCCTTTCTCAATTATTTTTAAATATATCCAACGAGTGGTTGTTCTGTGTACAAAATCGGTGCGTTTTTATAATAATGAGTTATTTTTTAAGCTATTTAAATTTGTTATTATTGTTTAGAATAAACAAATTCACATTAATTAGAATATATTAACGAAATGGCATTTTTTATTTTTAAAAAATCGATATGTCTGGGGGTACTGCTTGGTTTATGCAGTCTTTCGCATGCCAATTCGACTCATAATATATATATGATGACCTTATCCATCCTCAGCTATGTAAAATGGGATAACCCAACACCCAAGCTCTGTGTGGTAGACAATATTGCCGCATCAGAATTATTTAAAAAAACTTTCTTACAACAACATACGCGTTTTCAAGTCAGCGCCATTCAAGCGCAAGATTTGAGTTTCGAAAAATGTGATGCAGTGTTTTTTAGTCAAACCACACCTTTAGTTGAACAAAAGCTGATTTCGAGCTCTATTAATCACTCTGTGCTGTCTTTTAGTACAAGTAATAAGGAATGTGAGATTGGCAGCATTTTTTGCTTACATATTTCAAAATCTGGAAATACCCAATTTAAAGTCAATTTAGATAGCCTCACCAAAGCCAAAATTCATATTGACCCTCGCGTCTTACTCCTAGCACAAAGTTCGGAGTAGACCTATGATGAGCAGATATTTCGGTTTAAGTTCACTTCAGTCATTATTTCGCAGATCCCAATTTACGATTTTTGCGATTACCTTTCTTATTTGTACACTTACCTTTACCTCAATTTCTGTTTTAACGGTGAAGTCTTATGCCAAACAAAATTTAGAGCTGATCAGTCGAACTGTTTCAGAACGCGTGCAACCTGCCTTGGTGTTTCAAGACCAAAGTACATTGTCTTCTATTATTCACGAGTACACCTTACAACATTCAGTAAGACTGATTGAAGTGAATGATTCAAAAGGTAAACAAATTGCGAAAAGTGTAAAGACCATAGAACACTATTCAACACTTCAAAATATGTTTGATCAGCTGTTTTTCAAATTACCCATTAAAGTCACGGTCAAACATCATGATCGAGAGGTTGGCGAAGTGCTCCTTTATGGGAGCTCTAAGGACATCACCCTATTTATTATTAAAATATTATGTGCCCTACTTTTAGGGATGCTATTCATGTTATTTGCGCTGTGGTGGTCGGTCAGTGCGACATATCAACATATTATGCGCTCAATCTCACCGATTATTCAGATCGCACAATTGGTCAGTAGCCAAAAAGCCTATAACTTACGTTTTCCAGAGAATAATATTAAAGAATTCAATCATCTCAATAGCGCATTCAATCAGTTATTGGGCGAAATTCAATCTTGGCATACGCATTTACAAAGTGAAAATTCGCAATTGTCTTATCAGGTTCAACATGATGACCTAACTAAGCTTCCGAATCGTAACTATTTTTATCAAATGCTGTGTGATGCTTATGATAATGAAAACACCCGCAATCAAGCTGCATTGATTTTCATTGATAATAATAATTTCAAAGCCATTAATGATAAATATGGACACTTGGTTGGTGATGAAGTGTTAAAAGAAACAGCCAAGCGACTGAAACAAAATACCCGCCAAAATGATTTTGTAGCACGTTTAAGTGGCGATGAATTTGCCATTATTTTAAAATCTATCCATCAAGCAGAGCATTTGGTCTCTATTGCTGAAAACTTAATCAAATGCTGCGATGAACCTTTAAATTATAAAGGTCAAGACATCCATTTTAGCTTTAGTCTAGGGATTGCAATTGCCAAAGAGGCACAAAGCCCAGAAGACTTTATTTCACATGCTGACCAAGCCATGTATAAAGCAAAAACCCTCAAACATCATTGGTTTATTTATCAAAATTAACACTGACAGGTTTTCGTATGCTCAATAACAAGATCAAATTTCTTTTTGTGGGATTCATTTGTCTAACACTGTCTGGCTGTTTAGGTTTTGGATCACTCAATTACAAACAAGTTAAAATGTTAAAACAACAAGGTTTTGTCTTAACTGAGGAAGGATGGAGCTTAGGTCTTCCTGAGCGTTTGTTGTTTGAATTTGATCAATCTGAAATTTCTAGCCAAAACCTAACACAATTAACTCGTCTAGCAACGCAATTACACAAATACAAATTAAATAAAGTTCGTATTGTGGGACATGCTGATGATATGGGCAATCCAAATTATAATTTAATATTATCCGAAAAACGTGCTAAAAATGTGGCACAAGTATTTATTATCAATCAATTTTCACCTCAAAATGTTCAAGTGATTGGCCGCGGTTCATCACAACCACTCAACACCAACAATTCAAATGAAGCACGTGCTGAAAATCGACGCGTTTCCGTGATCATCACACCTTAAATAAAGTATAAAAAGATCTCCAACGAGATCTTTTTTTGGATCTAATTTTATGATCACTGAATTTTAGACATAAAAAAACCGCTTTTAAGCGGATTGTCTATTCTAAACTGTTTAATATAAATGGTCGGAGCAGTAGGATTCGAACCTACGACCCCCTGGTCCCAAACCAGGTGCGCTACCAAACTGCGCCATGCTCCGATATTCTACTTTTAAAGTAGTGGGGTGAATGACGGGATTCGAACCCGCGACAACCGGAATCACAATCCGGGGCTCTACCAACTGAGCTACATCCACCATTACAACATTTTGGTTCGCTAATATCAAGCTACGATGGTGCGCCTGACAGGATTCGAACCTGTGACCATCCGCTTAGAAGGCGGATGCTCTATCCAACTGAGCTACAGGCGCATTACCGATGATATTGATACCACTGGAAAACCTTCGCCTTGAAGAATTGGTCGGAGCAGTAGGATTCGAACCTACGACCCCCTGGTCCCAAACCAGGTGCGCTACCAAACTGCGCCATGCTCCGATTCATCTCAGCTTTGGTACCGTTCAACTTATCGTTTGATGTATTGTTCGGTACGGTGTGCATTCTAGGCGTGACGTTGTTACACGTCAACACCTATCTTCAAAAAAAATTAAAAAAACACGTCAAGTGTATATTTATCAAACATTTTGATCGATTTTAACGCTTTAAACTGGCACTAAAGTTCAACATTCGATCGAGCGGTAATTTGGCGCGCTCTGCCAGAGCGGAATCAACGAATATTTCTTGATCACCTTTACGCAGTACATCCAAAATGCCATCCAATTCATTCATTGCCATCCAAGGACAGTGCGCACATGAACGGCATGTTGCACCCTCTCCTGCCGTTGGCGCTTCAATCAGGGTTTTATGCGGTACCAATTGCTGCATTTTATAGAAAATCCCGCGATCCGTTGCTACGATCAGGGTGTCATGTGGTAGATCTTGTGCCGCCTTAATGAGCTGAGAGGTACTTCCGACGGCATCTGCGACGTCAATAACGGCTTCGGGTGATTCAGGATGCACCAAAACAGCTGCATTGGGATATAAAGCCTTCATTTGCTCAATGCCACGTGCTCGGAATTCCTCATGCACAATGCATGAACCATCCCAAAGCAGCATATCAGCACCTGTTTTCTTTTGAATATAACGTCCCAAATGTTGATCAGGTGCCCAAATAATTTTTTCACCGAGACTGTCTAGGTGCTCAATAATATCAACGGCACAACTCGAGGTGACCACCCAATCTGCGCGTGCTTTGACTGCTGCTGAGGTATTGGCATACACCACTACAGTATGGTCTGGATGTGCATCACAAAATGCAGAGAACGTCTCAGCTGGACAGCCGAGGTCTAAAGAGCAAGTGGCTTCTAAGGTCGGCATCAAGATCGTTTTGTTTGGCGATAAGATCTTCGAGGTTTCCCCCATAAACTTCACACCAGCCACCACCAGTGTCGTGGCTTCATGATCACGTCCAAAGCGTGCCATTTCTAAAGAATCCGAAACACAACCACCGCTCAATTCAGCCAACTCCTGAACTTCAGGATCGCAGTAATAATGGGCCACCAACACCGCGTTGTGTTTTTTCAATTCTGCTTGAATCTCGGCAAATTTTTGCTGTTTGGTTTCTTCACTTAAACTTGATGCCTTAGTTTCTCCTAAACGCGCCAAATGAGCTTGAACAATGGTTTTGGCTTCATTGGCAATGAGATGCGTTGAATCATTCATTCTGAATTCTCTATCCTTGGTGCTTATATTCACAAGCGATTAAGCCATAATTGGTAGGGCATCTTGCTTTGACCAATCGTTAAAATAATTAAAGCAACAAAAAAGCCTCACAATGGAGGCTTCTTGAACTTAGGAGCGATAATCTGCGTTGATCTTGACATAGTCATAAGACAAATCGCAGGTATACACCGTATCTTTAGCCTGACCGCGCCCCAAATCAACACGAATGGTGATCTCAGCTTGGTTCATTACCTTGGCACCCGCTTCTTCAGTATAGTCAGCTGCAGCGCCACCATCTTTACAGATTTGCACATCATCTAACCAAACTTGAATTTTTTCAACATTTAAATTTGCAACACCTGCATAACCAATGGCAGCCAAAATACGTCCCCAGTTTGGGTCCGATGCAAAGAATGCAGTTTTTACCAATGGTGAATGTGCAATGCTATAAGCAATATCACAACATTCTTGGGTGTTGGCACCGCCTTCAACTACGACGGTAATGAATTTGGTTGCTCCCTCACCGTCACGTACGATCAGTTGAGCCAAACGCTTCATCACACGCGCTAAAACTTCAAGAACCACAGTATAGCGCTGATCATCAACAGATGTGATTTCAACCCCACCTGCTTGTCCTGTGGCAGCAAAAATACAGGAATCATTGGTCGATGTATCACCATCAATAGTAATACGGTTAAATGACTGCTCGACCGTGGTTTTAAGTAACTGTTGCACCAATGCTCGAGAAATAGGCGCATCTGTGGCTACAAAACCCAGCATGGTCGCCATATTTGGACGAATCATCCCTGCTCCTTTAGAGATCCCCGTCATGCTGCAGGTCACGCCATCCAATATAAATTGTTCAGATGCACCTTTAGGCAGAGTATCTGTGGTCATGATTCCAGACGCGGCTTCTGACCACACGTCGTTTTTCAGACTGTCAAAAGCAGGCTTTAATCCTGCAATCAAGCGCTGCATTGGAAGTTGTTCACCAATGACACCTGTTGAAAATGGTAAAACTTCGTTGCTATTCACCTGTGCCACTGTGGCGAACTCGGCACACGTGGTTTGCGCATTTTGCATGCCAATTACACCAGTCCCTGCATTGGCATTGCCTGTGTTAATCACCAAATAGCGTGGATTAGTCTCCATGAGATGCGCTTTAGATACATGTACAGGAGCAGCACAAAATGCATTTTGAGTGAATACGCCTGCAACATTGGTGCCTTCAGCAAACTCAAATACCACCAAATCACGTCGATTTGGATATCGTACATAGGCTTCTGCCGAACCAATTTTCACACCTTTCACCACATGCATCTGTGGCATTGCTACGTCACCCACCGCCATTTTAGATTGTCCAGAATATAAAATTGAATTCAAAGCTTAGTAGAAATTGAGTTAAAAATCGAGGAAATAAAGTATCTCAATGATTGGAATGATGAATCTTAAAAGCGAGGGTTTTATTTAAAAACTATAAAGCCAGTAGAGTCACTGGCTTTATAGAAGAAGGTGCTAAATCTAAATTTAGTTGGCAGTTAAAGCAGCTGGATCAAGCAATGCTTGTTTGGCTTTTTCTTGACTCGATACTGACAGTGCTGGATTGGTTGCCACAATACGGTTGACTGTTGCAGGTGTCACGGCAGCAACTGCTGCTGTTTTTAAAATAATTGGCCGACCCGCAGTATTACCTAAGGTATAACGAATACCAGTACGTGGACTAATCACTGTGGTTGAATCATTTTTCACTTCAGTCTGCGCAGTGGTCACACCCTGAGCCGCCTGAACTTTTTCTAAAGTCGTGGTTTGAGTTGCTGTATTCGCCAGTGTAAATGTAGGTAAAGCAAAAAGTGCGACAGCTACAGTTTTTAGTATTGTTTTCATTTTCCATCCAAATATTTCAAACATGCCAAGTAAATAACATTAACTTGTTCAATTGGCAATGCTTATTCACATCTAGTCACCAAACCATGGCATAAAATTTTGGGCATAAACAGAATTTTGGACATAAACAGAAAAGTCCAGCGATAAAAAAAGCAGAACACCAAGTTCTGCTTTTTTACTACCACGATTAAATTTTACCGTGACACTGTTTGTATTTTAAACCTGAACCACATGGGCAAGGTGCATTACGACTTTCAGGTGGTGTAAAGCTTGTGCTTGAAAAGTCTGTCGCCTCTTGACGAGCTGTTTGTTGATCTAAAGTTTGTTCACCAGTTAAGCCGTCCACTTCAGCATGCGACAAAGACAGTTGCATCGCTTCTGCTTGCGCTTGCTGCTGTGCTTCCATTTCTGCCAACTCTTCAGCGGTTGGTAAACGCACCAATGACAAATCGGTCACGACATCTGACTTAATTACAGCCAACATACTGACAAATAAGTTAAAGGCTTCTTTTTTGTATTCTTGCTCAGGATTTTTCTGTGCATAACCCCGTAAATGAATCCCTTGACGCAAGTAATCCATCGCTGCCAAATGATCTTTCCAGTGACGATCTAGAGCACTGAGCATAAAGTTACGCTCAAGCATTGCTGCGGATTCATCACCCATTTGCGCACGTCGACTACGGTAGCGCTCAATCACTGCATCAGAAATACGGGCAGCCAATGCTTCTTCGTCGAGGCGGCGATCTTGATCTAACCACTGCTGAACAGGAAGTTCGATACCTAAGTCATTGCGAAGTGCAGACTCTAGACCTGGAATATCCCACTGGTCATGAATCGACTCTGGTGGAATATACGTTTCAATCACACCTTTCATGACTTCACGGTGCATTGACTCGATGTAATCTTGAAGCGTGCTTTCCGCTAGAACTTCATCGCGCTGTGAGTAAATGATCTTACGCTGTTCGTTGTTGACATCATCATATTTCAAGAGATTCTTACGAATATCGAAGTTACGTGCTTCCACTTTACGCTGCGCATTTTCAATTGAGCGTGAGACCATTTTGTGTTCAATCGCTTCATTTTCTTGCAAGCCCATCGCACGCATCATGCCCACAACACGATCACCTGCGAAAATACGCATTAAGTCGTCTTCAAGTGACAAGAAGAAACGTGAAACACCAGGGTCACCTTGACGACCTGAACGACCACGTAACTGGTTATCAATACGGCGTGATTCATGACGCTCAGAACCGATGATGTGTAAACCACCTGAATCCAGCACCATTTGGTTGTTCTGTTCCCACTCCGCTTTAAGACGCTCAACATCTTCGGCAGTGTAGTTTTCAATTTTTTCTAACTTCGCTTTCCAGTTACCACCGAGCAAAATATCTGTACCACGACCCGCCATGTTGGTGGCAATGGTGACTGCACGCGGTGAACCGGCTTGCGCAATAATATCTGCTTCACGCTCATGTTGTTTCGCGTTTAAAACTTCGTGAATAATGCCCGCTTCTTTTAATTTATCAGACAAAATTTCAGAGGCTTCAATGGTCGCTGTACCAATTAAAATTGGTGCAACGCCCGCTTCATGAATTTTCTGGATTTCTTCAATAATGGCATTGTATTTGCCATTACGGTTTAAATAAATTAAATCGTTTTGGTCATTACGCACCATTGGACGATGCGTTGGAATCAGCACCACATCCAAGTTGTAAATTTCTTTCATTTCTGCAGCTTCAGTGTCGGCAGTACCGGTCATGCCTGAAAGCTTTTTGTATAAACGGAAATAGTTTTGAAATGTTGTTGTTGCAAGGGTTTGGTTTTCAGGTTGAATCTCTAAACCTTCTTTGGCTTCTACCGCTTGATGCAAACCTTCAGACCAACGACGACCTGGCATGGTACGACCAGTATTTTCATCCACAATAATCACTTCATTGTCATGAATAATATACTGAACATTACGTTGATACAGATAGTGCGCACGAATTGCAGCAGTCACGTGGTGAACCAAGTTTAAATTTGCTGCTGAATACAGACTCTCGCCTTCAGCCAATAAGCCCATTTCAATCAGTTCAGCTTCAACCGCTTCAAAACCAGCTTCAGTAATTTCCACTGAACGTTGCTTTTCATCAATCCAGAAGTGACCACCATCTGCGACTTTTTCTTCTTTTTGTGCTTTGAGTTTTGGCGGGATCGCATTGATCGCCGCGTAAAGCTGCGAAGAATCTTCACTTTGACCCGAAATAATCAGTGGGGTACGCGCTTCATCGATCAAGATCGAATCGACCTCATCGATAATTGCATAAGTTAAGCCACGTTGTTTTTTCTCAGCGAGAGAAAATACCATGTTGTCACGTAGGTAGTCAAAACCGAATTCGTTGTTGGTACCGTAAGTGATATCTGAACGATAAGCTTCTGCTTTTTCAGTCGGGCTTTGCATAGAGTAAATCACCCCTACGCTTAAGCCCAAAAATTCATACAGTGGACGGTTCAACTCAGCATCACGCTGCGCTAAGTAGTCATTCACGGTAATCACGTGAACGCCTTGTTCACTGATGGCGTTGAGATATACAGCCAAAGTACCCATCAGGGTTTTACCTTCACCTGTGCGCATCTCAGCAATTTTACCTTCATGTAAGGTAATACCACCAATCAACTGGACGTCATAGTGACGCATTCCCATGATACGTTTACCCGCTTCACGGCACACCGCGAATGCTTCTGCTAACAATCGATCTAGACTTTCGCCTTTTTTATATCGTTGTTTGAATTCTTCGGTCTTTGCAGATAAGTCTGCATCATTTAGTGCAGATATGGCCGGCTCGAGCGCATTGATCTTCTCGACAATTTTACGCATACGCTTCAGTTCGCGCTCGTTTTTAGTACCGAAGATTCCTCCGATCAGACTTACCAACATGTATAGACTCTCTAAAACTTGCTTATCAAAATAAATTTTCTCAGACGTTATTATGGTGCTAGAAATTTGAAGTACAAGGGTTTTACACAAAAGCATTCAAAATTTTCTGACCAAGGTGTCTATCACGTATGAGCGACGGCGGATTAATGTAGCAAATTTAGCCATTCCATAGATAGTTGATTCGCATCAATTCTGTGGATTTTTTTCATGACTCAATCTTATATATTCTATTTTCTCATAAAGAAATAATAAAACGCTATTTTTAATTCTAAGAAAATGGGTCGATATTAATCTTCAATCATAGACCACTATTCTAACAATGAGGTTCCAAAATGACTTTACGTTTAGGTGATATCGCCCCAGATTTTGAGCAAGATTCGAGCGAGGGAATCATTTCATTTTATGACTTTCTCGGCGACAGTTGGGGCATTTTGTTTTCACATCCTGCTGACTACACGCCTGTCTGCACCACTGAACTGGGTTTTACTGCAAAATTAAAGCATGAATTTGACAAGCGCAGGGTCAAAGCCATCGCACTTTCTGTCGATGATGTGGAGTCACATCATGGCTGGATTAAAGATATCAATAGCACCCAAGGCACTGACGTTAATTTTCCGATCATTGCAGACAAAGACCGTAAAGTATCGACCTTGTATGACTTTATCCATCCCAATGCCAGTGAAACCCTAACCGTTCGTTCACTGATCATTATTGATCCCAATAAAAAAGTGCGTTTAATCATTACTTATCCCGCATCCACTGGTCGTAATTTCCATGAAATTTTGCGCGTGGTCGATTCATTACAATTGACTGATAAGCACAAAGTGGCTACACCTGCCAACTGGCAGCAAGGTGATGATGTGGTGATTTTACCCTCACTGAAAGATGAAGCTGAAATTCAGCAACGCTTTCCAACGGGGTATACCGCGGTGACGCCTTATTTACGTTTGACGCAACAACCGAAGTAAAAATCAGAAACACGATCCGATCGATACGATCTGAGAAGTTAAGCCCCTAATAAAATTGAAACAAAGACAAATTTAGGTGTTTTTGAACTACCTAAATTTAAAATCATTTAAGACACATTTGACGAGTCGCCTTAAATGTCGATTGCCTGTCTTCGGGCAGGTTTTTATTGCTTTAGCATCAAAATCACTGACTATTTTAAGCGTGCGCTTTAAATATCTTTATTGCTGTGAATGATTTGCGCTATAACAGTTTAAATAATTCAAAAAAAACTGACTATGATTCATAAGATTCATCATTTAAATTGCGGAAGCTTCTGTCCTTACTGTGCGCCTCTGTTCGGTCAACGCGGATTCAAGGCAAAATTGGTTTGTCATTGTCTCTTGCTCGAAACAAATCAAGGTTTGGTACTGGTTGATACTGGACTTGGCATGCAGGATTATTTGCACACCCAAAAGCGTTTAGGCACGATCATTTCCAAGTTTGGTACGATCAAAAACGATATCAATTTGACTGCCATCGCACAGATTCAAAAACTCGGCTTTAAACCGTCCGATGTGAAACATATTTTGGTGACGCATTTAGACTTTGATCATGCAGGTGGAATTTCAGATTTTCCACAGGCCATGGTGCATGTCCTTTCTAGTGAATTTAATGCGACACAAAACTTCAATTATAAAAATAAAATTCGCTATAAGTCAGAGCAGTTAAAACAGCATCGTTATTGGAATTTTATTGAGCCTGAGTTTGGTGAGTCTTGGTATCACTTCTCCAAAGTACAAAATTTTAAAATCTTTCAAGACGAGATTTTGATGATTCCGCTGTTAGGTCATAGTGAGGGTCACTGCGGAATTGCAATTCAACAAAAAGCGCATTGGCTATTGTTCTGTGGCGATGCGTATTATTCACATCAACAATTGAACCCGAAGACCCAACTCCCTGCTTTAGAGATGACTGAGCGCTTATTTGCTCATGATAATCTACAGCGCATACAGAGCTTAAAGCAGATTCAACTGCTCGCGCAAAATCATCCTGAAATTGAAATCATTTGTGCGCATGATCCGATTGAATTCGGCCGCTATCAATCATGATGTAATCAGTGAAGTAACCCATAGATGTTGCTTGATTCGGTTGAAATGATGTCACTCCCAAAAGACGTATATCCAAAGCGCCCTTAGCAAATCAATAGCATCCAAAATAATGATGCAGTGTGATTCATCAAGTCCACATTTTTATCAAAATTTTTTATCAAACCGGTACGGGTATCTTGTCGAAGTTGGCGAACCAAGTCGTTTTAAATCATGTCAAATACAGCAGTCATATTTTTCATCAGATTTAAATCAACAACGAGAAAATCTTTCGTCCTCACCAGAAAAAATGGATTCGAGAGCAGCTCTCGAATCCATTTTAATAGTCTTTATTTCGTTAAGTTTAATTAACGATTCTCGAGTGGCACCCAATCGATAACCCAAGCCGACTTCATGTTTAAGCTCGGATCAGTGTTAATTTTCTTGCGCGCAGCATCTGCCGATTCACGATCTTTTGATGGACCCACCATGATCCGAATACCTTTTGAGGTTGGACTTTTGGTAACTTTGTAGCCTTTGGCACGTAATTTTGCAGCAACAGCGTCCGCATTGGCTTCGTTGGCTGCCAAAGCGACCTGAACCATCCACTGCTTATCGCCATTTTCCAATAATTCACGTGCTTTATCGGCTTCAGCTTTTTTCTTGGCTTCTTCGGCTTTACGTTTTTTCTCATCCGCAGCTTTCTTCTCCGCCGCAAGCTTATCTATATCTGATTTTTTCTTGGCGTCTTCAGCTTTACGCTTATCTTCGACCGCTTTCTTCTCAGCAGCTTTCTTGTCTGCTAATTTTTTATCTGCAGCTAACTGCTCAGCCTGTGCTTTTTTCTTGGCTTCATCTGCGACGCGTTTTTGCTCAGCAGTGGTTTGCTCTGTTTTGGCTTTTTGCTGTTCCAGTTTTTTCTGTTCTGCTTTTTTGTCTTCAGCTAAGCGTTGTGCCTTGGCTTTTTCGTCCTCAATCAGTTCAGGTGGAATATTGTCTGAACTTTGCTGAGCACCTGTACGATTAGCATTCATCGCTGCATATTCTTCAGCGGCACGACGGGCAGCTTCAGCTTCAGCTTGCTGCTGAGTACGTAAAAATTCAGCAGATCGGGCTTCTTGTTCAGCCACTGCTTTTTCACGTGAACGGCGCTGTTCTTCAAGCAACCGTTTTTCAGTTTCAACATCTACCGTCAACGGTTGCAGCTGTACCGTTTCAGATGCGGCATTGCCCTGTCGAACCGTTTCGACCGGTTGATTTGGGCTTGGCATTTGGTTCTGATGTATTTCTTCTTTACCTTTGAGTAAAAGCGCGGCCAATAAAACACCACCACCCAATAGCACAACGCCTCCCATCCAGCGTTGTTTGTTATTCATTGACATTGTCTAAATACTCCCAGACCGCCTCTAAGGTATGAAACGAACCACACACCAAAATCAGCTGATTATTATTTGATTCTTCAAGCGCTGATTGAAATGCTGCTTGTACATGTTGGTAATGTTGTACTGTTTCGCCCGAAAGCGCAGATTCCAATTGCTTTAATGGTGCTGCTCTTGGTACACCCATCTCTGCAATTTTCCACTTGAATACAGTGTTTTTCAATAACTTAACCACAGAATTTATGTCTTTATCTGCAAGCATCGAGAAAACAGCGACAACTTCTGTGTACTGTTTATTGTATTCTAAGAATTTTCGCAATTGCTTTAACAAAAACTCAACACCATGAGGATTATGACCCGCATCGAAAATGACGGTTTTTCTCGCAATTTCTCGAATTTCAAAACGACCTGGTAAATGAGCGTCCACAATGCCTTGAGCAATCGATGCCTGATCTACATCCAGCCCACTGAGTAAAACTGCTGCTACCGCCGTTGAAATATTATCGACAGCCAGAGTACCATGTGGAAGTTTAAGCGTCGTACCAGCAGATGCAAAATTCCAGCTTAGACCATCTTCCGCTTCTACATAAAAATAATCACGATTTAATGCGTACAGCTGTGCATGGCACTGATCAACTTTATCTTGAATGGCTTGAGGCATATCTTGCTGACCAGCAAAAATTACCGGAATATTCGGACGAATAATGCCTGCTTTTTCAAATGCAATTTTTTCAATGGTATCACCCAACCAATCGGTATGATCAAGTCCTATATTGGTGATGACAGCAAGATTTGGATTCACGACATTGACCACATCTAGACGACCGCCAAGCCCGACTTCAAGCACCCAAACATCACATTTTTTATGTTTAAAAATAACAAAAGCCGCAAGTGTCGTGGCTTCAAAAAAAGACAGGCTTAACCCACATTCGCGGCGTGCTTGATCTACCAACACAAAAGCATTTACAAGCGCTTGATCATCTACTTCAATCCCAGACAATTTGACTCGTTCATTAAAACGATAAATATGCGGCGATTGATATAGCCCAACATGGTAACCCTGTGCCTGTAAAATCGAGGCTAAAGTGGTCGAAGTTGACCCTTTACCATTGGTTCCAGCAACGGTGAATACTGTTGCATTGGGGGATACAACACCTAACTTTTCCGCCACAGGAATGACGCGTTCTAAACCTAAATCAATCCCTGTAACGTGAACATGGCTCCAATAATCGAGCCATGTTTTTAAATCATCAGTTTCTAATGGAGCATTCAGCTTCAAGGCAAATTCATCAACTTTGATACGATTCGGTATACAGTATCACGTAATGCATGACGATGAACAATTTGGTCGATTACACCATGATCAAGCAAAAATTCTGCACGTTGGAACGGTTCTTCCAATTTCTCACGCACGGTTTGCTCAATCACACGTTTACCCGCAAAACCAATCATAGCTTTCGGTTCAGCAATATGTACATCACCCAGCATTGCAAGTGATGCAGTCACACCGCCATACACAGGATGGGTAAGCACCACGATATACGGAATGTGTGCATCTTTCATTTTTTGAATCGCAGCTGCTGTACGTGCCATTTGCATTAAAGACAACATGCCTTCTTGCATACGTGCACCGCCAGACGCTGCAAAACAGACCATCGGTTGTTTAGTCGCAATGGCTTTTTCTGCCGCTTGCACAAAACGATCACCCACCACAGTGCCCATTGATCCGCCCATAAAGTCGAATTCGAATGCACATGCGATGAGAGATAAACCTTTAATCTGACCTTGCATCACCACCAAAGCTTCAGTTTCACCGGTTTTTTCCTGTGCTTCTTTCATACGCACTGGATATGGCTTTGAATCTTCAAATTTGAGTGGGTCTTTGGCTACAAACTCTTGTCCCAGCTCGCCTGTGGTTTGGTCAAAAAACCAATTCAGACGATCGCGTGCCTTCATTTTCAAATGTTCATCACACTGCGGACATACATAAGCATTGAACGACATCGCGGTACGCGTGACTAAAGCATGACATTCAGGGCATTCAATCGTTGGCTCTGTAAATGTGGCTTTTAATGTTTGTTGTTCATCAGGTACGTGAATCCCCGGCACTGAGCGGTCAGTCCATGGTGTAACTGGACTTAAAATTTTCCCTGATTTCACTTCTTGATTCATACTAACTCATCGAGCGCAGCTCGAAGCTCCTTGACTTTGTTGACCGCTTGCTCAGCAGCTTGTTCAGGTGCAATGTTGGCAAATGGTTTGACAAAAGCACTTCCCACAATCACAGCATCTGCAACGCTACCCATTGCTTTCGCAGAAGCAGCATCACTAATTCCGAATCCAACACCCACTGGCACATGGGTCACCGCTTTGATTTTTTGAATGCGTGCAGCAGCATCTGCGACATCCAAAGTTGCAGCACCGGTCACCCCTTTTAATGACACGTAATAAATAAAGCCGCTGGCTTGATTTGCCACGTGTTGAATACGCTCATCCGTAGAGGTCGGTGCAAGTAAGAAGATTTGATCCATCTGATACTTTTTCAGTACTACGGCCAAATCTTTGGCTTCTTCAGGGGGTAAGTCCACCAAAAGAATGCCGTCTACACCGCTATCATGTGCAATCGATACAAAACGCTCATAGCCAATGACTTCTACTGGGTTCAAATAGCCCATTAAAACCACTGGTGTTTCTGTATCTTTTTCACGGAATTGCTTGACCATATTCAATGCATCAAGGGTATTGGTGCCCGCAGCTAAAGCACGCTCAGCGGCTAAAGCAATCACAGGACCATCTGCCATTGGGTCAGAAAATGGCAATCCAAGTTCAATCACATCCACCCCTGCCTCGACCATGTCATGCAACAGCGGAACTGTTACTTGTGGTTGAGGGTCACCCGCCATGACATAAGAAACAAGAGCCTTACGCTGTTGAGATTTAAGCTGTGCAAATCGTGTGGCTAAACGTGACATAGGGTTGTGCATTCCTTGAATTGTATAAAATTGAGGAGTTTGTTTTGTATGAATACAAGACAGCTCATTGTAACGCTATTTTTTACTCATTGAACAGAGCATGCGCACTGACAAATCCATCTCATATTCATTGAACAACCCGAGTGCATATTTATCAATGTTTTGGCTTTTTTCACAATGATCAAATAGCTCGTTTTTTTGGCTTTTTTAAAAGGTTCAATTTGAAGATTAGCTTAGCGATCAGCCCGAAAAATGGTTAAAAAAAAGCACGTTATGCATTACATTTTAATTTTTCTGAATTAACCAAAGCTGTTCTATACTATAGCGGCTTACTTATTTATTACTTTTGTTATGACCACATACTCCCAAGGTAAAGCTCCTCCCAGAGCGCTTGCCCTTCTACCGCTTATTGTTTTTTTAGCTATTTTCTTAGGCAGTGGTATTTATCACACCTTGATCGGCACTGAGTTTGCCTTCTATCAAGTGAAGGCACCGGTGGCTGCGCTCCCTGCGATTATTCTTGCAGTCGTGCTTTACCGCGGCAAACTCAACGCGGGTATTGAGGAGTTTTTTAAAGGTGCCAGTCATCCCAACCTGATTCTCATGTTTATGGTTTTTATGCTAGCAGGCGCGTTTGCCAGTGTGAGCAGCGCTATTGGCAGTGTAGATGCAACGGTGCAATTTGGGCTATCGATTATTCCACCAGAATTTGTCCTCCCAATGCTGTTTTTTATCTCAGCCTTTATTGCGACCGCCATGGGCACATCCATGGGCACGATTGCAGCCTGTGCCCCGATTGCTTTTGGCTTCACTCAAGTCACGGATATTAATCCTGCACTTGCCATTGGTGCAGTCGTCGGAGGGGCGATGTTTGGTGACAATTTATCGATGATTTCCGACACCACCATTGCAGCAACACGCAGTCAAAATGTCGAGCTCAGAGACAAATTTAGAGTGAATGTTTGGATTGCAGTCCCCGCTGCGCTACTGACAATATGCGGCTATATGTTGCTAAAATTTAATGCACAAAATGTTGCATATACTGCCTATAACTTTTGGTTAATTCTGCCCTATTTAGCGGTCTTCATTTTGGCATTTACCCGCTTGCATGTACTGGCCGTACTGAGTTTGGGCATCATCATTTCAGGTTTGGCAGGACTCATTGTCCAAGCTGATTTTGATGTGCTAAAACTGAATAATGCCATTTTTGATGGCTTTGTCGGCATGTTTGAAGTGGCATTATTGTCCATGTTCTTGGGCGGGATTTCTGCCATCATGCAAAAAGAAGGCGGTTTAGAATGGCTGATACAACGCATTTATAGTTTGACGCGATGGTTTAAGGTCGGTAAACAACGTGCAGGTGAAATTGGCATTTGTTTCTTGGTGGTCTTTTCCAACTTCTTTGTGGCCAATAATACCGTTGCGATTATTTTATCGGGTGACATGGCACGTGAAGTGGCCAAAGAATATGGTGTCGACCCAAAGCGTGCTGCTGCCTTACTGGATATTTTTTCATGTGTGGTTCAAGGTCTGATTCCCTTTGGCGCACAGTTGCTGTTGGCATGTTCCATTGCAAAATTATCACCTGTTGAATTGATCGGCTCGGTTTACTATTGTTGGGTGCTGGCAGTGATTGCAGTATTATCGATTATATTCCGCTATCCACGGCTGAAACAGGCATAAATAAGTAAGCTCACAATCAAACCTAAAAATACGCTTGGTTAAATTTAAAAAGGTAAGTACATACTTACTTTTTTTTATGTGCACTTTTTAGCATTTTCTTGCGTTCTAATAAAGTATGCCCATGAAATGATTTATAAGCTCTTGCTAGAGCAGATTGATCTGAATAGCCCAGCGCTAGCGCTATTTCAGTGAAACTCAGCTGTAGTAGTAAATTTTCACAGCGCGCCATGCGTTCAGTTTCAATAATGTTTTTAAAAGATGTGTTTAAAGCGCTCAGTTGCCGCTGTAAGGTTCTGACAGACACATGCAGCTCATACGCAATGTCTTCAATTTTAGGTACGGTTTGTTTGAGCCTTAAATATTCCGCCACAATCCCATGCAACTGTTGATCAATCGAATCGTGGCTTATTTTAGAGGCGATTGCATCTTCAGCTTGCTGGATCAGCAAATGAATCAATGACGGATCTGCGTGTTGGGGTTTTAGCGCAAGACTTCCTAAACTCAGCATCAGCGCATATTCGCTGTGTTTAAACAGCACCTCACAGCCATAGAACTTTTGATAATGATAACTTGCCATCAATGGCTCATGTGCCAGCAACACTTTTTCTAATGGAAATAACCCTTCAGGTAAAATGTGTTTCGCCAGTTTGATCATCATGGCAGTGGTGATTTCATTGATCCAAGCATATTCCTCAGTAATCAAAGGCCAACTGAGTTTCAGCAATGTCCCTTCTTGCTGAATGTGCATCGGCGTAATCTCATCGCCATCAATGACCAAACGGCTGAACTTTAAAATGTATTGCAATGCCTCTGCCACGCTGCCACGCTGCCACTTCGGGTTGCCATATACCCAAGGACACCGAAATGTTCGGCTTTGACATATTCTGCCATTTGAAAAATAAAATCAGGCGGTGCCACTTGACGTGTCTGTTCAATTAATTCAATAAAAAAAGCATGCGAGGACTGCCCCGCCAAAGGCAAATTCAAAATTTCATCAAGATAACTACGATCTTCCCCAATATTAAGCAAAAGAATCTGATCAAGATGAAGCTCACATATGTACCGATACCACAAATGAAAATAACCATTGGGAATGTATACATCTTTCATCTTATTCCATTCCGTTCATTAGGTTAGATGCTGACATTTTAGATTTTCTTTTGTCGTAAAATGTATAAAAAATGGCAAGAATTGTCAAAACAAAGCGATGAATGAACGCCATACTGACATGATCTGAAGTGATGCCAGTAAAATTAAAATGAATGCTTTCACCCAATACACTGTTGAACCCGTGGTTCGTAAAAATCTTAATTTTAAATTAGAGGAGATTCCGCGTTTTTGGTTTGGGGGTGATCCATTTAAAACCCGCATGTTTGATGCTTTAAGCCTGACTTTTCCAGACGGCGAGCGTTATTTTATTGAGTCGGTACGTTTATTTAGAGACAAAATTAAAGATCCGAAACTACAACTGCGCGTGGCTGATTTTATTCGTCAAGAAGCCCAGCACGGTATGGCGCATGACAAAATGAATCAAGTGATGAAAGATCAAGGCATGCCTGTTGATCAATTCATTCAAACATTGAACAAAATGTTTAAATTCGAGCTGACTAAACGCTCTCCTGCTTATAACATTGCAATGACGGCTGCCGCAGAACATTTAACGGCATTGATGGCAGATACTTTTTACAGTCATAAAGAAACGTTGCAGGATGCTCATCCCTATGTTCGTGCATTATTGGCTTGGCATGCGATTGAAGAAATGGAACATCGTGATGTTGCTTTTGATGTAATGAAACAAGTTGGTGAAGTTCCCGAACTTACCCGAAAATTTGCCTTAGCATTCACCACGGTATTGATGCTTGGATTTACCACATATCGTGCCAATATCATGCTCAAGCATGATGGTTTTGACCGTTTATCTAGACTGAAAATGACCGTTAAAGGTCTGCCTTGGTTTGTCGGAAGCAATGGTATGCTCACCAAAATGCGTAAACCTTATGCTGAATGGTTTAAGCAAGATTTTCATCCCAGCCAGCATCCGATTATTGCCCAATATGATGTTTGGTTAAAAACACTGGCGGAAACCAATGATCCTATCCAAGCGGGTGAAGCGTTTTGGCAAGCAGGTAAATAAATTAGGTGCGAAGTGCTTGATTGCTTAACATTTTAAAATCAATTGATCACGTTGACCTCGATACACGGAGTCGATGCACTGAATTGTTGGGTATTCATAAAGAGCATTATGACAAATGAAATGATCTTTAATGATAGAGATCCTATTTAATTTTTTTTGCATAATCTTAATTCAATTGATTTGAGTGATAAAAATAAAATGAATGCAATCAATCATCCTTCTTTAGATCCAGTCGTTCGTAAAAATCTAGATTTTCGCTTAGATGAAGTGCCTCGCTTCTGGTTCGATAATGATCCTTTTAAATCAAGACTCTTTGATGCGTTGAGTTTGACCTTTCCAGATGGCGAACGTTATTTCATTCAGTGTGTACGACTTTTTCAAAATCAAATCGAAGATCCTGAATTAGCGAATCGTGTGAAAGTTTTCATTCAACAAGAAGCACAACATGGCATTTCACATGACAAAATGAATAAAATTTTGATCAATCAAGGAATGCCTATTGAAAAATATATTCGACAGGTCAATCAACGTTTCAAACACGCCCTAAAACGGTATCCAAACACCTTTAATATTGCGATTACAGCATCATGCGAGCATTTGACAGCATTGATGGCGACCACATTTTTTAGCGAAAAAAGTACCATGCAGGGTGCACACCCCTTTATTCGCGGACTTTTTGCTTGGCATAGTATTGAGGAAATGGAGCACCGTGACGTTGCTTATGATGTGATGGTCGATGTTGCGAAAACTTCAAACGTAGTTCGGTATACCGCTCTGATTTTGGTTACGATCATGATGTTTGGTTTTACCATGCAACGAACTCATGGTTTATTAAAACAAGATGGATTTACTCGTATTGAAAGAGTCAAAATGTTTAAAGAAGGCTTGAAATGGTTACTTGGTCAAAAAGGCATACTGACCGTAAAAAAACAGGACTATTTAGATTGGTTTGATCCTAAATTTCACCCGAGTCAACATCCGATTATTCAACAATATCAAGTTTGGGTAGATACTTTAAATACAACACAAGATCCAATTGTCGCAGGTGAGGCTTTTTGGCAGGCAGCTCACTAATATCATCATTTAAAGAAAAAAGCTCACCTGATTAGATGAGCTTTTATTAGGATCTCAAACAATCACCACTTCGCGTAGTGTTGCTCAAGCAATCCATATTGTTGATCAAAATGAACAATACCCTGATCTTCTGTTTCAATCTGCCCTGTAATTTTGGATTGCCATTGACTAAATTGACTACAGACCATACGCAAATTTAGGTTTTCATAGCGTCGCCAACCGGTGTTTACAGTCAGATTAAGCTTTTCATCCAGCGAACGAATGCTCCAGACCTGCTCACTTTGCATTTCAAATAATACATCCGACAGTCCAAACAAATGCCCATTGATCCAAAGACAGTTCTCATTGCCAAAACTTTCATTGACGCCAGAGGCTAGATTCAATCCGATACGATTGCCTTGTTTATCCCAAAAGTTACACGACAACCAAAACCACGCTGTTTCAGGTCTTAAAAAACCACAGGTGTCATCAAGCGATGCAAAACTGCGTTCGTTAAATTCATTTTTTTCATTTTCTTTGTTCATGAAAAAGCCTTCCACCGTCAAGGTGCTCAGCTTTTGGGTATAAGTCCAACCATTAATACCCGTCGGACTACACATACTTAAGGAATCCGTTCCAGCACAAAAAATACGTGCTTTTAGCTTTTCTTCACCATGTTTTTTGACACTAATATAGCGCACACCATTGGCATGTTGAATATCCAAACTAAAAGGCGAACTGTGAAAATGACTGTGGTTATAGAGCGGCTGTTCATCCAAAACGGTATGATGTGCCATGACATTAATGGCATTCCACTCCAACACTTGCTGGGTTTGATGATCATAAATATAAATAAAGCCATGTCCCGCCCATGCAATATCGACTATAGCAATGCCAATGCTATAGTGCTCATGCTGAATGCTGCAAAATTTAAATTTCTTATATTTTAGTTTTTTTCGCCAACCATTTAAGGGTTTGCCATAAGGCGTTTTATAAATATAACGTTCAACCGTAATTGCACTGGGTGGCTCACTAAAGCGGCCATAACGTGGCTGTCCATTTGCTTGTATCAAATCCATTGAAAACTTTTCCATTGTCCAACTTTGAATAAGGTTAGACTTTAGTCGACTATTGTCATTATTACCTATTTTTATTATTTATGAAAATGTTGAATTATCGAACCAGAAAACACAGCAAAAAATAAAAAAAGCCAGTGATCAAGCTGGCTTTTTTAAGCAAAGCATACGTTAAAGATAAAAAATGATTACCACTTTCCCTCACCTAGTTCTTGACCAATATAATGGTAGCTCGCTTGTGATCTGGAGAACTTAATCGGACAGGCCAGTTGTCGTTCTGTTTCGGTCGAATTTGGTTTTAATGGGACATCGACCACCCAACCACGCTGCTGAGCCAGATCAGAATTCAGTGCTTCATCTAAATGCATAACCGGTTCCACACACACATCCAGAGATGAGAAAATGGTTTTCCATTCGTCCCAGGTTTTACTTTTAATTTTTTGCCCTATTGCCTCTTTCACCGCCTGACGGTCTTCAGCATCAAAAGACGTGCCTTTTTGTATAAGTATCGGCAATTCGAGTGTGGTTGCAAGGCCTGTCATAAACTGCGGTTCTAAACTACCAATGGAGATATAACGACCATCAAGCGTTGCATAGTAGTCATAAAAAGTGCCGCCATTTAAATGCTCTTGCTCAGGCTGCTGTTTTTGTGAACCCGCAAGCACTGCCGCTGCTGCCATATTGTTTAAGCCAACCACACAATCGGTCATAGAAATATCAATATACTGACCTAGACCACTTTGCTGGCGCTCGATCACCGCAGTTAAAACCCCAATCACGGCATGCAGAGAACCACCTGCCACGTCTGCAATTTGAATTCCCATAGGCGGCGGACCACTCTCTGCACGACCTGAATGACCCGCAATGCCAGATAACGCCACATAATTAATGTCATGTCCGGCCTTATCTTTATAGGCACTCGTTTGACCATAACCCGTAATGGAACAATAAATTAAGCGGGGATTGATCTCGGCCAAGGTTTGATAGTCCAATCCCAAGCGTTGCATTACCCCTGGACGAAACTGTTCAATGACCACATCATAATCAGAAATTTTTTGTTTGACCGCTTCAATACTTTTGGGGTCTTTTAAATCCAGTGTAACTGATTGTTTATTACGGTTTAAATAACTATGAGAGGTAGCCTGACCATTGGCATAAGGCGGTAACATTCGAACCAAATCAGGTCGTGTTGGCGATTCAATATGAACTACCTCTGCACCTAAATCTGCCAGATATAAGGTTGCAAAAGGTCCAGGCAGTAAGGTTGAAAAATCAAGAACTCTTAATCCTTTGAGTGCTGCTGTCATAATACAAATAATCCCAATAATGTTGATTTTTCATCCATCATAGAAATATAAAAGTATCTATACAATGTCATGTTCAGCCATTTACCTTGATAGTTTCGGCAATTTATGATGTAAAAGAGCAATTACTCTAGTGTAAATTGCTAATTTTAATTTTCTTAGCGTCATTTAGGTCAAGAAGAAGTGAACATCAAAGAGACTGAAGGATTTAACATGAGCCGCGATACGATTAGTATCCATTTCGTGAATGCTGCCCTCACCGGCGTCAAACGTCTAGGGATGGATGTTGATACTTTGCTTTCGCACGTCGGAATCGAAGCTGAACTCCTTCGTCAACCTAAAGCACGTATCTCTCCAGAGCAATACACCCGGTTTGTCAAAATGTTATGGATGGTCACCCAAGACGAACACGTTGGATTTGATATCCAGCCCCGTCGTCTAGGGACGTTTGCCATCATGAGTCAGCTCATCATCCATGCTAAAACGCTGGGTGAAGCCTTAGAGCTTTCTTCGCAATTTTACAAATTGTTTGGCGATGAATGGTCGGTGAGTTTAGAGCGTGATAAACATGAAGCACGCTTGGTTCCGATTATTCCAAGAAGCATGGATCCAGATCATTTCATTACTGAAAGTATGCTGATGATTTGGCATGGCTTGGCATCTTGGTTAATTGAACGCCGTATTCCATTAGAACGCGTGCATTTCGCTTATCCACGTCCGCAACATGCAGATGAATACGATGCCCTATTCTTTGCACCCGTGATTCAATTTGATTCAGCGCGAACAGAAATCACCTTTGCAGCAGATTATTTAGATCTACCGATTCGCCAAGATGAGAATACCCTTGAGGAATTTTTAAAAGGCGCACCTGCCAAGCTGTTGGTGAAATTCAAAAATACCAATTCTCTTACCTCACGTATTCGTGAAGTCTTAAAGAGTCAGATTGGTGAAGAAATGCCGACCTTGAATGATGTAGCGGCAATGCTATATTTATCACCGCAAACCTTACGTCGTCGCTTGGCTGCCGAAGGTAAGAGCTATCAGGGTGTAAAAGATGCGCTACGTCGTGATGCTGCGATTCATTTATTGCTTAATCCTTCTTTGACTTTAGAAGACGTGGCACAGCAAGTCGGTTTTAGTGAAACCAGTACATTCCACCGTGCATTTAAAAAATGGACTGGGGTGACTCCGGGTCTGTATCGCCAACTGCATGGTTATCATTAATTAAACATAAACCAAGTAATGAGCCTAGAAGCATTGATTGACTGACTATGATCTAGGTTCATTGCCTCTAGATGATTGGTTTAGATTTTCCTAACATGTGGGCATACAGAACAGGATGTTCTTTATAAAATACAATAAATAAATACCATCATAAGGAACGTGAGATACGACAGGAGTCATATCGAATTAAACCTATACAAAAAAGAGTTCAGCAGGATGTTGGGCTTTTTTGTACGTTTATAGGGACAAAATTGAGTATTAATGTCTAATTTGAATTTAAATTCGAGCTTAATACCCTATTAAATATCAGAATAATAAATATTTGGTATAAATAACTTGAATAATTATTAAATTGATGTAAGATTAACTCAACTAGAAAAAAAGTCTTGTTTCGGTAAATCTTCTTTAAGTATCGCAGTTTTAGTCATAATCCTTCGTTTTTTAGATTTTAAGTTCCATTCTTTATATTTTCAAAGTTATCATTGGTCTATAAAAAGACTTAAAATTATTAAAATCTATAGGATTTATTATGTCAAATTCAGCTGTTGTTAAAGGTACTGTTAAATGGTTCAACGAAACTAAAGGTTTCGGTTTCATTCAACAAGAAAATGGTCCTGACGTTTTTGCTCATTTCAGCGAAATCGCAAGCTCTGGTTTCAAAACATTGATCGAAGGTCAGCAAGTTGAATTCAGCGTTGCTCAAGGCCAAAAAGGTCCAAATGCTGTAAACATCGTTGCAGTTTAAAAAATACTGAACTATGAAGAATAAGATCTGATCTTGTTCTTATAGTGATAAAAAAGCCGACCTGTTCGGCTTTTTTTTTCGTCTTAAATTTGAGGATGCCTTATTTTTAAAGCGTGCAAAATAGATACTTAATATAAGAATAAAAACGATTGAGATGCTTATCGCTAAAATCTCATTTCAGAAAATATCCGACTAAGCTCTCCTCCTCATACCAAACTCGTCCAGCGCAGATAGATTTTAAAAGAAATTATGGTCATAGATCCTCTACGCATAAAAAGCAACCTGACATCATCATTAAAAAATTAAAATAAGAACGTGCCGCAACGTAATTCCAAAAGTTTGGACTCTATTTTCGATATAGCCGATAGGGGTATCCCATGTTGATACTGATGTTCGAAACTGATTCAGATCTTTCACTGATTATACTTTATTGATTCCAATCATTCAGACTGATCGCATGTAGACACACTATTTTAAAGATATTAAAAATTTGAACCACGTTTGAATACTGATCTTTTTTGGTTTTTTTACGGTTTGCGGTTAAGTGTCTATAAATTTGATATTGGCAGAAACCTCCATTGACCTGATTCGTTCTCGTCATTGCAGAATGTATAAGATCAATTACACTCGAAGACACCATAACAATGTTTAATTTATAAAAAAGGAATGCATATGAGCGAGGCATATATCATTGACGCCATTCGCACACCACGCGGAAAAGGAAAAAAAGATGGTTCACTTTATGAAGTTAAACCCATCACTTTATTGACCACCCTGTTGAATGAATTACAAGAACGTCATCAGCTCGACACATCAAAGGTGGATGACATTGTGTTGGGCTGTGTTACTCCAATTGGTGACCAAGGCTCTGATATTGCAAAAACTGCCGCGATTGCTGCAGGTTGGAATGATGATGTTGCGGGTGTGCAAATTAACCGTTTTTGTGCTTCTGGTCTTGAAGCAGTCAACTTAGCTGCACAAAAAGTCCGCTCAGGTTGGGAAGATGTTGTGGTGGCGGGTGGCGTTGAATCCATGTCTCGTATTCCGATGGGTTCAGATGGTGGTCCTTGGGCGCTTGATCCTGAAACCAATTTAAAATCGACCTTTGTCCCACAAGGCATTGGTGCTGATTTAATTGCGACTTTAGATGGTTACACGCGTGCTGATGTCGATGCATTTGCTGCAAATTCACAACAAAAAGCAGCAGCAGCACAAACTGCCGGACATTTTGATAAATCCATCGTGCCTGTCAAAGACAAAGCTGGCGTTGTGATTTTAGACAAAGATGAATTTATTAAACCCACCACTACGGCTGAAGGTTTAGCTCGGCTTAATCCAAGTTTTGAAATGATGGGTGGTATGGGCTTCGATGCTGTTGCCTTACAGAAATATCCAGAAGCGCAAAAAATTAATCACGTACATCATGCTGGAAACTCATCAGGCATTGTCGATGGTGCTGCAGTGGTCTTGATTGCCTCTGAAAAAGCAGTTAAAGAGCAAGGTTTAAAACCACGTGCCAAAATTCTCTCAACTGCACTGGTGGGTACTGACCCCACGATTATGTTGACTGGCCCTGCGCCTGCTGCGCGTAAGGCTTTGGAGAAAGCAGGTCTCACCATTGATGACATTGATTTATTTGAAGTCAATGAAGCATTTGCTGCAGTCGTCATGCGTTTCATTACAGAACTTAAAGTTGACCCTGCAAAAGTCAACGTGAACGGTGGCTCGATTGCCATGGGGCATCCACTTGGCGCAACGGGTGCCATGATCTTGGGCATTTTGCTTGATGAACTGGAACGCCAAGGTAAAAAGCGTGGCTTGGCAACCTTATGTGTGGGTGGTGGTATGGGTATCGCGACCATTATTGAGTTGGTTTAAGGAGAAGAATAATGAGTGCAATTCAATTTGAAAAAAATGCTGATGGCATTGTGATTCTGACCTTAGATTCTCCAAACCAATCTGCCAACACCATGAACGGCGATTTTCGTGTGGCTTTAGAAGACACTGTTGCCAAACTCAAAGCTGAGTCGGGTATTACAGGGATTATTTTTAAATCTGCGAAAAAAACGTTTTTTGCTGGCGGTGATCTAGATGAGCTGATTCAAGCACAACCTGAACATGCAACTGAATTTTTTGGCATGATTCAAAAGATGAAAGCTGAGTTTCGCTATATCGAAACCTTAGGCGTGCCTGTCGTTGCAGCCTTAAACGGTACCGCACTCGGTGGTGGTTGGGAAATTGCCTTAGGCTGTCATTACCGTATTGCATTAAATGATCCAAAAGCAAAATTTGGTTTGCCTGAAGTCACTTTAGGTTTGCTGCCAGGTGGCGGCGGGATCGTGCGCATGGTTCGCTTGCTGGGTTTACAAAATGCCTTCCCATTTTTAATGGAAGGCAAACAGTTTGGCGTGGATAAAGCGAAGTCATTGGGTTTAATTCATGACACTGCCGAATCAAATGAAGAACTGTTTGAAAAAGCGATCGCTTGGGTCAAAGCTAATCCCCCATCTATAAAAGCCTCACAACAACCCTTTGATGTAAAAGGTTATAAAATTCCGGGCGGCACGCCTTCTTCACCACAAGTGGCGCAAGTCCTTGCGATTGCTCCAGCTATGCTGCGAGATAAAACCAAAGGTTGTTACCCTGCCCCTGAAGCCATTATGTCAGCTGCGGTGGAAGGTGCTCAGGTCGATGTAGATACAGCACTGACCATTGAATCACGTTACTTTACTTATCTTGCAACAGGTCAGATTTCTAAAAATATGATCGGTACGTTTTGGCATGGACTCAATGCGATTAAATCAGGTGCAAGCCGTCCGCAAAATGTAGAAAAGTGGCAAGCGACTAAATTAGGTGTTTTGGGTGCAGGCATGATGGGCGCAGGCATTGCGTACTCAAGCGCGATCAAAGGCATTCAAGTGGTACTCAAAGATGTGTCACAGGAAGCTGCGGATAAAGGCAAAGCTTATAGCCAAAAATTGCTGGACAAACGTGTTTCTCAAGGTCGTATGACCGCAGAAAAGCGTGACCAAGTTTTAAGTCTGATTACCGCTACAGCGTCGAGTGAAGATTTAAAAGGCTGTGATCTCATTATTGAAGCCGTCTTTGAAAATCAGGAACTCAAAGCCAAAGTCACCCAAGAGGCTGAAAAACACTTGATTGCTGGCGGTGTCATGGCATCGAATACCTCGACTTTGCCGATTTCTGGTTTAGCGCAAGCAAGTCAAAATGCGAAAAACTTTATTGGTCTGCATTTCTTTAGTCCTGTGGACAAAATGCAATTGGTTGAAATCATTAAAGGCAAAGAAACTTCTGCTGAAACATTGGCCAAAGCCTATGACTACGTGCAGCAAATTGGCAAAACCCCGATTGTAGTGAATGACAGCCGTGGCTTCTTTACCAGTCGAGTCTTTGGTACTTTCGTTCAAGAAGGCTTACGTTTACTGTCAGAAGGCGTTCATCCTGCCAAAATCGAAATGGCAGCGCTTAAAGCAGGTATGCCAATTGGGCCACTGGCGATTCAAGATGAAGTTTCTTTAACCTTATCTGAGCATGTTACAAGTGAAACACGTAAGGCCCTACAGGCTGAAGGCAAAGACTTACCTCGCTCAGGTGCAGATGAAGTGATTGAAACCATGATTCATCAGTTTAACCGTAAAGGCAAAGCTGCTGGGTCAGGCTTCTATGACTATCCTCAAGATGGTAAAAAGCATTTATGGGACGGTTTAACGCACTGGAAAAAAGACAACGATATCTCTGAACAAGAAATCATTGACCGTTTCTTGTTTGTGCAGTCTCTAGACACCCTACGCTGTCTTGAGGAAGGTGTGCTTGAATCAGTGGTCGATGGGAATATCGGATCAATTTTTGGTATTGGTTTTGCACCTTGGACTGGCGGTGCTTTACAGTTCTTAAATCAATATGGATTAAGCAAAGCGGTGACACGCGCGCAAGCTTTAGAAGCCAAATATGGTGAGCGTTTTAAAGCACCTCAGCTTTTATTAGATAAAGCCAAGTCAGGCGAAAAAATTTAAGTCTTCATCAAATCAGTTAAAAAAAACCTCTCTAATCGAGAGGTTTTTTTTAATTCTCAATACATTATTCCGCTCTAAATTATCTTTACAGAATTAATTAAATGTTTTGCCAATAGGAAACCCTTTAAAGGGTTTAATTTCTTTGAGAATAAACATACTTTGCATTTCCTTAATGCCTGGTAAACGTCGAATCGTTGACATTGAAAAATCTGCATACGTATCTAAATCTTGGGATACCACCTGTAATAGAAAATCTGCATCTCCTCCAATACTGTAACAAGCCACTACATTTTCAAGCTCCAATACTTTTTCTTCAAATTTTTTAGCTTCTGCTTCGCTATGACTATCTATAGAGACTCGAATAAAAACCATGACCCCTAAGCCGAGTTTTCTTCGATCCAATAAAACACCATAACCTTTAATGATTTTTTCGTCTTCCAAACGCTTTACTCGTCGCCAACACGGTGATGCAGATACACCAATGTGTTCAGACAACTGTAGGTTGGTCGTTCTAGAATCTTGCTGTAAAACTTTTAAAATTTTCTCATCAACGCGGTCTATTTTCATTTTTGAAATTTTTTACCCAAAATTAAAATATATTATTAAATTTATACCTTAAACAATAAAAAACGAGGAAGAAATAGATAATTTTGACCCAAAAAAATAATCGAAAATCATGAAAAATTAAAACGAGATCATCATGTTTAGTCCATCAACACTCATTTTATACATCTTCACTTTAGGTCTTGCAGCACTCATTCCAGGACCAGGAATGACAGCACTCCTCCTAAAAACACTGACCAGCCATTATAGAAACGGCTTGATGATGTTATTGGGTCTAATCACAGGTGACCTATGTTATTTAATGATTGCATTATTTGGTATCAGCACGATTACCAATCTACTCGATGGAATATTTTCTTTAATTTTCATCTGCTGTGCTTGTGCCTACTTATATTATATTGCGTTCAAATTATGGCAAACCAAAGCAGACTTGTTGATTTTATCAAATATAAAAAATCCATCAAACGAACCTAAATTATTTTTTTTAGATTATTTCAATGGATTAAGTTTGACCTTAAGTAATCCTAAAACCATCACTTTTTATCTTGCGATTGTTCCTAGCATCTTCGGTTCAAGTTTCGTCATCTCTTATTCCTCTCTGATGATTATGATCACTTTAACTATCGTTATTTTATTACTTGTTGGTGGTCTATATATTTTTTCAGCAATCAAAATGAAGCGTTTTTTAAGCATAAAAAGCAATCAGCAACGCTTATTAAAAGCGATTGCCCTGATATTAGCATCCTTAGCAACCTATATGCTTTTGAACAAAATTATGCATCTGAATTAAAATGAAGGTACTTCTAAATTTTATGACTCAAGATTCTAGGGCGTGTCCTCATTTGAAGTATGTATAGCTGCAATCTTATTTTAGGATACAATGATAAAAAATTAATTTGTTCAAGATCATGCCTAAAGTATATTCAGTGGATTTACGTGAAAAAGTCATGCAGTTTTATGAAGAAAATAATCACAAATCATATACATGTAAAACCTTTAAAATATCTAGAACCACTTTGGATGATTGGATTCTTCTTCAAAACACCACTGGAGAATTGAAACAGCCTAAAATCAATGCAGGTCGACCCACTAAAATCAAGGATATGGATGCTTTCAAACACTTTATTGAAACTACTGAATTTTCTCAAGTGAAAGATCTCATCCCTTTATTTGAACAAAAGTTTGGGTATCCAATCCTTTACTCAACCCTGTTAAAAGCCATTCATAGACTTGGTTGGACACGTAAAAAAAGAGTTTTCTCTATAAGCAAGCCGACAAAATAACAAGGGCTGTATTCAACTGGTTTCTTCCGCAATGGAAAGAGGCGTTTGGGGAAGATCAGATTCTTTATATTGATGAGTCTGGGATAAACACCACAGATACAGCGCAATATGGTTGGTCTAAACTAGGCAGTCGTTGCGCTGCTTTAAAATTGGGTGGTCATGGTAAAAGATTAAGTATCATCAGTGCTGTGAGGTCTAATTCAGCGTATCAGTTCCTTTACCCTTTGATTTTTCAAGGTTCATGCGATCGAGCAATGTTCACGGGATGGTTGAGATATCTACTTGAAAATTTAACCAAAGATAATCAAGATAAGACCAAAAGACATCTGCTGATTCTAGATAACGCTTCGATTCATAAGAACGGAGATATCAAAAAACTAGCCAAAGACTTTAACTGTAGAATCATGTACTTGCCTGCTTACAGTCCAGATTTAAATCCAATTGAAAAAGCATGGTCAGTGCTAAAATCCAAAGTTAAAAGTATCGCTGTCCGTTTTGACAAAAACATAGAAGAAGCGCTCGATTTAGGCTTGAAGGCAATGTAGCTTAAAATTTAAATCCAGCTATATTTCACTCATCAGTTTCATTCTATTAAAATAGCTTAACTCGTTGTCTAGAATTAAGCTTCAGATCATGTCACGTAGAGTCATCACAGACGAAATTTGGAACCAAATCCAACAAACTATGCAATTTTATGGCTGTTATCGTTCACGTAAGTAATAGTAAGAATATTATGGAAGCCATCCTATGGAAGCTTCGCACTGGTGCTCCTTGGCGTGATGTTCCTGAAGATCTTTGCCCATGGCAAACGGCTTACAACCGGTTTAATCGTTGGGCGAACAAAGGGCTCTGGGAGAATTTGTTTTTAAATTACGAGGCGTATTGGATAAAGAATGGGTATTCATTGACGGAAGCTATATCCGCGCGCATCAGCATGCAAGTGGAGCTCGGCATGGTGAAGAGAGAGCAATTGGAAAATCAAGAGGTGGAGCGACTACAAAAATTCACCTTGCCGTCGATGCGAGTGGATATCCGATTGATTTTGAAATCACTGGCGGTGAAGTCCACGACAGTCAAGTTGCAAGCCAATTAATTGAATTGGTGGGTGAAGCAGAGTATTTGATTGCAGACAAAGGCTATGATTCAGAGAATATCCGGGAAGTTGCTCGAAATCATCATATGATTCCGATCATTCCAAGAAAATCTAATAGTAAGAAAGTAAACGTTGAATTTGATCATTATCTTTATGGATTAAGACATCTCGTTGAAAATGCGTTTGCTCGCTTAAAACATTTCCGGGGTATTGCCACTCGTTTTGAAAAGTTAGCTCGTAATTACAAATCAATGTTATTTTTGGCTTGCTCATTCATTTGGTGTAAATCCAAATGAGGACAGACCCTAATGTTTTATTAATCCCATAAAAAAATAGGTGTTTATGCTTTTAGGTCAGTTTTAGTGCCAATCTGTGTTATAAAGTTACCTAATAAAGATGCAATTTAACTGCTGGGTATGTACCTATGACTGATCACTCTTCTCCTGAAAAATCGCCTTGGGGCTGGAAAGCCTTAATCATTGCTATCATTTTAAGTATCATTTTCATGATTATTTTTTATGCGGCCATTTCAAATGAACCTGATTACATGCCAAGTCAGAAAAATAAAGAGACCAGTCAACACCATGCTTTTAAAGATTCTCCTGTCATGTCTGCAGAAGATTTAGCCGAAGCTGAAAAACAGAAACTTGCGCGTGAAGCTAATGCCGCAGCATCGACTGAAGCATCGGTTACTCAGCATAATATGAGTGCAGAAGAACATGCGGCAATGTCGAATGACAATGCTGAACACGCTCAAGGTACAACTCATGGTCATTAATGCTGATGAGCATATTTCATCGTAATGCATTGGTGGTCGAAGGCGGCGGCATGCGCGGGGCGTTTACCTGTGGCGTGCTGGATGCTTTTTTAGAAAACAACTTCAATCCTTTTGATCTCTACGTGGGTGTGTCTTCTGGCTCAACCAATGTTGCTAACTTTTTAGCCGGTCAAAAGGGTCGCAATATTGAACTCTATTTAGATCACTCCCTACGTCCTGAATTTATTCGGTATGGTCGCTTTTTTAAAGGCGGTGATCTTCTGGATATGCAGTGGATGTGGGAAGTGGTTGAACGTGAAAATCCGCTCGACCAGCAGGCGTTATTTGCCAACAATCCTGATTTCTATACAGTGCTGACTCATGCAAGAACAGGTCGTGCTGAATATTTGCATGCCGGTCAGGATACTTTAATTGACGCTTTACGTGCCTCAAGCTCTATTCCGGTTTTAACCCGTCAAGCCGTTAACATTATGGGTGAGCCTTATTTTGATGGTGGCGTTGCCGATGCATTACCTGTGAAATGGGCAGCTGAGCAAAGCCATGTGCAAAATCTTTTGGTGCTTCGTACTCGCCCACAGGATTATTTTAAAGCCAGCTCAAAAGGTGATGAGTTTTTAGCAAAATACGTGGTAAAAAAACATCAAGGTTTTGCTTCAAGTTTGAAAAACCGCTGTGCTCGTTATAATGAAGCGGTGAATTTTGTACGTCAATCTACTCAAGAGCATATCCCACAGCGCATTCTTGAAATTTGCCCACCGAATGACAAGCGGCTTGCAGATCGTTTCTGCAATACAGCTATCAAGTCGGTTTAGAAACAGGTGCAAAAGCCATAGAGCGCTGGAATAGTGAAATTGTTTAAATACGATCTCTTTTTTATAAGTTTGAAATGATGAGATCTAAATCTTTAAAGTAATGTAAATTTTCATTTGAAAGTTGCGAACGCTTATTCGGGTTTTGATTAAAATAAATCGTCTTCATTCCGGCTTTGTGCGCACCTTGAATATCAGCAATTTCATTATCTCCAATAAAAACACAGTGTTCTGGCGCAGTATTCAGTTGCAGACATGACCTATTGAAAATTTCAGGATCAGGTTTTCTTATCCCTATCGCTTCAGAGACGAGCACGCTACTGAAAAACTCATTCAATCCTAAAGCCTTAAAGTTATTTTCTTGAAAAGGTGATCGACCATTCGAAATTAATCCTAATCGATAGCCTTGTTGGTATAGCGTTTTTATCGCAAGTTCCACACCTTCAAATGCAGTCGCAAACTGATTAAAATCTTCAATATAACTTCGCAGTAAGGTATCAACAGATTGCGTTAAAGAAAATTCTTTGATCAGTTGTGTATAAACACTATCTTTCCAAACTGATCCATGACAGTCAAGCTTCATAAACCTGTTTATAAACGCCTTCTTTTTTTGCTGAGGTACAATTTGAAAAAAATTGATTTGCCAATCTAAAAATTTTTCTAAGGAACTTTCACGATCTAAAAGTGTCTGATCTAAATCAAAAATGACAGCATGAATATCTTTGTTTTTGGTCATAGGGATTCCATATTTTGAAGGCTTTAAAAGATTAAAGTCATATCCCTATGAGGAATACCACAATCTAAATATTCAGCACCTTCAGCTTTAAAACCTAAACGTTGATAAAATGCGATGGCGTGGACTTGAGCAGACAGTTTTAAAGTTTCTCTTTTTTGAATTTTAGCTTGTTGAATAATATCCAACATCAAAATCTTTCCAATCCCTTGTCCACGATATTCCTTTAAAACAGCAACTCGTCCAATGCTGTTGTTGTCCAATAATCGTGCCGTCGCAATCGGCTTTAAGTCGCCATACACCACAAAATGTAAAGATATTGGATCTTGCGCATCCCATTCATCTATCGCATCAATCTGCTGTTCCTGAATAAACACCAACTCACGAATATATTGAGCATCTTGCTTTAGCGTTGCCCAATCTGCTGAAACAATGTTGAATTTAGACATGACATTTCCCTCATCAAAAAGAGCAGTCTATCACTGCTCTTAGGCACTCAAATTAACATTTTTCACCCAGATTTTGCTGATCCCACTGATCATTGAGCAGCAGTTCTAAAGAGTGTTTTTGAATCCCATACATCTGCTTTAGAGCGACAATCTGTGCCAGAACTTCGGCGTCCGGTGTTTCATAATTTTTACGTTTGGTGGCCAAAATCATTTTATTTTTACTGGTATGTTCCAAGGCCACGAATTCGAAAACTTTGGTTTCATAACCATAGGCTTTGAGTAACAACGCACGAATGGTATCGGTCAACATTTCTGCTTGTTGCCCAGCATGAATACCAAACTGGAGCATGGGTTTTAACACTTGCGGACTTTGCATTTGTGGACGCAGTTCTTTGTGGCAACACGGCGCACACATAATCATTTGTGCATTTAAACGAATACCGGTATGAATGGCGAAATCGGTTGCGACATCACAGGCATGTAGCGCAATCATCACATCTAAATGTTCAGGCGAATACGTTCGAACATCGCCTTGGAAAAAATCCAACTGGGTATAGTTTGATGCTTGTGCCACATTTTGACAAAATTCGACCATTTTAGGATTCAGTTCGACTCCCGTTACAAAAGGCGTCTCTAGATTTTGATCCAAATAATCATATAAGGCGCAGGTCAGATACCCTTTACCTGAACCAAAGTCGACCACTTTTAGCGCTTGCTCTTTTTGCTCAATATGCGTCAAAGCACCTGCAAAAATCTCGACAAATTTATTAATTTGCTTCCACTTCCTTGCCATGCTCGGAATGATTTGCGCTTTCTGATCTGTAATGCCGAGATGCTGTAAAAACACGCGATCTTGATCAACATAACGATGTTTTATACGATCATGACCTTGCTGCACCTGTCCTGTCTGTGTGGACGCAGTTTGAGTTATTTTGGTCAAAACAGTTCTGGTTAACAATGCCTTTTTCTTATTTTTCTTCAGTTGTAGCTCTTCATCGACTGTGAACAAATTCGCTTGTTTACATGAGCTAGATAAGTCTTTAATCACAGCCTTTGCTTCAGACAGTAGATAGTTTTTAGTGACATCTTGGGTTTTATGACGATACAGACAATTTAAAACTTGCTCATTTTGTAATTGAATCACACGACAGGTTATTTTTTCTAAATCTGCAATATCACCACGATATTGACTCAAAATCAGTCGATCAATGGTTTGGGTTTCAATGGCTTGCTGTACAGCATCCAAAAATTGTTGTTCCTCTGGAAACAAAGAAGCCATCTGTGACATATGCAAAACTCAAATCAATCTAGGCCTGTATTTTAAAGCGTCTTACTTTAAAGGTAAAACTTCATTATGATGATTTGGTGTTTTTCAAGAATTTAATCCGCTATGAGTTCAGCAACCCTTCAGAGTTACGACCCTCGTGAAGAGCAGATCAATGCGCTCAGTCATGCCCTTGGTGCAATTCTGGCCGTTGTGGCCACTATTATGATGTTGGTCAAAGGCAGTTATTTACCTACAGGGCAATACATTGGTTTATGGGTATACGGTCTCAGTATGATTTTGCTTTTTAGTAGCTCAACCCTGTACCATTTTGCCAAAGTTGAACAGCGACGTCAGTTTTATAAAAAACTGGATCACACTGCGATTTATTATTTAATCGCAGGTACATACACGCCTTTTCTATCGATTGCACTGCCTACAGCCAAAGCAGATTATTTATTGATTGCACTTTGGGTGATTGCTGCCATTGGCACCTTATTCAAATTGGTTTTCATTCATCGTTTTCAGAAAGTTTCGCTGATTGCTTATCTGGTCATGGGCTGGCTTGCGCTCTTGGTCATGGATGATATGAAACAATATTTAAGCGATCAAAGTTTAACCCTTCTCATCATTGGTGGACTGGCTTACACTATTGGCGCATTGTTTTATGCATTAAAAAAGGTAAGATATACACACGCTATCTGGCATATTTTTGTACTGATTGGTGCGGGATCACATTTCTTCGCGATTTATCTTTACGTGATATAGCTCATTTTATCCACACTCTTTAGTCACCCTAAAACCGTGGATTCATTTGGGAGTTCGTGTTTTTTTAAAAAATTACGCCTTTTTTAAAAAGATGACGCTTTTAAAACTAATTTCTTTTATTTTTAGTAAGTGTAAGGTTCATCATGGCGTCATTAAACTCAAATACAGCGGCAGTTCAACCCGCTAACTCAAAAACACGTGTACTTACAGCAAGCCTTGTAGGTACGACGATCGAATTCTTCGATTTTTATATTTATGCGACTGCGGCAGTCATTATTTTCCCTTACTTGTTCTTCGCAGCAAGCACGGATCCAATGACGGCGACCATTCAGTCTTTAGCCACGTTTGCGATTGCCTTTATTGCCCGCCCGATCGGTGCTGCATTATTTGGACATTTGGGAGATCGTATTGGGCGTAAAGCAACTTTAGTTGCCGCACTGCTCACCATGGGGATTTCAACAGTATGTATCGGTCTATTGCCGACATACGCTCAAATTGGTATTTTTGCGCCATTATTACTTGCACTGTGTCGCTTAGGTCAAGGTTTGGGTCTGGGCGGTGAATGGAGTGGTGCAGTACTTTTAGCAACAGAAAATGCACCTGAAGGTAAACGTGCTTGGTATGGCATGTTTCCACAACTCGGTGCGCCAATCGGTTTCATTCTTGCAACAGGTTCATTCTTAACGCTGGGTGCGCTTATGTCTGAACAAGACTTTATGCAATGGGGCTGGCGTATTCCGTTTATCTCAAGTGCATTACTTGTGATTGTCGGACTTTGGATTCGTTTAAAACTACATGAAACACCTGCGTTCCAAAACGTGTTAGACAAACAAAAAGAAGTGAACGTTCCTTTTATTCAAGTCTTCAAAAAACATTCACGCATGTTAGTTTTAGGGACCATTGCTGCCATCTGTACCTTTGTGGTGTTCTACTTAACCACCGTATTTGCATTACAATGGGGTACCACCAAGCTGGGCTATAGCCGTGAAGAATTCTTAAAACTTCAGCTGGTGGCAACGCTATGTTTTGCGGCATTTATTCCACTGTCTGCAGTGCTTGCTGAAAAATTTGGTCGCCGAGCAACCTCAATTGGGGTATGTGTCATTTCTGCGATTTTCGGTCTATTCTTTGCGGATTTACTTGAATCAGGCAGCACACTGGTGGTGTTCTTATTCTTGTGTATTGGTTTAGCGATTATGGGCTTAACCTATGGTCCAATTGGTACAGTACTGTCTGAAATTTTCCCTACCTCAGTTCGTTATACGGGTTCAGCTTTAACCTTCAATATGGCGGGTATTTTTGGTGCGTCATTCGCTCCACTGATTGCAACCAAATTGGCAACTACCTACGGTTTATATGCGGTTGGTTACTACTTAACGGCAGCTTCATTACTGTCATTAGTCGCATTCTTAATGATTCGTGAAACCAAAAATGATGATGTCAATAATCAAATTTAAGTGTATTTAACACTTTAAAAAAGCCGGCTTAATTGCCGGCTTTTTTCACTCAATTCAAGGGATTTTCATCCACTAACTCAATTCAATAATATCAATCATTGGGGGGGCGCGAAAACGAAAAGGCACACCGACCATCCCCGTTCCGACTGACACAAAAACGTTGGCATGATCATGCTGATACAGACCGCGTTTGTGCCCCAATATCGAGACTTTCTTCATCACATAATCGGTTAACCACGGCAGTTCAACTTGACCGCCATGTGTGTGCCCAGAGAGCATTAAAGGATGGGTGGGCAGTTTAGGCACCATATCGACTGTATCGGGATTATGCGACAAAATCAGCCAAGGCTTGTCTTGTGGAAGCTCTGGCATATAACGCATATCCGCTTTGCCTGCCCACAAGTCACCGACACCAATTAAACGAAAATCATCAAATTCAACAATCTTCCCTTCGATATCCATGACATTATTCACTTCAAGGGCGTGTCTTAAAAGTTCTTGAATCGGAGGACCGGGATATTGTTCATCATGATTACCATTCACCGAATAGACCGGTGCTTGAATGTTTTTTAATACCGCCAACTCTTCTGCGAGTTTATTTTCAGGCTCATACGTCCAATCCCCAGCAACCACGACAAAATCGGGCTTTTGCTGATTAATTTTGTCTACAATCATACGTAGCTGACGCTCATGCCCTGAAAATAAACCAATATGCAAATCTGCAATAAGAGCAACACGGACAGGACGAGCAAAAGGCTGGTCTGAACTGAGTGTATACTGCACATGATTTATTTTAATTGAATGTGGTTCGATAAAACGTGCATAAATCAGTAAGCCACTGAGTAGGAAAACGAATATACTTTGATGGAGTGAAAAATATCCAATCCATCCTGCAAAAATACTAAAGAAGAACAGTGGAATTAATAAATAAGATAAGTAAAATGCCAACAAATGTACGAATGCTTTAAACGGATGGATCGTTTCAGTTCGAGATTGACTCAGCCAAGCCTGCCCAATGCCCCATATGGCAAGCATTGCAAAGCTGATATAAAATCCGTTTAGGATGATGTTGATGGTAAGCATATTTAATCTCTTAGACGATGAACGTCGGATCACTTTATTTATCTTTAGACGCCAGCCAATTATACTCTAGCCTAGCGAGTTCTCAGACATAGATATGCAAGACATGAACAACAACACGAACCAATTACCGCAATTGGCTCACAAACCGAAGACATCTGGTAAAGCCGTCTTCATTTTAAGTTCATGTTTGATCTTTGGCTTGCCTGCGTGTACGACTTTACCCAAACAACAGCCGATCACACCACAATTTGCTTATGATATTGAAACCGATCAGACTCCTTTGGCGAAGATTATCAATCCGCTTAAAATACAATACCCGGAATTGACCGGATATCATATTTTATACGAACCTTTGGAAGCGATTGCTGCACGCATCCAACTGATTGATAAAGCAGAAAAAACCTTAGATTTACAATATTATATTTGGGATAATGATAAAGTTGGAGCACTGGCACTTTATAAAATTATTCAAGCAGCTGACCGTGGTGTCAAAGTTCGTTTACTGATGGATGATAATAATGCCAAAGCGATGGAAAGCATTTATTTGGCTTTGGATCAACATCAAAATATCGATGTAAAACTGTTTAACCCCTATAAGTTTCGGCGCTTTAGACCTGTCGATATGGTCTTAGATTTAAAGCGTATTAACCGTCGAATGCATAACAAAACGTTTACAGCCGACAATCAAATTACCTTGATTGGCGGGCGTAATATGAGTAATCAATATTATAACGTCAGTGACAGTTACCAATTTTCAGATGTCGATGTGATGTTGGTTGGACATGCAGTCGATGACATTACTCACTCATTTGACGAATACTGGAACCATAGTTTTGCTTATCCTGTGCGAAATATTGTCAATCATCAACAATATACCTTGCGTTATGACAGCTTAAAAGCACAGCTCAGCCAGCATTATCGAGAAATTTCAGTTCAAAACTATTTAGACTTGAGCAACAGAACCCACGACTTTGATCATTGGTTAAATCATGATATTCAACTCGATTGGGTCAAAGCACAAGTGATTAAAGACTCGCCAGAAAAGATCAATGCCAAAGCTAAAAAGGAAGAGCATCTCAACTTTCAACTAGTGGGACGTTTAGAAAAACCTGAGGAAACGGTCGATATTATTTCAGCTTACTTTGTACCCGAGAAAAAAGGCGAACAACGTTTAAGTGCATTGGCACAGTCTGGGGTGCAAGTTCGTGTGCTCACCAACTCCTTTAAAGCCAATGATGTCGCATTGGTGCATGCATTTTATGCAAAGTACCGTGAAGACTTGCTTAAAAATGGCGTACAGCTGTATGAGTTCTTGCCTGCAATTCCTGAAGAATTTCAAAACAAAAATAATCCGCAAATCTCAAAAGAATCTAAAGTCAGCCTCAAGGGTCTCAGCCGTTCAAGTCTTCATGCCAAAATGATGACACTGGATGACAAACAGGTGTTTATTGGCTCGTTTAACTTTGATCCACGCTCAGCCAATTTAAATACTGAAATTGGAGTGATTTTAGACAGCAAGCCACTGGCGGATGCCGTGCATAAGACTATGGATGCCAATCTAAAGAAGTACGCCTATAAATTGGTTTTAGACTCGAAGAACAACATTAATTGGGAGCACAGCACACCTGCTGGCATAAAGACTTTAACGTCTGAGCCAAAAATGAAATGGTGGCAAAAAGCAGGGATTAAAGTTATTTCATGGTTACCGATTGAAGGTTTCATGTAAAGGCAACTTCATCCATTTATGCAGATCTTTATTTAAACCTTTATCCAATTGGAATATAATTTTTATAAAATTTTGAGTAAAAATAAGGCTGATGTTCGGCCTTATTTTTCTTGATCAACCTTTAATTCTAGCGTTGATCACTTGTCAGATGTCTATATTTTCTGGAAGAAAGTTTGCAAGCATTAAGCCCCATTCATATCTCATTCTATTTCAGCTTTAACTAAAACGGCCTGTTGCAACTCTGCCAAACCCTGTCGCATTTTTTCCTGTACCAACTTGGTTAAGCTATCCACAGTATGTCCTTCTACATCAATTGCAGGCAAAGCTTTCAAGTGGGCAACAACTTTTGACATCTCGAGCATCGCTTTGACATGATCGGCAAAACGAATATTGCCGATATACGGCGCGATGCTATCAAGCTCGCCTTGTTTATTGACATAGCAAATCAAACACACTTGAACAGGCTTATTGGCGTCAATTGCAGCTGCCAATATACGTCCATGAACTTTTTTGACTGTACTGCCGTCCGTGGTGGTGGCTTCTGGGAAAAACAGCACTGGAATATCTTGTTTTAAGAATTCCGTGATTTGTTCTTTAATCCGGATCGAGTCTCCTGAACCGCGTTTAATAAACAGCGTTCCGCCACCTTTTGCCAATTTCCCAAAAATTGGCCAATTTTCGATTTCAGCTTTTGCTAAAAAAAATACCCGCGCGCTTGAGCCCAACACCGCAATATCTAACCAAGAAATATGATTGCTAACCCAAAGCGCTGGCTGTCTTGGAATTTCGCCATGGACTTGCACCTCAATATTAAACACCTGACATAGACGGCGACAAAAATGTTGTACGTAGCGCGTATTGTTTGGATTATTTGGCTGCTGATACATTTGATGTCTGAAAATCAGATAAAAACCTTCGGTCACTGCCGCAGTACCTGCAGCAATTTTTCGAGTATAAAGCCATGGTTTAGTAAAAATATTCAATTTTTGGGGTATTACCTGAGTCATAGATTCTTCACTAATCAAAGCCCTGTTGGCTTTTTATCGTTCATTTTCAAATATTCTATACGTTTCCAAGCATCCTTGCATTGATTATAAAAACCGAAAAGCCCGATTAATAAATTCAATTTTAATTCAATAATTAAATCAATTATTATAAATTAATCGAAAATATAGATTTATCATAATGATCAATATCCCTGCTCAATCAGAACCGTGTTCTTTATCTATCCCTCATGCACTGTTCTATATTTTCATCAATGTGATGTTTATGGTGCTGTGTCTATTTGGTTTTGTGCGACTGTTTCAGTCACAATTAGGTTAATTGGTATCTAATTCACCCGAGCAGGTGAATTTCCACTAAAATACAATTTTGAAGTGGAGTTAGGCCTGAGTGGAAGATTTTGAGCAACATCAAGGAAGTGAACGCGCTGTCTTAGTCAGTGTTTCTGTACAAATACTGCAAGACCTTGATCAAGAAGAATTTCGATTACTGGCAAAATCAGCAGGTGCTGACATTCTTGAACATGTTCAAGCTCAACGCGTGAAGCCTGACCCTAAATATTTTATCGGCTCAGGTAAGGCAGAAGAAATTGCAGAATTGGTCAAAGCCATTGAAGCCGATATCGTGATTTTTGATCACTCACTTAGCCCTTCCCAAGAACGTAACCTAGAACGTGTTATTCAGTGCCGCGTCATTGATCGTACTCGCCTCATTTTAGATATTTTCGCGCAGCGTGCGCGAACGCATGAAGGAAAGCTACAGGTTGAGCTGGCTCAGCTTGATCATTTGTCCTCACGTCTGGTCGGTGGTCGCATGGGACTGGATAGTCAAAAAGGCGGGATTGGCTTACGTGGTCCAGGTGAGACACAACTCGAAACCGACCGTCGACTGCTCCGTTTACGCATCAGTCAACTCAAAGAAAAATTAGAAAAAGTGCGTTTAACCCGTATTCAAGGTCGTGCAGCGCGTCAAAAAGCCTCTATCCCCACCGTATCTTTGGTCGGTTATACCAATGCGGGCAAATCAACCCTGTTTAATATTCTCGCAGAAAGCGATGTTTATGCGGCAGATCAATTGTTTGCAACATTGGACCCTACCTTACGCCGTTTAAATTGGGATGGCATAGGCGCGCTGGTACTTGCAGATACAGTAGGTTTCGTGCGTAACCTTGCGCATGCTTTGGTCGACTCATTTAAAGCCACGCTTGAAGAAACACTAGAAGCGACCTTACTGCTGCATGTGATCGATTCAAGTAGCCCTGACATGTTGGAGCAAATTGAAGCCGTTGAAAAAGTGCTTAAGGAAATTGGTACAGACGTGCCGATTCTTCGGGTTTACAACAAAATTGATCAATCTGGTGAAGATGCGAAAATCATTTATGCCAAACCGCATCAACCCGATCGTGTCTATGTATCGGCTCATTCAAGTCAAGGCTTAGATTTACTTAAGCAAGCGGTTCAAGAGTGCCTCATGGGGCAGATTCAAAGCTTTGATGTGGTACTGAAGCCTGAATACGGCAAACTTCGTACCCAGCTTTATGCATTAAATGTAATTCAAGCTGAACGTCATGATGATCTCGGTCATCTCATTTTAAGGGTGAATATGGCTCCGCAAAAACTTGAGCAATTGATTCGACAAGCCCACTTACCTCTTGATGAAATCTTGGGTATGAAGGCGGAACAATTTAAAAGACCTCTAGAAGAGTTTGAAATCGAAGATTAAATGCGTTAAAACGTGATAAGTGCAATTAAAAGTTTAAAAATTATGCAATTTATTAAAAGTATCGATTGGCCAGCATGGATTGGTCTACTCATTTTGATTATCGGGTTTCGAGAAGCTTCGGTTTGGTTAATGACCCAACTGAATCGTCCTGAACTGGGTAATTTGGTGGGACTGCTTAGCTTGCTGGTGGTATTATTTATATGGCGCAAATGGAAAAGTGTCCCTATCCGTATTGTCGATGTGAATAATAAAATCATGAAGGAAAGTGCTTTTGCATTTTTACCCATCAGCGCGGGCTCACTGATGATGCTGCTTCACATGGGAAAAGAAATTCCACTTTTTTTGGTGGTGCTTACCGTCAGCACCTTAATTCCATTATGGATTTACGCCAAAATGGCCAAACGCTGGTTATAGGAGATCACAATGCTGACTGTACTTTATGGTTTTCTACTGACTTTAGTTGCCTATTTGGTTGCCAAACCTTTCAATAAAAAAATTCCTCAAATTCCCGTACTGGTTTTCGGAATGTGCTTTGTTATTGGTTTTTTAATGCTGGTCGGCATTCCTTATGAGTCTTATATGGCAGAGGTTAATCCATTATTTAATCATTTACTGGGTTATGTCACCGTGGCTTTGGCAATTCCTTTAGCTGCAATGCGCTATGACGATTTACCTTTAAAAGGCATTATTGGGATTTTGATCTTTGCCAGTTTAAGTGCTGTGGCTTTACCAATGAGTTTGGCTTATTTATTACATATGGCAGATTCCACCATCATGGCATTCGCGACACGTGCGGTGACCACACCAATTGCAATTAACATTGCGACCTTACTCGATGCACCGATCAGTTTGGCGATTCTCATCGTGATTCTTTCAGGGGTCATTGGTGCTGCTTTTTCACCGCTTATTTTAAGACATATAAATGATGAACGTGCTTCTGGTTTAGCCTTGGGACTCGCAGCCCATGCCATTGGAACGGCGCAAGCATGGCAACGTGGAAGTATCGCTGGTCGTTATGCCGCCTTTGGTATGGCAGTTAATGCCGTATTTACCGCACTCTGGCTGCCAACCCTTATACTGTATCTTAATAAAGTATGAAATGCATCACTATTCATGTGATTGATTAGCATATTTTTTCATCTTATTATGGAGCATGATATTTATTGCTTTTAGCACATGGGACAAAAAAGAATGAAATTCAATATACTGGGTTTAGTACTTGGTTTTTCTTTATTCAGTGGAACAACTTTCGCTCAAGATATTTCAGGAATTTGGCAACAGATTGATGATAAAAGCGGTGCACCTAAGGCAGTCATTCAAATCCGCAAAGAGGTGAATAATACTTATACGGGTAAGATTATTAAAATCACACCTCGCCCAGGCTATACCCCGCGCGCGCAGTGTAATAAATGTCCAGCACCTTACACCAATCAAGCAATTTTAGGCATGGATATTTTAAAAGGATTGATTCCGGTCAATAATTCGAATAACTATGAAAAAGGTCAAATTATTGACCCCTTGGCAGGTAAAATTTATTCGGCCAAAGTGAAAATGAATACTGCGGGTACCCGTCTTACAGTCAAAGCTTATATCGGGGTTTCTACCCTAGGACGAAGTCAAACCTGGATTCGACAAAACTAAAAAATAAAGCCACGCACAGTGGCTTTATTTAACTCAACGACTTGTTAAAAATAAAAATATCCTTTAACTTAAGCTGATATTGGTTTTTTTTTAACCACACATTTAAAGATCAATACCAATCCGCTTACCTATATCAATCAATGGAACTGAAATGATAAAGAAAATACTATTTGCTGTTTTAGGCTTTGGCTTGATCAGCACCTCCGTCATGGCGCAAGATATCTCTGGAGTTTGGCGTCATATCGATGACAAAACTGGAACATCCAAAGCACATATTGAAATCCGTAAAGAAGCCAATGGTACCTACACGGGTAAAATTATTAAAGTCACTCCACGCGAAGGCTATACGCCAAAAGAGACCTGTATTAACTGTCCTGCACCCTACACCAACAAGCCAATACTTGGTTTGGATGTGCTCAAAGGTTTAAAGTTTGATAAAGGCAATATGTACAATAGTGGTAAAATTTTAGACCCACTCTCGGGTAAAATTTACTCCATGAATGCCAAGTTAAGCCCAAATGGTAATCGTCTGCAAATGCGTGGCTACGTCGGTATTTCTGCGATCGGTCGTAGCCAAACGTGGATTAGAAACACTGCTGTTCAATAATAAAAAGCCACATGATGTGGCTTTTTTAACACTATATACGCTTTAATGAACGATATAAATCTCGCTTTTTATTGAATCAATATAAAAAATCCATTCCCCAATCACTCAATTTTTAAACTTTAGGCCGGCTCAGATATTTAATCTATTCCGCCAAAGCCAAGCTTAAACATCTCATATTTGAATTATGCGAAATTAACGGGTGAATCAGACAAAGGATTATTTACCGCAATGGAAAGTTGATCTTCTAAACGGTAAGCAATCAACTGATGTCCCCAAACACACCCACCATCTACATTCTGAATTTTATCTGACACCGTTTTACCTTGAAGGGCCGCCCAATGTCCAAAAATCACCTGATGAGTTTTTACCGCCTGAGATTCAAACTCGAACCACGGTTTAAATCCTGCAGGCATTGGATCATCTAAAGCGTCTTTAAAGCTGAATTCAAGACGTCCATTGCTATCTGTTAACCGCATACGAGTCAAATAATTAACGATACAACGTAGACGTGCATTGCCTTGTAAATCATTTGACCACAAGGTGGGCTCTTTGCCATACATTTCAGACAGAAACGCATCGAGTTGTTCAAAATCTTCATGACCAAGCACATGCTCCACTTCATTTGCGAGCTGAGCTGTTTGCTCTGCTGTCCAGTTCAGGGGGATACCGGCATGGGTCAAAATGGTCTGATCATTCGGGAATAAACATAAAGGTTGTTTACGTAACCAGTCAATCAAATCATCTGAATCAATCGCGTCGATCACATCACGTGTATTGTCTTTTTCTTTGACTGCCTTAATGCCACGTGCACCAGCCAGCAATGTTAAATCATGATTACCCAAGACGGTTGCAGCAACACCACGATCGACCAGCTTTTTAACAAAGCGCAAAACCCCAAGAGAATTTTCACCGCGTGCGACCAAATCCCCTGCAAACCAAATGAAATCTTGATCTGGATCAAACTTAATCTCTTTCAACAATGCTTTGAGTGCTTCAAAACAACCCTGCACATCACCAATGACATAATTGTAGCGGATTTGATCTGAAGGCATTTTAATTCACCATGTTGTCTGCTAATGCAACAAATTGAGCCAAAGTCAACGTCTCTGGACGCGCCATTGGATCAACGCCTGCCTTTTCAAAACCATCTTCAGCCAACATACCTTTTAAGCTATTACGCAAGGTTTTACGACGCTGAGTAAAGACATGTGACACCAAACGTGCCAACGCTTTTTCATTTTTAGCAATGATTGGTTTGGTTGCATAAGGTTCTAAGCGAAAAACGGCAGAAGTCACTTTTGGTGGTGGATTAAATGAACCCGGTGGCACTTCAAACAAATACGTCGGTTTACAGAAATACTGAATCATCACTGAGAGACGACCATATTCTTTGGTATTCGGCTCAGCGGTAATACGATCAACCACTTCTTTTTGCAACATAAAATGCATGTCTTGAACTTTGTCACCGAACTGCAAAAGATGAAACAGTAGTGGGGTTGAAATGTTATACGGTAAATTACCAACTACACGTAAAGGACGACCTTCTTCAAACAGCTCGGTATAGTCGTATTTCAATGCATCCGCTTCAATAATAGTTAAACGTTCAGGATGAGGCACACGACCCGGTAAACCTGCCGCCAAATCACGATCCAGTTCGATCACAGTTAAAGCATCACACTCACCGATTAAAGGCGAAGTTAACGCAGCTAAACCTGGGCCAATCTCTAGAATATTTTGACCTGGACGCGGATTGACTGAACGCACAATTTTCGCAATCACACGTTGGTCATGTAAAAAGTTTTGACCAAATCGTTTACGAGCCTGGTGCCCTTCTTGTTTTGGGTTTAAGGCATTAATTTGATACATAAAACATTTCCAACGTGAGTAAATAGTGAATTAGTGACGTGCCAGATCAAGAGCTAAATCCACAGCAACATGCAAGCTCGAACTTTTTGCAAGTCCCGTGCCTGCAAGGGAGAGCGCTGTGCCATGATCTACAGAGGTACGAATAAAAGGTAAGCCTAAAGTAATATTGATGGCTTCACCAAAGCCTTGGGATTTTAACACAGGTAAACCTTGATCGTGATACATCGCAAGTACAGCATCTGCATCTTTTAAATTTTCTGGGGTAAAGAGTGTGTCTGCGGGTAAACTTAAACTTATGTTAATGCCTTGTGCGCGATAGCATTCAAGTACTGGATTAATCACTTCAATTTCTTCAAGGCCCAAATAGCCATCTTCTCCTGCATGTGGATTTAACCCACAAACCAATATACGCGGATGATCAATTTTAAACTTGCTTTTCAAATCATGAATCAAGATATCAATCACTTGATGGAGTCGCTCTGAGGTAATTGCATCCGCTACATCACGTAAAGGTAAATGCGTTGTCGCAAGTGCTACCCGAAGCGTCTTGGTTGCCAGCATCATCACTACCCGCTCAACACCTGCAAATTCTTGATAATATTCAGTATGTCCACTAAAATGAATACCCGCTTCATTGATCACAGACTTTTGCACAGGTGCTGTTGCCACACCTACACTTTGACCAGACATGGCATAGTCAGCGGAGCGGCGAAGTTGCTCTAACACATAGGCAGCATTTTGAGCATTAAGTTGACCGCAGAGGACATTTGCCGTTAAAGGAACATGCTCAATATAAAGTTCTCCTTGAGACGATGCCTGTGTTTGCCCTTGATATTCAATGAAATTGATCTTATGATTTAACATTTCAGCACGTTGTTGTAGTAATTTTTGATCAACCAATACCACAACAGGACGCTCATCTATACGTTCTGCCAAGCTCAAACAGATATCTGGTCCAATGCCTGCTGGCTCACCGCTGGTCACATATAAAGGCAACATTACACACATCCCATCCCCACTGATGCCTCATTATAAAATGTCTTAGCGAAAACTTCAGTGTTAACTTGATAAAAGATCAACTTTATCTTCAAAGCGCATCATTATCGGAAACTTAAGCTGAGCTGAAATGAGTAAAATGAATAACAGTGATGACCCAAATTCAGGTTTAATACTTTTGGAACATTTGGCTAAATAGGCAGCGGTTAAAAATTCGCTTTAATCTAAAATACGATTCAACTAATAAATATACCCTTCATTTTATTTAATATATGTGACTCAAATCAACTTATTGATTCCTCGAAAATATAATTTAATCGACAATAAATCTCAAAGACCCTATAGAAAAGGGCTTAAATGTCAGATAAAAAATCATATACCACTGTTATTTATAAGTTTAAATAGGTAAAAAATGGACTAACATTATTTTAAGAGCAGGTTTAAATTAAAACGGGTAAATACTATCCATATTGGGTTTTTCTCTATATAATGTAGCCCTTGAAATTTATATATTTCGATTGTGAATCTACCGATTTTCAGATAGAATTCGCTCTCCTTTTTGTTTGGACAGACTCCATCGTCCAAACCAACTATAATAGGTAGTGGTTAATGAAAACTCTCAGCGCTAAGCCAGCTGAAGTTCAACACGACTGGTATGTTGTTGATGCTTCTGGCAAAACTTTAGGTCGTCTTGCGACTGAAATCGCTCGTCGTTTACGCGGTAAGCATAAAACGTCTTATACTCCTCACGTTGACACTGGCGATTATATCGTTGTCGTTAATGCTGAATTGATTACTGTGACTGGTAAAAAAGCTCACGATAAGAAATACTATCGCCACACTGGTTTCCCTGGTGGTATCCGTGAGACTAACTTCGAGAAGTTAATTGCTCACAAACCAGAAACAGTTTTAGAAAAAGCTGTGAAAGGTATGTTACCAAAAGGTCCTCTTGGTTATGCAATGATCAAGAAAATGAAAGTGTATGCTGGTACTGAGCACCCACATACTGCTCAACAGCCACAAGTTTTGGACATCTAAGGGATAACAGCACATGGCTACTAATTATGGTACAGGTCGCCGTAAGACCGCAACTGCACGTGTTTTCCTATCAGCTGGTACTGGTAAACTCGTAATCAACAATCGTACTCTTGAGCAATATTTCGGTCGTGAAACTGCTCGTATGGTTGTTCGTCAACCTTTAGAACTTCTTGAAGTTACTGAAAAGTTTGACCTTTACATCACTGTTGCTGGTGGTGGTATTGGTGGTCAAGCTGGCGCTATCCGTCACGGTATTACTCGTGCGTTGATCGCTTCTGACGAAACTTTAAAACCTGCTCTTCGTCAAGCAGGTTTCGTTACTCGTGATGCTCGTGAAGTTGAACGTAAGAAACTTGGTTTACGTAAAGCACGTAAGCGTCCACAGTTCTCTAAACGTTAATACGTTTACGAACTCGGACAAAAAACCTCGGCTTATGCCGAGGTTTTTTTATACCATCAATCTATATTAAAAATCTAATTACTGATATCTTGATACTCAGAAATATATATGCATTTTAATCTTCCATTTCGTTATCAATTTTTCTTCGCTTAACCACTTTAAAAACGCGAATAAAATAATAAATTACTCAGGCCAAATTTTCATTTCAAGATTAGTTTTATTCTTTTTAACCAGCGATTATTTGATGAAATCAAAGTATCCGTGATTTTGTTGTCCAATTTTAGTATCCTATCTGATTCACTCTGCTTAGTTTGTATATATGTCTGTCGAGAATGCTCCGCTTCAAGGAATTACGCTTTATAGCCATGCAGATGACTTTCGTTCACATTGGATTCGCTTTCTCCTTGCTGAAAAGCAAATTAAGCATCATTTAATTTTAGTGGATGATCAAGACGAAGATTTAGCCAACCTGAATCCATATAACCAACTTCCTATGATGATTGAAAATGAACTCAAAATTTTCAATACTGCCATCATTTCTGAATATTTAGATGATCGATATCGTCAAAATAAATTGTATGCAGATGCGCCCGCACCACGTGCCGAACAGCGTCAATACATTTGGCGTTTTGAACAGGATTGGTTGGGATTGGCAGATACTATGCTACGTCATGCGGATACCTTAGATGTAAAAGCCAAAGCGCAAGCACAAAAAAAATTACGTGATACCTTAATTTCGCTTACGCCATTATTCCAACATTATCCGTATTTTATGTCCGAGCAATTTACAATTTTAGATTGCATGTTAGCCCCAATTTTTATACGGTTAAATGTGATGGGCATTGAGTTGCCTAAACAGCAGTGTCGCCCAATCCATCTCTATTGCCAAAGAGTTTTTAGTCGCCCTGCTTTTATTAAGTCAATGACTGTTCAAGAAAAAAGCCGTTTTAGCGCAGTTTTAGCCAATCAATAGTTTGTCTTCAAAAGAGTTATGTACCATGTCTGATCAAGAATTAAATCTAAGCCCGACACGTCCCTATCTAGCACGTGGAATTTATGAATGGATTTGTGATAACAATCTGACGCCTTATCTATTGGTCGATGCGACAAAGCCTTATACAGATGTGCCGACTCAGTTTATTCAAGATGGTCAAATTGTCCTCAATATCGTGCCGCATGCAGTACACAAGCTAAATATGAGCAATGATGCCATTACCTTTTCTGCACGTTTTGGTGGGGCATCTAAAGATATTTATGTTCCAATGGCGGCAGTTTTAGGTTTATATGCCAAAGAAAATGGTCAAGGCTTGTTCTTTGATCCAGATGAATATGCAAATGCACAAACAGAGCAAAATGCTTTAGAATCAACACAGCCAGAAGTATTAGAAACAGAAACACCGAAGAAAAAACCAAGTTTAAGAATTCTAGATTAAATATAAGAGGAGAAATGAATGGCTTTTGATTTAGTACAATATTTTGCTGAGCAGATTAAGATTCAAAAGCCTCAGCTTCTTCGCCAATATTCTTCAGAAGAGCGCTGCGAGTATTTAAATGAAATCAATACCTTAAGCCTGGGTAAGTTGATTAGTTTGTGGCGTAAAGATGAAGATAAAATCTATCATGAAATTCATTCTCAAGATCAACTTTATATTCAAGAAGTGGCACGACACCTGACCACCTCAAAGCACAATCAGTCGACCTTATCCAAAACTGAACTTGAAGCGGCAACCAGTGAAATTTTGACTCTACAAATCAATGAACTCAAACAGCTTGATGTTACCGGTCAATATAAGGTTCGTGGTATGCGTGAATTGCTTCTTGGGCAAATTGAGCATCTTTCCGGTCATGCAAAAGACTGGGTTTGGTCAACAAACGAACTAACTGAACTGATTGGTTCTCAACCTGTAGAGCAAGAAGAGTTATCATTAGACCAAACGATGAAGGAATTTAATCATATGGTCACCCATCCACACGTAGATACTCCTATAGTTGCTGAGCCAATTGTTGTTACTGTACCAACATGGTCAAAAATTGTAGAGCCTGCCGTTGCAATCTTTATTCTCGCTGTACTGTACTGTGCCTTGCAAACCATATTTGCTTAATTTGTTTTAAATAAAAAAGCGATCATTAGGTCGCTTTTTTTATTTTAAATCAGTTTAAATCACAACAATATAATTAATACGTGATTAAAATCACAATTATAAAGGCATTAATTAAAATATGAAAAATTAATATTCAAGTTATTGCATTTATAATCTTCTCCACTATACTAAAATAAGTAAAAAAAACTGAGTATACCAGTCAGTTATTTTTTAGCTAAATAAAATTTAATATAACTTCATACATATAAATAAATAGAGTGAGAAAAAGCATGGGTAAAGTAACATTACAATCACTAGAATCAATTGATGGCTTCTGTGCTGCTGCATTAGTAGATGGTGAAAGTGGATTAGCACTAGCGACGCAAGGTGGAGGTGGGATTGACCTTGAGCTAGCAGCCGCAGGTAATACAGAAGTCATTCGATCAAAGCGCAAAGTTGCTAAAGCACTCAACTTGAACGATAATATTGAAGATATCTTGATTACCTTAGGGAAACAATATCATTTAATTCGTCCCTTAGAAAAAAATCAGAATATTTTCCTTTATTTAGTATTAGACCGGAGCAAATCGAATCTTGCTATGGCACGACATGAGTTAAAAAGCTTTGAAAATGAATTAGATTTTTCGTAATGCTTTAATGCCCATTTATTATTTCATAAATGGGCTTTTCTCGAATAAATATTAAAGTGTAGCTATGAATAATAACTGTGTAAATATAGCAATATCGGGATTAGGATTATTAACCATAGATGATATTAAGAAGAGATTAATAAATGGATTACCACATTCCACTCAAATTAACTGGACACATATTACAGACAATAAATTAGATTGCTTGGTTATCAATGAAGATTTTTTTGAAAATAATAATATCCAAAAAATTATTAATGAAAAAAATATTCCTTATCTGAAAGTATCTAAAGTTAAACGAGCAAATGATCCACATTTATTATGTACACCAATCACAGATGAGGCAGCTCTACAAAATTTGATTCAATCCTGTCTGAAAATGATATCAAATACCCCTGTGCAATTCCAACCATCAGACCTTGATTCAAACTCAGCTATGGATTCCCAGCTTTTTAATCAAATATACAATGAATACAGCCGAAAACTATTATTGAAAGATCAGTATGGAACCATTGCGGTGTTGGATCACCATGCACACTGGGCATGGCCCGATACTACTCGCCAAACATTTATGACCAATGAAAGTATTATGTATGTGGATGCAACAACCTCAGATTTTTTAAGAATTTCACGTAAACATCAAAAAAATTTAGAAAATTGGTTGTTTGAACTGATTTGGAATTCACCTCACTTTATGCACCTACCAGATGATTTTGCCACTTTTAGATTGCATTATTGGCCACAGCCTATTGTGACGGATCAAAAAATCATTTTGCAACTATCGGCAGCATTTAGTCTAGGCGCACAGGTTTCCACAGTTTCAGAAAAACTGAATATTTCATTGATGACTGTTAAAAAGTTTGTTATCGCCAATCAAGCCATCAAAAATATTGAAAAAATATCGCTTAAAGATGTTCGATTTTCTGTGCAAAATACCAAGATTCAAGAATCAGCTGAATCTTCCCAAATAGCAAACTTTTTCCAGAAATTAAAACGTCGATTCGGTTTTTAAATCAAGGTTCGTATGATTATTCAAAAATATAAAATTGTATTTGCTGGTTCAATGGGATCAGGTAAAACAGAGGCCATTAAGTCGCTTTCGGAAATTCCAGTTCTCGCCACGGAAACGCTGAATACAGACGATGCTAGCCATAAAAAAATGTTAACCACTGTAGGGATTGATTATGGCGAAATCACTTTAGAAGATGGGGCAAAAATAGGTTTATACGGTACACCTGGTCAAGAGCGTTTTAATTTTATGTGGGGTGTCATTAGCCAAGGAGCGATTGGCACGATTATTCTGATTGATCACAATGTAAATGCTCCCCTTGATGAGCTTCAATATTATTTAGATTTCTTTAAACATCACGCTGAAAATATTGCTATTGGTGTGACCCATATTGATGAAAACCTTGACCACTCCACGCACCAATATCGGGAATGGTTAGTCTCTAATCATCTCAATTACCCGCTATTTTTTATCGATGCACGCAAAAAAGAAGATGTTTTAATGTTGATTGAAACACTCATCACCAAGTTAGAAATAGAGCATATGTAAGGCGATTGATATGATTCCAGCATTTAAACAAAGACAAGCGCCAGAAAAGTTAGTGCAATTTGCAAAAGAGCAGATTCATGATGTATTGATGCATGTGAAAGGGGTCGATTATATTATGATCTGCTCATCTGACGGTTTTGAACTCGAATCCGTTTCACGACGTACCGACTTCAACTCCAGTAAGCTTGCTGCTGTCAGCAGCTCAATTCTTGCCATGGTGAGCGCATTTTTGAATGAGATTCAACTTACAGGTTGTAATAGTATGACGCTGGATGCTGAAAATGGTAAAGCGATTTTGACCTCCGTACCCTCAAATCAACATCCGATGGTGATCGTCACATTGGCAGCCAAAGATGTGCTATTGGGTCAGCTGCTCTACAGTTTAAAGCAAGCCAAAAATGCCATCATTGAAGCTGATCAATAATCTATTTCGTTAAAAAAACCCGCTATCAGCGGGTTTTTTTTAGTTCATAATTACAGCTCAACACTCAATAAAACTTGACGTTTTTTCACTTGCTGACCAACCTGTCCCACAATCTCACCCACAACCCCATCGACATCGGATTTAATCTGCTGCTGAATCTTCATGGCTTCTAAGATCAATAAGGTCTGCCCTTTAGTTACTGTATCGCCGGGATTCACGACCACATTAATAATGGATCCATCCATTGGGGCGCGGATTTTACCATCACCTGCCACTTGAGCCGTTTCTGGCGGTAAATAGGTAATGTTTTCAACACTCACATTGCCGTTGGCGGTATCTAGATACACTTGATCACCTACAAGCACATAACTGATTTTACGGCGCACCCCATTGATCAGATAAATCAGCTGCTGCGTATTTTGCTCCACAATTTCAATAGTTTGCTGCTCACCGCAAATCTCAACGCTGACTTTGGAGGCATCAAGTTTCACAATCAAATCTAGCTTTTGCTCATCGTAACGAAGCTTTAATGGCAGTGACAATGCAATGCCAGTGTTCCAGCTACTTTGTGTGGATGCATTTGAGAACAATGCTGCAATCAACGCTAAGCTTTCAAGACTTAAACTCTGTTTATTTAAACTGACATCTTCTTGGAAATGTTGTTGAATAAAGGCGGTGTTGGTATCCCCTGCCACGACCACGGGGTGACGTAGCAAATTCACCAAGAACTCTTTATTGCTGTTCACACCGAGCAAAACGCTCTCTTCTACCGCCGCCGCCAGTATGCGAATGGCATCCTTGCGGTTTTTACCATAGGCAATCACTTTTGCAACCATAGGGTCATAAAACGGACTAATCTCACCTTGGGATAACATGCCATGATCAATACGAACATTCGGCAACTGTGCAGATTCCCAACGTAAAATTTGACCTGTTTGCGGCAAAAAATCTAAACGTGGATCTTCTGCATATAAACGTACTTCAATCGCATGACCTTTGAAAGTCAATTCAGATTGTCGTAAGGGTAATGTCTCACCATTGGCCACACGGAGTTGCCATTCGACCAAATCTAGTCCAGTGATCATTTCGGTCACCGGATGCTCAACTTGCAGACGGGTATTCATCTCTAGAAAATAAAATGCACCCGATGCGTCCAATAAAAATTCAACCGTGCCTGCACCCACATAATCACATGATTTTGCCGCAGCGACTGCCGCTTCCCCCATACGTTGACGCAAATCTGGTGTCATCACCGGACAAGGTGCTTCCTCCACCACTTTTTGGTGACGGCGCTGAATTGAGCAATCACGCTCAAACAGATAGACATAATTGCCATGGGTATCACCAAAGACTTGAATCTCCACGTGACGAGGTGCTATCACTGCTTTTTCAATAATCAGCTCGCCTGAACCAAAAGCATTTTCAGCTTCTGAGCGCGCTGTGTTGAGTGACTCCAGCAGTTCAGATTCCTGATGCACCAAACGCATTCCGCGTCCGCCGCCGCCTGCCGAAGCTTTGACCATCAGCGGGAAACCCACCTTACGTGCTTGCTCTGCCAGAAAATCGATCTCTTGATTGTCGCCTTCATAACCCGGTACGCAGGGTACACCCGCTTGAATCATCGCAATTTTAGACAGACGTTTACTGCCCATCAGCTCAATCGCTGCTGCGGTCGGTCCAATGAAGGTGATACCATTCTCAATACAAGCTTGTGCAAAATCAGTATTTTCAGACAAAAAGCCATAGCCTGGATGCACGGCATTGGCTCCGGTTTTTTTACATGCTTCAATAATATTGGGAATAGATAAATATGATGCGGATACTTTTGAAGGTCCGATATACACGGCTTCATCTGCGACCTGTACATGACGTGCATGTTGGTCTGCATCTGAATACACTGCAACTGTTTTGTAGCCCATTGCTTTAGCTGTTTGCATTACACGTACCGCAATTTCACCACGATTCGCCACTAAGACTTTAGAAAACGCCATATCACCACCACTATTTTTATCAGACCTCCTTTATCCAAGGAGGTGATTTTCATTTTTTATTTGGGTATAGAACATAGAGTGTGATCCCTATTCATCTGCCCAACTTGGTTTTCTTTTTTGAATAAAGGCCATGGTTCCTTCCATACCCTCTGCACTGTTGACAGCCTCTGCAAACTGCGCTGCTGCATCATCCAATAATGTACTTAACGCTTCTTGATTCGATGCACGATGTAATAACGCTTTGGTTGCACGTGATGCCAATGGCGCTGTACGTTTGATTTGCTCAAGCGTGGTTTCAATGATTTGCTCAAGCGCCATCGTGGTATCAGCAACTTCATGCACAACACCAAAATGTAAGGCTTTTTCACCACTAAAACGTCCACCTAACAGCGCTAAACGGCGTGCCTGTGTTAAACCAACACGTTTCACGACAAATGGTGCAATTTGTGCAGGTAAAATACCAAGCCCAGTTTCAGGCAAACCAAATTGAGCATCCGCATGACTGATTGCGATATCCGATACACAGGCCAATCCAAAACCACCGCCAAGCACAGCTCCTTCCAATACCGCTACAACCGTTTGTGGTGCTTGTTCAACCAGTTCAAGCATGGCGCCAAATTGGCGGTTAAATGCGATATAAGGCGTGTTGTTCCCTAGACTCATTGCTTCAGCACGAATGCCTGCCATGTCTTTAATGTCACCACCTGCACAAAAATGATTGCCATGCCCACGGAAAACCACAGCACGAATAGAGGTATCATCCGCAATCGCGTTAAAGACACTCATGATCGATTTGACCATGTTTAAACTCATGGCATTACGGCTGTCTGGACGATTTAACCAAATTTTAAGTATCGAGCCATGTTGCTCAAGCTGAATACTGTCATCTTCCAAGATGCTATTGAGTGGATGTGAATAGGACATCATCTATCTCCTTATTTACGTTTGCTTGGCAAGGTATCCATCAGTTTACAGATAATGCCGAGCATGATTTCATCTGCACCTCCACCAATGGAAACCAAACGACCATCACGGAAAAATTGTGCAGCAGGGTTATCATTCATAAAACCATTTCCACCCCAGAACTGTAAACAACTATCTGCCACTTCACGAGTCAAACGACCTGCTTTGAGTTTTGCCATAGAGGCGATTTGGGTGACATCTTCGCCAGCAATGTGTAATTCACATGCACGATAATTCAATGCCTTAAGCGCTTCGACTTCAGTCATCAGTTCTGCAAAACGAAAATGAATATACTGGTTATCAATGAGTGGCTGACCAAAAGTCGTGCGTTCTCTGGTGTATTGGATGGTCTTTTCAATACAACTCAGCATCCCCCCCATGGCATTGGCTGCACCCCACATACGCTCTTCTTGAAATTGAAGCATTTGCATCATAAAACCCATACCTTCAGTACCCACCAAGTTTCGCTGGGGTACTCGGACATTATCGAAGAAGACTTGCGCTGTGGTACTAGAACGCATCCCCAATTTATCTAAAGGTTCTGAGAAACTAATGCCTGGCGTTTTTGCAGGAACAATAATCATCGATTTATTAAAGTGTGGTTTCCCATCAGAAGTGTTGGCCAATAAACAGAAAAAATCTGCTTGGAGTGAATTGGTGATCCACATTTTATGACCATTAATAATGTAATCATCACCGTCTTTCACTGCTGTGGTTTTTAGTGCTGCAACATCAGAACCTGCTTGAACTTCTGAGACGGCAATCGCAGCCACATAGTCACCCGCAATGGCGGGTGTTAAAAACTCATCGCGCAATTCTTTACTGCCAAAACGTGCAATTGCAGGGGTTGCCATATCAGTTTGCACGCCCATTGCCAGCGGCACACCCCCACAATTAATACGACCCAACTCTTCTGCGACCACCAAATTGTATGAATAATCTAACCCGAGTCCGCCATTTTCTTCAGGCTTACAAATACCCAGCAAACCCAAATCGCCCATTTTTTTAAACACTTGATGAATCGGGAATTGACCGGCTGCTTCCCACTCCGCGACGAATGGATTGATTTCGCTGTCAATAAATTGGCGTGTGGTACGACGTAATGCATCATGTTCTGCGGTAAATTTCATTTTTTATATCCTTAATTTTAATTATGTTTTAATCCCTCCCTTGCGAAGCGATGCTTCTCACCTCTTTGAAAAGAGGGGAAAGTCCCTCCTTAGTAAAGAGGCTCTCTCTCCTTTTAGGAGAGGTGAGGCATATATGCCGCAAGGGAGGTTGTAAATCGTTAGAACCGCGATACACCAAATCGTGTTGGATTCAAATTACGGTTTTCTGCTTCATAAATGGTTTGCAGAAGGAAGATCAGCACTTTACGGGTATCCCGTGGGTCAATAATGCCATCGTCATGCAACATGGCCGTATTGAACAAAGCCGTCGATTGCGATTCCAACTTTACTGCGGTACTTTGCTCCAAGAAATCCAGCATTTGCTCATTGGGTTCCATGCCGGATGCGCGCTGTTTGCCTTCGGTAACAATCCGCAGCACTTTGCCTGCCTGCGCTGAACCCATGACCGCCACATGTGAATTCGGCCATGCAAAAATAAAATCTGGCGCCAGTGGACGTCCACACATCGCATAGTTGCCTGCGCCATATGAGCCATGCGCAATGATTGAAATTTTGGGTACAGTACAATTGGCAACGGCTTGAATCAGTTTTGAACCATGTTTAATAATCCCGTTTTGCTCAGCATCGGTTCCCACCATAAAGCCTGTGGTGTTGTGCAAGAACAATAGTGGACGACGCGTTTGCTCACACAGATGAATAAACTGCGCAGCCTTGGCTGCACCTTGCGGGGTAATTGGACCATTATTGGTGATTATCCCAATATGTAGCCCCCCGATTTTCGACCAGCCACACACCGTATGTGCGTCATATTCTGCTTTAAACTCGAAGAAATCAGAATCATCCACCAGACGTGCAATAATTTCTTTCATATCCAAAGGCTGTTTCGGATCAGCTGGAATAATGCCCAGCAATTCTTCAACATCAAAGCGTGGTTCTTTATAATCCACATCTAAGCTTTGGGTTTGTTCCTTCCAGTTTAAATGTCCACAAATTTCACGTGCAATAAGAATTCCATCAGCATCATTTTCAGCTAAAAATTCTGCAGTTCCTGCTACTTGAGCATGCATTTCTGCCCCGCCGAGTTCTTCAGCGGTTGCCACTTCACCTGTTGCGGCCAAAAGGAGTGGCGGTCCAGCAAGAAGCATTTCAGTTTGTTTACGTACCGTAATCACATAATCAGAAAGACCTGGCTGATAGGCTCCACCCGCAGTTGCATTACCATGTACCACTGAAATTTGTGGAATCCCCATCGCAGACATGCGGGCTTGATTGGCAAATGTGGTTCCACCTGCTGTAAACACTTCAGCAGCATAGTTTAGGTTTGCACCACCACTTTCCGCCAAGGTCACGATCGGCAATTTTTGCTGCATCGCGATCTGTTGTAGACGTAAGGTTTTATGCACACCCATCGGTGCCATCGTGCCGCCTTTGATTGCACTATTACTAGCAGTGACTAAACTACGCACACCATTAATGAAACCGATTCCCGCAATAATACCCCCGCCAGCATCTGAGCCATCCTTATCATCATGCATGTTATAGCCCACTAGGCCACAGAGTTCTACAAATGGAGAGTCGGAATCGAGTAATAAACGCACACGCTCATAAGGCAAAATTTTGCCTTTCTTTTCAAATTTAGCTTTAGCGGCATAAGATTTATCCACACCTTTTTGTTGGACTGCACGCACTTCTTCAAGCTGTGCCAGTAGCGACGCTCTATTGCTTTCAAATACTTCACTGCCCACAGCCACTTCAGATTGGAGTATCGGCATGACTTCGCTCCTTAAGCTTGATGATTTCTTTTTTTAATGACATCAGGAATAAATGCACGGTGAAAGCCGTTATAGGATTCACTGTTTTTTGCATCTGATAATGGATACATGCGTGTGCCTTGCGATGCTGCACCATCTATTCTGAGCGTGACACCCGAGACAAATCCTGCCGCTTCAGACAGCAAATACACAATTGCAGATGAGACTTCTGATTCGGTCCCCATACGCTGTAGAGGGACATTATTGGATAAACTCGGAATAATCACTTCCGCAAATACGCCCGAATACGTATCCATGCCTGATGATAAAATCCAGCCCGGTGCCACAGCATTGACCCGCACCCCAGATTTACCCCATTCAACAGATGCAGTCTTGGTCAAATTATCCACCCCAGAACGTGCTGCCCCTGAATGTCCCATACCTGGCATCCCGCCCCACATATCAGCCGTCATATTGACGATGCTGCCGCCATTTTTTTCCATCCACTGGTTATACGCTTCGCGCATTAAATAAAAGGTTGAATGCAGGTTATTACGGATGACCGCATCAAAACCATTGGCAGAAATCCCTTCTAAACTTGATGGAAATTGACCGCCCGCGTTATTCACTAAACCATCGATTCTGCCAAATGTTTCAATCACTTCAGCAATCATGTCTTTGACTTGTTGTTCTTCACGGTTATCACAGACGATGAAATGAACCTTGCCACCATCTTCAGTAATTTCGTTGCTGACATGTTGAAGTTTTTCAATCTTTCGACCAGTGATCACCACTTGTGCACCCAGTGCAGCAAGCTCATGTGCCGTACAACGTCCTATCCCTGAACCACCACCCGTCACAATCACGACTTTTTCGGCAAATGCATCGGGTCTAAATATCGAGCGATAACTCATCCTGATTTTCTTCCTTTATTAATTCACACTTATTTTTTACAGTTTTTCTGATTCAATTTTTTACAATTTCAACGATTAGCCGCTTGATTCAATAATGATACAGGTACTTTGACAGGCATATCTAAAAGTTGTTGCGCAAAGGCTTTACCTTGGGGGTCAATGCGTAAACTCGCCACTCCACCACCGCCCAAAGCATCAAGTAGTAAGAAATTCAGCGCATGAAACCCTGGAATTTCATAACGTTGCACTTTATTTTCTTGATTATCTACAGCTTCGAACACATGCTTCATGTATTCCGCGACATTCACTTCAGTCAGTGATGCACGAATCCAAGGCAGAAATTCTGGTCGACGCGCAATCACCCCGATATTGCTGTAATTGCCTTTATCCCCACTGCGCGCATGCGCCACTTTGACCAAAGGCACTTCAATTTCATCGCCTTTAAATTCCGCCACTTCACCCGCAGGCAATGTTTGCGTCTGCACAGCGGAACCCACTGGAATTTGAACGGGATGACGTTCACCATTAAGATCCACTTCAACCTTCAAAGATGATTTATCCACCAAGAAAGAAAACAGTTTAATCACAGGAGATGGTTTAGGACGTCCCCCCACAATGCCAGTCAATGCAGGTGCCATACCGGTTGATGCTTGTGCAATTTCAGATGCAAAAAACATACAGGCTTCTTTAAACATATGCTTTACCGCAATTTTCACCACCACCTCACGGTTGCCTTGTACGCGGCGGTTCGCGCCATAGGTGGTTTCAGTTCCCAAAATTTCCACTGACTTTTCACTAAATGGTGGAACTGAACGCATTGCAAGCACACGTTCAACTTTGGTTAAGATTGCATTTGAAACAGCTAAAGCTTTTTCTTCAGCATCTTGACCGGCAAGTAAGAAACTGACCAATACGCGGTGACCATCTGGGTAGGTGGTGCTGACTTTATAGTGTGAGCTGGGTGCGGATCCTAAAGCCCCAGAGACTTTGACGCGGTGCTCGCCGACTTGCTCCAACTTCACTTGAGTGAAATCTGCAGTCACATCTGGCAATAAATATGCTTGCGGATGACCAATTTCATACACCACTTGTTCAGCGACTGTACCCACCGAAACCAGACCGCCGGTGCCTGCAGGTTTAGTCACCACAAATGTACCGTCTGCTGCCACTTCAACAATGGGAAAACCCATGTTGTCAAAGCCTTCAACCAAACGCCAATCGGTAAAATTACCCCCGGTACACTGCACACCACACTCAATCACGTGACCTGCAAGTGATCCTTGAGACAGTTTGTCATAATCGTCCAATGACCACTTGTATTCATGTAAAAGTGGACCCAACACTACTGCTGAATCCACCACACGCCCGGTAATGACGATATCTGCGCCCAAATCTAGAGCATCACGAATCGCAACAGCACCTAAGTAAGCATTACTACTTGCCACATGCGCAGGTAAATCTTCGCCGCTAAACATCTCATTGATATTTTGTTTTTGCAAAGTGGTATGTTGATCCATTAAATCATCACCCAATACCACCGCGACTTTCAAATCAAGTCCTGCATTTTCAATCACTTTGACTAAGGCATCACGGCATGCCAATGGATTGACTCCACCTGCATTGCTGATCACTTTTATTTTTTTATCGGCAATTTTTTTAATGAGGGGCGTCATCACACGACTGACAAAATCAAGTGCATAGCCATGCGAAGGCTCTGTCATTTTCGCCTTGGCCATTATCGACATGGTAATTTCTGAAAGATAGTCAAACACTAAATAATCAATATCGGACATGTGCACCAGTTGGAATGCCGCGGTATTGGTATCCCCCCAAAAACCAGAAGCACAGCCAATTTTTACAATTTTTTGATCATCCTGATGTGTAGTCATTATTGCCTTCTCATTATTATGTTTAAACTTTAAACACAATCTACCAAGCAAGCGCTTGGTTTGTAAAGTGCAAAATGTTATTATTCTTGGCAAATCTGCTTAACTTAAATTTAGATACTGATACAGCAAGGCTTTCGCCAATAGAACGGGATAAAATAATAAAATGATTGCTTCTTCAATTGAACACATTCAACCGATTGCATGTTTTGATGACACCCCCCGTGGGCGTTTACTGTTAGGTGCGGCTTATCTATTCCATAAACAAGGTTATGCCAAAACCACAGTCAGAGAATTGGCGCAATTTATCGGGATCCAATCGGGCAGTTTATTTCACCATTTCAAAACCAAAGACGATATTTTAGCCAATGTGATGGAACAAACCATTATCTACAATAATGCTTGTCTTGAAGGTGCGATAGCCACATCAGATGATCCTGAACTGCAACTTAAGGAATTGATTAAAGCCGAACTCGAAGCGATTTCCGGTGATACAGGATCTGCTATGGCGGTCTTGGTGTATGAATGGTTTGCGCTTTCGCCAGAAAATCAGAAAAAATTACTCAAACTTAGAAATGATTATGAACGTATTTGGCTGAATGTGATTCAAGTATTACATGATCAAGGAAAAATTAAACACGATCCATTTATTTGGCGCCGCTTAATTGGGGGGGCTATTGCATGGACGGTGACATGGTATAAGCCAGAAGGAAAATTAAGTTTGGATCAATTGACCGATATCGTCTGGGAAATGACCCTCAATCCGACATAAGCTCTTACACCTCAAAATAAAACATAGGTGACTCATGAGCCACCCATTATTATTCATTTAACTTAATTCATTCAACTTAAATCATTAGAAGCCCAATTGACGACTGGCCAAATCTTTCATGATTTCTTCTGCACCACCACCAATCATATTCACCTTCACTTCACGGTAGATTCGCTCTGATTTCATTCCGCGCATAAACCCCATACCACCCAACGTTTGCACCGCAGCATCTGCACAAAACTGCATGGTTTGTGTCGCAACATTTTTGAGCATACAAATTTGTGCAATCAGTTCATTGCCTTGTAATTCAGGACGTCCCATTTTATATGCGGTGTCTTCGAGCATGGTTCTGGTCATTTGCAGACGTGTCGCCATATCGACTAATTTATGACGCACCACTTGATGATCAACTAGACGTTTACCAAAAGTTTTACGCTGTTGCGCCCAATCGAGTGCTTCTTTATAACACACTTGGGCATAACCATAACTGCCCGCGGCTAAGAAAAAGCGCTCCATATTAAAATTATTCATGATCACAAAGAATCCCATATTTTCAGGACCAATTAAATTTTTCGCAGGTACACGTACTTGATCAAAATGTAGATGTGCTGTATCAGATGCCCACCAACCCATTTTATCTAATTTAGTTTTAGTAATTCCTGCAGAATGCGCATCAATCAATAACATCGAAATCCCATTTGGGCCTTTGGCTTCAGGATCCGTGCGTACTGCAACCGTATAATAATCAGCGCGAATGCCTGAGGTAATAAAGGTTTTTTCGCCTGTCACTATATAATCATCACCCTCTTTAATCGCTTTGGTCTGCAAAGCAGCCACATCTGAGCCACCGCCCGGTTCAGTAATGGCTAAGGCTGATATTTTTTCACCCGATAAAATTTGTGGTAAAACTTCTGCTTTTATCTCTTCACTTGCGAAACTATTGATCGGTGGTGCACCAATCATATGCGAAAGCAATGATGCAACTAAACCTCCTGAAGCACATTTCGCTAATTCGACACAGGCCAGTAAGGTATAGAATGCATCTGTCTCCGTGGTACCACCATATCTCTCATCAAAACCTGATGCCATCAATCCAATATCTGCCGCTTTTTTATAAAGTTCACGTGGAAATGTTCCAGCCTCATCCCATTCATTCACAAAAGGCGTAATTTCTTTTTCTACGAATTTTTTAACTGCATTGGCAAAGGCAAAGTGCTCATCTGTATAGTAAATTGGATTGTATTGCATTATCTATGTCCCTGAAATTATTTAAATCCTTCCTTTTCATACTGACATTTACTGATGTTTATTTAATAGCAAGAAGCATCATTTTTTTGGCATAAATCAACAATCATCTAATTTTCAGACACTATGAGATTGATTATTGAAGAGTTATTAAAATTTATGATTTAATTTTAATAACAATCTTGTAAGATTCAGTGATTCTAGAGGACAAATAAATTCAAATTGGACTTTTTCAACACTTCAAAATTCTCATCAATCGCATCACAATATTCAATAACTTCAATTTTACTGAGATCACTTTGACATCACATTCTTGAATATTAAAGACTTGCAGAACATTAATATCTCTATAAAAAATGTTGCCACATTCAACATAATAAGCAAAATAGACAGTTTGGTATTTGAGCAGTCTGCCCTTCAAAAAATCAGTTGCAGTTATTTTGAGGTCCGAAAATAAAATTTGGGGCAAACAAGCTTCAAAGCACAAGATTTATAGCGATATTCGATATCGTCATCTATTTTGAATTTCATCATCATTCTAAAATTTTAGGATATTTCAATATTTTACTTCTATTTTGCACTCTTCCTCATGCTAATTAAGATTTACATTAACCAATAAGACAAGCTATGTTGTTCAGATTTTTTTTCTAAGCAAAAAAAACACCCCCTTCATCATTAAGATGAAGGGGGTGTTTTAGGAATTAATGAGCTGGCGATGACTTACTCTCACATGGGTAACCCCACACTACCATCAGCGCGAAGAGGTTTCACTTCTGAGTTCGGGAAGGGATCAGGTGGTTCACTCTTGCTATTGTCGCCAGCACAACTGTTTATGGATACTTGCATTGGTCTTATTTAGATGCCAAGGCGTTCTACCAAAAGAGTTATTAACAGAATAATATTTGAGTTGCAGTTTAGGTACTTGCGATTACTAAATCAAGGTTTTTGTATCAATTAGATCAACAACACCAACTGTTTGGGTGTTGTATAGTCAAGCCTCACGAGTAATTAGTATTGGTCAGCTTCACATATCACTATGCTTCCACATCCAACCTATCAACGTTGTAGTCTTCAACGGCTCTTTAGAGGACATATAGTCCTAGGGAAATCTAATCTTGAGGTAGGCTTCCCGCTTAGATGCTTTCAGCGGTTATCCCTTCCGAACATAGCTACCCGGCGATGCGACTGGCGTCACAACCGGTACACCAGAGGTTCGTCCACTCTGGTCCTCTCGTACTAGGAGCAGATCCTCTCAAATTTCCAACGCCCACGGTAGATAGGGACCGAACTGTCTCACGACGTTCTAAACCCAGCTCGCGTACCTCTTTAAATGGCGAACAGCCATACCCTTGGGACCTGCTTCAGCCCCAGGATGAGATGAGCCGACATCGAGGTGCCAAACACCGCCGTCGATATGAACTCTTGGGCGGTATCAGCCTGTTATCCCCAGAGTACCTTTTATCCGTTGAGCGATGGCCCTTCCATACAGAACCACCGGATCACTAAGACCTACTTTCGTACCTGCTCGACTTGTGGGTCTCGCAGTTAAGCGCGCTTTTGCCTTTATACTCTACGCGTGATTTCCGACCACGCTGAGCGCACCTTCGTACTCCTCCGTTACTCTTTAGGAGGAGACCGCCCCAGTCAAACTACCCACCAGACATGGTCCTCGCTCCAGATTATGGAGCAGAGTTAGAACCTCAATATTACCAGGGTGGTATTTCAAGATTGGCTCCACTTGAACTAGCGTCCAAGTTTCAAAGCCTCCCACCTATCCTACACAAGTAAGATCAAAGTTCAATGTCAAGCTGCAGTAAAGGTTCACGGGGTCTTTCCGTCTAGCCGCGGGTACACCGCATCTTCACGGCGAATTCGATTTCACTGAGTCTCTGCTGGAGACAGCGCCCCCATCATTATGCCATTCGTGCAGGTCGGAACTTACCCGACAAGGAATTTCGCTACCTTAGGACCGTTATAGTTACGGCCGCCGTTTACTGGGGCTTCGATCAAGAGCTTCGCTTACGCTAACCCCATCAATTAACCTTCCAGCACCGGGCAGGCATCACACCCTATACGTCCACTTTCGTGTTTGCAGAGTGCTATGTTTTTAATAAACAGTTGCAGGGGCCTGGTTTCTGTGGCTATCAATAGCTCAGGAAGTAAATTCCATCACCGTCGACAGCGTACCTTCTCCCGAAGTTACGGTACCATTTTGCCTAGTTCCTTCAGCAGAGTTCTCTCAAGCGCTTTGGTCTACTCGACCTGACCACCTGTGTCGGTTTAGGGTACGATTCCTGTGTAACTGAAGCTTAGAGACTTTTCCTGGAAGTATGGTATCAGCCACTTCGCTAATAAATTAGCTTGCTATCAGTTCTCAGCATAGAGCACCCCGGATTTGCCTAAGATGCATGCCTACTACCTTTCACCTGGACAACCAACGCCAGGCTGACTTAACCTTCTCCGTCCTCTCATCGCATTACACAGAAGTATTGGAATATTAACCAATTTCCCATCGACTACGCCTCTCGGCCTCGCCTTAGGGGTCGACTCACCCAGCCCCGATTAACGTTGGACTGGAACCCTTGGTCTTTCAGCGAACGAGTTTTTCACTCGTTTTGTCGTTACTCACGTCAGCATTCGCACTTCTGATACCTCCAGCAGACTTCTCAATCCACCTTCATCGGCTTACAGAACGCTCCCCTACCACTTGCAATAAATTGCAAATCCGCAGCTTCGGCATATAGTTTTAGCCCCGTTACATCTTCCGCGCAGGCCGACTCGACTAGTGAGCTATTACGCTTTCTTTAAAGGATGGCTGCTTCTAAGCCAACCTCCTAGCTGTCTATGCCTTCCCACATCGTTTCCCACTTAACTATAATTTTGGGGCCTTAGCTGGCGGTCTGGATTGTTTTCCTCTTGACTACGGACGTTAGCACCCGCAGTCTGTCTCCCGGATAGTACTCATTGGTATTCGGAGTTTGCATCGGTTTGGTAAGTCGGGATGACCCCCTAGCCGAAACAGTGCTCTACCCCCAATGGTATTCGTCCGAGGCGCTACCTAAATAGCTTTCGGGGAGAACCAGCTATCACCAGGCTTGATTAGCCTTTCACCCCTATCCACAAGTCATCCCCTGGCTTTTCAACGACAGTGGGTTCGGTCCTCCAGTTAGTGTTACCCAACCTTCAACCTGCTCATGGATAGATCGCCTGGTTTCGGGTCTACACCCAGCAACTAAACGCCCTATTAAGACTCGATTTCTCTACGGCTCCCCTATTCGGTTAACCTTGCTACTGAATGTAAGTCGCTGACCCATTATACAAAAGGTACGCAGTCACCGGACTCAATGCCGGCTCCCACTGCTTGTATGCATGCGGTTTCAGGATCTATTTCACTCCCCTCACAGGGGTTCTTTTCGCCTTTCCCTCACGGTACTGGTTCACTATCGGTCAGTCAGGAGTATTTAGCCTTGGAGGATGGTCCCCCCATATTCAGACAAGGTTTCACGTGCCCCGCCCTACTCGACATCATCATATAAGCCCTTTCGTGTACAGGACTATCACCCACTACGGTTGCACTTCCCAGAGCATTCCACTAGAACTTATATGACTTAATGGGCTTTTCCCCGTTCGCTCGCCGCTACTAAGGGAATCTCAATTGATTTCTTTTCCTAAGGGTACTGAGATGTTTCACTTCCCCTCGTTCGCCTTGCAACACTATGTATTCATGTTGCAATACCTACCTTATGGTAAGTGGGTTTCCCCATTCAGAAATCTCCGGATCACAGGATATTTGCCGCCTCCCCGGAGCTTATCGCAGGCTATTACGTCTTTCATCGCCTCTGACTGCCAAGGCATCCACCACATGCACTTAATTACTTGACTATACAACCCCAAACAGTCGTAGTACTTTACAAGCAGTACTAGGACAGAAGTCACTTACGTTACTTCATACAGTTCGTTGTTTCGTGTATTTAAACACTATATAGCTTCAATCTAATTCATATACCAAAACGCTTGATTCAGTTAATCGCTAGTTTCTCATCACTTCACTTTCATTCAATCGTTTCACTTGCGTGTAACAATTCAATGTCAATTTAGTTCTGAGCCTTAAACAATTTATTTCAACTCAAATATATTCTGTTAATGATTGCTCTAGCCTTCGTCAGGTCTAGAAACTGTGATAAATCACAGAGATTACCAAGTCCGCATATCTTAATGCTTGTACTTGTTAATCTCTATAAGCTATCTAGCTGTTTGCTTGTTTTGCATTCGAACATCGCTTCGTTTGATTAAAGCCTGCGCGAAGCATAGCTTCTTGCTTTAAATTTCAAGGAAAAGCATGCTTTTCTTGTCTTGAAATTTGGTGGAGACTAACGGAGTCGAACCGTTGACCTCCTGCGTGCAAAGCAGGCGCTCTACCAACTAAGCTAAGTCCCCAGCTTATCATATAGATTCGATATATCTTCTTATCCTTCACTCCGATGAATTGCTTCATCTTCGTTCGTTAGATTGGTGGGTCTGACAAGATTTGAACTTGTGACCCCACGCTTATCAAGCGTGTGCTCTAACCAACTGAGCTACAGACCCTCAGATACATCTTCATGAAGAACAACTTGTTGTGGATTCTTACCGATCGTCAATCTTTCGTTAAGGAGGTGATCCAGCCGCAGGTTCCCCTACGGCTACCTTGTTACGACTTCACCCCAGTCATCGGCCACACCGTGGTAAGCGTCCCCCCTAAGGTTAGACTACCTACTTCTGGTGCAACAAACTCCCATGGTGTGACGGGCGGTGTGTACAAGGCCCGGGAACGTATTCACCGCGGCATTCTGATCCGCGATTACTAGCGATTCCGACTTCATGGAGTCGAGTTGCAGACTCCAATCCGGACTACGATCGGCTTTTTGAGATTAGCATCCTATCGCTAGGTAGCAACCCTTTGTACCGACCATTGTAGCACGTGTGTAGCCCTGGTCGTAAGGGCCATGATGACTTGACGTCGTCCCCGCCTTCCTCCAGTTTGTCACTGGCAGTATCCTTAAAGTTCCCGGCTTAACCCGCTGGCAAATAAGGAAAAGGGTTGCGCTCGTTGCGGGACTTAACCCAACATCTCACGACACGAGCTGACGACAGCCATGCAGCACCTGTATCAGAGTTCCCGAAGGCACCAATCCATCTCTGGAAAGTTCTCTGTATGTCAAGACCAGGTAAGGTTCTTCGCGTTGCATCGAATTAAACCACATGCTCCACCGCTTGTGCGGGCCCCCGTCAATTCATTTGAGTTTTAGTCTTGCGACCGTACTCCCCAGGCGGTCTACTTATCGCGTTAGCTGCGCCACTAAAGTCTCAAAGACCCCAACGGCTAGTAGACATCGTTTACGGCATGGACTACCAGGGTATCTAATCCTGTTTGCTCCCCATGCTTTCGTACCTCAGTGTCAGTATTAGGCCAGATGGCTGCCTTCGCCATCGGTATTCCTCCAGATCTCTACGCATTTCACCGCTACACCTGGAATTCTACCATCCTCTCCCATACTCTAGCCAACCAGTATCGAATGCAATTCCTAAGTTAAGCTCAGGGATTTCACATTTGACTTAATTGGCCACCTACGCACGCTTTACGCCCAGTAAATCCGATTAACGCTTGCACCCTCTGTATTACCGCGGCTGCTGGCACAGAGTTAGCCGGTGCTTATTCTGCGAGTAACGTCCACTATCTCAGAGTATTAATCCAAGTAGCCTCCTCCTCGCTTAAAGTGCTTTACAACCAAAAGGCCTTCTTCACACACGCGGCATGGCTGGATCAGGGTTCCCCCCATTGTCCAATATTCCCCACTGCTGCCTCCCGTAGGAGTCTGGGCCGTGTCTCAGTCCCAGTGTGGCGGATCATCCTCTCAGACCCGCTACAGATCGTCGCCTTGGTAGGCCTTTACCCCACCAACTAGCTAATCCGACTTAGGCTCATCTATTAGCGCAAGGTCCGAAGATCCCCTGCTTTCCCCCGTAGGGCGTATGCGGTATTAGCAGTCGTTTCCAACTGTTGTCCCCCACTAATAGGCAGATTCCTAAGTATTACTCACCCGTCCGCCGCTAAGTTAGGTAGCAAGCTACCTTCCCCCGCTCGACTTGCATGTGTTAAGCCTGCCGCCAGCGTTCAATCTGAGCCATGATCAAACTCTTCAGTTTAATATTGCTTAGTACCTTAAAGGGTACCAATCTTGGCTCATCAATCTTCTGACAAATATTTCTCAAATAAACTTCGAGTAATTTCTACCAGTAAATCAATGAAAATAATTTCGATCGATCAATCAGTAAAAATCCACACAAGTTGTTCTTCATAATCTCTTAATGATCTTCTTGTTGGTTCGTCACCAGCAAGCTAGGTCGGCTATACTACTCTCTTTCGAAGAATAGTCAACAGGTTTTGCTAATTATTTTTTAACTCGTTCAATAAACTTAAATTTAACCACTTGGACTAAGCTATTGTTTATCAACAAGTTTTAATCAACATCACCGCCGATGGATGTGCATTCTACAGCATTTCTAACGCCATACAACCCCCTTTCTCAATTATTTTAAAATAAATCCAACGAGTGGTTGTTCTGTGTACAAAATCGGTATTTTTATGACGATTTCTAACATTATTTGATCAAATTTAGCTTAATACTTATCAGATAAGACCTGCTAGAATGTTGAAATGCTATATTTCCATACATAATGAATATTTTTTTTAGAATTTAGGAACTTTTTATGCATCGTTCTTCTCTTATATGGGTCGGTATGCTGAGTTTTAGTTTATCGACTCCTGTTTTTGCACAAGATGAAAGCATCAATAACAATACGACTGATTCTGCTGTGCCTAAAATGAATGAGTCACCAGTAGTTGAGACAAAATCTGATGTGAAGCATCCACGCCTTGAGTCACTAAAAGAACTTAAAAATTTAAAAGTTGATGATTTAAAGGTGAATGCGTCTGCTGCTCAGTCAGATGGTATTAAAGACCCGCTGCAACCTTTAAACCGTCAGATCTATGAATTTAACGATATGCTTGACCGTAATGTGGCGCGTCCGCTTGCTGTTCAGTACACAGAAAAAGTGCCAACTGAAGTTCGTGGTTCATACCGACAGTTTCGTAAAAATTTAGGTGAACCTTGGAATGCAGTCAACCAAGTGGCGCAAGGTCGTTTTGGCCGTGCCGCACAAACCTTAGGTCGCTTTACCCTTAATACAGTGACCACATTGGGTTTTGCAGATCCAGCGCGACGTTTAGGTCTAGGCACTGAAGATGAATCTTTAGGAACCACATTGGGCTACTACGGTGTACCTTCTGGTCCTTATTTGATGCTGCCATTGATGGGTCCTAGTACGCTTAGGGATGGCTTAAGTAGTATTGTGGACAGTCAAGCACGTCCTCAGAAATATCTACTCGAAGACAATGATCGCTTGTACTACTCAGAACAAGTGATGCGTGGCATTGATGCGCGTTCGCAACTGCTCGATGTAGAAGATGTTTTACAAGGTGACAAATACGCGGCTATTCGTGATATTTATTTACAGCGTAAAAATTTCCAAATTGCTCAGAAAAAAGGTGGTGAAACTGGCGCAGACTTATTTATTGATTCAGACGGCGATGCCGATTTTATTAAATAATTAAGCCATACGATTTTGTATTTTCTTGATTCTAATTGCATTGAGGGGGATTCACTATGAATTCCCCTCAATGCTTGGATAAGCCTCTTACATCGTCTAAGATAACTTAAGCGACTATTAATCAGGATCATCGTTCAATTCTATGTATTTCATTCAGCCCACGCGTAACATTCCCAATTTAGATCAAGTTCTAGATACGCTTCCGAGCCTGCAAATGATCAATATAGAAGATATTCATTTATATGATCCAACTATTATCGCAATTGCTGATGTCAATGATTTTCTAGATTATCAATGGTCATTACCAACAATTGTGATTGCCTATGAACATGAAGGGGCACAATTGTCTCAAGCCTGGGAAATGGGTGCCCTCGCTGGTTGGTTATGGTCTCGCTTGCCAGTAAATCCTGAAAAGGCACTGTCAAAAATTGATGCGCAGTACAAGCGTAATCAAGACAGTCGTGATTTGCCTTCAGCTGCGGCATTACAGAAGAAGCTTTTACCCAATCCGATTGAACTACAAAACTATAAAGTCGAAACCTTGTTTCAACCGTCTGCTTATTTATCTGGGGATTGGTACGATTACTGGAAAATTAGTGATAAAGAAGTCATTTTTTATTTAGCTGATGTCTCTGGGCACGGTGTGACCAGTTCATTACTCACCTCTTGGATGGCAGCCTTTCATGGTCGTTCTAAAACACCGCGAGAGCTATTAAAGAAACTTAACGGCATGTTGTTGCAAGAGAATATTGAAAAACATATCACCATGTTAGCGGGTGTATTGAATTTGGAAACCCATCATTTAAAATGGTCAAGTGCTGGGCATTATCCACCTGCGATTATCTTTGAGCCGAACCAACCGCCCCGTATCTTAAATACCAGTAGTTTTCCGTTGGGTTTGACTGCCGATTTTGAAATTGAAGAACAAGAATGCGTATTAAGTCGTTATGCGCGTTTCATTATTTGTTCAGATGGCGCACTTGAACCTTTTGATGGGGGTTTGAATGAACAATTCACACAATTGCTATTTCATTTGCAGAACCAATCATTTGAAGCACCAGAACATGTCGCAGATGATATTGCAATCTTAAGCTTTCAAAGAATGAATTAACTTTATAATCAATAGTCTACGTTTTTAGACCCCTCTCTACGACCCTAGACCACTTGAGTATAGGGTTGTGCTATGTGATAATTTTACCATCCTTTTCTGCACATGGCATTTATATGTCAACAGGTCATGTTGAATATGCAAGCTTAAATGGCACGCATATCTTCAAACTTATTGGTGAAGTTCGAGCGCAATCTTGTATTAGTTTAGACAAGCTGCTGTCTCGAATTGAACAACAAAATAACGTCATTGGCGCAATTGTTGATTTAACACAAACCACATTTATAGACAGTACTGTTTTGGGTATTTTGGCGAAGCTGGGTTTAAAGCTGAAGCAAGTGCACAATATTCAGGCTGTGATGTTATCGACCAATTCAGACATTACCACTCTGGCCAATAGTATGGGCCTAGGGCAGGTTTTCGTGATCCTGAATTATTGTGGAGATCCGAATGTATGCACGCGTGAATTGCTCGATGAGCACATTACGCACAATACCATGCTGTCTACGGTGTTAGATGCGCATAAAACCTTAATGAAGTTAAATCAGAATAATCAAAATATGTTTGAACCTTTGGTCAAACAGCTGGAAAAGCAAAAAGATACGATTGATCATAGTATCTAAAAACAATAAATTTTAAGCCTAGGAAGAGCATCATGACTTTAGTTTCTATTGTTCAAATGAATTCTCAAGATGATATTGAAGCAAACTTCAAGGCCATTGAATCATTGATCATTAAAGCGAAAAGTGGTGGTGCTTCTTTAATTGTTTTTCCTGAAAATTTTGCATGTTTCGCCGCGGGTAAACAGCGTGAAACAGCGGAACGCTTTCAAGAGTTTCAGCAGCGCCTACAACAGCTTGCGCATACGCATCAAATTTGGATCGTCGCGGGAACGCTTCCTTGCCCATATCGCCCAGATGGAACAGTTGTTCCCGATGGTCGTGTGCGTACCACCAGTTTATGTATTAGCCCTGAGCGTACCGAAGCACGTTACGATAAAATTCATTTGTTTGATGTTCAAGTCGGTGATGCGGTCGGTGGGTATCAAGAATCTAAATTCTTTGAACCTGGGGATGAGGTGGTGGTTGCACAAACACCATTTGGCAATATTGGTCTTATGGTTTGTTATGATCTGCGCTTTCCTGAACTTGCGTTAAATTTAAGACACCAAGGTGCTCATCTATTAACCGCACCTTCTGCTTTTACTTACACCACAGGTCAAATGCACTGGCAATTGTTATTACAGGCACGTGCGATGGACAGTCAATGTCAAGTCTTGGGTGCAGCGCAACAAGGCTTACACGGCGAAAAACGTCAAACTTGGGGGCATTCTGCAGCCAGTAACAGTCGTGGGCAAATTTTAGATAGGATTGATAGTGAAGGTGCACAGCTGATTACTGTACATTTTGATTTAGAAGAGCAAGCCAAAATTCGTGAATCGATGCCGCTCATGCAGCATCGCAGACTGCTGCAATTTTAATAGTTAAATTACACAAATTTTAATTTTCAATCACACAATAACGCGTAAATTTACAATTTCACTGATTATTTGTTCATCAAAATCAGCCACGATCAGAGTTCACATTGATTAATGGGATTTTGTCATGTCATTAGAAAAAATAGTATATACCGCAAAAGCCAAAGCAACCGGTGGTCGTGACGGTCGTGCAACATCATCAGATGGGGTCTTAGATGTTCAATTGGCTGTGCCGAAAGAAATGGGCGGTCCCGGTGGTGGAACAAACCCTGAACAGCTTTTTGCCGCAGGTTATTCGGCGTGTTTTTTGGGTGCGATGAAGTTTGTCGCGAATCGAGATAAATTAAATATCTCTAAAGATGCGTATATTGAGGGCGAAGTGAGTATTGGCCCTATTCCGACAGGTTTTGGCTTAGCGGTAATACTGAATGTTCACTTAGAAGGTTTAGAGCAAAACGAGGCGCAAAAGCTGGTTGATGCTGCACATATTGTGTGTCCATATTCAAATGCAACACGTGGCAATATTGATGTGACCTTGAATGTGATTGTTTGATTTTATAAAAAATTGCAATCCACTATAAAAAATAAAAAGCTGATATGTTTTGCATATCAGCTTTTCTATGAATAATAGATTTAACTTCTTATAAGAGATTTTATCTAAAATGATTGCTCGAAATAACTTCGATCGGAGAATTTCGCATAACGTCCATTATGTTAAATAGAAGGAATATTTATCACTATTCTAAGGTTCTTATATATTCTTTCTGTACTCCAGTTAAGATCCTCACAAGTTGTTTCTTTAAATCATCAGCATCTTCTTTATAGTCAGTATTCCAATCATTCCAATCAGTTGGTCTACTAGCTAAATCCCAGTCGCATAGTGCTAATCCATTTATGACTTCCATATCAAAAATTAAAATGTTTAATTGTTCTTGGATTTCTAATGGAAATTTATCTTTAAAATTTTCATAAATATTTTCAACATTTTTGGCAAACTCAGCATAGTGGTAATGAGTTTCTGTTGCTGTCGAATATTCTTGTACAAATTCTAAAAGTTCATTCATTTTATTTCCCCTTACCATCAATTTTTCCATGTGATACCGTAACCACATCGCCTCGTTTATTAGTTACTACAGTGACATTATTTGTTGGACTATAATGGTTGGTTGTAGATTTTTTACCTACTGTTTGAGAACCATGTTTAATCGTATCTTTTACAACTGATGGCATAATACCTCTATCCTGCATCCTATCAAGAGCATGCCCAGAATAGTTACGACCATCTATATTGGTAGGATTATTTCTAACTGGTTGGTAATTGGGATTTTTGGGTTGATTCATTTGATTATGGCGGCTACCTAAAACGCCTGTAGCTTCTCTACCTAAAGCTTTTTCTCCTGCTTCTTTTGCAGCTTTGCCAATAACTTTAACTTTACCAGGGCCAATTACTGCTCCTATAATCTCTCCTTGTTCTAATTTCTTAGGATCAGCAGGTTCCATTCCTAAAGCTGTTAAAACTTTTTCACTCATTCCAAAAGTTAAATCGTTTAATACGCCTCTAGTTGTATCAGGATCACCGCGCCCACTGCCAGTAAATGGCCCTTTCGGCTGATTACTTTGATCTGTTAACCCCATTGTCATATTCGGTAAGCTTGAGGCGGCCTTCGCTATTGGGGATTGAGTATTCTGTAGTTTTGACATAGCAGAGCTAGGAGATGAAGAACTCTTAGGTTGAGATACAACAAGGTGTTGATTACCAAGAAATGTAGCACCACACGTTGTTTTATCTCCTGCAAGAACTACGGCTCTGCCATTAACGATAGTTGATTGATCAGAGGCAATTGCTGAAACGACAGTTTTACACTTGGGACAGAAATGTTTCATGCCATTCAAATGAACGGCAATTCCATTGATGATAAAGGTAGTATCACATTCCGAAACAATCCCGCCATGATTGGTCATTGATCCAATGGTTACTAAAGCTTTTGACATAGTTGCATATTTCTAGTTCTTTTATTTCGTACTTAACCTATCATAATTAACAAAAATTTGAAGCCAAGCGATTATTCTAATTTGTTAATATTTCTAAAATTAACATAATACACCTTATGCGAACTGTGTTATATTTCCCTTTAAAATTCAAATAGTTATTTCAAATTTTACAGCCCAAACATCACTGTTTGGGCTTTTTTTCTGATCATTCACGTTTCCCGCCTATTCTTTGATTATTATTTCACAGCTTTAATTAAACTCATTGAATAATACGTTTCGGATCCGCAGACAATATTTTCTACATCACTCCGCTGCTTCATTGGTCACTCTCAACACTTCCTCTAAAGTTGTTTTACCTTGCAATACTTTACGCAATCCATCTTCTCGAATCGAACCCGACTGCTGACGTACATAGCTTTCAAGCTCATACTCCGCTGCGTTGCCATGAATTAAACGGCGCATTTGATCATCAACAGGTGCTATTTCATATATCGCAGTTCGACCACTAAACCCTGTATGCGAGCAATGCTCACACCCTTTGGGCTGAGGTAACTTAATGATGCTTTCTTGACTTACAGTTCTAAATATTTCATGTTCAAAATCATCTGAATCACGTAAAGTATGACAATGCGAACACAGCGTACGCACTAGTCTTTGCGCAATCACGCCAATCAGTGAACTGGCTAAAAGGAAGGGCTCAATGCCCATGTCTTTAAGACGCGTCACTGCACCAATCGCTGTATTGGTATGTAGGGTGGACAAAACTAAATGTCCGGTGAGTGAGGCCTGAACTGCAATTTCTGCTGTTTCTAAATCTCGAATCTCCCCGACCATCACCACATCTGGATCTTGACGCAGCATAGCCTTTAACGCACGAGCAAAAGTCATATCGACTTTGGTATTGACTTGAGTCTGCCCAATGCCTTCAAGTTGATATTCAATGGGATCTTCTGCAGTGAGAATATTTTTAGAGCCATCATTTAAATCGGACAGTGCTGCATACAGTGTGGTGGTTTTACCCGAACCTGTCGGCCCTGTGACCAAAATAATGCCATGCGGACGGTGTACCAACTGAGTCAAGCGATCATAATCACTTTGCATCAGTCCCAAATGGGTCATATTCAAACGCCCTGCTTGTTTATCAAGAAGACGCATCACCACACGTTCACCATGCGAGGACGGTAAGGTGGAAACACGTACGTCTACCTCACGCCCTGCAAGTCTTAAGGAAATACGACCATCTTGCGGAATGCGTTTTTCCGCGATATCGAGCTTTGCCATGACTTTAATACGAGATACCAAAAGCGGCGCAAGCTCACGACGCGGTTGTACAATTTCTCGAAGTTGACCATCGACACGTAAACGAACTGACAGTTTTTTTTCAAAGGCTTCAATATGAATATCGGATGCCCCAACACGAATGGCCTCAGACAACAAGGCATTGATTAAACGGACAATTGGTGCATCATCTTCTTGATCCATGAGATCTTCAGTTTCAGGCACTTGATCCGCTAGGCTGAGTAAATCTGGATGATCCTCAAGTCCCGCTGCGACTTGTTGAGACTCACCTGTTTCCCCTGCGTAACTTGAACTCAGCAGTTGATTAAAATCTTGTTCAGTGCTTAATTGGTGGTGAGCCACACGTCCAATATAACGACGGGCTTCTTGAATGGAAACCAATGATGCATCTTGACGACGAACAATAAAAACTTGATCACCTTCATAACGTAGCAGCACTCCATGCTTTTTTGCAAAACTATAAGGTATTTGTAATTGTTTAAGTACTTGCATTGCGACTTATAATGATGATTAGAATTGTTTTAAGTGTACTCTAAGCACATGACAGCGTGAAGTCTGTTTTTTCACAGAATTTTTTTAAGGATATGCCGCTTTGTTTCAAAATGAACCGCGAGAGCCAGAGAATACAAACCTAAAATGGTGGGGCGAACAAAAATTTGAATTGAATCAATCCAAGGCATGGCAATTTGGTTCTTTAATGTTTCGCTTAACCCGTGGGATGCAAGAATGGCGTTTAGAATATTACCGCCCACAGGTACAGCATGATTATGAGCAAAACTGGCATATCATTGAGGATGTCCATTTTGCTTTTCCACAACCGGTGCATGTGGAGCGCTATATGTTCCGCGAAACCAGTCCAAATGTACAACTGCTGCCGCGCTTGGCCGATCGTTCAGTGGTGATTCGGCCTGTGGATCCCATCTATATTCCCGCAGGTCAGCGCGGTACGCTTTACATCAGTACGCCTTTATGGATTTCGGGTTATGTACAGGGTCAAAAAAGCCCACTCTTTGATATTCCGGTGATTATGCCCAAAGACACGTGGTTCGGCCCAGACCCGAGAAGTGGTGAAATGTGTTATGCGACTTCCGTAGATGGACGCACAGAGCTTAAACAGCTTCGACCTCGTGCATTTCGTGCGGTGACGCCGATTGATTTTCATAATGTGAGTGGGCAACAGCTGCGTTTTGATCGAATGAATGTCCCGGTGCCTGCCCTACCTTTGTTCTATAGTGAAAGTACCCAGCGCTTATGGACATCACAAATTAAAGTCATTCATGAAGGCAGTGATCGTCCTGCACGTATCCGAATAGAAAACCGTACCCCCCCTTTGGCGGGTGAAGTCAGTTATGTGAACCCTGCACGTTCACCGGGCGGTGCACTGTTCAATATGTTTGATTCATTCTTTTAAGAGGGCAATATGGCTGATAGTCTTACCAAAACAATTGCTGAGAGTCTTAAAAGCATATTCACCACGGTTAACACCGATCGTCTCACTGAAATTTTAATTGCAGTGGTGCTGTGTTTTATTGGATTTCTGTTCGCCCGTGTAGTGTCGAATACGTTTATTCGCACCATTGGTCATAAGTTTAATGCACACCAAAGACTGGTCTGGCGACGCGGTATTTTTTACTTCATTTTTTTGATTTTTGTGATGGCAAGCTTAAAAGAAGCCGGTTTTAAATTGAGCGTCTTCTTAGGTGCAGCCGGTATTTTGACGGTTGCCTTAGGTTTTGCTTCACAAACCTCTGCAACCAACTTAATCAGTGGTCTGTTTTTGATTGGTGAAGGTTCATTTGAAATTGGGGATACCATTCAACTTACGCTGATACGCGGTAATACCATCGAAGGTGAAGTGATTTCAATTGACTTACTTTCGGTCAAATTGCTCACGCAGGACAATGTCTATGTGCGCTTACCGAATGAACAGCTGATTCGTGCTCCCGTGCATAACTTGTCGAAATTTCCCATACGGCGCATTCCGATTACCCTTGCGATTAACTTTCATGAAGACATCATTAAAGTGCGTGAAGTGTTATTGGGCGTTGCAAATAGCTACCCACTGGTACTGGCAGATCCGAAACCTGCGGTGACCGTGACCGCATTTCGTGAATCCTCCATTGAGCTGTTATTTGCCATATGGTGCCAACAAGAAAACTTCCTACAAGTTCGTGATGAAATGCAGGAAAGAATTCGAAATGGTTTTGTGGATAATCTTATTGAAATTCCAGTACCTAAAATGGGTTTTGTAGACCGTACATCACAGCAAGCGCTGAGCAATGAAGAAATTGACAACTATGCCCATGCAGAAGACTTAAAGCGTGAACCAAAAATTTAAGGCTTGATGCTTAAGCTTTGAAGATTGAACACAAGCATTTAAAAATTTGAGAATGAGGTGTTTTAAAGCGCCTCATTCTCAACTGCTTTTATACGGTCTTTTAAATTTATTCTTTTGAATCGAGAGCCAACAGGTTCTCACCTTCTGGCATCGGGGCAATATAAGCAATGATTAACATCACAAAGCCTGCACCCAAAAACGAAATTACACGCGTCAATGTTCCGACGTGAGACAAATCCAGCAGCACCAGTTTTAAGGTCACAATCAATAAAATACTGCCGCCTAAAATCCAGAGCGAACGAATCTGCTTCCGCGCGGCGACACTCATGGTGATGAACGCGAGACTGACCCAAAGTAAAGTCAAACTCAGCTGTACCGAAGCATTTTCCCAAAGCTGTAAATCGTTATACGGCGTTTGGAAATAAACATGCAAAGCACGCAGTACAATATAGCTGCTCAGCCACAATAAACTCATCACCATTAAAATAGCGACCACACTTCGATCTAAACCTGATTTAAGCTGCGAAGACAACATCCCTATAAACACCAACAGCATGGCTAAACTCACCAAATCAAATAGATTCAATAGTGGCAACACATAAGCTTGAAATGCTTGCTCAGAGAATAACTGTGAACAAATCATCCAAATGACCATCAGCATGACAGCGCTTCTTGACTGCCATGACAGAACCCATATGGGATGTGACTGAGAAAACCTAGACCAGACACACATCAGTAGCGGCAAGATCACCACACTGATATACGGCATACTCGGTAGCAGCGTCAAACTCGCCAATCCCAATGAGCTAAACATGCCTAAACTGATCCATTCTCGTTCAGATTGTTCACTTGACACAGGCCTGAACCACAACACAGTGAGCACCAATCCAGATAAAGCAAAAAGTATCCGCTCAGAGATGGAGTTCCATTGCAAAGCGCCCTGCTCGACCTGCGTTAGTGTGATCCAGAATGCAAAAATCATCAGTGGAATCAGCCCCGACCATTTAGGGATGAGCCATGTCCAGTTTGCTTTTCTAAACAACAGCACTTCATTGATCACAAAATAAATCAAGCTGACCAGCAACAGACTTAAGCCTGACTGCAAAGTGTCCTCCAAACCGTGCAACCCATCCAACCAAAGAACAAGCTGTATAGTACTGGCAGAGAGACTTAATAGACTGAGAAAGAGCACACTGGGTAATGACAATTGTGAGCGAAAATCTGTACGGATATTTGCAATCAGCACCACAGCCAAATAACTGAAACTGAGTATCCAATACATATTGCTTGGAAATACAGCCAACTCAACCCAATAATAAAGACTGGATAAGCCCGCCACAATCAGTAAACCCATCGCCAAATAACGGCTGATGCTTGACTGACGATAAAGCGCAAAGATAAAAATCAGGACACCTTCAAGCGCCCAACCCGTCACACTCCACTCTTCGGGCAATAAAATAGGTGGAACTAAGGCGAGAAAAATTAAGCTCAAACTGAGATAACTTTGTGAAATTAAACCAACAGATTGATTACGCTTGGCCAGTTGATACAGTATGGCAAAGATCACAGCAAAACCAAAACTCATACCGGCTTGCCAAGCAATCTCTTCAAAGTACATCAGGTAAATACACAGATAACCGACTATGGGCGCACTAAAGATCAATGCAACATCAAGCACCGGTTTTAAACCGAGTTGAACCCCGTCTTTTTTGGCCAGCAACTGACTAAAACGAAAACCCAGCCAGATAAAAATAGCCGTATGCGCAAGCACCAAAGCAGTAATTAAGTCACGCTCTTGCACATAGCCATGAATAAAAACATAGATGCTGCCAATCAATGCGGTGGCCAAAAATGCAATTTGATTGAGCATTTTCCACGGTCTTAAGGTGCTTAATATTGCAACTGCAACATTAATGACTAAATAATATGCGACCAACTCAACAGCAGTGGCTTCTCGCACGGGCAGGGTAAAAGGCGCAATATAAGCAATCAACATTGCCATGAGTGCCAACTCAACACTTTGTTGGCGCAAACTTAAAGCCAAGGTGCCCGCCATAATCACCATATAACACAGTGATGCACTGCCTAAACTTGGAATGACATGATTGTAATACGCAAAAAATAAGGTCAGAAACAGTCCAGCCAAACCCAGCCCTTCCAGTGCCAAGGCAAAGCTTCTATTTTTATTTCTTAAAGTTAATCCCAATATCGTTGTAATTAAACTCAGTAAAGCCACAATGGTCAGTTTTAAGGCAAGACTCAATTGCCAATGCTCTGTTGCAAAGCGCAATAACAAAATGAGACCGATGACCAACACCACAATCGCCACTTTTAACACGGGATTGCCATTGAATATCCAAGATTTGATTTGATCCGTGAAACCCAATTCTGGTGTGGAGGCTTGAAGTGTTGAAGATATGGATTGCTGAGAATTCAACGAAGGATCCAAAAGACCATCATGACTTGACGCCATTCCTTCTGTATTTTTGATTTTTTGATGGGCTTGAATATGATTTAAATTTTGTTCCAACCTCCGGAGCCAACGTAAAAAAAAGAAAATCCAACTCGATGCTGCTAAGCCCACCAACCAATACCAACTCATCAGACTACCCACTACCGCAACAATTGAAGACAGATATAGCGGTATTTTTGAGGTCACCTCAAAAGCTGAATCTGATTGTGCTGCTAATTTTTCAGCAGGTTTTTCAATTGCATCGATATATTGCATTACGCTCAAAACGAAAGCGATAGCACACAGAAAGGTCAGAATCGGGAGTTTTAAAAACCACGCACCAACCGCGGAGATGATTAAAACCATCAACCAAATCATTCGAATTTCACTGTGTTGCTTCAGCATATTGTCTTTCTCTGTCCTTGAAATTTGATCATACAGTAGCGCTCCAGCTTGTTCTGCTCAATTCATCAGATATTCGGTAAGCGTAAGCCCTGCCAAGAGTCAGCGGAATGCCCAAAAATCACGTACAATAATCGGGTTATTTGGATAAGGAAAGTTTCAATGCCACCATTTGTCTTGGTCGATGGGTCATATTTTTTATTTCGTGCCTATCACGCACTCCCGCCGTTAACCACGTCAACAGGTTTACAGACCAACGCTATTCGTGGCGCAATTTCTGCAATCCAAAAACTGATGCGCCGTGTGCAACCGACCCATATGGCGGTGATTTTTGACACGCCAGAGCCGACTTTTCGACATGAATTGTCACCCATTTATAAAGGTGATCGTCCAAGCATGCCGGATGAGTTGTCACAACAAATACCATATTTGCATAATTTGATTCGGGCATTAGGCATTCCTCTGCATGTACTGCCGGGCGCTGAAGCCGATGATATTATCGGGACACTGGCCAAACGTGCAGAAAAAGAGGGTTACCAAGTTCTTATCTCCACTGGTGATAAAGACATGGCGCAGTTGGTCACGGACAAAGTGACATTAGAAGACAGCTTTAAAGACAAACCGATGGATGTGAATGGCGTCTTTGAAAAATTTGGGGTATGGCCAAATCAAATCATCGACTATTTAACCTTGATGGGCGATGCCTCTGACGGAATTATGGGCGTTCCGGGTGTGGGGGCCAAAACCGCAGCGAAACTGTTGAATGAATACGGCTCGATTGGCGGTATTTTAGAAAATGTCGATCAGATTAAAGGTAAAGTTGGTCAAAACATTAAAGACAGTGTCGAAGGTATAACGCTGGATCATCAATTGGCGAGTATTGTCTGTGACTTGGAATTAAATCTTACCTATGAAGATTTAAGAGTGGCTGATCCAAATGTCGCTGAATTACGCCGTCTGTATACTGAACTTGAATTTCGCAACCAATTACAGTCCTTAGATCATCCGAATAATCCAAATCACAGCGCATATAAGCAAAGCGCCAAAGCCATTGAAAAATCAGTTGCACCGCAAGCACCGAGCGAGATTGCGACTGAGGATCAAGCGACACAAAGTAGTGTCGATGATCAATTGGGTCAAGCCACCTACCACACGATACTGACCCCATCAGATTGGGAAAACTTCTTCAAACGTTTCAGTACGGAAACCTGCTTTGCATTTGATACTGAAACCACCAGCTTAGATTATCGTGTAGCCGAAATGGTCGGATTCTCTGTTGCATTCGATGCCAATGATGCCTATTACATTCCACTGGCACATGACTACGAAGGCGCACCTGAACAACTCAATCGTGATGCAATTATTGCGCAAATTAAACCGATTTTAGAAAATCCCGAAGTCAAGAAAATTGGCCATCATTTAAAATATGATGCGCACATTTTAGAAAATCATGGGATTCATTTACAAGGTTGGTATTTCGATACCATGCTCGCATCCTATGTCTTGAATGCTGTCGCAACTCGTCATGGTATGGATGATGTGGCACGGGTTTACTTAAGCCACCTCACCACCACCTATGAACAAGTGGCAGGCAAAGGCGCGAAACAAAAGACCTTCAATCAAATCGAGATTGAAACTGCTGCCCATTATGCCGCGGAAGATGCGCATGTGACCTATCGTTTGTATGAGGTATTGGAACGTAAACTGAAAGAAACGCCTCCACTGCTGGATATTTTACAAAACATCGAAGTTCCAACCGCGACTGTTTTAACCTCAATGGAAGAAAATGGCATTGCTTTGGATCTGGCATTTCTGGACCAGTTAGGCTGTGAATTTGCAGACACCATTCAAAATCTGGAAAATCAGATCATTGAAATCGCAGGTCAACCGTTTAATGTCAGCTCACCAAAACAAGTCGGTGAAATCCTATTTGATAAATTAGGGCTTAAAGGCGGTAAGAAAACTGCAACAGGTCAGTACAGCACCAGTGAAAGTATTTTAGAAAAAATTAATCATCCGATTGCTGAACTGATTTTAGAGTATCGTGGTCTATCAAAACTCAAAAGTACCTATACCGATGGATTGCTCAAGCAAGCCAATGATGGTTCGCATCGTGTACATACCAGTTATCATCAAGCATTAACCGCAACTGGACGGCTCTCTTCAACTGATCCAAACTTACAAAATATTCCTATACGTGAGGAAATTGGGCGTCAAATTCGCAAAGCCTTTGTCGCACCTGAAGGGCGTGTGTTACTGGCAGCCGATTATTCTCAAATTGAACTGCGTTTAATGGCACATTTTTCTCAAGATGAAGCCTTGGTCGATGCCTTTAACAATGGTCAAGACGTGCATCGCCGTACTGCTGCTGAAGTGTTAAATGTTGCCCTTGAGGATGTCACGAATGATCAACGTCGCCAAGCCAAAGCGGTCAACTTTGGACTACTCTACGGCATGTCTGAGTTTGGTTTAATTCGTCAGTTGGGCTTTAGCCGTGAAGAATCACAAAACTATATCAAGCAGTATTTCCAGCGTTATCCGGGCATTTATGAGTATATGCAACGTACCCGCCAAGTGGCATTGGAGCAAGGTTTTGTGGAAACCATTTTAGGTCGTCGCCTGTATACGCCTGAAATTGATGCCCGTAATATGATGATTCGTAAAGCAGCAGAACGGGCTGCGATTAATGCGCCACTTCAAGGCTCAGCGGCAGAAATTATTAAACTTGCCATGATCGCGGTGGATAAAATTTTACCGAAAGACCAAGCCAAATTATTACTCCAAGTCCACGATGAATTGGTCTTTGAAGTGGATGAAAGCATTGCAGATGAATTGGCGCTGAAAATTGCCGAAGCGATGCAAAATGTGGTGAAAATTTCAGTGCCTTTACTGGTTGAAGTAGGCAAAGGTAAAAACTGGGACGAAGCGCATTAATCATTAAAATCTCCCTAAATCCCTCTTTGAAAAGAGGGACTTCACAGCCTCTCCCCTTTTCTAAAGGTGAGAAGCACTGCTTCGTAAGGGGAGGGATTCATTATCCCTAAAGCTAAAAAAGGACTCCATGGAGTCCTTTTTTACATCTGAAACTTTATCCAATCGACTTCAACATCATCTCAGCAATATATAAAGTAAAGAATGCCAATATGGGAGAAAGATCAATCATGCCCATATTCGGCATAATCTTACGAAAAGGCGCCAGCATCGGTTCAGCCAATTCTTGAATCGCCTCAATATAAGGTGAACGCGATTGAGAAAACATCACAATCCAGCTACAAATAATGTAACCAAAGAGCAAGTATTTCAAAATCGAGATCAATGCTTGCAGCATAGACAACACAGTCGATGCAATAAAATAAAGCGCATCACCTGTAGGCTGAGCATTCAGATATTTAACACCAAATACTTTTAAGAAGTACAGCAAAATGACCAAGACCAAAGCCGCGAGATTGACTCGCCCACCGCCGACGGTTGGTAAAATACGACCAAAAATATCGACAATTTGAGTGGCTTTGGTGGTGGATAAAACCACAGGATTATATGCGTTCACACCCGCCAGTTGCATTAAAAAGCGAAAGAACACCAATAAGATTGCGACATTAATAATAATGTCAAAAAATAGCGCAGAACTCGCACCCATACTTAAATTTTCCTAATCAATTCGGTTATTTAGCACTTTCACTTAATTCTTCTGCTAACTCTTGGCTACGCTTTTGCGCAGCAGCCAAAGCCGCTTGAATGTTCTGTGAAATTTGAGCACGATCAAAAACTTCCAATGCCGCTTGGGTTGTCCCATTGGGGGAAGTGACATTTTTACGCAGTTCAGCCGGTGTATTTGAGCTAGTGATTGCCATTTGTGCAGCACCTAAAGCGGTTTGCAAGGTTAATGCAGTGGCAACTTTTTCATCGAGTCCCAAGTTTTTACCGGCTTGGATCATACTTTCCATCATATAGAAAAAGTAGGCAGGACCTGAACCCGATACGGCAGTCACCGCATCAATTTGCGATTCGGTGTTAAGCCAAAGCGTTAAACCTGTCGCAGCTAAGATCTGACTGGCCAACTCACGTTTAGAGGCATCAACAACTTCATGCGCATATAAACCATGCGCCCCAGTTTGAACCAATGCGGGCGTATTAGGCATCACGCGAACGACATACGCAGATCCGGTAAATTGGCTAATGGTTGCAATTTCTGCACCTGCAACAATTGAAACAATCAACTTACCGTCAAATAAACCGTGAAGCGGCTTCAACACTGAGGCCAAAACTTGGGGCTTTACGGCCAAAACCACCACATCTGCATCACGAATGGCAGCCAAATTATCTTCGGTTACATGGACATCTTTTTCTTGTAATAACTCACGAACACGCTCGACCGGATCAGACACTGTAATGCGTGTAGCAGGAAGTCCACGACTGAGCAAGCCACCAATTAAGGCTTGAGCCATGTTTCCACCGCCAATGAAACAAATATTACAATTTAAAGCAGCACTCATGAATCACACTCGACTTTTGCATCTTTATTATAACGAAGAGATTAACTTTGGTTGCCATCCACCCACTTCGCAGTATTTAGACTGAGCCAACCAAAACCCTTGTGGCGTAAAAACACCAAGCATAACATTATCTATGCTTAATATTTGAATTGTCTGACGCATCCACGGAAAAATTTGTGCTCCTTGAATCGCTTTTTTTAGCGGCCAAGTTCCTACTCTGCCATACAAATGAATTTTTTCACCGCCCGTACGCCATCTCAAATTAAGTACTTTGCCCAGCAACTCAGGGCTTAAACCCATGTCATGAGACTCAATTTTAAATTGACCTGAGTGCAAATCAATCTGCTGATTCAATTCAAACTTTAAATGAATGTCTGAAGGTTTGGGCTGTTGATCTGCTAGATAGATATCTTGTGCAAGTCGATGAAGTACATTTTGATAACGTACATAATAAAAACCGTTCCAATGAAGTGCCCCTTGTGCATCCACCTTGGCATCGATGACTTCATCTTGCAGACGCTCTACCATGTCATAGGCAGGACGATAGTTTGATTTTCCTCGCATCCAAACAGACAGCAGTTGCCGTTGCCGTGCTTTAGAAAGTTGCTTAAGTTTATGTAAATCAAGCTGCCGATCATGACCACAATAGGCTAAATCTTGGGCCAAAACTTCATTTAAAATTTCATCCGCATCCTGCATCAGATAGCTGGTTCGGCTTAAAGCATCCTGCATTTTTGGAAAGCGACTTTGCAAAATATGCCAAAGCTCCTGTCTGCACCATGCACGATCAAAGTGGGTATCGAGATTGGTTGGATCATTCACATAAGGAATCTGTAGCTGGCGGACCCATTGGCAAATCTGCTCACGCGAGAGATCCAAAAGTGGTCGCCACATGGTGATTTTTTCGCGTTGATCAATCATTTTCATGGCAGATAAACCTTGCACACCTGCGCCTGAAAGTAGACGTAGCATTAAGGTTTCAGCTTGATCTTGCTGATGGTGCGCAAGCAGAAGAATTTCGTTGGCTTGCAGATGCTGCTCAAAGGCACGATATCGCGCTTCGCGTGCTTGATTCTCTAAATTACCTGATAAAACAGCAACATTTTGAACAATAACAGGAATATTTTTGGCGAGGCAGTAATTTTCAACGAAAACAGCCCAATCATCACTGACTCGCTGTAATTGGTGATTCACATAGATCGCCCGAACACGATCAGGATAAATTTCAGACAGCAAAAAAAGCAGCAGCATGGAATCCATGCCGCCGCTACATCCAATTAAGAATGTGGTTTGATCACTAAATTGTGAACCCTGTTTTAAGAAGCTAGACCTGAATTGTCGCTGCCAAACTTCATTAAACGTTGGTAACGCGCTTCGCATCGTTCGCTTGCATCCATTGGAGTCAGTTCATCAAGTGCTTGTTGTAACACATCTTTAAGCTTTTCCATTACAGCAATGGGCTGTAAATGTGCGCCTTCACCTTCATCCACCACGTATTCGACAATACCCAGCGCAGAAAGTTTATCTGCCGTTAATGCCAGTGCTTCACTGGCTTGTTCTGCTTTTTCTGCAGTTTTCCATAAAATTGACGCACAGCCTTCAGGTGAAATCACTGAATAAATACTGTGAGAGAGCATAATCACACGGTCCGCCACGCCAATGCCGAGCGCACCACCAGAACCGCCTTCACCCAAAACTGTTGCAATCACAGGCACTTTCAAAGATGAAAGCTGCGCTAAACTGGTCGCAATCGCTTCTGCTTGACCACGTTCTTCTGCGCCTACCCCGGGATATGCACCCATGGTATCAATAAAGGTAAATACAGGCAGATTGAAACGTTCAGCCATATTCAGTAAACGTTGTGATTTACGATAACCTTCAGGATTACTCATTCCAAAGTTATATTGCAGTTTTTCACGTGTACTACGACCGCGATGTTGACCCACTATCATTACCGCTTGACCGTTAAAACGTGCTAAACCACCCACCATTGCACCATCATCACCATAGAGACGGTCGCCATGTAAAGCATCGAATTCAGTAAAAATTTCACCGACATAATCCAAAAATTGTGGACGATCTGGATGACGTGCAATTTGAACCGTTTTCCATGCTTTAGACTGCGCAGCTTTATTTTTCATAAGTCGATGAATATCCCTAAATTAACCAACATTTAGTTAACTGATAAAATTCTGATTACCGATTGACTCAGCATCGATAAATTGTTCCGACTGAATATGCAAATCAATGTCCCAATGTTTAAATTGCACTTGCTCATCATGCAAATCTGCAACCAACAGCGGCCATTGTTTGGCATCACCAGAAACTCTAAGCTGCCATTGTTGCTCATCTAGAATGGTTAATTCAATGGCAGGAAGCATCTCATCACTACGGCTGTGATTCAGCAAAATCGCTAAACGAAGCAGTAGACATAGGTAAACTAACTTGATTCCACCGACTTTTTGCACGTCACTTTTCGCTTCAACACGTAATTTACGACGATGATGAGCGACCAAATGTGACAAATAGTTCTGATCAATTTGCGAGAAACCTGCGATGTCAGAATGCTGCAACAGGTATGCACCATGACGATGATAGCCCGCATGACTAATCGCCAAACCAATTTCATGTAAATAAGCAGCACGACGAAGCAAATCACTGTCATCACTGCCCAGTTTCAATGTTGCTGCGACACGATTAAACAATTCTTGCGCTGTTTCCACCACTCGTTCTGCTTGCTTTTGATCTGCACCGTAACGTCCCATCAGGGCTTGGACACTGCGATCACGTACGTCTTCATGCTGAAAACGACCCAACAGGTCATACATCACGCCTTCACGCAATGCCCCATCCGAATAGACCAATTTATCAATATTAAGAACTTCAAAGACTGCATATAAAATAGCAACACCCGCGGGTAATACAGCACGACGATCTTCTTTGAGTCCATCAAATTCGAGTTCTGAGACATGCTTATATTTCAGCAGTTTATCTTTAAGCTTTTCTAAGCCTTCACGGGTGAGATTCTCTTGATCATCACTCCAGCCCATATTGACGGCAATTTGACGACAGGCTTTGATGGTTCCGCTTGAACCAACCACTGTTTCCCAACCTGCCGCTTTATAAGTATTCACTAAACCTGACATTTCTTTACGCGCCGCAGTCATGGCTTTATCAAACGCTTTTTGACTAATTTCGCCATCAGCAAAATAGGCTTTGGTAAAAGCAACACAGCCCATTTGTACAGATTCTGTATGAATAGGCTCAAACTCTTCACCAATAATTAACTCTGTCGACCCACCACCAATATCGATCACTAAACGGCGACCGGAATTTACCATGGTGTGTGACACGCCCAAATAAATTAAACGTGCCTCTTCTCGACCCGCAATAATTTCAATCGGTTTGGGTAAAATTTCTGCGGCTTTTTGAATAAACTCGTGCCCGTTCTTGGCTTGACGTAGTGCGTTGGTCGCTACGATTCGTAAACGGTTTGATTGCACCGAACTTAAACGCCCGACAAAACGCGCTAAACATGCCAATCCACGCTGCTGCGCGGCTTCTGTTAAATTTTTATTTTCGTCTAACCCTGCAGCCAATTGTACTTTTTCTGACATGGACGCCACTTTTTTGACTTCGCCGTGGTCCACACGTGCAATCGCCAAATGGAAACTGTTTGAGCCCATATCGATGGCTGCAAGTAATTCTTCATCAATTAAAAAATCAGACATTATTTAAACAAGTTCATCCAGAATTGTGCCTAGATTAATTCACCTCAGACTAATTTCAAAGCCATTTATTCAGTCAATTTCACGAGCTATTACTTTTTCTGCATATATGACAGTTGTGTTACACCGATCGTCAATATCGTCAGCATCAATTGGACAAATGCACAATAAAGCTTGAAAATTTACGCATTCCCCTACTTTGTTAAAGATGTCTATGTAATACTTATATTCATAGATAGATCATCTTTAAAAAAACATTTGGAGCAACTTCCATGTCCGCTAATATTGTAAATACCACTGATGCTAATTTTGAAGCTGACGTTTTAAACTCCGATACACCTGTACTTGTCGATTTCTGGGCAGGCTGGTGTGCGCCTTGTAAAGCCATTGCACCTGTACTTGAAGTACTTGCAAATGAATATGAAGGTAAAGTGAAAATTGTTAAAGTTGACGTGACTGCCTGCGAAGAGACCGCGGTAAACTATAACATTCGTAACATTCCTGCACTTTTGATGTTTAAAAATGGTGAAGTTGTGGGTCAACAAGTGGGTGCTGCGCCTAAATCTAAATTGGCTGCATTCATCGAAGAAAATATCTAAATTTTAAATTCAAATTTAGAACATCAAGCGCCGTGATTTCATGGCGTTTTTTTCATCCTTAAATTGACAAAGTTCGCTATCTCACTTATATTGCATGTTCAAGGAACACTTGGAAATTTCCTCCACGTTTCTTACAAAACACAAAACATAAGATCGCCGCTCGGCTAAAGAAATTGTTTTTACACATTTCTCCTCGAAAGAACTAACTAGATTCTGAGTTTGTTGTTGTGCAAATCAATTGCTACTCTTTTCTTGCACTGCGGATGTCTTTTGCTTCATTTCTATTTTGTACCACACATCCTTAATTCAATCTGACCATATATGAACTTAACTGAACTCAAGAAAAAACCGATAGGCGAACTCATCAAAATTGCTGAGTTCATGGGCCTAGAAGGAATGGCACGTAACCGTAAGCAAGACATTATCTTTGCCATTTTGAAACGCCATGCAATGAATGGTGAAGAGATTTTTGGTGATGGTGTTCTTGAAATTCTTTCTGATGGTTTTGGCTTTCTTCGTTCCGCAGCAGGCTCTTACCTCGCGGGTCCTGATGATATCTATATCAGTCCGTCGCAAATTCGTCGTTTTAACTTACGCACGGGTGACACCATTACAGGTACGATTCGTCCACCAAAAGAAGGTGAACGTTATTTTGCACTGTTAAAAGTCAACCAAATTAACTACGACACACCTGAAAACTCACGTAATAAAATTCTTTTTGAAAACTTAACCCCACTCTTCCCAACTGAACAGTTGATGATGGAGTTAGGGAATGGTTCGACTGAAGATTTGACCTCTCGTGTGGTCGATCTGATAGCGCCGATTGGTAAAGGTCAACGTTCAATTATCGTTGCACCACCCAAAGCGGGTAAAACCATTTTACTTCAAAATATCGCACAATCGATTGTACGTAATAACCCTGAAATTTTCCTGATCGTTCTTCTTATTGACGAACGTCCAGAGGAAGTAACAGAAATGGAACGTACAGTTCGCGGTGAAGTCATTGCATCAACCTTCGATGAAGCCCCTGCTCGTCACGTTCAAGTGGCTGAAATGGTCATTGAAAAAGCGAAACGTTTAGTTGAACACAAGAAAGATGTGGTTATTCTACTTGACTCCATCACGCGTTTAGCGCGTGCTTATAATACTGTGATTCCGTCATCGGGCAAAGTATTGACCGGTGGTTTGGATGCACATGCACTTGAGCGTCCAAAGCGTTTCTTCGGTGCTGCACGTAATATCGAAGAAGGTGGCTCATTGACCATCATTTCTACTGCGCTGATTGAAACGGGCAGTAAAATGGATGAAGTGATTTACGAAGAATTCAAAGGTACAGGTAACCAAGAGATTACACTTGATCGCCGTATTGCTGAAAAACGCGTCTTCCCTGCTATGAACATTAAAAAATCAGGCACGCGTCGTGAAGAACGTCTCATGTCTGAAGATAATCTACGTAAAGTCTGGATTTTACGTAAGCTACTACATCCAATGGATGAGCTTGCAGCAATGGAATTTCTACTCGACCGTATGAAAGAAACCAAAACCAATGATGACTTCTTTGATCAAATGAAGCGTAAAGCTGCAAATTAATTCTTTAGTCATAAAAAAAGACCACCTTTAATAGGTGGTCTTTTTTTGGTTGACAGCTATTACATAAATACACAATTGGCTCAAAACTCTGTAAAGTTATTTATAAGAATTTGATAAATATCAAGCCTCACTATAAAACTACCATATTTTTAGTAGCTTAGTTTGTATTTATCCAATTTAAAATGACAAATCAATTGTAATTATCTGTTAAAAAAGCATCGTTTTTTTGTCATTTTGGGCATTTTTTTCATTTTACCCAGTAGTAATTCAAAATGCGCAGTGATAGCATGTCGGCATACCAGTTAGGCTGCTCCATGCGTTATTAACCTTGCTAACGTTAGGAATAATAAAAGCACACAACAGACTAACCGGGTTTTTTGTCTCTATATATTTAATGAGAGTGATGCCATGTTATTCAAAAAAATTGCTATTGCTGCTGCCGTTGCTACTACTTTAGCTTTCGTTGGTTGTGCTAAAAAAACTGAAGAAGCTGCTGCTGACGCTAACGCTGCTGCATCTGAAGCTGTTGAAGCTGCATCTGAAGCTGTTGTAGCTGCTGATGCTGCTGCAGTTGAAGCTGCATCTGACGTAGCTGTTGAAGCTGCTGCTGCTGCTGACACTGCTGTTGATGCTGCATCTGCTGCTGTTGATGCTGCTGCTGACGCTACTGCTTCTGCTTCTGCTGCTCAATAATAGTCTTTTAGATTATTATTCGAAAAAAGAGAACCTCTGGTTCTCTTTTTTTTCGCCCAGATTTTGCGTAAGAAGTTATTTTTCATGATCAAATCAAAATATTCATAATAAAAAACCCCGAATAGCGAACTATTCGAGGTTCTTAAAATCAGAGAGTATTAATCAACTTGCTCTGTACCCACACGTTGTCTAAATTTCTGACCCGCGCGGAATGTAACAACACGTCGCGCTGAAATTGGAATCTCTTCCCCAGTCTTCGGGTTTCGCCCTGGACGTTGACGTTTGTCACGTAGTTCAAAATTACCAAAACCTGAAAGTTTGACGTGTTCGCCAGCAATCAATGCTTGGCTAATTTCATCAAAAAACAACTCAACCATTTGCTTAGCTTCACGACGGTTTAAACTCGTGAGCTCACTCAAATGATCAGCCATTTCTGCTTTTGTTAATGCTGTCATGAGGCCCTCAATGTCGCTTGGTAAGTGTCTTGCAACACTTGAATAATGTGATCCATGCCGGATTTAATTTCAGCATCTTCAAGTGTGCGTGATGGATGTTGCCATAGAAGTGCAAATGCCAATGAGCGCTTGCCATCTTCAACACCTTGACCCGTGTACACATCGAATAACCAAGTAGAGTCTAAAAGCTCACCACCTGCTTTTTCGATAAGTTGCTGAATTTCACTAACATTAATCTTATCATTAATTAAAAGCGCAATATCACGTCTAACCGATGGAAATCGTGATAATTCTGTAAAATTAGATACATAAGTTTGCAAAACAGACAATTGATCGACTTCTGCAACCCATGTTGTGCCTAAGTCGAGTTTCTCCTCCAATGAAGGATGCATGCGACCTAAGTAACCGATTGATTTTCCATTCACTAAAATTTCAGCAGATTGTCCTGGATGTAGCCAACTACGCGTTGAACGAATATACTCAACCTTGACACGACCTGCCGCTAAAATCTCTTCTACCTCACCTTTAAGATCGAAGAAATCCATGGTCTGTGCTTTAGCATGCCAAGATTCTGAAGTTTTTGCACCCACTGCAATCATCGCAAGCGTTGGAATTTGCTTTAAGTCATGAATGCTGCTTGCATCTTGATAATCAAAACGCAAACCTAATTCAAAGAAGCGAACACGACTCTGCTGACGATTAATATTGTGCTGTACACATGGAATTAAGCTTGAGAGTAGAGTTGAACGCATGACTGCCAAATCGCTTGAAATTGGGTTTGCCAATGCCAATGGATTCACCGCAGGATTCAATTGCTTTTCAAGTTTTAAATCTGCAAAGCTAAAGCTGATGGCTTCTTGATAACCCAAAGTGACTAGAGTTTGACGTAATTGTGGCAATTCAAACTGGTCCTGATGCTTCGCCAATTTTACATCAATGACGGGTAAGCTGATTTGAATGTTGTCATAACCATGAATACGTGCCACTTCTTCAATCAAATCTTGGTAAATGGCCATATCATAACGATGTGATGGTGGAATCACTGACCATTGCCCTTCTGCTTGAACAGTAACAATACAGCCAAGACGTGTTAATGCATCGCCAATGAAATCAGATTCAACTTTATAACCTAGCAATTGATCCACTTGGACTTGATTCAGTTGAATTGCATCACGCGTTGGCAAAACTGCCGCGTTTTCTGCAATGGTAATTGGACCAAATTCACCACCAGCAAGCTCAGAAATCAATTGTGATACACGTTGCATTGCCATCATAGGTAATTCAAAATCTACACCGCGTTCATAACGCTGTGATGCATCTGTATGCAGACCAAATTTACGCGCACGACCCGCAATTGCAAGTGGTGCAAAGAATGCAGATTCAAGAAAAATTTCAGTGGTTTCATCTGTTACAGATGAAGATAATCCGCCCATAACCCCTGCGATTGCCAATGCTTTCTCATCATCTGCAATGACCATAACATCAGTATTCAGCTCAACTTCTTGTTCATTCAGTAGAACCAGTTTCTCACTTGCGGTCGCTTGACGGACATGAACCGAACCTTGAACTTTTCCAGCATCAAACGCATGTAGCGGTTGACCCAGTTCCATAAGCACATAGTTGGTAATATCAACTAAAATGCTGTGCTGACGAATACCTGAACGCGCAAGTGCTCGCTCCATCCATACAGGTGTTGCAGCTTTGGTGTTTACATTTTTGATTACGCGACCTAAATAGCGTGGGCAACCTTCAGTTGTAACAACCACTTTCTTTTCATCTGAAATCGTTGCAGTAACATCTTTAATTTCAGGGGCATTTACAGGCAATTGGTTGATCACTCCAATTTCACGTGCAATCCCACGAATACTGAAACAGTCACCACGGTTAGGCGTAATACTGATATCGATGACGTTGTCATCAAGGTCTAAGTATTCACGAATATTTACACCCACTGGCGCATCATCTGGAAGCTCTAACAAACCATCAATTTTATCTTCTAAATCAATTTCAGATGCACCGCATAGCATGCCTTGTGATTCAACACCACGAAGCTTGCCTTTTTTAATTTTAAAATCGCCAGGCAACACCGCACCAATGGTTGCAACCGGTGCTTTCATACCCACACGCACGTTTGGTGCACCGCATACGATTTGTAATGGCTCACCCGAACCAATATTGACCGTCGTTACACGTAAGCGGTCTGCATCTGGATGTTGCTCTACAGTCAACACTTCACCCACAAGCACGCCTGTAAATGGTTTAGCTGCAGGAGAAAGCTCATCAACCTCTAAACCCAACATGGTGAGTTGATTTGAAAGCGTATCGCTGTCTACAGCAGGATTCACCCATGTACGTAACCAATTTTCGCTAATTTTCATATTCAATTTCCTTAATCTCCCCTAACCCCTCTTTGAAAAAGAGGGGGAAACACGTGCGATCTTCATAACGTGGAAGTCCCCCTTTCTAAAGGGGGATTTAGGGGGATTTTTATAAACCTTTAAATTGTTAAATATCGATTCAAACTATTAAGCAAACTGGCGTAAGAAACGCACATCATTTTGGAAGAACATACGCAAGTCATTCACTCCGTAGCGAAGCATTGCGAAACGCTCTACACCTAGACCAAATGCAAAACCTGTATATTTTTCAGGATCAATGCCCGCAGCTTGAAGTACATTGGGATGCACCATACCGCAGCCTAAAACCTCCAACCAACGACCACGTTCATCCATAATATCCACTTCAGCACTTGGTTCTGTAAATGGGAAATAAGAAGGACGGAAACGCACCGTTAAGTCTTTTTCGAAGAACTCATTTAAAAGGTTAATCAATAACCCTTTCAGTTCTGCGAAGCTGGTTTTCTCAGCCACATACAACCCTTCAATTTGATGGAACATTGGAGAATGCGTTTGATCCGAGTCACAGCGATAGACACGACCCGGGCAGACAATACGAATGGGTGGCTGTGAGGTTTCCATGGTGCGAATCTGCACACCAGATGTATGCGTACGTAGCAAATGATTCACATCAAAGTAAAAAGTATCATGCATTGCACGCGCAGGATGATGACCCGGAATATTGAGTGCTTCAAAGTTATGATAGTCATCTTCAACTTCTGGACCTGTGGCAATACTAAAACCAGCCTTGGTAAAGAATTGGCAAATACGATCTTGCACTTGTGTCACAGGGTGAATACTGCCCACTGCCTGACCACGACCCGGCAAAGTAATATCAATCTGTTCACTTGCAAGTTTTTGTTCTAATGCAGCTTTTTGCAAAGACGCTTGTCGCTCAGTCAATGCACTATTGATGGCTTCACGTACTGCATGAATCTGAGCACCAAAAACTTTACGTTCTTCAGGGTCCATTTTGCCCAGCGACTTCGATTGTTCAGCGAGCTGGCTTTTCTTACCCGTAAACTGCACACGTACTTGATCGAGTGTAGCAAGGTCGTCTGCTGCTGCAATGGCAGCGAGCGCTTCAGTGGTCAAGGCTTCCAGTGACATAGTAACTCTCAAAGCAACAATATAAGAAAAAATAATATAACTGCATATTCTAACAGTTTTTATGCAGTCGAATGAAGTTTAGAAAGCGGAAAATTATATGCGCAATAAGAATAGTAATTTGATTTATAAAAAGGATAAGATATTGCCAATGTCACCCAGAAGATGAACCATGGCTCTTGACCCAATTTGGAAACAACAACTTGCACTTGTCAGCTATGGCAATGAATATCTAAATCAAAACCTCAGTTTCAATGACTGGGCGAATCATGCCATTTTTAACCAACATATTTTGGCTTTTCGTGATTTAAATAATCAGCATTTGCTAGCACAACATTTTCAAATATGGTTAGAAAGTTTAAAAAAACAAGGGGTAAGCAAAATTAGCTTACACAACTCAAGCCTCCTTATGGATGAAAAAAACCCCAATCCGAATGTGGAATTGCTGCCCTATGCGCACTTTATTGTCAGTCATCATGCCAAATCCCAAGTTGCTTGGATTTTTGGTAAAGAACTGGCTGAATGGTATACCGCGGACAATGATTTTGACGTACCACTACATCAAAGAAGTAAGGTTCGTACAGAAATCATGTGGCGTTTTGAACTCAACTCAACCCATGCAAAACGTGTCGAGGCTGATCTGCAACAGCCAAATTGGGATGATATTCACGTCTTTACAGAACATGCATTATTTGATCAGCCTTTGGCTCAAGGCTTTATTGCACCTCATTTGTTGGGTCAGTCCTATTATGGCTATGAATTGAAACCAAACAGTGAAGACTCCATTATTTCAGATCAACTGAACTTGGCTCTTCTACCCAGCCATTACAATGCTACATATGCCCACGACAGCTTGATTCGATTAGATGCCCTGCATCGTTATATATCCCAAAAAATCAGACAGCCTATTCAAGAGAATGGCCAAGCATTAGCGGCGGATGAAATTTTGAATCTGCGTCACTTCCAACAAAAACTTGAAGACCTCACTGCAAAATTCGTGACCAAAGTGGCCAATCACTACAAAACGGCTCGATTAACCCCGATTGAGGTGAGCTCACCGTTAGATGAACCTGCAACATACAAAACTGAAAAGCGCTTTTTCAATAATGAAATACACAGTTCAAAATCAGAGCATAAATCGGGTAAATCGAATGTTTTTGCTTTAATTATGATTACCGTGTTGATTTGTGTTTGTGCTTATTATTTTGGGCTATAAAAAATGAGTACGGAGGCAATTTATAATTGTTTCCGTACTTCCATCAAAGCAAAACCGAGTAGATTTAATCCCTTCCAAAGAACAGGCTTGTCTACAGTCTGGTCATGTTCGTCGACGCCAATTCCCCAAATTTTATCAAACGGCGAAGCCTCAACTAAGACCTGATCTCCCGTATTTAATAGGAATTGACCTAAGTTTTTATTTTGTGAGAATTTAGCCAAATTCCCTTTAACCACAATAGCCAAACGATGTTTTACCCATGTATCATCTTGATAATTTTTAACTAAACGACCTAGTGCTTTAATTTCTTTTGGATTCCCAGTTAAAAGAATCTTAGAAAAGATATCATAATCATCAAACAATTTGGCTTTTTGAGCCATCATATATTGCTCAGTATTTTTATAAAGATGCCCATCAAGTTCAAAACTGGCAGGATACCACTGACTTAAACAACTTTTATCTACGATATGAGACTGTTTGGATGTATGCCCCCAAAAGCCTAAATATTCAAAACGTTTGCCTTGTTGAACTTGTTTTTGTAATTCCGCTAAATACTGTGTATCAGACATCAACTCAGCTCCTTTTTTATTTGTTTCAATGCTTAAGTGATAATGTAAAATTTTTAATTCATGAGCATAATTTGAAGCATCCTCAATTTTAATACACTTTGCTCCAAGCTTTTCATAAAAATAACGGCTTGGATTTCGATCAAATACTTCGATCTTCATCAAATGGCATTGTTTTTGTTTGAATAATGCCAAACCCTGTTCCATCAATTGTAGACCTACACCTTTAGCTTGTATCTTTTTTAGCAGATAAATTGCTCGAAGCTCTCCAACTTTTTTACTCACATCAAAGTAGAAATCTGCGAATCCAAGGACTGTTTGATCTTCCTCGTATACCCAAACAACTTGGTTTGGATCTTTTAGTACACTCTCCCAAATCTTGATTTTTTTTGATTCATCTAAACGATTTAAAATTTCTTGATCAACAATTCCAGTATACGTTTCTTTCCAACTCAATATATGTACTGCTGCAATTTGGATGGCATCACTCAGTTTCGCATGTCTTATCATAATTTTGATCTTGTTAAAAATTCATTTATGTCTTTTCTCGATCTTAAGTGGATAAATTGAATATCCGAATATTGAGGATCATTCAAAATTTTAAGATATTTTTCCCGATTTTTTTGATGTGTTTTCACCATCCAAAAAACAATCGAATCACGAGCAAACAATGATTTAAAACTCTCGGTATTATTAGAACTGATCCATAATGGTTGTTGACTGAAAACCCGATGTAACGCCCGTTTTACGGATCGGTAAAAATTGATATGAAAAGGTAAGTCTAACCAAATGATGGTATCGATCTGTTCCCATTTTATTTTTTGGGTTCGTGTGTAGTTCCCATCAATCACATAGCCTTCAGGAGCTTGATTGATTTTCTGTTGCACCTTTTTAAAAAATTCCTGATCAGAAGACTCTTGCCAATCATCCAACCAAAACAGGTCATCGAGTTCGATATAACTAAGTTTCAACTGCTGAGCGAGTGCTTTAGAAAATGTACTTTTCCCTGAAGCAGATGTTCCAACCACATTAATTCTTTTCACACCAACCTCTACATATTAGCCTTCTTGTTATTGCGTCAAACACATCACTTTAATCGTAAGATAAATCATCTTCATCTACATTGATAAAATCTGGTTGAGGCATAATTGTAAATTGCACAGCACCAATAAAACTTAAGTTCAGCATTTTGGCTTTAGCCACGCGGTGCATACCATCCATAACTCGCCCTTCAGGACAGAGAATAATGGGATAACTTAGATCAGCTTCCCCAACCAACTTAAAATGCTCAAGCAGCTCAATTGTATTTGGATAATGATTAGGAAACCAATAAGGTTCCTTCAACTCTTGAATATCATCCAATGAAATTTGTAGGACGGGCAAATGAGAACTTTGATGAATGAGCTGATCCATATCCCAAATATAGGTGTCTTCACCGACCTTTCTAAAATGATATTGTTTTCGCATTTACCTATCATTAATTCCAAATTATGATGAACCAACAATATACTTAAATACTGACGATAAAAATGATAATGGATGACTATTGGAAATTTATTTTTGGAGTCCAATACAACGCTAACCTTTTCTTCAACAATGAAATTGAGTATCACCAAATTAAGCATGAATGGAGTTCTTTTTTTTGTGATGTATTCTTAGTTCGAGACTATGCAACAAATACTTTACTTTATGATTCTATTGATGGGCTTGTGATCGGTCTGTTTCAGCAACATTTTAAATCATGTTCTCTCTACCCTTTTGAGCTACTTTTTGATGAGAGTGGATTGAATCAAAAGATTCATTTTGATTTTCCAATCTATAACTATCCTGTCGCAGTATTTAAAAGTATGGGTTTTGGATGGATTGCTTTAATCCAAATCAATGAGAAACTAAAGTCAAAAGAAATTCACCCTCTTGGAGATCCGCGAGAGTTTTGTGGCGTAAGCTCCAGCCAAAGAGCAAGTAACAATCAACTATTTACTTTAATACGATTAAATGAAGCACAAGAACAAAAAGCTCAAGCCTTTGATCAACATTTAGATTGGATGAGTTATTTCAATCATATCAAGGCTAATTTTTTAGAAAATCGGTTTAACTATATAGATGATTCTGGACTCCTCATCGCCCATAATTTATTTATAGAATATCACGGAGAAAAAAAATTAAGCGAGGAGGATGACAACCCGAATAATCTCGCTTTTTCATTGCTTCAACGCTGCATACATGTCTATGAATGTCTTTCACAGTTGCATACCAATTATCATGAACGTCCTCCATACCCCGATTTTATTGATTCACATACAGAGCAATATGTAGAGTTTACTGAGCAGTTTGAAACTGCAATCATCAACTTGATTTGTCATACTGCAAATGATTATAAGAATGCTAAAGTAAAAACTAAATTTATCCCAATTCAAAAAAATAAATACATTACTTATGAAGCCGAACTTGAACCGAATATTGATGAATTCAATGAAGATTCAACCGAGATCGAAACACTACCTCAAAAGAACCCAGATCTGCCCATCACTGGTATGAGAGCAATCACAACTCTACTCATTTTATTTATCGTTATTTTTTTAATTGTTTATGGATTATTTTGGATGATGCGCCAATATGAACTTGCAAAAATAACAGTGATCACCACAGGGCTCATCATCCTGCTATATCTTTGGTCAAAAAAATAAGACCATAAAAAAGACCGCTAAAAGCGGTCTTTTTTTGAATCATCTATGACAATTAAGCAGCTAATGCGCTTTTCGCTTTTTCAGCGATAGCAGCAAATGCAACTGCATCATGCATAGCGATGTCAGCAAGTACGCGACGGTCGATGATGATCTGAGCTTTTTTCAAGCCAGAAATCATACGGCTGTACGACATACCATTTAAACGCGCACCAGCATTGATACGAGCAATCCACAAAGCGCGGAATTGACGTTTCTTCTGACGACGGTCACGATATGCGTATTGACCAGCTTTGATTACCGCTTGGAACGCTACGCGATAAACACGTGAGCGAGCGCCGTAGTAACCTTTAGCACGAGCAAGAATTTTTTTGTGACGGCGATGAGCCTGAACACCACGTTTTACACGAGCCATTTATAATCTCCTTAGATGTACGGGCACATACGGCGAACTGAAGCAACGTCACTCACGTGAACCATTACACAGCCGCGTAATTGACGAATACGCTTAGCAGATTTTTTGGTCAAAATGTGGCGTTTGAACGCTTGTTTACGCTTAAAACCGTTTGCAGTCGCTTTAAAGCGTTTAGCTGCACCACGGCGAGTTTTCATCTTAGGCATAACAACCTCTTTTGAACACCTGTTCGGAACGTCTGCACCATTGCAAAAACGACCTGCAGGTAAGGGAGCGGGTATTCTAAAGCATCTTTGTTTAAAACAAAAGCACTAAGCGCAAATACATCTTCGATATTCCGATCAAATACTCAAACTCTTTGATTGATGGCTTTATCCTGATTTTATGGTCATGCATATACATAAACAAAAAAACTTGCAGCACTTTGTAAATACGTCAATACTCTCACCGCCTTGTACGACACTCACTCAACTTATTATCAAGATTACATTCATGAAAGCACTGCTCTATTCTGCCCTTGTCCTATGTTTTGCCACAACTTCGGCATACAGCAAAGAAAACAACATCACTCAACTGGCAACACAAACGGTAACGGCTGAATCTGCGCACTTAACCACTCGTATTCAATGGGTCAAATTCCCTAAAATTCAATTTGATGATGCTGACCTCAAGTCTCAAGATCGCTATGCAATTGTTCGAATTAAGGCAAATGAAGCAGGCAAAGTCATTGATGCGGCAGTGAAAGAAAGTACAGGCATTACCAAACTCGACCAAATTCTTTTAAAAGCGGTGTATGCAGCCCAAACAAAACCATTTCAGAAAAATGGCAATGAGCTATCTATGATTGGTTATCAAGCCTTTAGCTTAAAACTCGATCAAAATAATACAGGCAATTGCGCGCTCGATTTTGATTCCAAAGTTTGGCAGGCACAACAACAGAAAAAGAAAACCTCATTTACTTATGTTAAAGCGCCACAGCTTAATATCAGTGCCAATGATCTCAATGGGCATGATCGTAAAATTAAGTTCACACTCAAAATGAATAAACACGGCAATGTGAAACAGGTCAAAATCACCCAAGGCTCTGGCGTCTATACCTTAGACCAAGTGCTAAAACAATCGCTTTTAACGGCTCAAGTTAAAGTTCCGCGTCAATATTGGATTTATAAAAAGTCCACATTAAAGGATGAAATTCAACTGCATTTAGATCAATGCAAACCTTAATATAATTAGCCTCAAGTGACGCGCTGATATTTTTAAAACCTTGTTCTCACTGTACAGTGATATCACGAAATAGCGTAAAAAATTAAGTCATAGGCTATTCGGATTGTATTGAGAAAATTAAGTGATTAAAGCTTGGCTTGTACTCTAGATCACCCCCAAGAAAATCAAATAAATAAAAAGATAACGTCCGATTTTCGCAATAGATACCATCAGTAAAAATCGGACAAAACTTTCCTTCAGCAAACCCGCAATCAAAGTAATGGGATCACCAATAATCGGCACCCAGCTCAGCAATAAAGACCAATACCCATATTTTTGATAGGTTTTTTTTGCCTTTTGCATATTCTGCTCTGACACAGGAAACCATTTTTTATCCTTATATTTTTCAACTTGGATGCCCAAATACCAGTTCACACATGAACCCAAAATATTTCCTAGACTGGCAACAACAATCAGCACCCATACCGCGTGCTCATTTTGAAGCAATAATCCAATCAAAACCGCCTCAGATTGCAGCGGCAATAATGTTGCCGCTCCAAAGGCCGAGATAAAAAGAAAAAATAAACTCAGCATGAGCGCCCGATTTTCTTCTTCGTGGTTTTGTACTCATAGACCGACCAAATTACTGCGGCAATCATTACAAAGTAACGACTTAGACTGTAGCGCTGAATTAAAGGTTCAATTGCAGCCTTTACTACCGTTTTACTTTCACTCGACAATGATTGTATCAGTGTTTGAATATGTACAGCTTCAGCAATGAACAGGAGCAAACACCCTACTATGCCCACAATAATACTGGCGTAAATTTTGGCATTATGTTCAATAATAGTGGTTAAGTTTAACAAGAACGCTTTCATCAATATATGATCCAATAAAAAAACCACCCTCAGGTGGTTGATGTCTTCATGTTTAAATATTATCACAACTTGACCCGTGCTTTCGATTTACACCTGAATCGCAAGTGCCTTTTGCACAGCAGGGCGTGCATTTAAACGTTTAACATAATTTTTTACGTTTGGATAATCATCTATCGCAATATTTTGCCATTCATAACGGAGTAACCACGGAAATATCGCGATATCAGCAATGGAGTACTCTCCTGCCACATATTCTTGCCCTATGAGCTGCTGATCTAAAACGGTGTAAAGACGTTTGGTTTCTGCAGTAAAACGTTCAATCGCATAAGGGATTTTTTCTTTGGCAAATTTACCAAAATGATGATTTTGCCCCAGCATCGGACCCAAGCCGCCCATTTGCCACATCAGCCACTGTTCGACTTCGACACGCTTTTGCTCGTCTTTCGGATAAAATAAACCAGTTTTGCGCCCCAAATATTGCAAAATTGCCCCAGACTCAAAGACTGAAATAGCTTCGCCAGCTGGACCGTCTTGATCAACAATTGCGGGGATTTTATTGTTGGGTGAAATTTTTAAAAAATCATATTGAAACTGATCATTTTCTAAAATATTGATCGGAAAAATACGATAATCCAAAGCCATTTCTTCTAAAGCAATCGTTATTTTTTGACCATTGGGTGTCCCCCAATAATATAAATCTATCATGTTCAATCCTTTTGATTCTGTACTGTATTCTTCAATTTTGTCTATTTTATAACACGTTTAGATAGGATAAATCATATATAAAATTGCGAATCGCTGATTCAAATATCTGAATATCAAACATTTGAAAAAAAAAATTTAAAAAAATGAAAAAATAATCTTGAAATTTTGAAAGCTGTACCGATATTTAAATCATCAGCAATGATCAAATGATGTTGCTGAATATCTGTCGGTGCAATGCACAACAGATTGAAATCTTGTTTTTATAACTTTGCTGACCTCAGGAGGTTCTATCAATGAGTAACATGAGTCTTACTCCACTGTTCCGTCGTAGTATTGGTTTTGACCGTTTTAACGATTTGTTTGACTATGCTATGCAAAGTGAAACACCCAATTATCCACCGTATAATATTGAAAAAACTGCGGACAACCATTATCGCATTGTGGTTGCAACAGCTGGTTTTTCTGAAGATGAACTTTCGATACATTTGGAAAACTCGGTGCTGAGCATATCAGGTAAACCAAGCGAGGATGACAAAGACGGCAATATTGAACTATTGCATAAAGGCATTGCACGGCGTGCGTTTAAATTGTCTTTAAGACTGGATGAGCATATTGAAGTGCAAAATGCTAGCTATGAACATGGTTTACTCAGCATTGCATTACAGCGCATTATTCCAGAGGAAAAAATGCCACGACAAATCCCGATTGGCACCAAATCCGCTCAACCCTTAATTGAAACCCAAGCGAGTTAAATCACACGATTCGATCTATTAATTAGAAAGACCGGCAATCGCTGGTCTTTTTTATGTGTTTTTTCACAGCATTCAACAAGTAACAGACAAAAAAAGCACTGCATGATGCAGTGCTTTTTTCTGTCAAAAATAGATTACTTTTTCTTTTTAGGACCAAGCAACATACCCATCTGACGACCTTCCATTTTCGGTGATTGTTCAACCACACCAAAATCAGTTACATCAGCTTCAATTTTTTGCAATTGAGCTAAACCTAGCTGTTGGTGGGCCATTTCACGACCACGGAAACGCAAAGTAATTTTAACCTTGTTGCCTTCTTCTAAGAAACGAAGAATGGCACGCAGCTTGATGTTGTAATCACCAATGTCTGTACCAGGGCGCAACTTAATTTCTTTCACCTGAACTTGATGCTGTTTTTTCTTAGCATCTTTTTGCTTTTGCTTCAGATCGAATAAATGCTTGTTAAAATCCATGATCTTACAAACAGGTGGCTCTGCATTAGCAACGATCTCTACAAGATCAAGCTCAACTTCTTCTGCAGCGCGCAAAGCTTCAGCAAGTGAAACGATGCCCTTTTGCTCTCCTTCAGCACCAACGAGACGTACTTCCTTAGCACGGATCTCGTCATTTAATGCTGGACGATTGCTTTTAGCACCTTGTTGTTGGTTACGGTCAGGCTGTTTAATCTTTATTACTCCACAATATACCGGCCACGTTCGGCTACGGCTACTTTCACTAAGTCAACGAAAGCATCAATTGACATAGTACCTAAATTTGTTCCAGAGCGAGTACGAACATTGACTGTTCCTTCCTCAACTTCGCGATCCCCAAGTACCAATAAGTAAGGAATACGCTCTAGAGTACGCTCACGAATCTTAAAGCCGATTTTCTCATTTCTCAAGTCTGAAATTGCACGAATGCCCTTTTCTTTGAGTTTAGCGACCACTTGCTCACAAGCGGCGCCTTGAGAATCGGTAATATTCATCACACATGCTTGGACTGGAGCCAACCATGGTGGCATAAAACCAGCGTAATGTTCAATTAGTATACCAATAAAACGTTCAAAACTGCCAAGAATTGCACGATGCAACATTACAGGATGATCACGATCATTCTCTTCAGTCACAAAAGAAGCATCTAAACGTACGGGTAAGTTAAAATCACACTGTATTGTACCGCATTGCCAGATACGACCTAAGCAATCTTTTAAAGAGAATTCAATTTTTGGACCATAGAATGCACCTTCACCCGGTTGAAGATCCCATTCAAGACCTGCAGCATCTAAAGCATCAGCTAAAGACTTCTCTGCAACATCCCAGAGTTTATCATCACCCACACGTTTTTCAGGACGTGTCGAGAGTTTCATTTGGACGTCTTCAAAGCCAAAATCTTTATATACATCTAAAGTCAGCTTGATAAAGTCTGCCACTTCTTGACCAATTTGTTCTTTGGTACAGAAAATGTGTGCATCATCTTGGGTAAATCCACGAACACGCATGATACCGTGTAATGAACCCGATGGTTCGTTACGGTGACATGAACCAAATTCTGCTAAACGCACTGGAAGATCACGGTACGATTTCAAACCTTGGTTAAAGACTTGTACGTGGCAAGGACAGTTCATGGGTTTAATTGCGTAGTTACGGTTTTCAGAATGCGTAGTAAACATACCATCAGCATAGTTTGCTGCATGACCTGATTTCTCCCAAAGGGTAAAATCTACAACCTGTGGTGTACGAATTTCTTGATAACCATTGTCTTGTTGGATTTTACGCATGTATTGTTCTAATACTTGGTAAATGGTCCAGCCGTTCGGATGCCAAAACACCATACCGGGTGCTTCTTCTTGCATATGGAACAAATCAAGCGCTTTACCAATTTTACGGTGGTCACGTTTTTCAGCTTCTTCAATACGTTTTACATAGGCTGCAAGCTGTTTCTTGTCTGCCCACGCTGTACCGTAAATACGTTGAAGCTGTTCGTTCTTCGCATCACCGCGCCAATACGCACCTGACATTTTGGTGAGTTTAAATGATTTTAAGAATTTAGTATTCGGTACGTGCGGACCACGGCACATATCGACATATTCTTGATGATAGTACAGACCCATTTGAGTCTCATTCGGCATATCATCAATCAAACGTAATTTATAATCTTCGCCACGTTGCGTGAATAACTCAATTACTTCTGCACGAGGTGTCATTTTTTTAATGACATCGTAGTCTTCATCGATGAGCTTTTTCATACGTGCTTCGATGGCTGCGAAATCATCTAATGTAAATGGTTTTTCACTAAAGATATCGTAATAGAAACCTTCTTCAATTACAGGACCAATCACCATTTTTGCTTCTGGGAACAATTGCTTAACAGCATGACCCACTAAATGTGCGCAAGAATGACGAATAATTTCGACCCCTTCCTCATCTTTAGGCGTAATGATTTGAAGTGTTGAATCTTCTGTAATTAAATCTGATGCATCAACCAAAAGATCGTTTACACGACCCGCAACTGTATTTTTCGCAAGACCAGGACCGATGCTTAAAGCAACATCCATAACCGATACGGCTTGATCAAACTGCTTTTGATCGCCATTTGGCAAAGTAATAATGGGCATAAAAAATCCTTAAGGAGTGATGCCCCGTACCATGGAGCATGTCACCGCGAGATTATGATCGAGGAAAACCTCAAAATATAAAATCGGTGCAATAAATCTAAGTGCGAAAATTTTACACCTATAATCAGTTTTTATAAACCACTCACTAAAATTAAACACAAATCTAGCTGATTTAGTTCATCAATTTAATTATAAATTTTTGATATAATCATTTTTACAATAAATAAACACAGGTCATCATAATGAATTTAGCTTCTTTCCCCCTTCGAATCTTATCTCTTTCTCTTCTGTCGATCAGCCTCGTTGCTTGTGGCGGCGGTGATGGAGACTCTATTGCTGAAAATCTCAATCCAACCAACATTCAATGCGTCAACGGAATTCCTAAAAATCTAAAAACCAAAGGTAATGGTGTTTTTTCTGAGGAACTCTTTTCTATAGATACTTTTTCTGATCAAGATGATGAAGATCAGGTAATTTTCAAATCGAATCGTCTTGAAAACGGCGTATGGTATGAAAATTTAAGTCAAATCATTCCCAATGCATTCACCCGTTTAGATGATGAGTATAATGCTGGCTACCACTTAACCCCTCAAACACTCACCACTAGTTTCAAACAAATCACCACCACTGCGGGTCTGCCTTTGGGTTACGTCACTGAGCAAAATAAAGAAGCGCTCACCTTGGTGCCATTTAGCGATACTTGTGACTTAAACACGGAGCGTAAGATTGCTGTGCATTTAGACCAGTTAGATTTAACGGGTAAAACCATGGCAGACTTACTGGCCTATTATGAATTGGGGAATCCTAAAAAAGCCAAACGCTATTTGCCTTCGCATATTGAATACGTGTTCTCTCAAGACCGCACGCTGTATCAAAAATTAAAAAACAATCCGATCACATTCCCAGCAGGTTCAGTCATTTATTTTCCAGACCAAGAAATTTACACAGCTCCCTCTATTTCGTTCTATGAAAGCGAAAAGACCCCTTTACGCAGTTTGACTGAATATACCAACCACTCATCTAATCGACTGCCAGCAGGTTACGCATGGAAGTTGGATACGTTTGCGGGCTACAAAGTGGTTTATCCAATCAACAGTCAATCAGGTGCTTATGCTTACCTCAATAACGCTTATCCAGGCGTTGAATATCAAGGCGGTATTTATTCAGGATTTGGCGTCATTCCAGGCAATTACTTGAAATATTCACAATATGATCGTGCTGAAGATATTGATATGGACACCACTTATTTTAATAAAACAGCAGCACAAGCTTTTGCAAACATTCTTAAAGCCAGCCAATAATCAATTCATCTGGTGATTCGTTAATTAAGCTCAAAACCACTTTCGAGTGGTTTTGAGCTTTGAGCAGTCATAAAATAATTATCTCAATCCTAGGACACAGCGGACCATTTTTCGCCCCCAAGCACCCCTTGTTACTATGGCATACTTGTTCAAAGTTCCGTTGTTTATAACTAAGCATCACTTACATTCATTTCATATAAAAATAATGAAACATTCGCCCCCCTTTATTCATAGGCAGGTCATATGCAAGCGCATCCCCTCATTTCATTTGATTCATTAGACGTTTTAAAACCTGCTTACGCACTCGCAGCCAATGTTGATCTGGTGGTTTTAAGATTAACCGAAGATGACCCAGAACAAGTCGTGGTCATGTATGGGCGTTGTCAACATCGCGGTGCATTGATGTCAGACGCACGTATTCAAGGCGATAAAATTGTCTGCGGTTTACATGGTTCGCATTATAATTTCAAGACGGGAATCAACCCGCGTTATATCACCAAAAACTTGCAGAAATTCAAAGCTTGGATTGAAAACGGTAATGTTTATGTTGATCTTGAAGAAATTGCAGCGTGGGAAGAAAAACATCCGCAAAATATCAAACGAGATCAATATCAAGGCCTATATGCAGATTCACAGCCTGCACCTGAAGAGCCGCACAATCGATTTATTTTAGAACTGGCAAAACACGGCTTAAGCAAATTTGGACATCATGGTCCCACTACATCAATGGGCGTACCTTTTGATCAGCTTCCAAAATGGGAAGACATTCAACTGGTGACTGCACAGCTTTGGAAAGTTCCTTTACTTGATGATGCCCCTGTCTGCACTGAAGTAATCATTGGCCCAAATGCTAGAAAACCCCTTAAACTCGATATTCCGTTGTTTGTCTCTGATATGAGTTTTGGTGCACTTTCTCAAGAAGCCAAAGTGGCGCTTGCGCGTGGTGCAGAACTTTCAGGTACTGGCATCTGTTCGGGTGAAGGCGGTATGCTCGAAGACGAAAAAGCCGCGAACTCGCGTTACTTTTATGAACTGGCCTCTGCTCGCTTTGGCTATGACATTGAAAAAGTCAAACAATGTCAGGCTTTTCATTTTAAAGGGGGGCAAGCAGCCAAGACCGGTACAGGCGGACATTTACCGGGTCATAAAGTGGTGGGCAAAATTGCTGAAGTACGTGGGTTGAGTGAAGGTCAAGCAGCGATTTCGCCTGCGACATTTCCAGATTGGACTGAACTGTCACAATATAAAGAATTTGCAGCATATATCCGTGCTGAAACGGGTGGTATTCCGATTGGTTTTAAACTCTCCGCACAGCATATTGAAAAAGACATCGATGCTGCCTTAAGCATAGGGGTTGATTATATTATTTTGGATGGTCGTGGTGGTGGGACAGGTGCTGCGCCTACCCTGTTCCGTGACCATATTTCAGTACCCACTATTCCGGCTTTGGCACGTGCGCGTCGCCATTTAGATCGACTGGGTCGCCAAGATATTAGTTTGGTCATCACAGGCGGTCTGCGTGTGCCTGCTGACTTCATAAAGGCACTGGCGCTAGGTGCTGATGCAATTGCGGTTTCAAACTCAGCCATGCAAGCCATAGGTTGTCTCGGTATGCGTGCCTGCCAAACCAATGATTGCCCTGTCGGAATTGCCACTCAGCAAGATTATTTGCGTCGTCGTTTGGAAATTGAAAAATCTGCACAGCAATTGGCAAATTTCTTTGGGGCGTCTGTCGAGCTGATGCAAGTCATGGCGCGTGCATGTGGGCATCACCATTTGAACCAATTTAGTCTTGATGACCTGACCACATGGAAAAAAGACATGAGTGAACTGACTGGCATTGCATACGGCGGCATTCATTAATGCTTTTATTTTAATAAAAATGCTTCAGTGCTTAAGCTCAGTCTTTCAATCGGCTGAATCTATTCAGCCGATTTTTTTAAGGCCTTAAATCAGCTCTGCAGTCAGCTCAAGTTTGAATTACCGGTTTACACGCGACTAAAGCATAAAGGCAATTTTTCAAAAAAATTCTTATCTTGTACGTAGGAAGAATAATTAAAGTTTTGGAGAACTCAAATGAATAGCGCTTATGATGAATTGCCCCGTACGCCTGCAAACTTTGTCGCTTTATCTCCTTTACGCTACTTAGAACGTGCTGCGTATATTTATCCCCATCAAGATGCGATTGTTCATGGTTCCCGTCATATTTCATGGCGTGAAAAATATAACCGTTGTCGCCAGTTCGCAGATCAACTGCAAAAATACGGCATTGGTAAAAATGATACAGTTTCAGCACTCCTTCCCAACGTGCCTGCCATGCTCGAAGCGCATTTTGCCGTGCCTATGGCGGGCGCAGTACTCAACACCTTAAATACCCGTTTGGATGCCAAAACTTTGGCGTTTATGCTTCAACATGCCGAATCAAAAGTGCTGTTGGTCGATCCAGAGTTTTCAAGCTTGGCTCAAGACGCACTGGCTTTAATCGATCAAGAGATTCTAGTGATTGATGTGGCAGACTCAGAATATGAGCATCACGCCTCTACCGCTGCTATTGGTCAGATTGAATATGAAGACTGGCTTCAAGGGGGTAACCCAGAATTTGAATGGCAATTGCCTCAAGATGAGTGGGATGCCATCAGCTTAAGTTACACCTCAGGCACGACAGGCAACCCCAAAGGCGTGGTCTATCATCACCGCGGGGCATATATCAATGCAGCCAGCAACATTATTGCATGTGGGATGACGCCTCGTGCCACATACCTGTGGACATTACCACTATTCCATTGCAATGGTTGGTGTTTTGCATGGACCATGGCGGCCAATGGCGGCACCAACATTTGCTTGCGTAAAGTCGATCCAGAACTGGTTTTTAAATTGATTACAGAATATAAAGTTGATTATTTCTGCGGCGCACCGATTGTGCTTTCGATGATGATCAACACACCAAAAGAACAACAAGTGAAAATTGAACACCGTGTTGAAGTGATGGTGGCTGGTGCAGCGCCGCCTGCTGCGATTATTGAGGGAATGCGCAATATTGGAGTAAATGTCACCCATGTTTATGGTCTGACTGAAACTTATGGCCCTTCTGCACTTTGTGCCTCTCAAGCAGGCTGGAGCGACCTCAGCATACAGGAACAAGCGCAACTTCATTCACGTCAAGGTGTACCTTATCCACTGCAAGACGGCATGAAAGTGATTGACCCTGAAACCATGTTGCCTGTACCTCACGACGGCAAAACCATGGGCGAAATTATGTTCCGTGGCAACATTGTCATGAAAGGTTATCTGAAAAATCCAGAAGCGACTGCTGAAGCATTTGCTGGGGGATGGTTCCATACGGGTGATTTGGCTGTATCTCAACCCGATGGTTATGCCAAAATTACCGACCGCTCAAAAGATGTGATTATCTCAGGCGGTGAAAATATTTCATCGCTTGAGGTTGAAGAAGTGCTCTATCAACATCCTGCTGTTATGACCGCAGCTGTGGTGGCGAAACCTGATCCGCGCTGGCAAGAAGTACCGTGCGCCTTCATTGAGTTAAAGCCCGAGATGCATGCGACAGAAGATGAGATTATTGAATTTTGCAAACAGCATCTAGCGCGTTTTAAAGTGCCTAAAGACATTGTGATTACTGAAATCCCCAAAACATCGACTGGGAAATTACAAAAATTCATTTTGCGTGATTGGGCAAAAGAGCGTTCAGTGGGTGAATTAAGCTAATTGTACCGCCTGTAATTTGAAGCAAAAAAGCGATCCTTCGGGTCGCTTTTTTTTCGGATATTTTTGATGATTGAATCAATGTTGCATCAGTTAAAATCATAACGCTGAATATTCACGGCAAATGCTAATGGCTTGCTGACAAATCCCTTCAACTTTACGCTGCCGCTCAAATAGCTCAGCTGACATCACATCAAAATGGTCAAAGAAACTAATTTCATTTCGATTGATGTCATAAACCAGTGAATGATTGCCCACGCCTTCTAAAGTGTCGTAATACACTATCACCCAATGACCCTGTTCAATTTTGCTTTGAATTTCTGCATAACTTAAAGTCTCTAAAATGGGAATCTGCAATCGAGTGGCCTCGGCATAACAGGGGAGCTCTTTCGCATCTTTATGCAAGTCTTCTTCGGTATGAAAAGTCACACTAAAGCCCATTTTCTTTAAACCCACCGCCAGCCCAATGCTAAATGTGCCATCATTTTGATCATAACCGCACACCTTGGCAAGATCCTGAAGATCAAGCTCAATATTACAATGCTGTAAGATCATCCACACTGCATAAATACCGCAATTGGCAGGCATATCCTGCAACTGCTGAGGAATTTCCAAACTCATAACTGTATACTCATCACTATATACTTATCACCAAGTGTTCATAACTGCATACTTATAACTGTCTATTCATAACAGAGTGCCCTTCTATCAACGGGTCCATCTTTCACTTGCCGTTTGATGAAAATCAAATTGAATTGAAAAAGCGACCGGATTCGGTCGCTTCTTTAGAACACTCAACTTGAATGTGTTGAAAAATACGTTATTTCAAGGTTTCTGAAATCAAGGCCACTTGCTTCACATAGTTGGTCATATTCAATCGAGACTCCGCCACAGCCTCTTCACCCAATTGCTGCTTAATATCACGCTGAATACGCAAAATATGTTGGCGAATTGCATGATGTTCCGCTGCACCATACGCCTTAATGAACTCTTTGATGGCAGGATCACCTTGCAAAATCATTCGATCTACCCAACGTAACAGTTGAGCCTGCTTTTTAGCCCCTTGCTGCGGTGTTAAATAAGACAAAATGACCGTTTCATCTTCATTACGTAATAATTTACCAATACGTGAAAACTGACGACGACGCGCTTCATATGATGTAATCAGTTTCACATCAAGAAGGGCATCAATTAAGCGTTCTTCCACTGGGAGGTTTTGGATTTGCTTAATACTTAACTCAGCCAATTGCTCACCGAGAGCAGCCATGCGTTGCACAGCTTTCTTTTTTTCAGTTTTACTTGCACGCCCTTCCAAAGACTCAAAATCATCTTCAGTAAAACGTTGCGTTTGACGTGCCACGATTATTCTGCCTCGTAAAATTTTGCTGCGAACAATGCTTGAACTTCAGACAAAGCTTTTTCTTCATCTGCACCTTCAACCACAATACGCAAAGTAGTACCCTTGCCTGCACCGAGCATCAGCAAGGACATAATATTTTTGGCATCAACTAATTTTTCGCCCTTACCAATTTGAATCGAACAACGAAACTTAGTAGTGACTTCAATGAGCTTACCAGATGCTCGCGCATGTAATCCTAATTTGTTAATTACGTCAATAGTTGTGTCAATCATGACCAGTGCTTCATTTCTCTATGCAAGACTTGAATAGACCATTTTGCCTCAAGAGCCTTTTTCAGTCTATCTACAATATATACGGAACGATGTTGCCCACCCGTACATCCTATGGAAACCGTGATGTAATGGCGATGTCCTGCTGCAAATGCAGGCAGCCATTTCGATAAAAATTGATTTAAATCATCAAACATGTCATTGGTTTTGTCATGTGAGCTTAAAAATGTCTGAATCGGCTCATCTAGCCCTGAATATTTTCGAAGCTCAATGTCCCAATGTGGATTAGGTAAATGTCGAACATCAAAAATAAAATCAGCATCTAAAGGAATGCCGTGTTTATAGCCAAAAGATTGTAAGATTACAATCAGATTATCCACCTGACCCAGCCGCGATAATAAAGTATCTTTGAGGTCATGAACACTCTTATCCGATGTATCTATTTGAACCGTGGCTTTTAATTGAATCGGAAGCAGCAACTGTTTTTCTTCTTGAATGCATTCATTCAAGCTTTTAAAACGATTGGCCAGTGGATGCGGACGCCTTGAAGCGCTAAAACGTGCAATCAACTCTTGGTCTTTGGTGCTCAAATAAATAACATCGACCGAACCATGCTTTTCCAGTTGTTGGTAAACCTGATCAAACTCTTGTAAATCTGCCCGCGTGCTTCGAACATCTACCCCAAGCGCTAATTGCTCTAAATTGTTTTCTTGATCGAGTTTACCTACAATCTCAGGCAATAATGCCAAAGGCAAATTATCGATACAGTAATAACCTAAATCTTCAAGCACCTGCAATGCAGATGACTTTCCTGAACCCGATTGACCTGTAACAATAAGAATGCGCTTCATGGCATTAGCACCTTATATTTTAAATGATGAACTAAAATTGACCTGTAAATTATCAATTAAACGAGTTTTACCCAGTTTGGCAGCCACAAACAGTACAATGTCTTGATCGAACTGTTCTACTGTTTGTAGCATGGGACTACGTGCTTCCACATAATCCACTTCAAAACCATGCTGAGTGAGCTCATTTTTAATCTGCAGCAACACATCAGAGAGTAACGCACCTTGCTTTAAGTTGGATGCAGCTGTTTTTAAACTTTGATAAATCACTGGTGCTGTTTGACGATGTTCTGCTGATAAATAACCGTTACGCGAACTTAAGGCCAAACCATCTTCGGCACGTGCAATCGGTACACCCATAATTTCAATCGGCATATTCAAGTCTTGAACAAACTGTTTAATCACCGCCAGTTGTTGATAATCTTTTTGGCCAAAAAATGCAAAATGTGGCTGAACAATATTAAACAATTTGGTGACGACCACAGCCACACCATCAAAATGACCTAGGCGCTGTGCACCGCATAAATCATCGGTAATTTGACCTACGCTAATATTGGTCAAGCGCGGATACTTGCCATACATTTGTTCAACCGAAGGTGCAAAAATAATATCGCAACCGACATCTGCCAACAACTGACTGTCTTGATCTAATGTTCTTGGATAGCTATCAAAGTCTTCATTAGGACCAAATTGAATTGGATTGACGAAAATACTGACCACCACGACATCACAGAGTTTGCGTGCTTCACGAACTAAGTTTAAATGTCCTTGATGTAAGTTCCCCATGGTCGGAACGAAACCAATGGTTTTACGAGATTGGCGCGCGCTACTTAACGATGCCGTTAAACCTTGAATACTAATTTCAGTTTTCATTCTTCAACTCAATTATTTATAGTTCAACTGATATTTAAAGTTCAACTGATATTTAAAGTTCAACTTGGAACATATGTTCTTTCGCAGGAAAAGACTGGTCTTGCACAGCGAGGTGATAAGCCTTGAATGCATCTACAATGGCGGTTTCACCCGACTGCTCTTTCATAAAATTACGTACAAAACGTGCCACACGACCAAAAGTTAAGCCCAGCATATCTTGGCTGACCAAGACCTGACCGTCTGTATCCACGCCCGCGCCAATGCCAATCACCGGCGTGTGCGGGAACAATTCGGTAATTTCTTGACCCAACTGTGCAGGAACACATTCGAGTAATAATGCCGCAGCACCTGAATCTACCACAGCCTGACAATCTGCAATCAGCTGATCTGCTGCAGCACGGGTTTTGGCTTGTAGCTTATAACCCCCAAAAACATGCACTGACTGCGGGGTCAAACCCAAATGTACACAAACAGGAATACCATTACGGGTTAGCACTTGCACAGTTTCTGCAAGCCATGCACCACCTTCAAGCTTGACCATTTGAGCGCCTGCTTGCATGACTTTTTTAGAATTTTGTAAGGCATCATTCAACGTCGCATAACTCATAAAGGGTAAATCAGACATGATGAGTGCATGCTGATTGCCTCGACGCACTGCTGCCGTGTGATACACCATATCTTCAACGGATACAGGTAAGGTTGAGTCATGTCCCTGAATGGTCATACCCAATGAATCACCAATCAAAATCGTGTCAACTTCAGCAATTTCCATCGCCTTGGCCATGCTTGCGTCATAACACGTCAGGCAAGAGAATTTACGTCCTTGTTGTTTGAATTGTCTTAAATCACTTAGACTTATCATAAAGATGTCCTCTAACTCAGTTCCTTAGAACATGCTAAAATTAAATATTGACCCAAGACTCATCTACCAGCACAGTCAAATTACTCTGTTTGACCACATTAGTATCTTGTAAGTTCAGTCCATTGATTTGCAAATGTGGATCCAAATCCAACAACGGCAACAACACAAAATCTCGCTCTAGTACGCCTACATGTGGCACAGTCAGGCGTTCATTTTGAATCTGCTCTTGTGCATACAGCAGTAAATCTAAATCCAGTGTACGTTCACCCCAGTGCCGTAGGCGAACGCGTCCTGATTCTTGTTCAAAATTCTGTAACTGATCTAGCAAATCCAAAGGCGCTAAATCTGTCACCAGCTGCACCACTGCATTGTGATAATGCGGTTGATCTTGAGGACCCATGGGCGGGCTATGATATAACTTAGAGGCTTTGACTGCCCCTAAGCTGGCTAACTTATAAAATGCCTCAGCCATAATAGACTGAGAATCCCCTAAATTACTGCCCAGTCCGATATAGGTCACCTGACTCATTGCGTTGGACCAAAGACCACACTGTTTAAATCACGCTTTACCCGTTTGCGTTTTAAAATCGGATGATCTGCATGGATCGTTCCTGACTCAACACGTGCATGTGCAGGATTTGAACGCTTATTTTCATAGGGTTGGCTTGGCGCAGGTTTACGCGGACGTCGGCTGCGTGATTCTGACTCTTTGACCAAAGGTTCAATCATTGAACTGACTTTGCTTTCAGTCACATCCTCAACCACAGCATTTGACTTACGACGACTCTTATTGCGTTGACGGTTATATTGACCAATCACACGCTCTTTTTCGTCCATCGACATATTTTGATAGTTATCCCACCAACTGCCCATGCCTTGTGTACTTTCATCGCCTGACTTTTCGCGCAGCAACATAAAGTCAAAGCCCGCACGGAAACGCGCATGGTTTGAAAGCAACTCAATTTGCTGTGGTTTAGGATTTAAAAGTCGAGTTTGCATTTCCCAAACTTCGCGAATAAAGGTTTCGGCAAAACGTGGAATAATGGTGCGTGTTGCTTGACGTTTTAATACATCTAAGCCCGCTTGCGCGCGTGCTTCGGCGGCAACCACCCCTTTAGCTGCATAAATATCACAACGGGCTAAGAATTGTTCCCATAACAAAACAGCATAGAAAAATGCAGGATTAATGGTTTTACCAACCTGAATCCGTTGATCGGTATTTCGGGCCGCACGCTCGATAAATTGATTAATTTCAGCCGGCACTTCTGCAAACAATTGCTGCCAAATGCCAAATTCAATCAGCATAGGTAACACGCGGTTCAGATGCCCCATAGTGAACAGCTTTTGCGATTCATCATATAAACGATGCGGTGATACATCGCGCAGTAACAGGGTCGCTTCAGGCGTAAAGACCTTTAAAATTTCTGGATCAATACTGAAGTTAAGTTTTGCGGCAAAGCGCAAGGTACGTAACATCCGTACAGGATCTTCTTCAAAGCGTAATTTTGGATCACCCAACAGACGTAAGGTTTTGGTTTGAATATCGTCTATGGCATTACAAAAATCGAGGACCACACCTTTACGGGGTTGATAGTACATCGCATTAATCGAAAAATCGCGACGTACAAAGTCTTGTTCTATTGTGCCCCAGTTATTGTCACGCAGAATCATGCCGGCAGCCGATGTGACTGATTTTTTTGGTGGGGCTCTAAATGTCGCAACTTCAATCAGTTCACGACCTGAGTAGACATGAGCCAACTCAAAACGACGGCCAATAATTCGGCAACGACGGCCAAAGACTTCTTTAATTTGAGCAGGTGTTGCATTGGTGACTGCATCAAAATCCTTTGGGGTTAACCCAAGCATCAAGTCACGTACACCACCACCGACAATATAAGCTTCATAGCCAGCTTTGGTTAAAGAATCAATAACATCTAAAATGTAAGAAGGTAATTGAGTAGTGGATAAGCCACACTTAGACGCGTGCAAAGTTTGCAAAAGACGCTGTCTCCTACGTCAGGACGTAAAAATCATAATTATGCTAATCATAGCTCTATCACAATCAAAGGGCAATTTGAATCTCTTGATCTTGGATGCTTTCTTTTAATTTTTTCGTATCCTGTGAGGGGGTTATTTCGATCAAAATGATCCTCGCAAACTCAGTGCTCATAGATCATAAACTGAGTTTAGCCTTGTTTTTTTCGAGCAATTTAGGACCAATCCCTTTTACATTTTGCAACTCATCAATCGATTTAAATTTTCCATTTTGCTGACGATACTGCACAATCGCCTGTGCTTTTCTCTCACCTACGCCATTTAATTGCTGTAACTCTGTAAGGCTCGCGTTATTTAAACTGATTTTCATGCCTGCATTTGCAGTATTTTGCGCGGATGAATTCGAGGCTTTGTTCTTAGAGGCATTGTTCTTCGATGATGAATGGGCAACAGAAGGTCTGGATAAATAATAGCGATCATCAACTTTTTTCAATTTGGCATCTTGCGCTTCTTGTTCGGCCTTCCATTTCAAATAGGATTGGTCAAATTGTTGAGCGCTGACAGAACTGCCCATACTGAACAAAATCATCAGCGCGCTCATATATAAAACATCAAATATAAGACTGAGTCTATTTTTGACTATTTTTCTTATTGTGGTGCTGTTCATCATGATTCAACTCGATTTATTTTAGTTGATGTTTAGCTTGCTCCCAGAAATAATCCATGTCTTGCAAACTCATCTCTTCGATATTAAGCCGTTGTTTTACAGCTTGATCTTCAATATACGTAAAGCGTGTTCTAAATTTATGGATCGTGCCCAGCAGTGCCCTTTCACTCGACACACCCAGTTTACGTCCAAGATTGATTAATGAAAATAAACAATCACCCAATTCATCCTGAATTTCATCGGAATTATTATGAAGTACAGCTTCATTTAACTCTGCCAATTCTTCTTCTAATTTCACGTAAGCATCTTGTGCAGTTTCAAAATCAAAACCAATTTTAGCTGCATTTTTTTGAATCTCCTGCGCTTGAATGAGTGCGGGTGCATGCTTAACCTTATCTAAACGTGATGACTTTTGAGCTTTCTTTTCCTCTTTTTTAATCTTCTGCCAAAGTGTAGCAACATCCTCTTGAGTCAATTGGTCAAATTGCTTCGCCTGAAAGACATGCGGATGCCTACGAATCAGTTTTTCTGAAATTGTATTGACCACATCCTGAAAATCAAATGCACCGCGCTCACTGTACATTTGTGCTTGGAACACCACTTGTAACAGTAAGTCTCCCAGTTCTTCTTTGACGTGCTCAGGATCGCCCTGACGTACCGCATCCTCAACCTCATAGGCTTCTTCAATGGCATATTGGGTCAAACTTTCTGGGGTTTGCGCCTGATCCCACGGACATTGATCTCTAAGTTGTTGCATGATGTCCAGTAATTTTTGCATGGCAATACCTGCGCCTTAAAACGAGTGAAATATAAAAAGGAATTACTTGAATAATCTGTATATTTTGTGCTCAACTGCGTTATATCAGGATCATTCAAGAATGATATAACAAGGAATCATACATGTCGCAGAGTATTTTTATTAGTGGTGCAGCACAAGGAATTGGTGCAGCCATTGCAGAGCTGTTTTATCACAAAGGCTATAAAGTCGGTATTTATGATATTAATACTGAGCAAGCAGACCACTTAGCACAGCGACTGGGCGAGCGCGCCCAAGCAGGCAAGCTCGATGTCGCAAATTATGCCGATTGGCAACAGGCACTTCAAGATTTCAATACTTGGGCAGGTGAAATTAACATTGTGGTTAATAATGCCGGTATTTTGTACTCGGGCGCTTTTGAAAACACCAATATCGAAGCACATCATCGCACCATCAATATTAATGTCAATGGGGTCTTGAACGGTTGCCATGCCGCATTTCCTTATCTCAAAAATGCTTCATTTTCCCGTATTATTAATCTCTCTTCTGCCTCTGCTATTTATGGTCAAGCAGATTTAGTGTCTTACTCCGCCAGTAAGTTTGCTGTGCGCGGGATCACTGAAGGCCTAGATGTAGAGTGGCAAAAATATGGGATTCGTGTTTTAGATATCATGCCACTTTTTGTACAAACTGCGATGGTGACAGATATGGATGCAGGCAGCATTCAGAATATGGGCGTCAATTTGAGTCCACAAGATGTGGCCAAGCAAATCTTTAAAACGGTTCAAGCCAAAGACACTTTTCTCACCGCTACACACCATACCGTGGGCATGAAAGCTGAAATGATGTACCACCTCTCTAGAATGAGTCCGCAGTGGATGAATCGGGTCAGTAATTTATTTTTAAGCAAAAGGAAATGATTTGATTTGATTTGCAAAACTTTGCTTGACTCACTTGTATTAAACCCTTGTATTAAAACCCAATTTAATCAGAATGCTGTTACAACAAATCAAGACGGCGGATTAAGCAAACATGAACCACATTGCCATCAAGTAAAGCGCTTAGCAATGTAAGATCTGACAGATCCAAGAAATTTAAAATCTAAGTGTTTTTTCTGAGCCATAAAAAAGCCTGCTTATGCAGGCTTTTTTATTTGAGACAATGCTTTAAAGTTAGTTTCCTTGCACCAAGCGTCTTGCGCTAATGATTCCCGGTTGCTGCTCTAAGCGCGCCAATAAACGAGACAATTGCGACAAACCTTTGACTTCAATCAATAGCTTCATATTGGCAATACCATCCATTTCCGAAATGGTATTCACTTGACGAATATTGATCTGATCTGAAAAAATCACTTGGGTTAAGTCTTTGAGTAGACCACGGCGGTCATAGGCTTCAACCACAATTTGCACACTTTGACCACGCGTTGGCTGCATTTCCCAATCGGCTTCAACCGCACGTTCAGGCTCTTGGCTGATCATCCGCACATAGTCAGGACAAGCCACCTTATGAATACTGACCCCACGGTTTAGCGTAATATAACCCGCGATCGATTCACCATGAACAGGCTGACAGCACTGCGCAATATGCAATTCAACATTGTCTAAGCCATCAATCAAAATACCATGTGCAGATAAAGTATGACTGGCACGTGGATTCAAGGTCGGTTTCAACACCAGTTCAGGTTCATCCTGATCCAGATGCATGTGACGATTAACTTGATTCATCAAGGCATGCAAACTAATGTCGCCACTGACCAAGGAGACCAAGATATCTTCACCCGTTTTGACATTGAAATGCGTGCAGTAGTCATTCAAATCAATACTTTTTGGGTGAATCGCCAAACGTGATAATTCTTTGGTGAGTAACTCACGTCCCACTTCTAGGTTTTTACTGCGGTCTTGCTGTCTAAACCAATGGCGAAGCTTATCGCGTGCACGCGCAGTTTTAATATAACCCAGCGAGTGTACCAACCAATCACGATTGGGCTCACGGTCTTTTTTGGTTAAAATCTCAACCTGCTCACCGGTTTTCAGCGTATAGGTCAGCGGCACATAGCGCTGATTAACCCGCGCGGCATAACACTTATTGCCCACTTCGGTATGCACGTGATAAGCAAAATCGAGTACGGTTGAATTGCGCGGTAATTCTTTAATATCACCATCACGACTAAAGACATAAATCTTTTCAAAGTCTTCAAAATCTTGAAGTTGTTCAAAGTTTTCTGCTTCATCTTCATTGGGATGCGCGCTACTCTCATTGCGCTCTTGATAATGTTCAAGCACAGAACGTAGCGAATGCAGACGATGATTAAATGAATAATCGGTATTCTTCGAGCCTTCTTTATAGTTGAAGTGCGAGCATACACCCAGCTCCGCTTCTTGATGCATTTCATGGGTACGAATCTGAATTTCTAAAGATTTGTTTTCAGCAATGACCGCGGTATGTAAGGAGCGATATCCATTGGCTTTCGGATTGGTAATGTAATCATCAAACTGATGCGGAATATGGCGCCAAATCTGATGCACAATGCCCAAAGTGTGATAACACTCAGGTACTTCCTTCACCAAGACACGTAAAGCACGAATGTCATATAGCTGATCAAAGCTCAAATTTTTGCTTTTCATTTTTCGATAAATCGAATAAATGTGCTTTACTCGTCCTGAAATTTCCGCCTCAATATCATATTCAGCCAGCTCAGTTTTGAGCTTATCGACCACAAACTGGATATAATGTTCACGCTCTAAACGCTTTTCATTCAGCAACGAAGCAATTTCTTTGTAGCGCTCTGGGGCCAAATAGCGAAAGGCTAAATCTTCGAGTTCCCACTTCAATTGAGCAATGCCCAACCGATGAGCCAGTGGTGAGTAAATGGTTAAAATCTCGCGTGCGACACGTTCCTGACGCTCACGTGAGGCGTGTGCAAGTTCACGTAACGAATAAGTACGTTCTGCAAGCTTGATCAATACAACACGTACATCTTCAGTGACTGAGATCAGCATTTTATAAATGCCAGTCAAATGTTCACGTTGATTGTTATTAAAGTGGTCTTCTAAACGTTTGTTTTTTTCAATCAGCTCTGAGAGTTTACCCATCGCCAAAGTGCCTTTGACGAGGTTATAAACATTCCCACCAAAGGATTTTTTAATGTCTTCAAGGGTGGTAATGCCTTCACGAACACTTCGGTAGAGCATGGCTGCAGATAAGGTGTCTTCATCTACATGCAAATGCGCCAAAATATCTGCCATCCCAAGCCCTGTTGCAAAGGTATGGGTTTTAAGATGAATGGTTGAAGCTAACTCTTTATTCAGTACCGTTTGAGCCACTTGTTCTAATTGTTTCAGTTCTGCACCGTCTAAAATTGCACGCGCACGGTCTAGCCAAGTTGCTAGTCCCAGTTGCGCTTCTGCGGCATGCTCTACAGTCGTTTCCTCAGACAATTCGTTGAATCGTCCAGGTAACTGCTCACGTACTGTGACCATACCCTTCTCCTTTCAATCTACTCTTCATTATATTCAATCAACACTTAGCATTCGCTTTTTTCAAATAAAGCAATCGACTCGACATGTCCTGTATGGGTAAACATATCCATGACGCCTGCTTTTTTGAGTTGGTATCCATGTTGGACTAAAATTCCAGCATCACGGGCTAATGTAGCAGGGTTACATGACACATAAACGATTTTTTTGGCATTAAAATTAGTCACATAGTGCATGATTTCTTCAGCTCCTGCGCGTGGCGGATCAATTAATAGTGCATCAAAACCTTGCTTTGCCCATACATGTTGCGAAAAATCCTGAGTTAAATCTTGCGCGTAAAATTTAACATTGGATATGCTATTTTTCAGTGCATTTTCTGTACCACGTCGTACCATCCCCTCGCTTCCTTCTACCGCGACGACTTCACCGTCCAAGCCTACTTTACGCGCCAAAGGCAAAGAAAAATTACCTAACCCACAGAACAGATCTAACACTCGTTCTCCACCTTGCAAACCTAGCAATTCACATGCCAGTTTCACCATCTGTGGATTGACACTCGGATTGACCTGAGTAAAGTCTGTGGGTTTAAAACCAAATTCAATTTGAAAATCATCTAAACGATAATGCAAACGCATCGCTGCATTTTCATCATCTACACGGTGCACACTGTCCGAACCTTGAGGTTGCAAATACAACTGCCAGTTCTTCTGTAACGCAAATTGCTTTAATAAGTTGACATCATTTTTATTCAATTTATTGATATGGCGGATCAATAAAGCAATCTCACGATCGCCTTTTGCCAATTCTACATGACCTAGGTCTGCTTTGCCTTTTAGACTTTCGAGTAATGCCTTGAGTTCAGGCAAAGCCTCATCTAAATCTTGCGCTAAAATTTTACAGGTGTGAATGTCGGTTAAACGATTGCTTTGCGCTTCACGAAAACCCATGATTAATTTGTCTTTATTGGGAATGTAACGCACCCCAATCCGAGCTTTATGTCGATAATCCACACGGGTCGAACGTAAGGGCTCAAGCCAGACCTCAGGCTGAATCCGAGCGAAATGCTCTAAATGTGACTGAAGCACGTCTTGTTTTAAGCGGATTTGCTCATCGGGTTGAATATGCTGCATATTACAGCCACCGCAGACGCCAAAGTGCGGACAAATCGGCTCAATACGATGCGGACTTGGCTCACCCACCAAACGCACACTGTCTGCTTCTTCGAGTTTTTTGGCTTGATGGGTAATCTGAGCTTCAACCGTTTCACCCGGTAAAGCATAACGAATGAAGACTTTTTTGCCATGCTTATCGCTGGGATGATCAGATCCTTCGGCATAGTGTGCGATCCCTCGCCCTTCATGTGAAAGTCTCTCAACTTTAAAAATATAACGGGGAAGCTGAGATGGGCGAGGAGATGCTCTATGTTTCAAAGAAATAACCTAATGTTGGGGTACAGGGAAATCTGATGCTGTAAAATCAGTTTGAATCGAACTTTCTTGCCAAACGCGCAAAAAATCTTTCTGCTGCGGCTGACCTTGTAAATAATGAATCGTGGCTTGAATCCATAAACGATGGTCTTCAGGCAAAATTTGCCCTTTGAGCAATAGGAAGCGCAAGTAAACCAACCACGTATTAAGCACATCACCTTCACAATAGCTGGTGAGTTCTAACCACTGCTGAGTGCGAACATATTCAGGAATATAATAGCCAGTCTTACCCCGTTTACCTGGATAACCCAGTAAGTAAGCAATGTCATCCAATTTTTGAAAATTACGCCCATTAAACATGGCCATTAAATCCATTAAATCGACATGACGATGGTGATAACGGTTCTGATAATTATTATAACGCTTTTGCGAATCAATTTCGCCTTGATCAAATAAACTCGGTGCAGAGAGTCCATGATACATGGCACGAAATAAAATCACAGGCAAATCAAATTGCGAACCATTCCAACTGATTAAAGTCGGATTGCGTTTATCAAAAATCGACAAAAATTTCTGTAAAATTTCAGCTTCAGACCACTGTTCTTGGCTAAATGAAAATAAGGTCATTACTCCTTTTTCATCAATCCACAGCCCTGAGATACAGACAATTTCATGTAAAGGTAAACGCTGAAACTCCGAACCAGATTCCTGACGGCGCAGCTTAGTTAAGGCACTGTCCAAACTCTCCTGAGGCAAATCTAAGCCGTATAAATGCGCTCCTGATTTGAGGTCGGTCAATGTTTCAATATCAAACACCAAAACAGGTAAGCGCATAATTTATTCTCTTTTCATTATTCTTCATCTTCAACAGAAAAAAGTCCTGTCGATAAATAGCGATCACCGCGATCACACACAATGCAGACAATCACAGCATCTGGATGCTGTTCAGCAATTTTCACTGAGGCCCACACTGCACCGCCAGAAGAAGTTCCGGCACTAATGCCTTCTTTTCGTGCCAGACTACGTGCGGTTTTCTCCGCTTCAATTTGCGGGATATCCATAATTTGATCAACACGCTTCGCATCAAAAATGGTCGGTAAATATTCTTGAGGCCAACGGCGAATACCGGCAATATTTGAACCTTCTGAAGGCTGTAAACCAATAATTTGAATATCAGGATTTTGTTCTTTCAAATATTTTGAAATCCCCATGATCGTGCCCGTGGTTCCCATGGAACTCACGAAATGGGTAATTTTACCTCCAGTTTGCTGCCAAATTTCAGGACCTGTGGTGAGATAATGCGCCTCAACATTGTCAGGATTTCCAAACTGGTTCAGTACCAAGCCTAATCCGTCTTTTTCCATCTGAAGCGCCATATCCCGCGCTTGTTCCATATTTTCAGCATCAATCAACTCTGCGCCATATGCCCGCATCGCGTCTTTACGCTCTTGGCTAGAACTTGCAGGCATGATCAGCTTCATTTGATAACCACGCATTGCTGCCACCATTGCCAGTGCAATGCCGGTATTTCCGCTGGTTGCCTCAATCAGTGTATCACCCAGTTTAATCTGTCCACGCTTTTCAGCTTGCATAATCATGTTATAGGCAGGACGATCTTTCACAGAACCTGCTGGATTATTCCCTTCCAGTTTTGCAAGTAGAGTCGCTTGAGTATGACTCGCCAGACGCTGCAGCCTGACCAATGGCGTTTTCCCGACATAATGGTCTAACAAAAATTCGTCTGCTAAGAAATCAGGTTGTGTGTTACTCATTATTTGCACCTAGATCGAGGTAGCGCTATTGTATGAAAAAAAGCACCCTTCTGCATTAACTTCACAGGCTTTTTATTGGATGTGATTAAAGCGCCGCCATTTTTATAAAGCATGCTAATATCCCCCAAATGGGGAATGGGTCACTCTACACATGTCGAATTTTAATAAAAAACTCTTCAATCGCTTAAAACTCAATCATGCGTATGGGCAACTTATTGCGCTCATTTTTGTGCCTATTGCGGTACTGGCAAGTGTGGGTTCTGCGCTGGTTTTAAGCGAAACATCCAATTCAGCAAAATCAGAACAAAAATTTGCAGCCAATGCGATTTTGAGTCGACATAAATACAGCACCGAACAAATTGTATTGATGCTGAATGCGTCCGAAGACCCGAAACAGCACACTTATGCGCAAAGCATTTTACAAAGAATGTTTAATGAAAAGTATTTAATCAGCGCTGCCATTTTAGATCAAAATCAAAAGAATTATTTAAGCTTTGGTTACCAGAGTGATCAGACTTGGCCTAAATTCCCCACTAAAAAAACATTTTTTGGTCCGATCCATGGTCGAAAAAATAATGTCTTTGGCATCAAGCTAGACACCCCCAATCAAAGCCCACGCTGGCTGGTGATTGAACTGGACAATCAGCCCTTGGCCATTTCACAATATCGTGTGTTTATCGTGCTGATTACCACCGGTTTACTGACGCTTTTACTGTTACTTTTGTGTTTAAATTTTTATTCAAGACGTTGGATTGCGCCGATGTACGAAATTCGTATGCAATTACAGCGTTTAAATGTCGACACGCTCGATCAGCATATGGTGATTAACAGTACTGGTGAGCTGAGACTGTTACAGCGTGACATTGCCAATGTGGTGAAACGATTACACTTTAGCTTTTTAGAACTCAAAGAACATACCGAACAAACTGAAGATGATTTACGTCGCACTTTAGATACGCTTGAAGTCCAAAACATTACCTATAAACAAGCCCGTGACCAAGCGATTTCATCCAACCAAGCCAAGTCTGTATTTCTGGCGAATATCAGTCATGAACTCAGAACACCACTGAACAGTATTGATGGTTTTATTCATTTACTGTTACGCCAAGACAATCTCAGCAATGATCAAAGTCTGTATTTGCAAACCATTCGAAAATCCTCTGCACATCTCTTGGCACTCATTAACGATGTATTAGACTTCTCTAAAATTGATGCAGGCAAACTTGAACTTGAAACGGCGCCATTCGATTTGGAAGAAGCCATTTTCGATGTCATGGACATGCTTTCTCCGCTGGCTGCACAAAAGCAAATTGATATGGCATTTTATTATGCTGACACTGTACCCAAACATGTCGTTGGTGATGCGCTACGCTTTAAGCAAGTGCTGACCAATCTGATTTCAAATGGGATTAAGTTCACCCCCGATGGTGAAATCATTGTGCGTGCGCGGATGGAACATGACGATATTGGACAATGTGTCCTGCATTTTAGTGTGCAAGACAGTGGTATTGGCTTAAGTGGAACAGACCGAAAACGTTTGTTTGAATCCTTTTCTCAAGGTGATGCATCCGTTACGCGTCAGTTTGGTGGAACAGGTTTGGGACTCGCAATTTCCAAACAATTGGTCAGCTTAATGCAGGGTCAAATTGGCTTTGAAGACAATCAAGAACGCGCACCCACTGAAAAAGGCTCCACTTTTTGGTTTACCGCTAAATTTAGCGTTGATGAAGAAGAAATTCTGCATCCAGTCTTTAAAGATATACACGTTGTCTCATATTTGGCACACCCTGCAACAGCCAATGTACTGCGTCATTATTTAGAAAACTATCAAGTACAACATACTGAATCGCCTTCTATTTTAGATTTATTCAGTCGCCTTAATTCGCAGAAACTTGATGCTGAAAACACATGGCTGATTGTGGATCACAGTGGCGATTCGGAAGCCTTACTCAAAGAAATTCGTGGGCGTTATCACGGTCATTTGGCGGTGTATGGCTATCAAATGGTATTAGATCTCAACATGCTCAATGAATACAAAGCGCGTCCATTGTATCAACCCTTAAGTCGCACTTCACTGATTCAACTGTTAGAAAATAAACCAGTCTTTGAGCTTGAACCCCATGATGATTTCAAAGCACTCGATCTCCACATTTTGGCGGTGGATGATCATTTACCGAACTTGATCGTCCTCGAAGCTTTACTCGGTGAAATTAATGTCCACACCACCAAAGCGCAAAGTGGGCAAGAGGCTTTACAGATCTTGCAAAAAGGAATTCAAAACAAAGAAAAACCGTTTGATTTAATTTTTATGGACATTCAAATGCCAGTGATGTCTGGAATTGATACCACCCGAGCCATTCGCTCACTAGAATCAACCATTGAAGGCATGCGTATTCCCATTATTGCGCTGACTGCACATGCTTTGGCTGATGAAAAACAAAAATTACTTAAAGTTGGCATGGATGACTATGTCACCAAGCCGATTCAAATGGATCAAATTATTCATATCTTGACGCAGTGGACCAGTGATAAATTTATCAGTCCACTGAAAACCCAAGACAAAGTGTTACGAATTGAAAGCTTAGACAGCAGTATTTTGGATTGGAATCAATCGATTCAATTGGCGGCCAATAAAGAAGATTTAGCCCAAGATTTATTGAAAATGCTAGTCGATAGCTTTCCGACCGAACTGCATGAAATTGAACAACTCATTGAAATGGAAGATTTCCCACAGCTCGAGCATGTTTTACATCGACTGTATGGCGCCACACGTTATGTGGGCACGCCGCAGCTGCAACAGATCACGGGTGAATTTGAACAATACCTATCAATTTTGCGTAAAGAAAGACGTAAAGCGGATGAGCATTTTATTCAAGGCACTTTCGATCGCTTGACTCAGCTACAACATGCGATTGAACAGGTTGAAAATGCAGCCAAGCATATCTTTAACGCATAAACCCGAATGTTCAATGTAGAAATGAATGCCTTGCCAAGCGGGCATTTTTGCGTGACTGCCCTGTCATGTCAGTCAGAAATACACATGCTATGCTTGACCCCCTGGAACAATAATCAAGAGTAGGAATCATGGCTTTACTGCGCATCGAAAAAAAGAATGGCATTGCAACGGTCTATTTGAACCGTCCTGATAAACGCAATGCGATGAGTTTTGCCCTATTACAAGAACTGGTGACCACCGCAAAAAAGATTCAAAAAGATCGAAGTATTCGCTGTGTGATTTTAACTGGTGAAGCATCTGTGTTTAGTGCGGGGATTGACCTTGCAGATTTAAACAATCCTAAGAATAGAGCCTATGCCGCTTGGGAGCTGATTAAACCCGGTCAGAGCTTATTTCAAAAAGCCTTTCTGATCTGGCAAGAACTTCCTGTTCCAGTCATTGCCGCAATTGAAGGTTACTGTTTTGGCGCAGGCATGCAGTTGGCACTGGCCGCAGATATTCGTATTGCCCACCCTCAAACGCAAATGTCGATTATGGAAACGCGCTGGGGCTTGGTGCCCGATATGGGCTTAACCCGTTCAATTAAAGGCATTATTGGGGTGGATTTAGCCAAAGAACTGTCACTCACGGCACGTATTTTTAATGCTGAATATGCCAAAGACATCGGTTTAGTCACGCATTTAGCCGAAACACCACTTGAGAAAGCTGAGCTTCTTGCCGAAGAAATGATGCAGCGCTCGCCAGATGCGCTTGCAGCGGTAAAACAGGTGCTCGATGCCATGGAGCACAGTCCGCAAAAATCTTTACGTTTAGAGAAAATTTGGCAGTTAAAACTTCTTTTGGGAAAAAACAGTCAAATTGCCCGCAAAAAAGACAAAAATCCAGACATCGAATTTTTACCTCGCCAATATAAATAACATAGGTGCAGCATGAGTTTGAGTGTGAAGAGCAAGATTGCTTTTTTAGGTATGGGTTTAATGGGTAGCCGTATGGCGACGCGTTTGATTCAAGCAGGTTATGAGGTTGCGGTATGGAACAGAACCGCCAGTGCCTGCGAGCCTTTAATCGATAACGGAGCTGAGGCGCTTCAACTGAATAACATTGCATCCTATCCCGTGATTTTACTGTGTCTGTCTGATGATCACGCTGTGCAAAGCGTTTTCGATCAAATCAAAAACTATTTACAGCCCGATCAAATTCTTGTGGATTTCTCCAGTCTGTCTGTGGGTAAAACCCAGGTTTTGGCAGAACAGGCTGATCAATACGGCGTAACATGGATTGACTCTCCTGTATCAGGTGGCACAGCAGGTGCGGAAAATGGCAGTTTGGTCGTTTTCGCAGGCGGTGATTCAGCCAAAATTGAACAATTAAGCTCAATTTATACTGTGCTCTCACAACGTGTGACACGCATGGGGGAAACAGGCACGGGGCAAGCCACCAAAATATGCAATCAGTTGATTGTTGCAGCAAATAGCACGCTCATTGCAGAGGCGGTAGCGCTGGCGCAGCAAGCAGGTGTAGATACCACCTTACTTGCCCCTGCACTAGCAGATGGTTTTGCAGACTCGAAACCCTTTCAAATTTTAGCGCCGCGTATGGCAGCGCATCAGTTTGAACCCGTGCAATGGAAAGTCAAAACGCTGTCTAAAGACTTGAACAATGCCGTTCAACTGGCGAAACAGTATGATTTAAATATTCCCGTTGCCAAGCAAGCTTTAGCACAGCTCGATGCGCATCAACAGCACGGGTTTGCTGAAACAGATTTAGCAACCATGATTCAACACGTCGAAAAATAACATTGACAACGCTTTTGCATGAGGCACTCACATGATTCAACTCGCGGTTAACTTATCCATGATTTTTACTGAAGTGCCACTGATCGAGCGCTTTGCGTTGGCGGCTAAACATGGATTTTCCACAGTTGAAATTCAGTTTCCTTATGAGCTCAGCATTGCTGATATTCGTACACAACTCGATCTGCACCATTTAACACTTTGTCTGATCAACGTCCCTGCTGGGGATTTGATGCAGGGAGGTAATGGCATAGCAGGGGTCCCTGGGGCCGAAGTTCAATTTAGCCAAGCGCTTGAGCTTGCCATTGAGTATGCAACGGCACTTGCTGTACCACAAGTGAATATTTTAGCAGGTAAACAACCTATTGATGCAGACCTGTTACCCTGTCTGAATACCCTCGCAAACAACTTAAAATATGCCTGTTTGAAACTGGCTCAATATCGCATTCAACCTGTGTTTGAAATGATCAATGGTATCGATATGCCTCGCTTCTTGATACAAAACATCGCACAAGCACAAGAAATGTTAGAAGCGGTACAACACCCTGCCTTGAAAATGCAGTTTGATTGCTACCATATGGCGATGATGCAAGAAAATGTACTGGACGCACTCAAAGAAAATATTGCACAGATTGGTCATATCCAGTTTGCAGACTGCCCGGGACGCCATCAACCCGACACAGCAGACATCCATTTTCAGGAAATTTTTGAGTATTTAAAGACAAGTTCATACTTAGGATATGTCGCCGCTGAATATAAACCCATATCAGATTCAGCTGCATCTTTTGCTTGGAAAAATAATTACTTTGCAAAATAAGCGCTTAATCAATTATTCAACGCTAAATTTGAATTTTTTACATAAAAGCGCTATAGTTATAGATTGAGTTATAGTCAGGAAAAAACACTTCTCATGAATTTAGAACCATCGCCCGGCGCTTCTAATTCTCACGAACTCTCAATGAATTCTCAATCTAAAGACGTACAAACTTGTTTGAAAGTTGTACAAGAGGCATTGCTAGACGTAAAAGCTAAAGATATCACGGTTATGGATATCAGTGCGATTAGTAATGTTGCGGATGCTATCGTGATTGCATCTGGCACATCTACCCGTCATGTGAAAGCATTGGCTAACAACGTTGCTGAAGAAGCACGTAAAGCTGGTTTTCGCCCGATTGGTGTCGAAGGTGAAAGCGATGCAGAATGGATCCTTGTTGATCTAGGTTTCGTTGTAGTTCATTTAATGCTTCCTACTGCACGTAAATTCTATGATCTAGAAAGCTTATGGCGCAATACAGCAGAATCTGTAGCGTAAAAAATTTTAAAAGCGACTTGAAGTCGCTTTTTTAATGTCTGCTCTAAAGACATTAAAAAATGTGAAATGCGAATACTGAAAATAAAAAACCACCCGAAGGTGGTTTTTTATTTTCTCTATAACTATTTACTGTAGATATTTTTAAGTTTCATCTTTGAAGAAAGACGAAGAGATACATCAGCCTTTCAGCGAAAAGTTAACCGATTAACATGCAAGTCTTAGTGACCATTCCCATTAATGGCTTTGGTCATATCTTCGACCACTTTCTTCGCATCACCAAAGATCATCATGGTCTTGTCGTTATAGAACAAGTCATTGTCTAAACCTGCATAACCTGTCGCCATAGAACGCTTGATCACCATAATGGTACGTGCTTTATGCGCCTCCAAAATTGGCATGCCATAGATCGGTGACGTTGGATCATCTTTTGCTGCAGGGTTAACCACATCATTCGCACCAATCACAAGCACAACATCCGTTGCTGGGAAGTCTGAGTTAATCTCATCCATTTCCAAGATGTCTTCATACGCGACATCCGCTTCAGCCAAAAGTACATTCATATGACCCGGCATACGACCTGCAACAGGGTGAATGGCAAAACGAACAGTCACCCCTTGTTCTTTCAACAAGTTTGCAAGCTCTTTCACGGCATTTTGTGCACGGCCTTGCGCCATACCATAACCTGGCACAATCACCACACTGTCCGCATTTGACATAAGGAAGCCAGCATCATCTGCAGAACCAGAGCGATGATTACGTTGAACTTTATCACCTGTATCCGCAACGACCGCTGTTCCACCCATTGCCCCCCCAAACAGTACATTGATGATTGAACGGTTCATAGCTTTACACATAATATAAGACAAAATTGCACCTGATGAACCCACCAGCGAACCTGCCACAATCAGCATATTGTTTTCTAAAGTAAAACCAATCCCTGCCGCAGCCCAACCTGAGAATGAGTTGAGGAGTGACACCACCACTGGCATATCACCACCACCCACCGGTGCAATCCACACCCAACCAAATGCAAGTGCAAGCCCCGTCATTACCCAGAAAGAATTTAGATTACCGGTCAAGAAGAAGTGAATACCAAAACCCAGCATCGCAAGGAAGATAACAGCTTGTACAGGTTTAACCCATGTTCCCGAAATGGTTTTTGCCCATTTTTTAGCAGCCAATTTACCATAGGCAAAAACTGAAGCCGTAAAGGTAATTGCACCAACAAAACAACCCACAAACAGTTCAAATAAATGAACGCGACTCATTTCATGAAAATCCACACCATTTGCAGAGAGCAAATCTGGACCCAATTCAATCAATTTATTGTTGTGAATAATCGCCGCAATTGCAATGAGTACCGCAGCCAAACCCACCAGTGAATGCATCAATGCCACGGTTTCAGGCATCTGCGTCATTGGAACAGTCCGTGCACGTGCAATACCCACAACAGCACCAAGCACCATTGCACCAACGATCATCCAAACCACAGGATTATCTGCGACAAAGAATGTGGTCAGTACTGCAATCGCCATAGCGATCATGCCGTAGCGGTTACCTTGAATGGCTGTTTTAGGACCAGATAAACCACGAAGCGTTAGAATGAAAAGAACAGCGCCAATAAGGTAAAACCAGTCTGCATAATCTCGAATAAATTCCATGGTTTAACCCTCTTTTTTCTTTTGCTTAGGTTTAAACATTTCGAGCATACGTGCAGTTACTGCAAAGCCACCAAAAATATTAATACTTGCCAAAAATACCGCAATTGCACCCAATACACTCACCACGTTAATGGTTTGAAAATCCACACTGCCCTCTACACCCATCACAGGTAAGCCCACAGTTTGAATCATCGCACCCACGATAATGATTGAAGAAAGTGCATTGGTCACTGCCATCAGTGGCGTATGTAATGCAGGCGTCACACCCCAAACCACGTAATAACCTACGAAGATTGCAAGGACAAAAATTGTAATTGTTTCAACCATGATTAGTCTCCTTAACCACGTTTTAACAGGACTTGACCGCTATGCGTGACAAGCAGTGCTTTCTGAATTTCATCTTCTTGATTGATCTTAAAATTCTTATCTTGATCAAAAAGCGTTTCTACAAAATTAAATACGTTACGTGCATACAAAGCTGAAGCTTCGGTCGACACGGTGGCTGGAATATTCGGAATACCCAAAATTTTCACGCCATTGGCAGTCACGACGTTTTCACCGCAAACAGAACCTTCAACGTTACCGCCAGATTCAACCGCCATATCTAAAATGACTGAACCCGGTTTCATTTTCGCAACAGTTTCCGCACGAATTAGACGCGGTGCATCACGACCCGGCAACAATGCCGTGGTAATCACAATATCTGCATTCGATACGGCTTTATCCACAATTGCAGCTTGATCCTTGATGTATTGCTCACCCGGCATCCAGCCATAACCATTTTTTGCCGCATCAGCTGCTTTTTGTTTTTCTTCATCAGACATGGGAACGTCAAGCCACTTACCACCGAGCGATTCCACTTGGTCACGTGCAGTTGGACGCAAATCTGTTGCTTCAACAATCGCACCTAAACGCTTCGCCGTTGCAATGGCTTGTAGACCTGCAACACCCACACCCATGATCACGACACGTGCGGGTTTAACTGTGCCTGCAGCAGTCATGAGCATAGGGAACATACGTTGGTATTCTGCTGCTGCCAACAGTACAGATTTATAGCCTGCCAAGTTGGCTTGAGAAGACAACACATCCATGTTTTGTGCACGAGAAAGTGTTCGAGGCAAAAGCTCAAGTGCAAATGCAGAGACATTTTGAGTCGCGAACTGTTCCAGTTCCGTATTTCGATAGGGATCAAACATCGCAACCACAGCAGTATTGGCTGCAAGCTTTTGAATTTCACTGCCTTGTGGTGCGCGAACTTTCAAAATCAATTGGCTACCGCTGTAGGCATCATCCACTAAGGTGGCGCCAACTTGTTCATACGCGCTATCAATATAGGCAGCTTTCACACCTGCACCACGTTGTATAAGCACTGTATGACCCGCACTAACGAGCTTCTTTACTGTTTCTGGCGTAGCGGCGATACGACTTTCACCGACGGCAGTTTCGGTAGGGATTCCGATCTGCATGAGCATTCCTCAAGCTAATTATTCTTAAAGTAAATGTTGCAAAACCGCAACATTCCCCCAGACGTTATTCATGTGAATTTTTGGATTCTAATTGAACTTTTTTAAAATACCACCCAATATTTATTTAATAAATACCATCATTTTGAACTGACAGGTTCATAAACATCATGAAAATATATATTCTATATCGTCTATTTTTTATCAACACTGACTATTCATAACACAAATTAAAGACCAAGAAATTGTTTAATTCTTATTCTGAGTCGATTTTTTGAGTGTAGGCAAATCGAATTGAAAAAGCGTTGATCTTTGTGACATTTTTTGACCTCAATTGGGCAAAGCTGTCAATCTCAATAACACCCCCTTAAACCCACTCATACCCAATGTTTCAGATAAGTTATATCCAAGCATTTGCTTTTGTGACAATTTCAACCAGTTTTAAATATTTTTATTGATCCAAATTTATTCAAATCTCTGTCAGATCGGTCAATTCATTGTTTTTGGCTATTCCACGCTACAAATATTTTTTCAGTGGCGAGTTGCACAGCCGTTGCTTTGAAAATTTGCTTTACAAAGCTCATGAAAAAGATTCAAAAAAGCTACTTTTGTATTTTTTAGATTGATATTCAAACGCATAGATGATTGTTTGCACCAAATAAGTGCAGCAAGTTAACAATTCAACGTACTAGGACATTAACCTACGTGCAAAAACAATTTAGATCATAATTTGAACCATCCATTCCTACAAGTTATGCAGTCGATCAATTTTTTGAATTTTTTATCTGGGTTCAATGCCCCTATACTGAAATTATCCGCTCAGTGGCTTAAGCTGAACTCGTCTAACTGATCTGGTTTACAGCAATGAACATCTCATTAAGCAAAACACAGTTAGGCTCTTTGTTCGCGATTGCCGCTGCATTCTTATTTAGCACCAAAGCCATATTTATTAAGCAAGCCTATGCACTGTCCCCTTTGGTTGATGGAACCACACTTTTAGCCTTACGCATGGCAAGCGCTTTGCCATTTTTTTTACTGCTGTGTTGGTTTAACCGTCAGCATAATCGCGGTATTCAACGTGCAGATTGGTTACTGTTAATTCTTGCGGGTCTTATCGGATATTACCTATCGAGCTGGTTAGATTTCATTGGTCTGATGTACATCAGTGCCTCGCTTGAACGCATTATTTTATTTTTATATCCCACATTAACTGTCATTGCATCGAGCATCATTTATAAGCAAGGGCTACGCTTAAAAAGCATCTTTGCCATTGCACTGAGCTATGGCGGTACGGTCATTGTGATGTTGCAAGAACAAAGCAATGTATCTCATGAGCGTCATTTTTGGCTGGGGGTGAGTTTTGTATTCGCCAGTGCAGTCAGCTTTGCTTGTTATTTATTGCTTACTCCTCGCCTCATTCAAAAGTTTGGTTCGTGGAACTTTACAGGTCTTGCCTTGACCGTTGCGTGTATAGGGACCCTCACCCATTACCTAATCGCAACACCCGACCCTATTGGACTGCTCGCTCAGCTCCCCTCGAGCGTGATCTGGTATGGCATCGCTTTAGGTTTGGCAGTGACAGTGTTACCGACTATTTTTGTGGCACAAAGTATCGCGCGCTTGGGTGCATCTCAAACTGCCATGATTGCATCTATTGGTCCTATTCTCACCATCATTTTAGCCACTTTGTTTCTAGGTGAAACGATGAATCATGTCCAATGGTTTGGCTGTGCCTTGAACATTATCGGGGTGATGATGATCACGCTATCCAAAAAGAAATTAGTTCATTAGTCCCGATATTTTTTGCTTTTAAGATTCACTTGGGATCATGCTTCGATTTATTAAGCGCTTTGTCTTGATCCAAACTTCCCACTTTAAGTAAAATCTCTCTAAAATGTACTCCTGCCGATTCGCGCCCCAGTTGATCTTCCGGATTACGTAAAGGACATTCGTCTTGAGATAAACACCCGCAGCCGATACACCAATCTAATTGGTTTCGCAGTTGTAAAAGATAAATGATTTTTGCGTCCAAGTCGTTTCGCCATTGCTTGGACATATTATGCCAATCTGTTTTACTCGCAATTTTATCTTTGGGTAATGCGCTAAAAGCCTTCTCCACTTCAGCCAAAGTCATACCGACCTGTTGAGCAATTTTGACAATTGCAATACGGCGTAACATTGCACGTTGATAGCGCCTCTGGTTACCTTCTGTTCTTAAACTCCAAATCAATTTTTTTTCTTCATAAAATCTAAGGTTAGGTACACTCACTCCACTACGTTGAGCCAACTCCCCAATGGTCATCCATTGTTTTAACTTTTCTTCCATATAAGGCTTGACCTCAGGTTAGCTTGAGCTTTGATACTAGCAAATACTTAAATCTCATTGATGGTTTTTTGTATGAACAATCCAAAGCAACAAAATAGCGCATTTAAGATCATTAACCCAGAAACGCTTTATGATCCTAAAGTTTATGGTTATAGCCATATTGCAGAAATCACCCATTTTTCAAGAATTATCCATATTTCGGGTCAAAGTGGAGAAGATACTCAAGGAAACTTATCTACTGTATTTCAAGATCAAGTACAACAAACATTTCTCAATATCAAACTTGTACTCAGCGCTGTAAACTGTATTTTTTCTGATGTGGCCGTATTAAAAATATTAGTGGTAAATCATAATAGTGAAAAACATGAAACCCTCATCAATCATGTTCGCGAAATATGGTCAGGTCTGGATTTTCCGACTTGTACACTTATTCCAGTTCCCTGTTTAGCTAAACCAGAGATGTTGATTGAAATTGATGCTACAGCGTATGCGAATTAAATCAGAGAAATAGCGGTTCAAATATAGGAAGTAATCTCGTTCGATGGAAAATCCTTTAGATATTCATGAAGATAAAGCGCTGTTGTGGCTCATGGCGATTGCCTGTGGAATTTGTGCAGGGGCAAACTATTATTCTCAGCCACTGATTCATTCGATTCAACTCTATTTTCAAGCATCCGAGTCTAGTGTTGCACTCACGGTGACCTTCGCGCAAATTTCCTACGCCATTGGCTTACTGCTTATTGTTCCGATGGGCGATATTCTCAATAAAACCAAATTTATTCCATTACTGATGTTTTGCGCCTCAATTGGATTATTCATTTGCGCATTTTCAGTGAATTTACCCATGCTCTGGATTGGCACGATTATTACTGGTTTATTTTCAGTGGCCGCACAAATTCTTATCCCCTTTGCCACGATGGCGGTAAAACATGAAAGAACAGGTGAAGTCGTTGGGTTGCTGATGAGCGGACTATTGGTCGGTATTTTACTCTCGACCAGTTTGGCTGGATTACTGTCCAATCTATTTCATTGGAAATTGATTTACATTGTCAGTGGCATTTTGATGCTTATTGTCGCAGTGGTCTTAAGTGCGCGACTGCCTTTTATTGCCAGCTCAAAAATGAGTTACCTTAGTATTTTTCGCTCCATGTGTGTATTGTTGGTTGAAGAACGTCGTTTGGTCTATCGCTCCCTCATTGGAGCATTCGCTTTTGCTACCATGAGTATTTTGTTTTCGACCATCGCGATTTTGATGACTACCTCATTTCAACTTCCAGATGTCATGGTCGGCTTCATTGCTTTAGCAGGTGTATTTGGGGCACTGTCCACCAAAAAAATTGGACAAATCGCAGATCGCGGTTATAGCAAGGTCATTACGTGGGCGGGCATTTTAATATTGTCCTGTGCATGGATATTTCTCTACATGGGTGCAAGTTATTTGTGGAGCTATATTTTTGGTTTTGCCATGATGAATTTAGGTCTAGCCACCATTCATTCAAGTAATCAAAATATTATTTTTCGTTTACGCCCCGATGCCAAATCTCGAATTAACTCCATCTATATGACCAGCTACTTTATTGGCGGTGCGTGCGGTTCTGCGCTGGGCATTTATGCATGGCATCATGGCGGTTGGAATATGGCATGTGTTGTGGGTATCTGCCTAGTCATGGGTACGGCACTGTTTGCCTATCTCGATATGCGCCATCAAAACCGAGTTTTATCTCACCCAGCGACGTCTTAAATCTCTAAATATCTTCGTTATAAACCCATATACTTAAATTCAAAAAAGCCTCTTTCGAGGCTTTTTTTATGAAAGTTTTAGCATGGGATACAATGATTTTAGTGAAATCACCGCTGTGCTTGTCGATCTGAAATGGAATTTGCTCGAGTAAATCATCAAGTACTGATGAATCACTGATCTTGTTCGTCGTTAACTGGATAGCATGTATTTGGAGAGTTTTGGCGCCGATACCAACATGTAATTTATGCCATAGTCGACGATAGTCAGGCTGCTATTCCTTACGCTTTCCTTCACCCACCTAAAAACTTCAACCCAGTAGAGTGAATGATGAGCAGTGTAATGCGCAAGGAAGCCCATCCCGAGGTTTTTGATCACTAATCACAATATCAATATACTTTTGTCATCTGCCAAGTATGGAATACGAATATCACTAATATTCAGTGCTGCCCAATTCAAACCACAGAGCTGAATAAGGCGCTGAATAAAGCCTATAAGCATGTGTAAAGAGAGTCGAAATAGAGTTTTAATCATGAGGCAGCTGAATCGCTGTATTGGAATACGTTTGATTTCTCTCTTGTTTGCCTTTGGCCTCAATATACTATTCGGTAGCTGGATCAAACCAAATCGAGATGTGCCCTCAATGAATTAATGCTTGATTATAAGAAGAGCAATGTGTTGTATGACAAGTTTGAGATGTAGGCTTATTCATTTGAGAATGATATTACTGAATAAGCCCTTAAAGGTAGGTTTGTGCAGCAAAGCTACTGATGAAAGTAGATCTATGATGTACGTTTAGCAAAAGCTAGATAAACCTTTTTATTGCCTTCATCTAGCAACTGTAACGAACTTAAACCACTTTATAAAATCGGTAAAATAGAAGGAACCATATCCTGAATAGTTTTACCGTTACATGTTTCACCCAGTGCTGACATTTTCCACGCACCATTATGGCGATAAACTTTCGCAATAATTAAAGCGGTATAATTCCCTTGCGCTGAAAGATTGTACTTTGCAATTTCAATATTGGTGGTGGTATCAACCACACGGCAGTACGCATTTTCGACTTTTTCAAAAGTCTGACCACGGAAACTGCTGATGGTAAATACAATTGATTTGACTTGGCTCGGAACTTGCGTCAGGTCTACGTGAATGACCTCATCATCACCATCACCGTCCCCAGTACGATTGTCACCAGAGTGTTTGATACTGCCATCACGACTCTGTAATTGACCAAACCAAATACTGTCTAAAGGTTTGTTGTTCTCATCAAACATAATGGCTGAGCTATCAAGATCGATCGAATCTCCCCCACTAAACATGCCAAAAAGGCCGCCTTTTTTTGCGACATCCCAACCTGCGCCAATAAATATTTTCGTTAAAGATGAACCATCACTTTTCTCTAAAGAAATTTTTTGACCTTTTACTAAGCTAATGCCCATTATTAATTTCCCTCAGTTTGAATTTGAATTTCCACGACCTAAAGCTGTCGCTAACCACTGTAAATAACTCGCGCGATTGCGTGAACAGACAATAACTTTACCCTGCCCACGAAACTTAATGACTAATCCTTCGCCACTGGTCAAGCTGTTCATAATATTGCCTACAAAGCCGCTGCCTGAACTTGGCATGCCAATATTGTAATTTAAGGATGCATCCCATGCCGCAACATGTCCGTTATCAATGGTGACTTCGCCTTGCTCTGGTGTAATCTCGAGTTCAAGTAATGTGCCACTGCCTGAAATACACACTTGGCCCTGTCCACTGGTTTCCATGACCACAAAACCTCCCGTACCCCCAAACAATGCACCGCCAATGTTGCTTTGGACTTTGGCTTTAATCATGGTGTGTTCTGTGGCAGCGACGAAAGAGCCATCAGATAAAATATACTGTCGTTGACCCACCTCAAGAATCTGCATATCACCATCCAAATTGGGTGATAATAGACACTCTCCCGCCCCCTTGACTGCTTTAATTTGCTGTTGGAATAAAGATTCCCCCGAGGTAAATTTACGCATGAAGGCTTGAAAAATTCTGCCACGTAATTTACCACCGACTTCAAGATTCTGTTCAGACATGACCATCGCATTCGATTCACAATAAATTGCTTCACCTTGCTGCATGCTGACATGTAAAAAAGGTTCTGGACTACCGACCAGTGTAAAATCAGCCATATTTACAATTTATCCTCTTAAGATATTTTTATCTTTAGCGGCACTTAGCCACTGTGGAAATTCTTGCAGTAACAGGTCATATAATTCAGCTTCGGATAGACTATCAATCTGATCGACTGCAAAAAAATTACAGTTATCGACCACCCTGCCGTCCATATGATCTAACTTTTCAAGTACACCGTAATTCTTTCCACCCACACCGACAAATTGCCAAAATAACGGGTGTACCGATGCTTCTTGCAAAATCTTTTTAATCTTTCGTGCTTCGGAGACACCACCGTCTGAAATAAACACCACATAGACAGGTAAATCTGAACAACTTTCTTGAGTAAAATAGGTCAGTACACGCTCTAGAACAGCAGGCTCATTGTTAACACGTGCACCCGCTTTCCAATATTTATGCCCGCCACTTTCAGTCTCAATATAATGATTTAAATTTTTTAAGCTCACATCGCTCAGTCTGAGCGCCTTTTCAGCAAAAGCCCAACACTCAAAACAACCGTCATCATCGAAATTGACTGCAAGTGGCATAATCCGATCCAAAATGCGTTGTACATCGCCATTCTGGTATTGTTTATTCATGGAGCCTGAATAATCTAAAATCAAAGCCACTCTTGCTTTAACGTTAAGCAGATTATTTTTTTCTAAACTCAGCAAAGATTTTTTAGTCAGCTCAATCAGATGCGGTGCTGATTGTTGAATTTTATCCAGTACTATTTTTTTCTTTAAATCGACGCCTGACGTGCCTGCTGCTGAAACAGAAGGGATTGTCTTGGCTGCTTGAATGGGCGGTATCACAGATGAAGGTGGAGCAGGTTCTGCGACATCTCCACCAAAATGTTCAACCAGCGCTTGCAATCCACCGTTAAAACCTTGACCAATCGCTGCCATACGCCAAGCATGATTCTTAAAATAAATCTCGACCAGCATCAATGCTTTTTCTTGCAGCAAACTTGAGGTATTCAATGCATACGTTGCAAATACCTGAGCTGATGACTGCAAATCAATTTGGCAACTTTGCAGGTCGCGCATAGTCGAATGTGCATCTGCAGCTGTTGCGCAGATGACAAATCTTGGCGTTTGATTGGGATCAATTTGACTTAAGTCGAAATGAAAAATAGCACGATTTGAAGATGAATGTTTTTGCTCGAAGCTGAGTTGTATTTCACCTTGAGGGGTCTGAGGTTGATTATAAAAAGTCATATAATCATCGTGATAAAGCCGCTCATGTTGACCCAAGCCAAAGCTTGAAATGTCGACCTCAAAATCAGCACACCACTGAACAACCAGTTCAAATTTTGTATCATTTTGAATGAGTTGATTGAGTGCTATTTTTTGTCCAGAAACAAGCTGCATGATTATGCTCAATGAGAGTACTTGAAAACAATCGGATGAAGAGTCATTTGATTCTGATTGCTTTCAAGTACTAAAAGACGCATCTTTTAGTACTTTTATGATTTAGACCACTATGATTAAACAGCAACACCATAACTTGCGGCTAAAGCACCTAATCCGCCATTGAAACCTTGACCGACCGCTTTGAATTTCCATTCGCCATTGTGACGATACAACTCACCAAAAATCATTGCGACTTCAGTACTACCATCTTCAGACAAATCAAAACGCGCCAATTCTTCAGCATTGGCATCTTGGTTAATCACACGGATATACGCTCGATCGACCATACCAAAGTTTTGACCATTTTGCTGACCTTCATGAATGGTCACAGCAAATACAATTTTAGCCACTTCTTGAGGAACTTTAGACAAATCTACTGAAATGGTTTCATCATCGCCATCGCCATCGCCAGTACGGTTATCACCATTATGAGTCACTGAACCACAAGGTGAAACTTTCTGGTTAAAGAAAATAAACTCACCATCTAAACGCACTTTGCCATCTTCACCCGTTAAAAATGCAACGGCATCCAAATCGAATGCTTTACCATCCGTAGCCCGTGGATTCCACCCTAAACCTAAATCGACTTTGTTCATGGTTGGGGCTGTTTTAGACAGGTTAATGTTTCCGCCTTTTGATAAATTAATCGCCATTTCTTTGTTTCCTTATACACTTTGATTTATAAAAATTAAAAATTATTGCTTATTGCTGTAAAAATTAAATCTATGAGCATTCGCAGCGCTATCATCAAACTGACATGATCGTGAGGCATTGCATATGAAATCCAAGCGATCAGTCATCCACATGCCAAACTGTACTTGTCTTTATCTATATCTATATAAGATCGAAATTGGCTTTTTCAACTGTATGTTGCGCGATTTGTTCGCTTCTTCATCAGTTTTGGGTCGTGATTGATTCAGCTTTTCGACCTTACGCAGCACAAGTTCACCTGCTGTTATGATTAAATTATGCTTTAAATATTGATGCCGTATTGCTGACACATCGCACTTAATCCACCGTTATAGCCTTGACCCACAGCTCTAAATTTCCATTCATTGTTATGACGATACAATTCGCCAAAAATCATGGCTGTTTCAGTTGAATAATCTTCATTTAAGTCAAAACGTACCAATTCAACCTGTGTCTGATTATTAACAACACGGATGAAAGCATTTTGGACTTGACCAAAATTTTGTTTACGACTGATAGCATCGTGAATCGTCACTGTAATCGCAATTTTTTGAATTTCAGCAGGTACTTTTGCCAGATCAATTTTAACTGTTTCATCATCACCATCCCCTTCACCCGTACGGTTATCACCCATATGTTCTACTGAACCTTCTGGGGAACGAGTTTGGTTATAAAAAATAAAATCCGTTTCTCCGCGAACTTTATCATTTGCGCCCAATAGAAATGCAGAGGCATCTAAGTCAAAGTCTGCGCCATCGGTTGCACGAGTGTCCCAACCTAAACCAATCAAGACCTGATTCAGGGATGGGTCAGTTTTGCTCAAAGATAAATTACCACCTTTACTTAATGAAATTGCCATGGTTTTTCCTCTGTTGAATAAAATAGCTTGGTTTACACTGTGGAGCCTTTTGACTGTTTAGCCTTTAAATACTTAGCCTTTAAAGGCTAGCCTGTTAAACTCAGTTTTTTTAAATACATGGTTGTTAATATCATTTAGGTTTGAATCATTTAGATTCAAATCATCAATTTTTTGAACCTTTGGTCCAGCGAAAACCAAAACCATAAAAATCATCTAAGTTTTTCTGACCTTCAAAATAGCGTACTTCGCGATTGGCTTGAATCGTACCATTTATATTTTTGAGCTCGATAATGGCACAGGTATTGAGATGATTGCCTTCCGTGAGACGCACTTCGATTTCAGGTTGATCAGGAATTCGAATCGTCACTACACCATCTGTCGCAGCCCACTCTGCTGCACCTTCATAAATATAGGTATAAATTACAATACGATCAATTTGCTCCCAGTGACGGCCATTGATATGTAAGTTTTCTCCGTTCACTGATGCACCTGTACGGTCATCTGCATCTAATTTCATATAAGGTGGTCGTTCAAAATCTCCGAATCTGTTGCCCAAAGGTTGAATCAAATCAATCCGCCCATCTTTGAGTTGAACCATTGCTCCCAAATCGAGATCGATTGAATTGGAACGGGTGAGTTTTTGAAAAAATGACTGTGATTTAGGTGCCGATTTATTCCAGTTTAGATTGACTGAAATCTTGCCGAAAGCTGTGCCTTTCTTACTTAGATTAATAGTCGAATTATTCTTATCTAATTTGATTTTGGATAAATTGATATTTGACTGTTTCGGTGTTGGTGTTGGTGTTGGTGTTGGTGTTGGTGTTGGTGTTGGTGTTGGTGTTGGTGTTGGTGTTGGTGTTGGTGTTGGTGTTGGTGAAGTATTCGATGTATTTTGCTCAATGACCACCCCAAAATTCTCTGCTAAAGGTTTGAGTCCACCATTAAAGCCTTGATCGATAAATCTAAACTTCCATTTGTCATTATGCTTATACACTTCTGCCAAAATTAATGCTTTTTCTGTTTTAGACTGCGTCTGAATCAATGCGTTCGCAATGCTTTGATTACCCGATATAAGCTCAATCTGAAGAGGAGAAATGCGACTAAAATTATGCGGTTCACTGATGGTTGCACACAACATGACTTTTTGAATTTGTGGATCTATACGCGCCGTATTGATCTTAAATTTAGTCAAATAGGGATCATTTGAATCAGACTGTGTGAGCACTACACTTTGATTGTGGGTATGAGTTTGCCCATAGAAAATCATGTCCTGATCGCCGCGCACTTTTTGCGTACTTTCTGCCAGAAGATAGGCAGTGCAATCAACTTCTATCTGATGAGGAATGCTGGTTTTTATGAAGATTTCCACCTCTTCAGACGCCAAAGCAATGTTCCCACCTGCAATCAGTTCCATACGATCCTCTTAAAATTTTATAATATCCAAAGAAAACTAAACACGTGAATATATAAATACTTAAACGATTAAAATGACTTGTTTAATGCTCGCCTGTTTTAAGCTCGTTCCTTAAGCTACACAGCGATCACCCGTGTTTTATTAAACGCTTTGAATATGCTGTTTTTTAAAAATTATCTAATTTATAACATAAAAATTAACGCTTGGTGTGTAGAATGGTTGTATAAATTCATCACTTTTAATAAAGAAATTAGAGATTAAATTCACTGTGAAATCGAACTACAATATTTGGATTGCTGAAAGTTATTCTTGTCAAAACGATATTATTCAATTACTAAAAAACTCAAATTTATCTCCATGTCTGACCATTTTTTGCTCTCACAGCCAACAGCGCCCTGAACTGAAAATATGCGCTGACCATTTTTTTGAACAACCTCGAGTTGAAGATAGTGCACAATGGTTATTAGAGCAGTGCCAAGCACATTCTATTGACCTTCTTTTCTGTGGTAAGCACAGTCACTTTATTGAACAATGCCGTGAAGACTTTAGGCGTCATCACATTCAGATCGTGACTGGTGCGATGAATGCAGACTCACATGACAATATAAATAATAAATTTTTATTTGGACAGATTTGTGAATCCTTAAATTTACCCAACATTCCCGCGTTAAAAGTCACTCAGGTTAATGAATTAAAACAAAGCATTCATCAATACCAGAATCAATATAGTGCGATCTGCGCAAAACCTGTTTACGGCGTATACGGTGAGGGTTTTGTACAATTGCGCGATGACGTTTCATATTTTCAAAAGTTTCAAACCGCTACTGTATGTAATACCCAACAGTTTATAGACGCGTATGCGCAATTAGAGCCGCCTATTGAGTATCTGATTATGCCTTTTCTACAAGGGCAAGAGTGTTCTGTAGATATTGCGTGTAGTAAGGGTAAAATTTTAGCATTGGTGACTCGAATTAAATTTCAGTTTTATCAAGAATGCTATCTCGAGCATCCTTGTCATCCCATCTGTGAAATTTTAGTCGAACATTTCCAATGTGATGGACTGATCAATATTCAATTCAAGCAAGATGATCAAGGGGTTTGGCACATTTTAGAAATTAATCCACGCCCCGCAGGTGGTTTTGCTTATACACAGCACACGGGCATTAATCTGATTGCCGAATTGATTGCTGAAAAATTATCATTGAATTTAGAACAACCCAACCCGACGAATATTATTCAAGTACTGACCACTATACAAAGCATAAAAATGGATTCTTCACATTGATTAAACATACTGATTTAAGTCGTGGCCGTATTAGCGTCACTGTAAATCGTCACCATCCAGAGTGGACATTGGATGACTTACTCAGCTTTGCTGAGAGAATTAATCCTAAACGCGCTTTTTTATTTGTTTCTAAAGTCTTAGGTAAACATATTCCTGTTGCACCTTCAGTCATGCAAAAAAGCTATCAAGACCTTACTGCACTTATTCCCAAGGATCTTCCCTATCCGATCAGTGTGATGGGTATGGCCGAAACTGCAGTTGGTTTAGGTGCTGGGGTATATCGCGAACTGAAAAAAGATTTTCAGGAAAATGCCATTTTTTTAACCACGACGCGGCATCCCGTTGAAGATTTACCGGTATTGGGCTTGTTCTTAGAAGAACATAGTCACGCACAAGATCAATTTATCTTATCCAGTCATGATGCAAGCAAACATCAACATTTGCTTAATTCAAAAACACTTATTTTAGTGGATGATGAAATTTCGACAGGAAAAACCTTTAGAAATTTAATTCTCAGCCTTAAAAAATCAGGGCTGGAACAGGTTGAACGGATTATTTTAGTCAGCTTGGTGGACTGGTCTGAACAGCATTTGGTCACTGATGATTTAGGTATACCTGTTGAAGTCGTTTCATTGTTGCAAGGTCACTGGCAATGGCAAGAAAACAATAAAAATATTTCGGTTCACATGCCAGATGTCAGCTCCACTTTGCAACAAAGCCAAAAAATTATTGCACCGAATGACTGGGGGCGCGAACCCACTTTTCTAAACTGCTTGCCTTGGTCGCTGATTGATCCGATTCAAGCCCATGAAAAAGTTTTAGTCTTAGGTTCAGGTGAGTTCAGTTGGATTCCTTTTCTGATAGCGGAACAATTAGAGCAACAAGGGGTTGACGTCTATTTTAGCTCGACCACCCGCTCTCCGATTATGCAAGGGCATGCCATTGAAAGTATTTGTTTATTTAAAGACAATTATGGCCTCAATATTAACAACTATGCATATAACGTAAATCATCAACAATTTGATCGTGTCTTTTTAGTGATAGAAACAGCAAAAGATAGCGTTGACCCTCTCCTTTTTGAACAAATAAAAAACTTGGAAATTATTAGTTATGAATGCTAAGCCGTTAATTTTTGTTGACTTAGATGACACACTTTTTCAAACGAATCGTAAAAGTAAACCTACACCATTACATAAAATTGCGACCACAGATAAAGCGGGCGAACCCCTCTCTTATATGCTACCAAAACAGCAAATATTCGTGAATTGGTTGCTCGAATCAGCTGAAGTGATTCCAGTGACAGCTCGCTCAGTGGAAGCCTTAGAACGTGTACATATTCCTTTTCAGCATGGTGCAGTCTGCTCACATGGTGGAACCATTTTAGGGGCCAATAAAGAAGTTGATCAAGACTGGCTGGTTCTACAGCAACAAGCCACAGCAGACTTAGAGAGCCTACTCCATGATCTGCCTAATGCCCTACTCGATTATGCAAAACCTTTTGGATCGATCCGTACTTGGACAGTCGAAGAAAATGGCGGGAAAATTTATACTGTTGCCAAACAGAACGACCCCGAACCGTTATTTTTATCTAAAATTGTCGATAACTTACCCGCTGAAGTGCTTGAACATTGTTACGTCCACATCAATGGAAATAATTTGGCGATTATTCCAAAATTTGTGTCTAAACAAAAAGCCGTCGAATTTTTTATCAACAAATATGATCCCAAACGTGAACGTGCCATCTTAGGTTGGGGAGACAGCTTGTCTGATGCAGGTTTCTTGGCGTGTTGCGATTGGTTTGGGATGCCGAAAAATAGCCAATTAGATAAATTTTTAGCGCAAAGTTTAATCCAAGATCATCAATCAAAAGGATATTTAGGTCATGGATAAACATGCTTCGGCTGCATCCCACCTTGACTCCTTAGGTATTCATGGTTCATATCGACCACAAGATGTGACTTTTTTACTGAATGTGAATGAAATTGAGCCGACATCATTGGTAGAAAAAGAATATTTGATTCAATCTGGAAAAAAACATTACTCCCAAATGATTAGTGTCGAGCATCCGCCTTCAAAAGAGCAGATGCAATACTTTGATTATGCCTTTGATCAAGGTGCTGAGCGCTTAGCCCGCGATGTTCAGAAAATTGGCAATTCGCTGCTTAGCCGATTTGGTAATCAGCCTATCGTACTGGTCAGTTTGGTGCGTGCAGGTGTGCCTTTAGGTGTATTACTGAAACACTATATTGGAAAGAATCATCGTTGTTTCCATTATGGAATTAGTATCATTCGTGATCGCGGGATCGACTTTGCTGCCTTACATGCGATTATTGATCAACATGGGGCGGAAAATATTGTTTTTGTGGATGGCTGGACGGGTAAAGGGGCGATTTGCAGAGAACTCACCCAAAACTTAAGCGATTATCTAGCATTGTTCGATCCCGGTTGGGATATTCCTCGTCTTGTGACTTTAGCGGATTTAGGGGGTTATTCTTGGTTAAGTGCCAGCTGCGAGGACTGGCTTATTCCTTTTGGTATTTTAGGCTCTGTCATCTCAGGCTTAACTTCTCGTACGATTTTAAAAGATGACATTGATCATGATTTAGCCATAAAAAATTGCGATGACCCTCAAAATTGGCACAGCTGTTTGGTATACCAACATTTACGTCCACATGATATTTCGGTGGTTTTTATAGAGAAAATTTTAAAGATTATTGATTTGAACCCATGTACAGATGTGGCCGATTGGAATAATCAAATTCGTCTTGTGCAACAAAAAAACTGTCTAGATACAATTGCTTGGATTTCGAACACTTATAGAATTCAAAATATTAATCTCATTAAACCCAGTATCGCAGAAGCTACGCGCGCAGTGCTTAGACGCGTGCCGGAAAAGATCTTGATTGGTGATTCAGCCAATCCTCATGTGCAATTACTGTTACATTTTGCCCAAGAACAGAATATTCCTGTAGATATTTTAGGTGCGAAATTAGGTCCCTATCATGCAGTGACGCTAATAAAAAAAGTAGAGAAGAATTAAATGAAGCAACTGCAACATGCAATTGAACTTGGTGCCACCATGTACATTCCTGCAACCCATGAGCATTTATGGGAAGTTACTGAAGGAATTAAGTTTCCAATACTTAAATCTATTGCTGTTTGTTTAGAGGATGCTGTACACGAAAGAGATGTACAAACCGCAATGGTCAATCTAAAAATTTTATTACAAAAACGTTTAGAACAACCTAACTTTAAAGCGCCTGCGATGTTTATACGCCCCCGAAATATTGAAATGGCAAAACACATTGTCGATTGGGATTTAAATCACAGCTATACCGGTATGATTTTACCTAAGTTTACCTTACACGACTTAAAGCCTTGGATGGACGTTTTACCCGCCAATATCAATCTGATGCCTACACTTGAAACCAAAGAAATTTTTGATATGGGGCATAACAGTGAATTGAATCAAGCACTCAAGTATGACTTCCATAAAACATTGTGTCTGAGAATTGGTGGCAACGATCTTTTATCGTGTTTACATCTACGTCGTCCAAAAAACACAACAATCTATCAAACCCCTGTCGGTATATTGATTTCACAGTTGGCAGGACTGTTTATCCCTGCTGGCTTTCAACTCAGTTCACCTGTATGCGAACATATTGATCACACCCAATTGCTTATGAATGAGTTGGAACAAGATATGAATAACGGGATTTACACCAAAACGGCTATTCATCCATCACAAGTTGAATATATTCATAACGCTTTTAAGATTAATGCAGAAGAGTTTCAAGACGCTCAGCAAATTTTATCGCAAGATGCTAAAAGTGTATTTAAAAGCCACGGTTCAATGTTAGAACCTGCTACACATCGCAATTGGGCAGAAATGATTTTATTACGCTACAAAACTTTTGGTTTATGTAAGTCGCAACCGTCTACCCAAGATAAATTCATGCTCAATACATTTTAATTTTAACTAGGGTCTTTTGACATTTCACAAGGGCAGCCAAATAAAAATACAGGATAAAGCAACTGAGTTTTCGTAGTTCTGCTTTAGCTTATCGTAACGTGTTGCAATACCTCTGAAATGTTTCAACCTTGCAAATGTATTTTATACTCAGTATCTGATTTATATATATCAATCCACATGTTTATTGCTGGATTTAGAACTACACTTCTTAGGAATATTTGCTTTGGTTTGGGTGTTTTCGATTTTATCTCTTAACAATTTTAAATCGTAATCCTTATCAGCACATATCAATCTTTATAAAAATTTTCTTATCTTTAAACTAATTCCACCTTGATCTAATTAATTTACGTATTGCTTATAACCAGCAAATCTAAAATTGCTTTGCTAAGCATATTGATATAAATTTGCACCCTCTCCCAAACATAGTCTCAAGGTGCAAATATGGTGCACCAAATGCGAGAATATGTGTCAATAAGATCAAATAATCACCAATTTCAAGGTATTACAAATAATGAGTGCTTCTGAAAATCTTTTTTTAAATCAAAAAGATAAATTAAATAAACCAGTTAAAAGGATTTCTGTCGCACCCATGATGGATTGGACCACGCGCGACTATCGTTTTTTTGCTCGTCTGTTTAATCCGAATGTGATGATGTATACCGAAATGGTGACGACTGGAGCTATTATTCACGGTGGTGCAGAACGTCATTTAGATTACAACAATGAAGAACATCCGATTGTGCTTCAACTGGGCGGTTCAAACCCAAAAGACCTCGCGACCTGTACCAAAATGGCTCAAGACTGGGGCTATGATGAAGTCAATCTCAATGTCGGTTGTCCAAGTGACCGAGTACAGAATAATAAAATTGGCGCATGCCTCATGGCAGAGCCTGATTTAGTCGCAGAATGTATTGCAGAGATGCGTAATGCGGTTGATATTCCAGTGACTGTGAAGCATCGCATTGGGATTGATGACATGCAGTCTTATGAAGAGATGCTGCACTTTGTCGACACCGTTGCCAAAACCAGTTGTAATCACTTTATCGTTCATGCTCGTATTGCCTTACTTCAAGGGTTATCTCCTAAAGAAAACCGTGATGTGCCACCCTTACGTTATGAAGATGTGTATCGTCTAAAACAAGACCGTCCGAATCTATTGATTGAGATTAATGGTGGCATTAAAACCTTTGCTGAAACCCAAGTACATTTAAAGCATGTTGATGGCGTAATGATTGGTCGTGAGGCATATCACAACCCTTACCTATTGGCTGAGTTGGGACAACTTTGGAATTTAGAAATGCCCAATCGTTTTGATATTATGGATCAAATGATGCCGTATATTGCGAAACGTATGCAAGAAGGTGCGCCTCTCTCCATTATCACGCGTCATATTTTAGGTTTATTTCAAAACTTACCTGGTGCACGTAAATGGCGTCAGGCACTGAGTGGTGGTAATGCTAAAACTTTTGCTGATGTTGAAAATGCAATTGCTAATATTAAAGATGCGATGCAACGGACTGAAGACTATTTGAAAGCAAATGAACTCACAGAAAATGAGCTTAAAGTACATCAAACTGAAATTTAAATTTTAAAACCAATAGAAAAAAGCCCCCAATAATGGGGTTTTTTTTCGAATTGCATTTTTATGCAGACTTGGCTTTTTTCATATCCAATTTTTTTAAAACCTCAGATACTGCCACCATCGCAAAACTAGAAGTCACCACAACCGCTGAACCATAGCCGCCACAGCGCAGTCCTGCACTTGGACAAACATCGCTACTGGAAAATGGATTATCAATCGAATACACACAGGTAATCCCAAACTTTTCTTTGGGCTTTTTACAAATGCCTTTGCTACGTAATTGTGTACGAAGTTTTGCCAGCATTGGGTCTTGTTCAGTTTTAGACAAATCCGCGACACGGATTTTAAGCGGGTCGAGTTTACCGCCCGCCCCACCTGAGACAATCAAAGGAATCTTGTTAAATCGGCAATGCAGCATGAGCGCAAGTTTAGCTTTAACATCATCAATGCAGTCTAGAATCAGATCAGGTGTATTTTCCAACAGCTCTTGTATATTTTCAGGCGTGAGATAATCGTCAATTAAATTGATTTTGATACGCGGATTGATCGAACGGCAACGCTCTGCCATCACTTCGATTTTCTCAAATCCGAGTGTGGAGGTCATCGCAGGCAATTGACGATTAATATTCGATGCTGCAACCACATCCATATCAACAAGCGTTAATTCGCCGATTCCCGAACGTGCCAACGCTTCAACTGCCCATGATCCGACACCACCAATCCCAATCACCATCACATGGCTTTTTTCATAGTGATTAAACGAATCTTCCCCATAAATTTTAGCTACACCTGCAAAACGGCGGTCATATTCATCATCTTGGAGAAGTTCGGTCATTGCTTAAATCAAATATCAAAAAAATTAGCGCTATTTTATCAAATTCGATCGGTAAATGATGATTAATCTGCGCTCCAAGATTTTGGAATCTGAATCATCTCCTGTTTGCCTTTTTTCAATATAAAATTCTTACGGACATCCATAGCTTGCTGATCTGAAGCTGGAGATAAAACGCTAGAATAGTGATATTGCATTTGCCAAGTATAAGGTTTGAGATAACCAATATTCAGCACTAAATTTTCTTCATCGTGACAACGCTCATCACCACTCTTTTGATAATCTTGTTCAGAAAAACATGCTCGAATCATCCGATACACCGAAAATGGAATATTTTGAAACATCAATTTAGGTTTTTGCTGTGGAATCAATTCAAAAAAATCTGCGACTTCTTCATTCATTCCACCCCCAGAATAGCTTTCATGAAAGCTCTGGATGAATGCAATAGCATAGGTTTTTTCTGACATTTTGAATAATGCAGGATATAAAAACTTTTGCTCTGAAGGTGTATTTATATATTCAGTCGTCCAATTCGTGCTGACTTTCTGTGGCGTATATTGAGAAAAATCCCATTGATTTAAAATTTTATAGCTTTGCTTGTTTTGTTCAAGTTGATAAAGTTTTAGATTGGACATTAAATAGTATTGATTTGCCTGTTGGGCTGTTTTATACAAAGTCCAAGTCGGTTTATTACGACATTGTTCTGGAATTAAATCACATAAAACCGTTGTCTTTTGTTTCGTCATTTCCTGTTTTTGAAAGCTGATCGTTTGCGCTGATGCCAAAGCTGGTATACATAAAGATGACCACAGCAACATCTGAGAGATTTTCATTCTAATTTCTGCATGTTTTAGATTTTATTCAATTGATTCTATCTGATCATGCTATCTGAAAAAAAGCCCCACAGAGTATGCAGGGCTTGGAGAACTGAGAATTTTTTAAGATGCGATGAGATTTCGCAATACAAAGTGCAAAATACCACCTGCTCTAAAGTATTCGACTTCGTTCAAAGTATCAATACGGCATAACACTTTGAAACGATCTATTACACCATCTGCTCGTTTCACCTCCACATCTAGTGTCTGATGCGGTCGAATATCATCCGATAAGCCATGAATAGATAAAATTTCATGACCATCGAGCTTCAAGGTTTCACGTGTTTGAGCATCTACAAATTGCAACGGCAATACCCCCATCCCCACCAAATTGGAACGATGAATCCGCTCAAAGCTTTCCGCAATGACTGCTTTAATGCCCAAAAGATTGGTTCCTTTCGCCGCCCAATCTCGTGACGAACCCGTTCCATATTCCTTACCTGCAATGATTATCAAAGGCGTATGTTCATATTGATAACGCATCGAAGCATCATAAATCGACATCTTTTCACCGCTTGGAATATGGAGGGTTTCCCCACCTTCTTCACCATTGAGCATTTCATTTTTAATGCGGATATTGGCGAATGTTCCTCGCATCATCACCTCATGATTGCCACGACGTGAACCATAAGAATTAAAATCGACCGGTTGCACACCCTGTTCTTGAAGATAACGTCCTGCTGGGCTATTGGCTTTAATATTCCCTGCTGGTGAAATATGGTCTGTTGTCACCGAATCGCCTAAAATCGCTAAAATACGTGCATCTTCGATATCACGAATCGGCTTTTCAGGTTGATCGATATTCTCAAAAAATGGTGGATGACGAATATAAGTTGAATCAGGCGCCCATTCATAAGTTTGGCTTTGCGGAATCTGAATAGACTGCCATTTTTCATCACCATCAAAGACTGCGGCATATTCATGTTCAAACATTTCTGTTTTAACATTCTGCAACGCATTTTTGATTTCATCAGGTGTTGGCCAAATGTCACTTAAATACACAGGATGACCATTCGGATCTGTTCCCAGTGGTTCAGAACTAATATCGACCCGAATTGACCCAACCAAACCAAAGGCAATGACCAAAGGCGGTGAAGCCAACCAATTGGTTTTGACCAATGGATGAACACGTCCTTCAAAATTACGATTGCCCGATAAAACTGAAGCAACATTTAAATCATAACATTGAATCGCATCTTCGACAGGCTGTGGCAAAGGCCCTGAATTCCCGATACACGTCGTACAGCCATAACCCACCAAGTTATAGCCCAACTGATCTAAATACGGCGTTAGTCCCGCTGCATTTAAATAATCCGTGACCACTTTTGAACCCGGTGCTAATGAACTTTTCACCCAAGGTTTACGTTGTAAGCCTTTTTCCACTGCTTTTTTAGCCAGTAGACCTGCGGTGAGCATCACCGTTGGATTAGAGGTATTGGTACATGAAGTAATCGCTGAAATCACCACATCACCATGCACCAATGGATAACGCTTTCCATCAATCACACAATGTGGCTCATTGTTTTGAATCGCGGCTTGTTTTGCATCGACTGCAGAACCTGCACCCCCCTCATTAATCAATCGCTCTTGATCTGATTTTGCAGGTTTTAAATTTAGATCCATCAACGCTTGAAAGGTTTTGGCTACATCAGGCAATGCGACTCGATCTTGTGGACGTTTTGGTCCTGCCACACTGGCTCTGACTGTACCCATATCTAAACTTAAGGTATCTGTAAAAACAGGTTCATCACCTGCATAACGCCATAAACCTTGTTCTTTACAATAGGCTTCAACCAATTCGATACGTTCTGGATCACGTCCAGTCAATCTTAAATATCCTAAAGTGATTTCATCGATGGGGAAAAAGCCACAGGTTGCGCCATATTCAGGTGCCATATTGGCTATGGTTGCCCGATCTGCTAGTGGTAGCGATGCCAAACCATCTCCATAAAATTCCACGAATTTACCCACCACGCCTTTTTGTCTGAGCATTTGCGTGATATTTAAAACCAAGTCAGTTGCCGTAATGCCTTGTTGTAATTGTCCAGTCAGTTTAAAACCAATCACTTCTGGAATGAGCATCGAAATGGGTTGCCCTAGCATCGCTGCTTCTGCTTCAATCCCACCGACACCCCAACCGAGAACACCTAAGCCATTGATCATGGTGGTATGGGAATCAGTTCCAACTAAGGTATCTGGAAAGGCAAAGGTCTCACCCCCACTTTCTCCCAGCCAAACGCCTTGCGCCAAATATTCTAAATTGACCTGATGACAAATCCCTGTACCGGGTGGTACAACCCGAAAGTTATCAAAGGCGGATTGCCCCCAACGTAGAAATTGATAGCGCTCTCCATTACGTTGCATTTCAATTTCAACATTTTCTGCAAAGGCGTGATTTGTCGCAAAATGATCGACCATCACTGAATGGTCAATGACCAAATCGACTGGTGATAAAGGATTAATTCGTTCAGGATCACCGCCTGCTTTTTCAACGGCTGCTCGCATTGCTGCTAAATCAACAACGGCTGGCACACCTGTAAAATCCTGCATCAACACGCGAGCGGGTCGATATTGAATTTCCTGATCTGAAGTTCGGGTCTTTTGCCAATCCACCAACGCCTGAATATGATCGGTCTTGACGGTCAGGTCATCCTCAAAACGCAGTAAATTTTCTAATAACACTTTCAGTGATTTTGGAAGTTTAGAAAGATCACCGAGTTGATTTTGGGCTTCTTTTAAGCTGTAAATCTGATAGTGATGGATGGATGTTTTGAGGGTCTTTAACGTATTAAAGCCATTCAACTGACTGTACTTTGCCATAGGTAAATCCTCCGGCTGGGTATAATTTATTATTAAGCGAATGAATGAGTACTACTTTAATGTATGCTTATTTAATGATTTGAATGTTATGGATTGGTTAAATTTTGACAGGCCATTTTTATAATTTTTAAATTGTAATTTTTAGATTATTATTCAATTTTAAATGTCATTCAGATCAAGCATTTTTAAGATGTAATGCTGATAATGAGTTTTGCCAAAGCTGATCTGCTAATTTTATTTTATCGATATTCAAACTCTCAGCCAGACCATCAAGCACATAAGGCAGATTTACAGGCGTATTTCGAGTTCGATGCTCCGTTGAACTTTGACAGCAAAGCGGTGTCATATCTGGACAATCCGTTTCTAAAACCAAATGCTCAAGACCGATAGCCTGCACCACTTGGTGCAGTCTTTTGGCATTCGGGTTGGTAATCTGTCCCGTAATACCAATTTTAAAGCCCAATTTTACAAAGGCTTTCGCTTCTTCCACACCCCCACTAAAGGCATGTGCGATGCCCCCTTGTTTAAACTGATGCTGTTTGAGTAAAGCCAAAACCTCAGCATGAGATTTTCGAATATGCAATAAAATAGGTAAATTAAATTGCTGCGCCAATTCAATTTGCGCTGAAAAAAAATCTTTTTGCTTTTGAAAAATCGCATACTCTTTGTGGGCTTTTATGAAAGTATCGAGTCCAATTTCACCGATTGCCACACACTCTTCGGTCTTCAAAATCTCCTCTAAATCAAGCAGATCTAAGGACTGATGCTGCTCAATATAAAAAGGATGCAGTCCCGGTGCCAAATAGCTTTTGGGTGCAACGCTTAATCCATTAATAAAATGATGTGTTGCAAGCAAAGTCTTAAAGCGCTGTTGCAAAAAGCCAATCAGCACCAACGCTTCGACACCGACCTGCTTGGCATGATAGGCCAATTGTTCACGATCATGATCAAAGTCAGACACATCAAAATGCGTATGAGTATCAAATAATGCGGGAACTGGCATGCTACTTAGACTTTTGGCTGAACTGAGGTTTCAGATGCTGATGCAGCATCCTTCACTGTTTCAGGTAAATATTCAGGTTTCAGAATTGAAGCCAACTGATCATAAGGAATGGTTAAACGCGGTAAGCCCACGATATAAGGACCAATTTCATATTCAGCATATTGTAAAATAAGACCTTGTTTACCTAGGTAAAAATTTTGAGTTAAATTAAATTTCCAAGCTTGCTCATATTCTTCGACACTTTCTGCAAGCTTAGATTCAAGTACCCATGCTTTAAAGGCCTGATGCGCAAGCGTATTAAGCTGTGCTTTTTGCTTGGGCAATAAAATATGGTCAAGCTCAACCTGTTTTTGAGACTTCAAATCAAAGTTAAAATAGGTCTGAGATGAAGCACCATGTGCGCCGCCCAAATAACTACTGGTGTTGAGTACCACTGTTGCAAGCGCACCTTCAGAATTTAAAATTTTAGGGCTAATACTCAGACTAATTTGATGCCCTGCACCTAAATTTTTTAGCTCAGTATCTAAAGCCAAAAAGCGATTTACATAAGGCTGTACTTGATCACTCAACAACTGCGCTGCTGTTTTCACTTCAGCCACATCGCTAGCAGATGCTTCTGTATCGACTTTGGCTGTGTTTGCTGTGGTATCACTTTGGTTTTGCTTTTGCGCTTGATTTGACGTTTGGTTTGGCGTTTGATCGGTATTTTCAAGTAGCGATTTTAAATGCTTCAAAATGGCTTGATCAATCAGTCCATCTAAAACAAATTGATTGGTTTGTAAGCGGTCAATGGATATTTCAGGACAGCTATTACCCTCACATTCAGCCAAAACAACAGGCACCTTTTCAGTCTTGCCTTCTAAACGAAGAATGGCAGGTTGAACCTCAGATGTACTCGTTTGATCGACTACAGGCTCTTCTTTCTTTTCAACTTTTGGCTGACATGCACTCAGTGTCAGTGCAGAAGCAAGTAAGGTTAAAGCCCAGATATTTTGTTTTTTTGACATTACACAAACCTTTCACAGCATGTTGCAGTTATTGGTGAATTGAGCCTAACGCTTTGAGTTTCAATGCTCAACTTTCATTTGTATCGGTTTCGCAGGCATTTCAAGATGTCTGCAATCACTCAATTTTGCTTTAAAACATTTTTTGGAATATTTCGGGTTTGAGCATCATTTGGGTCTGTGCTTTGGTTAAATACAGATCCAGTTGTTTGCCATCTTTGACAATTTCACTGGCACGGTAATGAATCCCAATGCCTTCCCCATCAAAGAACCAATCATTTTGCCCCCAATACAGCTTTTTCGGTGCAGTCTTTTTCACTTCAGCGGTTTGTTCTTTTAACCACGCTGTATATTGGGTCTGTACAATCTCATTCATTGCATTTTGTTGACTGGGTTGCAAGATATCCAATATGCCCAGTTTTTTCTGCGCTTGACGATCTGCCACAAAGAAGTAACCACGATCTTTCACCGTTACTTCCGCTTGTTTTGAATTCACAATGACTTGTAATAATACAAACTGGTTACGCTGTGCGGCAATACGCGTACTCAAATGTAGCTCGTAGGCTTTGTTTTTAATAAATTCCTGTTGCCACTGATCTGACTGTTTAACATAAGCATCAACGGCTTGTTGCAAAGTCATGGCTTGTTTGAGACCAATTTGATCTTGAATGACTTGCGACTGATTTTCCCCAATCCATTGATTCATCCATGCGTCTTGCGTTTGAATGGTCTGAATATCCATCTCGATACAGTTTTTCTTTTCACAAAAGGGTACGGCGTATTTGGCTTTACCTTCCTGTATGTTTAAAAATGGCAATACATCCGGGTTTTCTACCTTTATCACCTTTTCTACTTTTTCAGGCTCTTTGTTTTTTTCTGTTTTTGTGTCACACGCCATCAGGCTCAATGCACATGTTCCCACAATGAGCATTTTCAGGGTATAGCGCTGCATGACCAAAGTTCCTCTTACCAATACATTGAATGTTCTGAGTAAATATTAACACTTATCTTGGACTGAGATGGATACAAAAACAGCCTCATCAAGAAGCTGTTTTTGTTATGCCTATAGGTTAAGGCTTAAATTAATGTTCACGCGTCGCACGGAAGTTAATGTCTGGGTAGCGCTCTTGCATGAGCTGTAAATTAACACGGCTCGGTGCAAGATAAGTCAAATGCCCACCGCCATCTAAAGACAGCTGATCATGTGCCTTTTTCTTAAATTCATTGAACTTTTTCTCATCATCACAAGAAACCCAACGAACCGTATTGATACTGATAGGCTCATAAACACAATCTACTTTGTATTCTTCTTTTAAACGGTATGCCACCACTTCAAACTGTAGCACACCCACAGCGCCCACAATCAGGTCGTTGCTATTTTGTGGCATAAAGACCTGTGTTGCGCCTTCTTCAGAAAGTTCTTTCAGACCTTTTTGGAGCTGTTTTGATTTCAATGGATCTTTTAAGCGAACGCGACGGAACATTTCAGGTGCAAAGTGCGGAATACCGGTAAATTGAAGTTTTTCACCTGAAGTAAAGGTATCGCCAATCTGAATGGTCCCGTGGTTATGCAAACCAATGATATCGCCCGGCCATGCTTCTTCTAAATGCTGACGGTCGCCTGCCAAAAACGTTAAAGCATCACTGATACGTACATCTTTATCTAGACGTACATGCTTCATTTTCAAGCCTTTTTCATAGCGACCTGAACAAATGCGCATGAACGCAATACGGTCACGGTGTTTCGGATCCATATTGGCTTGAATCTTAAAGACAAAACCTGTGAAACCTTCTTCAGCCGCTTCCACGATACGCGCTGCGGTTGGATGTGCTTTAGGGGCCGGCGCATAAGTGCTAAATGCATTTAGCACATGGTCTACACCAAAGTTACCAAGTGCTGTACCAAACAACACAGGTGTTTGACGACCTGCCAAGAATGCTTCACGGTCAAGTGGCTCATTCGCCATTTGTACCAATTCAAGCGATTCTTCAAATGCTTTCCAAGCCAAGTCACCGACTTTTTCACGCAAATCTGGATAGTCATAACCATCACGAACTTCAATGTCTGTAATGGTTGACCCAAAACCGGCTTTGTACACGTAAAATTTTTCTTCTATTAAATTGTACACACCAGCGAAATCACGCCCTGTCCCTAAAGGCCACGTTAAGGGTACACAGCTGATTTTAAGAACGTTTTCAATTTCATTCAAAAGCTCTAAAGGCTCACGAATTTCACGGTCCATTTTGTTGACAAAAGAAATGATTGGGGTGTCACGCATACGACACACTTCCATCAATTTAATGGTGCGGTCCTCGACCCCTTTTGCACCATCAATCACCATGAGCGCTGAGTCGACTGCGGTCAAAGTACGATACGTATCTTCGGAAAAGTCTTCATGCCCAGGGGTGTCGAGCAGGTTAATCATGTGATTTTTATAGGGGAACTGCATCACAGAGGTGGTAATCGAAATCCCACGCTCTTTTTCCATTTCCATCCAATCCGAGGTGGCAGCACGGTCTGACTTACGGCTTTTGACCATCCCAGCAATCTGAATCGCTTGACCCCACAACAGCAATTTTTCTGTCATGGTGGTTTTACCCGCATCGGGGTGGGAAATAATTGCGAACGTACGTCGCTGTGCGACCTGCGCCGCCAATTCTTCTTTAAAGCTCATTCAAAAATACCTACTGCAGACACGCAGCGCAAATGATCAGATTCGATCAAGACATAAAATTTGCGATATTGTAGCAGATCAATGACCAATGTGAATGTCATCCTCACAAAGCCATAAAATTGAATGTCGATTTAAAAGGTCGATTCGAGACGATCAACAGGCAGTGGCATCGCCAACAAATAGCCTTGGAATTGCTGACAACCTAAACGTTTTAAGATGTTTGCTTGTTGCTGGGTTTCCACTCCCTCAGCAGTGACAATTAGACCTAATCGATTGGCCAGTTGAATAATACTTTCTAAAATAATTTCTTCTTTTGAACCGTCAGACAAATTACGGATAAATTCGCGGTCTATTTTCAACTCATCTACAGGTAAATCTTTTAAATATAAGAAACTCGAATGTCCTGTACCAAAATCATCAATAGCGAGGTTTATACCCAAATTACGTAGTTTTTCAAAAGTGCGAATACTGACATCAATATGATGCATGGCCGTAGATTCTGTAATTTCAATAATCAAATGACCAGGATCAATTTGGTACTTTTCAATCAGACGGCGTAATGTCTCAATTAAAGGCTTATGCTCAAACTGCACCGCGGATAAATTCACAGCAATGGGGCAAAAAGGTCTTTGATCCGCTGTCCATGTTTGAATTTGCATACAGGCTTGTTCAAGTGCCCAGTAGCCCATTTTAATAATTAAACCGGTTTGTTCCGCACCTTCAATAAACATATTCGGCGCAAGCAAACCCAAACTTGGATGTTTCCAGCGAATTAAAGCTTCTACCCCACAGATTTTAAAATCTGAAGTAAATTTTGGCTGATAAAACAGCACAAACTGTTGCTCTTCTACTGCTTTATACAGATCATTAATCAGTTTGGACTGACTGCGTGCCACTTCTTGTTGATCTAAAGAATAATTAAATACGCTGTAAGTATTACGCCCCTGCTGTTTTGACATCAACATAGCTGCATCAGCATTGATCAGTAGATCATGCAAATTATTGCCATGATCTGGGTAATACACCACACCCAAACTGGCCGAAATATTGATTTCTTTACTCGATACCGTAAAACTTTCCTGAATTCTTTGTAAAACAGCATCTGCCACTTTGTCGATACGATCTGCAGAAAACTCCTCTATGACCAATAAAAACTCATCTCCACCAATGCGAATCAGTTTTTGATTGGATTCAAGCAGTGCATGTAAACGATGCGCCAGTTTAACCAAAAGCTCATCCCCAATATGATGTCCAAACGCATCATTGACTGCTTTGAAGCGATCTATATCGATATAAATAAAGGCAATTTTGCTACGCGAATATTTTTGTAATGCGAATAACGAATTTGTATATTCGATTAAAAATAAACGATTTGGAAGTTTGGTTAAATTATCTTGTAGCGCTAGACCTTTCAACTCCTTGTTCATGCTTAATAATTCTTGATTTCTTTGTTCCAATCGAAGCTCTAACACGGCCACAGCAAAGGTTGCTATCAGTACCAGACAGGTCAAAAAAATCACTACAAACAGCATTAAGCCTTGTTCGCCTGGAATATTGTTGAGTGATTTAAGTGTTTCAGGAACAAAGTGAAATGAAGCCGCTGCCATACCGGTATAGTGCATACCGACAATACTAAGAGCAATCATGGTCGCTGTAGAGAGCTTATAGAGAAACTTATTGGTCAGCGTCTGTTTGTATTTAAACATCAGCCAAAAAGCCAAACCTGAACCACAAATGGCAATCAAGACTGAAAAAATGACCAAAAGCAAATTGTAGTGAAGTACATAGTTCGGTACGATTAACCCCATCATGCCGATATAGTGCATGCCTGAGATCCCCATTCCCATCAGGAAAGAACCAAGCACCAAGCGTGCAAGGGGTAGAGTATCTCTTGTGATGAGCCAAACGGCAAAGGTTGATGCCATCATGGCAATAATATAAGAAAAGAAGGTCAATCCAGATGAGAAGCTATAACCTTCTGGCAAATGACAGGCCAGCATGCCCACAAAATGCATCAGCCAAATGGCAAAGCCAAAAATCATCCCGCTCATAACAAAAAGTGCCTTCTGACCGAAGGCACTTTTATTAGAATAAATCAGTTGTTCATATGAAATAGCAATATAACAGGTAATCACTGCCGCTAGAGCAGAACCCGCCACAATTGCATAATCATAACTCATATGAATCATATAAAGACTATTCCATTCCTAAACCTAGTTATTCTTTTATTTAAGCCCCAAAATACAGCATAAAAATGTAAGAAGGTTCAACTTTTTAATGAGTATTTGTCGCCTACAACGATATCACCATCTCATTGAAGGTCAAGTTATTTTTGAGCAAACTAAGTCAAAATGGCATAGATAAATATGCCATTTTTAACTTTATTTGATAAGTGACTTAATTATTTTTGCAAAGCGTTTAGGTCCAGTAAAACATTTGCCGCTTCAATCACAAAAGTTTCTTCTTCAGGTAAGGCAGGACGTTTGTTTGCTTTCATTTTGGCTCTAGACTCAGCCAAAGCATCGAGTGAGGCTTGGTAACTTTCCCAGTTTGAATAAGGCTTTTTCCCTGTTTCCAAGCGGCGCTTATTTTCTGCTTGCAAGGTTTTTTGCTCCAAAGCCGATAATTCCGCCTTCCGCTGCGTCAAATCAAGTACGACTTTCTTCTGATCTTTCACAGATTCTGTAATACTTTTACGCATTTCTAAATACTGGAACTGTGAATCTGCTGCGACACGTTGCTTAGATTTCGCGCTCAGCTGCGGCACATAAGATTGAATTTCACCTTCACGCTTAAATGGCGCGGTTGGAATGGTATCCCAAACCAAGGCATTTTTGGCTTTACGCTCGCCAAACTCTTCATCATAGATATCCACCAGTTTCACATCTGGAATTACCCCTTTATTTTGGGTACTTCCGCCCGTAATACGGTAAAATTTACGCTGAGTTAAGGTCGCTTGACCATAGGCCAAACTGTCCAGTTGAACCTGCGCTGTTCCTTTACCTGTCGTGGTGCTACCAATCACGATACCACGACCATAATCTTGAATGGCAGCTGAATAAATCTCACTTGCAGATGCTGAGGCCAAGTTAATCATGACCGCCAGTGGTCCTGTATAGGTTTGAGCACCACCATCGCTATCTTCAAAAACGCTAACATTGCCGTTACCATCTCGGATTTGGACCACTGGGCCAGACTTCACCACTTGACCAATCATTTTAGCCACTTCTTCAAGTGAGCCACCTGGGTTATTACGTAAATCAATAATAATCCCGGCAACATTTTTGGCAGCCAATGACTTTAAAGCATTATTGGTGTCTTCTGAAACAGAGCGATAACTATCCCCTGCACGGCGGGCACGATAATTCAAATAAAATGATGGAATTTCAATCACACCCAGTACTTGTTTTTTACCATCATGGGTAATTTCCACAGTACGGGTACGTACGCCAGCATCGTCTTCTTGAATCACATCACGAACAATCGTCACTGTACGTGCTTGACTCATGGACGCACCCGTACCGAGCAATTTAACGCTGACTTTCGTGCCACGTTTACCGCGAATCAAACCGACAATTTCAGAACTCGGCCAGCCAATGACATCCACCATTTTGTCGCCATCTTGAGCAACCCCAATGATACGATCTCCCGACTTCACCTGACCTGTTTTGCTGGCAGGTCCACCATCTACAATGGTTTCAATTTTGGTGTAGTCTTCATTGCTACGTTCAGGTCGAATTGATACCCCAATGCCTTCAAGCTGCAATGTGGTTTGACGGTTCAGCTCCATTGCATCCACAGGTGGGAAATAATTACTGTGGGGATCGTAGGTTGCCAACATCGCATTTAATGTTTTGTCCAAAACATCGTCACTTTTAATTCGTGACATACGTTCTAACTGACGGGTATATCGCTTGGTTAGCGTTTGTACTGGTGTCAAATCTTCCGCAGCGGTTAAATCTTGTCCATCTGCCAATGTTGGATCATCTTTTAACGCTTTTTGCTTGGCTAAATCTTCTTCTTTAGAAATGGTCAGGTTGATTAATTGCGACACCAACATCTTTTTCCACTGTGCTTCTTGTTCAGCTTTGGTTTTAAAGAACGGCGCTTTTTCACGATCCGTTTCTATAAAGACATTGGGCTGATTCAAGTCTTGTGGTTTTTTCAGCTCTGCCAACATAAAGGTGTAAAACGCTTTAAGTCGGGTACGATATTGCTCATGAATGCTGTATGGCCCTTCCAAGCTGCCGGCTTTTAAAGCTGCACCAAAAGTGGGTCCATATTTTTTCTTATAATTATTGACTTCATCTGCCAAAAATAGACTGTGATCTGGATCTAAACTGTCCAAATACATATCTAAAATACGATTTGAGGTCGCGGCATCTAAACGCATGTTTAAATAATGTTGACGGTCGACCAAAGTTGCCAGTTGGCGAGAAACCAATGCCTGTTCTTGCGTCGGTACAATCTGTTGTGCAACGACCGCAGCAGGTTCAGTTGCTGCAATTGCGGCATTCATGGCATGACTAAAAAATAAACCACCTGTTGCGAGTGCGACTGCGCAAGCTATTGTTTGAAGTTTCATAAATACTTTGTCGTTCCTTGGATTAACCAAATTCTATCGTGTTTAATGAAGTGAATTCTTTAGATTCAAAATCTTAAACAACTTTATATGTATATGCCGTGTAGTTTTATCATAATCTGTACGGAGAAAATGTAGCAAATCATTACTAAATTCGGTTATTGTTTTCTCTTTAAAAAATACAACCACGGATTCCACTATGATTGGCGCATTGATGCTTGATATTGCGGACACAAAACTTAATCAAGAAGATATTCAACTATTGCAAACTCCGCAAGTCGGTGGCGTCATTTTATTTACGCGAAATATCGAATCGCCACAACAAGTGCGTGCATTGACCGATCATATGCGTCAAATCCGTCCTGATCTTTTAATTGCGGTTGACCAAGAAGGTGGACGCGTTCAACGTCTAAAACAAGGTTTTACTCTACTTCCTGCTATGGGAGAGTTTGGCAAACTTTATTTAACTGAACCAGAACGCGCCGTGACATTGGCTGAACAATGTGGCTGGCTCATGGCTACTGAAGTTTTGGCAGTCGGCATCGATTTTAGCTTTGCGCCAGTACTCGATCTCAATGCGATAAGTGACGTCATTGGAGATCGTGCTTTTGCACAAAATATGCAAGACATCGTGCCGCTTGCAGGTGCGTTCATGCAAGGTATGAAACGCGCAGGCATGGCCAATACTGGTAAACATTTCCCAGGACATGGTTCAGTCAAGGCCGACTCGCATATTGCAGCGGCAGTAGACTTACGCAGTTATGACGAAATTCATCAAAATGACATGCAAAGCTTCATTCAATTACAAGATCAGCTTGATGCGCTCATGCCTGCCCATGTGATTTATGAAAATATTGATCCACATCCTGCGGGCTTTTCTGAGTTTTGGATTCAAAAGGTGCTTCGCGAAGAACTTAAGTTTGATGGTGTACTCTTTTCTGATGATTTAACCATGCAGGCTGCTTGTGTTGCAGGCGGTGCAGATGCGCGTATTCTTGCAGCACTAAAAGCCGGCTGTGATATGGGATTGGTGTGTAATCAGCGTGATGCGGCTTGCTTGGCCTTAGACGCGATCAGCGATTTACCGCTACCGAATCAAGAGCGCCTTGAACGTATGCGCGGTCAAATTCCGAATATTCAGATTGGGGAACAGCTCGATTTAGGTGAAGAATGGCAATCTGTCAAAACCGTCATTGAATGTTTCAAACAATCACTTTAATAATAAAAGGAACACGATCTGTGTTCCTTTTTTCTACACTGTAGCTCAAGCTTGAAAATTTAGTCTGAAAATCGCAAAAACAACAACCATTGGCATTTTTATAATAATCAAAGCAGGATTGTGATGTCTAAATCAAAATTATCTAAGCACCGACATATTTCTTTTACAGCACATTATACGGGCTATATTTGGTATCAAATGGGGATCTCGCATTCTGCATTTGCCACGCCTCAAGGCAAAGCTTTAGCACTGTTAGCCCATCCAGTCGAAAAACTCGCGGAAAAATATATCGGTGGCAGTATGCGCACCACGCTTAAAACGCGCCATACTTTACTCGATGAGCATTTAACCCAGCTGATTGAACAACATCCAAATTTACAGGTACTCGAAATTGCAGCGGGGCTTTCTCCGCGCGGTTGGTGGTTTAGAACCCATTATCCCAGCATTGATTATCGTGAACTAGATTTGCCTGCCATGGCAGAAACCAAGCAGGCTTCATTGACAATGATTAATCTAAATAGCCCTGAAGTACTGTCTGCTGACTTGTTCACTCAAGATTTTAAAAATGCTTTTGCTGTGTTTGATCCAAAGCGTCCTTTGGTCATCATCAGTGAAGGACTGATTAATTATTTTGACAAAGCACTGTTAATGCAGCTGTTAAAGTCGATTGTGCTGTATGGACAAGATTTTAAAGCACTGCATTATCTGACCGACCTTTATCCTGAGCCGGTTCAAAACAAATTGGCCAAGGTGATTTGGTCGAGCAGTAAATTATTAAAATTGTTGTCTCGTAGTGCTTTTAGCTTTCACTTTGTTACACCAAATGAGGTAAAGCAGTTCTTTACTGCTGCTGGTTTTGATCAAGTGGATGTGGTGCAGCCGAAGGTCTATTTTGCAGAACCAAACTCTCAGCGACTAAACCTTCACACCGATCATCCTGATCACCAGCAGCACCAAAATGAACATTTAGGCGATCTGGTCTGGATGATTCATGCCCAACTGAATGAGCCAAAAGCTTAGAAAGCCTCATCTCGAATAAAAAACCTCATTAATCAAGAAGTGGTGACTTAAACCACTTCTTGATTACTCAGCTCAACAATATTTGCGGATTGGTTTTGAATAAACTTAAGTAAGCGATCTGCGACCTCAAAACAACCATGTTTGAACAGTGCTCTTAATCGATGCTCTGAGGTTTCAAAAATCAAGCACTCCACCTGAAAATCACCGTCTTTATCTTGAAGATGCAAAGACAAATCACGCACATTGTGTTCAATCCAAGTCATCTGTTCTGCTTGATGAATCTCAACCAGTACACCAAAATAATTGATATCGACAACGCTTACATTGGCAATTTCGGCTTGATGACGATGCGATAAAAACGTTTCTGGCTGATCGACTTTGATTCGCTTCTCACCGCGACGCTCCATCGTCTGCATTTGTTCACGACTGAGGGTAATGATGCCTTCCACTTCGGCAATATCTTGCTCTTTTAAGAAAGTGGTAAACAAATTCATGGTTTCTTTACGGCGCTGCAGCTGAGGCACATGATCTGCATTGGCAATCATGGCAAATTCCACATCTGGACATTGCAAAGCAAAATTGGCATTTTCATGTGGCAAGGTAAAGCTATCAAACTGTCCACATGCCACTAAGGTTTTGCACTGCGGTATCGGGACGTTATCCAGACGCAATAAGCGCTGACAGTTGATTTCATAGCGCTCTTGCTCAGTCGAGCTAAACTGCGCCATTTGTTTAAAGAAGAGACGCTTAGCTGTGGGTGACATGCGGGTTTTATCGAGCTGTGCATGATTGACCAAATACAAAATGACCGCCTGACCAAACTCGTCCATACGTTGTTCTTGCATGAGCATGAGTGATTCTTCTAACAACATTCGCCAGCTCTTACGGGTCTTTTGCATGACCCCCATCAGGATCATACGATCCATCAGCTCTGGACGCTGTGCGGCAAAACAGGAGGCCACCACAGAACCCAGCGACATGCCCATTACAGAGACTTTCGATATTTCTACAGTATCTAACCATTCGCCTAACATTTTAGAGAGTTCTTCAATCTCCAGCGTTCCCGCAGATGCCCCAGTGTCTTGGTTATAAATTTGTTGGTTTGAACCCAAAGAAGGCAAATCAATTAAAATAACGGGCCCTTTCTCAAACAGCTGTTCAACGCAATACTTATAAGAATTAAAATTCTGAAACGCCCCACCCACAATCACAATCGGGGTATTGTGCATGGTCTTTGGATCAGCAATTGCCATATATTCAATTTTCCAACCCTGCATCCATGTGATACGAGCAGGCTGTTTAAAACTGTTTTTATGATAAATATCGAAAAAATCTAAGCCCGCACTGTTCGTGTACATTTCCGAGTCCATTTGAATCATGGAATTCATATCCTTATCTCCATTTTGGCTTTATAGTTTTTTTGTGCAAGCCACTTATTTTGATGACGCTCTCAAATAATTCTAATTGTGCAACGCAATCAACATTCAGATCTATTCTATACAAATCATGCTTTTCTACGCAATCGCTGTGCTGACCATTTATCTTGTTTTCACAGTCAAGCGCATATAAAAATATGACTCGTTTTATCGGCTTCGCTTTTTTATAGAATAAGCATAGATTGTTCTAACACTGACTGCTACTATTTAAGCGAGATGTTTAAGTAATCAAGATCGCTATGCAAGAGTCCATCGAACAGTATATGCAAGTGCTAGGTCAACATGCCCGTGAAGCGTCACGTTTCTTGGCAGGTGCCTCTACATTTGAAAAAAATCACGCTTTATCTGCGATTTATACCGCATTGCAAAATAATGAAGCACATATTTTAGCTGCCAATCAAATCGACATGAGCAAAGGTCGTGACCATCAATTGGACAGTGCATTACTGGATCGTTTGGAACTCACCCCCATACGTTTTAAGGGCATGCTTGAGGGCTTAAAAGATGTCATTGGCCTGATTGACCCGATTGGTGAAATCACAGATTTGGCATATCGCCCATCGGGTATTCAACTGGGTAAAATGCGCGTACCTTTAGGGGTTGTCGGCATGATCTATGAGTCACGTCCAAACGTAACCTTAGAAGCGGCATCTTTAGCAATCAAATCAGGTAACGCCATTATTTTGCGCGGTGGCTCTGAAGCATTAGAGTCCAATCAAGCGATTGCTACAGCGATTCAGTATGGTTTGCAGGCTGCAGGCGTACCTGAACATGCAGTTCAAGTGGTCAATACTTCGGATCGCGCTGCGGTCGGTCAACTGATTACCATGTCTGAATATGTCGATGTGATTATTCCGCGTGGTGGAAAAAGCTTGATTGAGCGCATCACCAATGAAGCCACCATTCCTGTGATTAAGCATTTAGATGGCAACTGTCATGTTTTTGTGGAAGCGCAAGCAGATTTACAAAAGGCACTGCCGATTGCATTGAATGCAAAAACACATCGTTACGGCGTGTGTAATGCCATGGAATCTTTATTGGTCGACGAAAAAGTGGCTGATGAATTTTTACCGCTGATTGCTGAACTGTACGCAGAAAAACAAGTTGAACTGCGTGGTTGCTTACAGGTTCAGAAAATTTTAGGTGATGCGGTCAAGCCTGCCAGTGAAGAAGATTGGTATGAAGAATACTTAGGTCCAATTCTTGCGGTAAAAGTGGTATCAGGTTTGGAGGAAGCGATTTTACATATTAATAAATATGGTTCGCACCATACCGACTCAATCATCACTGAAAACTTTAGTACGGCGCGTAAGTTTTTAACTCGAGTTGACTCAAGCTCTGTGATGGTGAATGCTTCAACGCGTTTTGCCGATGGCTTTGAATATGGCTTAGGTGCTGAAATTGGAATTTCAACCGACAAAATTCATGCACGTGGACCTGTTGGACTTGAAGGTCTTACTTCACAGAAATGGATTGTACTGGGCGATGGTCAAATTCGTCAGTAAGCTAAGTTTTTAAGCGGAATAAAGCGCTCAAGCGGATGCATTCAAATCTAATTTTTTAAATATTTTTCACCTGTTCAGTTTCAACACTGAAGCTGAACAGAGCACCTACAGTTCCCTACCTTTAAATATTAGACTTCTTTCATAAGTCATTTTTTATTCAGCTCCATGTTGTAAATTCCAGCAATTAAATTGAATCTTAAGCCCAGTCTTTTTCCACGGTTACGATATCGCTCAGCAAGAATTTTGAAAGTTTTCAAACTACCAAATATATGCTCAATGCCAATTCTCCTTTTATTGATTTCTTGATTATACATTTTTAGCTCAGGATCCAGTTTGCAGCGCTTTTTTGCTTTTAATGGCAATAGGCTATTCGCATATACTGCATAAATCCCTTGATAGCCTTTATCTGCAAGAATGAAGGCACCTATAGGAATCTGATTCAAGTTACGTTTGAAGAGTTCAAAATCATGTACAGCACCACGACTCGTGCATAAACTTAGAATTTTCTGAGTCTTATAATGAATGATGGCTTGAACTTTGAAAGTATGTGCCTTCTTCTTCCCACTATAGCTTTTCTTCTGTTTTTTTAGGCCTTTGTATTGTAATTTCTGTGGCATCTACGATCACCACATTCCAATCAATGCCTTCGCCTTCTGGCAAATCCTTTGGTAAATTAAATAAATTCGACTTGATGAGGCAGTCCTCTACGTGGCGGACGATTCTTGAAGCTGTAGGCTCTGAAACACCATAACTTGTTGCGACATGGAACAATGTTCGGTATTCACGCCAATAACTTAAGCATAGAAGGATTTGATCTTCTATGCTCAATTTAGGTGGTCTGCCTTTGGCAGGAACATGCATATTAAGTTGCTCAACCATTAAATAAAAGGTTGACCATGAGATGCCTGTATATCGCTTGAACTGTGTTTCAGAAAGCTTTTTTGAATCGATGTATTTCATTCAAAGATTATGCATGATTATTGAAGAGGCTTTGGTACAAATAATCGGCAAAAGATTGATTATTTTTTGATTTATGAAAGAGATCTATTCTAATATCTATTTTTATACACTCTAAGCATCATTTTCGAGCCTTAATCTCAGAATCTAACCCTAAAGCCCTCATTTTAGAACTCCGATCTTAGAAACCCAATCTTAGAAACCCAGTTTTATAAACCTAGTCTTCAAACAAAAAACTTAGAAATATAATTTCCTCGCACCAATCTTAAGTACAACAATTTGAGAAAAAAGTATCAGAATGTTAATTTCAGAACCAACCATTTCAAAAGCAATAAGCCTAAGGTGACAAGATGTTCTATTACTTAATTATCACGACCTTTATTCTAGCCTTAAGTGTTTCATGGCTCGTCATGTGGCTTTTTTCCAGTTCAATTAATCAAATTTTAGCGCGGATTATCCATGATCCTATTCATCAGGCTTGGGCGAAGTACACCAAATTTTCAGGCATGGTGGTGGGCACGTCATCGGGCATTCGCATTTATGATATGGAGAAATACATCACGCCAATCAGCTACAACGGTGAAAATCAAAAAACTGTGATTTTAGAGCTGACTGAGCAGCGCTGGTTTTTAGAAATTTATCGTACAATTATTGAAACTTTACAAGGTTTAGCGTGGATGATGCTGTTATTTTTCATGGTGGCTTTGATTGCCTATGTGATTGTGCGTTGGTCTGAAATGAAGTACAAAAAGCCTTAAAATTTGAGCAAAAATTTGTTGAATATAGTACGAGCATGCTATTTTTATCAGTAGTCACGCAAGTTTAAGATTAAATAAAAAACACCAACATTTATTTAATAAATGCTTTTCCATTAATGGATAAATTTTAATGATTATTGGTCAACAGGTCGATAATGCTTAAGTCTAATCTCCTAAAGTCTATCTAGGAGATCAAAAAAACACATGATAAAACATCCCTATTGATCCGAATTGCATTGTTTTTAAGCAGCATGAAGATCACCTCAGGGATTAATAATTTCAATTAGAATTCGGGTAATAAAACGTGTCTATATCAGTATTGGTAATTAACTGTGGTTCTTCTTCAATTAAATACGCTTTGGTTTCTGAGCGCCATGAAGATCGTATTTTTGGTTTAGCTGAAAACTTAGGTTCTGCTGAAGCGCGTATTAAAGGCATCACCACAGGTGACAAAGCGCTTGAACTTTTGATTCCACATGCTGATCATGAAAAAGCACTGGAAACCATTTTAGAACGTTTGTCACATTATAACCCACAAGCCATTGGCCACCGTGTTGTACATGGCGGGACACTGACCAAAGCAGAATTACTCACCCCTGAAATTATAGATCGTATTCGTGCAGCGACACCGCTTGCACCATTACATAATCCTGCACACTTGGTCGGTATCGATGCCACCATGCGTCTGTTCCCTGAATTGCCTCAAGTCGCTGTTTTTGATACCGCATTCCATCAAACTATGCCTGCACATGCCTATCGCTATGCGGTACCAAAATTCCTTTATACTGAACATAACGTGCGTCGCTATGGTTTCCACGGCACCAGTCATGCCTATGTGTCTGAGCGTGGTTCAGAACTTGCGGGCAGTTATAAACAAGGCGGCTGGCTGACTGCACACTTGGGCAATGGTAGCTCGACCTGTGCCATTTGGAATGGTCAAAGTGTGGACACCTCTATGGGCTTAACCCCACTTGAAGGTTTGGTCATGGGTACTCGTAGCGGCGATGTCGATCCAAGCTTACACAGTTTTATTGCCAACAATTTAGGTTGGGACATTTATAAAATTGATAAAATGCTCAACAGCCAATCAGGGCTATTGGGACTATCGAACTTATCTAATGATATGCGTACTCTTATTGAGGCCTCAGAAGAAGGTAATGAAGATGCCGCGCTTGCCATTGAAGTTTTTTGCTACCGTTTAGCCAAATCTCTCGCCGCTTTAAGTTGTGGTTTACCGCGTTTAGATGGTTTGTTCTTCACCGGTGGTATTGGTGAAAACTCTGCCTACATTCGTGAAAAAACATTGTCATATTTACCGCATTTCGGTTTTAACTTTAGTCAAGAAAAAAATGACAGCTTAAAACGTGGTACTGAAGGTCGAATCGATGCAGGTACTGGACCACAAATTTGGGTAGTACCTACAGATGAAGAAGGACGCATTGCCAAAGAAACAGAGCAGGTTGTGATTCACGAGGTGAACCAAGCAACTTCAAAAAAGTCTGAGGCAGAATTTGCGATGGCATAAGCCTTCGCATTTTATGCATTCCAATCCTTATTTAAATTTTTGAAATTAGATTTTTTATGAAAACAATTGTACTTGTACCCACTGGGGAAGGCGTTGGACTGACGTCAGCATGTTTAGGACTGATTTATGCTTTGGAATGCCAAGGGGTAAAAGCAGGGTTTTTAAAACCTTTTTCTCAAGAAGCCAACAGTCATGGCGCAGATCGTACCACTGCCCTGTTTCGTCATATCTCTCAAAATGAAACAGTAGAGCCAATTCCATATAACACGTTAAACCAGCAGCTCAATGCGGGTGAAAGCGATGAATTACTCGAAGAAGCTGTACGGTTGCATCGTCAGATTGCCAAAAAGCATGATGTGATTATTGTTGAAGGTTTAGTACCGAACAGCCGTGATGCTTTTGCATCTGAGCTCAATGCCCAGCTTGCTCAAGCACTCGATGCGAAAGTGATTATTGTCAGCAGTGCAGATATTCATAAAGTGGTGGTTTCTGCTGAGAAAATTGACAGTCAATTGCGAAACTTTGGCGGTGCACACAACACACGTACTGCTGGCGTTTTATTTATGCGCACCAAGGGCTTGTCTGAAGAATCTGCACACATTCCAGTGACCATGGATCCAGGGTTACGTCTAAGTGCTGAAACTGAACGTTTTGTCGCTGAGATTCAAAAAACCCATCCTTGGATTGGTTCTGCTCAACTGCCTGTGATTGCGCTTGTTCCATTTAGCAATACCTTAAGCGTGCCTCGCATGTCTGATATTGCTCAACATATTCAAGCCGAGTGGATTAATTTAGGTGAAGCATCACAGCGCCGTGTATTACACAGCAGTTTATTGGCATCCAACATTGAACATGAATTACATAAATTTGTTGCGGGTGAACTGATTATCAGTGCATCTGACCGAATTGATGTTTTGCTCGCGGCCAGCCTTGCCAGCAGCAATGGAATTCCACTTGCAGGCTTGGTGTTGACTGAACATTATGCGCCAAATCCATTGGTGCTCGATTTCTGCCAAACTGCGATTAAACAAGGATTGCCCATCCTTCAAACACCATTAAGCACCTTTGAAACGGCGCAGCAGTTGTCGAATTTAAGCAATGAAATTCCGGTGGATGATACTGAACGTGCAGAACAAGTGACGCGCTTTGTGTCAAGCCATATCAATACAGAATGGATCACCCAGTTATTAAATGGCTCATACCAGCCACGTTTATCGCCATCAGCATTTCGTCATGAATTGGTTCAAAAGTCGATTGCGGCGAAAAAACGCATCGTACTTCCGGAAGGTGATGAGCCTCGTACCATTGAAGCCGCAGCGATTTGTCAATCTCGCGGGATTGCACATTGCATTTTGCTTGCGAAACCTGAAGCAGTCATTGAAATTGCCAAAGCGCGTAATATCGTCTTACCTGACAGTTTAGAAATTATTGATCCTGATTTAATTCGTGAAAATTATGTCGAAAAAATGGTTGAGCTACGTAAAGGTAAGCTCAATGACTTACAGGCGCGTGAACAACTTCAAGACACCGTAGTACTCGGCACAATGATGTTAGCACTTGATCAAGTCGATGGCTTGGTGTCTGGGGCAGTTCATACCACTGCAAATACCGTTCGCCCTGCCTTTCAACTCATTAAAACAGCGCCTGATTATTCATTGGTATCGTCTGTATTCTTCATGCTATTGCCTGACGAAGTCTATGTGTATGGCGACTGTGCGATTAATCCCGACCCAAATGCTGAACAGTTGGCTGAGATTGCCATTCAATCTGCAGACTCTGCAAAAGCTTTTGGTATAGACCCACGTATCGCCATGATTTCATACTCTACAGGCACTTCGGGTGCAGGTGCAGAAGTTGAAAAAGTGGCTGAAGCGACGCGTATTGCAAAAGAGCGCCGTCCAGATTTACTCATTGATGGTCCACTACAATATGACGCAGCATCGGTTGAAAGTGTGGGTAAATCTAAAGCCCCAGATTCACAAGTTGCCGGTCGCGCCAATGTGTTTATTTTCCCTGACTTAAATACAGGTAATACCACCTATAAAGCGGTACAGCGTTCTGCCAATGTCGTGAGTGTCGGTCCCATGCTACAAGGTTTAAATAAACCTGTGAACGATTTATCTCGTGGTGCATTGGTTGATGATATTGTGTTTACCATTGCTTTAACAGCAATTCAGTCTGAGCAACAGGAAAATTAATTTAATCTTTTAAGTTTATCGCCACCCTGTCGAAAGATCGGGTGGTTTTATTTTTTATAACAGCAATTATTTTAAATGATTATTAACTGATCTTATACGGAAATAATTTTATGGACTTTGACGTGAATGGATTTTTTTATACTGACAATTTCGGCGATGATTGTCGTAAATACTTAAATATTACAAGAAAAGCTACAACACTAACCTCACCTCAATTGATGATCGTAATGATGAATCCAGGTTCATCTGTACCAATAGATGAGACAGCAAATAACATCTTAACTCCCACTTTATATGACCCTACTCAGCTTCAAATAATGAGGATTATGGATAGAAAAGGAATAGATTTTGCACGCATTATTAATTTGTCCGACTTGAGGGAATCAAAATCTTCAAAATTTTATTCAAAAATTAAAAACTCCCGCAAAGATAATCAACATTCTATATTTCATGAATCTAGAATGAATGACTTAGCATCTTTATATGAAAAGAATGTTCTTGTAATTTTTGCATGGGGTGTTAATCCTGCTCTAGATGAACTAACGCAATTAGCTTGTAATACGCTCAAAGTTAGTAACCCGTTAGGAATTTTAAATAATAATAGGTATTATCACGCTAGACCAAGAACAGTATCAGAACAACGAAAATGGTTAGATTGTATTTTGAAACAAAAATAATTATATTTGTGTCAGAACAACAAATAAGATTAAAATTAGGCTAGATCTCCTTTTTGAGCGTAGATCCACTTTGCAGCAGATATATACTCAAGAATGCCCCTCCATCAAAATATTTGTAAAACATTTTAGTATCCCTCATTTCGAGATGAGTATTATGAAAAACTGATATGACACGTTTTTCGTCACTTATGCCACTTAACATCCATTCTGATACGCCAACATGCATATTAAACTTTTGCCCAAAAGCTATGCAAAAAAGCCACAATTGAATCAATTTGTCTTATAATTTAGCCCGCTAGCCAACAGCCCGCTCAAGAGATATTTGATATGACAACTATTATCAAGCAAGACGACTTGATCACATCGGTAAAAGATGCGCTACAGTTTATTTCTTACTATCACCCACAGGATTTCATCCAAGCGATGAGCCGTGCCTACGATCGTGAAGAAAACAAAGCTGCGAAAGATGCCATTGCGCAAATTTTGATTAATTCACGTATGTGTGCAGAGGGTCACCGCCCAATCTGTCAAGACACTGGTATTGTCAACGTATTCGTTGAAGTGGGTATGGACGTTAAATTTGATTTAACGATGGGCTTAGACGATGCAATTAACGAAGGTGTACGCCAAGGCTACTTAGAAAATTCAAACATTCTACGTGCATCTGTTTTAGCGGACCCTGCGTTCGGTCGTAAGAACACCAAAGACAACACCCCTGCTGTGATCTATCACAAACTTGTTCCGGGTAATAAAGTAGACATCACAGTTGCTGCAAAAGGTGGCGGCTCAGAAAATAAATCCAAACTAGCAATGCTTAACCCATCTGATTCAATCGTGGACTGGGTACTGAAAACTGTTCCAACCATGGGTGCAGGCTGGTGTCCACCGGGTATGCTCGGTATCGGGATTGGGGGTACTGCTGAAAAAGCCATGATGCTTGCCAAAGAAGCTCTCATGGAAGAAATCAACATGGACGAACTTCTACGTCGCGGCCCACAAAGCAAACTTGAAGAACTTCGTATCGAAATCTTCGAGAAAGTAAATGCGTTGGGTATTGGCGCACAAGGTCTTGGTGGTTTAACCACAGTTCTCGACATTAAAATCAAAGATTACCCATGTCATGCTGCTGGCAAACCAGTGGGTATGATTCCGAACTGTGCTGCAACACGCCATGCACACTTCACGCTGGATGGATCAGGGATTGCCAATATCGTTGCACCTAAACTGTCTGACTATCCTGCTGTGACTTGGGATTCATCAACCTCTAAACGTGTTGATCTGGATAACATCACGCAAGAAGAAATGAATGCTTGGCAACCAGGCGACACCTTGCTTCTTAACGGTACAATTTACACAGGTCGTGACGCTGCGCATAAACGTATGGTGGACATGATTAACAATGGTGAAGAACTTCCTGTTGACCTAAAAGGTAAGTTTATTTATTACGTTGGTCCTGTCGATCCAGTGGGTAATGAAGTCGTTGGTCCTGCTGGCCCGACCACTGCAACACGTATGGACAAGTTCACACGTCAAGTTTTAGAGCATACTGGCTTGTATGGCATGATTGGTAAAGCAGACCGTGGTCCGACTGCAATTGAAGCCATCAAAGATCATAAAGCGACTTACCTTATGGCAGTGGGTGGTGCAGCTTACCTTGTTTCTAAAGCGGTACGTCAAGCTGAAGTGGTTGCTTTTGCTGACTTAGGGATGGAAGCAATCTACAAGTTTGTGGTTGAAGATATGCCAGTATCAGTGGCTGTAGACGTAAATGGCACATCAATTCATGCGATTGCACCTAAAATTTGGCAGGCGAAGATTGGTAAAATCCCAGTCGTAGATGCTGCTGCTCACTAATATTTAAAATGTTATAAATAAAAAAGCACCTTCTGATGTGCTTTTTTATGAGAATCCTTCGTATATTTGAATCATTCGTTATAAGATTAAAACAGCTGATAAAACTCAGCTTTAAGTACTTTTATATTCGTATCAAAGCTAAAATTCCAATAGAGAACAGACAATGACTCATTTACTTCGCCATTTTATCGGTTCAACTTTACTTTCAGCGATAAGTCTATTTGTATTTGCTATCTCAACAACTTATGCAGCGCCTATTCAAAATGCGAGTGTCGATAAACTGATGCAACTTTCAAACATCAAAGGCATCCTTGAAAAATCAAATCAAGAACTTAAACCCATGTATGACCAGCAGGCAGAAACCATTTTAAAAGATACCTTGGCTGTAGACAGTTTGAATGAAGAAGAACAAAAGGCAGCCCTTAAAATATCAGAACTGATTGCTTCGCTCACATCGAATGTCACTGAAGATCAGCAATTTTACGACATGATCAGAAATGCCTACAAAAAAACCTATACTGAAGAAGAAGCACAGGCCTATATCACTTTTTTAAGCACCCCCATAGGACAATCGATTACTCAAAAAAGTACCTTATTGATGGGTGATTTAATGACGCAATCGATAGAAATTACACAGAAGCTTCTGGCCGATCCAAAGAAAAAAGCAGAATTTATGGCTCAATTTTCTGCCATCATGAAACCTTTGATCAAATCCAAAGATTAAATATCTGTTCTATATAATCCAATGATGCTTTGATGCCTGTAGATTACCAGGTCATTGGATTCCATAATTTAAAAGGTTGTTTCATACGAACATCGTCGCTGGCTTTGTACTTCCCACTGTCAATTTTTTCGCTGCTTTTTAAAATATTGCCTGTAGGTGTAACCTGTGCCACATAGTTTAAACCCGGTGATTTAAGCTGGGTCATGCCAATTTCTTTGAGTGCCTGACGCGTTGGCATTTGCATAAGAGGACCGACACGCAATAAATCAGCATCACCATTTGGCCCACCACGGAACTGCTCTTCTTCATATTTAAGAAAATACTGTTGACCCGCCTTCACACTAAAGTGAGCAGACAGTGGTTTTTGAAAATGCAGCACCGTTAAGGGACGGCTGAGGCTCAGTTGATAATCCCCCTCTGCCAATTCAATCCAATAATAGTGATTGCTGATTAGGCTCGGAATGCGCTTCCCATTTAAGAAAAAACTCTGTGCAATAATTTCTTGGCGATTCCACTTGCTGTCAGGGCGATACATATATAGGACTGCGGCATTGGGATGTTGCGGCTTGACCAGTTTAAAGAACTGTCCCGGCTGTTGATTTACCCATGAACCCACCGAAAAGCCTGTCACTTTATACTGATCTAATTTTGAAGAGATAAAACTCGGTTTTTCCGCAAAATCAACAGGATCTAAAGTAGAAATAATTTGGTTTTGAGCGACTTTGTCTTGACTCGGTGAATGACCACAAGCCACCAATCCACTGCTGCTTAAAAGAATAAAAGCCAAATAGCGCATGATTTTCCCTCATCACGTATTTTTTATTTTGTTTGAGTATAAATAATTTCCTATTTCGAGCTTAACATTTCGATGCAATATAAAAAATAAAAAAGGCGGGAAAAGTCACACTTTTCCCGCCTTTTCGGATGAAATACAGCGAATCAAAAATTCACTATAAAATCTTAAGCAGATTTACTGTCTAAAATTTTTAAATCCATTTTTTCTTCAATCACTTGTTCCATTTTTTGCTGACGCTCTGCTTGATACTCAGGCGCTGCTTTATCTTTGATGACCGCTTCATTGATTACCACAGTACCCACATCTGTACGACTTGGTAAGTCATACATGGTTTCAAGCAAGACATTTTCTAAAATTGAACGTAGACCACGCGCGCCAGTATTATGCTCTTGCGCTTTTTTCGCAATTGCACGTAGAGCGGACTCTTCAAAAACCAAATCGACATCTTCCATCTCGAAAAGGTATTGATACTGACGGGTCAAGGCATTTTTAGGTTCAGTCAGAATCTGCATTAACGCTTCTTCATCCAACTCTTCAAGCGTCGCGATCACGGGTAAACGACCGATGAACTCTGGAATTAAACCAAATTTCACCAAGTCTGCCGCTTCAACTTGACGGAACAATTCAGATAATTTTTTACCATCATCTTTCGTCTTCACATCTGCTGTAAAGCCAATACCGCCTTTTTCTTGACGCTGCTGTACTACACGCTCAAGACCTGAGAATGCACCACCACAGATGAACAAGATGTTCGAAGTATCAATTTGAATAAATTCTTGCTGCGGATGCTTACGACCACCTTGCGGGGGAATAGATGCAACCGTGCCTTCAATCATTTTCAAAAGTGCTTGTTGAACGCCTTCGCCAGACACATCACGCGTAATGGATGGATTTTCAGATTTACGAGTAATCTTGTCGATCTCATCGATATAAATAATGCCTTTTTGCGCTTTTTCGACATCATAATCCGCTTTTTGAAGAAGCTTCTGCACAATGTTTTCAACATCTTCACCCACATAACCCGCTTCGGTTAAGGTGGTTGCATCTGCCATCGCAAAAGGGACATCTAAAAGACGCGCCAAAGTTTGCGCAAGCAAGGTTTTACCTGAACCCGTAGGTCCAATCAGCAAAATATTACTTTTCGCAAGTTCAACTTGGTCATCTACTTTGCTGGCAGTTTGCGTCACTTTTAAGCGTTTGTAATGGTTATATACAGCAACTGAAAGGGTTTTCTTTGCCGTATCTTGACCAATCACGTATTGATCCAGTGCCGCACGGATTTCGTGTGGCTTAGGCAATGGACGCGTTGCCCACTCACCTGTTTCAACTTGTTGACTGGTCTGAACTAAGTCTAAGCACACATCTACGCATTCATTACAAATATATGCGTCCTCGCCTGCAATGAGCTTACCCACTTCAGACTGCGTTTTACCGCAAAATGAACAATGCTTTTGTCCTTGAGGATTTTCAGACATTTTCACTCCAAATATTTTATCTATGCTTTACAGCTTAAATTTGTGGACGTTTAGACAAAACTTCGTCGACTAAACCGTATTCTTTTGCAGCTTGCGCTGTCATAAAGTTATCACGATCTGTGTCACGCGCCACAGTTTCATAGTCTTGACCGCTATGTTCAGCCATTAAACGGTTTAAACGTTCTTTAATGAATAGAATTTCACGTGCGTGAATTTCAATATCAGATGCTTGACCACGGAATCCACCAAGCGGTTGGTGAATCATGACACGCGCATTTTCAAGACAGTAGCGCTTACCTTTAGCACCAGCATTCAATAAGAATGCACCCATTGATGCAGCTTGACCCATACAATAGGTCACTACATCAGGCTTGATGAATTGCATGGTATCGTAAATGGCCATACCAGCAGTCACAGAACCGCCTGGCGAGTTAATATATAAATGAATATCTTTTTCTGGATTTTCTGCTTCTAAAAACAGCATTTGCGCAACAATTAAGTTGGCCATGTTGTCTTCAACTTCGCCAGTTAAAAAAATCACACGTTCACGTAAAAGACGTGAATAAATATCAAAAGAACGCTCACCACGAGAAGATTGCTCAACCACCATTGGAACTAATGCGTTATCAATTGTTGGAACATACATACGTTATTTATTCCTGATTTTTTGTTACTCAACACATATTCACAATATGAGGGATAATTGTCGAAAATGCAAAATATTCCCCATTAAATATCAGATATTTTCAGAATAAGCATTGTGAATAGAGGACATTTAACAAAGATTCTACAGCATAAAAAAAGAGGCGCATGATGCGCCCCTTTTTTACAACTTTTGGCGATTAGCCTTGTTGTTGACGAGCTTGTTGCTCTTTCAACAATTCTTCATAGCTTACGGTTGCATCTGTTACTTTAGCAGACGCTAAGATGTAATCTACAACTTGGTCTTCTAACACAACACCTTCAATTTGAGCGCGTTGTTGTTTGTCATTTTTGAAGTATTCGATCACTTCAGTTGGATCTTCGTAAGAAGACGCCATGTCAGCGATATACGCTTCAACACGCGCTGGATCTAACTCAAGTTTAGCATCAGCTAAAATTTTGCTGACCAAGATACCCAATTTAACTGATTTTTCAGCTTGTTCTTTGAACAATTCATCAGGAAGCATGCTGCTGTCAAATGCTTTAGCACCTTGAGCACCAAACTGCTGAGTGAACTGCTGGATCATTTGTTGACGTTGACGGTCAACTTCTTGAGCCAACATAGACGCTGGAACTTCGACTTCGTTCGCCGCAACAAGCGCATCAAAAGTTGCACCTTTCACTTGGTTACGAAGACCGTTTTTCACTTCACGTTCCATGTTTTTACGAACGTCAGCTTTTAATTTCTCAACGCCTTCTTCTTCAGTTAAACCAAAGATTTTAAGGAATTCAGCATCAATTTCTGGAAGTTTAGGCTTTTCAACCAATTTAACCGTGATTTTGAACTGTGCAGCTTTACCCGCTAAGTTTTCAGCTTGATAGTCTTCAGGGAAAGTAACATCAATCACTTTCTCTTCGCCTTTCTTCATACCTACGATACCGTCTTCAAAGCCCGGGATCATACGACCTGAACCTAGAACAAGTTTAAAGTCTTCAGACGCGCCGCCTTCAAACTTCTCACCATCAACAGTCCCTTCGAAATCGAAAGTCACTTGCATGTCTTTTTTAGCCATGCCTTTGGTTTCAGCCCAATCTTGACGTTGCTTTTGAAGGTTTTCGATCATTTGATCTACGTCAGCATCATTCACTTCTGCTGTTTTACGTTCAACTTCTAAACCGTCAATTTTAACGTCAACTTCTGGATACACTTCAACAGTCGCTTCATAGACTAAAGCGTCATCTTTCATTTCAGTTTTTTCGATGTTTGGCATACCAACAGCGTTGATTTTCTCTTGTTGGATCGCTTCGAAAACTGTGTCACGGATGATATCGTTTACAACTTCTTGATAGATACCCGCGCCGTATTCACGACGTACAACGTCTAAAGGCACTTTACCTGGACGGAAGCCGTTAATCTTCGCAGTTTTAGCAGTGCGTTTTAAACGAGCTTCAAATTGCTCATTAACACGGCTCGTCGGTACAGATACATTTAAACGACGGGCAACGCCCGAAACCGCTTCAGAAGTTACTTGCATGGCTTCCTCGATATAGAAATAGTAATTGCAATTTTTAAAGAGCCACATTATATGACAACAAACGAAGATATACAAAATAGATTCAATTCACCATGATTTTTTTCTCAGATCCCCCCTTAAAGTGTTTTATATAGCGTAAAAACAGTTTTTTGCCATAATCTTGACTACTTTTTCACATCAACACGCATCTCGAATAATTTCTGTCTATTGATAACTTTCTATTTTTGATATTTTTATACCTCTTACTTACCCAAATTTTTATTATTTAATTCAAATTCTCATACTCAATGCTATAGTTTAAAATATACAAACAGCATATTGAGCAAAATATAAGATCTCTTTCATAAATCAAAAAATAATCAATCTTTTGCCGATTATTTGTACCAAAGCCTCTTCAATAATCATGCATAATCTTTGAATGAAATACATCGATTCAAAAAAGCTTTCTGAAACACAGTTCAAGCGATATACAGGCATCTCATGGTCAACCTTTTATTTAATGGTTGAGCAACTTAATATGCATGTTCCTGCCAAAGGCAGACCACCTAAATTGAGCATAGAAGATCAAATCCTTCTATGCTTAAGTTATTGGCGTGAATACCGAACATTGTTCCATGTCGCAACAAGTTATGGTGTTTCAGAGCCTACAGCTTCAAGAATCGTCCGCCACGTAGAGGACTGCCTCATCAAGTCGAATTTATTTAATTTACCAAAGGATTTGCCAGAAGGCGAAGGCATTGATTGGAATGTGGTGATCGTAGATGCCACAGAAATTACAATACAAAGGCCTAAAAAAACAGAAGAAAAGCTATAGTGGGAAGAAGAAGGCACATACTTTCAAAGTTCAAGCCATCATTCATTATAAGACTCAGAAAATTCTAAGTTTATGCACGAGTCGTGGTGCTGTACATGATTTTGAACTCTTCAAACGTAACTTGAATCAGATTCCTATAGGTGCCTTCATTCTTGCAGATAAAGGCTATCAAGGGATTTATGCAGTATATGCGAATAGCCTATTGCCATTAAAAGCAAAAAAGCGCTGCAAACTGGATCCTGAGCTAAAAATGTATAATCAAGAAATCAATAAAAGGAGAATTGGCATTGAGCATATATTTGGTAGTTTGAAAACTTTCAAAATTCTTGCTGAGCGATATCGTAACCGTGGAAAAAGACTGGGCTTAAGATTCAATTTAATTGCTGGAATTTACAACATGGAGCTGAATAAAAAATGACTTATGAAAGAAGTCTATAGTATTGATTATTTTTTTAACTCTATTTTTAAATATCTTCAATTATTAATTTTATTTCATTGTTAAAAATGATGATTTAGTATGATCAAGTAAATTTCATATTAAACATGTAAAGTTCAGCGCCTAGTTGACGATGTCAAATGAGACATTGTAATGACCAAAACTTCATGCATTCAAAATCCCAATCAAATTTCAACAATTGTAAGTTTTTTAGAATATCTATTATAATCATAAACTTAAATTAACAGTATTATGTTATTACATTTGTATTATAATTAATTATCTAATTGTTGAACGATAAATCCAATGCATCATTGGTGCGATTTATAACAAGAATCATTACTATTCGCATACAAATTCACAATGCCTATTTTGAGTTAGAAATGACCTTCATCAAAACCCGTAAGAAAATCGTATCATCTGCGATTGTGTCTTCACTCTCACTGATTGCTGGGAACGCAATGGCTCAAAATCAGGTGACCCAACTTGATACAATTCAAACTAAAGCAGACGCAGAACAAAGCTTAAAAGTAGATAAATCTGCAAACAGCAAATTTGTTGCTCCTCTTCTTGATACGCCAAAGTCAGTATCGGTCATTTCGAAACAACTGATTCAAGACACTCAAGTAACAACTTTAAGTGATGCTTTACGCACAGTGCCTGGTATTACCTTAGGCGCTGGTGAAGGCGGTAATCCGAATGGGGATCGTCCTTTTATTCGAGGTTATAACTCTGAAAGTTCGATGTATGTCGACGGCGTTCGCAATTCAACATCACAAAACCGCGAAATGTTTGCCATTGAACAAGTGGAAGTGACCAAAGGTTCAGCATCAGCTCTAGGCGGGGCAGGTAGCACTGGCGGTAGCATTAACATGATTTCTAAAGTTGCAAAACAAGGTGACTTTTTAGAAGGATCTGTGGGCGGTGGTACAGATGCGTATGCGCGTATCACTTTAGATGGTAACAAAGATTTTGGAAATGGAATTGCGGCTCGTGTTGCCGTACTGGGTCATCAAAATGAAAAAGCGGGTCAACATGATGGTGCTGAATACAAACGTGCAGGTATTGCGCCCAGTATCAGCTTTGGTCTTGATACAGCAACACGTGCAACCTTAAGTTATTATTATTTAAAATCAGACGATATTCCTGATTCTGGTATTCCGTATAACAATCCCTTTGCTGCAACAAATGCCAATGCAAACTTAAACGGCAATGGTAAGCCTATCGATATTAAACAAGGCATTTATTATGGCTGGAAAGATCGTGATTTTCAAAAACAGGAAAATCAAATTGGTACGATAAAGTTAGAACATGATCTGACAGACAATCTTACCTTGAGCAATACAGCTGTATATAACAATTCTAAGAATGATTATCTTTGGACCAATCCAGATGATTCAAAAGGAAATATCTACGATACTGCTTCAGGTGCCTTAACAGGTAATGTATGGGCACGTGCCAATTCTCGAGTTTCAGATACGACATCTTTAACAGATCAACTCGCATTGACAGGAAAATTTAACACTGGAAATCTTAAGCATAGTTTCAACTTAGGAGCTGAGTACTCAGACCAAGAAACAGACCGTACCCAATATATTATCAATGGTAAAGATGCTACAGGTACTGCTTACCCATGCTCAGGCGATGTTAATTCTACTGGCCCAGGTTGTATCAGTGTAAATAATCCAAACCAGTACCCTTTTGAAGGCTCGCTCAGCACTCAAGGGGCAGATCAATACAATATTGAATCTCAATCAACTTCGATTTATTTCCTTGACAGTATCGAATTCAATCCACAATGGATACTCGACCTTGGCGTTCGTTGGGATAAATTTGAAACCGAACAGGTCATGACTTACGGGGCTTTAAACAGTAATGTCACCAGTAATAAAGTTCAAGAAGGCGATCTACTTAAGCTTGATAGTGACTCAGACTTCTTTAACTACCAAGCTGGTTTAACGTTCAAACCTGTCGAAAATGGTTCAATTTATGTCAGTTATGCAACTTCAGCCAATCCTGTTGGAGTCGATGGTGGTGACGGTTCAGAAGCGATAGGCGCTCCAGGTCGTAACACGACTGAAGACCAAGCACGTGCTATCAATAATCTCAAACCAGAAGAAGTCAAAACCTATGAGATTGGGACAAAATGGGATTTGTTCAATGAAAAGTTAAATTTAACTGCTGCAATCTTCCGTACTGAAAAAGAAAATACACGTGCGGTCACCACAGATGGTTTTACACGCAATATCGGTGAAACTCGAGTTGACGGCCTTGAACTGGGTGTAAATGGTAACATTACGAAAAAATGGGCAGTTTCAGCTGGATATACGTATTTGGACAGTGAATTGGTTGATGATGGTCCAAAAGAAACAAATGAAGGTAATCAAGTTCAAAACGTTGCTAAAAACTCCGCAACATTATGGACAACATATCAAGTACTACCACAACTGAACTTAGGCGTAGGCGCAATTGCAATGGACAAAGTCTATGGCAATGCAGCCAATACTAAATTCGTACCTGGTTATGTTCGTTACGATGCGATGGCGCGTTATAATGTCAACAAAAATGTGGATCTACAGCTCAACGTCAACAACTTATCAGACGTTCGATACTTTAATAAGGCTTACTCTTCACACTATGCCACTGAAGCAGAAGGTCGTAGCGCCGTGTTATCAGCGAATTTTAAATTCTAAGCTTTAAATACGCGCTTTAAAAAGGAGATTGAATAGCCTCATAATGAGGCTATTTTTATATTCACAATAAATATTCAGTGTAGGTGCCAACGTGATTCATCATATTCCCAACGTACTCAGCAAAGAACAAGTTCAATACTTTCGCGACGAAATGGCTAAAGTCGAATGGGTCAATGGAAAAGTCACTGCTGGAACACTTTCTGCTGCAGTCAAACAAAACCAACAATTGGCTGAAGACCATCCCCTCACTCATCACCTGAGTACACTTATTTTAGAATCGCTGGGTCAGCATCCCCTATTTTTATCCGCAGCAATTCCACTCGATATTATTCCGCCCTTGTTCAATCGCTATGAACAAAATGAAGCTTTTGGTTTTCATGTTGATAATTCCATCCGTCGTATTCGTGGTAGTAATGACCGCCTACGTACCGATTTATCTTGTACGGTCTTTTTAAGTGAACCTGAAGAATATGAAGGCGGTGAACTCGTGGTTGAAGACACTTATGGCTACCATGAAGTCAAACTACCTGCGGGCGATATGATTCTCTATCCCTCGACCAGTGTGCACGAAGTTACTGCCATTACATCAGGTTGTCGTATTGCCTCATTTTTTTGGGTGCAAAGCATGATCCGTGATGATGCAGACCGTTTCATGCTCTTTAATTTGGATCAAAGCATACAAAAGTTACGTCTTGAACTGGGAGATCAGCATGCAGAAGTGATTAAACTGACCAGCATGTACCACAATCTGATGCGAAAATGGGCTGAACTCTAATTCGAGCGCAATCATTAAAAGCAATAAATTCGATGCTATTAGCTTAATTTCGAAAAATAAATAAAACCAAAAGCTAAATACTGAAAATATTTTTCACTAAGCTACATATATAAGAAATACTTTATTAAGATACGACTAAAATCTATAGAAATAGGAAAAACTTTTCGGCTCAGCTGGATTAAACTTTAAGCTATAAATTTACAAGAATACCTTTGGTAAAGCTAAATCATATAAATTTAAAGATTTATATTAAATCAATACCGACCTAAACAATGCTTGTAAATGGCTAAAATAGACACAATCTATCTTTGTAGCGCGCTGCCTTTACCCAAGATTCGAGCAACGCATACGACGCAAGGAGTTATCTCATGATGTTGGCAGATCCAAGTAAAAAATATCGTCGCATGTATCAACGTGTAGACTTGCCCGACCGCCAATGGCCAAATAATGAAATCAATAAAGCGCCAATTTGGATGAGTACCGACCTGCGAGATGGTAACCAAGCAATTTTCGAACCAATGGACATTGAACAAAAGTTTAAAATGTTCCAAATGTTGGTCAAAATTGGCTTTAAACATATTGAAATTGGCTTTCCTTCTGCATCACAAATCGACTTTGATTTCACGCGTAAATTGATTGAAGAGAATCATATTCCAGATGATGTTTATATCGAAGTTTTGGTACAAGCGCGTGATCATTTGATTAAACGTACCTTTGAATCATTGCAAGGCGCTAAACGTGCCATCGTGCATATTTACAATTCAAACTCACCGACCTTCCGTGAAAAAGTTTTGAATGTTGATGTTGCCGGTGCGAAGAAACTTGCAGTGAATGCCGCTGAAAAAGTCAAAGAATATGCTGCTCAATACCCTGCAACAGAATTCATTTTCCAGTACAGCCCAGAATGCTTTACAGCAACTGAACTTGAAGTTGCAAAAGAAGTCTGTGATGCAGTGACTGAAATTTGGGAAGCGTCACCCACCAATAAAGTGATCTTGAATTTACCTGCAACCGTGGAAGTTTCAGGCCCACATGTGTATGCCGATCAAATCGAATGGATGCACCGCAATATTGAGCGTCGTGATGGCGTGATCATTTCGGTTCATTGTCATAATGATCGTGGCTGTGGAATTGCGGCTTCTGAACTTGCCATTATGGCGGGTGCGGATCGTGTTGAAGGTTGTGTGTTTGGCAATGGCGAGCGTACAGGTAACGTGGACGTTGCAGCGATTGCATTGAATATGTATACCCAAGGTGTTGCGCCTGAACTTGATTTCTCAAATATCAATGAAATTATTGCCACCATTGAAGAGTGTACAGGTTTACCTGTTCATCCACGTCATCCGTATGCGGGTGATTTGGTCTTCACCGCATTCTCAGGTTCGCATCAAGATGCAATCAAGAAAGGTTTTGAGTTCCAAAAGAACCAAGACATGTGGGATATGCCCTACTTACCCATCGACCCTAAAGATTTAGGTCGTGATTATGATGCCGTGATTCGCGTGAATTCACAGTCAGGTAAAGGCGGAATTTCATATTTGTTAGAGTCAAATTACAATGTCGTGTTACCGCGTCGTTTACAAATTGAGTTTTCTCAATCTGTACAACAAGTCACGGATGAACAAGCCAAAGAAGTCACTGCACAAGACATTTGGGCGTTGTTTAATGAACAATATGTAAATACCAAACAAGGTTTTTACAACGTTCAAAACTATCGCTTGTCAGACGAAAATGGCAACCAAGTCATTACTTTAAATGTTGAAGTCGATGGTGAATCACAGCAATTACGCGGGGCAGGTAATGGTCCTATTTCTGCGGTATTAAATGCACTTCAATTGCCTATTGATGTCTTAAATTATGAAGAGCGTAGCATCAGTTCAGGTGCAAATGCCAAAGCTTTGGCTTTGGTTGAACTTCAAGTCAAAGGCACTGGTAAGTCTGCATTTGGTGCAGGCGTACATGACAATATTGTCACTTCATCCATTGAAGCGATTATTGCCAGCACCAACCGCTTGATCGCACAAGGTGTACTTAGCCCTGCGCAAGCTGTAGGCGCAGCGGTATAAGCAATTGCGATATGCAATAACATTAAAATGACTTTAGAAGGATACCCTCAAGTGGTATCCTTTTATTTATTCAAACTAAAGATTTAAGGCGAATCAATCCTGTGTCTTTTCCAGCTGACTCCGTGGGCTTAGTAAAGCCACAAAAGTTCCAATTTGAAGAACCACTCGCGTTAGAATGTGGTCGAATTCTTCCCTGTTTTGATATTATGGTCGAAACTTACGGTACGCTTAATTCGGACAAATCCAATGCCATTTTGATCTGTCATGCCTTATCTGGACATCATCATGCCGCGGGTTATCATCATGAGGATGATAAAAAAGTCGGTTGGTGGGATGCCTGCATTGGCCCGGGTAAAGCCATCGACACACTTAAGTTTTTTGTGGTGGCACTGAATAATATTGGTGGCTGTAGCGGATCGACGGGTCCCACCTCGCCAAACCCGGAAAATGAAAATCGACCGTATGGTCCAGATTTCCCACTTGTAACAGTACGTGACTGGGTAAAAACCCAAGCGATGCTGTCAGATCGTTTAGGGATTGATACTTGGTATGCGGTGATTGGTGGATCTCTCGGTGGTATGCAAGCACTACAGTGGTCGGTGGATTATCCTGATCGTTTAAAAAATTGTGTGATCATTGCCAGTGCGCCGAAATTGTCTGCACAAAATATTGCGTTTAACGAAGTGGCACGTCAGTCCATCTTATCTGATCCAGATTTTCATCATGGGCGTTATTTGGAAAATGACAGTTATCCAAAGCGTGGTTTAATTTTGGCACGTATGGTCGGTCATATCACTTACCTGTCCGAAGAAGCCATGAAACAAAAATTTGGTCGTGACTTAAAGTCCGGTAAATTTATGTATGGCTTTGACGTCGAATTTCAGGTGGAAAGTTATTTGCGTTATCAAGGTGAGCAGTTCAGCCGTAACTTTGACGCCAATACCTATTTGATTATGACCAAGGCTTTAGACTATTTCGATCCCGCGCGTGAGTATGAGCTTTCTCTGACTAAAGCGATGGCAAATACCCAATGTCGTTTCTTAGTGGTGTCATTTACCACAGATTGGCGCTTTACCCCGCAGCGTTCCCAAGAAATTGTTGATGCCTTAATTACCTGTCAAAAGCCCGTAAGTTATATTGATGTTGATGCAGAACAAGGACATGACTCGTTCTTATTCCCGATTCCGCTTTATGTAAAAACCTTAAGAGCATTTTTAGGTGGTCCTGAACATTTGAAAACTACGGCTCAGGAGGCAGTTTAATGCGTATTGATCAACAGTTAGCAGACAAATGGATTACACCGGGTTCAAGTGTGCTTGATTTGGGCTGTGGTGATGGTGAATTGCTGTCACAAATGGGGAAAAAACATCAAATTCGAGCATATGGACTCGAAATTGATCAGGAAAAGATTGCAATTGCCGTCAGTCGCGGGTTAAATATCATTCAACAAGACTTGAACCTCGGTTTGGGACGCTTTGCTGACCAGTCGTTTGACTATGTGGTTATGGCACAAGCTTTGCAAGCTGTAGACGCACCAGACGTGCTTTTGCGCGATATGGTTCGTGTTGGGAAGCAAGCGATTATTACTTTTCCTAACTTTGCGCATTGGAAGACGCGTTCTTTCTTGGCCATTAAAGGAAAGATGCCTGTTTCAGAAGCATTGCCGTATATGTGGTATAACACGCCCAATATCCACCTATGCACTTTTCGCGATTTTGAAGCACTGTGTGCTGAAAATCAGATCAAAATTATTGACCGACTTGCCGTGAATGGAAATCAACAAGGTAGCTTACTCAGTAAGCACCTTCCGAATTTGTTTGGTGAAGTCGCTATTTATCGAGTGAGCGCTCTATGAAAAAAAAATTATTAGGCAGTACCTTATTTTTGGGGTTAGTAAGCCTTCAAGTCCATGCGGACTATGTGCCAAAGCAGCAACAATCAATTTCGGCTCAGGCGGCACAGTACTCACGTATGCCAGTGGCTGATTTGCAAAGAGCTGCCAAAGCGGGTCAACCTGCTGCACAATTTTATCTTGCCAATCATTATCAGCAAGGTAAAGAAATCAACAAAGATTTAAAACAAGCATTTACATGGTTCAAAGCGGCAGCTGATCAAGGTATTTCAGCTGCACAGTTGAATGTCGGTCGTATGTACGCAGACGGCATGGGTGTCTCTAAAAATGAAGCACTTGCCCGTGCTTACTTTGAAAAAGCAGCCAGCCATGGCGATAACCGTGCCAGCTTTAACTTGGCTGTGATGGAAGAGCAAAAGAAAAATTACATGGGTGCATACCAGTGGTATGAACTTTCGACCCGTGATGGCATGCTGGACAATAAAGTTATCAATATGTCTGAAACCAAAAAGACCGCATTGGCTGCTAACTTAAGTCCTGAACAAATTCGTACTGCACGTGATCGTGCTGACAAATGGATTCAAGCACAGTAATTGCAAATGTCGCTAGACTGTCCTTTTAAAAATGCACCTTCGGGTGCTTTTTTATTGCCTCAAATCCCAAACAACTTTGCTACACTAAGCCCAATCTTTGGTTTTAATGATAAAGTTTTATGGCATCTACAGATTGGTTATCTCAAGGCACATTGGTTCTGGCAAGTAACAATAAAGGCAAAATTGCAGAGTTTGAAAAGCTGTTTGAGCAATTAAATCTTCCCGTTGAAGTGATTGCACAAGGCAAACTCAACATTGAAGATGCAATTGAAGACGGTTTAAGTTTTGTTGAAAATGCGATTATTAAAGCGCGCCATGCCGCTAAAATTTCAGGAAAACCTGCCATTGCAGATGACTCAGGAATTTGTATCCCCGTCTTAGGGGGGGCGCCAGGCATTTACTCTGCACGTTATGCGGGTGAGCATGGTGATGATGCTGCCAACAATGACAAATTATTGCGCGACTTAAAGCCACTGCGTAAACAAAGTGAAGTGATTGAAGCGTGTTTTGTCTGCGTTTTGGCTTTGGTTCAACATGCTGAAGATCCGTTACCGCAAATTTTCCAAGGCATTTGGAAAGGTGAAGTGCTCGAACACGCCCGCGGTGAACATGGATTTGGTTATGATCCGTTATTTTGGTTACCTGAACTTGGCATTTCAAGTGCCGAAATGATCAAACAAGATAAGAACAAAATCAGTCATCGTGGTCAAGCGATGCAGCTCTTTAAAGCGAGCTTAGAGCAGTAATTATTCATCAGAATTCATACTCTATGAAAAGATAAAAGATATCGGGCTATAGGAGAGGTCTCCATTTGAGCCCTCTCTTTTTTAAGTCTGGTGCTCGCATCCACATGTGTAGGTATAAATAAAACTTATAACTTCTGCATTCACCATTAAGTCCAAGTATGTAACACCAGCCCGTATATAGCCAGCAGGACAACACTGACCAACGTGCCAGAGGCGATATATTTTGCGGAGTGACCTGTTCCCTGATAATGCGTTTCTAAAGCAACAATATTCGCCGCAGGGGGTAAGAAGAAAAACATCAACATCACCGAAAAAATCACACCATCATGCGCTATAGGCAATACACGATAAGCCGCTAGACAAAACCCCACGCCAAGCACGAGTTTTTGTAGAGCGAAACCCAAACTTTCAATCAGATCTTGTTTTCGAATTTTAATCTGACTGAGCCACATCCCCAATATGCACATGCCCGTGAAGGTCATCAACCATTTATTCAGTTGATAAATTAACGCCACGAAACGATGATCTTGATATGCTGAAAAATCCCACAAGGACAGTATTGCCGCAATGCCGAGCGCAATAATCGGCGGTGATAGGCTCACTTTTTGAGCTATTTTAATCACAGGCTGTGGCTCGGTACTCACTGCCATAATGGCACAAATATTGCCAAAGATTGAACCCCCAATATACAGCGCCACCATAGGGCTACTGGCTTCGGCACCAAACAGCGCTAGAGCAAATGGAAACCCAAGCCAAGCCATATTTAAATAACTCAAACACAGCGCTTTTAACTGATCTTGATAACGAAAGTAAAAAAACACATACATCAAAAGGGAGGCAAAAAAGCTGAATAACATCAGCCAAACACTGCCCTGCTGATAAAACACCATGTTGTAGATAATAATCAGTGGAATGAGAATTCTGGCCAAAATCATGGCAAAAAAGGTGCGAAAACGTGTTAAGTGCTGCACCGCAAAATAACCAATTAAAAATGAAATAAAGGGAAGAATCAGTGCCATTGCATCTGCTGTCACGAATAAGGCTGCTCGTATGCTATCACAGCATATAAGCATTCATCGAACGGATCTGAGTATCTATTAAATGAATATTTCAGCGTCCTTTTCCTCTGTCCAATACACAGATTTATTCTTATATTTCTCACCTCTTTTTTACATTGTCGCCAAACTGCAACATTAACGTCAACGCAGTGTCATATTTACCTGTTCAAATCAGACATTATAAATTTGATAAGGTGACACTCATGGCTGGTCTGTCTATTTGGCACGTACTGATTTTTGCAATTGTGGTGCTTCTTCTTTTTGGTACATCAAAACTGAAAAATTTGGGTAAAGATGTGGGTGGTGCGGTGAAAGATTTTAAAAAATCGATTAAAGATGAAGATGAGCTCAACGCGTCAATCAGTGGATCGATGAGTGAACCGCGCACAATTGAACATCAAAATAAGCATGACTTAAACACCACCGCAAAACACTAAAAGGCGAATCTGCAATGCTCAATATAGGCATGACGGAACTTTTAGTGTTTGGCATCATTGCACTATTGGTTCTCGGACCAGATAAACTTCCTGAAGCTGCTCGATTTTCTGGAAAATGGTATGGAAAATTAAAGCGCCTCGTGAGCAATGTGCAAAATGATATTGATCGCGAACTACGTATGTCAGAGCTCAAAGAACAAATGCAAAACGAGATGAAGCGTATTCAAGATCTGGAACATAAAATGCATGCTCAAATGCAATTACTACAACAACAAAACCTTATGGCCCATAACGAGAACGAAAAAATAGCCATTTCAGACAATAAAAATTCTTCGCCCCTGTATATCTATGTAGAGCAAACGAAAAATAAAAAATATGCTTTGAAGCAAGCGAGCCTGTTCAGCGCTTTACAGCCTAAAAATGCAAACATGTCTATTCATCAAGTACCATCCACAATCATGTTGCAGGAGGCAGTATGAACCCATCTAGCTTGCCCAGCACAGTCGAGCCAACCGAAGTCACTGCTGCACTTGAAGAAATGCCCATTACCAAACATTTGGTGGTTTTAAGACAGCATTTGTTCAAAAGTGTAGGGCTAATTGTGGTGCTATTTTTTTGTTTATTGCCCTTTGCCAATACCAGTTATCAGTGGATGTCTGAACCTTTAAGGGCGCAGTTACCCATAAATTCATCCATGATTGCAACTGATGTCACCGCAACATTTATGGCACCTTTTAAACTGAATTTCTTTGTGGCATTGATGCTGGCGATGCCATTCATTTTGTATCAGATTTGGGCTTTCGTTAAACCTGCCCTATATGAAAAAGAAAAATCTTTGGCACTGCCTCTTCTGATTGGCAGCATCACGCTGTTCTATGCAGGCATCGCCTTTGCTTATTTTGTCGCTCTACCGTCGGTTTTGCACTTTTTTATCAGTGTTGCACCTGATACGGTTGCCCCAATGACCGATATCAACAGCTATTTAAGTTTCTGTTTGAAGTTATTTTTGGTGTTCGGGCTGACCTTTGAAATTCCTATTATCACCTTGCTCTTAATTTTAATCGGTGTGGTCTCGACCCAACAATTGGTGGAAAAAAGACGCTTTATTGTTGTCGGGTGTTTCTTTGTCTCTATGTTTGTCACCCCACCTGATGCCCTGTCCATGATCATGCTCGCGATTCCCATGTGGCTGTTATTTGAACTGGGCCTTGGGCTTGGAAAGTTGATCGAAAAAAGACGTGCTTAATCGATCATGATGATTTTAAAACAGACTTCGGTCTGTTTTTTTATGGTTGATGATTTCATCAAAGTGTCACCATACGGTCAAGGCATCGTCATAAACATCACTTAAGTTAGTAACAACTTTACACACTACCTAAAACCTGTGGACAATAAAAATGACTGACTTTACGCCATTCGATGATAACTACGATAGCAATACTTCAGGCAATCCAGAATTTACGGATTTACTTCAAAAAACCATTACACGACGTGATCTGATTACCAAAACAGCAGGTGGTGCAGTTGCGATCACGTTGGCCAGCACGTTGACAGGTTGTGGCGATGACGATGATTTTAATAACACAGCTCCACCTGTGAAGCCAGATGAAAATAAAACGCCAAGCTCACTCAAGTTCAAAACCGTTGATAAAAATAAACGTGACCAATTTACCGTGCCTGAAGGCTATGAAGCACGCATTCTATACGCACTGGGCGACCCCATTTCAGAAGGTCTAAGCGAATGGAATGAAAACCAAATTCCATCTGGCGCATCGTTTCTACGTCGTTCAGGTGAATGTCATGATGGCATGAGCTTTTTTGGGATGAGTAATAGCCGTTTTGATGCAAAGCAGTCTGCAACAGGTTTATTGGTGATGAACCATGAATATGTAGATGACAAAACAGTGCTACATCCTGCGATCAACACCATCAAAGCACCTGTACGCTCTGAAGATGAAGCACTTCGTGAAATTAACTGTCACGGCGTGTCAATTATTGAAATCCATAAAAACAATATGACCCAGCTCTTGAGCCTGAATAAAAGCTCTGTTTTCAACCGCCGTATTACCGCTGCATCGCGTATTAATTTTGCTGGACCTGTCAAAGGCAATGTGTTGGTACAAACCAAAATTAGCCCCAATGGTGACTTTACTCTAGGCACGATCAACAACTGCGGTAATGGCTACACGCCATGGGGCACTTATCTGACCACTGAGGAAAACTTTAACCAGTATTTCTCTCGTGATGATGCAAACCGCGATAGCAACAGCCTTGAATCTTTGGCACGCTACAAAATTCCATCTGCTAGTTCATATAACTGGCATACCGTACAAGCCACTGAAGTCTCGCGTACACCTGATATTCAAGGGATTCAAATTCAGGATATTTATGATCGCTGGTTAACCAAAGTCTCAGGTGCAAGTGCTGCAACAGATTTTCGTAACTCAAGCAATACCTTTGGTTGGATCGTGGAAATTGATCCGTTTGATAATCGTGAATATCCTGTGAAACGTACTGCTTTAGGACGTTTTGCGCATGAAGATTGCCGAGTCAGTCGTGCCATAGCAGGTCAGCCTTTGGCGTTTTATATGGGTGACGACTCGCAAGGCGAATACATTTATAAATTTATTTCAGATGCGAAATGGGATGCTAAAGACATTAACGCAGGCTACAAGGCTGGCGATAAGTATATGAACGCCGGCAAACTGTATGTCGCCAAGTTCAATTTTAATGATGCAACGCAAAAAAGCTCAGGTGAATGGATCGAGCTGAATATCAATAACCCACTGATTTCAGGCTACGCAAAGTATAAGTTTGCAGACCAAGCCGATGTTTTAGTCAATGCCCGTTTGGCTGGTGATGCTGTCGGCGCAACCAAGATGGACCGTCCAGAATGGGTGGCTGTGAATCCTAAAAATGGTGAAGTTTACGTCACCTTAACCAACAACTCACAGCGCGGAACGAATCACACCATTGATGCAGCCAACCCACGTCATTATGCAGACAATGACAAAGGTGGAATTGAAAAAGGCAACATTAACGGACACATCATTCGCTTCCGTGAAACAGGTGATACCGTTGCAGCGCTCAGCTTTGTTTGGGATATCTTCTTGTTTGGCGCAGAAGCAGATTCACTCCCGAATGTGAACTTGTCAGGTTTAAGCAACGCCAATGACTTTTCAAGCCCAGATGGCATGTGGTTCGATCCACGCGGTGTGCTTTGGATTCAAACCGATGATGGTGCTTATACCGACGAAACCAATTGCATGATGCTCGCAGCACTCCCAGGCGCGATTGGTGATGGTAAAGTGAATAGCGCTAAAGCAGGTGCATCAACTCAATTGACACCGACAGGTGCTGTGCTTGATGACAGTAAACTGCGTCGCTTCTTAACGGGTCCTGCGGGTTGTGAAATTACTGGGGTGACCATGACGCCAGATTACAAAGCGATCTTTGTTAACGTTCAGCATCCAGGTGGCGTGTGGCCATCCAATCATCCAAGTGCATTTAACCTAAGTAAAGGCATTAGTCCAAGCCGTCCACGCTCTGCAACCGTCGTGATTACCCGTGTCGATGGTGGAACCATTGCGGGTGAAGCGCTTGAAGAGCCTAAGAAAGAAGAGCCGAAGAAAACCGCATAATCGATTTTGAGTTTTAAAATGCCGACCTTTGTGTCGGCATTTTTTATTCTGTATTTACATTCATTTTTATGATCTTACCTTGATACTCACCCTGTTGAGTTTTCTCCAACCATTCAAAGTATTGATGCTTTAAACTGAGAAAATTCGAACACCGTGTGCCATAAACAGGACTTTGAATAAAGGTCGAGGACAACAATTCTTCCATTTCAATCGCAATACCCGTTTCTGGCAAAAGGGTTGGAATAATTTTTCGTTCATCTTCTAAGATGTCCCAAACCGCATATTCAATATCCCTTTGCGGTGTGTCATGATGTTGCAGCATCGGCAGAAACTCTTGGGTGAAGCGCTTACGTAAATGTCTGGTTTTTTCCCAATCATCGCTCATTAAGCCATTAGATACGACATAAACCCCTCTAGGCAAAACTTGCGGCGCTTCACCGCGATTACTCATATACACGGCTTGTGTTTGATCGCCCAAGAATAGATTAAAGCCTGCATAATCACATTGCACTTTTTCAATCTGTTTGGCAAAGCGAATGGGAGTTGCATCTGACTCTAGAAAGGCTTGAATCAGATGTCCACGAGACGTTGGATAAAGAGCTTTATGCCCACCTTCTCTAAAGTTGGTCACAACTGCCCATCGACCTTTTGGGGTTATGCCCATCCAGGTACCACCTGAATGTAAATCTTGCCCTGCAATAATTGAGCTATCTGGCCATGCATGAATGGTCGATGCGGGGCGATGATAGAACTCATCCCGATTCGAAATCATACACAGTGGTCTGTTTTCCAGTACTTGCCATGCGATTGCGACAATACACATTGTTCTGCCCTTTTAACTTTACACACTGAATGTACAACATTTTTTAAAGGTTTCAGCTAAAATCTGTGCAAAACAGAATATCAAGGAACAGGAATGCTGACCTACCCATCCATTGACCCCGTTGCGATATCGCTGGGTCCATTACAAGTCCATTGGTATGGGCTGATGTATTTGCTTGCCTTTTTATTCGCTTGGGGGCTTGCAAACTATCGGGCTAAACAGCGCGGTTGGACACCCGATATGGTCTCTGACCTCATCTTTTATGGTGCTTTAGGTGTGGTCTTGGGTGGTCGTGTCGGCTACGTATTTTTCTATGGATTTGAGCAGTTTTTGGCAAATCCACTGTGGCTGTTCCAAGTCTGGACAGGCGGCATGAGCTTCCACGGCGGATTCTTGGGTGTCATTCTGGCGATGCTGTTATGGTGCAAGAAATACAAAATGACATGGTTCCAAACCCTAGACTTTATTGCACCCTGTGTGCCAACAGGTCTGATGTTTGGTCGTATAGGTAACTTTATTGGCGGTGAGCTGTATGGTCGCCAAGTCTCTGATCCAAATTTTGCATTCGGGATGATTTTCCCCACAGACCCATTACAACTGGTTCGCCATCCCTCACAGCTGTATCAAGCGCTGTGTGAAGGTTTGATTTTATTCATTGTACTATGGTGGTTCAGCTCAAAACCTCGTCCACGTATGGCAGTATCTGCGCTGTTTCTGATCGGTTATGGTTTAGCTCGCTTTATCGTTGAATTCTTCCGTGAACCAGACAATGGTCAATTGTTTATTGCATGGATGAGCAAAGGTCAATTCCTGAGTCTACCCATGATTTTGATTGGTCTATGGATGATGTGGTATGCCTACCAAAAGAAAATTTATGACTGGGGTCCACAAAAGAATACTTGATAGCTAAAAATAGATTAAATAACTAAAAGCGAATATTGAATTAAATATTCGCTTTTTTATTCAATGACAGGCCCATAGGAAAACGACTTTAGAGAAATCTTTTTGCTTTAAATCTCTTGGGTGGATATACCATTGCGCAATACCGTTATCACACCACTCTAAGCCTTCATCAATATCTAACTGCATGAGCAATAGATAATCTTTAATTCCAAACTCAATTCGATTATCAGTGGAATGTAAATAATTTGCATATCCCCCTATTCTATGACCACCTTCTAATTGGAATTCTTCAGTGTAAGGTTTTTCATAATAATGATAGGCATGTAAGAGATCATCATCTTCCCAACTTTCAGCAACTTCATTGCGATTAAAAAGTAACGGCGCAAATCGATAATCAAAAAAAGTGATGTATTGTTGAACCTCTTTAAAAACCAGTCCACTTGCTCCAACCCATAATTCCTCTTCATCTTCAGGAATTTCAGAAAGCTGTTTTAATGTTTCACGATTTTTTAATAATTTTTCATTTTCGTCCACATCTGGAAAATATAGCACACGATGGTTTAATTGTAGTCTATCCAGACTTTCATCCATTCCCAAATCCCACTCTTTCATATTGAGATAAAACTGTAAAATTCCTTTTGCAGGAAAATTCTCTAAATGAGGAAAGTCCGAAAAATTGATCTGTGCCAAAAATTGTAAAGGCTCATTGGTCATCTTAGAACACGGATATTCAAAGTTTAAAGGTAAATATGGATATGCTCCTAAATTACTTTGCCATAAATAAATATGACTTTTTTCTTCACGATCAAACTCGATGCAAGTTTTTAAGGTTGATTCTATTTCCTTTAAAAATGGTGAAAACTGTGTAGGTAATTTTTCTATTTTTGACATTGTTATTATCCTTCTATAACTCTATATAGAAATAACTAAAGCTTATATTTGATCTTAATTAAACTATACTTATATAAACTTTTTTTTAAAAAAATATCTATGCTCGAATTTTGGTTTGACCCACGTGTTGCAACCCTACATAAATTCTTATTTTTTATCCTTCTCGCAGTCATCGCTGCGGTACTGTATTGGATGGATCCTTTACCGCTTCAAGCGATTTTAATGTTCGTGGGTACAGGGCTGATTTTCCTGATTTGTCGCTATTGCAAAATCCATTTTGCAGCCAAAAATCCCACCGGACTCTTGTATCGTGTATTGATTTGGATTCCCATTGCGCTATTACTCAGTCTCATTTTCATGCATATGAAAGACGGTGAAATATTACTCCCAGGCGCACAAGGGTTGGCCTTTATGGCATTGGCGATTTGTCTTTTTTCACCGTTGTCGCTGCTTAATCAAAATCAAAGTGAAAACACATAAGCCATGTTTAATTTTTGGTATTCTGAGCGTTGTACACGACCGATTAAACTCAGTGTCATAATTGGCACCTGTGTGGTGATTTTAACTGCATCTCAGTCATTACAACTCAGCACAACATTTACAGGATTCAGTTTAGCTTTAGGAGTTTTGCTACATTTTATTCGCGCGTGGTCACTGCAAATTAGACAAAACCACCCTGATAAAAAACACTTTCAACGACTCTTTTGGGGCACTCCGATTGTGGGAATATTGCTGTTAAGTCTGAGTTTAGCCGCAACAGATCTGATTTCGTTTTTGGTATTATGGGTGCAGTTACTGGGTTTTGTACTGATTGGTTTTTTCTTGGTTTCAACCGTAGAACATAGAGCAAAACGCAATGCTTAAAGTTTCTATTTGACCTAAGAGACTTAAAAAACAATGCCCAATCAGGTACACTGCTGAGTTAGACCAAACCCTCATCTGGAAGTCTTCAGTCGACTTTTTCAGGTCATTGAAACTTTATAGATTGTGCTACTTTTTTAGGAATTTTATGAAAGCGTATTTAGACCTATTACAACACATCCTAGACAACGGCGGCGATAAAGGCGACCGTACGGGTACAGGAACACGTTCAGTATTCGGTCATCAAATGCGCTTTGATCTGTCCAAAGGTTTTCCTTTATTGACCACCAAAAAAGTACACTTTCGTTCGATTGTGATTGAACTATTGTGGTTTTTAAAAGGTGATACCAATGTTCAGTATTTAAAAGACAATACGGTTCGCATTTGGGATGAATGGTCAACCGCAGAACAAACTGCACGTTTTGGTCGTCCTGAAGGTGAACTTGGCCCGATTTATGGTCATCAATGGCGTAATTTTGGCGCGACTAAAAAAGCAGATGGCTTGTATGAAAACGATGGCTTTGACCAAATTCAGTGGTTGATTAACGAGATCAAAACCAATCCTAACTCGCGCCGTTTAATCGTGTCGGGTTGGAATCCCAATGAAGCGGGTCAAGTGGCGCTACCACCGTGCCATACGCTGTTCCAGTTTTTTGTCCAAAATGGTAAATTGTCTTGTCAGCTCTATCAGCGCAGTGCTGATGTATTCTTGGGTGTGCCGTTTAACATTGCCAGCTATGCGTTATTGACGCATATGATCGCGCAAGTGTGTGACCTTGAAGTGGGCGATTTCGTCTGGACAGGGGGTGATACGCATCTGTATGCCAATCATTTTGAACAAGCAAAGTTACAATTGAGCCGTGAACCACTTGAACTGTGTCAGTTAAAACTGAATCCTGACATTAAAGACCTGTTTGCCTTTAAATTTGAAGACATTGAAATTGTCGGTTATGAGTCACATCCAGGCATTAAAGCACCTGTTGCGGTTTAATATCAATTACCCTCTAAAATCCCCCAATATTGGGGGATTTTAGAGCATTGCCTAGGATCATGGTTTGCGCTTTCACTACAATGATACTGAGTGCATTCAACGATATAAAGATATTGAGAAGATTATGGCATTTCAAAATTTAGAAGTGGTTCACGTGGTTGCGATGGATCAAAAGCACTGCATTGGTAAAGGCAATGACTTACCTTGGCACATTTCTGCTGACTTAAAGCATTTTAAAGACATCACCCAAGGCGGTGTAGTGCTGATGGGGCGTAAGACCTTAGAGTCGATGGGACGAACCCTACCCAAACGTGTGAACTGGGTGATTACCCGTGATACAGACTGGCATTTTGATGGAACCAAAGTCGCATACAGTATTGAAGATGCATTGACTCAAGCGGTTGCTGATGTTCAAGCCTCAGAAAAACCCTCCACATTGTTTATTATTGGTGGTGGTGAAATTTTCAAACAAACCTTGTCGATTGCAGATCGTTTAGAGCTAACCCATGTAGAACTCGATGTTCAAGGCGACGCACACTATCCAGATATTCCTGCTGAGTTTAAAAAGATCGCGTCTGAACAACATATCGACGACAAAACAGGGATTGCTTTTGAGTTCGCAACCTACCGAAAATAATCGATAATTTATACCTATAATGATCGAATATGCATAATATCGGCAACCGAGAGTTTTTCAGTGCGCTTGGCATGGGCGCACTGCATTTTGTATTTAGCATCTTCGTGGTTTTCTCCTCAATTTGGCTCTGCTTTGCACTTTGGATTCAGGAACCTTTCGGATGGCTGGTCAGTCGAGTGCTGATTGGGACATGGATTGCCTTCGCTTTAAGTATTTTGGGCATCTATGCCACTCAACATTTTTTTAGTCGTACTAAAGACGTTATTGTATATATTGTGATTTTCATCTTAAGTCTGGCTTGGTATTTCGGCTTAGAAGCCAAACAAGATCGAGAGTGGAGTCCAGAAGTCGCACGTATTTTAAATTACCAGCGACAAGGCGACATCGTTACGCTCAACAATGTCCGCAACTTTAATTGGCACAGCAATGGTACCTTTGATGAACGCTGGGAAAGTAGAATCTATGATTTAAATCAAATCACGGGCATCAATATTATTACGTCCTACTGGATGGGACCTCAGATTGCGCATACTTTGGTCAGCTTTGACTTTGCTAATACCAAACCTTTAACCTTCTCTATCGAAATTCGTAAAGAAAAAACCGAAGAATTCTCTGCCATTGGTGGCTTCTTTCGCAAGTACGAAGTCAGTTTAGTGGCTTCTGATGAAAAAGATATCGTATATACGCGCAGTAATATTCGAAATGAACAAGTGTATTTCTTTCCTGTCAATATGCCTCAAGCAGAGATGAAAGCCCTGTTTGAACAGTATCTACATAAAGCAGATGAATTAAACCAACAAGCAAAATGGTATAACACGCTGACCACCAACTGCACGACCTTGGTGTTTGATATGGTTCAAGCGGTGTCGAATAAAGAACTGCCGACAGATTATCGCTTATTGGCATCAGGATATTTGCCTAACTATTTATATGATCTGGGTGCAATCAATCAACACTGGGATATGAAAACTTGGTATCAACGCGCACATGTCAATCCAAGAGCCTTAGAATATAATGACTTTGATCATCAAAGCAGTTTAAATTATTCGGAAGTGCTTCGTTTGGGACTGCCTCAGAGCAATCCCGCTTTAGCGCCTTAAAACGCAGCTTAAAAAATGCAGCAAGATACACAGTTAATCTGGTGATTTTGCTATTTTTTTGCTTATATTAAGCAGACAACTAAACCAAATGGTTTGAGGGGATATTATGTTAAAAAAGTTACTCATTGTCGCTGCATTAAGTTCAACATTGGCATTCACAGGCTGTACAACCATGCAGAGCTCAGCGCAACAAGCAGAGAATCTGGCTTTATTGCAAAATAAGACTTGGATTTTGACGCATATTGGCACGGTAGAATACAAAACTGACCCAACAGCCCACAATGTACCCAGCATTCAGTTTGATGCAGCGACACAACGTGTAAGTGGTGCAGATGGCTGTAATCGTGTTATGGGTACATATAGCGTAGAAGGTCATCAACTGAATTTATCGCAGTTGGCGGGTACGCGTATGATGTGCCAAAATACCATGGAGCTTGCAGACAAATATAACCAAGCTTTGGCGAAAGTTGCAGGTTATCAAGTCTATGCGAAAACCTTAAGACTCTTAGACCGTCAAGGCAATCCAGTTCTACAATACGAGTCTACAATTCAACCGCGCTAAACGGATAGATTACAGCCTGTTCAATGCAGGCTGTAATCTTTGATTTAGGGAGAACGTGTCCCCATATATCAAACATAGATTGATTACATAGGATAAGACGATGCAACAAGCATTATTGGGTGGCGGTTGTTTCTGGTGTATAGAAGCAGTTTTTCTTCAGTTAAAAGGCGTGCACAAAGTCGTCAGTGGCTACGCAGGTGGTCATACCGTCAATCCGACTTATGAAGAAGTCTGCACAGGTGAAACCAATCACGCTGAAGTGATTCAGATTGACTATGATGAGTCGCAAATCTCTTATACACAATTACTCAATGTTTTCTTTGCACTGCATGATCCAACCACCTTGAACCGCCAAGGAAATGATGTCGGTACGCAGTACCGCTCTGTGGTGTTTTACTACAATGAAGACCAGCAGCGACAAACTCATGAAGTCATTGAATCGCTTAAAGCAATGGATTTAGACATTGTGACTGAAGTTAGCCCTGCCCCGACTTTCTATGCGGCTGAAGAGCATCACCAAAACTTCTTTGAAAAGAATCCAGGTCAAGGTTACTGTAACTTCTCCATTCCACCCAAACTCATGAAATTACGTAGCAAATTCCAAGATTTAATGAAATCCGAATAAGATTATTTTTTAGTTTTTGAGATCATCTTAAAAATTGAGTTCAAAAAAGCGACCTGATAATTTACATCGTCAGGTCGCTTTTTAAATATTCAGATTAATTATCCGTTGCAAAAGCAATATCGGAAAGCCCGGCTTCGCTTGCACGAGACATGACTTGTGCAACCGTGTCATAACGTGAATCTTTATCTGCTTTTAGAATAATCGTCGGTTGCTGTGCAGCTTGACCTGCGGTATCAAATCGCTTCTGTAATTCCTCAATCGTGATGATTTCAGCATCCCATGCCACTTCGCCTTGAGCATTAATGCTCACTTGAATTGACTCAGGGGGCGGATCAATAATATCCACCGTAGTTTTTGGTAAACTTAATGGAATTGATGGGTTTGCAACGGTTGCTGTCACCAAAAAGATGATCATCAATACCAACATAATGTCGATTAACGGGATGAGGTTCATCTCCGTCATGCCTGTTTCGTTGTCTTCACCCAATTGAAAAGCCATTAAACTTGACCTCCCACTAAACCGTCTTGTGTACTTTTCACTTCAGCTTTTTGCAATGACGAATCCTGCTGTAACATGGTATCAATCAACAAGCTATGCGCATGATCTTGTAATTCGTTGCTTAAAGTACGGTTAAAACGTACACAAATGTTGTATGCAATCACCGCAGGAATCGCAACCGCAAGACCAATACCAGTCATAATCAATGCTTCACCTACAGGGGTGGCAACTTGAGCAAGACCGGCTTGACCGCTTTTACCAACGGCAACTAATGCGTGGAAAATACCCCATACTGTACCGAACAAGCCAACAAATGGCGCAAGAGATGCAATGGTACCCAATACAGCAATGCCTTTCTCAGCAGAGGCTTTTTCGACTGAAATTTGACGCAATAATGCTTGTTCTGCCACTGCTTTACGCTGATCAAAACCCAGTGGCGCAAATTTAGCTTTCAAACTGTTTAATGCTTTCGAAAGTTGAGCATAAGCGTGTTCTTTCAGCTGACGTGTTCCCATCAGACGTAAAACGACGATGGTCCATGTCGCAATGGACATTGCCAACAACACGAAATACAGCGTTTTACTGACTGCATCTGCATGTTGCCAATACACTGAAAAGTTCATACTCGAACTCCTAATAATGGTTAGCCGTTAGAATTTAATTTTAATTCGAAGGGTTGCTCAGCCTTAAACGGATAAGCCACACCATTCTCCTTATAGGGTTTAAATTTTGCATTTTGTACCGAGCGAACAATTTTCTGATCCAATGCAGGAACCCCACTGGATTTGGTCACTCGAACATTGGTTACACGACCGCTTGTATCTGCTTCTATAGCCACCACAATGACACGGTCTGAACCTTGTAAATCTTTATTTGTATATGATGGTTTTGGTGAACGTACCCACGAAATTTGACCTTGACTCAAGGTTCTTGGGGTATTTCTTGCGGCTTGCTCACGCGCTAAACGATCACGTTCCGCTTGAGCCTGCTCTTGAGCTTTACGCTCGCGTTCCGCTTGATCTCTTTGTGATTGTTCGCGCTTTTGTTGCTCTAAACGTTCTTGATTTTGGCGTTGTTGCTCTAAACGCTCTTGCTCTTTTTTCAATTCTTCTTTGCGATCATCCACCACAATTGGCTTGGTCGCTTCAACTTTAGGTTTCGGCTTTTCCGCAATCACCTTGGGTTTGACTACAGGTTGAGGCTTTACCATTTTAGGTTCAGGTTTCGGCTGAACTTTTGGTTTTACTGGTTCTGCTGGAGGTGGCGGAGGGGGTGCATCTTCTTTAATTTGAACAAAACGTACCTTGATTGGATCTTTCTCAATTTTTTTGAGTTCTGGTGTCTTCATATGGCTCACCGCAAACAACACAGCCACATGCCCAATCACCACCGCCATAAGCGCAGCCAAGACTTTCTTTTTCATTGGGTTTGGAATATGTGACATTGGAGCAGAAGATTGACTCATTAAATTTTTGGACCTAATACAAGTGTTGAACTCCCAAAATGGTGAATTCAATCGAACTTATCGGTTAGCGCAATTAAAGTACGCCAATAATAAATGAGAAGTGTTTTCATTTGCAACTATTAATTCCACCCTTTTATGAGTTTTTTGAATCCCCAATAAAAAAGGCATACTTTAAGTATGCCTTTTTCGGTTTGTATCAAATACTTATTGGAATACCACTGTTTTATTACCATCGACAATAATACGATCTTCCAAATGCCATTTTACTGCACGAGCAAGCACGTTACGTTCAACGTCTTGACCCAAATCACGCAGTTGATCCACGGTGAAGTCATGGTTCACACGCTCTACATCTTGCTCAATGATTGGACCTTGGTCCAAATCTGCCGTTACATAGTGTGCTGTTGCACCAATCAACTTCACGCCTTTCTCATGCGCTTGTTTGTAAGGGTTTGCACCTACAAAAGCGGGCAAGAATGAATGGTGAATATTGATCACTTTCATTTCCCACTTGGCTACAAATTCTTCATCCAGAATTTGCATATAACGTGCAAGTACCAATAAATCATTGCCTTGCATCAGCTCATCAATGGTTGCATACGCTTCACGTTTGTTGTCTTTATTGACAGGAACAACTTCAAAAGGAATACCAAAGTTTTCAACTGACTCACGTAAAGCGTCATGGTTCGATACCACTTTGGTGATTTCACACGGCAAACCGCCACGCGCATGACGCCATAACAGCTCAAGCAAAGCATGATCAACTTTAGACACCAAAATACCGACTTTTTTCACATCAGCAACCAACGCCAAACGCCATTGCATTTCGTAGCGCTCAGCCACATTCGATGCGAACGTCTGTAAAATGTTTTCTTTACGACTTTGAAGATTATCTAACTCAAACTCAACACGCATAAAATAACGTCCGCCTTGAGCTTCTGTTGCATATTGATCAAGCGCAGTAATATTTGCCCCTTGATGATACAAAAAGCTCGATACAGCTTGCACGATGCCTGGCTTGTCTTCACAAGTAATCAGTAAACGTGCTGTGTTGGCAGTGGTCATATTCATGATGATTTATATCACTTAACAGTTAAATTGAAAAACAGCCGCGTATTCTAACGCTTTTTCACGGGCTTTCAAATTTTCTTTAATCAAATTAGTCGCGCTTATCTGCAGATAAACTGGCAAACAATTCAGAAGGTCCTAATGTCTCGAGCAAGCGCTCATAAGTTTGACGACTCTCGCCACGTAAATACGGCCCTTCCAAAAACACCATTTGACGTAGCGCTTGCCAGACCCATTTTTCATCTAAATGATTGGAGTCTTTTAAATGACCCGACATATACAGGAAGTTGGTCCAATTGGTCAGCACAATCCACAGGTTAATAATCAAGGCTTCAATTTCAGATGCGGTCATTTGCATCAGCCCAGCATCAACAAAGGCTTGATAAATCTTTTGACCCTGCTGCATCACTTTGCCAGCAAAGCGTGGATAAATCTTTCTAAAATCGTCATTGTTTTCAATTAAGTGATAAACATCGCGGTGCAAAAAGCGGTATTCCCACATTTGACTGCTTAAAACTTGAAAATAACGAACTTTATCATTCGCATTGACCGCACGGTCATCGGGTAAAGCCAGTAACTCAAGCGTGGCTTGTTGGTACTGCTCCATCAATTCTTTAATGATTTCTTGCTTATTGCGAAAGTGGTAATACAGGTTGCCCGGACTAATGCTCATCTCCGCAGCAATATGATTGGTGGTCACTGTACGCTCGCCGCGCTCATTAAAAAGTTGCAAACTAATCTGCAAAATCCTGTCTTTCGTTTTCAATGTTTTAGAGCTCGACATCCGCATACCAATTTTGACCATTTATACCGTTAGCAAACGCTAACACAAAAGTGACTTGACTTTTAGAGTAATTACTCTAAAAATGAAAATACATTAACCCTTACATTAGTGGTACTGGTCATGAACAGTCAAACAAAAACAAATCTTATGAAGACTGAAGCATCTGAAGTTCAACGCATCCATGACCTTCTTTCCCTACAGAAAGAAGCGTATCGACGTTATCCGCTGCCTACAGCACAACAACGCATTGAACGCTTGGCTCGTTTGAAAAAAGTATTGGTCAAATACCAAGACCAAATTGCAGAAGCCATTAACCAAGATTATGGTAATCGTTCAATTTCAGAAACCAAAATTGGTGAATTGCTGACGTGTTTAGAGCAGATCAAATATTATAGCAAGCATTTAACCCAGTGGATGAAACCATCGAAACGTCATATTGGGATTTTGCATCAACCAGCTAAAGCTTGGGTGCAATATCAACCGATGGGCGTGATTGGTATTATTGCGCCGTGGAACTACCCTTTACTACTGGCACTGAGTCCACTGATCTGCGCATTGGCTGCGGGTAACCATGCCATGATTAAAGTATCCAGTTCATCGCATCATTTTGGCTATGTCTTACAAAATGCCTTGTCTGAAGCCTTTCCTCAAGAATTGGTCGCTGTTGTGACGGGTGGTGGCGTCATCTCAGATACGTTTAGTCATTTGGCCTTCGATAAAATGGTTTTCACAGGATCGACCAATGTCGGTAAAACTGTCATGAAAGCCGCGGCTGAAAACCTAGTCCCTGTGATTTTAGAATTGGGTGGAAAATCACCTGTAGTGGTGCATCCGTCTATTGATTTAAATGTGGTGGCAGAGCGGGTTGCCTTTGGTAAGCTTTGGAATGCTGGCCAAACGTGTGTCGCGCCGGATTATTTGTATTTACCCCGTGGCAAAACTGCTGAGTTTATTCGCTGCTATAAAGCAGTAGTGAAAAGCATGTACCCAAGCCTCAAAGACAACCCAGATTACACCTCGATTATTAATGACAAGCAAAATCGCCGCTTACAAGGTTATTTAGACGATGCCTTAAAAAATGGTGCGCAAAGTGTCGAAATTAATCCACGTAATGAAGACTTAAGTTCGGTACGTAAGCTTGCTCCGACGATACTGACTGGGGTGACTGCTGATATGGAGATCATGAAAAATGAGATCTTCGGGCCGATCTTACCGATCTTAGAATATGATCAAATAGATGAAGTTATCGAGTTTATTAATGACCGACCCCGTCCTCTTGCATTATACTACTTCGACTTTAACGATGCGCGAGCTGAATATGTAGCTCAGCGCACTCATTCTGGACACTTTGGTCAAAATGCAGTTGTGACCCATGTCGCGCAAGATGACTTACCTTTTGGTGGTGTCGGCGCATCTGGAATGGGAAGATATCATGGGCCTGAAGGCTTCTTTAGTCTGTCTAATGAACGTTCGGTGATGTCTGTACCTAAGCTATTTAGCTTAAAATACATTCTGCCACCGTTTAATAGACCGATTCCAAGTCTGGTTAAGAAAGCCTTTCTTCGTTAAATGATCAAGGCATGATCTATCATACCTGATCACGTCGCATTTTTATCAATTCCGCTTGTCTTTTAAGCGGAATTTTGGTATAAAACGCCCCTTGAATGAATTCAATCCGTTTTTTTTGACTGGCCACACAGAATTGCTGTTGGCTAAATCAATGGAGTTACACCATGTCTAAGGTTTGCCAAGTTACCGGCAAGCGTCCAGTCGTTGGTAACAACGTCTCACACGCCAACAACAAAACTAAACGCCGGTTCCTGCCGAACCTGCATCACCACCGTTTCTGGTTAGAAAGCGAAAAACGTTTCGTACGTCTTCGTTTAACCACTAAGGGTATGCGTATTATCGACAAATTGGGTATCGAAAAGGTTGTTGCTGACCTACGTGCTCAAGGTCAAAAGATCTAAGGAGTCTGAACCATGCGTGATAAAATTCGCCTAGTTTCTTCTGCGGGTACAGGTTATTTCTATACCACGACTAAGAACAAACGTACTATGCCGGAAAAAATGGAAATCAAAAAATTTGATCCAAAAATCCGTCAACACGTGATTTTCAAAGAAGCTAAAATTAAATAATTTTAGATTTCTTAAAAAAGCGATCCTCTTTGGATCGTTTTTTTTCGCCTTTTTTTTGCTCGAGTTGTTAAACTCTATACGCGCTTTGGCACTGTTTGTGCTTATTTTGTACTGACTTAGGCTAGAAGCAGCTTATCCATTTATCTTCTATTCACTTGCCATAATTGAAGGGGGTTTTTAGTGCCACATGATGTAGATCTGATTATTTTGCTTGCGGTTGGTTTTGGTCTAGCCTTGGTGTTTGGCTATATCGCTGCTCGTTTACGTCTACCCCCCCTTGTTGGCTACCTTGTTGCCGGTATTGTTATTAGTCCAAAAACGCCGGGTATTGTTGCAGACCTCACGCTTGCCAACCAGTTGGCTGAACTTGGGGTGATGTTTCTCATGTTTGGCGTCGGGATGCATTTTTCACTCAAAGATTTGATGCAAGTTCGTCGCATTGCGATTCCCGGTGCAATTTTACAAATCACCGTGGCAACCTTGCTCGGTCTCGTCATTTCCATGACCTGGGGTTGGAGTTTTGGTTCCGCGTTGGTGTTTGGTCTCAGTCTGTCTTGTGCCAGCACTGTGGTGCTTTTAAAAGCATTGGGAGATCGTGGTCTACTCGACTCAGTGAACGGTAAAATCGCAGTCGGCTGGTTGCTGGTTGAAGACTTGGTCATGGTGCTTGCGCTGGTGCTATTGCCTGCAATGGCGGTACTTTTAGGCGGCAATGCATTAGAAGGTGCTGATCCTGACCAAAATATTTGGATGACGCTGGGCTTAACTTTATTAAAAGTCACCGGTTTTATTGCATTTATGCTGATCATTGGTAAACGCTTGGTGCCTAAGATCATGCAATTGGTCGTTCGTTTGGGCTCTAGAGAGCTGTTCACCTTAACGGTGGTTGCAGCAGCCATTTCCATTGCCTACGGCTCATACGCGATCTTTGGTGTATCTATGGCACTGGGTGCATTCTTCGCCGGTATGGTGGTCAAAGAGTCTGACTTTAGTCATCGCGCTGAAGAAGAAACGCTGCCTTTGCGTGAAGTTTTTTCGATCTTATTTTTCGTGTCAGTTGGCATGTTGTTTGACCCGAAAATCATCATTGAACAGCCTTTACATATTTTAGCGGTGATTGGCATCATCATGGTGGGTAAAACCTTGGCTGCTATGGCGCTGGTGTTATTTTTCCGCTACCCCCTCAACACTGCGCTAACGGTAGGCGCAAGTTTGGCACAAATTGGCGAGTTCTCGTTTATTTTAGCCACTTTAGGCTTATCAATCGGTTTACTGACCCTTGAAGCGCAGAACTTGATTTTAGCAGGGGCCCTGTTCTCCATTTCGCTGAACTCGCTGCTGTTCTCCGCAGTTGAACCGGTGCAAAAATGGATTCGTGAGCGATCACATTTGGCGCGGTTGCTTGAACGTAGCGGTGACCCACTTGCGATGCTCCCTGATGAAGTTTCTCAAGATTACTTACGGGATCAGGTGGTCATTGTTGGTCATGGTGAAGTCGGACGCCGTATTACTAAGACGCTCATGCAAGATGGCATTAAGGTAGTAATTGCAGAGGAAAATCGTGAAATTGTGGAAAATCTGCGTGAAAAAGGGATTGCCGCAGTGTCAGGTTCTGCCACCGAACCCGGTGTACTGATTCAAGCACATATTCAACATGCGCGTCTTTTGGTGATCTCACCGATGGATATTTTAGATATTCATAAGATCGTGGATACCGCTAAAATCTTGAATCCACAAATTCAAGTCTTGGTCTGTGCTGAAAATAAAGCTGAAGCGGATCTGATTCGTGCAGACCACCTAGGTGAAGTGTATCTTGCCAAGGAAGAGATGGCGAAAAATATGAGCAATTATATTTTGAATCAAATTGAAATTGCGCATCATCAGTCGCCTTCGCACTGATTGAGCACTCAGCTGCACATATAAAAAACCGCACGTCTTGTGCGGTTTTTTTGAAAGCATGGATAGATAGATCAACTCAAAAACTGCGGTTTTTCATCCAACACTTCAGCATTCCACTCATTTGATTGCTTTTCTAACAACGCCATTAAAGCCGCCTGAATCATGTGCTGCGCAATGACGGGCATTTGATCACCTAAAAGCGCTTTGATATCGTCATTAAATTGGATGGTGAGTAAAGGATCTTTTTCAGATTCAGCATTACGCAAAGCCAGCTCGCCACCTTCTAGCTGAACCAATTCCAGAATAGCCTCTTGAGTGCCAAACAACTCTTTTAACTGCTCTATAGACATACCACCCTCCATGACGCTCATGGTGGCAAAATGCTGAATGCACTTTGCATCACATCGACTTTCTTATATTGGAGCATATGAGCTAAATTTCAAGTCATTTTCTTAAACTGGCATGTTTAGTCTTAAAACTCAACCATTTCATTACGAAAACCATCAATGAGCTGGGTCAAATCACGATGCCATTCTCTTAAAATTTGTGCATCTGGCAACCATGCTTGTGGGGTTTGTGTCACCTTAATAATCAAATTTGAAGAGGTTTCTTGTTCAGGTTCAGGGGTACTCGGCTCAGGTGCATACTGACACATCCGATAGGCACGTTTCAGCTCTGCAATAAAACCATGCTTTGCCAATTGTTGTAATACGGTCACTTCAGGTGAGACTTGTCCTTTTTCTGCCATCAGCTCTTCAATCGATTTTAAGGTCGGCGCAGCGTCATTGAGTCGATAATACCGTACCAGTTCTTGCAGAAAAGCAAGCAATGCACCGTGCAAATGAAAGACCGCAGCTTCACGATGCGCTTGTGCCTGTTGCACATGATCAACTTGTTCAGCTTGCTGACATGACAAACGTGCAAAATATAATTTTTGGTTGGTACGATCAGCATGAAAGCGAGCTACACGGGACATGGACATCTTCCTTAAATTTGAACTTTTTGACTACACTCAAGAGTAAACTTAAAATTGTGAAGTTCACAATAAAAATAATGCTGATCCACTTTAATCAGACGAGAAAAAAGGAGCAAATGCTCCTTTTTGTTATTCCGCAACAGGTTTGTCTTCTGCTTGCTTAACGCGAATCCCTTGACCGTGTAAACGCAGTGTATTGAGCGCTTTAATCGCTTTCACACCTTCGCGTCCATTTGGCATTTCAACAAAGGCAAAACCTTTAGACTTCTTGGTGACTTCATCCATCACGATATTACATGCGTCTACTTTACCAAACTGTTGAAACAACTTAAGTAATTCAGGCTCTCGTACAGTACGCTCTAAATTACGAACTAAAATTTTCATCTTACAACCTTAAAATAGGCAAAATAATCAAAAAGCACTCGCCTACTCGACTTTTTGAACTTCGCAATTAAAAAAAAACCAAACAGCGCAATGTCGATAGTTTAATCGAGATCTATGCCAAAATCTAAATTAATCGACTGACGTTCAATTAAAGTACTTTTCACTGTTTGTTGACGGGTCTTGTAGTGGGTTTCTGTGGTACACAAATGTCGGGTCAAATCATTGAGAAAATAACTTTCAACTTTGCGCCCCTTCTCATCGACTTGCTCTTTCGCCCAAATGCTTAAATTTTGTTTGGTCAAAATCAGCTCATTTTGCGCACGTGTCAGCGCGACATAAAGCACACGGCGTTCTTCTTCGACATCATCAAAGTCACCTTGCGCACGTGCATTGGGGTACTGTCCTGCGGACACATTGGCCACATAACAGACCTTTTGCTCTGTTCCTTTGGCAGAGTGAATCGTGATCAGCGTCACCACATCATCTTGTGACTGACGTTCAATTTCACTGATCGAGACTGGATCGAGCACATAGGCCTCTAAAAATTCGCTCAATTGACTGTGTTTGGAGGCCAATTGTTTCACCAACTCAAAATCACCCTGACGGCGTTTCCAGTCTTTTTTATAATTTTCACTGAGCTGATGTTCAATCGCTTGTATCGCCAATCCCACACAGGCCTGTACTTCACTTCTAAGCACATCCATTTGTTTCATGATCAGTAAAGTTTCTTGCGGAATACGTCCAAACTTTTCCAGTTTATCGATAATTTTATCGGTGCTTGGTTCGAGCAGTAATTGCTGTGCTAGACGACTTGCGCCCACATCGCCCACACCATCCCACAGGGTTAAGAAACGCATCCAAGCGATATCATCCAATGGATTGGCAATCAGTCTCAATACACTCAACAGATCTTTTACATGTGCTGTTTCAAGCAGTTTCATCCCACCAATAAAACGATAAGGCACATTGGCTTGAATACAGGCTGCTTCAATATGGCGTGCGGCAAAGCTCGAACGTACTAAGACCATATGGTCGCGCCAAGGGCTGCCTTCTAAGAAATGGCGCTCTTTAATATCAATCGCAATCCATTTGGCTTCATCAAATTCATTCGGGAAAATATGCAACTTGGGTTTAATGCCATCCCCTCGATAGGCATCTAATCGTTTATCGTATTTAATTTCACTTTGATCGAGTAGCCAATTGGAGAGATCTAAAATCTCTTGCGTAGAACGATAATTTTTTTCTAATTTAAAAATTTCAGCATCGGGTACGCGGTCTTTAAAATGATGGATATTTTCAAAATCGGCCCCACGGAAACCATAAATCGACTGCGCATCATCACCCACACAGAACAAACTAACTTTGTCTTTTAAGGGTTCAAGCAGCGCCCATTGCAGTGGATTGGTGTCTTGCATTTCATCCACCAGCATATGCCGACAAATCGATGCCACATAATCCACCAGACCTTCGGACTGCTCTAAGGCAGACGCCACAATCGCCAAAATATCATCATAATCGAGAAAGCTACGTGCACGTTTTCGTGCCTCGTACTCTTTCATGATCTCTGCAATTTGATCTTTAAATGCCAAATGTTCAGGATGCTGCTTTTCTAAAGCCAAACTCAGTTTTTGACGTGTATTTCGTGCAAAAGAATACAAATCGCAAAGCTCCTGCGGCTTCGGCAATTGATTGGGATTCTTTTTGTCATCTTTACCGCGTATTAGGCGGAACATCATGATTTGGTCATCACGATCTATAATCGTGAATTGCTCCAAACCAAAGGCCTGCGGAATACGGCGCAGTAAATACATACAAAAGGTATGAAAAGTTGAGGCACGAAGTCCTTTGACTTGCTCACCCAGTGCCAATTCGACCCGCGCCACAATTTCACTGGCGGCACGGCGGGTAAAGGTTAAAATTTGAATTTGATTGGCAGGAATACCTTGCTCAATCAGGTAGGCTGCTCGCGCTACAATAGTCTTGGTTTTACCACAACCTGCCCCTGCAAGAACCAAACTGTGCTTGGTTTCAGTTGTCGCTGCTTGCTTTTGTTGAGCGTTTAACTCATTGATGAGCTGGGCCAGTGACATACAAATAATATCTTCAATATAAAAAATAGGATAGTAACATAAGTAAAAAAGTTAGATTTGAATGGCTTCACCCCAAAATAAGTATCACTTTGATTATGCAGAATACTATTCCACACCATATAGTGATAATGAAAATACTTTCACAAAGTTCGCCTTTCTTGTCGAATTCATTTTCACTCTTATTCTTACCTAACCATAAACTCAACAATAAAATTAAGATTAATACAACCAATCCCAGCATGTATGGAATTGCATTCAGTGCACTTAAATTCACAGCACTAATCATCTAGATGACATCCATTAAGAATTATTTTACTAACAGTATATTCCAAATTCTGCTTCCCATATTTTAATGCATTTTCTACATCCATCTGTGGCGGATTAATTGAAATAATTTGGCTAAAGCCATATGGATATAACTCTTCCACGCCCTCACCAAGCACACCTGCGAAAGCGATCACAGGTTTATTCAAAGCCTGCGCGAGCTGTGCAACCCCAAAGGGGGTTTTGCCCAATTGGGTTTGCCTATCTATTTTCCCTTCACCCGTAAAGACATAATCTGCGTTTGTTATTTTCTCAGCCAATTGGGTTTCTCGAATCATCAGTTCCACCCCCGACTGGATTTTGGTATGGGCAAAAGCCATCAGACCAAAACCGAGACCACCTGCTGCACCCGCCCCTGCCACATCACGTAAGTCGATGTTTAACTCCTTTTCAACCACATCTGCAAAATGCCGAAGATGATCATCGAGTTGTTGAACCATCTCTAGGCTAGCGCCCTTTTGTGGTCCAAAGACATAAGATGCGCCATGCTCACCGCAGAGTGGATTATTCACATCAGAAGCAATGATGATCTCGGTGTGTTTTAAACGCTTATCCAACGCTGACAAATCGATGCTTTTGATACGACCAAGCTGTCCGCCACCTGTGCTGACTTCCTCGCCCCATTCATCATAAAACTTGACACCCAAAGCTTGTGCCATGCCTGCACCCGCATCATTGGTCACGCTTCCACCCAAGCCAATAATGATTTTAGATACACCCAGATTTAAAGCATATTTAATCAGTTCACCCGTACCATAGCTACTGGTCAATAGCGGATTTCGCTGCTCAACAGCCAATAAATGAATACCGTTGGCGGATGCCATTTCGATGACGGCAGTGTGACCCGCATCAATCAAGCCAATTTCACTATGAAACTTTTGATGTGGCAAAGGTCCTGAAACTACACAGCTGTCTTTTTGACCTTTTAATGCAGTCACTAAAGCATCGACCGTACCTTCACCGCCATCTGCCATGGGAACAGACAGACAAATCGCATCTGGAAAAACCTGACGAATACCGCGTTGCATGGCAGCACAGGCCTGTTCAGCAGACATACATTCTTTAAAGCTATCGGGTGCAAGGACAAAGCGAAGTGGCATAATTGATTTTTTATGAAGAGGCTTTAGACCAACATACCTATTTTTTAAATCGAGATAAACGGTCATTCAAAAATATATGTGTTTAAGCCATAAAACTTTTGATGAATGCATGGAGTTGAATCGTAACCAGCTGCCTAGATCAAATCAGCGCTTAAGCATGTTTTGAGTCCCCAAAGCTCCTCTTATTCGGCAAGCTTGCCCTGCTGTGGATAAGTCATCCTTTATCCACACTGCTAAAATTACTTAAATAAAAAGTTTAAACACCATTTATTAGCGATAAAAAATGCCGACTTTCGTCAGCATTTTTCAGATTCTGAAACTAAAGTATTTAAGCTTCAGCCCATTTTCCATCACGATATACCATACTCCACTTGGTTTGTTTACCTTCAGCATTTTCAGAGCCAACATATTGTTCTTGGTTCTTACGACTGAATTTCACCAGTGTTGGATTGCCGTCTGGATCTTGATCTGGCGCCTTTAAAATAAATTGATACTTCGGATCAAGCTGTTCAGCCACAGAGCGCAGTTCTGATACCTTCGGTGCACGTGTTTCACGGACTTTAGGAAACTTGCTTGCTGCCAAGAATAATCCTGCCGCACCATCACGAAGGACAAAGAAGTCATCATGTTTGGTTGAACGCAAATGTTCCATTCGAATCGGGTCGACACGTGGAGGTGCAGGCTGACCGCTTTTCAACACTTTGCGGGTGTTGTCACAGCTGCCACAGGCAAAGTAAGGTCCAAAACGACCTGTCTTCAACTGCATTTCACCATCACACTTGTCACATGGAATACTTGGGCCGTCATAGCCCTTAATTTTGAACTCACCTTCTTCAAGTTCAAAACCGGCACAGTCTGGGTTATTCCCACAAACATGTAACTTGCGTCCGCCGTCAATCACGTAGCTGTCCATTGCGGTTTCACAAATTGGACAACGTTTTTTTGACATTAGGTCAGCAGTTTCTGCACCTTCATCATCCGACAAAACAGCAAGTGACTCAACAGGCGTCAAGTTAAACGTGCCCTTACAGCGCTCTTTTGGCGGTAAGTTATAACCCGAACAGCCCAAGAACACACCAGTTGTGCCCGTACGAATCTGCATCGGACGGTCACACTCTTTACAGTGAACCGATGCCACTTCCACAGGCTGATTACGGCGCATGCCGTCTTCACCTTGTGCCGTGGTTAAACGCTTTTTGAAATCACCGTAGAAGTTGTTCAGTAAATCTTTCCAATTACGCTCACCATCTGCGACTTTATCCAGCTGACCTTCAAGGTCAGCGGTAAAGGCATAGTTCATGAGGTTATTGAAGTTTTCGTCTAAACGATCCGTTACGATTTCGCCCATCTTCTCTGCAAAGAGACGACGGTTATCCAGCTTCACATAACCACGATCTTGAATAGTCGAGATAATCGCGGCATAGGTGGATGGACGACCAATGCCTTTTTTCTCGAGTTCTTTCACCAATGACGCTTCGGTAAAACGTGCAGGTGGCTTGGTAAAATGCTGCGAAGGATCAAGTTTATTTAGCTTCAGTACTTCACCGACTTTCACCGCAGGCAATAAAATATCATCATCTGCTTTGTTGGCACCACGGACTTTGGTAAAACCATCAAATACCAAAGTACGCCCTTTCGCTTTAAGCTCAACGCCATTGGCATTAACCAAAATCGTCGATGACAAATATTCAGCTGAGGTCATTTGACACGCCACAAACTGACGCCAAATCAGGTCATACAAACGCTGTGCATCACGATCTACACCAACAAGTTGATCACCGCTTAGGGTGATCGTTGAAGGGCGAATCGCTTCATGCGCTTCTTGCGCACCCGCTTTGTTGCCATAACGATTCGGTTTAGCCGGAATATAGGTTTCACCAAATTCAAGTTCGATGTAATTCCGCGCCATATTGACCGCATCATCACTTAAAAAAGTGGAGTCCGTACGCATGTAGGTGATAAAACCTGCTTCATACAAACGCTGTGCCATGGTCATGGTTTTCTTTACAGAGAAGCCCAAACGTGTGCTGGCTGCTTGTTGTAAAGTCGATGTGATGTAGGGCGCGCTTGGATTAACCTTGGTCGGTTTATCTTCACGAACTGAAACGGTATATTCAGCATCTTTTAGAATGTTTAGCAAAGCATCTGTTTGTGCTTTATTTTGCAGCTTTAAGGTTTTGCCACCTTGTTTGACTGCTTCTAAACGAATGTGATCTTTTTTCGACTGTGTATCTGCAAAAACCTGCCAATATTCTTCAGGAATAAATGCACGAATTTCACGTTCACGCTCAACCACCAGCTTCGCAGCGACAGACTGTACACGACCTGCCGATAACCCACGAGCAATCTTTTCCCACAGCAGTGGCGAGATCATAAAGCCCACAATACGGTCCAAGAAACGACGCGCTTGCTGAGCGTTGACTTTGTCTGTATCTAAGCGAGAAGGCTGTTTAAAGGCTTCTTGAATGGCATTTTTGGTAATCTCGTTGAAGACCACGCGTTGATAACGTGATTCATCTCCACCAATGACTTCTTTTAAATGCCAAGCAATGGCTTCCCCCTCTCTGTCCATATCCGTTGCGAGATAGATTTCATCGACTTGAGAGGCCAGCTTTTTCAGTTCAGCCACGACATGCTCTTTGCCCGGCAGCACTTCGTAATGTGCTTTCCAGTCGTGTTCTGGGTCTACCCCCATGCGATTGACCAATGCGGATTGTGCTTTTTCAGCCTTCTGCTCATCGGTCAACTTAGCACGTGTTGCGGTTTTTTTTTCCGTCGATTTTGAAGCTCCCGTAGGCAAGTCACGGACGTGACCTACAGAAGATTTCACAATATAGTTTGAACCTAAGTATTTATTAATGGTTTTCGCTTTTGCAGGCGATTCTACAATCACTAAGGCACGTTTTTTCCCAGCATCAGAGGTTTTTGCTGTAGCGCTTTTGGATGTGGACTTAGGAGCATTCGCCATAATGAACCGTTATTCCTATTTCTGTAAGAGTTAAATTTCAGCCAATTTTATTAAAAGTTCTTTCATATCATCAAGTTGTGTTGCTATCAAATCAGATTCTTCGTCCCAATAGAGCCCAACACAATTTGACTGCATATCAATAGCATAAATCCCCTTTAATGCAATGGGAAAATCATTAAATTTCTGATCACCCTGAACCACGTGAAGTTTTTGCTCTTCGACGCGTGCTCGCATTAACAGTAAACGACCTTCTGGAATAATGACACTATAGTACGCCACCATACTGGCACGATTTTCTGTCGCTTTTGGAATTTTCGTCCAATCCGGCGCCGCAATCAAACGGGGATGTAAACCCATTTTTCGTGCTTTATCACGCATGATACCGAGTGCTTTTTCTCTTGGACTGACACGTAAGCCAAAAATCGAACCCAATATAAAAACCACGATGAGGATCGTAATCCAAAGACCAGCATTTTCCATAATTCACCTTTTGATTCTTATATTAGAGTTGCATAAGGTGAATATAAAACGCAAGACGAAAATGAAAATAGCCCCAGAAATGCATCTTTAAGGCTACTTTTGCAAAATCCACACAGGTTGGATCCGCTCATTTAAAGCATGTTCTTGATAAAATTCCATCCATGACGCTGAAGATTCAATTGATGAATTTAAGCTTTTTCCGCATGCCCTCAACTGATATTCGACTGTAGGGGGTATTTCAAAATACATTTAATTGATGATCAGCTGATGCTTTTCTAATAACTTTAATAGTTTAGACAGGCTTTGTTGCACAAAGGTTTGAAAGGCAGAGCTACTCTAAGTGAGCCAAATTTAAGTGACAACTTGGGTATGAGGGCGACCTAATTCCGTAAATTTATTTAACACTGCTATACGTGCGTGAATCTCATTCACCTGACTAGGGAAACTCCTTGCTGTTAATTTATCGCCTAATAATTTGATGCAATGCATCTTGGTTTCTACCAAACTTCGACGGTGATAACCAGACCACCTTTTCCAAAGGGATCTTCCTGAGAAGCACTGCTTCGCAAGATTGACTGTTTTCAATAACTCATTCCGCTCTATAGACCTCGCTTGCTGATCTTTCCAAGGCTTTGCATTTTTCCTTGGTGGTATTACCGCATGTGCATCTCGATCTAAAATGACTTGTCGGCAATGCTTGGTGTCATAAGCACCATCCGTATAGACAGAATCAATTTGCTCATCCAAGGGAATTTGAGCAAGTAAATCTTCTAATACTTGTGAATCACTGACATCATTTGTAGTGAGTTGTACAGCCCGTATTTGTAGGGTTTTAGCGTCTATACCAATATGCAGTTTGCGCCATTGACGACGGTATTCAGGCTGATGTTTCTTACGTTTCCATTCACCCTCACCTAAAAATTTCAGACCAGTAGAATCGACGAGTAGATGTAGTCCATCACTACTTTTCTGATAGCTAATTGCGATATCAATATGCTTTTGTCTTCTGCATATGGTCGAATAATCTGGTGCTGCCCAATCTAATCCACAGAGTTTAATCAGACTTTGAACAAAGCCTGTGACCATACGTAAAGATAGGCGAAATAGAGATTTGATCATCAAACAGCATTGGATAGCGGTATCGGAATAGGTGTGATTTCGACCGTGTTTACCTTTTGGCTGGGCATACCACTGAGTGTTAGGATCAAACCAAATGGAGATATTTCCTCGGTTGATTAAGGTCCGATTATAGGAAGACCAATTGGTTGTACGATAAATTTTAGGCGTAGGCTTGTTCATTCAGAAATTATATTGCTGAATAAGCATCTAATGGTAGGTTTGTGCAACAAAGCCTGGCAAATGTATAACCTCTAATGATAAAAAGCGGCGTTTTGAAATCAAATGAAGACGATCATTCTCAATCGAAGCTCTCCATTAAATCTCTCTAAAACAGACTCGGCTTTAGAGAGATTATTGGAAGGAGTTTAATTAATTCAGAAACATTTCATGACTGTAAATGACCGAATTTCCATTCCAGTAAATGTAGCCTTTATCGAGCATTTCTTTGAGCAATAGTCGAACATCTGATTTTGGAAATAATTGCTCTAATAAATCACGTAGCTGATAAATATCTTTGGGTTTTTCAGACTTGAGTTGATTCAGCTTTTGAATGACTTCCATTTGAACGGGATCAATCTGCTCAAAGTTTTTAAACAAATCATCTTGAATGTTTTTAACTGCGATACGCGAGTCGACTTCAGCCAAAATTTGTTGAGAATTGGTCTGTAGTTTGGCAAGCAATGAATCGACTTTAGCCAGTTTTAATTCAGGTTGAATCGATGCGGGTTCAACATCAAGATCTAACTGTAGCCATTGTTTCAGAACTTTCTTACGAAATGAGATCTGTTCTTGTTCTTTTTTGACCAGTTTTAAATTGATCAGCATACCCAATATATGCTGGGTTTGATCTGTGTCTAGATTCAAAATATTGGCGATCGAGTTTTTGAGCTTCAAAACAGTATTCGGTTTACCTGACATTTTCGCCAAAGTATCACAGTATTTTTTAATCTGTTGCAGCTGTGGATTTGCCAAAATTGCATCAAGACTTGGAATCAAGCTTTTGGCTTTAGCATCTGCTGCATCACGTTTGAGCTGAATCAAATGACAACTGAGACCTGAGGCCGCCATCATCTCGATGAGCATGTGACTACTGTCCATGGTTGAAATGACTTCAATGTGGGCTTCAGGTTCAAGCAGCGCCAATAACTGCCCTACCACCACTGCATATTCAAACTCTTTTTCTTTGGCGGCTAAAGTATCTAAAACAATCACCTGACCACTATTGATCCAGCTCGCCAGTTCAGTTAAATCAATCAAAGGAAATTCAAAACGACCTTGTCCATTAAAGATATATAAAGTCGAAAAATGCTCAATAATATCTCTAAATAGTTGTGCTGTCGGAGGATTATTTTCCAGATCTAAAAGTACAACTTTGGCATTCATAGTCGTTTTCAAAAACTCGTAAAGTGAAGGGTTTATTACAACGCTGTTATCGATAAAGGTCAAATAAAATACATTCATCTGACAAGATTTAGATGAAGTGAACTCTTAATAATGCGGTGGACGGTCTGAAATCGGATCAAAGCTGGCAATTCCATCATCTAAGGAGGCGCCTTCAACACGTTGATACAAAATTTTCATTTGTTTCTTCAAATCATTGATTTCACGGTCTTGAATGGCAATTTGCGTGTTGAGTTGATCAACTAATTCATCTAAAAATGCAATTCGGACTTGCAAATCTTCTATGGGTGCGGAAAATGACGCCTGTTCATTAAAATTTATTTGTTTAGTCATTTTAAGTCCTCCTTGTAGGATTTCAGGAAACAGTATGGCCTATATTACGTTAAGGGATGTCCAACTTGCATTTGGCGGACCCTCCCTGCTCGACGGCGCGAACTTTAACTTAGAGCGCGGTGAACGAGTTTGTTTGATTGGCCGTAACGGTGAAGGTAAGTCTACTTTACTCAAGCTGATTGAGGGAAGCTTACTGCCAGATCGTGGTGAAGTTTCTTTACAAAATGGCATTACCATTTCAATGCTTGCTCAAGATGTACCCATGGATTCAGGCAAAGTGGCTGATATCGTGGCAGATGGTGCTGGTGAAGCAGCCACTGTGCTTCGTGCTTACCATGAAGCAAGTGATGCCTGTGTACTCGGTGATATGGAAGCATGTGACCGTATGGGCGAGCTTCAACACAAACTGGATCAAGTCGATGGTTGGGCACTTGAGACCAAAGTAAATTCAATTTTAAGTAAAATGGGTCTTGACCCAGATGCTGACTTGGCCGATTTGTCAGGTGGTCGTAAGCGCCGTGTACTGCTTGCTCGTGCCTTACTGACCCAGCCAGACGTATTGCTACTCGATGAGCCAACCAACCATTTGGACGTTGAAAGTATTGAATGGTTAGAAAAATTCTTGCTTGATCAAAACAATCTCACGCTTTTATTTATCTCGCATGACCGCTCATTCGTTGACAGCATTGCAACACGTATTGTTGAGCTTGACCGTGGCACGCTACGAAGCTACGAAGGTAACTATTCACGTTACTTAGAACTTAAAGCCATGCAAATGGAAGCTGAAGAAAAACAAAATGCTTTATTCGACAAAAAGCTGGCTGAAGAAGAAGTTTGGATTCGCCAAGGCATTAAAGCGCGCCGTACCCGTAATGAAGGTCGTGTGCGTGAACTCAAAGCCTTACGTGAAGAATCAAAAGCACGTCGTTCGCAGCAAGGCAAAGTCAATATGGGAACGCAAGATGCCAACCGTTCAGGCAAACTTGTATTCGATATTGAAAAATTAAGCGTCGCTTTTGGCAACAATGCACCCATCATCAGAGACTTCTCTGCACTGGTGTTACGTGGCGATCGTATTGGTTTAGTTGGCGACAACGGTGTAGGTAAAACCACCTTGATCAAAGCGATCTTGGGTGAGCTTGAACATACTGGTTCTGTGAAAACAGGAACGCAGCTTGAAGTGGCATATTTCGACCAATTGCGTAATGCCCTTGATCTTGAAAAATCGGTGAAAGATAACGTCTCTGAAGGTTCAGACTTTGTTGATGTTACCGGTGGTCGTCGTCATATTTATAGCTACCTACAAGACTTCTTATTCTCTCCAGAACGTGCACGTACACCTGTAAAAGCCTTGTCTGGTGGTGAACGTAACCGTATTTTGCTGGCGAAGCTACTCCTTAAACCATCGAACTTAATCGTGATGGATGAGCCAACCAATGACTTGGATATGGTGACGCTAGAGCTGTTAGAAGAAATGCTAGGCAGCTACAAAGGTACTTTGCTCTTGATCTCGCATGACCGTGCATTTATGGACAACGTTGTGACGTCGACTTGGGTATTTGATGGCAAAGGTCATATTGATGAATACGTCGGTGGTTATCAGGATTATTTAGAACAACGTCCTGACCAAACTGCGGTCGATCAAAAAAGTGATGTGAAAAAAGCCCTCGCCAAAGCTGAAGCAACGGCTGCAGCTGCTGCACCGAAAAAAGTAAAACTGAGCTATAAAGATCAGCGTGCTTTAGAACAATTGCCTGTTGAAATGGAAGCTTTGGAAAAAGAACAAGCCGACATCAATGCAAAACTTGCTGATGGATCACTGTTCATTTCAAACAATGATCAAGCGATGAAATTGTCTGCACGTTTATCTGAAATTGATGAGCAATTGCTTGAGAAATTAGAGCAATGGGAACAACTTGAAGAGATGAGCAAAGGCTAATCCTTTGGTCATTTTGACTGTTTAATTACTGATGTTTTAAACAAAAAACTCCGTCTACTTGACGGAGTTTTTATATCTAGATGTCTCTGCGCTTTCAGATTCTTAGGATTTAAACAGCCCTTGTTTTTCAATGAATGAAATAATCTCGGCTACACCCTCTTCAGTTTTCATATTTGAAAAAAGGAAGGGTTTATCACCCCGCATCCGTTTCGCGTCTTGATCCATCACCTCCAAATTTGCCCCCACCATCGGCGCTAAATCTGTTTTATTGATGATGAGCAAATCGGACTTGGTAATGCCCGGCCCACCTTTACGTGGGATTTTTTCACCGCCTGCAACATCAATCACATACAAGGTTAAATCAGACAATTCTGGACTAAAGGTCGCCGCCAAATTATCGCCCCCACTTTCAATGATAATCAGCTCTAAACCATCAAATTTTTCACACAGATCATCAATTGCAGCAAGGTTAATTGAGGCATCCTCACGGATCGCTGTATGCGGACAACCGCCTGTTTCCACACCGACAATTCGGTCTGGGCTCATCGCTTCATTGCGGGTGAGAAAGTTGGAATCTTCTTTGGTGTAAATGTCATTGGTGACCACTGCCATATTGTATTTATGACGTAAAGCACGGCATAAATTTAAAGTCAGCGCTGTTTTACCTGATCCGACTGGACCACCAATACCCACGCGAAGTGGCGAACGTTGTGTCATTTTTTATTTCCTTTTCCCTCTCCCCAACCCTCTCCCATAGGGAGAGGGGGAAGTTAGAATTCCCTCTCCTCTCAGGAGAGGGCTAGGGAGAGGTTTGTTTTAAATTTTAAGATCTAAACAATCTCGAATACTGTGTTTCATGATGCATACTGAGCATGGCGTACTGCGGTAAGGCACTACTCAGCTCATCATCTTTTAAGCTCAAGGCTTTCTCTATGGCCTGCGGAATTAGGCCATGCAAATGCCATAAAATCCGCTGTCCGCTCATCTGCCCAAGCGGAACAGTTTTGACTGCACCAAGTACTTGGTTTTCTAGAACGGTAAAGGTATAAGCGGTTAAAACATCCGCTTCATTGAGCGCCAAGCGACCGCAGAGCTGCCCATAAACAGGCACAAATCCCATCTGCTTTTTGACCAACACAGGCATTTTTAATACATCCCGAATCCAAGAATTCATCGAAAATGCCAACTGTTTTGATTCGGCTAAAAGCTCTTTAGACTCTCGACTGGCACGATAAAGATTGGCCCAATATTCAAATTGCTGTTCATCTGCATGAAACTGCATGAGACGTTTTAAAACAGGCAGTTCAAAACGTACCAACAGCATTTCCAGTACCTCTTCAAAGTAAGTCATACTTGAGGCTTCATCATGAATCATGCCGATATCAATCGCAGTTTCCACCCCTTGCGAATAGCAATATGCCCCAACAGGCAGTGCTGTGGATGACAACGTCAACAGTTTAAGCAGATGAGTGGCATTAGTGATGGGCATGCGCGTGAATCGCTTTGATTGGACTTAGACGATGCTCATGGGTATGTTGTGCATAGGCACCACTTTCAGGCTCAAAAGGATGATCAACCTCAGATACATTTAAACCTAAACCCATGACCATTTCTGCAAGCACATGATCAGGCTCAAAATACAGTGCTGCTGGCGTGAGCATGAGTGGCACATGACGGTTGCCCAAGTGATAGGCTGCTTTGAGTAAATCAAATTCAGTCGGTGCAGTGACTTGCATCAGTCGTTCTGCTTTGGCATCGACTCTTAAAATCTCGCCGTGTTCAGTGGCAATATATGATCCGCTACGGAGTATGCCTGTACGAGGCAAGTCTGCCCCAATGTCTGTTCCTGTTTTTAAGGTGGCACGAAAACGGCTTTTTTGGCGAGTGTCAAAGCTCAGTTCAACCGTTTCAAATGCGCTTCCCTCTGGGATATGTTCTATGCGCTGCGTATAGATATTCATGCTTTCCCTTTTGTCACGATTCAATTTAAATTTGAATGAATTAATACATCAAAACTAAGCATTATTCATGCCAAAAAAGTATTTTATTGGTGCAGTTTTCTTATTATTTCTCTATTAAACACTCATTAACCAAAGGCTTATTTTTAATATGTCTAAGCCCAAATCACCAAAATGGCCGCGATGACCACCAAGCCTAAGCCCCAATGTTCAGCCTTTGCTAACTTTTCCTTAAAGAAATAAGCTGAGATCATTAAACTAAATAGAATTTCAATCTGCCCCAAGGTTTTCACCACAGGCACACTCATCATACTCATGGCCGTGAACCAACCGAGTGATGCCATGAAACTACAGACACTCACTTTAAATGTGAGTCCTGCTCTTTGCCACATTGCAATCAAAGTCTGACGACTAAACAGACTCAGATAAATCAACATACTGATACATTGAAAACCAATCACAGACAGTAGCACCCATGCCGCACGGTGAATGATGGGCAACATGCTCAGTTCTAGACTTGCTTCACGAACCAGCAATGAGGTAATTGCAAAGCAAAAACCACTGCCAATACCTATGGCTAAAGTTTTGGCTGAGAATCCTGTAAAACCATGCCCACGACTCAGTAGAAATACTGCAAATGCACCCAGCAATACGCCAAACCATGCCCACCATGACAAATGATCTGACAGAAAAGCCACCCCAATGATCGCCGCTATAATCGCTTCACTTTTGGCAAGTCCAACACCAATGGCATAATTTTTTTGTTTAAACAGTTGTACCATTAAAGCTGTTGCCAGAATCTGACTGATTCCTGCAATCAAAATATAAACCCAATATTTTGTGATGAAAGTGACGGAAGCTGTGACTGGGGATAAATGATAAAGACTCCCCAGATAAAGCAGCGCAAACGGTAATGCAAAGATAAATCGTGCAAGGGTCACGCCCCATACATCGACCGTCGTGCTCAGTTGTTTTTGAAATGCATTACGCCATGCCTGCATAAAGGCAGCCATGAGGGTAAATAAAATCCAACTGAACGCCATACCAGCTCTACTTTGATTTGGAAAAGAGGTTTATTTTATGCCTTTGAATATCAGATGACTCATCAAAAAAGGCTCAGTCAGTAATAGCAAAAAGTTTGTAAAATTTTAACCCTGCTGAATGACTTATCTTAAAAAGTAGGCTTTCTCGATGGCTCGACGGTTGACTAAGCCTTGTACGGTTTGTCCGCCCGCTTTAATCCAGACATCGAACTGGCTGCTTGCGCCTGCACAATCGCCTTGATTGAGTAATCTGAGTAAGGTTGAATTTTTAAAGGCGCCTGCCCCAATGTTATAGGTGAGTGATACCAATGCATCAAACTGGTTTTGTGTGAGTGGGACTTTGACTGATGAACTGACGGCTTTTTCAAATCGATTGAGATCATGATGCATAAATGTTCTCGCTTGTTCGAGAGAACATTGATCATTCGGCTGTACAGGGATGCCATTGGGATAAACCGTTGTACCGTATCCAATGGTACAGACACCTGCACTATCGTGATATGCCTGCAACTTTAAGCCTTCAAAATTACCAATCAGATCAATGCCTGCTAGACTCAATTGCGTAATTTTATCTGATGCAAAACCATAGTCTTGATGAGATACGTCTTGATCGACCGCAACCCCAATATTGGAGTCAGAAGGACTGTTATTGTGACGAGCCTCTTTCGCTTTTGAAAATTCTTTCAGAAATGAGGTGATCAAGTTTTTCCAAAAAGTGCTCATTGATGATGATCCAAAGCATATAGTTATGAAATACAAAATTAGCTAAATACCATAACAAACTATTCGTTTCTATCGTTTACTCTTTGTATTTAGAAGCAGTCAGAATCCATACAATTCAAAGAGATTACGTTAATACAATTGTTCCTAATCTTTAATCAGCATTTAATTTCAAAAATATCACATAAATTTTATACCAAATATGAATAATCCCTCGAAAACTCAGGCACTCATTGGTGTCGGTATTATGCTAATCGATCAAAATCAAAAGATTTTATTAGGCTACCGCAATAAAAAGAATGAACCCGCAACTTGGTGTTTTCCAGGTGGAAAAATGGACGCGCATGAGTCAATTGAGTATGCTGCAATGCGCGAGCTTTTGGAAGAAACCGCTTTAGACCTTAGTCAAGATGTAGAGTCTATTCAACCATTGAATACAATAATTGATCAAAATTCAGATGCTGTGAAAGTCACGTTTGGAACGATTTATCAACTTTCAGATGAGAGTTTAAAAACTCAAATTTGCGTGACAGAGCCTGAGATTTTTGAGCGTTGGGAATGGTTTAATATCAATGAACTTCCACAACCTCTTTTTCCTGAAACTGACGTAATGATTAAATATTATTTAAATCAGCCACAGGATAAAGGTTGGGCTATCTACAGCATTGCACAACCTAAATGATAAACAATCAAAAATAGATAAGAATCTCATCATGTCTAAGTCATTCGCTGAATATACCGAAAATTTACCACATCGACCTATTTTGGAAAAAGCAATAAGCTTTTTTGAATACATCAAAAAAAAATTGCCGTTAATTGTGGTTGTGGTGCAGGAAATGAGTCTGCTTTTCTCATCAATCAAGGATTTAAAGTATATGCCTTCGATTCCTTTCTTGAATCCACAAGAATATGCCAAAAAAAATTAAGTATGGAGCCTAATTTTATATTTTCTCAACAATCATTCCAAACATATCCCTTTCCTCAAGCAGATCTCATTATTGCGCTTTTTAGTTTATTTTTTGTCCTAAGGCTGATTTTGAGCAAGTAATTAAAAATATTTCTAAGGCACCTCTTTCTAACGGGATATTACTCATTCAATTATTAGGTCATTCAGATGCTTGGGTAAAAAATAAACCTGATGTTTTCTTAGGCTTTTCCGCAAAGGAATTAGAATTGAAATTTTCTAAAGAATTTCAGATTTTATTTTCAGATGAAATAGAGGGCTATCGTCCCTTAGCAAATGGAAATATGAAATATTGGCATATACATACTTTAATACTAAAAAAATGATTAAATGAGTGCTTATCCAACTCATATAGAACATGTTTTTCGTAGATATTCCCTGTGGGTAATTCAGGGTGAATGAATTCCATAACTTTAGTCATGCCTAACCTCATCATCAGCTGTTCAGATGGTTGATTTTGGCAAGCGGTGAAAGCAACAATTTTTTTAGCATTTAATTCCTCAAACCCATACTTCAAAGCTGCCCTTGCTCCTTCAAAAGCATAACCACGTCGCCAAAACTTCTTTGATATTCTCCAACCAATTTCAATACACGGAGAAAGTTCGAATAGCGTTGGTTGACTATGCAATCCAATAAATCCGATAAACTCACCTGTTTCTTTCAGCTCTACAGCCCAAAAGCCCCAACCATTTTGCTGTATGAGTTCATGAATTTTTTTAGCCATCTCTAAACTTTTTTGAGGAGTTAACAATTCATAAAAATATCTCATCACATCTGGATCTAAACCCATTTTTACAAAGGGTAAGTAATCCGTTTCCTTCCATTGCCTTAATACTAATCTGTCCGTTTTTATCATTTTTAATTACCCATAGACGCTAAAAATTTAAGGCCTTCCAACAGTTAATTTTTTAATCAAACTCCTTAATGGCTACTATAACAAATTGAAATAAGTCAATTTAGATATTTGATAAAGACTTATTTCCAACAATGAGTCTTTATCACCCCGATCAATAATTTTTCTTTTTAATAACAAAAGTTAAAACAAGAAATACCTCTGCGCCATCGGCAATACTTCCGCAGGCTCACAGGTTAAAAGCACCCCATCCGCTCGTACTTCATAAATCTCAGGATCAACCTCCATTACAGGACAGTAGGTATTGAGCTTCATATCGGCTTTGGAGATATTTCGAGTATTTTTCACAGGTGAAATCAGCTTTTTCAAACCGAGCTTTTCAGCGACACCATTGTCAATTCCCGCTTGCGATAAAAAGGTAATACAGGTGTTATGCACACCACGGGCATTTGCCCCAAACATCGGACGGTAATGCACAGGCTGAGGGGTTGGAATCGAGGCATTAATATCCCCCATTGGCGCAGCGGCAATCATGCCTCCCTTAATAATCATCGAGGGTTTTACCCCAAAAAATGCAGGTTTCCAAAGCACCAAATCGGCAAGCTTTCCTTCTTCAACCGAACCAATTTCATGACTTAAACCATGGGTAATGGCAGGGTTAATCGTATATTTCGCGATATAACGCTTTACCCGATTATTGTCATGCGCAGCATTATCACCCTCAAGTGAACCCCGCTGAACTTTCATTTTATGTGCAGTTTGCCATGTACGGATAATGACTTCACCCACGCGCCCCATGGCTTGCGAATCCGATGACATCATGGCAATCGCACCCAAATCCTGCAAAATATCTTCGGCAGCAATCGTTTCACGGCGAATCCGACTTTCCGCAAAAGCCACATCTTCCGCAATTGCAGGATCTAAATGATGACAGACCATCAGCATATCCAAATGCTCATCAATGGTATTGATCGTATATGGACGGGTTGGATTGGTGGACGATGGCAATACATTCGGCTGACCAATCGCCTTTAAAATATCAGGTGCGTGTCCACCACCTGCACCTTCAGTATGGTAAGTGTGAATGGTGCGATTTTTAAAAGCAGCGAGCGTTTCTTCTAAGAAACCACTTTCATTTAAGGTGTCGGTATGAATCGCCACTTGTACATCATATTCATCGGCAACACTTAAGCAATTATCAATCGCTGCAGGGGTTGAACCCCAATCTTCATGCAATTTTAAACCCACCACCCCCGCTTCAATTTGCTCACGAATCGGATCGGGTAAACTCAAATTGCCCTTACCGAGTAAACCAATATTCATCGGTAAATCATCTATGGCTTGCAGCATGGTCGCAATATGCCAAGGTCCTGGGGTGACTGTGGTGGCTGATGTTCCTGCTGCTGGTCCTGTGCCTCCACCAATCATGGTGGTTGTACCTGACATTAGTGCGGTTTCAACTTGCTGCGGGCAAATCCAGTGAATATGCGTATCGATGCCACCTGCTGTCAGTATCTGCCCTTCGCCTGCAATCACTTCGGTGGCAGCGCCCAAAGGAATGGTGATATTGGGTTGAATATCGGGATTACCTGCTTTACCAATTTTCCAAATACGTCCGTTCTTGAGTCCGACATCCGCTTTGACGATGCCCCACCAATCCACAATCAACGCATTGGTAATCACAGTATCTGCAACGTCATCGGCTAAGAGTTGTGACTGCCCCATGCCATCACGGATGACTTTACCCCCGCCAAATTTAACCTCTTCACCATAGGTGGTGAAGTCTTGTTCCACTTGAATAAACAATTCGGTATCGGCTAAACGAACGCGGTCACCCACCGTTGGACCAAACATTTCCGCATAGGCACGGCGTGACATTTTCATGGCTTATATTTCCTTATTCTTTGATTCTTTTAACGCGGCTTCATCATCCAATTTCCCCATCACACGACCGGCAAAACCGTAGACTTCGCGCTTACCACTTAATGCCACCAACTCGATGTCTCGGCTTTGTCCTGGTTCAAAACGAACTGCTGTACCTGCTGCGACATTCAGTCGATAACCACGTGCCATAACCCGATCAAACTGCAAGGCATCATTGGCTTCAAAAAAGTGAAAGTGTGAGCCAATTTGAATCGGACGGTCACCTAAGTTTGCGACTGTCATTTTTAATTTTTGACGTCCGACATTCATTTCAATGTCTGTATCTGGGGTAAAGACTTCTCCGGGAATCATAGACTTACTCCTCTTTGCTCTTACTCACTAAATAATCGGCTGATGTACAGTCACCAGTTTTGAGCCATCTGGAAAAGTCGCTTCCACCTGAACTTCTGAAATCATCTCGGCAATGCCATCCATTACATCCTCTTTAGATAGCAAGGTCGTGCCATAGTGCATGAGGTCACTCACCGTCATGCCATCTCGCGCACCTTCCAAGAGTGCCGCTGATATAAACGCAATTGCTTCAGGGTAATTCAGCTTTAAACCTCTTGCTTTGCGACGCTCCGCCACCAAGCCTGCAGTAAAAATCAGCATTTTGTCTTTTTCTGTGGGATTCAGTTCCATAGTGATGTCCTACTCAATCTATATTTCGATGTTCTAACAAGTGATTAAGCAAGAACTGTGCAAGGTCGCATGTTCGCTTTATTTTAAATGTGTGGAATCTGGTAAAAATATGCTGTACATTTTTTAGTTGAACTATTTAGAAACGATATGCTGATAGGTTGTGAAGGATAACCATAAATTAAAAATCTCTTCACCCTCTGAGAGAAAGTTGAAATGACGAGGGTTAAATTTCAATTCACTTCTCATGAGTGATCATGAACTTACTCTTCCTCAGAACTCGAAAACTCATTTTGGAAAAACCGCTCCCTCAATCTCGTAATAGTGTTTCTCCTCTTAAATAAATAGGGTTTTAGCCTCCCTGAATAAGTTTTAAAGTAGCGCTTTGAAATAAAGTGTAAGAAAAGACAGGTTAGAGGAATTAAGTCCGCCAAATCCGTGGAAATTCTTCATCTAAACTAAACCAATAACGACGTAATCTGGCACGAATCGCAGCAAAAGCATCGTGGCATTGCCGAGCATCATGGCCCAAGTAACGTGCTGAGACCACATCCTCAAGTAAAGTCAAAGTCACGGGTGCTTTCATGCGCACCATCAGGTCACGAATAGTCCCCAGTTGTTGCTCAAGTTTCGATAAATCACGATGATGCACAGGTGCAACAGCCCAGAAACTTGCCAAGACCGCACAACCATTCATGCCTAAACATGACTGCAAAAAACGATCATTGCCTTTAAACCGTAAGCTATCTGCGATCAGCAGCTTGTTATTTCTCATTAATTTAAATTGATTTTGATACAACCCTTGGCTGAACTGTTCATGACGCGCCTGACGTCCTAGAACCAACATATCCCAACCGATAAAACTGGCCGTTTCAGCCAAATGAATTTGAGTTTCAGAATGGGCAAGCGCACCATTAAAGAGCATAGTTTCTTGTGGTAGCCATTCAAAAATAGCCTGATCTTTAATATGAATATCAATGTGTTGAAAGGCTTTTTTGAAATTGGTCTTGTACCACTTGCCGGCGCCGGGTGTTGTGACTAAAGCATGCGCATGAGCCTCAACATCAATATGAAAGGTCAGATGGTCTCCACCTGCAATCCCTGCGGGCGGGTGAACAATAATCGCGTGACAGACCCCGGTTTTTTCAGGCCACAGCATTTTCTGCACTCGGACAGGGCCATAATGTTTTCGATGCGCCAATACTGTGCGATTTTGCTCATGTTTAAATCCGAGATCTAACTTTGCAAACCAATATTGTGCATTTTCATGATGGTCTGGACTTAATGCCTGATTCATTCGCCTACATCTATCATTTTTACTTAAAGATAGTTCTGATTAAGCAATTAATACACCAAGCTTACTCATTTGCTGAATATCTCTATAAAAATGAATCTAATAGAAGATCAAACCCTTATTTCCAAAATTTTTCGGTGGGTTTCATCAACCAAAGCGACAGCATTCTGAGCAGCTGATCAAGTAACGGGTGTTGTAAAAGCCAGCAGCTTAAAACAGACAATACAAAACACAACGCAACTTCAATGCCCCAAGCGAACTGAAGTAAAAAGTGATTTTGAGATGAAAGATCCGTTAAAAAAGGATTTAATGACATCAAATGAGATATTGCGATGACCACAAAACCATGCAGCAAATACACCGGCAAAGTACGTTCACCTAAAGTGCGAAAGTTTGATCCCCAACGTGAGCTCAGCGCGAAAACGGCATAGATTCCAAAAGCGGAAAGCAGTAAACAGCCAATACGAATCAAACTGCCTTCAATCCAGTCCACCTTCAGTTGCTGATAACTCAAACTCCCATATAGCCAATAGGCTGACAGCTGCGTGAAGCTCATCACGGCTGCAATGACAATCAGAATCGCACTTGCTTTGGGCACCTTATATTTTTGCGTTCTGATCCATGAGATGATCCGCTTGCCATACAGATGCCCCATCATAAAAAATGGGAAAAATACCAAAATTCGCCCGATCGAATACTGATAATTATTCCATGTTGAAAAGCCGACCAACAAAGCCAGTATGATGGCAATCAAGAGCGGTAATTTGGTTCGAATCAAATAATGAGTCAGCGCTGTCCAGAGCATCATGCTGAGCAAATACCACAAAATCCAATAGGGCCGCTCAAACAGATTCCAACGCCACACCAACTTTGCTGTCCAAAGCGCATCAAATAAGGGATATAAAATTTGAAATGGCACGTATAAAGCCATAAAGAATAGAATATTTTTAAGCACATTTTTATCTTTAAACAACATGCCTGAGATAAAAATAAATGCAGGCATGTGAATACTATAGATCAGTCCTAAAAGCACATGGCTCTTGGGGTCGGACCATCCGATCATGCGCTCTAGAAAATGTCCAAAAACCACACAAAATATGAGTAATGCTTTACTGCTGTCTAAGAAGCTATCGCGCATGATTAAAAAAAACCACCAACTGTTCTGTTTATTTTAAGCACTTATTTAAAAAGTGGACATTTAAAAATACTGAAATCAATAAACCACCCAATTTGCATAAAATAGATTGCAAATTTATGCACAAAATCAGCTTCATGTTAAACTCAATCGATTCACGTCTTCCTTGTTCAAGTTGTTATGCCTAAAGAGCCAAATTTCCAGCCTGGTGAGTTTCAGTGGTCATTCTTATTGCCTAAATATTGGGGTATTTGGGTGGGTATTGTATTGCTGATGATTTTGGCCATTTTACCTTGGGCACTTCAGCATCGTTTAGCAGAAATTTTAGGCAATATTGCCTTTAAAAATCTAAAATCTCGTCGTGAAACCACGTTACGCAATTTAGAACTGTGCTTTCCAGAATGGATGCCTGAACTCGTTTATGAAAATGCACGCCAAGTCTTTATTGACCAAATGATTGGAGTGTTCGAAACCTTAAATGCTTGGTACTGCCCCCAATGGTTTAAAGGTCGTGTTTCAATTCAAGGTTTAGAGCATATTCATAAAGCGCAAGCCGAAGGTAAAGGTGTACTTTTACTGGGCATACATTCGACCTTACTTGATGCAGGCGGCTATATTTGCTCACAATTTTTTGAGCCCGATATTGTTTATCGTCCGCAAAATAACCCCCTACTCGACATGCTCATTTACCGTTGCCGCGCAACCATTTATGCCCACCAAATTGATCATGGCGATATGCGGGGCTTAAGCCGTCAGCTTAAAAATGGTCGAATGATCTGGTATAGTCCAGATCAAGACTTTGGCTTAAAGCAAGGAGTGATGGCACCCTTCTTTGGGATTCCAGCAGCCACGGTCACGGCACATCGTCGCCTGATGAAAATTGCTTCAGCAGAAGCGATTCCGCTTTATTTTTACCGCACTGGGGATATTTCCAATCCGCAGTATCATATCTTACTTGAGCCTGCTTTGGAGAATCTACCAAGCGATGATGAATTGGTTGATGCAACACGAACCAATCAAATCATTGAAGGGCTTTTACGCATCGCACCAACCCAATATATGTGGTTTCACCGCCGTTTTAAAACGCGCCCTGAAGGCTACGACAAGATTTATTAAAAGGTCATAAAGACTCTTCATTTGACGATCATTGTTATTGTCATTGTTAATCACGAAAATTTATTTTCATGGCGCTTGTAAGCCATCAAGATTGACTTTTAAAAGCTCGATGAAACTTGATAAGTCAACTATTAAAATGGCAATCAGTTCAAAAATACATTTGATCCTACCGTTACTCTCAATCATTTAATCGAATTAAGCGCAGAACTTGCAAGCATATGAGTTATCGATGATGGAAAGTCAATGAGAATCACATCTCCCATTATCCCATCAAAATTAACCTGACAAGATTCAGAAAAAGCATAAATTTAACCCGAGTTCTACATCCTGTAAAACTCGGGTTGATGAGGTTGTGCTTTTCAAAAGTATTCTTATTTTATAGGCTTTCCGTTCCTGCATCATATCCTTGATGACTATCCATCAGCTTCGTCTTCCATATTGGGATAGATCCATTCCCATTCCATGTGCCGATGAACTAAGCGTAAGCCCAATACCCATTTAATACTATTCGCCTCAGGACTAAATCCGTGTAAGCCTTGGATTACATGACTTTTGTAACAGTTTTCACTATAGCGCTGCACCCTATTAGGATGTCTTCACCCCATTTTTATAATCCTGAGCAATTTCATCGGTGACCATTTTCTCTTCACGTTCGGCTTTTTGAATACCTTCTTGAATCGCATCTTGTGCTTCTTTTTCATCAGCTTCAGTCTGTTCAAGCTCCTGTTGTATTTGTTCAAAAACTAGACCCGTTTGAAGCACTACATACACAGGGAAATGGTCTGATCCCATATGCGGTAAGCGCTTCATTTCGACCAATGCAAAGTCAGTGCTATGAAACACATGATCCAGAGACCAACGTAATAACGGATAATCTGCATGGAAGGTATTCACATAATGTCGTCCCACACGCGGATCAAGTAGCCCACTAATACGCTGGAACAAACGTGTGGTTCTTGACCAAGCCACATCATTTAAATCCCCCATGACAATACAGCTTTCATCCAAATCTTTAATCTGGTCACCCACGATCAGCAGTTCGGCATCACGCAGGGTTGAATCTTTGGCTTCGGTTGGACTCGGGGGCTTAGGATGCAAACAATAAATTTGCACGGGCTGACCTGACCTTAATTTAACCGTGGTATGAATAGAGGGAATTTCATCACTTAAAATAAATTTAACTTCAGTGTCTGACAGCTCCAACTTGCTATATAAATGCATCCCGTACAAATTGTCTAAAGGTACGGGAACACGGTAAGGATAATCTTTTTCTATGACACTCAGCTCGTTTTGCCAAGTCTGATCTGTTTCTAAGGTTAAGACCAAATCAGGTTGATATTTCTCAATTTCTTCAATCAATAAATGGTACTTGGTATTGGTGGTCAGCACATTCGACACCAACAGGGAAAGCTGCTTCTGTGCATCTAATTGCTCACCACGTACTTTCTTGACTTGTTTTTTCCAGATCAAGGTATAAGGCAGCACCATTTTCAGCTGATACGCTAAAGCTGCAATCAGGGCAATCAATACAATTTGGCGTCTTAAATCCCATGGGGCATCTAGCAGCAAAATTAAAACAAAGGCAATAACACCCAATGCCAAAATCTGTAGTCTTGGGAAATCGGCACCTCGAAACCACCATTCATCTCGAGGGATCAGAGACCAAAAACTTAACCATATTACCAAGCCTGCGATAATTTCCACCCAAATCATACTGTTTACTCTTTTGAATATTCTTAGTTTTTTTGCAATGAAATAAACTTTATCAATTTTGTATGTATCATAAAGCAGATATTCCCCTCAAGAATATTGATGTTTTGATTATGTAGCACTTGCAGTTGTGAACCCTTTTGATACACTCAAATCCCCTTTTTATTTTTTCACGCACCGAGGCACAATGACATGAAAGTAGGTCTGGTCGGTTGGCGCGGGATGGTTGGTTCTGTCCTGATGCAACGTATGGTTGAAGAGAATGATTTCGCTCATTTTGAGCCGTTCTACTTCTCTACCAGTAATGCTGGTGGTGAAGCACCTGCGTTTGGTGGTAAGACTGCTCCAGCACTTATGGATGCAACAGACATTAGTCGTCTGAAGCAAATGGATGTCATTATTACCTGTCAAGGTGGTGATTACACGTCTGACGTTTTCCCAAAGTTAAAAGCGGAAAACTGGAATGGCTACTGGATCGATGCTGCATCTACCTTGCGTATGGAAGATGAAGCAATCATCGTTCTAGATCCAGTAAACATGAACGTGATTAAAGATGGTTTAGTGAAAGGCACGAAAACATTCGTGGGCGGAAACTGTACTGTATCACTGATGTTAATGAGCATGGGCGCGCTTTACCAAAACAATTTGGTGGAGTGGATGACAGCAATGACTTATCAGGCAGCGTCTGGCGCTGGCGCACAAAACATGCGTGAACTGATTACGGGTATGGGTTATTTATACAACAATACCAAAGCGTTATTAGATGACCCACGTTCTCCTATTTTAGACATCGACTCTAAAATTGCAGACCTACAACGCAGCGAAGGTTTCCCATCGGCAAACTTTGGCGTACCACTTGCGGGTTCTTTGATTCCATATATCGACAAACAACTCGACAATGGTCAATCGAAAGAAGAATGGAAAGCGCAAGTTGAAACCAACAAAATTTTGGGCAATCAACAGATTGTTCCTATTGATGGTCATTGTGTGCGTATTGGTGCAATGCGTTGTCATTCTCAAGCTTTGACCTTAAAGCTGAAGAAAGATGTGCCACTGGATGAAATTGAAGACATGATTCGTCAATCTAATCCTTGGGCGAAAGTCGTTCCGAATACCCGTGAAGCATCGATGACAGACTTAACCCCTGTTGCAGTGACAGGAACCTTGACTGTACCGGTAGGACGTCTGCGTAAGCTCAATATGGGTAAAGAATACCTCGGTGCGTTCACAGTAGGCGACCAATTGCTTTGGGGTGCTGCTGAGCCTTTACGTCGTATGTTACGTATTTTGATTGATTATAAAAATGCCTAATCTTTGAAGTGAATTTTTAAAGATGCAAAAGCCGATCACATTTAATCGGCTTTTTTTGTAACTCCAATGTTAAAATTTTACATTCCTATTACAACTAGGTATTGTATGCAGATTGCCCTGAATCCTGTCAGCACAATGGATCGAAATGCCTGTATATAACAAACTAAAAATTGCCATTTTTGCCATTATAGCCTCACCTTCTCTTTCTGCCTTAACTATTGAACCTATCGAAATTTTATCGGATTCTGGCAATTTACTGTATGCGGAAATGAAATTCCACAATGCAGATCCAAACGCCAAAGTCGAAGCGAGTCTAGCTGAAACGCAAGATCTGATTGATTTAGGTTTAGCGCATCAACCGCCGGGCCATTTAAATTTTTTCACCCGAAAATCCCACGATGGAACAGGGGTGATTGTCATTACCTCATCTCGCCCCATGGTAGATGCCGAATTAAATATTTTATTAAAAATTAAAGAAGGCAGCGCCACCCATATTAAGCAAGTAAAGAAAACGCTGAAGCGTCCAAATAGTTCAGTCAAGGTTCCACTTTCTACTCGTGAAAACACACTTAGACCACAGACAGTGGTGAGCGAAAAAGATATTGCTTTAAATCTGCCGTCAAGCACCCAATATATAGCTCAAACCGCTGTTGCACAAAGTACGTCTCTGGCTTCCTCAACCAGCCAAGCAAGCCGATCAAACCCAATAGGCCAAGTAGCAGAGATACCACTCGCTATTAATGTTGCGCCCTTACCCAGTTTAAATCAAAACAATCAAGCTGTTGTCGTAACTAATACGTCCCAAATGGCAAGTGTAGCTGCTCCGCCTCAAGTGCCTACTACTCCAGTACCGACGAAAGTCGTCGCTGTACCTCAGCCAGTAGGCAATACAGCGGTTGTACCAGCTACTCAGCCTAAACTACAGATTGCAGCAAAGTTAGATGCACCTTTAAAAGCTGAATCGATTCAACCTAAGGCATTACAAAGCGCTGCAAAGCAAGCTGTAGACAAAAATATAGCCAATACAGCACTTGATAGCAAACCCAATAGTCCTGTAGAAAAAGCATCCGTTAAAGCTGCTCTACCAGTACAACAGGCAAAAGTACGAGCCGCACCTCAAAAAACATCACAACCAACACAATCATCACAGCAACATATTGTTCAAAGCAATGAGTCCCTGTGGAAAATTGCTGCCAATATTTCTGCACAAACCCAGCAAAGTATTCCTGACGTGATGAAAAAAATTCAAGCAGACAATGCCCATGCATTCATTGGCGGTAACATGAATCGAATTCGTAGAGGGGCTGCGCTTAATTTGGCGACCAGTTACAACCCAAAAGCCAAATTATCCGCAGTTCCAAGCGCGCCTCAAAGCAGCACGGCTCAAAAACAATCGGGTAAAGCCAAGTACAAAATTGACCAAGCAGAAATGAGCCTGATTACAGCCAGCCAGCAAGAGTCTGCACAAGGCTCTGCCCAACAAAAACAACAAAAAAATCAAACCTCTTCAGAATTGTCTGCAAAAGTTATGACAGCTCGTGAAAAAACGGTTAAATTACAGAAGAATGTATCTAAATTATCCCTGGCTTTACAACAAAAGGATCAAAGAATTCAATTATTAAATGCAAGACTTGCGCAGCTGCAACAACAATTGCAGCGCCAACAAGCTCAAGCAAAGAAGCCAGCTCACTAATTTCATTATTACAGGAATAAATTTCATTGTTTTCAATGAAGGGGTAAAAATATGTTGTACGTACTAATTCCTTGTTTAATCTTGCTTATTGTTGCTATTGTGCTAAAAAAGCGTGAAAGCGCAAATGAAGAAACTGGCGCTGAAAAAGGCAAAAAAACTGCCTCTAAAAAGACCAATAAAAAAGTACCTGCTCGCAGTCATCGTAGCTCAAATGCTGTGCCTGCTGCTACACGTACAACCACTCATGATACGGCGGTATCAACCGCAACGCCTTTAGACCCAGATTTCAAACGGACTATCGAGCAGTTAATTAAAGCCAAAAGCTATTTTTCAGCAGAAGCCAAAATTAACCAAGCGTTAAATCAAGACAATTCGCAACATGGGTTATATCTATATTTACTTGATATTCATCTCGCACAAAAAGATGAATTTGCAACCAAGCAATTGATCAATTTTTTACGTTCTTTAGGTCTTCATGAGCTTGCAGATCAAGCTGTACATAAGCAAACAAGTACAGCGACTGCACCACAGCAAGACATTGATCTCAGTTCAGGTTTTAATGCACCTGTGCGAAATTTAACGCCAAGTTCAAGCTCGCATGCTGCATTTGATGCGCTCATGGATCAAAACTCTGCAGCGACGCCAACGCCTCAAGCACCAGCGACTTTTGATTTAAATCTTAATGATGAGCCAGCTGTTGATCCGAATGACTACCGTGCTTTTGATTATGTGGTCGATGAGCAAACGTCGCCTCAAAAAGCTAAAACTGTAGAGCGCGATCATTCAGCTCCTGACATGCTCGCTTTCGATACGCTTACGCCTGTGCCTGAAACCTCTAAGTTTGTAGCACCATCAGCTGAAATTAAAACTGAGAAGACTGTACACATTGCACCGCTTGAATTCAATTTTGATTTAACGCCCCAAGCGCCTACACCTGTCACAGATACCCCCGCAGAAGTGCTGAGCCATCCGGCATTGGATTTTGACACTCAAGCGAAAAACGTGCCTCAAGATCAACCGATCATTGAGAGTAAATCCGAGTTTGAGTTTAATTTAGAAACGCCCGAGACCCCATCAAATCTTGGATTTGATTTTAAATTAGATCCCCCTGTTGCAACGAAACCTACTGATTTTAGCTATGATGCCCATGCGTTAAATCTAGCGCCTCAAGTGACTGCTGACACTCAAGCGGATACAGATCCTTTGGCACAGTCTTTTCCAGAGCTGATCAGTCACAATGAAATTCAACTGAACTTGGATTTGGCAAAAAAATATATCCAATTGGGTACTTATGCAGCAGCAACGCGCTTGCTGAATGAAAAAGCAGATCAATATTCTAGCGAGCAACGTGCTCAATCAGAAAAATTACTGAATCAAATAGCGTCATAAGCTTTTTCGTCTTAACATAAAGCAGTCATCCTTGGCTGCTTTTTTATTATGAAAAAAATTGCATTACTGTATATGGGCGGCACTTTTGGCTGTGTCGGTGAGCCTTTAAGTCCCATGCCAGAGGCTGAGTTTCTGCCGCATTTAAAGAAAATACTGCCCGTAAATCCTCAGATCGATTGCTTTAGCGCACCCAGTGTAAAAGACAGTAGTGCCTATACTGCAGTCGATTGGTTCTTATTGATTCAACAGATCCAACAGCTACAACAGCTACAAACACAAAATTATCAGCATTTTATTGTGATTCATGGCACCGACACGTTGAGCTATGCGGCTGCCACACTGGCACGTTTCTTAGCACGCTCATGTCATGTCATTGTGACAGGGAGTCAATATCCACTCCTCAACACGGCGGGACAGGATATTCGTGAATTGAGCGACGCCTTAAATAACCTTAATACCGCGATTCATCATATTGAAAAAGTATCTGCTGGCGTCTACGTTGCCTTTCATGATCAAGTCTTTCATGCCAGTACGACACTGAAAGTACATAGCACGGCACTGGATGCCTTTCGTGGCATAAGTTACGATGAAAAGATCGGGACGTCTGAACTACCACCATTTCAGATTCAAAATCAACATATAGACCAGATTGCATCACTGAATATTTTAAATATCTCCTTACAACCGATTGCGCAGCTGCAACTGAACCGACAACTGGAAGGTATTTTAAAGCAAGCGCCTCATGTGTTGATTATTCAAGCCTACGGTACAGGTAATTTGGCGGTCAATGAACCTATGATTACCCAATTCAAGTTGCTACAAAAACAGGGTTGTAGCGTGATTTTAGCCAGCCAAGTGGCTGCGGGGGGACTAGATCAGCGCTACGCCATCAGTCAATGGATCAAGCAATCCAATGTTTTGGTTAGTGATGCACAGAGTCATGCTGATCTTTATGCCAAAATTCTGAAAATGTATTTACAATACCCCTCCGCGAATCAATGGCATGACCATTGGTATAACCATTGAGATGAGCATTCAACATAGAGGTGGATATGCAACGTTTTGCCGTAGGGATTGAGTTTAATGGTGCACATTATCGAGGATGGCAAACCCAGCAATCTGGCGTCATCAGCGTGCAAGAAACCATTGAACAGGTGCTATCCAAAGTGGCCAATGAACCGATCATGCTACATGGTGCAGGACGCACCGATGCGGGCGTGCATGCCACCCATATGGTCGCACATTTTGACACTCATGCCATTCGTAGTATGGATGGCTGGCTCATGGGTTCAAACAGTCAATTGCCTAAAGATATTGTCATTTTATGGATAAAGGCAATGGATACAGAATTCCATGCCCGATTTAAAGCGCAGGCGCGTCGTTATCGCTATGTGGTTTATAACAGTCCAGTTCGACCTGCCTTGCTGCATAAACAAGTCACCCATATCTATGCATCGCTGAATATTGCGAAAATGATGCAAGCAGCCAAAAAGTTTGAAGGTACCCATAATTTTGAAAGCTTTCGTGCGGCTGCGTGCCAATCCAAGCAACCAGTGAGAACAGTCAGCCATTGCCGACTGATTCAGCACGGTGCTTATTTGGTTTTAGATATTCAAGCCGACGGTTTCTTGCATCATATGGTACGCAACATTATGGGGTGTTTGCTTGAAATTGGACAAGAGATGTACGACATTGATCATATTGATACTATTTTTGCAGCCGAAGATCGTAAAGCAGCGGGTGTGACGGCCCCTGCGGATGGCTTATATTTTATTCATGCCGATTATCCTGAGCGCTTTGAACTGCCAAAACCTGCCTTAGGCCCGCTTTGGCTGAATATGCCGGAATGAATCTAGATTTAAATGTAAAAATCCTCCCCTCTTGCGAAGCAGTGCTTCTCACCTTTTGGATAGGGAGGAGCTGTACCCTTAAAACTACAGTCATAAAAAATCCCTCTTTTTAGGAGGGACTTAGGGAGGTGCTTTGAAATTAACGCTGCTTTCGTTTACGATATTCCACAGGGGTTTCATTGGTCCAACGCTTAAAGGCCCGATAAAACGTACTCGGTTCAGAAAACCCTGTTAAATACACAATTCGCTCAACGCTTTCGTTCGTATTGGCCAAAAGCTTTTTGGCTAAACGACAACGATAATCCGATAGAATCTGCTGAAAACTGGTTTTTGCTTCAGACAACTGCGTACGTAAACGACGTGGTGTAATATTTAATTGTGCAGCAACGGTTTCTAAAGTGGTTTCACCACTTTCTAAGGTTGAACCAATCGCACGACGTACTTCACCCACCAGATCATAACGCGCCAGCTCTTGAAGCTTCTCAATGGCTAACTGTTCATGCAGTTGTAATAGCTCAGGTTCAGCTTGCCACAGTGGATAATCCAAAATGGTCGGATCAAAATACAAACGTGTCTCTTTCTGCCCCAGACTGACAGGACATTCATATACACGGAAATATTCTTCGTCGGATGCGCCCTCACTGAAGTTAAAGTCGATAAAAATCGGCTCAAAACGACCTTCTGTAATAAATTTAAAAAATCTTAAAATACCTGAAACCGCACATTCCGAAAAATGACGATTGACAATATTGTTTGCAAAATCGGGATTTACCCCATTGCTTAAGTAACAGCGGCCGTCTTCAATGACCAATTTTGCATGTAAAGCATCACTAATCAGACGTTGATACGCCAATGCACGTTTTAAGCCTTCACCAAAATTTTCAGATGAAATAAACAGATGTTCAATCACCTGACCACGATAGAGCGGTAGATGCTCCCCTAGATGTAAACCAATGTCTGGATCGCGACTGACTTCCTCAGCGGCCACCCAAAACGCATATTGCGCACCTAAGGGCGTACGGGCATTTTGATCGAGTTGGTTTAGGGCCACACCCGCTTTTGTTAATATTTCTTCTGTAGGCAATCCAGCACGACGTATCGCCTGATAGCCTAAACGCAGAACAACCGAAGCATCAGTTAGCTGACTCACGCAGTGCCCTTCCTTGTATGTTATTAATATTTACTTAAAACTTATGATTTAGATTACAGTCGATTGACCGAACTGACAACATAGTTCGGCATATTTTTGTTTAATTATTATATTTGTGTGTTCGCCTATTTTGACTACAGATACATTCGCTTCACAGCGTTTAACCTTGTATTTTTCCAAAATTTTGCCTATAATTTGCCCCTTTCCAATTTGATCATCAGGTAGGCTATGGCCAATAAAGAGGAACTTATCGAGTTCGAAGGCGTTGTCACCGAAACGCTTCCTAATACTATGTTCCGTGTACGTTTAGAAAACGGTCACGAAGTAATCGCACACATTTCTGGTAAAATGCGTAAACACTATATTCGTATTTTGACTGGCGACAGTGTAAAAGTAGAAATGACACCTTACGATTTGTCTAAGGGTCGCATTACTTACCGTGCACGCTAAGTGTTAGTAAGCAAAAAGCCACATTAAGTGGCTTTTTTTGTATCTACATTTTACTCAGTGTAATGCTGATGTCTTACATCCAATGGTTGTACATTCTCTCACGCGTTCGCGTAACCAATGATTACGCTCTTGCGTTGTGCTTAAACGACAACCAACATTTACACCTGTTGAAGTGGTGCATTCATTATCACGCTCACGAATCCAGCTCAGTTGCGATGTCTTCAAAATTGCTTTTTGATTACTGTTGAGCTTCGCTCGCAACAGTTGATAATTCTTATTGAGCTCAGCATCCGCACTTACATACACTTTATTCGTACAGTAGATATCATCATAAGTATTACGTGCCTGATCACAATTGTCCGCATACGTGACACTTGACCAAACCACAGCCACCATTAAAAAAAGGATTTTCTTCATATTTTTTACTCACTGCTTATTATTCATTTTTATACGCGTCTATGACGTCTTTATGTATTATGACTAAACAGTAAAATGAAAAATAATAAATTTTGTATCGATGATGACAGAATCACGCTTAAAAAGCTGAATGGTCTGCCACCACAATCCATTAAAAAGGCATTTCAAATGAATCTAGAACGCAGAAAAACAACAACATCATTTTTTTACCGTTACATTCGATTGGCTCTCATTCCTTGCATCGGGCTTACATTCAGTGCTTGTCAAACGACGCATCAGCAAAATAAACAAGCTCTTGCTCTGTATCTCAATCAATACGTAGGGGAACAAATCAATCAGTTGGAACAAAGCTTCAATCTCGATTCTTTTAATATTAAACTTAATCCGAATCCAATCATTACATCTGAACGCGCAATTTATAGTTTCGATCGCATACTGAGTATTCCCATCCCTGCTGGAAATATGATTAAAGATAGCCATGGAGTGATGATCCCTGTACAAATTTCGTCAGTCGACAACAATTACAAAACAAAGCAACCCTGCAATATCATCTTTGTCTTGAAAAATCATATTGTGCAATCTGTTTCAATAAAAGGTAAAGCTTGTTGAGAATACCTGCTCATTTACCTACAGGAATCAGTATAAAAAAACGCAGCCAAAGCTGCGTTTTAAATTTTAAAAAATCTTTTGAATTAGTTCAATGCAGCAACTACAGCTTGACCCATTTCTACTGTACCGACTTTTTTCATGCTCTCAGACATGATATCTGCAGTACGTAAACCTTGATCCAATACATGACCCACGGCATCTTCAATGGCTTTTGCAGCCACTTCCTCGCGGAAAGTGTAACGTAGCATCATAGCTACAGACAAAATGGTTGCAAGTGGATTGGCTACGTTCTGACCTGCAATATCTGGCGCTGAACCATGACATGGCTCATACATGCCTTTACCGTGTTCATCCAAAGATGCCGATGGCAACATACCAATAGAACCTGTCAGCATTGCAGCTTCATCAGACAAGATATCTCCAAATAAGTTACCGGTCACAATCACGTCAAATTGCTTTGGTGCACGGACCAATTGCATCGCTGCATTGTCCACATACATGTGTGACAAATTAATCTCTGGATATTCTGCTTCTTTCAAGTCAGTCACGGTTTGCTTCCAAAGCTCAGTCACTTCAAGTACGTTGGCTTTATCCACTGAACAAACTTTACCACCACGTAGGCTTGCCATTTCAAAAGCAACTTTAGCAATACGTTTGATTTCAGACTCAGCATATACATCTGTGTTGAAACCTTGTTTTTCCCCATTTTCAAGCACACGGATACCACGCGGTTGACCGAAATAAATCCCGCCCGTAAGTTCACGTACAATTAAGATATCTAAGCCCGACACGATTTCAGGTTTAAGACTTGAAGCATCTGCCAATTGTGGATACAAAATCGCTGGACGTAAGTTCGCAAATAAATTCAGCTCACTACGAATTTTAAGTAAACCACGTTCAGGTCGAATTGAGCGTTCAATCGTGTCCCACTTTGGACCACCGACTGCCCCCAACAAAATAGCGTCGGCTTTGTTGGCTTGAGTAGACGTTACCTCAGGATAAGGCAAGCCATGCGCATCAATTGCCGCGCCGCCCAATAAGCCATGCTCCCATGTTAAACCTAGATTGAATTTATCATTAACACGCGTCAGGACCTGTTCTGCTGCTTTTACAATTTCAGGACCAATGCCGTCACCAGCCAAAATCAAAATATGTTTAGACATGAGATGTTCCATTTAATAAGTAAGTTGTATTTCTAACGAGGTTTAAAATTTTTCTGCTCTACAAACTCACCCAAGCCATTTAAGACATTGTAAGGTTTGCAAAAGCGACGAATCGTTTTCGAATTTTGTTGTAAATCGACGCAGAGTGGATCGGGTGCGGACACCGTCAGCAAACTGCCCCTGTTCTGACCGCGTTTTCGGTACATTTTCAACTGATAGCGCTGATTTGCTTTAAACCGATGGATCAAGTGCAGGGTTTCTGCTTTATCTTGAGAAATCGGATAAAAGCGCACCACCAACTCATGTTGAGCCGCAGGCACAGACAAATAAATGGCATTGGGTTCTTTCACAGATGCCTTTTGTAAACGTACAATACCTTGCTGAATTGCCTGTTTTTCGAGACGATGATTATTCGCATCTACAATGTGGATTTGTCCCAAACGCTCAAATTCACAGTTTTCCGTGCCTTCACAAAAGATCAAAGCGTTGTATTTGGTTTGCTCAGTCTCTTTTACATTTTTAAGACGCGATGTATCCAAGCTCTGACAACCAGCCAATGTGAGCGTCAGTCCTGTCAAAATCGCTAATGTATTGAAAACCTTTGCCATGGTCTGTGCCCAACCTCACTCAAATTTGCAAAATGATTTAACTCAATCTGCAGCGATATTAACAAGAGTTGAGGATTTGCACTAGGGCACAATATCTCAAGTACTTAGCCACGAATCTCTTGATAAACCCAAGGGCGTGATTGCTGGGTTTTGGTTTCAAAGGCACGAATATCGTCTGCCGCTTGCAAAGTTAAACCAATATCATCCAAACCATTCAACAAGCAGTGCTTCCGAAATGGATCAACTTCAAATTTAAATGCTGCACCTGATGGGGTACGTACTTCTTGTGCTTCAAGGTCAATCGTGAGTTGATAACCTTCAGTTGCAAAACATTCTTGAAATAACTGCTCGACAATTTCTTCGGACAAGATCACGGGCAACATGCCATTTTTAAAGCTGTTGTTAAAGAAAATGTCGGCATAACTTGGCGCAATGACAGTACGGAAACCATATTCTTCAAGTGCCCACGGCGCATGTTCACGACTTGAACCACAACCAAAGTTGGCACGTGAAATCAAGATTGAAGCACCTTGATAACGTGGCTGGTTTAAAGCGAAATCAGGATTTTTAGGACGTTTAGCGTTGTCTAAACCCAAATAACCTTCATCCAAATAACGCAATTCATCAAATAAGTTTTCGCCAAAACCTGTGCGTTTAATGGATTTCAAAAACTGTTTTGGAATGATTAAATCTGTATCGACATTGGCACGGTCTAAGGGTGCAACGATACCCTGTTCAATGGTATATTTTTTCATATTGTTTGCTCCTATTAGCCCGAATTAGAATGAACGTACATCAACAAAGTGGCCTGCAATTGCAGCCGCAGCAGCCATTGCTGGACTGACTAAATGTGTACGACCACCATTACCTTGACGACCTTCAAAGTTACGATTCGAGGTTGAAGCACAGTGCTCACCTGGTTGTAATTTGTCAGCATTCATGGCCAAGCACATTGAGCAACCTGGCTCACGCCATTCAAAACCGGCTTCAATTAAAATTTTATCTAAGCCTTCAGCTTCAGCTTGTGCTTTGACTAAACCTGAGCCTGGAACCACCATCGCTTGTTTAATGCTTGCCGCGACTTTTTTACCTTGAGCCACTTCCGCAGCAGCACGAATATCTTCAATACGCGAGTTGGTACATGAGCCAATAAATACACGATCAAGCTGAATATCAGCCAATGCCTGACCGCCATTTAAACCCATATAGCGGTAAGCACGTGTCCAGTCATTGCGTTGTACCTCATCTTTGGCTTGCTCTAATGTTGGAACGGCTTGCGATACTGGAATCACCATTTCAGGTGACGTACCCCAAGACACTTGCGGTTCGATTTCTTCACCTTGAAGTACCACTACCGTATCAAAATGCGCGCCTTCATCAGAATGCAAGGTATTCCAATAGGCAACTGCTTGATCCCACTGCTCACCATTCGGTGCATAAGGACGGTCTTTCACGTAGGCAATAGTTTTATCATCAACTGCAACCATACCGACACGCGCCCCCCCTTCAATAGCCATATTACACACCGTCATACGCCCTTCAATCGACATATCACGGAATACTTGGCCACCAAATTCGATCGCATGACCTGTACCACCAGCCGTGCCAATTTTACCAATAATCGCTAAAACCACGTCTTTTGAAGTCACGCCTTGACCGAGTTTACCGTCAACACGTACCAACATGTTTTTCATTTTCTTTTGCACTAAGCACTGAGTCGCCAAAACGTGTTCAACTTCAGATGTGCCAATGCCATGTGCCAAACAACCAAATGCACCATGTGTTGCGGTATGTGAGTCACCACATACAACAGTCATTCCCGGTAAAGTTAAACCCTGTTCAGGTCCAACCACATGCGCAATGCCTTGACGGATATCATTGATATCGAACTGCACCACATTAAAGGTTTTACAGTTGTCATCTAAGGTTTGAACTTGAATACGCGAGGTTTCGTCCTCAATCCCAGCAATGCCGTCTGCCCGCTCTTTTCTAGATGTCGGTACATTATGATCAGGTGTTGCCACGTTAGCACTTAAGCGCCAAGGTTTACGCCCTGCAAGCTGTAAACCTTCAAAGGCTTGTGGAGAAGTGACTTCATGTAATAAATGGCGATCAATATAAAGCAACGCAGACCCATCATCACGCTGAGTGACCAAGTGATCATCCCATAACTTGTCATACAATGTTTTTGCTGGCTGAGTCTGGACGTTATGTTTTTTTGCGTTTTGAATTTCTGTATTTTGGGTTTCGCCTGCCATGTCGATGTGCTCCACTGGACTGGGTAAATTCATTCATTAATTCAATTATAACCACGAAATCACATAAATCTAATTTATCATTTTTATTAGTTTGTAAACTTTTTGGAATGTGAGTCGCCTCAATTTGTTACTCAAAAATTCGAATAAAATTCAATCTAAAAATCCGATCACTGTATTCAAAATATCCACCTTTACTTTAATAATGAGAATCATTATTATTTAAATCACAAAGACATCTTATTTAGAGGAACATCACATGATTCACGTTCAAAAGTTTGTTAACAACAATCAACGTATGTTTAAAAAGACTTTAAGTTATTACTTTATGCATTTAGTGGTTGCGATGGCTGTGGGATATTTAGTCACAGGCAGTTGGGCGATGGCTGTTGCATTCAGCTTATTAGAACCGACAGTTCAAGCGGTGGCTTTCTTTTTCCACGAAAAAGTGTGGGAACGTAAAGATTCAAAGCAGCTTGGGGAAGCCACCGTTTAAGGTATATATGTCGATGTTCCTCTGGAACCACCCATATTGGGTGGTTTTTTATTGTCTTTATCCAACTGATGTTACGTTTATCCGTGATGTTGAAATAGTGATTGCACCTCAATGCCCTCACTCAACTATGCAAGATTTTATTATTCAAAGAATAAAATGATTCGAGTAAAGACATTCAAATTTTCATTCACACGATTGAACGTCCAGTTTTAAATCACTGGATACAACTTTTGCTTTGATTTATTCTATAAATAGCATAACAATAGCATTATACATAAAAAATTTTTATAGGTATCTATAATGAATCTTGCTGCCTTTGAAGCCTTTATAAAAGTCATGGAAACTGGGTCAATTTCTATGGCAGCCGATCATCTGTTTATCACTCAGCCTGCTGTGACCAAACGTATTCACAGTTTAGAAGATTATTTTGGCGTGAAATTGTTTGAATCTGCAGGACGTGGGGTACAAGCCACGCATGCCGCGCACTCTTTACTGCCAAAAGTCAAAAACTGGCTGAATGAGTTGGGTGATATTCACCATACTTTAAGTCACGATCAAACCCAAATCAAAGGCAAGCTCAAGATTGGCACCAGCCATCATATTGGCTTGCATCATTTGCCTGCGCATTTAAGAAATTATGTTCAAGACTTTCCAGAAGTGACGCTAGATGTTCATTTTGTCGATTCTGAACAAGCGCATGAACAAGTGCTTGCAGGAGATTTGGAACTGGCATTTTTAACTTTACCGCCGAGTTTAGATGATCGTTTAAACTATGTGCCGCTTTGGAATGATCCACTGGTTTTTGTCGCTGCTGCTTTTCATCCTTTGGCGTCTGAAAAAAATCTCAGTTTAGAGCATTTGATGCAATATCCAAGTTTACTGCCTGCCTCTCATACTTATACGGCACAAATTACTTTGGCTGAGTTTGAGAAAAAAGGCTTAAAACCTAAAGTCACCATGAGCAACAACCCACTTGAGTCCATTCGGATGTTGGCATCCATTGGACTGGGATGGTCGGTTCTGCCGAAAACATTGGTCAGCCAAGATTTGGTGACTTTAGATTTAGATTTAGAAATGAAACGTCAACTCGGCATGGTTTGGCACCCTGCCCGTACCCAATCTAAAGCGGCGAAAGCACTGGTTGATTTAATGATTCATTAAGCTTTTAAAGCATTAAACATTTCAGCCCGAAATGTAGGTCAAAATTGCCGTTATTATGACGGCAGTTTTTATTTCTTAGATTCTCAGATCAATATGAGCGTTTTAACGCGTTCATTCAATTTGACTCAAATATAGGTCTCATTCTCCGTTGTTTATGCAGCAAAAAAGGATTAAATCCATGTATAGAGTGTTTGGATTGTTTGAAATGATTGAATGCTGCTAAATATTTATTATAGCTGCCTCCAATGCCGCTTGCCCTGCTTCTGTGGGTGCGGGTACGTATAATTCTGCTTCGCCCTCAATCACCCGTTCGCCATTTATGTTGCAAATGGTGTCAAAGTAAACCCGTTTACGTTCATGATCTACTTTGGTTACGATAGCGATGACATCAACAGTGTCACCCACATAAACTGGTTTTAAAAAGCGCAAATGGTGATTGACGTAAATTGCACCCGGGCCTGGAAGGTGCAGGCCAAAAATGGGAGAGAAAAAACTGGCGGTTAAAAATCCATGGGCAATGGGGCGTTTGAATTTGGTTTGCGCAGCCTAAGTTTCATCATGATGTATAGGATTGTTATCACCACATAATTTGATAAATTGAGCCATTTTTTCAGCATCTATCGTGCGGGTTAAGGTGTGTGATAAACCGAGATGGAAATCGTCTATGTGAGCCAATTTCATGTTTAGTCCTTAAAAATGCTATAGGAAGCTTTGAAGCGCCCTGTAAACCAGTCTGATTAGAATGAGCCGAACAGTGTCCCTAAGGTAATTGCTACAGTAACCGATATCATTGGAATCAATACCGTACACATGGCCACGTTGCCATAAGACTGCTTGTGCGTCATGCCACAAATAGACAGTAAGGTGATGACCGCGCCTGAGTGAGGCAAGGTATCCAAGCAGCCAGCTGCTAAAGCCGCAATACGGTGCAGTAACTCAGGGTTGATACCAGCCGCATTGGCCATGGCTAAGTAATCGGCACCCAAAGTCGATAAGGCAATCGACATACCACCAGAAGAAGAACCAGTAATGCCTGCCAAAATGTTCATGGCGATGGCTTCTGAAATCAACGGATTGCTTGAGACATTTAACACCATGTCGCGGATAATCACGAAGCCCGCCAAGGATGCAATGACCGCGCCATAGCCTACTTCAGAAGCGGTGTTGAAAATGGGCAACATCGAGCCCAACGCACCTTTATTCACTGTTTCTTTGAGGTTGTTCCATTTGCCCAGGCGTAACAAAATTAAGCTTAAACATGCGACCACCAAAGCAATCACCAATGCCCACAAACCTGTCTGTTTGCTAGGATCTAATTTTGGATAAAGTTCTTTAAACGAACTGAAGTCGATGCTTGGAAAAACAATGTAAGTAAACAAAGCATTGACGCCAATGACCAACAGAAGGGGTAAAAATGCTAAAAATACGGGCATTTGACCTTGAGAGGTCACGCCGTCTTCCAACTTTTCTCCTTCTTGGGTATCAATACCGTACCCTTCCCCATTTCTGTGGGCTTTATTGGCGCGACTTTGTAACCACATGCATCCTAAACCAAACATCACTAAACCAGAAATGGTACCAATACCTGGGGCTGCGAATACGTTGGTACCAAAAAAAGGAATCGGAATGGCATTTTGAATGGAAGGTGAACCGGGTAAAGCGGTCATCGTGAAGGTAAACGAACCCAAAGCAATAGCACCTGGAATGAGGCGCTTTGGAATGTTGGCTGCTTGAAACATGGACTTGGCAATGGGGTAAATAGCAAATGCCACCACAAACAGTGACACCCCCCCGTAAGCCAACACACCACATGCCAATACCACAGTCAAAATAGCGCGATTGTGCCCTAGTTTATTCATGATCGAGTTTGAGATGCTGGATGCAGCACCTGAGTCGACCATGAGTTGTCCGAATAAGGCACCCAATAAAAAAAATAGGAAAGAATTTTAATATATAGCCGCCCAAAGCAGACATAAAGGTTTCTGTGTATTGCGGCATCATGTAGATCATGTCACCAGACAGTAAAATGGCAACGGCCGCCATAATGGGGGCCAAAATCAGAACTGATATACCTCGATAGGCAAAAAACATCAGTAATGCCAATGAGATGATGATTGCTAAAGTGCCCATAACTTCTCCTTGTTTTTTATCTAGTCGTTATCCATAACGTTTTTTTCTGAAGACCTTGAATCATGGCTGCCTGATTAAGGTGACATCATCTTGATGCAAAGTCAGTGATACCAGTCAGTTTTACCTTAGCATAGCGAATTTAAATTGAGCAATTGATTTTCTTAAGTTAATAAGTGTGCTTACAGACTTTTTAGTTTTTAAGTTATGTGTAGATTGAAAGTAACACGGTCGTAAGGACTCAAAGAAATAATACACTTAAGTCTGGTGTGGTATCTGGTGCTTACATCACCTAAAGTGGCGAAAGCACTGGTTAATTTGATGAAAAAAATAAAGGTAGCGATAAAAAAGCCATCTAATCAGATGGCTTTTAAAAATTTGATTGTCACTATAGATTCATTATTTCACTGAATTTTCATGCAATGACTCATTCAGTTGATCCACCACCAATGCCCATTCACCATCCGATTTAATTTTTTCAGCCAAAAATTGACGCTGACCCGCTGACCAAAACTCAGCATCTAAAAGACTGACATGCGCATCCAACTGATGTGATTCCATAAAGGATTCAATCGCAGATTCACTTGCATCTAGACCTAATTGTTCAAATAAATGTGTCATACGCGGACGAGTATTTGACATACTTTTGTTCTCTCTTGATTGTTCTTCACCCACCATAACATGCTTTACTCAATATAAGAATACTGAATAAAATCGGGTTGTTGCTGAGGGAAATAGGTGTGTTGAATGATCGGTAGTATTACAAAAACCACTACAAGAAGCTGTAAAAATAGCCAAGTCAAAGGCACACTCCAAGTCACCCCTCAGCTTAACCGCAATATCTCCAAGCCGTCTCTTGGATTCGCCTGAAAGGCTTTTACCTTTTCGTTGACAAAACTTCGATAAAAAGAATCGCCAAACACGCTCAAACCCAATGAAATCAAAACATTTAACGCTGCAGCATATATCAAGGGAATACCTAAAACATAAAATACAAATACCCATGCCATGCTGATGAGTAGCGTATAAAATGCAAACATATACATCTTTCGATACAACAACCAAAATAGACCGAAAAATAGCCCTGCCCAGCAAAATCGATAGGTCTGGTTAGCCCATGAAGTCATATACTTTTGGGCGCGCGGGCCAATAAAAATTTGAGTAAGTTGTTCTATATTCATTTAAATGCTGACTACTATTTGAATATATTTGAATAAGTGATATTAACGATTTATTTTATGCTGAAGCTCAAGCCTCGCTCAGCCTTATATTTATAGGGGTGCTCGCTAAAGGCTTGTTGAAATTGAGTCGCATCCACTTGCGACCCAATAAAGCAAAAGATCAATGCCATTCCATCAAATTAGATCGACCAATCCTGAATATCCCAGCCCTGATCTTTTGCCAATATTTCAAGGCGATCATCAGGATTCACTGCAATCGCATGATCGGCATATTCAAGTAAAAAACGATCATTGATTGAATCTGAATAGGCCCAAGACTCAGTCACATTGCGCCCTTCAAGCCACTGATCCAGACGGGTCAGTTTGCCTTTTTGGTAACACGGCACATTCACGACTTTACCCGTGTATTTTCCATTGATCACTTCGGCATTGGTGGCAATAATCTCAGTAATGCCAAACTCACGGAAAATAGGTGCGGTAATAAAATCTGAAGTTGCGGTAATACCGACTAGAGCATGCCCAGCCTCTCTATGATGTTGAATCGCTTTAAACCCTTCTGGACGCATTTGACGTCGAATCACTTTTTCCATGAATAATTCATGTAGTTCAATAAGGTATGCATTGTCATGCTGAGTTAAAAATTCAAAAACGAATTCGTTATAGGCAATCGGATCGAGCTGCCCGGCTTTATAATCATCATAAAATTTGTCATTCATTTGGCTGTGTCGAACTGGATCTACCAAGCCTTCATTGACTAAAAACTCACCCCATGAATGGTCAGAGTCTGTATTTAATAAGGTGTGATCTAAATCAAATAACGCCAATTTCATGAAAATTCTCGTTCAAACTGAAATTTAAGAAAAAAAATGTAAATCTATCACCGCTAACCGATAGAAATTCGTTAAGATCATAGCAATTTTAAAACATTATTACTTTGAACTTTTCGAGCTGGGCATAGAGAGTGGATGCCCCCGAAACCAAAGTCAACGAATTTAATAAATTTTAGGTAGCCAAATGATCGACTCAGAAGGTTTCCGACCCAATGTCGGGATCATTTTGGCAAATGATATTGGACAAGTTCTATGGGCAAAGCGTATTGGACACAATGCTTGGCAATTTCCTCAAGGCGGTATCCATTTTGGAGAAACGCCTGAGCAGGCGCTTTTCAGAGAGCTGCGAGAAGAAGTTGGATTACTGCCAGAACACGTTCAAATGATTGCCCAAACAGAAGGTTGGTTGCATTATCGTTTGCCAATTCGATACATCAGATCGGATTCAGACCCAGTCTGTATTGGACAAAAGCAAAAATGGTTTTTATTGAAATTGGTGGCTTCGACCGCCCATATTCGATTGAATTTAAATGATCAGCCAGAGTTTGACCAATGGCAATGGGTCAGCTACTGGTATCCACTGGGTCAAGTGGTGAACTTCAAACGTGATGTTTACCGTCGGGCCATGTTGGAGCTGTGTATGCAATTGCCACAGCAAAATTTGGATCAAACAAAACGGATATAAATGCGTGTCAGTGAGATGCTGTCACCCATAAACCGAACACCCTAATCCCTTAAAGAGGAGCACACCTTCATGTCTAACATGCAATTAGACTCTTTACGACGCATTGTGCAAGAGGTCAATGCGTCTGTCAGTTTGCATGATTCTTTAGAAATTATGGTGAACCAGATTTCCAAAGCCATGCATGTCGATGTGTGCTCAATCTATCTTTTAGACGAACGCAATCAGCGTTATGTCTTAATGGCATCTAAGGGCTTAAATGCTGAGTCTATTGGTCATGTCTCATTACAATTGGGTGAAGGTTTAGTTGGCTTGGTCGGTCAGCGTGAAGAAATTGTCAATATTGACAATGCCTTTAAACATGAACGTTTTGCCTATTTTCCTGAGACAGGGGAGGAAATTTACAACTCCTTCTTAGGTGTGCCTGTGATGTATCGCCGTAAGGTGATGGGTGTATTGGTGGTTCAAAATAAAGAACCACAAGATTTCAGTGAAGCTGCCGAATCCTTTTTGGTGACATTGTGTGCTCAGCTTTCAGGCGTGATTGCACATGCACATGCCGTGGGAAATATTGACGTATTTCGTAAGCCGTCCAACTCCCCTACCTACAAAACATTTCAAGGTTCATCGGGTGCAGGCGGAATTGCACTCGGACGTGCGCTGATTCTTTACCCACCTGCGGATTTGGGTGCAGTTCCTGACCGTGAAGCCGATGATATCAGTGAAGAACTGGCTTTACTCGATCAAGCGGTCGCTGCTGTGCGTAATGAAATTCAGTCGCTTGATGATAAAATGCAAGACTCCCTCATGTCTGAAGAACGCGCATTATTTAGCGTGTTTTTACGCATGTTAGATGAAAATGCTTTACCTGCTGAAATTAAAGAACTGATTCGAGATGGCAATTGGGCACAAGGCTCGGTTAAGCGTGTGATTGATCGTCATATTGCAGTGTTTGCGCAAATGGAAGATGACTATTTACGAGAACGTGTCGCAGATTTAAAAGATCTTGGACGCCGAATTCTGGCTTCACTACAAGAAGATGACTTAAGCCATCGTGAAATTAGCAATGACAGTATTATTGTCGGTGATGAAATCAGTACAGCAGCACTGGTCGAATTACCCGTCGACCGTATTGCCGCGATTGTCACCTCTGAAGGCGCTGCCAATTCACATATGGTGATTGTGGCGCGTGCCTTAGGTATTCCGACAGTCGTAGGTGTTACAGAACTGCCCGTCAGTACCTTAGATGATGCGGAAATGATTGTCGATGCGTATCAGGGACGGGTGTTTGTGAATCCACCACGACGACTACGTCAGCGTTATAAAGAAATTCAAAAAGAAGATGAGCAAATTGCCAAAGATTTAAAACAGTACGAAACCAAAGATGCGATTACCCCGGATGGTGTTTCGGTTCGTTTATTCGTTAACACGGGTCTAATGATTGATGTGGTTCGTGGGGTGCAACGTGGCGCGAAAGGTGTTGGACTGTATCGTTCTGAAATTCCGTTTATGCTACGAGATCGCTTTCCAGGCGAAGAAGAACAGCGCGCCATTTATCGTCAACAGTTGAGTCACTTCGCCAACAAACCTGTCGTGATGCGTACTCTGGATATTGGCGCAGACAAAGACTTGCCGTATTTTCATATTGAAGAAGAAAACTCAGCATTGGGTTGGCGTGGCATTCGTTTTACGCTGGATCATCCTGAGATTTTTTCTTCACAAATCCGTGCCATGTTGAAAGCCAGTATCGGACTGAATAATTTGCACATTTTATTGCCGATGGTCACCAGCGTCAGTGAAGTTGAAGAAGCGCTGTATTTACTTGAACGTGATTGGATGGCGGTGCAAGAAGAAGAACAGGTGAAAATCAATAAGCCCAAAATTGGCATTATGGTTGAAGTGCCAAGTGTCTTGCTTCAAATTGGAGAGTTTGCTGAACTGGTCGATTTCTTCTCAGTGGGATCAAACGATTTGATTCAATATTTATTGGCCGTCGACCGAAATAATCCGCGCGTTTCAAGTGTGTATTCGCACTTCCACCCTTCGGTACTTCGAGCATTGCAGCGTCTGGTGCAAGAGTGCCATAAATACGATAAGCCTATCAGTATCTGTGGGGAAATGGCAGGTGATCCATTGTCTGCGATTCTGCTTATGGCTATGGGTTTCAATACTCTTTCAATGAGTTCAAGTAATATTTTAAGAGTGCGTAAGGCCATTTGTCATGTGCCTATGACGGATGCAGAAAAGCTGCTCGATGAAGTGGTAAAAATGAGTAATCCACTCATGGTGAAAAGTTGGATGGAATATTATTTTAAACATCATGGTTTAGCCGATATGGTGAAATCCAATCGAATGCTGAGCGTTTAAACACTGATCCAACTTGGCACACATATAGACTTTAAAAAAGGGAGATAATCATTCGAATATCTCCCCTTTTTATGTTTGCTATAACCGCGTTTTGCGTCTTTCTTTCGATCTACAAACACTTGGCTTTTATTCACCTCATGCATATGTTTTGCCACAAAGTTGTGTACCACAACCTCTGGCAATGCTTTTTTCTTTGCCATTTTACTCATCCTCATGATTGAACTGAATCAATACTTATAACACTTTTATGTCGATTAGATTATACGCCTAAAACGCGATCTGATCATAATTTATAAATGGGGCATATCTTCAGAATTTAAAGTCTACGGCCCCATTCATTTTCAAATTTAAAACTATAACAATTTAACGAACTAAGCTGCACCACGATGATGTACAGAGGTCGTAGGCAATACACGCTCTAATATCGCTGTAATGTCGATTTGAGTGATATCCACCATCCCTGCAACGCGCCCATGAAACGCACTATAACGTGTCTGAATAAATGCATCCGCCACAAAATCTGGTGCATAACGCTTTAATAAAACCGCTTGCGCCAAAATACTCAATCGACTGACCAAACTACGTCCCATAAACTGAAGCTCTTCACTCGATTGCTGGAATAATTTAAACAATCCTTGTAACTCATGATTCAAAATGTCATCTTCTGAGACTGTCGAAGCCAAATCTTGGAACAACAGCTCGATTGAATCGCGATCACGTTGAATCGCACGTAGCACATCGAGGCACATGACGTTACCCGAGCCTTCCCAAATGGTATTCACAGGTGCTTCTTTAAAAATACGCGCCATAATGCCGGTATCGACATAGCCATTTCCGCCAAAGACTTCCATCATCTCGCCAGTCAGTTCGACTGCGCGTTTACAAATCCAAAATTTCGATGCAGGCGTCATGATTCTTCTCCACGCCAAACACAAGGGATCTTCAGACTCATAACAATACGCCAGATGAAAACTGAGCTGAACGGCGGCTTCTGTTTCAAGGGCAATGTCCACCAATACGGCTTGCATTAACGGCTGCTCAGCTAAATATTTTCCAAACGCTTTACGCTGACGCGTATAAGAAACACATTGCACCAATGCCTGACGTAGCATGGCGCTTGAACCGACTGAACAGGTTAGGCGGGTATAGTTTGCCATTTCAATAATGGTCGGAATACCACGTCCCGCCTCGCCCATCATGATGCCCCACGCTTCATGAAACTCCACTTCCGAGCTTGAATTGCTGCGATTTCCGACTTTATCTTTTAAGCGCTGAATATGAATTGCATTTTTAGTTCCGTCCTCAAGCCAACGTGGCACAAAGAAACAGGTCAAGCCATCTTGTTCTGTTTTTGCGACCACCAAATGTGCATCGCACATCGGTGCGGAGAAAAACCATTTATGTCCCGTCAGTAAATAAGCCTGACCTCGCCCAGTCTCGCTCACTGGCACAGCAACAGTTTCATTGGCTCGAACATCTGAACCGCCTTGCTTTTCAGTCATGCCCATGCCAAGCCAGATCGATTTCTTTTGGCTTATGGGGAGATCACGTTCATCGTACTCGGTCGATAGTAGCTTATCGCCTATTTTTTTCCACAGTTCAGATTCTTTTTGAATGAGCGGAATACTGCCCAGCGTCATCGAGTTTGGGCATAAGTTTCCACATTCCACCTGTCCCCCTAAATAGAACTTAGCCGCCCAATCCACCCAACCGGTTTGCTGAGTAAAGTTTAAAAATGGATGCGCATGCACGGCATATTTTCGGTTTAAAGCCATCCATTTGTGCCAAGAGGGATGAAATTCGATACTGTCCTTACGTCGACCCCGCGCATCAAAGGCATGTAAAATAGGGCTATGCTTATTGGCTAAATCTGCATATTGATAATATTCTGCCGAACCCACCACATGACCAAACTCACTAAGGTGTACACGATTTCGACTGCCATAACGTTGCAAAATCTCTTGCAGAACTGCGTCAGTCTCATACACGTTATAGTCTTGCAACTCATCGACTTGATTATAAATTTGATGTGTCATCCATGCGTTCATTTGAATTTTCCTTATCTTTGTCTTTTGAGCGACCCTGTTCAGTATAATGAAAAACCCATACAATGCTGTTCAGCTTTTTATGATTTATTATAAACACTGCATCGAAGTCGAAATGGAAATGATCATTTTTATGCTGAATTAATTTAACAAAATTGCCCTCTATTCGCGTTAAAAAGCTCTAAATCGACACCTAAAATCTAGCTTTATCGTCTAAGGGTCAGCGCCATTTTTTCTTAAACAAATAGTGTTTAGAAAACACAATTAAAATTCAAATAACATGCTTCGCGCATCTTTTTTTTCGGCTTTGATTTAGATCACCATGATGTTTAAAGCTGGACCAAATATTTAAACTCAATATGAGATTTTAAATAGATCCTATTTAATGATTTGTATTTTTCCAAAATAACTTTTAAAGTGGAACAATAAAGGGATGAATCCTGATTTTTTCTCATAATACGTGGTTTAGTATTTGTGCTTTTCCACGGTTAAAATCTGACAATTTACTTTAACAATTGTCATTTATACGGAGCGTGTAAATACGTTGATCTCTTTAGATAGAAAAAAATGTGATTAGAATGATTAGCGTTTTAAATTTAAAACGATATTTATAAAAACGGAGAAATATAATGAGCCAAGACCCTAAAAAATGTCCTATCTCCCACCTAACGACTGCCTTTGGTGCACCTGTTGCAGACAACCAAAACAGTATGACGGCAGGTGCTCGAGGTCCTTTACTAGCTCAAGATTTATGGCTCAATGAAAAGCTGGCTAACTTTGTTCGTGAAGTGATTCCTGAGCGCCGTATGCACGCAAAAGGTTCGGGGGCTTTTGGTACATTTACCGTGACCCACGATATTACACAATATACCCGTGCAAAAATCTTCTCCCAAATTGGCAAAAAAACTGAAATGTTTGCGCGTTTCACCACGGTTGCAGGTGAACGTGGCGCAGCGGATGCGGAACGTGATATCCGTGGTTTTGCTTTAAAATTCTATACTGAAGAAGGCAATTGGGATCTAGTCGGCAATAACACACCTGTCTTCTTTATGCGTGATCCGCGCAAATTCCCAGACTTAAACAAAGCCGTAAAACGTGACCCGAAAACTAATTTGCGTAGTGCAACCAATAACTGGGATTTCTGGACTTTACTTCCAGAAGCACTACATCAAGTCACCATCGTGATGTCCGACCGCGGTTTACCCAAGTCATTTCGTCACATGCATGGTTTTGGTAGCCACACTTATAGTTTTATCAATGAAGCCAATGAACGTTTTTGGGTGAAATTCCATTTCCGTACCCAACAAGGCATTCAAAACTTAACGGATGATGAAGCTGCGGCAGTCGTAGCGGCAGATCGCGAAAGCAGTCAACGCGACTTATTTGATTCAATTGAAAAAGGAGACTTCCCGAAATGGAAACTTCAAGTTCAAATCATGCCAGAAACCGATGCTGAGAAAGTACCTTATCACCCGTTTGACTTAACTAAAGTTTGGCCACATGCAGATTATCCTTTAATTGATGTGGGCGAGTTTGAACTCAATCGTAACCCTGAAAACTTCTTCTTAGACGTTGAACAATCTGCTTTCGCACCAAGCAACCTCGTGCCAGGGATTAGCGTTTCTCCGGACCGTATGTTGCAAGCACGCTTATTTAACTATGCAGATGCACAGCGTTACCGTTTGGGTGTGAATTACCAACAAATTCCAGTCAATGCTGCGCGTTGCCCTGTACATTCAAACCATCGTGATGGTCAAGGCCGTGTAGATGCCAACTATGGTGGCTTACCACACTACGAACCCAACAGCTTTGGACAATGGCAAGATCAAGCCCAGTACCAAGAACCACCCCTGAAAATTTCAGGTGATGCGGCACATTGGGATTTCCGTGCGGATGACAACGACTACTTCAGCCAACCGCGTGCGTTGTTCAACCTTATGAACGATGAACAAAAACAAGCGCTGTTTAATAACACTGCTGGCGCTATGGGCGATGCACTTGATTTCATCAAATATCGTCATATTCGCAACTGCTATTCATGTGATCCAGCGTATGGTGAAGGCGTTGCTAAAGCACTAGGACTCACTGTTGCAGATGCACAAGCTGCACGTGAAACAGATCCTGCAAAAGGTCATCCTGGTTTCATCTAAGCTACGCGTATCTTCGAAAGCTTAGACACATCAGTTTAACCTCAAATAAAAAAACCACCTTCAAGGTGGTTTTTTATTTGAGCTAATAGCCAGTACTTAGCCATCATTAGCAATATTCATGTTCGAATTAAACAATCAACCGCTTGCCTTCGCGAATACAATAAAATGGACTCATCAGTTTCGATGAATGCTTCATGGCTTGATGCAAATCCAGTTCAGGTTGCTCACGGCTTTCGTCAGTCAACTGAAAAGTTCGATAATGAATCGCAAGTGAACGTCTGGCTTGTAGGTCAATATGCGCTTGAAAAGCGTCTTGTGGATTCATGTGCATATAACGCATTAAAGCTCGTGGCTCATACGCGCCTATGGGCAATAGAGCAACACGTGGTGCGCCCAAGCGCTTCTGAATCTCTTTAAAATGTGACGAATATCCAGTGTCTCCCGCAAAGAAACAATGTCCATGCTCAGAGACAATTGAAAACCCACCCCATAATGCTGCATTTTGATCGCGCATACCCCGCCCAGAACCATGCTGTGCAGGGGTATAGACAATTTTAATATTGTGCATGAGGGCAGATTGCCACCAGTCCATTTCAATCACATGAAAGACTTTTGGCAAATAGTAAGCGTTGCCTAAACCCGTATAAATAGGCATGGCAAACTTTTGATGTAACCACCTGAGACTGGCCAAATCCATATGATCATAGTGATTATGACTGAGTAACACCGCGTGAATGCGTGGTAGATCCTCTAAGGCAATACCTGCCGGTATCACGCGTTTTGGCCCCCGACCTTGCTTAGGGCTGGCATGTGCCGCCCACACAGGATCAGTTAAAAAATTATAGGGTCCGATTTGAATGAGTACCGTCGCATGACCAACGAACCAAATTTGCCAATCGTTTAAATCTGCATGTGGACGTTCTTCTGGCTTAGCTTTTTTAGCCGCCAAAAAATCGCTTTGCTCTTTCTTAAAATCACCCACCCATGTCGATGATTTACGGCGCATTAGCCATTTAAACAGATCCCAACGACGCCCACCTTCAGGATGTGGCAAAGGATTGGCAAAGCCATATTCATTATTAAATTGTTCAGACACAAAATTAAATTTAGGTTTTGCCCACGTATGACGTACGCAATCTTCATTTTCTAATTGATAATGTAGTGACGGTGTTTTATCCGCTTTAGTTTTTATACTCTTGTTACTCACTAAAGTGGAGTCTCCCATGCGTTCAATTTCTGTCAATTTAGACATTACGACTTTAAACATCCTTTCATTGGTTTCAACAGGTGTTTAGATGCCCTCAAAGACAGCTAAAGTTGAAAACAGACAATTATTGAGCATTTTTTTAGAATCAAATACTTATATTTGAATTCAGTACCCCTATCGACTCATATTAGCGAACTCAGCAGCACAATATCTTTATTATTTTGTTGTTTTTCTCAGTTCATTGAGTCAAATATGAACAGTTCGTTACTTAATCTGTCCAGATCAGATGCAATTCCACAGCGTTGTTATAGCTGGATTTAAATTTTAAGCTACATTGCCTTCAAGCCTAAATCGAGCGCTTCTTCTATGTTTTTGTCAAAACGGACAGCGATACTTTTAACTTTGGATTTTAGCACTGACCATGCTTTTTCAATTGGATTTAAATCTGGACTGTAAGCAGGCAAGTACATGATTCTACAGTTAAAGTCTTTGGCTAGTTTTTTGATATCTCCGTTCTTATGAATCGAAGCGTTATCTAGAATCAGCAGATGTCTTTTGGTCTTATCTTGATTATCTTTGGTTAAATTTTCAAGTAGATATCTCAACCATCCCGTGAACATTGCTCGATCGCATGAACCTTGAAAAATCAAAGGGTAAAGGAACTGATACGCTGAATTAGACCTCACAGCACTGATGATACTTAATCTTTTACCATGACCACCCAATTTTAAAGCAGCGCAACGACTGCCTAGTTTAGACCAACCATATTGCGCTGTATCTGTGGTGTTTATCCCAGACTCATCAATATAAAGAATCTGATCTTCCCCAAACTCCTCTTTCCATTGCGGAAGAAACCAGTTGAATACAGCCCTTGTTATTTTGTCGGCTTGCTTATAGAGAAAACTCTTTTTTTACGTGTCCAACCAAGTCTATGAATGGCTTTTAACAGGGTTGAGTAAAGGATTGGATACCCAAACTTTTGTTCAAATAAAGGGATGAGATCTTTCACTTGAGAAAATTCAGTAGTTTCAATAAAGTGTTTGAAAGCATCCATATCCTTGATTTTAGTGGGTCGACCTGCATTGATTTTAGGCTGTTTCAATTCTCCAGTGGTGTTTTGAAGAAGAATCCAATCATCCAAAGTGGTTCTAGATATTTTAAAGGTTTTACATGTATATGATTTGTGATTATTTTCTTCATAAAACTGCATGACTTTTTCACGTAAATCCACTGAATATACTTTAGGCATGATCTTGAACAAATTAATTTTTTATCATTGTATCCCAAAATAAGATTGCAGCTATACATTCAGGCATGAACGATTCGAATCAAAAGTTCTTTGTTCTTTTTTAAATATTGGTGGTTTAATCTTAGTTTGAAATATCGAGTTTTTGAGAAGACATTCGAACCTCATGATGTCCGAAGATGGTTTTATCTAAAATATCTGTCAAGCCGATTAAAGCGCTTTAAAACAGGTCTAAGCATTGAAATATCATAATCAATGCAAATCAGACAATATGACACCGAAAGCATACCAAACAAAAAATAAGTTTGAAATTTGCCTTTTATGTAGCTCAGGCTTCAATCATTTTAATATCGTTTCCCATGGTGATGAGAGAAATCTGTATGAAGAAAATCACGCTTGACTCTCTAGTGACCATAATCAAAACGAATATCCCCAAATACTCAATATACAACTAACCATTTATAAAATATTAATTATTTAGATAACAGATCTCATTTAAATTAATATTTAAAATGAGAATTACTCATCCATTAAAAATTTAGATACCCATTAAACTTGAGGATATTTATTAGCGAAATACTACAATCACATTCAACTTATAGCTGTTTATGCTTTATACTAAATTGTCTCAAAATTAAGATATTTTTTGAATTACTCTTTGGAAGAGTTATATGGAATTACGCCACCTCAGATACTTTATTACTGTCGCTGAAGAATTAAATTTTAGTAGAGCAGCTTTAAAATTATTTACTGCTCAGCCATCATTGAGTCAGCAAATTAAGGACTTAGAGGAAGATGTAGGTGTCCGACTCCTCAATCGTACGAAACGTAAGGTTGAACTCACCGAAGAAGGCGCTGTATTTTTAGAACAAGCGCGTTTAACCATTGCGCAATCTGAAAAAGCCATTGCTATGGCACGTCAAGTGTCTAAGGCCAAACAACAATTACTGCGTATTGGCTTTGTACCTGTTGCGGAAATGAAAATTTTTCCTTATGTCTTGCCTAATTTACGCGTACAAAGTCCTGAACTGAAAATTGAATTACAAAGCCTCAACAACAGTGATCAACTTCGTGGAATTAAAAAAGGTGAACTGGATATTACCTTTACCCGTGAAGATCTATCTTCAGATGAAATTGAAAGTCTATTCGTACTGCGTGAACCGTTAATTTTTCTCTTACCCAAGGATCATCCATTGGCGGATTACGAACGTATTCCAGTCAAAGCACTGGATGGCATGGACTTTGTGATTCCCTCTGAGTCTGAATCAAAACCCTTACATGACATCATTTTAAATTTCGCGCAGCTACATAACATTCGGTTCAATATTGTGCATAAAGCCGATAATATTTTATTTAATATTAACTCGATTGGAATGGGCTTAGGCTGCACCATTTTACCCGGCTATATTATTCCTCTGACCATGGAAAATACGATCATTCGCCCTTTAGAGATTGAATTGCCTTCATTAGATTTATTTGTGAGTTATCGTAAAAATACCACGGCAGTGGCTGTACAGAAGTTTATTGAATTACTCACCAAAGTGTTCAATCTCGATATTCATCGTGCTGACACTACAAAATAAAAATTACTTTTCCAAAAAAGCGCATATGACCTTTTCATACACGCTTTTTTATTAACAGCAAAACTTACATGGTTTGAGCACGAAGCTGAGCCACAATATTTTGCATGTCTTCCGGAAGCGGTGCTTCAATGACTGGATAACCTGGAATTTGTAGTCTCAGGGCATGTAAGCATAAACGACGTGCTTTCGGGCCTTTATAATCCGTTTCGTGACCGTATTTATCATCCCCCACCAAAGGATGACCAATACTTAAGCCGTGCACACGGATCTGATGGGTACGACCAGAAAGTGGAGATGCATACACCAAAGTGGCATGACGGAAACGCTCAGCGACATTCCATTGAGTTTTAGATTCCTTCCCATCTTTAGACACACAAACACGGCGTTCGCCATTGGCAAGCTCATAGCGATGCAAAGGCGCATTGATCAGTTGTTTATCTAAAATTACTTGCCCTTTGACCACTGCTGCATAAGTTTTTTGGATTTTGTGTTCACGTAACAAATCTTGCAATGTTTTCAATGTGCTGCGTTTTTTCGAAATCATCACTAAACCTGAGGTATCACGGTCAATACGATGAATCAGTTCAAGATATTTTTTACCTGATGCAGCACGTAAACCCTCAATTAAGCCGTACGCGACACCACTGCCACCATGTACAGCAATACCTGAAGGCTTATTGACCACCATTAAGCCCTCATCTTCATAGACCACACGGCTCAGCAGGCTTTGTGCAACTTTATCGGAAACAGGAACAGGCGTGTCATCTTTAGGTTCAAAACGAATCGGTGCAACACGAATCATGTCACCAATATTCAGCTTCGTTTCCGCTTTAATTCGTTTTTTATTGACCCGAACTTGTCCTTCACGAATTAAACGATAGATACGACTTTTCGGCACACCTTTTAAGCGGGAAAAAAGAAAATTGTCGATGCGCTGCCCCAATTGGTGCTCATCCACTTCAAACCAAGTGACGTCTTGCCATTCTTGCGTAGAATTCATACAGTTACGTTGACCTAAAAAAATACTAAATTTGATTAAAAAATGATCACTTAGACTATACTTTTCATCACAAATGACTGTATAGCCCATAGGCAGATGATCTAAGGTTTGCTATAGTCAGCGCACGGATACCGCCGTAAGTGAACATTAATTTAGAGATTTCAAAAACTTTGAAATTAAAAACTAACTTTTGATGTTTAGCATAATCTCGGAATGGTCCCAAAAGAATATGCCAACGCCGATGGCTTATTATATCGGCAAAAAGACAAACTGTTGCGTTTAATTGTGCTTTTGCACATAAATCAGTTTGTTTAAAAAATATGTCGCCAACGTCATGTTGGTTTTAAACGTAAACTGATACACATCAGAATAGTCGCAACCTGATTTAATATTCAGGCTACAGCGTTTGATGCATTGGATCTGCACATAAAGCACCGATACGATGATAATTCCGTATCAAGACGCTCTATCGAATAGAAGGGATGATCTTAAAGCTACGTGACAGTGAAAGTAATCAACATCCAATGCACCGTTTGTCCGCCAGTGAATATTCAGGTGTCTTTAATCGCTTACCGATTAAAGCCGTATTGCCATCATCAATACGTGAATCAAAAACCGAAGCCCACCAAAAAAGGCCGGTAAACCTCAGACTTCGAGAGGTTAATGCGAAGTCTGAGAATTGATCCATGAGGGTTGATGTTCGCTACGTGAATAGCGATTTTTGCTGTGTATCACTATTAGGTGCTACACCCATGAAACGTATGTTGATCAATGCAACACATGCCGAAGAAGTTCGCGTTGCACTCATCACTGGTCACCGTCTTTACGATTTTGATTTAGAAAATCGTACACGTGAACAAAAGAAAGCCAACATCTATAAAGGTCATGTGACTCGCGTAGAGCCTTCTTTAGAAGCTGTTTTTGTAGAATATGGTGCAGGTCGTCAAGGTTTTTTGTCGATGCGCGAAATTGCCAATTCCTATTACAAAGCTGATCCTCGTCAAACCTCTAATATTCGTGAACTGATCACTGAAGGCACTGAACTTCTTGTTCAAGTGGAAAAAGAAGAACGTGGCAATAAAGGTGCTGCCTTGTCTACGTTCATCTCTTTGGCAGGTCGTTATTTAGTTTTGATGCCAAACAATCCGAAAGGTGGTGGTATTAGCCGTCAAATTTCTGGTGCAGTTCGTGAAGAATTGAAAGAAATGTTGGCATCTCTCAACGTGCCTCGTGGTATGAGCGTGATCGTTCGTACAGCGGGTATTGGCCGTTCACAAGAAGAGTTGCAACTTGATTTACAACATTTGTTAGACCTTTGGGCACGTATTCAAACCACGTCAACTTCAGGTCCATCGCCAATGTTGGTTCATCAAGAAGCAGGCGTGGTGACACGTGCGATTCGTGACTACCTCCGTGATGACGTGGCCGAAATCTTAATTGACTCTGAGCAAGCGTATAACGAAGCCTATAACTTCGTAAAAGCGGTCATGCCCAATCAGTTAGATAAATTAAAAACCTATACTTTGAATGAGCCTTTATTCGCGCATTTTGCGATCGAAAGCCAAATTCAAACAGCCTATGAGCGTGAAGTAAAACTTCCTGCTGGCGGTTCAATTGTGATTGATCAAACAGAAGCCTTGGTATCGATTGATATTAACTCTGCAAAATCAACACGTGGCCATGACGTTGAAGATACGGCGCTAAGCACCAACTTAGAAGCAGCTGAAGAAATTGCTCGTCAACTTCGTTTGCGTGATATTGGTGGTTTAGTCGTGATCGACTTTATCGACATGACCAAAGAACGCAACCAACGTATGGTTGAAGCGAAACTTCGTGAGTCTACTCAAAGCGACCGTGCTCGTATCCAATTCGGTCAATTGTCTCGCTTTGGCTTAATGGAAATGAGTCGTCAACGCTTACGTCCTTCACTTGAAGAAGCCACAGGTTATGTCTGCCCACGCTGTCATGGCACAGGTATGGTTCGTGACCTGCGTTCACTTTCACTTTCGATCATGCGTAAAGTAGAAGAAATTGCACTGCGTGAGCGTCAAGGTGAAGTTCAAGTGGAAGTCCCTGTTGAAATCGCAGCCTTCTTATTGAATGAAAAGCGCCACACCTTGGTATACCTTGAACAAACCTCGAATGTCCGTGTGACAATCTTGCCTCACCCGCACTTAGAAACACCGCATTATGAAATCACTTATAATGCTGAAGGTTTCGCACCGACTAGCTATGAACGGACTGAAGCGACACGTTCAAGTGAAAAAGAGTTGGGGTACGAATCTTCTGACTGGCATTTGCAAGAAGAACCGATCGTTCAAACTGCGCCCGCTGCATCGCAACAAGATAAAAATATCAAACGTAAAAATGCCCCTGCTGCACAAACCAGTCCAGTGGCAGCACCTGCACCTGTTGCTCAAACACAAGCTATTGCACCTGCAACTAGTCCATGTGCATGGTTAGAAAATTTGTTTGTGCAAAAACAAGCATCAACCATCGATCAATCACGCACCGCAAATAATGCTGCCGCTGCGATTGAACAAATGGTCAATGGTGGTGCGGTAAGCCGTGGTCAATTCGGTCAAGTCTCACATGCTACACCTGTTGCCGTCGCTACTCCTGCTGTTGAAACCAATGCGTACATTTCACACACCTCTGCGACTAAGCATGAGGCACGTGAAGCGACTGAACGTCAACTTGAAAAAGAAGACCGTCCACAGCGTAACAACAATAAGAAACCTCGCAACAACAAGCCACGCGAACAACGCGAACTGAACCACGACCATCATGTAACTGAAGAAGTGGTTCAAGTACCGCGTCATGATCAACGTGTAGATCAACGTCAAGAACGCCATGATCCTCGTCAGGAACAGCGTCAAGACTCACGTCACTCTGAGCAACGTCAAGAGCGTCTTGACACACGTGAACAGCGCCAAGATCCACGTCAAGAACGTCGTGATCCGCGTCAAGACCCACGTCATGAACCGCGTAATGATGTTCATCAGGAACCACGTGAGCAAAAGCCACGTCATCCAAAGCGTCAACATCAAAATGATGCACAATTTGATGTAGCTCAGCCGCAAGATCAACAAGCGATTCCACGTCGTGAGCGCAATGCACAGCGTCCACAACGTCCAAATCGCCACCGTGATCCAGCCGCATTAAATGAACAAGCCGTAGTTGCTACGCCAGTGGTAAATGCAGCACCGCAAGTGAAAGTGGATGTGGTGGAAGTACCTCGTCATGCAGAGATGAAAACCGCTCTAATGGTCAACATCGATGAAGTGAAAAGCGAAATCGTGGCTTTAAACAGCACACAGCCAGAAACCATAGTTACTCCAGCTGAAGTGGCTGTACCTACCTCTGTAGAAACAGCACCTGTGATCGTGTCTACTCCTGCTGAAGCAAAAACAGCAACAGCTGTTGAAGCACCACAAGCTGAAGCGATAAAAGTAACTCAAGATCAACAACCTGTGCAACGCGCGGCAAATGACCCACGTCAACGTCGTCGCAATAAGCATAAGGATGCATCTAAAGGGAAACCGGTTGCGCCCAAAGTAAGCCCTTCCCAAGTTCCTGCTTTGGCACAGCACACGGTGATAAGTTTAATTCGCCAAGTTTACGGCACAGATTGTTCAGTTCTGATTGAACAATTTGGTTTAATCCCGACCTTCAACCGTGCTTTGCAAAAATTTGCGGACGAGTACGCAGCAACCTTAGCAGTGACATCGACTAACTCTGTCACTGAGAAAAAACCAGTGACACGTGATGCGGTCGTTTCAAATGCAGAAGTTGAAGCTGAACCAGCGCCAGTGTTGGATTTAACTCCGCCTAAACCAGTGACTGACACCCGTGTAGCCAATGATCCGCGTGAGCGCCGTCGTCTTGCTAAACTTGCTGCTGAACAAGCCAAACAAGCACGCCTAGAAGAAGTTGCTCAAGTCGAGTCTACTCCTAGTGAAAATCCTGTAGAGCCTGTAACTGAAGCACCTGTTGCAGAAACTGTGGAAGCGGTAAAGGTTGAGCCAGCGATTGCTGAGCAAGAACAACCGAAGCCTGCTCAGAAAGCTGAAAAAGCGACTCAGAGCAAAGTCAAACCTCAAGCGTCTGTAAGCACTGAGACAGCAGCGGTTAAACCTTCAGAGCCTAAGATCAAAGCTGAGCAACCAGCAGAGACAGCAAGCGAAGCCCATGATGAAGCGAAAGATGATGCTGACACCGATGAGGAAGACAAACCGATTCGTCCACGTCGTCCACGTGGTCGCCCTCCAAAAAAGGTAACACCACCGACTGCTGAGTAATTTGCTCAAAGTACATTCATTTATGATAAACCTAGTCATTACGATGGCTAGGTTTTTTTGTTATGGTCGATAAAGTTTTATCTTGATTCGCGCAGCTCTTGAATATCGTTAAAACATGCGCTACAAAATAAAAGCCAGCAAAAACACATTGAAATGTAAAGTTAAAGCATATTTAGATATTAAAATAACTGGAAATTGAAGAGATATGAGCCAAGACCCGAAAAGCGATCTGATTGGACTTTCAGATGTTGCAGCACGTTTACCGAACCTTTTAAAAAAACTTCCACATATCGCTGTTGGACTTAAACAAGCTTATATCCGAACCCCAAGTAGCCCTGCGGGCCTAGCAATGGCTTTTGAACGTGCGCTAAAGCGTAATCCGACTGGGATTGCCTTACTTTTCGAAGACCAGCGCTATAGCTACCATGCACTGAATCAATGGGCCAATCAAATTGCGCATCTTTATCTAGACAAAGGCGCAAAAAAAGGCGATGTCGTTGCAGTAATTATTGAAAATCGCGCTGAGCTGATTGCTACCGTGTTGGGTTTGGCTAAAATTGGTGTGATCAGTGCGCTAGTCAACACAGCCCAAACAGGAAAAGTACTGACGCATAGTATTAATCTAGTCAAACCGATTGCGGTCATTGTGGGTGAAGAATGCCGCGGCGCGGTGGATGAAATTCGTGAGGCTTTAAAGCTATCAAATGAGCACTTTTATTGGTTTGCAGATCAGAATACCCGTCAGAATGTGGGCGAGGCTCCTTCTGGTTATATAAATCTTGCTCAAGACATCAAAGCTTTCTCAAGTGAAAATCTAGATGAGACCAAAACGGTAACCGGGGCAGATGGTTTATTTTATATTTACACCTCAGGTACAACAGGCTTACCCAAAGCGGTGGTCTTCTCCAACAGCCGCTGGATGCTGGCTTACGGCACTTACGGCCATGTGCTCAATTTAAATAAAGACGATGTCATGTACGTAACATTGCCGCTTTATCATGCAACGGGTATGGTGGTGTGCTGGTGTGGGGTCATTGCGGGTGCAGCAGCTTTAGCGGTTAGACGTAAATATTCGACCTCTGCTTTTTGGTCCGATGTGCAAAAGTACAATGCCTCAGCTATTGGCTATGTTGGTGAGCTCTGTCGTTACCTCATGGACGCCCCATCTAACCCTCAAGAACGCCAGCACCGCGTCACCAAAATGATTGGGAATGGCATGCGTCCTAATATTTGGCATAAATTTAAAGACCGCTTTGGCATCGAAGAAGTTCTTGAGCTGTATGCGTCAAGTGAAGGTAATGTCGGTTTTTCCAATGTTCTTAACTTTGACAATACGGTCGGCTTTTCTCCAATCCCCTATGCCATCGTTCAATATGACAAAGAAAAAGAACAACCGATTCGAGATCCAAAGGGTTTCTGCATCAAAGTTAAAAAAGGCGAAGTCGGTTTACTGATAGGGAAAATCACCAACCGCTCACCTTTTGATGGCTACACCGACCCTGAAAAAAATAAATCTTCAATTATGAAAGATGTTTTTACACGTGGAGATTCATATTTCATCACAGGTGACTTGGTGCGTGATATTGGTTGTCGTCATGCACAGTTTATAGACCGCCTAGGCGATACCTTCCGCTGGAAAGGTGAAAATGTATCGACCACAGAAGTTGAAAATATCTGTAGTGACTATGAAAAAATCACCGAAGCTGTAGTCTATGGGGTCGAGATACCCGATACCAATGGTCGTGCCGGTATGGCCGCGATCACTTTAAAAGAAGGTGAGACGCTAAATGAGCAAGATTTAGCCCAAATGGCGCAGCGTTTTAAGAAAGAATTGCCCATTTATGCCGTGCCTGTTTTCTTGCGTGTACAAGAAACGCTCGAAACCACAGGTACATTTAAATATCAAAAGAGTAAATTAAAAGAACAAGGCTATGATTTAAGCAAAACCTCGGAGCGAATTTTGATTTTATTGCCCGATACAGAAGCCTATTGCGAGTTAAATGATGAAATTTATGCGAATATCGAACAGTATAAGTATCGTTTTTAACCGCCATTTGAGTGTTTTTTGACTATAAAATAGTAAATCGTGTCATTTCTAGCCAAACGTAACAAAGTTTTATAATTTTCGCTTGCGCTCTGCTGATAACTTGCTAAAATACGCAACATCAAAACGAGATGGGTCGTTAGCTCAGCTGGTAGAGCAGCGGACTTTTAATCCGTTGGTCCCGCGTTCGAATCGCGGACGACCCACCATCTTTTGTTTTGAAACCCCTATGGGTCGTTAGCTCAGCTGGTAGAGCAGCGGACTTTTAATCCGTTGGTCCCGCGTTCGAATCGCGGACGACCCACCAAATTCTTAAAAAACCCTATCATTCTTTGATAGGGTTTTTTATTGTCTCACATTTAAGATCCAGCATTTAATCTACTAAATTTAAGGTACTGCATTGAGCACTTAAAAGCTCATTCAGAGAATAATATCAAATCCCTTGTGCTGCTTATGTTATGGATGCTTAGGCTGTTTAACATCAGTTGCTTTCATTTGGATTAAGCTTTTTCTTCAGGATATATTCTTGCTGAGGTAAAAAGCTTGATTTAATGGATCAGCATGAGCAATTTTTTCTAAGTCCATTTTAAAATTCAGGTCAGGTTGAATCCCATAATAGAATTTAATGCCATTTTGTCGTTGCACCACGATTTGATGATTGATCTCATCATAAGATCAACGATCTTGATGATATTGATGTGAGGAATTAAACATAATCTTGCCCATATATACAATGCTTCGATGCGCCGTTCCATCTGCCAATAAATTGAGAATGAAATTCGCAGTTCCGCGCTCGCACCCTACATACGGATCTGAACAACTGATGTCAACCCGATAACGACCTACGTAAGGCATAGCATTTTTATTTAATGCCAAAGGTGTCTTGCGCTCCTCCATGTGCACGGGCATCGTAGCCTTACCCGCCAGATCAGTCAGCTTATGTCCAGTATCCTGTGCAGGACCTAGTGTAGTGTCTTGTGCATCATCATGATCCAGCTTTGCGCTGACTCGATGTCCACCATTGAATCTGTATTATGACAAGCGCCCAAGAACAGACTGACGGAGCAAATGACATAGAGTATTCGTTTCATAAGTATCAACACGTCATCGAATCAAGCACAAGAAGAGTTTTTGAAATAAATTTGCAAACGATAAGTGAGATTGTAGCGCAATTATGAGCAGGCCTTACAACCTCCAATACGCGATTCATATGGCAAAAAATATCAATAAAATTAAGCTGATCACTGAACTTCGTATCATTTTTCAATTACAGAATTTTACATTTTAATGGGGAATGCGGCTTTAAAAACCCAACCTTCATCTCCATAAAATATTCATACATCTGAGATATCTTATTGAGCATATCTAAGATATCTGATTGAAATAATTTTGAGTTATCTCATGAGTTATTGATGATGTATTCATATTTCTAGGTTTTAAGGAGACCTCAATGACCAATGTTGGTTTATATCGCTCTAATCGCCACAACATGATTGCGGGAGTAATGGGTGGTATTGCTGAACGTTTTGGTTGGAATGCGAATTTACTGCGCATTATTTTCGTGATCATATCGCTGATGAGCGCTGCATTTCCAGGGCTTTTAGTCTATTTGGTGCTGTGGTTAGTCATGCCAAAAAAGAATATACGCCTTGATCCGCACTCACCTTATGCAGGGCCTATTCGTACTTTAAATCAGGATTAACCAAGGCAAGCTTAAGGATTAAACCATCCGCTGCTCTGCTTTATTTTTGCTACGTCATCTCCCCCCAAGATGTCGTAGCTTTTTTTGTTTTAGATTCCCCGTCATTTCGTACTTAAGGTCATTTTCTTATTTAAACTCACTTTGAGATCTCTGCATCAGTTGTTGATTCAAGGCGGCAATCATATCCGCGCGACTAATCATGCCCACCAACTTTTGCTGCTCGACCACCGGTATATAATTAAATGAGCGCTCAACAAAATAGGGAATTAAGTCTTGAATGGGTTGTTCGGGCTTTACCGTGACGACTTGGTGTACCATGATGTGTTTGACTTGATGTTGCCACTGAGTACGCAGATCTGAAACTCGCTTAAACCATTCCATGACTTCATAAAGCGCCAAGGTGCCCACCAACTGTTCTTGCTGATTGGTGACAGGCAAACTCATTAAATTCATCGATTTAAATTTATCTAAAGCCACCAAAATATCATCTTGTTCATTCAGACTCATGACGTCTTTACTCATAATATCTGCGCAGATGAACTGCGTTGTTATACGTGCTTGAGCTTTTTCTTGTGCTTTCAAAATCAGTTTTTGTAGATCATATTCACTGATGTCTAAGAGTTCGGTTTGTTGTTCGAGCACATCTTGAATATCTTGCGGTTGAATGCTCACCTTTTGAGTGGGGGTGGGATCTTTTGTTCTCTCATTGAGCTGTGCGACTTGGGGATACTGTTTACCCAAGATACGGTTAAACGCGATAGCAACGATCAACAGTAAAATGGAATTAAGGAGTACGGGCGCAAATAAAAATTGATAGCCCAACTGATGAACACTCTCTCCCCCCCAACACTGCGGTAATCGCCACCGCGCCACTCGGCGGGTGTAAAGAATCGGTGCTTAGCATGAGAAATATTGACAATGCCACCGCGACACTAAACGCCACGGTTAAATGCGGAATAAAGAGATAACAGCTCACGCCAATGAAAGCCGCAATGGTATTCCCTATCACCACATTCCACGGTTGAGATAAGGGACTTGCAGGTACAGCAAACAGTAGAACCGAGGAAGCGCCCATCGGGGCAATATACCAAGCGTTGATATCGCCCAAGATCCACCAACTGATGAGGGAGGAAAGCGCAAGCCCCAGCAATGCCCCTAAACCACAGAGCATTCTTTCTTTTAAAGACAAGACTTTGAAATTGGGTTTAAGGATATTGAGCCAATGCAATTGAGTATGAAACACCGCAGTGCCTGCTGGTTATTGTATGAAGTTCAAATTATAAAAGCTTTAACCATGAAGCGGTATATCTCATCCGACTTAGGCTGCGCTCTCATTGCTAGGAATGATCAAGGGCTGCATGCTGATGAGCTCGATGTCGCCATAATAGGTCGCAAAAGCCACATCACTGGCATCAATCCCTGTTGCAATCCGTATCAAATCTTGTGGATTGGCGAGTCGTGTTGCATCAAACAGTACCCATCCACCCTCCAAATACACTTCAAAGATGGCATGAAAATCGGGGCTGAAATTTTCAATATCGACATAACCCACCACCATACGGGCAGGAATACCCAATGCACGGCAGATCGCGATACCCAAATGCGCAAAGTCACGACACACGCCTGCACGTTGAATCAGTACATCCGAAGCCACCGTGTTTCCATCCGATGAGCCTGACTCATATAGGATTTGCGCATAGATCCACTGTTCAATGGCCTTGATCCGTGTATAGCCTTTAAGCATCTCGTCAAAAGTACGAGTTGCCATTCCAACTAACTTTTCAGAGTCACAATAGCGACTGGCCAATAAATACGGCAATACCTCATTGGGCAAATCTGCGATCTCTAATTCTTTAAACTGACTTGGATCTATAGATGCTTGCTTTTGAACCGTAGCTGTATAACGAATCTCAAATACATCACAGGGTTCCACATTGAAGCGAACGTAACGGTTTTGATGTGTGGCATCGGAAAACTCATGCCATTTTACAGCCGGATGAAACTCAAGTTGTTCATTGAGAATCTGTTGCTCAGGATGCTGGGCGGCCTGGATCTGCAACAGCATGTTGGTGGTGGTGTTAATTTTATACTGCAATACACAATCAATCGTGTAGAGGTTCATGGCTTTACTCATTTTTTAAATTATCGTTGTGGGTAAAGATATAGGAGCATTTTTGAAACTTCTTAAAGTATAGTTGTTCTAGTTTGAAAGAGAAGAAAATAGTGCCATGAATAAAAAATCGATTTATAAATTTTAAATTTATTTATTAAAAATAAAAACTTAGACATAATAACAAAATAAACTCTAAGCTAAATTAAAAATCAATGAATCAGAATCGTGATGACCTTTTAAAACATCTAGCTGCATCTTTACAGGATGCCAAGAAAGATGGAGGCGCAATACTTCTAGTGGGTGCAGGTATTTCTGTATCCGCAGGTATACCTCCTGCTCAAAAACTCATGAAAATCGCGATTGAGAATTTCCCAAATTATTTTACTGAAGAAGAACAACGTCTTGCCCAAGAGGATTTAAGTCAGCTTCAATACAATGACATTATGACCAAACTTTCTAATGTTAAAAGGAAAGAGTTGTTTAAATGGTTTATTGAAGGGAAAAAAGAAAAAGGAATTGAAAAAGCTAAACTTAATTTTGCCCATATCGCAATTGCAGAACTTTTAAAACAAGGTTATTTCAGCCGAATACTCACCGTTAATTTTGACCCTTTACTTATTCATGCTTGTTATATGGTAGGCATGTACCCTTTCCCTGCAATTTATGATTTAGGTGCAATGGGACAAGTAAATGCAGAGCTTTTGCATGATCCCAGTATTGTTTATTTAAATGGTCAGCATGTCGGTTTTGTACAACGCAATACAACGGATCAACTGAAAGCACATACAGAAACACTAACTCAAATCGTGCGCTCAACTGGATGTAATAAAACTTGGGTGGTTGCAGGCTATAGTGGTGAAAATGATCCATTGATGGATGCTTTAAACGAATTGCGTCCATACAATAATTGGCTCTATTGGCTAGAGTACAATAATCAGGTTTTACAAAAAGACAGTCATCATTTTTTAGAGAATGATGAAGAATCCAAAGTAGTATATGAGTGTGATGCTGATGAAACTTTTATGGAAGTTGCAGAACTTTTGAATTGCAGTTTAGATTTTATAGAGCGTCCTTTTACTGAACTTGAACTTTACACTAAAGAAATCAACTTCAATACTTCAAAATCCAAAGGTAATTTATTACTTTCCAAAGTTAAAAATTATATTTCCATCTTAAAAAATGATGCAGTAATCAATAAATTTAAACTTGCTGAGATTGTCACAGACTACATTGGAAATGAAGAGTTTCATTCTTATTCAGATGACCCAAACTACTCAAGAGAAAAACTAATTTCCACATGTGAAGAACTCTATCCAATATTAAAAGAAACTTTGTCTGGTGATTTTTTTTATTGGTGGGCTAGCGCATATTTTGGTTCAAAGTATATTGATAAACTTGATCGAAATAGCCAAATAGACAGCTATAATAAAGCCATTAATATTTATAAATTAGGTGTGGGAAAAGACCCATCCTACGGAGGAAACCATCATTTTTTGGGTTATTGCCAATTAGAATTATCAAAATTAGTTAATGAAAAAAAATTAAAAAATATACTTCTAAAAGAAGCCATCTATAATTTTAGAAATAGTTGGGAGAGTATTGAACATATCATGTACTCAGTTGAGTGTTTTATTGAGCTTGATAATTACAAAGGTTTAACTAATTTTCTAAATGAATCGATAGTTCTAGACGTCGTAAAAAATCATAAAAATTATGTATTTCAAGCCGAATACATCGCTCCATTACTTAAAAGCCCAGAATTCTGTAGTTGGTATGAAGATACTTTTGAAGAAGACCCTAAGTTGCTCAAAAGCAAACGATAGGATTCCTTTACTTAACCCTTTGCCACTCCCCTGCAAAATCCTTATACTTAGAGCCAATTTTTATCTCATTTTAAGTGGATGACCATGAGTCGCGCCATATCGCATATTGATACATTTCAAGGCTTAATTCTTGCCTTACAAACTTATTGGGCTGAACAGGGTTGCGTGATTTTACAACCTTACGATATGGAAATGGGTGCAGGGACATTCCACACTGCAACATTCCTTCGTGCTTTAGGCCCTGAAACTTGGAACGCGGCTTATGTTCAACCATCACGTCGTCCAAAAGACGGTCGTTATGGCGAAAACCCAAACCGTCTACAACACTACTACCAATTTCAAGTGGTGCTTAAGCCAAACCCAGACAACATCCAACAGTTGTACCTTGACTCGCTTAAAGCGATTGGTATTGACCCATTGGTACACGACATTCGTTTTGTCGAAGACAACTGGGAATCTCCAACACTCGGTGCTTGGGGCTTAGGTTGGGAAGTGTGGCTCAACGGTATGGAAGTAACGCAGTTCACGTACTTCCAGCAAGTCGGTGGTGTTGAATGCTACCCTGTTACAGGTGAGATTACTTACGGTTTAGAGCGCCTTGCAATGTACTTGCAAGGTGTAGATTCTGTTTATGATCTTGTTTGGACCAAAGGTCAGTTCGGTACAGTAACCTATGGCGATGTGTTCCACCAAAACGAAGTGGAACAATCAACCTATAACTTCGAATATGCCAACGTTGAAAAAATGTTTGAATTGTTCGACTTCTATGAAGCTGAAGCGACGCGTCTCATTGAAGCTGAACTTCCACTTCCTGCATATGAACAAGTGATTAAAGCATCGCATAGCTTTAACTTGTTAGACGCGCGTGGTGCGATTTCGGTAACTGAACGTCAGCGTTATATTTTACGTGTACGTACTTTGGCACGTTCAATTGCGCAAAGTTATGTCGCTGCTCGTGCGAAATTGGGCTTCCCTATGGCTGAGCCCGCACTTCGTGACGAAGTATTGGCACAGTTAAAAGCTCAGGTTGAAGCAGAAGCAAAAGTTGAATCCAAGGAGAGCAAATAATGTCTAAACATACCATTTTGTTCGAATTGGGTTGTGAAGAACTTCCACCAAAAAGCTTAAAAAAATTACGTGATGCACTGCAAGTAGAAACGGTAAAAGGCTTAAAGGATGCAGGCTTGGCTTTCGATTCAATCGAAGCGTATGCAGCACCTCGCCGCCTTGCACTTAAAATCGTGAATGTTGATGGCGCGCAAGCGGACACGCAAAAACGTTTTGACGGCCCTGCAAAACAAGCTGCATTTGATAGCGACGGCAACCCAACAAAAGCTTTAGAAGGCTTTATGCGTGGTCAAGGCATCACTGTAGATCAAGTATCGACTTTCCAAGCGGGTAAAGTTGAGAAAGTGTGTTACTTCAAAGACGTCAAAGGTCAAAGCCTTGATGCGCTTTTACCGCAAATTTTGCAAAATGCCTTGGATAATCTTCCAATTGCAAAACGTATGCGTTCAGCGGTAAGCCGTACTGAATTTGTACGCCCTGTAAAATGGGTTCTATTGCTTAAAGATAATGCTGTAATTGATGCAACCATTCAAGATCTCAAAGCGGGTAACGTGACCTATGGTCACCGTTTCCATGCGCCTGAAGCCATCACGTTAACGCATGCTGATGAATATCTTGCGAAGTTAAAAGCAGCTCACGTTGTGGCGTCTTTTGAAGAGCGTCAAGCAATTATTGATGGTCAAGTCAAAGCACTTGCTGATGAAGTCAATGCCATTGCAATTGTGCCAAGCGATTTACGTGATGAAGTTACAGCACTGGTTGAATGGCCTGTTGCGTTACGTGCAAGTTTTGAAGAACGCTTCCTAGCAGTTCCTCAAGAAGCACTGATCACCACCATGCAGGACAACCAAAAGTACTTCTGCTTAGTGAACAGCGACGATAAACTTCAACCGTACTTCATTACGGTGTCAAACATTGAGTCGAAAGACCCTATACAAATTATTGAAGGCAATGAGAAAGTTGTTCGTCCACGTTTGTCGGACGCTGAATTCTTCTTCTTACAAGACCAAAAACAACCGCTTGCTTCTCGTAAAGAGAAATTAGCAAACATGGTCTTCCAAGCAGAACTCGGTACGCTTTGGGACAAGTCTGAACGTATTGCAAAATTAGCTGTGGCTTTAGCGCCGATTACAGGTGCTAATCCTCAAGATGCTGAAAAAGCGGCGCTTCTTGCGAAATGTGACTTAACTTCTGAACTTGTGGGTGAATTCCCAGAACTTCAAGGCATCGCAGGGACTTACTACGCACGTCTTGAAGGCGAAAATGATGAAGTGGCTGAATCTTTAGGTGAGCAGTACCTTCCTAAATTCGCAGGTGATGTTTTACCTAAAACCAAAACAGGTACAACCATTGCCCTTTCGGATCGTTTAGACACACTCACAGGTATTTTCGGTATTGGTCAAGCGCCTACAGGCTCTAAAGACCCGTTTGCACTTCGTCGTTCTGCCATTGGTATTTTGCGTCTAGTGACTGAAAACGAGCTTGATGTGTCGATTGAAGACCTCATCAAACTTGCACTCGCTGCTTATGGCGATGTATTGAAAGATCACGACAAGACTTTAAACGATGCAGTTGCATTCCTTGAAGGTCGTTACCGTGCGAAATACGAAGACCAAGGCGTTGCTGTAGATGTGATTCAAGCGGTTCAAGCTTTGTCGCCAAAATCACCACTTGATTTTGACAAGCGTGTAACTGCGGTGAATCACTTCCGTGCATTGCCTGAAGCGGCTGCCCTTGCTGCCGCCAACAAGCGTGTTGCCAACATTCTTGCAAAAGAAGCTGAGCCTACGGGTGAAATCGTCGAATCTAAGTTAGTTGAAGATGCTGAAAAAGCATTGTTTGCTGAACTTGCGAAAATTACACCTGTGGTTGAGCCGTTATTTGCTGCGAAAGACTATACTGCTGCGTTGTCTGCACTTGCTGCACTTCGTGCGCCAGTGGATGCCTTCTTTGAAGGTGTGATGGTGATGGCAGATGATGCTGAACTGAAAGCAAACCGTTTACGTATGCTTGCACAGCTTCGTGATTTATTTACGAAAGTGGCTGATATTTCGGTGTTACAGCACTAAGTAGAATTTGAAATAAAAATAAAACCCTGCTAGTAATAGTGGGGTTTTTTATATCAAAGTAGAATTATTATAGGAACAAAAAATATACTTTATAATTTTTTGTGATTTCAAGAATAATATAAAATAAATATCTAATTTTAAAAGATAAAATCCATGAAAAAAATTATTTATGCCATTTTCACTTTATTTATAGTAAATATCACCGGATGCAAAGATGAATATAAAGAATCATCATTTGAAAAAGATATTCCAATAGTAAGAAGCAATACAATTTACTTTCTGGGAAGTAGTACAATTGAATATTTCACACCATCATTAAAAATGTGGCCTGAAAAATATCAACTTAACACCATAAATTTAGGAAAAGGTGGTGAGTTAATTGATACGATGTGTATAAGAATAGGTGCACTTCCAGCACACGCAACATTTAGTAAAAACAAAATTAAAATAAACGAAAAAAATTATTTTAAAGCAGATTGGGGTATTGATAACTCTTTAAAGCCTTTTGAGGCAAGAATCGTAGACATAGATGGTATAATAGGAGTTGACACAGAAGGTTATTACTTCGAATCTCAGCAGGAAGCGTATATTGATATCAATCAAGCCTATCCGATTAAAAGCCTACAAAAACTAATACCAGATTCAATATTTATTCTGAATCTTGGTAAAAATAATTTATTGAATCTTTCTCACGGTCAAGATAGTTATAATTATGTTTTTGACAAGACTAAACAATGTGCTGAATGGATAAATAAAAATATCACATCACGTACTATTGTGGTGGGTCATTTTACTGCTGTAAATGCAAATGATGATTTATCATCAAATATCCAAGCTCTAAATAAAGATTTAAAATTATATTATTCAAGTAATTTTTTTGATTTGAATTACTTATTAAGCGATAGGAATATTTGGCAAAACTTACAAATTACGCCAACTACATCAGATTATGAGGCTCAAGTAAAAGGCGATCTAGCAGTAAGTCTGTCAAGCGATTCAATTCACTTGAACAATAAAACTAATCAATTTATAACCGATCAGATTTATAAAACCATGATAGAAAAAAAATGGATTAATTAAGCAACAATTAGTGTAAAATTCAATCAATTTTTCTTGCAAAATAATTAAATTGCTACAGAATTATCAAATTTATTGATTGTTGCAAGAAAATGGTTTCTTTTCCAAAAAAAATTATAGGCCTAGATTTACTTAGATTTATAATGGCGATTTTAATGGTTCTTTATCACGTACAAGTAAACTTAGAAAACTCTATTTTAAATAATTTAAGTTTAAATGGTTTTTATGGCACTTCTGTTTTTTTTATATTATCAGGCTTTATTCTATCTCATGTTTATTTAAAAAAGATCAAAGCAGGTGATTTTTCAAATCGTGAATTTCTAATAAAAAGGTTTAATTCACTTTACCCAATTCATATTTTCACAATGCTCTTGGCGGTTTTTACTTTTATATTTCTAAGCATTTTAACAAATAAGCAATTCCCAATAGAGGTAGACTATCAAACAGTCCCTACAATACTTCCATTGGGTCAAATAGAATTGCATATAAGCGACATTAAAAATTATATAATCCAAAGCCTATTACTTATACAATCTTGGGAAAATCGCTATCTTTTATTAAATGGTGCGGCTTGGTCGGTCTCAGCTCTTTTTTTCTTTTATGTGACATTCTATTACTTAGCTTCATGGATATCTAGTAAAAAAAATCTATTTATTTTATTAATTTTGATTTGGATGATTTCTTTATTTTACCCATTATACATGATTTCGAACTCTGATTTTAGTTCAGAAAGCCTAGGTATTCTTCACCGCAATCCCATACTAAGATTATCAGACTTCTTGGCAGGAATAATTTTTTATTGTATTTGCAATAAATATCCGTATCAAAATAAATTGAAATTTCCAAGTTTAATTTTTGCAATATTCGGTTTTTTTGCTATTTATTATTTTGTAAAATTATCTCCTTATTCTGGTTATGTACTTTCACACAATGGCTTATTTTTATTTACCCAACTTGCTTTAATTTATTATTTTTTAAGCTTTAATATTAATAGTATTAAGATAAGCAATCTAGTTGAACGCTTAGGTAAGGCCTCTTTGACAATTTATATGCTTCATCTACCACTGTTAGCAATTTATTTTATTCTTTATAAGTTAGTTCTAGCATCGCCACATTCTAAAAGCTTTACAGAATTAATAAATAATGCAAAAAATATCAACAACTTAGACAGTGTAGGTCTCATTGTATTTTTAATAATTTTGATTCCCTTGAGCATATGGATTCAGGAAAAAATCTTTACACCTTTGCAATTTAAATTAAATAGTAAGATCCTGAAGTCTAAACTCGATAGAAAACCTATCAAATCTTAATAGCCTTGGGTTGGTTGATACATAAAAATTTATCAATCAACCCTTATTATTAGAGTAATTTATATGATTTATAAATATTTTTTTACTACATTAACCTCAATATTATTAGCAGGCTGTTCAAATCTTCTATTAGACTCAAGTACACCTATGGTTCTAGAACAACACAAAAACATCTCTGCCCAACCTGAAACCAAACACAATCTTGCCAGACTCATCAAACAATCAGACAACTGCGTCATCGAGTTCACAGGCAACTTCCAAACAGGAAAAGCCACCGAATACTGGATTTTTAAAGGCGATCAACTGATTTCTGCATACACCAACTTAGACACGCAAGCAGAAGATAAACAAGTGATCTTCCATGTAAATGATCCAGACAAGCAAAAAAACTTCAAATCACTGAAAAACAATTTCTCTAAAAAGAACCTTGCCAAATGTGATTAATGAAAGCTAAAACACCATTAGAAAGTCCAAATTGGGCTTTCTAGTCCTTCACATCCGCGCGTATCATCACCGCTATTTCTCAATATTTTGCATTTACACAAACTTCACCATGTAACTCAAAAACAGCATCAGTTTTATTAGCTATTTAAAAACAATAAATTGCAGCATCGTGTTCAAATAGAGATATTCACAATACATTCATCTTTGTAACTCAGCCGTTGATGGCGTGTGTGGCTTTCATCACAAATCCGATATTCCTAAGCATTAGTCTTTAAGATGCATCCTGTCTGAACTTGATCGTCCATTTCAACGCATGAGCCATCAAGTTGAATTAAACAGGAGACACGCTATGAACAACGCAATAAAAACCACACTAGTTGTAACGTCACTTTTCGCTTCAGCATCTATTTTTGCCAATACCACCACCACAGGTGCATCGGCTTCGGGTCAAGTCACTACTTCGGCTGAAGTACAAACCAATCATAAAGGTGTAATTAGTTCCTTAAATCAAGGAGTACATAATGCCGCAGATAAAGTCGGTCATGGGATTGAGAAAGGTGTAGACAACACCAAGACCTTTACTCAAGAGAAATGGCAAGACACTAAAGAATTTGCCTCTGAAAAAAATGCAGTCGCGAAAGAAAAAACACAGGCTGTAAAAGACAAACTTTCAGAGAAGTCCGAAGCAAGTAAAGATGCCACCAAAGAGAAAAGCAAAAATGCTCAGGAAAAATTAGTGGCCGCGAAGGACAAAACCAAACAATCTGTAGCGAATGGTTGGCAGAAGACCAAAGGCGTTTTAACTCCTGATGCTAAACAAGCCGGTCTAAGTTCAAACAGTAATATTGAAGTAAATACACCGGTGGGTAGTGCCAAAGGAAGCTTAAGCACTGATGGTAATGTGAAAACACAATAAGCCTTGTGCCTGAAACGAGCAGCTTTGCGTAACATCCAATTTGCGCTGAGCGTCGCTCACTTGAGATCATCCTCCTCATTTAAACTCACAGAAAAGCTCACCTTTGGTGGGCTTTTTTGAATGAAGATGAGCTAAGCGCAGATTAAAATCAGCTATTTATAAATAGGATTTTGATTTTATTTCTTTTAAAATTTGATTGTAAATCATTAAATATTACAGTCACTTGCTCATATTATTTATGTATAGCTCTGGTTAAAAACCTACACCAGCGATGAGGCTCAGATTACTATTATGAACAGATTTGATGAGGTGATGATGCAAATACAATCAAAACCTCCATAGAGAAAGGGACACTTGCCACAATGAATATCAACAAAATCGCCTTACTCAGCTCGGCCTTGCTAATCAGTACACCACTTTTTGCCGATACTCAAACCAATAGCACCACAAAAACAGCACCAAGTTATGGTGATAATCCCAATTTACTCAAAGTTCTGGCAGTAAAAACTCAAGAGAAAGTACAATCCACCGCTGAAAAAGTAGGTGCTGCCACTGAGCGCGGGATTGCCAAGATCAAGCCAACGGTCGATAACACTTGGAACGGCACCAAAGAATACACCTCTGAACAAGCGGTGATTATGCGTGACAATACCCGTGAAGGGATTGATGTCGCGGTGCAAAAAGTCAAAAAAACCAAAGAGAATATTCTAGGTAGCAATGCGCCCAACAATGTACCCATCGAACGTGGCAGTTTAAGCCAACAAGCGAATACTGTTCAGCAAACTAACACCGCTCAACAACCTACACCGCAATATATTACGCCTGCCGTAGCGCCTACAGCTGTGGTACAAGAGACTCCCCCTGTGAGCCCAGCTTTAAATCAAGACAGTCCAACGACTGAAGCTGAAATTCAAAGACAGTCACTGCCTATACAGAATACTACTCAGAACAGTACTACTCAAAACAGCCAAAGTAGCACCAGCAATGATGATGCGGATGAAGGTCTGCCTCGATAATTCACAATGAAATAAAGTGTTCAACGGATTAAGTAGCATTTGAAATCAATGTAAGGATGATAGACCTCTCCCTAACCTTCTCAGACAAAGAGCAGGTTAGGTGCTCGAAAATGAATGCTTTAAACGCTTAGGTTTAAATCAAGTCACTTTAAAATCAATTCACTTGGCGAATAGGTGTACCTTGTTGAAACGCTTCGAGGTTTTCTAGCATTTGATCGACAATCCGCTATCGTGCATCTCGGCTTCCCCATGCACTATGTGGGGTAATGATTAAGTTTTGAATCTCATCGTTATTCAAGGCATCAATTAAGATATTGCCCTGTTTCGGCGGTTCAAGCGACAATACATCTGTAGCTGCCCCTGCAATTTTGCCTTGCTTCAAGGCATCGACCAATGCCTGTTCATTGACAATCCCCCCACGCGCGCAGTTAATTAAAAATGCCGTTGGTTTCATTGCATCAAAAACATCAGCATCAATTAAATCACGGGTATCTTCCGTTAAAGGACAATGCAGGCTCAGATAGTCCACTTGACCGATCAAGTCTTGAAAAGGAATACGATGCAACTGCTGAGGACGGTTCGGTAAGGCACCAATCAGCACCTTCATACCAAAGGCTTGTGCCAGTTTTGCAACTGCCTTGCCCAGTTCACCATAGCCCACAATGCCCAAGGTTTTGCCTGCCAATTCTACAATCGGGAAATCGAGTAAACAGAACTGAGAAGATTGATTCCATTGCCCTTGCTTGACTGCTTGGTTGTACTGAATCACAGAGGTGGATAACGCCAATATCAGCATTAAAGTATGTTGAGCCACCGCAGAGGTGCCATACGCCTGACAATTACATACCACGATGCCCTGTGCTTTGGCTTGCACCAAATCCACATTGTTGGTGCCTGTGGCTGAGATCAAAATCAATTTCAGCTGAGGGTTTTGTTTCAAGGCTTGAGCATTTAATAGAACTTTATTGCTAATCACCACATCTGCATCACGAATCCGCTCAAGCACTTGCTCGCTAGCTGTTTGGGGATACATGACCCATTCATCAAATACAGCCTCTAATGCTGAAAAATCTAAATCCTGCTGATCTAAAGAATGTTGGTCTAAAAATACTGCTTTCATTGGTCCTTCCTTTTAGCTGTACGGCAAAGCTTCTTTTATTGAGTTCTGAATTTAGCTGATCTTTATTCATGCATGACTGCATTGAAGCCTGAATTTTTCCCGGTGTTAATGTCTGTGTATACGCCGTTAAAAATAAGAAAATGGCTTCTCTCATCTGGCTTATTCCTTCTTTATATCCAACTGAAATGAATCATTTTTTAATGCGGTTAAGTAAGCAATCGCCATTCGATATACCTCTTGGCAAATCGCTTCTGATATATAGTTTTCCGTATAAAAACCGTGCTTCATGCAGGTAAACACCACCTCAATCAGAATGGTTAAAGTGTCTGGATTTAAGGGTACATAGTCATCGACCTGAATCGCAGTTAATGCATTTCGAATACCGCTGCTGACTTTACGCAGTTCTATTTGATATTCCACATAGGACTGCGGTGTGACTGGTCCACTTAAAATCAGCAGGCTTGCAATTTTAGACTGATTATAAAATTTCGCTGTGGTTTCAATCATTGCCGCCGTGATTAAACGTCCATACGTGGTGACTGATTCATTGGGATTCGACACCATTACTTGTAGCCCAACGGTCTTGAGCTGATTTATCAATTCATACAAATGTTGCAAGGTAATATGATGCAATAAATCGTATTTGGTCGGAAAAAACTGGCACGCGGCACACCCGAAGCATTGGCCACTTCATAAATATAAATCTTTTATAAATCAGTAATTAACATCAATCCCCCTGTGCTTTTGAGCACTTACTCCATGCGTTTTTGCGTCCGCTCTTGCTTGGGCTGGTTTAATTGTTTGCTCATTTTTTTAGATTCGGCTGTTGACTGAGTTTGTACCAATCATATACTTTCACCTGAAATCCGACATATGTTGGATTTTAGACACACTCCTTGCTATATGCTTTGTGGTACAGCTTTTTTGTTTATGAGCATGGCGAAACTCCGCATGAAAGCGCTAAGCATAAAGCAGCCGGCCAATCGTATTTGGACATGGTTTGATCAGACTACCAAATTCTATGCCGTGAGTATCGCTGTACCGAACTTCTTACGTACACTCAGCTTACACTTTACCAGTTCAAACATTCATTATTATGGTGATGTCGAAGACGGTAACGTGGTTCAGCAGTGCCAAATTTGGACAGATTGGCGGATGAAGCCCCTGCAAGCCTTTTGCTTTAACTTTGGCGGCACACATGGCATTCATCACTTTGTGGTACGTGATACCTTTTATATTCGTCAAGCCATTGCGAAAAATTGCTACCCTGTCATGCGTGAAAATGGCGTGCGTTTTAACGACTTTGGAACATTTAAACGAGCCAATCGTCGTTTAGAAAGATCTAAAAAAATTGCATGATAGACCAAACAAGGCTTTCGAATAGAAAGCCTTGTTTGTAAATAAAAAGCACATGAGTCTAAGCCGAATCAACTCACCACAAACTTTTGTAATTCATTTACTGTGTCAGACTCAAAGATGCAATTCCCCAATTCATCACAGTGCATATATAAATTCTTATATCCCAAACTATAAAAATCAGCGCCCTTCTTAATCACTAAAGGATTCATGTCTGAACTTAAAGATTCATCATGTTTAATCAGCTTGGTGACACGGCGGTCATTCATACAAATCAAATAATTTTGTTTTTTAATCTCAATTTGCGCAAGTCCGCTGTTTTCCACATGCAAAGGAATAATGTATTTTCCATTTAAATCAATCACTTGCTGATCATAGCTTTCGAGTTTTTGCGTAATCACATTGAAAACCAAAACTTTGCCAAAACTGTCGAGGAGTTGCGTTCGATTTTCAAAGGGCAAATTTACTGAAATACCCAATTTTTGCAGATCTTGCTCATCAACCCGTTTATTGGTCAATAAAATTCGGGTGATGGTTTGCTTAAGACTGGCATCGAAAAAAGTGCTGTCGAGCTGCAAATCAATGGTTTTTAAAATTTTGCCTAAAGCTTCATTATGCGTACCCAATAAATGTGCTATCACACTTCGATAATAGAACTTGCTGTTCTTTTTGACGGCGCGAATCTGCTGATAAAAATAGGTTCGATCAAAGGGATGTTCGATAAAATCATGCAGTAAAGCGGAGTTTGCGAGCACCGCAATGGCATCATGCCCCGTATAAGGCAAATGCAAAGTATTTAGCTGCGGAATTAACGGTTCAATTTTGTCGTAATGCTCACGATCCAAATCAAAATAAGGATCATAAACAATAATATATTCACAATCTTCTACAATGTCTTCGGCCTGAATGCGCATATTGGCATTCAGCTCCTCATCATAAAAGTCAGTATATCTGCGGTCATCCACTTCAGTGGGATCAATAGAATACTGCGGCACCATGGCGACTACGCGGGTCATGCCAAAGGCTTTGGCGTATTTAATTGCCGCATAGCCTCCCATAGAACCGCCATAAGCCACAATCGATTTAAACTGCGCCAAAATAGGCTGTATGGCTGCCAAGACTCCCAACATACTCACCGCAGGAAACCATGACTTCTGCTTCGGCATAAAGCCAATCACGCTGTATTCGTATTTACTTAATGATTTTTCTGCATTAATGGAATTTCCTTTGGCACGTGTGATTAAGTCACCAAAGGATAAAACCAAAGTTTCAGATGTTCCCTTTAAGTAAATTGCTCTGATGTGTTCGTCTTCAAATACTATCTGCTTATCCATGGCAATTTCCAAAAAAGGCTCTCATAACTTTTGTTTGCAAAATGAATCAATCCTTCACTTGCCTCGGCATTCAACCAAGTGTCATATTTTATAGATACTACTCAGATTAAAAAGCGCAAAATATGACACATTCATTGCACCCTGCTGCTGAACATGGGTTTAGTTCTGCCGCTGAACTGTATCAACAGGTTCGCCCCAACTATCCACAAGCCATCGTGCATTGGCTCAAAGAGGATTTAAACATTAATCCCCACTCCAAAGTGATTGATTTGGGTGCAGGCACGGGCAAGTTTTTAGATTATCTTAAACAAGCCACTACAAATATTATTGCGGTTGAACCCATTGCAGAAATGCTTGAGCAACTGAAAATAATACATCCTGAGGTACAAACACAACAAGCCTCTAGCGATCAGATTGCACTAAATGACCACAATGTTGATGCTATTTTATGCGCACAATCTTTTCACTGGTTTGCAAACATGGAAACCTTAACGGAAATGCACCGCTTACTCAAACCTCATGCCAGTTTAGCGTTGATATGGAATCAACGCGATGAAACCGTAAATTGGGTCAAGGCATTGGCGCAGCGACTGGCAGAATACGAAGCAGATACGCCACGTTTTCACAGCAATGAATGGCAAAATGTATTTGAGCAACAAAATTTATTTCAACTTGAAAGTAAAAAGGTCTTTGCTCACACACATACAGGCACAGTTGAAAATGTGGTGAGTAACCGTTTGCTCTCGACCAGTTTCATTGCAGCAATGCCAAGAGCACAGCAGCAGCAACTTAAAAATGAATTTGAAAATATTGTCGCAGAGTACACGTCCAAGCAACCTCAAGACGAGATCAGCTTCCCCTATCTCACCTATGCGTATCACTTTAAAAAAACCAGCTGATTTAGGGTGTAGAATAATCTGAGTAGCACACCGCGTCATACACAGCATCGTTTCAAATAAAATTTAAAATACTCAAAGGAACAGTCGAATGATCACATCTAAACGGCATCCGCTTTTCACCCCTATTCTGCTGATCAGCGCAGCCCTGATCAGCCCCTTAGTGCTTACCGCCTGTTCAGAATCCAATACACCGCTCAAGACTGAAGTTAAAGAATCGACTGATCCATCTGATGATTTAAAAGCACAAATTGAAGCAAAGCCCATTAAAACTTTTAGCAGTACACCGCAAGATGCTCATGATGTGGCACTTTTAAATGAATACCAAAGCAGTTTTAACGCATTAAGCAATGATTTAGAAACTGAGCTAGCGAAATTGGAACAACAAGGTCAACTGAGCGAAGAAATGAACAGTCAAAGAAAGCGCGATTTGATCTTGTCTTCATTAAACATGCTGAAGGAACTAGATTTAAAAACAGAACAAGGTCGTTATATTCAAGGTCTCTTTTATCAGTACTGGGAAAATCAAAGCAAAGTTTATACAGAGCTAGAAAGCTCGAACAATGGCGAGTTGAAAAATCCAGCGGATGCAGTTAAAAATATGAGTGACTACTATACTGCACAAGCTCAGTTACAGCACTGGATCTCCATGACTCAATAATGGTTCATACAAAACTCCATGGGAAACTTCAATAAAAAAAAGGAACTCAAGTCGTTCCTTTTTTTAATACCTATATTTCCAAAATCCACCTTTGCTGTAACACAGATTGAAGATTCAAAAACATTTTGAAGGAATAAATTAGGAAATACGCACACGACACTGCCACTGCTGTTCAGGTTGCTGGGTGGTTTCCCAAGCTCGCACATGAACCAGCTCAATCAACTCTTGACCCGGCTTTTCGGCATGAAAACGAAAAGACTTTTCACCACCTACTCCCAACATACCTTCTTCAGCTTCACCGGCTAAATAACTCTCTTCAACTTTAAACAATTTTAGAGGTTGCAATAATTGCCACTGAAAACCTGTGCTTGGATTTTCGGGTGCATTAAACACCAAGGTTTCACCGACTTTCATGACCATCAAGCTTGGGCATTTTTGCGCTAAGGTATAATGATGCATTTGCCCCTCACCTTGGGGTGTCGAACTTTGACATCCCGTCAAAGCCAAACCAGCCATCACACCACTTAGTAAAAACAAGGCTTTCATATCCATTACTCTTGTGGAGTTAATCTAAGGAATGAGTTTGAATGAGGTCTACAGATAAAGCTGTTTCAGCCTTGGGTTAGGTGTGTTGATCATCCAAATCCATTTGAAATAAAGCTTAATATGTCTAGCTTTAATTTATCCACCTTAGCAAAGATGCCAAATATGATCAAATATTAAGCTTAAGCTAATGGTATCCATCTACGCTGAAAAATCAGATTAGATATTTTGTTTCTCGACCCACTTGATTGAATCAACACGAATCAATTTACATGCTCCATCACCTACACCATTCCAATCCAGTGCAGACTTCCAGACTAAGTCTCTGGCATTGATTTGCACCAAATCGCCTTCGATTTGTACCAGATCACCGCGTTTAACTTGCTTAATTTTTTTGGCAATTTCAGGGTTGGCAGGAATAATGTGCATATTGCTTACCAATTGGGTCGCCAGTTTTGGCGGAATGGGTGGTTTAGCCATTTTCCAATTTAAATAACGATCATATTGATTGATTGAAATCTGACGCGCAATTTCAGGTTCAGTAAAAATACCACGCGTAACTGCATAATCTATTGGGGAAAACTGGGCTTGTGCATCATCGGTATATTCTTTTGAACCCAATATACGAAACTCACCATGAAAAGGTTCCAGCACTGAAATTTTTTGTGTATTAGAGACAGGGGCCAAACCCTTGGCAATATTATAATCCGTGGTGTGGACTGCCTGCGCATGTAAAGCACTGCTTGCCAATAATGCAGCAAAGAATATCTTTTTCAATGTTGAACCCTTATTTTCATTACATCTACGAACAATATAGAGCTTTATACGAGAAGGAAGATTTAAAAAAGGTAACAATATATCGTGAATTCGTCATTTTTTGTCTTTGGAACGAGTTTCATTGTGTGTTTGAAAATGAACAATGACGATAATTGACACTATATCCCACGCAAACTTTCTCGCTATTTTCTTTAAAATCATCATCCTTCAAATCAATCTTCTTTAAAATCGATTCGAACCGTCTCAAAACGAACACGCCCTTCATGAATCGCTTGTGCAATCGCCATTTGTCCTTTGGTCAGCCTTGCGCCGCCACTTTTAATATCGATCAGCACCACTTCAATATCTTCTGCTAGACCGTCACCATCTCTAAAGTCGGTATAACCATCAAATACCACATAATCAATCGGGTCGCCTAAAAATTTAGCATCGCTAGGTAAATACCGAAACTCAGGCATGATCGGTGCCATTTGTTCTGCCATTTTGCCCTTAAGTACCGCACGACTGGTATTGACACTACGCTTTTGTGCTTGTACTAACCGTTATTGATACTCTAATTCCAATTCAGCAATGTATTGCTCATATTCAGCTTTGATTTTTCCGTTTCGTGTACTGGACAACACAATGGTGGTCAGCACCACTCCAATACATGCCCCTATGAGCATTGCCATCCAAATGGACATTTTGGCTTCCCTAAAGGTGAACTCAGCCCAATGTAAACAAGATCTAGACTTTTGTCATGTATACACGCTTTTTAGTAAAATAATGCTAAGCTAGAAATTGGACTTCCTTTGCATATTTATAAAAATGTAGGCTCATGAAAACGATATTGATTGCAAACCAAAAAGGTGGCTGCGGCAAGACCGTAACAGCAATAACACTTGCAACTGCACTTGCCCAAAAAGGATATAAAGTGGCACTGGCAGATGCAGATAATCAAAAATCGGCTTTGCAATGGCTCAAACAACGTCCTAAAGAGGCCACCGAAATTCAAAGTTTAGATTGGCGTCATGAGAAATCAATTGGCGATGCACCCAAACATATTCAATATCTCATTATCGATGCGCCTGGTGCTTTAACGGGTGAACATGCTGAACAGTTGATTAGTGAATGTGATGCCGTAGTCACACCTTTACAGCCTTCTTTTTTTGATATTGACAGTACTCGTCGTTTTCTTAAACATATCCAAGAGATTAAGCGCATTCGTAAAGGCAAAGTTGAGGTTTTTTTACTGGCCAACCGAGTCAAACCGTCAGGTGCCAGTGCCAAAGACATTCAACAGTTTTTTGCCAAAATTGATCAAGAGCCTGTGGCGTGGATAGCAGAGCGTGCAGCTTACGGCACATTGGCGATGCAAGGTTTAAGCGTGTTTGATAAAAATCAGAAAGTATACTTGGCAATACAACAACAATGGCAACCCCTGTTAGATGCTTTAATTGATGATCCGAGTGATTGGTTCTAAACAAAGTAAGAAAGTTAACCCGTGGTAGATCAGCACTTTTTTTTAAATTTCGGATATGATGGGTTCCCCTCATTCAAAAAATGAAGTTTTCAAAAAAGGAATTTCATTTCTTTGAATATTAAAAATAGATTAGAGATATTAGTGCAAGATTTTAATCCGACCTTACAACGCGCTCTTTTATTTGGACTGTTCTTTATTCTGATTTATTTGGGATATGACATTCTAAAATACTTTATTGTCCCTGTCCTTTGGGCGTGTATTATCGCCTATATGACCTGGCCACTGTATAAACGTATTCTAAGGATATGTGGTGAAAATCGTCCCACACTAAGCGCAACTCTCATGACCTCATTACTGATGCTGGTGGTGGGTATACCGTTTGTGTTTGCTATTTTTTTACTGCAACACGAAGGTCGTAATCTATTTTTTGACATTCAACGCCAATTGGCATCGGGTCATTTGTCCGTTCCTGATATGGTTCGTGATTTACCCATTGTCGGTAAAGAAATCAGTCGAATTGTTCGTGAAATCAATGCCGATCCAAACTCATTGTTTAGCAACATTAGCACTTGGGTTCAAGGCCATTTGAACTACGGTAAGCTCGTCCTCAGTGAAATCACCAAAAATTTGGTTAAACTAGGATTTGCGATGATGTCGCTATTTTTCTTCTATCGTGATGGTCAAACCATTGTGCAACAAGTCAGTAAAGCCATGGAAAAAGTCATTGGCCCGCGGATTCAGCACTATATTGATACCATTTCTGAAACCACACGCGCAGTGGTCTATGGCGTTGGCTTAACCGCACTTGCACAAGCGATTTTAGCAGGCGTGAGTTATTACGTAGCAGATGTCCCCAATCCGATGGTTTTAACCATTATGACCTTCCTCATGGCACTGATTCCTTTTGGACCTCCAGTAGCCTATGGCGCAGTTTCACTATGGTTATTCTCACAAGGTCAAACCGTTGAAGCGATTGGTGTAATTGCATGGGGGGTTTGCGTGGTCAGTACCGCAGATAACGTGATTCGTCCTTTGGTCATTTCAGGTGCCACCCAAATTCCATTCTTATTGATTATGTTTGGTGTACTGGGTGGTTTGGCCAGTTTTGGCTTAGTTGGTTTATTTATTGGCCCTGTTATTCTTGCAGTGCTATTGGCAATTTGGCGTGAATGGTTACACGAAACCATTGAACCAGAGCCTGTGCCCAAAGCCACCATGATCTATGACGACGAAGACCTGCCTAGACTCTAAGTGCTTTAATTTACATTGAAAATGGTTAATAAAATCATACAAGAGAAACACCGATAAACATTGTTTCATGCTTTTAAGTTTGTTTGAATGGGATTAGATATTCAAAAAATAAGGATGAAACAATGAGATTGCAGGTTTTAAAAACAGCACTACTTGCCACTGTAGTGGGCATGATCAGTGTAGGTTGTAGCAGTAATCAGCCCCATAGCGAGCAAAAATCTCAAAAAATCTCTCATAAGAACAATGCGCCCATTCAAACCATTGCCGTGAATGCTGTGTCAGCACAAGGCATTGACGCCAAAATTGGTACAATCTCTTTTCAAGACAGTCCACAAGGCTTAGTGATCACACCTAAACTTTCAGAACTCCCGTCAGGTTTTCATGGCTTCCATATCCATGAAAAAGGTTCATGTGCGCCTGCGGAAAAAGATGGGAAAATCGGTGCTGCCTTAGCAGCAGGCGGACATTTTAACCCGCATCAAGCCGCAGGTCATGGGACGCCCAATGAAGGACACCTCGGTGATTTGCCAGTACTGAATGTCGATTCAACTGGTGAGGCTAAAACAGCTGTGGTTGCTCCGCGTTTGAAGTTGGCTGATATTCAGGGTTTAGCGATTATGGTTCATGCGGGGGGGGATAACTATGCAGATCACCCTAAGCCTTTAGGTGGTGGTGGTGACCGTATTGCCTGTGGTGTGATTCGTTAATCTAAATGATAAAAAGCTTGTGGATAAGTTTAAAGTTATTCACAAGTCCTCTCTCAAGGAGTTTTCTCACTCATTTGTAAAATAATGGGGTGATTAAACCCATCTTTAAACAAGCTATCGGATAAGAATAACAATTTATAAAACCCTTCAACAGAGTCAGCGATGCTCCCATTAAATAATGAATCAACCATTATCGAACCCTATTCGCTGCATGTTATTCATGGCAAATTTCAGAAAATTTTCCTAAAAATGTCAAAGGTCTATCGCGATAGCCTCTATTGTTCTGATTTTTTAGATGTGCAACAAGCCATTTTAGAGCATTACAGACAGGCGCTGGGCTACATGAATAAATCGATCATGGAAATTTATACCCAACACCCACTCACTCAAATCCATTCTTGCAACTTAGCCCACATGATTGGGCTTACGCCCCAATATTCATCCAAAATACCTTTACATCTACCACCCCAGATTTCAATCCATTCGATTCAACAGCAGATTCATCAATTAAACATTGAGATTGACCAACTTGCATTTATGGTCCGAGATTACCCTAACTTAGAAACTCGCGTCCATGTTTTATTCTTTGCTAAAGCAATGACCGAGCTTTTTGAAATTCAGCAGTTCTATATTTATCCCTTTTATCCAAATCTTATTCCTCTTTATTTAAGAAAAGGAATTTATAACAAAATTTAGAAAAGACCATTCAATAGAAACATACAGCAATCATAAAAAATTCGTCTTAAATTGACACTTTGCTCAAAAAAGTACAGTCTAGAAAAAATACAAAATCATCTATCCCAATAAACCACTTAATCATCCATGTGAAAAAATTGTGAATCACTTTAAAGCGTTGTTTTTAGACTTCAAATCCAATTCGATTTTGATTTATTGCTTACAAATTCTGATTGTTTTGTCTGGGACAACCTTAGGTTTATTGTTCTTGGGTTTTCAGCAGCTCATTGTTCCTGTGACCTTAGGCGCGATTGCAACCGCCCTCACCGACTTTGATGACAGACTCAGTATTCGTTTACGTAACTTATTTTATGTCTGTATTTTATTCTTCAGTGTCAGTAGCATCTTAGAATTTTTACATCCCTATCCCTTCATTTTCATCGTGTATTTATCGCTCTCTAGTGTCGCACTGATGTTGTTGGGTGCTTTAGGACAGCGTTATGCCACCATTTCATTTGGCACAGTATTACTGTCTATTTATACCCTATTTGGTCTTGGTGAATATGATACGTGGTATGCCCAGCCTAGCTACTTTGTTTTAGGTACACTGTGGTACGGCGTGAGCGCAGTACTGTTTTATCTGCTGAAACCCACGCAAGCGGTGCAAGACCATTTGGCACAGTGCTTTGAGCAATTGGCAAAGCTGCTTGACGCCAAGGCACTGCTGTTTGATCCTGACAATACTGACAATGTAGAACACCTGCTTTATGCACTTTCCTTACAAAACAGTCAGGTGGTGCACAGCTTAAACAGCAGTAAAGCCACCCTACTTACGCGCTTAAAAGCATCACGTGCCAATAAAAAAACCATGTATGGGCTGAACTTATATTTCTTAGCACAAGACATTCATGAGCAAGCCACTTCAAATTATTTGCATTATGAAAAGCTTCATCAAAATTTTAGTCGTACCGATCTCATCTACCGCATTCAAAAAAATATTCTATTACAAGCGCAGCATTGCCGGCGATTGGCCAACGCTATTTTACAAAATAAAAACTTTGAAGTGCCAAATAGCACGCCCATGTTTTTACAGCATCTTGAAGCCTCTATGCAGGACTGGATTCATGCCAACCCGAACAACATGGAAGTTAAGAATCTACTGTTGGTATTGAAAAATTTGCAGACTGTACAACAGCAATTTCAACATGTCGCCATTGAGCAAGGCAATGACCAACAGCATTATGCGCAAAAGCGAACAGAACAGTGGGACAATCAGAACTTACTTGATGATGATATTCAGGGCGCTGAGGATTTATGGCTCAAGCTGAAACAGCATTTAAGCCCGCAATCTGCCCTGTTTCGACATGCTATTCGGATCGGCTTTGTTTTCGCGGTGGGTAGTTTAATTTCGCTGTTGCCCTTTGCCAAAAATGGCTACTGGATTTTACTGACCAGTTTATTTGTCTGCCAAGTGAGTTATTTCGCGACCAAAAGCCGTCTAAGACTTAGAACTTTGGGTACGGTTTTGGGCGTTTTACTGGGCATACCTGTGCTGTATTTCGTACCGAGTATCGAAGGTCAATTGTTCCTCACCATCATTTTTGGGGTGGCATTTTTCTATTTAAGATCAAAAAAATATGCCATGGCAACCCTCATGGCGACCTTAATGGTCTTGCTGATTTTTAATTTAAAAGGCGCAGGGTATGCGATTATTTTACCCAGAATTATCGACACCCTCATTGGCTGTGGTCTGGCGTGGTTTGCGGTAAGTTTTATCTGGCCCGATTGGAATTTTCGTAATATTTCAAAGACCATTCAGAAAAGTAGTGAAGCCACTTTGGTGTATTTCACTGCGGTGATTGAGCAGTACAAACAGGGTAAAAACAACAGTATGGCCTATCGTATGGCACGCCGTGCTGCACACAATGCTCATATTGAACTCTCGAGTATGATTTCAAGCTTGAGTACAGAGCCACATCCGAATCAGGACCTGATTCATCATGCATTTCGATATTTGGTGTATAGCCACAGTCAGCTGAGCTATGTTTCCGCTTTAGGTAGTCATCGTGAATTAATCAATGATGTCCAAATTTTAGAACTGATGCATGATTGTGCGCAAAGCTTGGCTTCTGCCTTGGTACAGCCACAAGATTTTTCAGAGGCATTTTTTACTGAAAAATTGGCTGAAATCCAAGATTTAAGCCAGCAGCCAGATCTGCCTGATCATCTGCTTTTGATGCTCAAACAAATCAGCTTATTGCTCGAAACCTTGCCTGAATTGGTTAAACTGCGTCAAACTTTACTCAGTTTAGAGATCACATAGTCAACAGACCGCTGTAAAAAATCCAACATAAAATTGATAAAAATAGGCGATTTAAAATGAATAAACCCTCCAATATAAACAAACCATTTCTTCTTAGCAGCATTAGTCTGTTATTTACAGCACTGGGCTTAAGCCCTCATGTATTTGCTCATACAACAAATGTGGATCTTAAAAATCTGATTGAGTGCCAGTCAAATTATGCACAATATAGTGTTTTGGCTGAAGATTATGAGACTCAGCTGAAAAAGTTGGGTTGGCTTCGACAGGAAAATTCAGATCAACCTTTTATTTATATCTATCAACATAAAAAGCCACATACTTTTTTTGGGCAACCAACGCATGAAATCGGACTAACTGGCAATGCCATTGTCGCTATTTTCGGTGATGTTGAGATCAAAAAATTAGCGCAAATACATGGTTTAACACAACACCCATTCTTTAAAGCTGCGCCTTATTTTAGAGGCGAAAAAGTACTAAGAACAGAAACACCTTCAGAAGATCAAATAGCTGTTCATCACAAACTGATGCTCTCAGAAATGACTGGGCCGAAGCCAATGGTATTACTCGGATGTAATTATGAGCTTGACCGAGAATCGATGGAAAAGTTTCTCTCTGACTTAGACAAATAGTGTTAATCCCGAGTGTTTTAATAGGTATTAATTTTTTTAAATACAATAACTTAGTTTAAGTTAATGCATAGATAGCACTGTATATATCGTTGCATTCGGGTACACTCTAAGCCACATTTATCTGTTGCAAGTGAATCATGAATATCAAAACTTTACGTTGGGTCGGCTTACTCGAAGGTATTTCATTTTTACTGTTACTGTTTATTGCCATGCCGATGAAATACATGTTTGATAACCCCATTTTGGTCAAATATGTCGGCATGGGGCACGGTGTTCTGTTTGTTGCATTTTTGGCGGTTCTTTTTATTGTCTGCGAAAAACAGAAATGGTCCATTCAAATTTTTATTTTAGGATTAATCGCTTCGATTCTTCCTTTTGGACCTTTCATTTTTGACCGTAAAATTAAAGAATTAGCACAGCAACAATCTGCTTCATCTTTCATTGGATCATAAAGCTCAAGCTTGCTACTCAATGCAAAGGTGTCCAAAGCAAAGGTGCTCAAAGCAAATAAGGTTGGAGAGATCATGTATTTTCCAACCTTATTTATATCCAAATGCTGACGCTTATCGCATCAAAACTGCCCACTCACTGCGCGTTCTTGCATGATGCTTTTGACCACTGATCTTGGCACACTAAACCACAGTGCAATCAGTACAAAACACGCCACACTATATGCCCACATATCGACGTAGCCATAGAGTATCCGTACCACTTCAATCACCACAAAGAATGCCACCATCATCAGCATACCCACAGCCGCAGCAACAGTACCTTTTGACACGTCTGATGCACTCAAAGCAAAACGATACAATACCGAGAAGCTACAGCCTTCACCAAAGCTAATCAAGGTCATCCCCACGATTAAGCACCACAGCATATACTCTTGCCAAATGACCCCTGCGATTAAAATCAGCGTGCCAAACAACATTAACGGCAATGCCAACATCACGGTCTTACCCAGAGCCAAACGGTCAATCACGTTAATCAGTACAATATTACCCAAGATCAAACCGCCCAATACCGGCACTTGTGCCAAACCATATTGCATATTGGTCAGTCCCAGTTGCTCCACCAAAATCACCGGTGAGAGTGCAATCCAGAGAATCAAAGGAATCGAAACCATCGGCAATGACAACGCCAACGCTAAAAAACGTTTATTTTTAAATACAGCTTTAAAGTCATCCCAAATATAACTGATGGGTTGTTTAGGCACGCTGATCTGATGCTCAGGCATTTTGGCTTTTAAACCAAACCAACTTAAAGCAGCCAACACTGCAATACCGACAAAGCCCCAGTGCCATGACACATGATCAATCATAAATGCACCCAGCACTGGGCCTAATAACGGCGCAATGAGAGAAATATTGGCCATGAGTGCCATGACTTTAATCGCATCACGTTCTTCAAAAATTTCTTGAATGGCCGCATAACCCACCGCAGAAATAATGGTCAGTCCAATCCCCTGCAAAAAACGAAAGGCCAAGAACTGTTCAATACTTTGGGTGAATAGAATCAATAAGCAGCAGATGACGAAAAAGACCACACCCCACAGTAAAACTCTTTTTCGTCCGAGCCGATCTGATAACGGCCCCAACAGCCATGCCAAACATGCACCGCCCAATAGGAAAAATGACATAGAGGATGGTGCCCACGAACTGCTCACGCCAAAGTCTTGAGTAATGCTGAGCATTGCAGGTTGGACGAGGTCGTTACAGATATAGACTGAAAATTCAAACAGCACGAGTGCCAATGGGAACATAAAGGTGGCACGATTGAGTGTGGCTTTTGAAGCGGTCTGCATTATATTGTCTACGTTTATTGATATACTTTGGAATCAACGGTAGTTTAAGTCGAAAAATGAAAAACCCAATCAAAAAAGAGAAAAAATAACAAATTAGATGCAGCTCAGAAAATCATTTATCAGCTCATATCTACCCCTCAAAAATGCAAAAAACGCATCAAATTTGATACGTTTTTATACGGTACAGCTCACTCATTTATAAGCATGACTCATAAAAACTAAGCACATTTCGTCTTTTGAAAAGACTGGGTGTTTTTACCACGAGAACATTGATACGACTTTTCAGTGGCCACTAATTTCCAATTCTCATTTACATTTTTAAAACTATATATCGTTCGAATCGAACGCACCGAGTCATCCAACAAATTGGTTTCCGTGACTTTCACCTGCCCTACAGTTGGAGACTCAACACTGTTAAAGAACTGACGGATTTCAACCGTAGCTAAGTCTTTACGCAAATCTGGACGCTCTTTTAACACTTGAGCCAAAGGCGTTTCTGAACCACTGACTTTATTGAGCAAATTCTGAGTAGTGGCACAGCCAGATAATAAACCCAAACAGATTGCAGACGCTGCGACTAAACGAAACATAAAAAATTCTCCCATAAAAAAGGCATCACATTGATCATGTCATGCCTTCCTTTTTGACTCGATGAACTTTATGTAGTCATCTGTAAAACCAACTTCAAGCTCAGTTCATCTTAAAGATCAAATAACTTGCCCGGGTTCATAATACCGTTTGGATCGAATACCAATTTCAGCGCTTTCATGTATTCAATTTCTTCAGCAGAACGCGTGTAGTCTAAATATGGCTTTTTGGTCATACCCACGCCATGTTCCGCAGAAATTGAACCATCATATTTTTTCACCGTTTCAAATACGTATTTATTTACCACCTGACACTTGGCAAAAAATTCATCTTTAGACAAATCGGCAGGTTTTAAAATATTTAAATGTAAGTTACCGTCACCAATATGACCGAACCAACAAATTTCAAAATCAGGATAGTTATCAGACACAATTGCATCAATTTCTTGAATAAATGCAGGTACATGTGTAATCAGGACTGAAATATCATTTTTATACGGTGTAAATGGCGCGATTGATTCAGAGATGTCTTCACGCAGACGCCATAAGCTTTCCACTTGGTCTAGGCTTTGGCTGAGCACGCCATCATGTACCCAACCTTGTTCCATACAGTGCTCAAAGATTTCCATTGCCTTGTCCATAATCGGCTCAAACGGCGCTTCAAATTCAAGCAAGACATAAAATGGACATGCCGTTTCAAATGGACGTTGCACATGACCATGATCTAACACTTTCTGCATCGCAAGTTCACCAAAGAACTCAAATGCCGTTAAGTCAATTTTCGCTTGGAAGGCATGCAGTACAGGCATAATTGCATCAAAATCAGGTACACCTAGGACCATTACTTGAAGGTCTTGTGGTTGACGTTCCAGTTTGATTTCAGCTTCTGTTACTAAACCTAAAGTCCCTTCCCCACCAATAAATAAATGTTGAAGCGCATAACCGGTCGCGTTCTTAATCATGCCTTTGTTTAAACGCAGCACATCGCCCTTACCCGTAACTACAGTCAGACCCAACACCCAATTACGGGTCATGCCGTATTTAATCACTTTAATGCCGCCGGCATTGGTACCGATGTTACCGCCAATTTGACTTGAACCTGCCGATGCAAAATCTACAGGATAGTACATGCCTTGCTCGGTCGCATAGTTCTGCAGTTGCTCGGTTACCACGCCTGCTTGAACGCGTACCATACGGTCTGCTGGGAAGAATTCCAAAATCTGGTTCATCTTGTCCATGCTCACCACAATTTCGCCATCTGCAGCAACAGCGCCTGCCGACAAACCTGTACGCCCACCACTGGGTGTAATTGCGACATTAAACTGGTTAGCCAATTTTACAATCGCTTGAACCTGTTCAGTATGGGATGGAAAAACGATGACTGACGGGTTTGGATCGAACTGTTTGGTGTGATCACGCCCCCAATTTTCAAGGCTATCCGCATCAGTTTTAATACGGTTTTCACCCACAATTGCCGTTAATTGAGTCAGTAATTCAGGTGTTAAAGCGACTGGAGCATTCATCGTTTGCAGACCTAGCAAGAAATTTACAAGTTTTGGGAGGGTCCTAAATACGTTCCTTTGTGACTGATTTTTAAAGGAAGATTTAATGACTAATGTGCATAAAAACCGAGCATGAATAGCAGGCTTAATCCCACGATACATCATTATAAAGCATTTTCCTGCCAAACCCTGACAAAATCAGACTATTTGATAATGTATGTTAGATATGATGTAGTTAATTAGACCACCTTCAATAGAATGAGCTGCTAATCTGACAAAAACATGCATACTTCTGGTCATAAAGGAAATGTATATAGACCGTTCACGTATGGTATCATATCGCCACTAAATTTGGCCTTTGTAGCGGAGCCGTAATGAGCCAACATCTTTCTTTACCTAAAGATAAAATTCGTTTCTTGTTGTTAGAAGGCGTTCACCAAAACGCGATTGATACATTAAACGCTGCTGGGTACACCAACATTGACTACCGTAAAACTGCGCTTGAAGGTGAAGCGTTGAAAGAAGCGGTTAAAGATGCTCACTTTATTGGTATTCGTTCACGTACTCAATTGACTGAAGAAGTCTTTGAAGTGGCAAACAAACTGATTGCTGTGGGTTGTTTCTGTATTGGTACCAATCAAGTGAACTTAAATGCTGCCATGATTCGTGGTATTCCAGTATTTAATGCCCCTTATTCAAATACACGTTCTGTTGCTGAATTGGTATTGGCAGAAACCATTCTTCTACTTCGCCGTGTACCAGAAAAGTCTGCAGATACACATATTGGCGGTTGGAATAAATCTGCTGTGGGTTCATTTGAAACACGCGGTAAGACTTTAGGTATCGTCGGTTACGGTTCGATCGGCTCTCAGCTCTCAGTTTTAGCTGAAAGCTTGGGTATGAAAGTGATTTATTATGATGCAGTGACCAAGCTACCTTTAGGGAATGCACGTCAAGTTGGCACTATGGCTGAACTTCTTGCGACTGCTGACGTGGTGACACTTCATGTGCCAGATGTTCCATCTACACGCAACTTCTTTGGCAAAGAACAATTTGCTCAAATGAAGCAGGGTTCGATCTTCTTAAATGCTGCACGTGGTACATGTGTCGTGATTGAAGACTTGGCAGATGCGATTAAATCGGGTCATATTGCAGGTGCTGCAGTAGATGTATTCCCGAAAGAACCCAAAGCCAATGGTGAAGAATTTGTCTCTCCACTACGTAACTTGCCAAACGTGATTTTAACCCCGCACGTGGGTGGTTCAACCATGGAAGCGCAAGCCAACATCGGTCTTGAAGTGGCAGAAAAATTCGTTGCGTATTCAGATAAAGGTATGACTTTATCTGCAGTAAACTTCCCTGAAATTGCATTGCCATTGACTGAAGGTAAACACCGTTTACTGCACATTCATCAAAATATTCCAGGCGTATTGTCCAAAATTAACAACTTGTTCGCAGAGCAAGGGATCAACATTTCTGGTCAGTCTTTAATGACCAAAGGTGATGTCGGTTACTTAGTCATGGACGTCGATGCAACAGCATCTCATGAAGCTTTAGATATGCTTTCTCATGTTGAAGGTACAATCCGCGCGCGCGTATTGTTCTAAGTTTTCTGTAGTGTTTGAAACCACAGCTTTTCGGCTGTGGTTTTTTACTTTCAGTACAGTGCTGTACATGTTCGATGGCTCAAGCATGTACACAACTGGCTCCCATGCTTGTGCAAACTCCGTTGCCTCTCTCAATGCTTAATTTAAAAAGTATGCCGCATGTGCAGGCTCTATTTTTACTGCTGATTGCAATGATCAGCTTACAAAGTAGTGGCTCACTGGCCAAAGTCTTATTTAATCAGTTCCCCATCCTCACAGTTTCCGCGATGCGATTGTTACTGAGCGCGGTGATTTTGGCGCTGATTTTTAAAATTTGGCAGATTGCCTATCAGCAGATTAAATGGAAAGCCATTCTCAGCTACGGTCTTGCCTTGGCTGGGATGAATCTGCTTTTTTATCTCGCCATCAGCAGATTGCCTTTGGGCATTGCGGTGTCATTTGAGTTTATTGGACCCTTAAGTGTTGCGCTGTATTATGCACGGCAAAAGTTTGACTTTGTCTGGGTTGGACTTGCCATACTAGGACTGATTTTACTGTTTCCTTTTGACCAAGCCGCACAACGTTTAGATCCACTCGCAATTGTCTTTGCTTTGGCTGCAGGTGCGTGCTGGGCGCTATACATTGTCGCAGGGCAGAAACCCTCAGGTGTTTCAGGTAATCATACTGTTTGCTTAGGCATGTTCGTTGGTACGGCGGTACTTCTACCTTTGGCGCTGTTCAGCGGTTTTCCATTACATGTGTTTGAACCTTCAAATTTTGTCTATTTTATGGCACTTGCGGTACTTGCCAGTGCGCTGCCCTTTAGCCTGGAAATGATTGCTCTTCGAAATTTAACTGCTTTGAGTTTTGGGACATTGATGAGTGTTGAACCTGCAGTGGCTGCACTTTCAGGTTTTATCTTTTTGGGTGAGCAGTTACTGTGGAATCAATGGCTTGCCTTAATGACCATCATTAGCGCATCTGTGGGTTGTACCTATACTACCCAGCAAGCCAAGCAAAGAATAGCATCTAAATAAGTTAAAACCCGGTCGAAGCACTGCAATTACGCCGCTTCATAGGCTAAATCAATGTTAAAATTTAAACAATAATTCCAATACTCTTTCACCATGCCAAATACTCAATTGACTGCTGTCTTATTCATGGTTTTGTCCATGGTGGCTTATCAAATCAGTGCATCTTTTGCCAAGCAACTGTTTGAGGTTTTAGATCCACTCACCGTGGTGACCCTTCGCTTAGTCTTTGCCTCTATTCTTGTCATTTTAATGTTTCGATCATGGACAATCCTTAAAAAACTCCCTCAGCTAAAATGGAAATACTTACTGCTTTATAGCGGCTCAGTCTGCCTCATGAATGTATTGTTTTACGCTTCACTTGGACGACTCCCTCAAGGTATTGCTGTCGGTTTAGAGTTCATTGGTCCTTTAATGTTGGCATTTTTTTCAATTCAACATCGAGGTGATTACCTCTGGGTGATTCTGGCAATCTTGGGTGTGGGACTCATGATCCCTTGGCAAGATGCCAATGCAAGTAACTTCTCATATCTTGGCGCTGCAATGGCTCTAGGGGCGGGATTATTTTGGGCAGCTTATATTTACTATGCTCAAATTGTGGCACGTCAAAATATAGGTATGCATGCCTTAAGTATCGCAATTGTGCTCTCTGCACTGGTGTTACTCCCCATTAGTGCAGTGCATAATTCAACAGCGCTGATGCAATTTGAATATTGGCCACAGGCGTTAATGATCGCATTACTCGCGACTGCGATTCCCTATGCGCTCGATCTAAAAGCACTTCAGACCTTGAGTAAATTAAGTTATGGAACCTTATCGAGTTTATCTCCGGCATTGGCTGCTTTAGCAGGTTGGTTACTGCTGAAAGAACACATTAACCTGCTACAAACCGTTGCATTGTTTTGCATTATGTTTGCATCTGTTGGCGTGACGTATAGCGCAAGCAAGCGCATGAAGAATTTGCAATGATCATTTTTTTTAGATCAATCTAAAATGAAAAAAGATGGCAGATGCCATCTTTTTTAAATACTGATTTAGACCAAGCTGTCTTTTTCAATCTTCTTATATTTGCTGTATTCTTTTTGGTATTTTTTCGCCAAAGATTCTTTCTCTTTATCTTCCAAGATTTTTCCGGCTTGTTGGAAAAAGCCATGTTCTTCTTCCTGCAAATGGTGATGCACAGTTTCCGACAATTTTTTCGCAATAGCTAACCACCCCGGATTGCTAAACTCAGTTTCGGTGAGTTGTTCAAGCAACTCATCCATTTCATGATGTTCAGCCAATGCATGACGGCTAATATTCAGACCTGAATCTGTCATCATCAACGGGATATAAAAATAACGATCTTCTGCTACAGCATGTGCGAACAGCTCATTTTTTAATAAATCAAATAACTCACGACGTTCAGGTGTGTCCCCTGAGGTTTGTACCAATTTTTCAGCCAAATCACGTTGAATCTCATGACTTTCTCTTAATGCTTCAAAAATATTCATTGGTCTTCCTTATTTTGGACTGCTTTATGATCATTATTTTAAGAATGGATAAAAGAACACATCATTTAAAATGCCGCAATGATGCGCTGTGTAAGGCTCAATCTTAAGAAATCTAAAGCCAATAACACAGGCTAATCTTGCATCAATTTGTATGAATAAGTTTAATGTTGAGAATGAGTTACATTAAAAACATCTGATAAGCCAAACGACAAATCAGTACGCTGACCAGAATCAGAAACAGAATTCGAATAAAACCGCTGCCGTATTTGAGCGCCATTTTCACGCCCACCAATGAACCCAAGACATTGGCCACCGCCATCATGAGTCCCAAACTAAACAACACATGACCTGTTGGTACAAAAAAGCTCAGCGCTGCAAAATTGGTCATGAAGTTGCCTATTTTAGACAATGCCGACGCATGTAAAAAATCAACTTTCAAATAGCGAATAAAAAAGAAAATAAAAAAGCTGCCTGTGCCCGGTCCAAATATACCGTCATAGAATCCAATGGCCAATCCTCCCACACCTGCCAAAATTAGCATTTTTCGACTGAGTTCTTGTTGAAAATGCACCTGTCCAAATTGCTTTTTCATAAAGGTATAGAGGGCAATCACAATCAGCATAAACAGGACAAAAGGTCTGAGTACTTGCTGTGGCACCATTGAAACACAAGCTGCGCCCAAAAAAGAGCTGATAAATGCGGTGACCGCAATCACCGTTAAAAGTTTCCACTCAAGCTTCACTTGACGTAAGTAGGAAAATGCAGCGGACGCTGTACCGCAGATCGAGGCAAGTTTATTGGTACCAAAAATAGTGGCCGCGGAGGTATGTGGTAGCGCACCCATTAATGCGGGAATCTGAATTAAACCCCCACCGCCCACCGCAGCATCAATCGCACCTGCAAAAAAAGCAAAGAAGATGAGGCTGATTATAATCTCGACGTCCATGTCCTGTTCTCATCTTAAAAAAAGTAGCAGTTAATTATTTTAGAGGTTCAATACCCGTTTTGGCACTAAACGTTTTTTATCGGTAATTTCGGCAAGCCCTAAACATTTCTCACCTTCAAAAACCAAAACCTGTGCTTCGGCTTCATGCTCGATATTACTTTCCATACCGCGACTGAAAAATTCTGCACGACCTTCTGGGACTTGCACTTTTGGAAAATGATCGACGGGTGCATAAGCTGGCAACAACAATGCTTCACGCTCTTGCTCGGTCAGACTTTCCAAGTGCTCAATGGTATATTCTGGAATTAAAGCAAAATGCCCCGTTTGAATCCGATGTAAATAGGTCAAATGTCCATAGGTGCCTAAAGCTTTGGCAATATCTTCACCGACCACACGAATATAGGTACCTTTAGAGCAGCTAATATCTAAAGTAATACTCTGCGCTGTAAACGAGATCAATTCAATGGCAGACAAGTGAATGGGACGTGCTTCACGTTCAATTTCAATGCCTTGACGTGCCAATTCATACAGCGGGCGACCTTGTTTTTTTAGCGCTGAGTACATCGGTGGAATTTGGGTGGTGTCCCCAATAAATTTCGCCAAAACAGCCTGAATGCTTTGCTCAGTCAAAGCTGGAAGATCTGCTTCCGATAGCACTTCGCCTTCAACATCACCTGTAGTCGTGCTATGACCCAACTGAATGGTGGTGAGGTAGCGCTTATTTGAGTCGAGTAAATAATGCGAAAACTTGGTGGCTTCACCCAAGCAAATGGGTAAAAGTCCCGATGCCAAAGGATCTAAAGCACCTGTATGCCCGCCTTTATCCGCTCTAAACAACCAACGTACTCGTTGTAAGGCTGCATTTGAGCTGATTCCCAAAGGTTTATTAAGCAAAAATACACCACTAAGGCGACGACGAGCAATTTTGGAAGATGAAGCAGACATTCGAGATCATTCGTAACGGATTAAGCCGTATCTTAACAAATACCCCAGTCTATTTTATAAATTTTAGTTTTGATTTTTGAGTAAAATATGTCAAATTATCCAATCCATAGAAAAATAATTTAAAAATTTCAAAGGATTTGAAATGCAACAAAACCGAAAACGTATGCTGATGATTTTTGCTGTGCTTATTTTTGCAGTCCTGATTGCCTTAGTTTATTGGCTCAAACCCAATTCAATTGTATCTTCAGACGCATCTAACGCTACTCATTCCCCCCTCGATCAAGTTGAGTCCAGCACTGCTATCGCTGCTCAAGCCAAAACTGGAGCTTTAGCATTCGCCAGTGCCAGTCAACAAGACATTCAAATCAATTGCCAACTGAAAATAGATGGATCAAATCGTTTAATCGTGAATGAAGCCACTAAGAACTGTTTTGAGTTTTTTATTACTCAATATGGTGAAAAAGACATTCAGCAAATCAAAACCGATTTTGTCACTTATGCCAATGCTAGTTATACCGAACCGCTGCTATCTCAGCTGACAGATTTATGGTCGCGTTATATGCAGTATCGTGAACAACTCGGCAATCTGGAAAAACCCAATATAGATGAAGAAAAAGCGGGTTATTACAAAGCCATTTTTAATAATATGAAAAATCTGCGTAAAAAATTCTTCTCTGACTATGAAATTGAAGGACTTTTTGGCATTGAAGATACCTATAACGATTACACCATTGCTCGTATGGAAGTGTTAGACAATAAAAAATTGACCGAAGCTGAAAAAGCTCAAAAACTGCAAGAGCTGTTCAAAGATCTACCTGAAGATTGGAAAGAGAATTTAAAACAACTGTCACAACTTGAAGACCTCAGAAAACTGACGGCTGAAATTAAAGCACGCGGTGGTAGTGCTGAAGAATTACATCAAATGCGGACCAATTTAGTGGGTCCTGAAGCGACTCAACGTTTAGAAATATTAGATGCAGATCGTAATCAATGGAAAGGACGTGTTGGCTCGTATTTAACTGAAAGAGACAGCATTGTAAAAAGCAATATGAGTGATTCTGCCAAGCAGAGCGCAATTCAACAGTTACGTAGTAAAAATTTTAGCAATCCACAAGAACAATTACGCATTGAAACCTTTGAAAAAATTCATGATGAAGGAAGAAAACTGCCGTTGAGCGATTAAAACGCAGTCATAGGAAAAATTTAAAAATAAATTGCTCAAGGAATGCATATGAAAAAAAACTTGAATAAAACCAAAATAGCGATGTTGGGGATCATCACTGCGCTATCTTTCGGTTCAGTTGTAGAAACTCAAGCAGCTGCGGGAATTTTACAGATAAAAGAAACTGCAAAATCTGATTATGCCAAAACCAAATACCCAATTGTGATGACTCATGGTTGGCTAGGTTGGTCTCGAATCGGCAATGACAGTTTTAATATCGATTATTGGTACCAGATCCTACCCGATATGGCACGTAATGGATCAACTGTATTTGCTGCACAAATCTCACCAGCACACACCACAGAATTCCGTGGTGAGCAATTGATTGCTCAGGTGGAAGAAGTGATTGCACTGACAGGCAAAAACAAAGTCAACTTAATCGGCCATAGCCATGGCGGACCTACGGTTCGTTATGTTGCAGCAGTCAAACCAGAATATGTCGCTTCAGCAACTGGCGTAGGCGGTACATTCCGCGGTTCACAAGTAGCAGATAAAATTCAAAGCAATACTGCAACGCGTGCAATCTTCAATATTTTAGGCGATTACATCGTACCGCCATTGATTACATGGGCAGAAGGTCGCCCAGATATGCCACTGAGTTTTGATGCGTCTATGGCATCGCTTTCTGAAGCAGGTTCTACAAAATTCAATGCACGCTATCCAACGACTGCTTTGGCATCGGATTGCAATAAAACTGGTGCGAAAGTTGAAAATGGTATCTATTACTACTCTTGGGGCGGTGTCGCACAAACCACAAACTTACTCGATATTGACACCATTTTGATGCAACTTGGTCCATTAGCTTATGGCAACAAAGACAATGATGGTATGGTGGCGCGTTGTAGTACTCACTTGGGTCAAGTGATTCGTGATGACTACAACCTCAATCACACGGATCTTGCCAATATGATGTTCGGCTTAAAAGGTCTATTTGCACCAGACCCAGTGGCGATGTTCCGCCAACATGCAAATCGCTTAAAACTACAAGGACTATAAAGTCTCTAGCTTTCACTGTAGTTCGAATTAAAAATGCCATCCCTTAGGATGGCATTTTGCTGATATAAGCTGGGATCAAAGGAGGTCAAAGGAGGTCAAAGGAGGTCAAAGGAGGTCAAAGATAAAAATCCTTTCCACCCCTTTTATTCAATTAGAGCTTACGAAGTACTTTAAAATAACTACAGTTTTCCATTTTTAACAAATCTCTGCATAAAAAAGCGTTAACCATTGGTCGCTTAATCATGCAACAGCAAAAATATGACTATATACTCGTTTTCGCACTAAATTATGTAAAGAATCATAAAAATAGACGAGGAAAATTCATGAAAAACGGACTTTTAATCGCAACCCTAATCTCAAGTATTGGCATCACTTCTAGCTATGCAAACACTTCGACACAACCACAAAAAGCGGATGCCAAATTTGTCACTTCAAACTACGCAAAGACCAAATATCCTATTGTTTTTGCTCATGGTTTAACAGGATTCATTCGACTTGGCACTGAAAGTTTCGGCTTAGATTACTGGCATCAAATTTTGCCAGATCTAGCGCGTAATGGTGCAAATGCATGGGCAACCCGCGTTTCACCATTTAACTCCAATGATGTCCGTGGCGAGCAGCTGCTACAACAAGTTGAAGATGTACTTGCCATTACTGGGGCAGAAAAAGTGAACTTGATTGGTCATAGTCAAGGCGCACATTCTATTCGCTATGTAGGCGGCACTATTCCTACACAAGTTGCGTCTATGACTACGGTGGCTGGAGTGAATAAAGGCTCACCTATGGCAGATTTCATTTTAAAAACTGAAGGTACAAGTGTAGATTTGGCGTTGGCATCAGTCGTGAATTTTGTATCAGGTGCGATTGTATGGGCACAGGGTTTAAATCCAGACGCATTCCCTCACGACTCTTTGGCTTCAGCGAGAAGTTTATCGACTTCAGGTGCGATTGCATTTAATCAGCGCTTCCCTGCGGGTATTCCAAAAACTGCCTGTGGTGAAGGTGCCTATAACGAAAATGGTATGCGACTGTACTCATTCACAGGTAATTCACCGTTTAATAGCACGATGGATCCATCTGACTATATCATGCAAATCGCTTCAGTCATTGTGGGTCAAGAAGGAGCTAACGATGGTCTAGTTCCTGTATGCAGTGCTCGATTTGGTCAAAATATTCGAGATAACTATCGCTGGAATCACCTCGATGAAGTGAACCAGATCTTAGGTGTACGGGGTTTATTCTCTCAAGATCCAGTTCAAGTTTACCGTGAGCATGCCAATCGCTTGAAACTTCAAGGATTATAGGATTTTTCTTTGGTCTAAGATCTGTGTTTAAAGTGCCATATTCGTTTAAGTGCAATTGGAAAAAGAGTAATTTTGTAAACTGAAATTGCTCTTTTTTCTATTAAAGTGGTTTTAATTTTTATTCGAGACTTAAATCTCAAATAACACCCACTTACTTAATCCAGATATGCGACTAACCTCATTCGGCCCTACTACTGAGTGGATACTCCATGTCGGACCGGTTAGACCATGGAGCAACAAGCTCAACAAAGCGACCCGAGATAACTATCAAGACAATCATTTTGATGAGGTGGATATTTAGCGTCAGCACATAAATCGCCTGTAGCTATAAAGACTGTAACCCGCTATAAAAACGTGTTAGATAGAATAAAAAGTTCTATAGATCCCTTCAGAGATGACTATACCTTTTAAACATCATTGGATTTTTCAATTTACATACAAAACCCTCAGTTACATTTAATTTGGTATACCTCATCACATTTTATACATATTTTATAAAATTTCTTTATAATCAAATCAAGGTGAGAGGATTCATCTAAAAAAAATAAAATCAAGGAGTTTCATATGAAGTATAAAGTTGTATTTACTGGCCTTTTATCACTCTCAGCATTATGTAGCGGAACTCAAGCATCTCAATCCATTAAAGATCTTGCTGTACAAAATACAGCACCAGATGCCTATGCTCAATATGCTAAAACTCAATATCCTATTGTGTTAGCACATGGTTTATTTGGTTTCGGTAGCATCGTTGGCGTTGATTATTTCTACCAAATTGCGCCCGACCTTGCTCGTAACGGTGCAAATATCTGGGAAACGCGTGTTTCCACCATGAATTCAAGTGAAATTCGGGGTGAGCAGATGCTGAGCCAAGTTGAAGAAATACTCGCTATTACTGGTAAGGGTAAAGTAAATTTGATCGGTCATAGCCATGGTGGACAATCTGTCCGTTATGTCGCTGGAGTAATTCCCAATAAAGTATCTTCTGTAACCACCATCGGTTCCGGTAATAAAGGTGCAAAAGTAGCGGATACATTGGAAGGTGTTCTTGTTGGTGGAATTTTAGAACTACCCGCTCGTGCGCTCTTTGACATATTAGTATCACCTGTAATTACTTTTGCCTCGGGATTAGACCCAAATGTATTTCCTTATGACGCTAAGGCTGCATTACAAGCTCTAGGGACTGAAAAATCACTCGAATTTAATCAAAAATTTCCCAATGGTGTACCTACAAGCAGTTGCGGAGAAGGTGCATATCAAGTGAATGGAACTTATTATTATTCATTCATGGGGAATTCTGCTTTCAATACAGCACTAGACCCTAGTGACTATGGCATGATGAGTTCATCTGTTTTTGCAGGTGAGGGTGATGGTGTCGCAGGTCGTTGTTCTTCTCGCTTTGGTAAAGTGATTCGTGATAATCATCAATGGAATCACTTAGATGAAGTGAATCAATTACTTGGTCTAAGAGGCGTATTTTCAGCTAGTCCAGTTCAAGTTTATCGTGAACATGCAAATCGTCTAAAACTTCAGGGTTTATAAATCCAATAGAGACTATTCATAGTGGATAGTCTCTATTTTTTTGCAATCATTCCCGCAATGAATTCCACAATAGCCCTTCTCGCGAATATCGAAACAATTCGACTAAGTGCTGGTGTTTTTGATTTTTTTTAGCCTCTATTCGTCAGTTTACTCTTGTTTTCATTTTCATCTAATGCTTAATTAAATTGACAAAAAAAATTGTCAGACCAAGAACTAAAAATAGAAAATCTTAAGGATGTTATATATGAAATATGGACGATTGTTTACAAGCCTGTTCGCAGCAAGTCTACTGAGCTCAGTACACGCATCGAATGTCTCTCAAATTACAGCAACAGCTAGCAATAACTATGCCCAAACCAAATACCCGATTGTGTTTAACCACGGGATGTCTGGTTTTGTTCGCATTGGTACAGATGATTTAGGGCTCGACTATTGGTATCAAATTTTACCTGATTTAGCACGTAACGGTGGTAATGTTTGGGCTACACGTGTTTCACCTTTTAACTCAACTGAAGTTCGTGGTGAACAATTGGTCCAGCAAGTTGAAGAAATTATTGCTTTAACTGGTGCTACAAAAGTCAATTTGATTGGTCACTCACATGGTGGCCCAACAAGCCGCTATGCAGCAGGTGTGATTCCAAATAAAATTGCGTCTGTAACCTCTGTGGCCGGCCCGAATAAAGGCTCAGGTGTGGCTGATCTCATTTTAAAAGCCGAAGACACGGTTATTGAAGCACCACTTGTAGGCGCAGTGAATGTGTTATCTAAATTTATTACATTGGCTCAAGGGCTTGATCCCAAAAGTTTTCCTCATGATTCACTGGCCAGCGGCAGAAGTTTAACCTTGGCAGGCATGGATCAATTTAATGCAAAATTCCCTCAAGGTTTACCTAAAAGTGCATGTAGCGAAGGTGATTATCAACAAAATGGTATGCACTTTTATTCATTTACGGGTGTAGGGACAGTAACCAATTTACTCGACCCAGATTCAGCATTAAAACTCACTAGTCTGATGATTAATGACGGTAAAGATAACGATGGTTTAGTACCACGCTGTAGTGCAAAATTTGGTAAAACCATTCGAGATGACTACAACTGGAATCATCTGGATGAAGTCAATCAAGTACTGGGCTTACGTAATATCTTTGCACCTGATCCAGTCTCTGTATATCGTCAACATGCCAATCGTTTAAAACTTGAAGGTTTATGATTTAGTAACTTATGAATTTTGAAATGGTGGATGACTAAAATGTCAGAATAAAAAATGCGCCGATTGGCGCATTTTTTAACTCACGATAAAACTTAACTTTAGCCTAAACTTAAGAAGCTTTAACTTTACGAGCTGGTAACTTTTCACGGATACGTGCAGCTTTACCAGACAATTCGCGTAGGTAGTAAAGTTTAGCGCGACGAACGTCACCACGACGTTTCACTTCAACTTTAGCTACGATTGGAGAATGTGTTTGGAAAACACGTTCAACACCAATACCGCTAGAGATTTTACGAACTGTAAACGCAGAGTTGATACCACGGTTTTTAATCGCAATCACAACACCTTCAAAAGCCTGAAGACGTTCACGATCGCCCTCTTTTACTTTTACAGAAACAATAACAGTATCACCTGGTGCAAATGCAGGAAGATCAGTTCTTAATTGCGCGTTTTCAATAATTTGTACTAAAGGATGCTTACCGCTCATGGGGTATCTCCGGTATTGCGGCTCAGAAGAGGTCTGATCTCCGCGGGGTATAGAGGCTAAAGCGCATGTTACCCATTTAACTTTCTCTTTATGCTTGACCACTTCAATGCATAAAAAGCTGATTTAAAGAACATTTAAAAATTAAATATTCGAATCTTTGAGCCATTTTTTCTGCTGCTTGGTCAGTTCGACTTGTTCCACCAACTCTGGGCGGCGCTCAAGTGTACGCTGATAGCGTTGCAAAAACCGCCATTTTTCAATATTTGCATGATGCCCAGATTTTAACACCTCAGGCACATCCAAACCTTCAAAATGATCTGGCTTGGTATATTGCGGGCAATCTAAAAGACCATCCACAAATGAGTCTTGAACGTGTGATTGCTCATCAGACATGACATTCGGAAGCCTCCGAATAATACTGTCCAATAAAACCATCGCAGGAAGCTCGCCACCCGATAAAACATAATCTCCAATTGACCATTCCTGATCAATATAAGTCTGGATTAAACGTTCATCGACACCTTCATAACGTCCACACAGTACAATCAATCCATCATATTCAACGAATTGTTTAACCGCAGTTTCATTTAAGGTTTTTCCTTGCGGTGACATATACACCACAGGAACCTGAACACATCCTGCTTGCGCTGCAAGCTCTTTGGCATGGTTGATTGCTTGAGACAAAGGCTCAGCCATCATCACCATACCCGGACCACCACCAAATGGACGTTCATCCACTCTTTTATAGTTGCCCGTTGCAAAATCTCGTGGATTAATACAAGTCACTTGTATCAAATCACGTTTTGCTGCACGCCCGCTAATACCGTAGGCTGTAATCGCTTCAAACATTTCAGGAAAAAGCGTAATCACTGCAAAAAACATCGCAGATTCCTCTATTTTCAGAAATGCGTTCATCCTTAAAGGATTAGTAATCTACGCCCCAATTAACGTAAATACGACCAGCTTCAAGATCAACACGTTGTACCACATCTTTATGCCATGGAATCATACGCTCTTCAGCATCAACGCTGTCTGGTGTTGCGTGAACCACCATCACATCGTTTGCACCTGTCTCAAACATTTCATGGATTTTACCGAGGTTTACTTCTTGTTCAGCATCATCTAGACCCAATACAACTAAGCCTTTCAAATCTGTCCAGTAAAACTCATCCATGCCTGCTTTCGGAATTTGCGATTTTGAAATCCAAACATTCATGCCAACCAAGCTATCTGCGCCAGTGCGATCACTCACACCTTTAAGCGAAACAACCAAGCCTTTACCATGCGGTTTCCAACGTTTTACATCTACACTTTGCCAACCTTCTTTGGTCTCAATGTACCAAGGAAGATAATCAAAGATGTTGCTCATAGGTTCTGTATTGGAATAGATCCAGAGCCACCCATTTAATCCATATGCTGAACGTAACTGTCCAATCTGAATACGATCTTCGGGAACATTCTGTGTTGGTGTCATGGGCAATCTACTACCTAATTCGCAAAAATTATGCAGCAGCTGCAGCTTTCTTAGCTTGAGCAGCTAAAGAAGCAACACGTTCAGACGGTTGAGCGCCTTGAGAAACCCAATGAGCAAAACGATCAGCATCTAAACGAAGTTTTTCTGCTTTACCTTGAGCTGTAGGGTTAAAGAAACCAATACGTTCGATGAAACGACCGTCACGCGCATTGCGGCTATCAGTAACAATTACTTGATAGAAAGGACGTTTTTTAGCACCACCGCGTGCAAGACGAATTACAACCATGATAGAACCTTATAGTTTTTACGGATTATCCCTGTATCGACCATCGACACATTTCAAACCCCTTTCATAGAGGGCGATATTTTACTTTATATTTGGTTTGAAAGGAAGATCAAATTAAAGTTACCCACAGTTTTGAATTTATATTTAGCGACCGTCCCAGTTGGAGGTTACTGCTAAAGCACTACTACATGCTGCTGCAGTTGATGTTCCTTTAGACCAGTAACGCTGCCCCGTATCATCTAAACAACTTATTCCGTCATTTTTCTGACTTTCGCTTGTAATAGGTATAGCATTTAATATCCAACTAGTTGCTGCTGTATTAAAGCTTAAATTAATTGTATATAACCCATTCTGAGATGAAGGTGTAGTCGAAGAAAAACCGACCTTGGTTAAATCAATCGCAGTAGTTGAATTTACTTTGTAATTAAAATTGGTCAATTTATACTGCTGCAATCTGCTTGCTATATCGATTAATTCAGCTTGTACTTCTGTACGTTTTGTTTTTCTTACGTGTTCCTGATAAGAAGGGAATGCTATGGCAGCGAGAATAGCAATTAAGGCCACCACAATCATTAATTCAATAAGCGTAAATCCTGATCGATTTCTTACCATGTGTTCTCCCCCCCAGTTCCACACCCTGTGTAAGATACATTTGCTTGAGTAGTATTTTTACACTGGACCCCTGTACTTGTCATAAGAAAGGTAAAATTTTTAGGATCCCGGCTTTCTGCTTTAATGACCCATCTTTGTCCTAAAGCAGTCGTATCAGTTAGTAGTTTTGTGTTATTTATCCCATCCCGAATTGAAATAATATATTTAACTGCTGCCCCTGTACTCTCTAACGGCAGGTTTAATTGCGCATTAGTTGTACTATAACCAATAATATTGTCGCTATTATCTTTATAGAGATAGCTAGGTTCAAATCCTAAATAACTAAAATTTTTACCTTTATGACGCTCTAACTGCTCTGCCAGCTTTTGTATTTCCTGCTGTGCCTGACCAGCTATGGCTCTTCGAGCGTAGCTCTGATAACTTGGAATTGCAATTGCGGCAAGGATTGCCACAATTACAATCACAATCATTAATTCAATTAATGTAAATCCCTGCTGAGATATTCGCTTGGTCCAATTTTTATTGCGCATACTTTTCATACCATCGGTTTGGAATAAAACGTAAAGAACCGCCAGTTTCTAAGAATTTCCCACCTGTTCCACCTGTTCCACCTGTTCCACATGCTGCACCTTTACACGGGCTACAATTAGAACCTGAACAAACATCATTTGGATCAGGTACCACTAAACTTCGTTTATCAGGATCATTATCTGAACTACCCACATTTAGAGTTACAATTCCTGAACCCAGGTTATAAGTATAATTAGCGTCCTGCTTACATACCCCCGTAGGCAAACATAAACGTTGTGTGAAACTATGTCCTTTGACTCCAGCACCACAACTGGAAGTTGTACCATTATTAGAGGCATCATACTGTGTAACATATAAACTCCCTTCTAATGCTATGGGAGGAATCAGACCTTTAATAATGTTTGCAGCAGCTTCACTATTATCGAACTTCTTGTTAAATACATAATACCAGCCACCCCAGCCACTATTTTTATCGACTGTAGTCGTAGTGGTAACGCCATTGATGTAGCGTAGCTGAGTGGATACTGGAGTTGTCGCTGAACTGGCAGCCAGAGTCCGTGCTTGCATATTTGAAGTTGGATAACGCCCTTCAGCTGTACTCGGATAAATATCGTAGTCATAAATAGCGTAGGCTGCATCATATTGTAGACCTAAAGGATCTTTCTTTTGTGAAGAATCTGTCGTACCTACTAGTGGAGAACTCTGGTTTCCGGAAACAAAAGTAACTACCACAATATTGCCACCATGAATTGTGCTACTGCCTGCACTGTAATGAGCTGTAAATGCTGGCATTGTATAAAAACGCGGACTTGTACCATTACTTTGATTTAAATTTAAAATCCTAGTAGCTTGAGCCGTAAAATTTGAACTAACATCATTTTTAAAATCTACTCTAAAAGCTTGGCCTGCAAGATCACCAAAATATAAGTGATCAATAATCCCATCATTATTGCGATCTACGGTACGAATCTGACTTGCAACGCTGTATTTTAGTTCTACATTTGTACTTGAATCTGCATTCCACAATAAGTCGCCCGTGTCAGCATCAAACATATACACACCTGCACCAATTTTTTTATTAGTTGAAGTCGCATTTTCCTGTTTGTAATTGTAGGTTTCATATCCAGCATAACCCGTACGGATCCCATTGACCTTCAAACCATCACCATCACTACCACCTGCATCATATCCGCCACCGACAATCATGACGAGCCTACGTTTACCTTGCCAGTTAATATAACCTAGACTCGGCTTAGACCAGCTTTGTCCCATATTTGAAATTGCGCTGTAGGCTTTACCAGCAGGAGTTTGTTGTGAATAAACCTTGCCTGTACTTGGATCAATGTGAAATTTAATTTTTGGGCTATTAATATCGGTCAGATCAAGTGCATAGTAACTACGCCCACCCATTCGCATTCCGCCATATGCCCATTGCTTACCGCTCAGATTTTCAGTATTACCATCCAAGTCAGTACGAGAAGCTCCTTTTACAGTTAAAGTTCCATCACTTTTACTAATATAGTTAGTATGTGTGGTCCATTCACCGTCCATACCATAATAAAGCGCATCTTTACCACCTGCCAGACTTCCACCTTCATTTTTAAATGTTTCTGATTGGCTTTCTATAATTTCTTTAGGAACAAAAGAAAACTTTTCGACACCAGAGTCGGCATTCACGACATGTACCAGCCCTTGGGTCGAACCAAACAGTACATAATCCTCTCGGTTTGTACTTCCAATACTAATTTTACCCGTTGTACTGTCTTTTACCGCAACAGCTTTACCTTGTTGAGTGATCAGGATAGGTCGGGAATGTAGAACACTCCCCATTTGCTTTACAGTAGGTGTAGAGGTAGAAAGGTCCAGATCAGTAGTAGAAGTGTCACTTGGAATATTAAAACCCAGCAGACTCATGAGAGCTCTTGAATACTTGCTATCGGTTTTTGTTTTTGCATCGGTTGTGTAATTATAATCAATTTTAAGCAGATTTAAATTGCGACTGACTTGTTCTGCTACAGGTTTAGTACCATCATAACTATAGTCTGTCAAAAGCGTTCTTGCGGTGGCGAGTTCGCTATTTGTATTGATACCCAAACCTATAGGCAACTGACTTAGAGCACCACCTTTTTTAAAGATCGGTATATTTTCCGGATAGTTAACTCCAGATTTGGCCCAGATATCGGCTAAATCTTGTAGTTTACTTTTCTTTACCACCAGATTTGAATCACTAATAGTTTTGCTTGCATAAACTCCATTATTGACTACATAGAATTTTTTCAGGTTACCAAACCAGATTTGCTGACGCTCTACTGGATTCACTTTAGGTTCAAACTGCGGAAAATAAGAATAAGGTTGGACAACTGCAGGATTCAAATCATCCAGCGGAATCGTCGATGAACCGGTACTCATAGAAGGTATATCTTTATTTAACTGTTTAATAAACTTATTAATACTGTTAGAAACATCTTCGGGACTTGAGCCTGCGATCCACCCCCCATCTCCAACCACGCCCCAGTCTTTAGCATCTTTGACGTCATCAGACTCTATACCACCTGCACCAAAGCTACTTCCAAAACCCACGACTGCCGTTTGAATCTTCAATCCTGTTGGATTCTGTGCTGGATCTAATAAGGCTTGGGCAAGTTTACCAACACACGCCCAACCATTTTCAGGTGTATCATAGCCTGCCCTTTTACCTAAAGGACTCGTAGAACAACTAAAATCACTACCGTTGGTACCTAGAGCTTGCTTCATCAAGGCATAAGCCGTACCACTCTTTCCGTCATCACCGATAGCCCACCCCCCTGGTTGCGGTTGCCCGTCTGTCAAAAAGTAAATGCCCTGACCACTACATTCGCGTTTAGCTGTATTGGTTTTTTGACTAGTTATTGAAACAGGGGTAGCATAATTAGAATTAGCTATAGAATCACTGACTGAGGTTGAAAAGCCAGAATAGGTGGCACCATCTGATACTGTAGCGGATTCAGGCTCACCTGCATTATAAAATACTTCACGATCATAACCACCATTATCACGTCCATAAATAAAACTAGTTGATCCTACTGGGGGTGTCCAATTGTTAGGGTTATCATGATTACACCAGCGCATTATCATAGGTGTTCCATCTGGTTTTTGAAATTTTTGATAGCTATTTATTACAGAGGTACATCTATTATTATTTCTATTGTTAGAAGCAGTACGTCTATTTCCCAAGGATTGATAATAAAGGATATTATAATCACTAATACTGGTGTTCGTACCCAATAAATAAGCAGCTGCCTCAGCATAGGCATAAGGTGTAGGTGTTCCTCCATTTGCCTGTAAATCTTTAATTGTTTCTAGTAAAAGATCACGCTGGGTTACATTTTTAGTCACTTCACGCTGTTTTTGTACTTGTCTAGTTTTAGTTTGCCATTCTGTTAACGGAACTTCTCTAGTCCCGGTTGCATCTTCATAAAACTCCTTACACGTATTATTATTACCTTGTGTACAGACATTATATGACAATGTATTTTTAAACCCTGAAGGCACTGTTTCGGTTGCACTACTCCAATTACATGTCGAGGTGGGCATATTCCAAGTACATGTTTGATAATAAGTTTTTGTACTAGGTGCAGTTGGAGTACAAAAAAATTGCCACCACTCGCATGTTTTACCTGGTGTCGTAGTAATATATTGTATCCAACGAGGTTTCGCAAAGGTATATGCTTCCATTGCAGTACCAACCGTCACAAGTTCCTGATATTCCTCATTTTCCCAAGAAGTTTCCATCACTTTATATGATCGAATTACTTCATCGAGTGGTCTAGCAGGGACACGAACAAAACCATTACTACCGGCAAAAGTTGCCAACCCCATAACAATACGATCATTAACTCGCGGCACAGTTGCTGTTCCCTCAAGTACCTGACGCAAACCATCTTTTAATCGAGTTAAGCGGTCGTAACAACGGTAGCCTGTAACTCCTTCCGCTGCATTCTTTTGAGCCTCACAACCTGCCACCCATTTTCTATCTGGATCAGTTACATTTGGATACCAATACCCTGTTACTTTTTGATTTGAAGTACTTGAAGGAACTTCACAATAATAACGAGTATAATAAGAGGTCGTGGTTGTATCTGATTTAACATTATCTCTAGAACCGTGACAAACCCCTGAGATTAAAGTGCCATTAGCACTCACTACACTATAATCCTCTTGAATACTCATGGATGTATTATTGTATCCTACTCCATACCCCATACTTCCCGACAAATCCAGCATCATCATCAGCGTAGTATTACCCACACTATCTTCAGGAACTTTATAAATCTCAATATCGCTGGCGTAACTGGTCGGTAATACACTACATAATAATGTCGTTAATGCTGCGCAAATTCCTGCCACCTTAAATTTGGAGACCATCGTTTTTTTGGGAAATGGTGTCATATCCATTTTATTTTCTATATTTTTCATTATTGAAACTCCTCTACGATGTTCCCTTCACAGGTCTAAGGGTGTATTGCATTTCTTGATCACTATAAGGAACATTTTGTTCTTTCAGGCATTCTGCTACCGTCTTGTTTGTTGCCATAGAATCATAAAAACTGGTGTAATTAGATAAACAATTCTGGATATCTGTTGCCGAACTTTCACTTAAATTTGGAATAATCGAGATCACATTCACTGCTACTTTCTGGATTTGCTGAGTTTTTGATTGCATTGGATCATCTCCCTCTAACATATGCTCCCAGTCCAATCCAGAACTATCTGCCCGAATACCAACGCGAGTCATTACCGCCGAACGACCACTAATAAAATCTGCTTTACGGGAAATCTTACAAAAACCAATCGTGCCAAGTTGAGTATTTTTAATTTGGGTACCTTCCCAATAGACCACACTGGCATTACGGCTCCCCTCTAAAGTATTGGCATCTCCCCCGCGCATACAAAACACGAGTTCTTTTGCCTTATTTTCTGGCCTTAATACATAGGCCAACATTCCATCCCCAATCCGCATATTTGCCAAAGTCAAATCATTGGAGGTCTGGTTTTCAAGGCTAAAGAATATGGCATCAGATGCTTGTTGCAGTAGAGCTTGCGCTTGAGCATTTGTTGCAATATTTAAAGAAGTTAAACTTCCTCTAATTGCCCAAGTTCCAATCAGGGTTAAAAGAACAAGCATGACCAGAACAACGATTAAGGTTGCTCCACGCTGCGTAGATAAAGCTTTCATCGCGGAAGCTCCTGAATACCAAACCCATTTCTTAGCGCAACTGTTTGAGTTACGACTTGTCTCATATATAAATTATTCTTACTATTAGCAATTAAGGGTTTATTCAGACCAAAAATCTGGTAGCTTTTATTTGGATCAACAGAGCCGTTATTCCCAACTCTATCAGGTGAGCGAACTAACATTCCCAATTGCAGAGACACAATCTGAGGCTTATTCACTAAAGCTAAATAATCAGGAATACTAATATAACCAAAACGATCAAGCACCCCATCCTGACCTGTTGCAGCAGGTGATTTGGTGGCATCAATCGTATCACTTGCTACACCCAGTAAAATATGCAAATGATCAACTCGAGGAATGATAATTTCACCATTTCCATTTAAATTATCAAGCTTAGAATCATTATCACCGGAATAAGTAGTCGCCTTACAGGCCAAAGCTAAAGCAGTATTCGGGTCATTATTTACCTTAGTGTCTGCACGTAAAAAATAACGTTCTATCACATATACATTAGGTGCAATTTCAGTACCCTCACAGTTATATCTATTATTGACAGTATTACGGTATTGAATTACCAATTGATCACTTTTCAACCCTTGCAAATTCGAGGGCCCAACATTACCAGTTGTCATCAAATTATTACCTGCATCAGCCCCTGTAATCTGAAAAGTAGAATTTGTACTCAGATTAACCTTATTTAAAACAACTCCCCCATGTAATATTGAAGGATCTATAATAGGTTTACCCGAATTTAAATTGGCAAGACGTATATTACGCAGCATATATTCCAAACCAAAACTGGCACTATTTTGTAAGTTAGCTGCACCTTGTTGTATGGCTATATTTTTTTGAGCAGTAATATAAAGCTGTATGGCTGCGGCCGTAATGAGCAGTCCTATTACCATGGAAATCATCAGTTCAACAAGTGTAAAACCAAATTGCTGCTTCATGATTAATATGCCTCCATAACTAGGCACTGTGCATTCACCTTATAAACACCATTTATCATACAAGTGGATACATCATCTTTTGTAATCGCTGTTTTTCCCCAAGAAATATAAATACAAGTACGACTGCTTCCATCACATGTTTTCATAACAATTGTCTGTCCGAGGCTTTCTGCTTTACTTAAAAGCTGGGTTGCATCATATTTTGCTATTTTCTGGCTATTACATGCAGGAACATAAGTAGACGTACTTCCTAAACAATCTGTCTCTGTCTGTTTGGTATTGATTGCAGTTACATAATCACTCAGTGCTAGACGATTAATCCGCATTCGATCAGTTAAATCCCGGGCGACTGTCATGGCCATAGTACGATCTGTTGCTTCTGTCATTGCCTGTAATGCACGTAGTTGTAGGACTGAGAACCCCATTACCCCTATAGCTAAAATAAATAGCGCAACCAGAACTTCTATCAGCCCGACACCATATTGTGATCTGATCATGAACATGCTCCTGCTTTATCTTCAATCTTTTCAATCACCCCTGTCTTAGAAATATTAATCTCTTTTGAGGTTGCCAACCGGGTGCTACATAAAGTAAAGATCAGCGGGACTACCTGATCAATTTTTTTAGGATTAGTCGTGTTGTTTTCAGGTAAAAGTGGATTAAAAGCTGGATTATTAATTTGCTTATTTCTTTTAGTAACCAGCCCTATGGGTTCAAATACTACATCTGTAGTATCACTTGTAAGACTGATATGATTATATTTGGAGGTCCAATACAATGTAGTTGCATCATTGGTACCAGCCGTAAATTTAATGGTTACTTGTTTTCGCAGTGCCGCAGACTGGGCACGGGCCTGACCAAATAAATATGCAAGATCTTTAGCAGTAGTATTCAACTGTTGTTTTTTTATAATATTCCCAAAAGAAGGAGCAGCCATCATCGCAACAATGGCCAACACCGCAATCGTCACCATGAGTTCAATCAAGGTAAAACCCTTCGTGATTCGCAAAGCCGTCTCCAAAGCAGTTACAAAAAGATACACTTTGCAACATACATTCGAGCGAATAGTAAAGCAATACTCAACACGATGAAGTGTCTTTATAGCAGATGAAATATTTTTAAAATAAAAAATTAGATTTATATAAAAATTAAATTATTGTTTTTAATTAAAAATTTAACTTAAAAATCCAGTATTGTAAAATAAATCACACTTAAATAAATTTATGCATCACAGCATACATATTTATCAGCAGCTTAAACTTTCATAAAAAGAGGCGAATATTTTTATATTCGCTCTTCCAAATTTAACTTAATTTTTACAATTCTCTATTTACCATTCCAGTTTGATATTTCTGACAAAACACAACTCGATTTACCCTTATCCCAGCAGCGTTGATCTCGATGATTTAAACGAAAGGTACCATCCATTATTTGCGCCGTATTGCTCTTTGGCGTAGCAGTCAATGTCCATGCATTGGCTGTGACGTCTGTTAAGCTCACATCATATAGCGCATCCCCCGAATTCGGTAATACAGCATTGTGCCCTAGGTCTGCCAAGGTAATCGGGACTGTCTGATTTCCCTCACGTTTTTCAAAGGAAAAATTGGCCATTTTATAGCGCTGAAGCTGTCCTGCTAATGCAATCAGCTCTGCTTGTGATTCAATCCGTTTAGTTTTACGTACATATTCCTGATACGACGGATATGCAATCGCAGCTAATATCGCAATAATGGCCACCACAATCATCAGCTCAATTAAAGTAAAGCCTTTTATCGTTTTCACCATATTTCTGCTCCACGACAATCTAAGCTTATGCTTGTTCCTAATTTCTTACAGCGATTTCCCGTGCTAGAGATCAAAAAACTATGCAGTTTTGCATCTTGAGACAGCGCTTGAATTACCCATGTTTGACCTGCAGCCCCTGTATCAGTTAGAGACTTGCTTGGGGTATCACCATCATAAACTTTGAGCTTAAATTTTATCTCTGCACCCGTTGAACCTTTCGGCAATACCACAGGATCTGGAAGGGTTGCAAAGCCCAAATAATTAAAATTACGTGCTTTATGTCGCTCAAGTTCACTGGCAATCGTTTGAATCTGTTGCATTGCAGTCGATTCCAAATTTTTACGTATATAGGCCTGATAGCTTGGGATCGCAATTGCCGCAAGAATAGCCATAATGACCACCACAATCATCAGTTCAATTAATGTAAAACCTTGAGAATTTAAATGGTTTATTTTTTTCATTCTAAGACTCTACCTAAATGCCTGATACCAGCGCTGTGGAACCAAACACATTTTAGTATTATTTTTACCCGTCACCCCACCTTTGTGAGAAAGTCCAATTTGCCCTGTATCTAGACAGTAGTTTGCATTCCCAGAGGTTGAAGAGTGAGTGGTTGAACCGTTGCTTGTACAGCTTTCCCCTTCACATTTGATAGGCACAACAGTGGTGGTTTGTAAACCGACACCAATAGAGCATCCATCACCTGTTGTACATTCCACCACAGGATTCACAGGCGCTCCATTTGTACCCGAAGTGCTTTTAAGACATTGACCAAAAGGCATGCAGAAAGTTTGCAAGAAACTTTCGCCTTTAACGCCTGCTCCACATGCGCTACCTAAGCCGGCCTTACTGCTATCAAATGTAGATACATACATTCTATAATTGGTGACAATAGGTGAGGAAATGACTTTAGAGCTCTGCATTGCTGTGCCATTTTTAAACTTGTAATACCATCCTCTTGACGCATAAGAGGTTTTAGGCGTGCTGTTGCCAATACGATCTTGTTGGGTAAGTTCAACCAAATCGGTTTTAGCTGCCGTATTCTCAAAAGTATGATCGGTGGCATATAAGCTCGGTGAAGTCACATCTTTGTCAAAAATATTGTAAATCGCATCATAATCACGATCCGCTGTGTTCGCTGCATATTCTTGTAAGGGCAAACTTCGATTACCACTGCCAATTGAGATCACTGCAAATGATTTTCCAGCAGCGTCATAGATTGAAAAAGACGGCATTTCATAAAACCGTGGACTGGTCGCGCCTGAGTTTAAATTCAGGATACGCTGTGATTTATTTAAAAACCCACCGATGGCTGTCGCATTATTGTTGATATCCATGCGAAAGACTTGCCCACCCAAATCACCAAAATACAAATGATCGGTTAGACCGTCACTGTTTCGATCCTCCAGTCTAATTTCACTGACAACACTATATTTCAGATGGTCATCTTTTGTCGCAATGACTCCAGTGGTCGCTGCCTTGTTACTGGTGCTGGCTTGACTACTTGACCACCATAACAGGTCACCATTTTCAGCGTCGAACATGTAGACCCCTCCGCCTTGGGCAAAGCTTGGATTATACGAATCACTTTCATAACCAGCATACTGGCCTTTTACCCCATTGGTGCGAGCATCTCCATCGCTTCCACCTGCATCATAGCCACCTCCTACAAACATCACGCGTTTTCGGCTTGAACCCCATTTGACCCAACCTATCGCAGGTTTAGACCAACTTTGCCCCATGTATTGAAGCTGTGCAAAGGATTTGCTGCTGCCGTTGTAATAGACTTTTTGGTCTGCAGGAGAGATATGAAATTGAAGCTTAGGATCATCCATATTGGCAAGGTCCAGCGCGTAATAACTACGACCGCCCATTCGCAAGCCACCGTAAACCATTTGCTTGCCTGTTTGATCTTGTTTACCTTTTGCAACGGTTAATCCTTCAGTGCTTGCCACAACATATTCTGTGTACGCGGTCCATGGACCATCTATCCCGTAAAACAATTGATCTGTTCCACCGCTGCTCTGATCGGGTGTCAAAAAGGCTTCTTTTTGATTTTCGACCATTTCATTGGGTACAAATGCAAATTTTTCTTCGCCTGTCTTTTCATTCACCACATGCAAGACACCTTGCGTGGTACCAAACAGCACATAGTCTTCACGATCTTTGGAACTCAAGCTTTTTGAGCTTACATCATATTCCACAGTGCCTTTATTGGTCAGTAAAATAGGTGATGAATGCATGACTGCACCTATTTGTCTCAGTTCTGGCGCAGCGGTGAGTTCCGCTGAGCTAGGGATGGTTTTATTTAAAGCATAGCCCAACAGTGAAACCAGATATCCTCTATTTGGATCTGTTTTATATTTTGAATCTGAACCGTTTAAATCACTGACCCGTACTTGGCGTAAAGTGGTTCCGCCAATAAAGCTATTGGCATCGGTTGAACTTACTACGCGATTGGTCAACACCTTGCGATTTTCGACATTGCTGCCATTTAGTTTTAAATTTAATTGTGACCACACGCCGCCTTTCAAAGAAAATTTGCGACTCCCTATGGTGGTTACTTCTGCATCTTGAACTGCTGGATCAATCGCTTTTGACCAAAGGTCGAAGTTATCGACTAGATTTCCATTTACATCTAAAATTTTATTGTTGTTTTTATCTTTTAGCTGTCCATCAGCACCAATATTGTATTTTTTGAGATTGCCAATCCATAACCGATACTTTTGATCAGGGGTGGGTTGGAACTGTGGATAATACGCTATGGGCTGAATGACCGCAGGATTTAAGGAGTCTTTGGCAACGGTCGGTGCGCCGGTAGTGACAGAAGGAATATCCGCTGAGATGGAGTCAATAAGCGCTTGAATACTCGATACAATATCTTCAGATTTATTTCCTGAATACCATCCGCCTTGGCCACGTATCCCCAATTTTGCGGCATTTTTGACACTTTCACTTACCCCACTTACAGCGTCCACTTCCACTTCAGTTTTTATAGAGGATGGAATGCCGTTGAAATCATTACCAAATCCAACCATGGCTGTTTTGATAGAGACTTTAGAAGGGTTACGATTTGGGTTGGCTAAAATTTCCACCATCTTTAAGCTACATTCCGAACCTGTTTCGGAATCACTACAACTAATTTCTGAGCTATTGTCACCTAAAGCAGATTGCATGAGTGGAAGACTGTCTCTTCCGTTATTGGGCTCACCATCGGTCAACATATAAATGGCTTGACCATTACATGATTTTTCAGTATTGGAATAATTTAATTGCTTACTGATTGAAGTCGGATTTAAATATTTAGTTTTATCGCTTACTTTTGAAGCATCGACCGAGTATGGGAAGCCAGAAATCGTGGCAATAACATCTCTTGGCCTTGGCGTGGGATCGAACCATAATTCACGAGTATCAGAATATGATAATTGAACTAAGGAAGGGACATAGTTCGATGATTTAGGATTCCACGTAATATTTGGACCATCTTGACACCAAGCAATATCAATATTTTGACCTGCCATAGGCCCATGTGTAGCTTTATAAGTACGATAGTCGTTAGCAGTATTTGTAAGTGGTACTTTGCAACTCCAAGGGTCAGCGCCCAATACAATGAATCGATTACCTAAACTCTGGTAATAATTCCTCAAAAGTGGTCTCGCGTTTGTATTCGTACCCAGTAAATAAGAAGCAACTTCAGCATAAGACCTTGCCGTCGGTGTTGCCGATACCCCTTTTAGTTTTGCTACTTCTTCCACCATCACATCTCGGTGGGTCTTGCCTGTTGAAGAATCAACAATTGTATTGAGGGCTCTTGCAGGAACCAGTACAGTTCCCCCATTCACTTTTACAGAACCTAAGGTAGATAGGCCAATCATATATTTGCCATCTAGGGCATTCACTTTTTTATCCGTATTCCCCAATAAAACATCAATCATTGCATCTTTAACGCGAGTAATTCGATCATAATATTTAAGGTTATTACTCCCTAAGCAATAGACCCGCTCCAATGTCGTTTTAAAAGCTTGATTTGCCCCATGACTAATCTGCTTTAATTCTTTTTGCGCATTAGATGTGTCTTTAACCAAAGTTGGTAAATCACAGGCATAACCGGTGAAATATGCTGTATCGACAGAGCGATCCATTGATGTAGATACATCAATCATGAACATTAAAGTCCGGTCACCTTCCTTGGCTTTTTGATAAATATCAATATCGCTCGAGTTCACCGAAGCTGATAAAAGAAGTCCACTACACAGTAGCGAAAGCTGTGTAACCCAAAGCATTTTTGGAAACCGATTTAACATTTTTTTATTTTTTAATTGAGTTATCATTTTTCCCCAATCCCATTAAGAATATTCTGGAGTAATTGCGTATTCAGTGACATGTGTCGTAAACGGCACATTTAAAGCTGTTAAACACGTAGTTATACTTTGACGTACAGCACTATTTGCCGCGACTGTTGTTCCTTGAGGAATAGTGACTTCGCTCATTCTATTTTGAAGACACAGATTAATATCATCACGACTAGCGCTCGATAGCGTCGGCATCACAGAGACCGAAAATATTTTGACTCGCTTTGCTTCCTCGGCCAGACTTTGTTTAGCATCTGTTCCACGCTGTCGATCACTAAATGGAACACTTGAATTCACTGTCGAAAATTTCACAGCGACTTGCGTCATGACTACACGGCGCGTACTGGTAAAAAAGTTTTTTGTGGCATTTTTGGCATCACAAAAGCCATCTTTACCGATAAACGAATTGGTGGGTTCAGATTTGCCTTCTTCCCAAGCAATGATTGAGGCACGACCAATATTAAAAAATTGCTTTTGATCCCCTCGGAAGCAAAACACCAATTCTTTAGTAATGTCTTTATCATTATTGATATGACCAAACATACCGCTGGTACTTAAACTTTGGTTAAAATTATCCAGATCTTCGACATTGAAAAAAGTCGCATCTGTATTTTGGGTCAGCAATTGCTGAGCTTGACTGCTTGTTGCAACCTTTAACACCATGGAACTCTGTCGAATCGAAACAGTACCAATGATCGTTAAAATCAAAAGAACAAACAGTACAACGATGAGCGTGGCACCCTGTTGATGTTGTTTCATCGTCCCCTCTCCCCAAGTGCATTACGTAACGCTACATTTTGTGTGATCACTTTTCTTAAGTATTTGTTATGAATATTTTGATCGGTTTTAACCACCACATTTTGATCTAATACTTTATAAGTTTGATCATCTTTGATGACTGAGTCGCGCCCTACATGATCAAGCGATCTTGCCAACACACCAATTTGCAAAGCAACAATACGAGGTTTAGGGTCTACTAAATCCATATAGTCTTTAATTGAAATATAACGTCTAGTATTTGTGAGGGTTTGAATGCTCAGTAACACTCGGAAATGATCGACCCGTGGCATGATCACCTCCCCCCCACCGCCATAATGACTAATTGCAGTAGGATCGCCATTTCGGGCATAAAGACCTGCATCACATGCCAGCCCTAAACCACTATTCGGCTCATTCACTTGCTGATGATTGGCTCTCAAAAAATAACGCTGAACAATGACTTGTTCACCAAACACATTACTCGTGGCTTTTTTGATGACTGGGAAATTTAAGTCATTTCCCTCACAATCAAACCCACCCACAAGCTCGTCATCCTCCTGACTTGGTGTACCTTTATCGTCCAAAATATATTGCGGAATATATTGAATAACCAACTGATCACTGTGAATGGCTGACTTTGCCGTGGCATCATTGACATTAGAAGCACCCGTCCACTGCGTCGATGCGCCAATGGCATGACCATGGCTCCGAGACAATAAGTTCACAACTGCCGTATCACCCACAATGGATTGATTCAAATTACTTAACACAACGGCTGGATTCACACCGGTGTCTTTTTTGGCATTGACAGATGATGTCAAAACAATTCCACCAAAGGCCGTTTGGTCATTGATTTCGGACTTCTGGGTATTTAAGTTGGCCAAACGAATATCTTTGGTCACATAATTTAGACCGAAATTTGCATTGTCTTGTAGATTGGCCAAACCTTGTTGCATGGAGAAACTTTTTTGCCCAGTCCATAACATTAAAATGGCAGAAGCAGAGACCAAAAGCCCCAAGGTCAATGCGAGCATCAGCTCTATCAGGGTTAAACCCGCTTGTTTATTCATGATTAATATGTCTCCATAATAATGCATGTAGATGCTCTGTGATAAGCATTGTCTTGAGTACAATCACCGACCCCATCACCATTGGTTGGACTGGTGTCTCCCCATGCCACATAGATACAATTCAGGCTATTTTCATTTTTTGGACATGGCATAATGTTCATGCTCATTCCTAAAACATTGGCGTTGGTCACGACTTGAGCCACATCAAAATCGGCCATATCTGTTTCGCTACAATTGGTTTTTTCGCAATCGGTTTTATATTGGGTTTGTGCAGCTGCGGTTTTTAATTGGCTCGTATATACATTTAACGCGTTGCGGTTTACCCGAATACGTTCTGCCAAGTCGCGTGCCAAACCAATTGCTTCGACTCGTGAGCCTCCCTCTACAGTGGCATCTAAAGAGCGATATTGCAGTCCTACATAGCCAAGCACTGCCACAGCCAACAACAGTAAAGCGACCAATACCTCTATAAACCCGACACCCTGTTGTTTTTTACGCGCAGGACTTAGCATGTTGCGTTCTCCTGAGCGGCATTCAAGGAACCTAAAACATTGACCGTAAATACTTTATTGTGCGTAATGGCAATGCAGCCATTGGGAGGACGTTGTTTGACCTGACCCAGCATATCGAATTCAATATGATTCACTTGAGAAATTTGCGCATTTTGAGCCGACCAATAAAAATTGGTCGCATTATTTTGATCTGTTAATTGTTTTGAAAAATGCACTTTGACATCTTTTTTAAGGCTAATGGCTTGAGCACGGGCCTCGCCCATTAAGGTCAAAACGTCTCGAGTTTCATTATTAAACTTATGGTTTTGAATTTGCTGACTAAAACTGGGCGCTGCAATTGAAGTAATAATTGCAAGAATACTGATGCAGACCATCAATTCAATTAAAGTAAAACCCCGTCGGATATTTTTCATCTTGATCACGTTTGTTATTATTTTTTACATTAACAAAGTAATTCTTTACAGCGAAAAAAACAAAACAGTTTGGACAAAAGGCATGAAAAAGAGGACTAAGTCACACTTTCAAACATGACTTGGTCCTCATAAAACTTGTTGAGGTACTTATTAGGCCTGAGTGACCGGTATTCTCAATTCTTTCGGTAAGCTAAACGTAATATTTTCTTCACGACCATTCAATTCTTCTGGTGAGGTTGCACCCCAATCTTGTAGTCGCTGAATCACTTGTTTAATTAAAATTTCAGGAGCAGATGCACCCGCCGTCACACCAATTTTACTATTTGGCTCAAACCATTCTGCTTGTAATTCATCTGCATTATCGACCAAATACGCATGCTTACCCATTCGCTCAGCAAGTTCGCGAAGGCGATTCGAATTAGATGAATTCGGTGAACCGACCACTAAAACCACATCACATTTTTCCGCCAAATCACGTACTGCATCCTGACGGTTTTGCGTCGCATAACAAATGTCATCTTTGCGTGGTCCCTGAATTGCAGGAAACTTGGTCCGCAGAGCGTCAATGACTTTGGCTGTATCATCTATAGACAGTGTGGTTTGGGTCACAAATGCCAGTTTTTTTGGATCATGCACATTTAAAGCATGTACATCTTCTTCATCTTCCACCAAATAAATATGACCCCCTTTATTTAAGTCATATTGTCCCATGGTTCCTTCAACTTCAGGATGTCCTTCATGACCAATCAAAATCGCTTCGATACCTTCGCGGGCATACTTGGTCACTTCAATATGAACTTTGGTCACCAAAGGACAAGTAGCATCAAAGACTTTTAAACCCCGGCGCGCAGCTTCTAACTGAACAGCTTTAGATACGCCGTGTGCACTAAAAATCACAATATTGTCATCTGGAACTTCATCCAGTTCTTCAACGAAAATAGCACCGCGTTGGCGTAGATCATCCACGACAAATTTATTGTGAACCACTTCATGGCGGACATAGATCGGTGGACTAAAGCACTCAAGCGCTCGGTTCACAATCGCTATGGCACGGTCGACACCTGCGCAAAAACCACGTGGATTAGCCAAAACAATTTCCATAGGATCCTCAATGTTCACTTAATTTCATGGACGATTCGCAATAAATTTGCAAACAAAATGCGAATTGCTATTTTGTTTGAAACCCGTCTGCTCTAAAATAGAGAAGATATTTTATCATATCAGGAAAAATATCATGTCGGGTCTCTTGTTTGTCGTTTCAGCTGCATCTGGAACAGGCAAAACATCATTAGTTAAAGCCCTACTTGAGCGCGTAAGCAACTTACACGTTTCTGTGTCTCACACGACACGTGGTCAACGCCCTGGCGAACTTGAGGGTGTGCACTATCATTTTACCAGTCAAGAGCATTTCTTAGCACAGGTTCAGCAAGGCGGTTTCATCGAATATGCTGAAGTGTTTGGAAATTATTACGGCACCTCTCAACTGACCGTTCGCGAACAATTGGCCAAAGGTCATGACGTGCTGCTTGAAATTGATTGGCAAGGTGCTGAACAGGTCCGTAAACTTTTTCCTGAATCTAAACAAATTTTTATTTTGCCGCCCACTCAATTTGATCTACGTCAGCGTTTATCTAACCGTGGTACAGATGCTGTCGACATTATTGAACACCGTCTAAGCTGTGCAGTTGAAGATATGCAGCAATATGTGAACTTTGATTACATTATTTTAAATGATGATTTTAATAAAGCTTTGCATGATTTAGAGTCTGTAATTAATGCAAATCGCTTGTCGATGACACAGCAAGCCAACCGTTACCAAGACTTGATACAAAAATTAATTACCCCTAAACAGTGATTCACCTTGAGTCTAGACAGAAAGCCTTTTATACTGTGCAGTCTGTTAAAATTTCATATATAAACGAGAACATTTATGGCACGCGTAACCGTTGAAGATTGTTTAGACCATGTAGACAACCGCTTTGAGCTTGTACTAGTGGCAAGCAAGCGCGCGCGTCAACTTGCCCGTCAAGGTATCGAACCGACTGTTGAATGGGATAATGACAAACCTACCGTTGTGGCTTTGCGCGAAATCGCTGAAGGTCATGTCAGCAAAGATATTTTGAAGCAACGTGATCAAGATTATCAAACTTCAAGTTTGGATCTTGCTCTTTCTGCAAATAACTTAAACTTGGATGGCTTCTCTTTCCAATAAGTGGTATGCATATTAAAAGGCCTAGTATTTGTACTAGGCTTTTTTATTGCTATTTTTGAGAGAATCAATCGACAAAATTCAAAAAATTTGTTAAAAAAATAGAAAGGTGCCCTATTAAAAATCGTCACCTCTCCCAATATGCTTTTATTTGAAAGTATTTGATTATTTATCCTCCCAGCGAAACACACATAGGTGCAATATGCCAGGCCCATTGGTCAGCCAAGCGAAGCAGCAACTGCAAATCATTATCGATGCTTATCTCTCAGCGAGTGACGTCGAGCGAGTTCTTGTTGCTTGCGATTATGCTGACATTGCGCATGATGGCATTACCCGTAAAAGCGGTGAACCCTATATTCTTCATCCCATTGCCGTCAGTTGTATTTTGGCGCATATGCGCTTGGATGCTGAAACATTGATGGCAGCCCTATTGCATGACGTGATTGAAGATACTGATTTTAATAAAGATGATATAGCAGAAAAGTTTGGACGCACGGTGTCTGAATTGGTTGATGGTGTGACCAAACTTAGCCATTCAAGTGATAAGGAATATAATAAAGCGGCATCGTTTCGTAAAATTCTACAAGCAACCCTACAAGACCCTCGCGTCATCATTATTAAGCTTGCCGACCGTTATCACAACATGACCACACTTGAAGCGCTACGCCCGGATAAGCGAGCGCGTATTGCACAAGAGACCTTTGATATTTTTGTACCTATGGCGCGTCTTGTCGGTATGAATGAGATGGCAGACAACCTTGAGCACCTGTGTTATCAAAATTTAGATTTGGACATGTTCAATGATGTTCAAGAAGCATTACTCAAAACCAAACCCGAGCGCTGTAAATATCAGTCGGACTGGGAACAAAATCTCAGTAACTTATTAAATGAATCCAATATTCCTGGTCGAATTAAAAAGAAAAATAATAATATCGAATTACTACGTCACTTCTTCAAAAATGAAATCGATCTTCAGGAACTTTCACATAGCCATGCCTTTGAAATTATTCTACAAAGCATTGCGGACTGCGACCGTTTGGTTGAAGCATTAAAAGATAATTTCCAAGTGCTGAATTATCAGGATCATATTCGCCATCCGCTTCCCGGCGGCAATCAATCTTTAATGCTTCGTCTAAAAGGCGAAAAAACCACGCTGTCACTCACCATTCAAACCGAACTGATGCGAAAAGCTGCGCGCTTTGGCGTTGTACTCGGGGAAAATGCACCGCAAGCCTGTCGCTCTGCGATTCAAGCTTCGATGCAAAACCTAAATAATTTGGTCGGTGGTGACTGCGCTAAAACCACGTTTAGTGATTTGCTTGATTATTTGCATCAAGAAAAAATTTGGGTTTATACCCCCCAAGGTCATTTACACGAATTACCTCAAGGGGCAACTGCGGTTGACTTTGCTTATTCAGCCAGTTTGTTTTTGGGTAACCACGCTGTGGGTGCAAAAATTGATGGTGAAACCAAGCCTCTATCCACTCCACTTCATAGTGGGCAAGTGATTGAAGTGATCACTGACGTACTCGCGTCTCCAAATCCAGATTGGTTAAGCTTCATCAATACACAAAAAGCACGACGCTCGATTCAGAACATTCTGAAAGATCAAGATATTGAGGAACAGCGTCTAGTAGGTCAACAAGCCTTAAACCGTGCATTAAAATTATTTAACCTATCTATTAAAGACTTGTCCGATGAGGATTGGATTGAACTACTTCAGTGGCGTCATATTCCGCATAAAGATCAGCTTTTTGAGCAAATCGCAGTAGGTGATTTATTACCACAATTGGTTGCCAACCATTTGTTCGCACAAGACCAACAAGATTCACACAGCACATCAAATCGTTTAATCGTGGGTACAGATGGTATCGATGTGAAATATGCACACTGCTGTAACCCTGTACTGGGTGATCCAATTCAAGGGCATTTATCGCGCCGTGGATTGATCGTACACCGTGCCCGTTGTCATAACTTGTTGCATGAACAACATTTGCATCCTGAAAACATCATGCCTTTACACTGGTCTACTGAAGAAGACGATGAAATCAATTTCAACGCGTTCTTAAGCATAGATCTGCTCTTGAATGATGAGCAGGTTTCCGAGCTGATTTACATCTGCCGTAAAGCTAAAATTGGGATTGAATCTGTACGTAAACATGATGCCAAAACCTACCTCAATATTGTGGTGCATAGCCGTAAACAGATTGCACAAATCATTCGTGAACTGCGTATGCAATTTGGTTTCCCGCGTATTTCAAGAATGGCCATGCCTTTGGCTGTTGCCGAGATGTCTAAAGTCGGCTCATAATTTCTCTTTTATGGCTTTCATGAATAGATTTCATCCTTTATGATGAATGAAGATAAAATAAGGAGAAATTGATGTCCCGCCAAGTCATTCATACTGAAAATGCACCTGCTGCAATAGGCACTTACTCACAAGCGATTTTAGTGGGTGATACACTCTATCTTTCAGGTCAAATCGGTTTAGACCCATATAGCATGGAATTGGTTGAAGGCATTGAAGCTCAAATTCGCCGTGTGTTTGATAACTTAAAAGCAGTCTGCGAAGCTGCAGGTGGTACATTGGCAGATATTGCCAAACTGAATATTTTTCTGACTGACCTGAGTCATTTCCAATTGGTAAATCAAATTATGGGCGAATATTTTGCTCAGCCTTACCCTGCACGTGCAGCGCTCGGTGTGGCTAGCCTGCCTAAAAATGCTTTAGTTGAAATGGATGGCATTGTTATTATTTCAAAATAAAAACAAAAGCTTAGCGATTTAATAAAAATACCGCCTTGCGCGAAAATTCGAGCAACACTCAGAATTCCGCTCAGGTGGTATTTTTTTATTTAAAAATTCGATCACCATCAGTCGCCTTTTAAATGAATTTTATTGACAAACGATAATAATTATCAATAATACTAACTATCGCATTCACTTTGTGGTTCATCAATATGTACGTTTGCTTATGTCGCGGAATTACAGATCAAGATATTAAAGACGCTGTGGATAATGGCGCTGAATCATATCGTGAAGTACGTGACCTACTCGACTTAGGTACATGTTGTGGTCGCTGTGTGCCTGAAGCGCGTAGCATCATCAATGAAGAACTCTCGCTGGTTGCTGCTCGAATTTCGATTGCTGCTTAGCCCTTTACTCCCAGCCTAATATAATAAAAAACCTATCTACGACATTCCTCCCCTCACTTTTGACTCAAGTGGGGTTCTTTTTTAAGACTCGTCATTGATTGACTGTTGGACTGATTGCGATTTTCATTTGCCGTTCTATAAATTACTCGTAAGCCACCCAGTATTTGCTGTAAGATCATCTTATGCATTGCCTTTTTCATTTTAAGGCACAGATTATTTTGGAGCAAAGACAATGAAAGGCAATCGTGAGGTTATTAATCAATTAAATCAGGTTCTTTATCATCATCTGACCGCCATTAACCAATACTTTTTGCATTCACGTATGTTTAATGACTGGGGTATTGAAAAGCTCGGTTCTGCTGAATACAAAGAATCTATTCATCAAATGAAGCATGCAGACAAAGTCATTGCACGTATTTTATTTCTTGAAGGTTTACCGAATTTGCAACATCTGGGTAAATTATATATTGGTCAACACACCGTTGAAGTCTTGAACTGTGATGTGCGTAAAGTCAAAGAAAATATTGAAGCGCTTCAAAGTGCAATCAAACTTTCTGAAGTACATTTAGACTATGTCACACGTGATCTTCTGCAAGAAATATTAGAGAAAGAAGAAGCGTATTGGGATTGGAGCACCACCCAACTTGATTTGGTTGAAAGCGTCGGCATTGAAAATTATATTCAAAGCCAAATGTAATTAAAGTTCATATTTAATTAAAAAAAGCCCCAAATTCTGGGGATTTTTTTAACTTCAACTTTTCTGATCTCAAATTATTTTAATAGCGCTGCATAACTTCGCTTTTGCCCGTGTAGGGTTTCTAAAATCCACAACTGATGTTTGGCTTCCTCTGCTTTACCATTGAATGCCAAAACTTGGGCATATTTATATAAATCGTATTTAGAAGCGAGATTTGCGACCATTTTCCCTATATGCGTAAGCTCAGCTTCAGTCATTTGGGTTTTTGGATTGAGTTGAATCCACCAGATGCGCTCTTTAAACTGCGTCAGTAACCAAATGTCTTTTTGCATCACATTTTGCTGTGCATCTGTGAGCGGCGTTTTTTGACCTGCGATGACACTTTGCTGTTTATATAAGACATAATCACGCACTGAAACTGCAGAACCCGCGATGGCGAGGATAGCAATCAATACAAAATATTTGCCACTGACTTGAACAGCAGGCAAGCTTCGATATTGCGCTTGAATCATCCCGAGTAAGAAACCCGCAGGCAGTAAGAAATAAGCATAATGTAAAGGAAACTCAAGCATGCCATGAATGAGAATGGCGCAGACCATCAGGGTGGCAACAATTGAAACGGTGTCTTTTACGCCTTTGTTTAACCAATACAGCCACATAGCCAGATACAGTACAATCATACTACCCAGAATCACGCCATTCCAAATGAGTAGATCAAAGACAATATTGTGTGCGCTCTTATACCATTCATGCGAAGGATGTGCATCGATTGCGGCAATTTGCGCCATGCCTGTTTGATTCCAACCATAGCCGAACCATGGTTGCTGACTAAGTGCTACCCCAAGCTGTGACCACATATCGAGCCTGAGATACCCTGAAGATGCACGCTCAATTATTGATGCTGTCTCAACCATATTTTGATTTAAAACAGAGGCAACCCACTGCTGAACCATAGGGAGTGTACTAATCATGACAATAAATACACCGACCCAACCCAGTAGCTTAAGCACTCCCAAACGTGGTTTGGTATGCCATTGTTTAATGGTCAAATACACCAAAATAAACAGGCACACCACCCAAGAGGTACGTGATTGCGTCAGTGCAATACTGAACATGAGTAGGATTGAATACGGAACCAAATAGAGGGTTTTGATAATTCTTTTTTCATAAAAATACAAACATGCCAAGAGTGAAACTGACAGTAAAGTGGCTAAGTTATTCGGCTGTGCCAGATTGGCATAGGGACGATTGCCTTTAAAGGTATACATCCACGGTGAAAAGTATGAACTTAAGTTGAGCCACTGACAGATGGCAATCACACTTGAAATTAAACCGACCGCCAGTACCACAACAGAAAAAATTGAAAATACTCTTTCTCGTTCTGCTTCTCGTTGTTTAGCATCTTTTGATAGGTTAAAGCCCGCAATGACCATGCACCAAAACATCAGGATATAGGCGAAGCAAAGAATCGCATTGGAGGCGTAAAGGATTTGACCCGTCGCAAGCTGCATCAGCGGAATGCTCAGTAATGGAATAGCAAAAAGCTGAGGTCTGGGAATCTCTATTTTTTGAGTATAAAAGCTTAACAGCAAAAATGATGCTGAAAGAAACGTGAGAATTTCAGAGGAGAATGTGGGCCATGGGGTTTTATGGAAAGGGATGAGCCAAGCTAAAAATAGAAATACGATTGTAAAATAATATAGAAAACGAGTCATAGTTAAGCTAAATGATTTTTCGAACATTATAGCTTTTTTAGTTTACACCAGATGTAATTTAATCTATGACTTTCATAATATTTCACAACTTGCACCTAGTGACAAATCACATTGAATATTAATTTCAGGTGATTTTTTACTTTTTGCTTGAATCAATAATTCTACTGTATCCTTATTCCATTGGGATGCATCTGTAATCTGATCACAATTCGGAGCATTTGGTTTAGGTAATTCATCAGTGTTAATCTGTTCATCCAAGTTGTAATAAACCAAATTTGCATAGGACTTCACCTCAGACAAGCAAGCCGATACATTCGTTTTATATACATAACCTTGATATGAGGTAAATCCTAGAGCTGATAAGATACCAATAATTCCCAAAACAATCACTAGCTCTATAAACGTAAAGCCTTTATTAATTTTCATTATTTTCTCTTAATTATTCGTTGGACTATTTGTTTCTAATGGTACATTTACACTTGGTTTTTTGATAAATAAACTCTCATAACTTACATCCTCATCGTACATAATTTTCAAAATTTTGAGTTGGCGTATGGCTTTCTCTTTATCGCCATTGTGAGCCAGCAAGGTCGCATATTTGTGTAAATCGTAAGAAGTTAAATACGCATTTAAATTTCGCTCAGCTAAATCTAATGTTTTTTGATCAACTTCCATATAAGGATATTGCGCAATCCACTTTGCACGATCTTCAAACTTATCAAAGAATATTGAATCGTAAGGTAAAATAAGCTCTGTTTTAAACTCATTCATTTCATGTGTATTTGCTGCAACCATATTGTCTGTAATTTGGTCATATTCTTTGAATACTTGATACAACAATCCAAATCCGATGAGAACAATTAAATAGCCCCATTTATTGCTAATTTTAAATGTTTTAACCTTTTGTTCTGCTAAGCAAATACCACACAAGAAGCCAACAGGCAGTAGGAAATAAGCATAATGTAACGGATATTCAAGCATGGCATGTATAAGCACTGCTGAAATCATCAAAGTTGCACAGACTGTCTCAATAGATTTAGATTTAAAAAAGAAACTAAAATACAAATAAGCAAAATATCCAATGATAAGTAATCCTAATGGAATACCGCACCAAACTAAAATATCTAAAAGGATATTATGCGCACTAGATGCCCACTCTGTACCAGGATAGCGATCAATTACTGCATATTGTGCCGCTGTAGTTTGCCCCCAACCATAGCCAAACCATGGCTTTTCCCAAATAGCATGGATCATTTGATTCCATATATTGAGACGTAAATGCCCAGTCGTTGCACGCTCAATCAATGTACTACTTTGCGCAATATTGAAATATGGAGCAAGTAATTGATTGACATAAGGTAGACTAATCACCATTAACCAAAATAAGCTAAAAATTCCAGCCAATTGAATTTTTTTAATATTTAAACTCATCTTCTTTGATTTGAACAACAGAAATAAAGGGATGAAAAATATCACTATCCATGCTGTTCTAGATTGTGTAAGTACGATGCCCCATATTAAGAAAAATGATAATATCAATGAAAATAATGGCCTAATTTTATTTTTTTCAAATAAATAATATAAAGAAATCAAACTTAAAAATAGAAATGTTGCTAAATGATTAGGCTGGGCAAAATTTGCATATGGGCGATTCCCCACTAAACCTAAGATATAATTTTGATTTTGTGAAAAACCTAACCATTGGATATTAGCCAATAAAGCAGAGACTAAACCTAAAAAAAGAAAAATTAAAGAAAAATTAATTAAAGTATTTTTAGTACTATAAAGATTAAACCCCAAAATCCCCGTAATAAAAAATCCACACGAATATAAACTAATAAAAAAAATTGAAAATTCTAAAAAGAGCAAATTTAATATAAGTGATATTATAACTGGCAGTAGAATTAAAGAAAAATTAAAAATATAAATTTTTCTAATTTTTATAACTAGTGTTGATAAGCAAATTAAAGTACAAAAAGCGAGGTATTCAGATATAAAGCTACTAATAGGTTTAATGAAAATTGGATTCAAAATTACTAGACTATATAGTAAAAAAGATAAAATCATTTGATAGTTCATAAAAAAGGGAGCTCATCTGCTCCCCCCTATTTGTTAAATAGCAGTCGGTGAACCTTCACAAGTTTTAGGACGTAACTCTTCAACTACATTAGTTTTGCAAGTCCATTTACCCATTGTACCATCTACATTATCAGCAGTACGAACCCATTGGATAATCTGTCCATTAACAGATTTTGTACCTTTTAAAGTGCATTGAATAGTTGAAGCACCATCTGCTGCAACAGAGGCTTTGAGAGTGCAACGACTTGAATCATTAATACCTAACGCTGAAGCAGTCGCAATTGTTGCAGAAATTCCTTCAGCTAATTTCGCTTCAGCATTTGTTTTTGCTGGAGAAATTTCTGCAAGACCAGCAGCAGTTTGAGATTTAGCTGTGTAGTTTTGGTATGCAGGAATCGCAATCGCAGCCAAAATACCGATAATCGCAACAACGATCATTAATTCAATTAAGGTAAAACCTTTTTGAGCGTTCATAACATTTCTCCAATGATTTATGTTTTTATAGCTTTATGTTTAACTTTGAGATCAGCAACTAATCACTCTTGAAAAGTTCAATTGCCCATCAACTTAAGCTCTATTCTAGTTTTTGTGATGAGCTTTTCAATATTTATTTTACATTATGTTTTTATATGTAATTTTAAGTAAAAAACTGACAATTTTTGTCAGTTTTTTTAGTTTTCAATTCAATATGAGTGGTGAATTCGGCAACTCATTAAATTTATCATCAACTTGATGATCATAAAATGAATTTAAGATTTCTCCAATTTCATTCACACCCACAATAACCCCTTGGCGATAATGCTTTTGTCTTAACTCTAGAACAATGTGATCACAAATGGTTTGCCACACACTTTGCTGGGTTGCTTGTTTAATCCCACGGTCAACCACGATTTCAACTTTCTGTTCACACAGATTTAAATATAGCAGCACACCGCTGTTTTGCTCTGTATCCCACACACCCAGTTCTGCAAACAGCTGTTGCGCACGTAACTTGGTATCTTGTGTATAAGCGAGACTACTGGGGATATGACCTTCGATGACGACTTGAATTTCACCAATATGTCCATGCTCCGCGACTTTCACCGCTTCCGCGATGGCAAACTGATCTTGTTTAGAGAAATATCGTTTAGATGCAGGCATATAAAAAAAATGCTTGAGCCATCGCTTAAAACTAGGCTGAGCCTGTTCCCGAATTTTTGGTTGTGTAATAATTTCAGTTGTCTCTGTTTTCGTTACCATGAGCCTGATGCTCCTCCCCCGCCAAATCCACCGCCACCACCACTATAACCGCCCCCACCGCCAAATCCGCCGCCTCCGCCACCACGTCCAGCGCCTGACAAGAAGGCTCTAAAGATCAACTGTGCAATCGAGGTAAACAGTAGGAAGAAAATTCCGACCCCAAACATTAAGCTCATAATGATGCCAGAGCCAAAAATCATACTGGCAGCAAATGCAGTCACCCCTGCGACCGAAGCACTGAGTCGATTACCAATCATAAATGACGCAACAATGCCTGCAATCAAGATAAAAAAGACCGTACTCAAGGTTTTCTCTTTGGCTTGTTGCTCGTGTAAAGCTTGAGCTTGGCGCTCCTTTAATTCGTCTGCGGCTTGCTGTGCAATTTCAGGGTCTAAATTGACAATTCTTTCAATTTCAGTCACACCCGAAATCAAACCTTGACCATATTGTCCCGCTTTAAAATAAGGGGTAATTTGATCACGTATAATTCGACTGGCAATGATATCGGGGATGACACCCTCAAGACCATAGCCGGTTGCAATATGCAGTCTGCGATCATTGACCGCTACAGCAATCAGTAAACCATTGTCTTGTTTAGCAGACCCTAATTTCCATGCTTCAGCAGTGCGCATGGCAAAGTCAAAAATACTTTCTTGCCCTGTGGTCGGCACAATCACAATGCCAATCTGCGCTTTACCTTGATCATACACATTGCGAATTTGGCTTTCCAGCTGCGACTTTTGAGCTGCTGAAAGGATATTGGCTTGATCAATGACAGGCGCATTTAGAGTCGGTAATGTGCGAATAGACTCTCCATCCGCCATATCATTTTCAACAGGAGTAACGTTGCGATTCGCAGGTGTAGATGATGGGTCATTTGCCGAAGGGCTGACTGTAGAACCGCTCGCTGCTGAATTTGGCGCATTTGACTGTTGTTGATCGGGCTGAATGATTTTTTTGAGGATGACCGCTTCTTCAGTGTCTACAGCTGTTGCCGTTTCTGCATAAGCAGAGGGCACAACTATGCTCGCAAGCAAAATCAAACTGGCAATCAATAACGCCTTGAAGTTTTGCAGAAATCTGAAATCTCTCAGTTCAAGCATAGTTGCACCTTATCTCCCTAGACGCTTCATTTACGGTGATGTTGCAAACCACCGTTGAATGCTTTTGATCAATGTGATGTGTCAACGATTAGTTAAATGAAACCGTTGGTGCTTTTTGCGCGCTTGATTCAGCACTGAAGTTTTCTTTGGTGTCCATACCAATCACTTTTGCTGTCATCGCTTGTGGGAATTGACGAACGTAAGTGTTGTAATCTTGAACAGTCGAGATATAGCGGTTACGCGCCACAGCAATGCGGTTTTCTGTACCTTCAAGTTGTACTTGTAAATCACGGAACTGCTCATTGGCTTTTAAATCTGGATAGTTTTCTGTGACAGCAAGTAGACGTGACAAAGCACTGGTCATTTGTGACTGCGCTTCTTGATATTTTTTGAACAGTTCTGGATTTTCTAAAACTTCTTTATCAACTTTTAAGCCCGCAACATTGGCACGTGCTTCAGTGACTTCGGTGAGCACTTGCTCTTCATGCTTGGCATAACCTTTTACGACATTGACCAAATTCGGCACTAAATCTGCGCGACGTTGGTATTGGTTTTGGACTTCAGCCCACGAACCTGTCACAGATTCATCTTTGGCTTGTAACGTGTTATAGCCACAACCTGACAAGGTCAGTGTGCTTGCTAGCGCAATTGAAACCATGGTCATTTTTAACATTTTCATTGAGTTTTTCCTCAGTATTTATTTGTAATTGTTCATATAAAATCATTTTAAACAAATTTTAGTGCTGAATTGTATTCTTTCTTTATCCAGTAAATTTTAGTCATACCATTAAATGACGAAAGAAATGTGTTATTTCAGCAAAAACCCTTTTGAACGCATACCATTTTGAAGTAAGAATATAATTTTTACGTATCTCCAAGAGTTCTGGATGACTATAGCCTAGACGACTTGCAGTCGAATACAAAACAGGTGCTGCATCTTCTTCCCAGCTCATTTGAATGACTTCAATATTCGCCATATTAAATAAAATTTGAGCTGTAATTGGATCTTTTTCTACAAATCTTAATCGTTGATCCATCTGAATTTTACTGTGTGCTAAAATTTTTTCTAAATTATAATTTTGCTGATTAAATTGAATCATTTTCACTTTTACATGTGGCGCAGCACGATCACCGAAATCAAGACCAAGTACATCATTTGATCTAATCCAATTTGGATTTCTTTGTTGCTCCATTTGAGCATCTAAAATTTTAAGATGTATCCACTCACTACCTTCGTGTATGTTTGAATCACGCTTAATTCCTTCACCAATCCAATATGTTGCTTTTTTTAAATCACCTTTTAACTCATAAGCAGTACCTAAGTTAGCTGCCGTTTTTGCAAGTAAGGGATGATTTTTTTCAATCTCTTTAAAAATTTTGATTGCCTGATTATATTGATGTGCATAAATCAGCAAAACGCCATAATCATTCATTTCCTTATACGTTTTCGGCTTTTTATTTGAATTTTTTAATTTTTCTAAAGCTGTTTTTTTATCTATTCCATCACGCCCTAAATCAAAGACATAAGTATTAATACATGCATATGAAATAGATGAATTTAGGCAGATAAACACGGTTAACAGTAATTTTTTCATTTTCATTTTAATTCTATTTAATTCACTGAAATTATAGTAGAAGCCATAAAAAAGCCACCCGTAGGTGGCTTTTTTATATCAGTAATATTTATTCGTCGTCTTTCTTCGCTTCTTCAGGAGGTAAATCCTTCACAGCTTCAGCAATCAGACCGAACATATAGTTACCATATGCATTGGTTTTATCATAATGAAAACGCAGACGCGGTGTAATACGTGTCTTAATTTGACGGCTCAATTCGTGGCGTAAGAAAGCAGATGCCTTATTTAAAACATCAAGCGTTTCTTTATTCGCCGCTTCACTTTGCTCATCGCCAAGTTCACGACCCATCACGGTAACGTAAACTTCAGCATAACCAAGATCAGGACTCACTTTCACCGCAGAGATGGTCACGAGACCACCTAAGCGTGGATCTTTCAGCTCTTGACGGATCAGTACAGAGAGCTCTCTCTGCACTGTATCTGCCATGCGCTTTAGACGTTGACTACCCGCCATTAAAGACTCCGTTTAATCAATTGAACATCATATACTTCGATCTTATCAAGTGCTTTGATGTCTTTATAACCTTTCACCGCAAGACCACATTCCATGCCTGCACGAACTTCTTCAACCACTTCTTTATAGCGACGAAGAGACTCAAGCTCACCTTGGAACACAACCACGTCATCACGTAATACGCGAATCGGTTTGTTACGATGTAGCATACCTTCAAGCACCATACAGCCTGCAGCCGCACCAAATTTACTTGAGTGGAATACTTCACGTACTTGCGCAACACCTAGAATCGTCTCACGATGTTCAGGCGCAAGCTTACCGCTCATTGCCGCTTTCACATCATCAATCAATTCATAAATAATTGAGTAGTAACGAATATCAATGCCATCTGCATCAGATTTTTGACGTGCTGTAGTATCCGCACGTACGTTAAATCCAAGTAGAACTGCTTCAGAAGATTCAGCCAGTGTCACGTCAGATTCAGTGATTGCACCGACACCCGAACCAATAACACGTACGCCAACTTCGTCTGTAGACAAGCCATTCAATGCAACTGTAAGCGCTTCCAAAGTACCACGTACGTCAGTTTTAAGAACCACGTTGATAATAGGCACATCTTTCTTGCCCATAGACGCCATAAGGTTCTCAAGACGCATTGCGCTTTGACGCTCAAGACGTTGATGACGTTCACGGTCCATACGAGCATCAGCAACTTCACGCGCTTTCTTCTCATCGGTTACCACAAGAACTTCGTCACCCGCCATTGGCGCTTCTGGAAGACCTAAAATTTCAACTGGAATTGAAGGACCTGCAGTTTTAATGCGTTTGCCATTTTCATCTGTCATCGCACGAACACGACCGTAAGATGCACCTGCAAGAACAAGATCACCCACGTTCAATGTACCGTTTTGAATCAGAATTGAGGTTACCGCACCGCGGTTGCTGTCTACACGTGCTTCAATAACAACACCTTGTGCAGCACCTTCTTCAGACGCTTTAAGCTCTAGAAGTTCAGCTTGGATCGAAATCAAGTCTAAAAGATCATCAATACCTTGACCGGTATGCGCAGAAACCATTGCGACTGGAACATCACCACCCCATTGTTCAGGAACGATTTGTTTCGCAGTTAATTCATTCAATACGCGATCTGGATCAGCAGACTCTTTGTCCATTTTGTTAATGGCAACAATGATTGGCGTACCCGCAGCACGCGCATGATCAATGGCTTCCGCAGTTTGTGGCATTACACCATCATCTGCTGCAACAACCAGAACCACGATATCAGTCGCTTTCGCACCACGTGAACGCATAGACGTAAACGCCGCATGTCCAGGGGTGTCTAGGAAAGTAATCATACCTTTGTCAGTTGTAACGTGGTAAGCACCAATATGCTGAGTAATACCACCCGCCTCGCCTGCAGCAACTTTTGCACGACGAATATGGTCAAGAAGTGAAGTCTTACCATGGTCAACGTGACCCATGATCGTAACAACTGGCGCACGTGTGGTTTGAATACCACGCGCTTCTTCAGCTGCAACAAGTAAGTTGTCTTCAGCTTGCGTGTCAGATACACGAACTGGGTTATGACCCATTTCTTCAACCACGAGTGCAGCAACTTCTTGCTCAATCGCTTGGTTCTGAGTCACAAGCTCACCCATTTTCATGAGTGATTTAATCACTTCGCGAACTTTGATGGCCATTTTCGCTGCAAGATCTGCAACAACAATGGTTTCACCAATTTCAACATCATAAACTTGCTTTTTAACTGGTTTTTCGAAGCCGTGCTTGTTGCCTTGGCTTGTTTTTAAACCGCGTTTAGGCTGTTTATTGAAGCTTTGCTCTTCTTGACCACGACGTCCACCTTTTTTCGGTGCGCGAGCAGTCGGTGTATTGGTACCACGTTTGATTTCGCGGTCTTCTTTCGCAAATGAATCTTCATAAGCCTGACCCACAAGGCCAGCAGCAAGTGGAGAATCATCCACAACACGAATCGTTGGAGTCGTTTCGTCCGCAGAGTACTTAGACGCCATTTGACGCATTTGCTCAAGCGTACGTTGTTGTGCTTCTTCAGCAGACTTACGACGTGCCGCTTCTTCAGTTGCTTTTAATTGTGCAGATTGAGCTTCACGAAGTTTCTTCTGTTCAGCAGTTTCTGAAACCTTAACAACCTGCTTCACAATTGGCTTGTTCGTAGATTTGCGTTTTACAACCACGGCAGCTTTAGAAACTTCTTGCTTTGCAGTTTCGTTTTTCGCTGCAGCACGCATTGCGTTTAAATTTGCTGTCGCATTATTTACTACAACCGCTTGTGGCTTTTGCTCTGCAGAATCTGGCTTTTGTTCAGCTTGAACTTTAGACTCAGCCGCTTTTGCAAGCGCTTCTGCTTTAATTTGTTCAGGATTTGGCTTAGTAAACGTATGCTTCTTGCGAACTTCAACGTTAATGGTTTTAGCTTTACCTGAGGTACTCGCAACTTTTGCTGTACTTGTCGTTTTACGTTTCAACGTGATTTTTCCTGCGCTGCCGTCGTTTTGTCCATGCACTTTTTTCAAGTGAGAAACTAGACGGTCTTGCTGTTCAACCGAGATTGTGTCTTCTGGTTTTGCTTGTGGCAATCCAGCATCTCGCACTTGATCTAATAGTTTTTCAACTGGAAGACCTACGCTGACTGCTAACTCTTGTATTGACTTATCTGTCATGTATGACCTCCAATTAGTTAAACCATGATTCACGTGCTTTCATAATGAGTTGACCCGCTTTCTCAGTATCTAAACCTTCGATATCAGAAATATCGTCAGTTGCCTGATCAGCTAAATCATCTACAGTGATTACACCGCGAGCGGCTAGAGCTAAAGCAAATTGATTTGTCATCCCTTCCATTGCTAGAAGTTCTGGACTTGGATCTTGAATACTTTCTTGCTCTTTCAAAGCGTCTGCCAATGTAACTTCTTTGGCACGGCTTTGTAATAATTCTACAGTGTCTGCATCCAATTCGATTTCGTCGAATGTTTCAGCAGGTACATAGGCAATCTCTTCAAGTGAAGTGAAGCCCATTTCAACCAATGCCATTGCAAGGTCTTCTTCAATATCTAGACGACCAACAAACATGTCTAGGTATTGTTGTGCTTCGCTTTGCTGGCGTGCACGGTATTCATCTTCCAACATCATATCGAGTTTATAACCCGTTAATTCTGAAGCAAGGCGAACATTTTGACCTTGTGAACCAATCGCACGAGCCAATTGATCGCTGGTTGCAAAGATGATATCTGCAGTACGTGCATCTTCATCAATCACAATACCCGATACATCAGCAGGCTCTAGAGCACTTGCAATGTACTGTGCAGGATCATCAGACCAGATAACAACGTCAATACGCTCACCATTTAACTCAGACTGTACTGCTTGGATACGTGTACCACGCATACCAATACATGCACCGACTGGATCAATACGATGATCGTTGGTCTTCACTGCAATTTTAGCACGAACACCAGGCTGACGAGCTGCTGCCTTAATTTCAATAATTTCTTCAGCAATTTCAGGAATTTCTTTCTTCATCAACGCCATGAGCATTTCTGGTCTAGCACGTGTCAATTGTAGCTGAGCGCCACGACCTTCACGGTTTACGTTAAACAGAATTGCGTTAATGCGTTGCTTTGGACGTAGAATTTCTTTGGCGATCATTTCTTCACGCGCAAGATAACCTTCAGCATTTTCACCCAAATCGATAATGAAACCGTCTTTGGTTTGCTTTTTCACTTCACCATAAACAATTTCACCGACTTTAGATTCATACGCATCTGCGATTAATGCACGCTCAGCTTCACGAATTTTTTGCACGATCACTTGTTTTGCAATTTGTGCAGCAATACGACCAAACTCAATCGATGGTACTTCAAGCTCACGAACGTCGCCAATTGACCACTGTTCAGGATCTAGATCTGAAATTGCATCTTGGCAAGCAGGCATTTCATGATCTTCATCGGCAACCACTGTCCATTGACGGAAAGTGCTGTATTCACCAGTTTTACGATCAATTTCTACACGCAGCTCTGCTTCTTCAGAATTTGTGCCTTCGTAGAATTTTTTCTTCGTTGCAGCGACTAGCGCTTGCTCGAGTGCTTCGAAGATTGCTTCACGACTAACACCTTTCTCATTACTAACCGTCTCTGCAACGGTAAGAATTTCACGGCCCATAAGTCACCTACTATTCAAATTCTTTTTAGTTAAATTAATTTAGTCCTGATAGATCAAATTGGCTTTATCGATATTATGCGTATCGATCTCTAGCACATGTTGATTTTCTACTTCGACTTGAATTATTTCGTTTTCGATATCAACTGAAACCAGCTTCGCTTGGAATTTGCGACGATTTTCAACCGCAGAAATCAAACGTAGTGCAATTTGCTGACCTATGTAGGCAGGCATTTGTTCAAGTCTGAAAAATGGGCGATCCCAACCTGGAGATGAAACTTCTAATGCATATTCACCTGAAATCGGATCATGTACATCTAAAATTGCACCAACTTGTTGTGTCACGCGAACACAATCTTGTACACCAACACCACGACCAAGACTTTCTTCTTCGCCGTCTACAGAAATAATAGGCTCTGCAGTTTCAACCACTGGCTTATCAATAAAGATACGTACAAGTGAACGTTTGCCTTGAGGTGTAAATTCTACACCCCAAAGTTCAACATCGCATGCCGATACAGCAGGTGCGATAAGTTCATATAATGCTTGGGTTTTATTAGATAACTTCATTTACTCTCGTCATTTATGTGCGATTCAATCGGTCGTTTGACCGATACAAACTTACTATAGTGATAGCATGATAATTTGACCAATTGATGTCCACACTACACGATAGATAATAAAAAAGGGCGCAATCGCCCCTATTATTACACAGAAAACCAAAGTCCACTGTGCAAAAAGGCCCACCTAGTTGTGAGCCTCTTTAAGAAACTTGGTAGCGGGAGCTGGATTTGAACCAACGACCTTCGGGTTATGAGCCCGACGAGCTACCAGACTGCTCCATCCCGCATCAACGTGCAAAATTATAAACAAATTCGAATCATTTTTCAATCAAAATTCTTCGCACTTGTCTTGATTAGGTTGCACCCTTATCAAAAAGTGGTAGCGGGAGCTGGATTTGAACCAACGACCTTCGGGTTATGAGCCCGACGAGCTACCAGACTGCTCCATCCCGCAACAACATACATTTAAATTTACAAAAATTTCTTTTTGCTTTAATTAAGTTGCTTCTTAATTAAAATTGGTAGCGGGAGCTGGATTTGAACCAACAACCTTCGCTATATCTCATCAAGAGTTGAGCCCGACAAGCAAGCCAAGAATCAATGAAAAATAAGCACCAATAAACTTGGTAGCGGGAGCTGGATTTGAACCAACGACCTTCGGGTTATGAGCCCGACGAGCTACCAGACTGCTCCATCCCGCAACAAAATGCAAAAAATCTTCTCAGTTTAATTAAATCAAACTGCTCACTTTAGTTTGCTTCTAAAATAAGATTGATTGGTAGCGGGAGCTGGATTTGAACCAACGACCTTCGGGTTATGAGCCCGACGAGCTACCAGACTGCTCCATCCCGCAACAACAGAAAATTTAGCCACTTACACCAACTTATATTCTGGATTCATAAGTTGGTGCGGAAGGGGGGACTTGAACCCCCACGCCCGAAAGCACTACCACCTCAAGGTAGCGTGTCTACCAATTCCACCACCACCGCAGCTGTGTCGCATTCTAGTAGCTTCACCATGAAATTGAAAGCAAAATATTCAATTACTCGGCTGATTTTGGTGCAGTTGTCGAAGTTTCAGGCGTTTTTTGCTGAACCTGCTCTGTCGCAGGGATCGATTTCAAACCGTAAGCATCTGAGGTTTGCTGTTTTGCGAAATACGCCAAGCTAATACTGGTAATAAAGAAGATTGCAGTCAAAATACCGGTTAGACGTGTTAAAAAATTGCCTGAACCTGAAGCACCAAATACAGTCGCAGCACCGCCGCCACCGAATGAAGCTCCTGCATCTGCCCCTTTACCATGTTGCACCAAAATTAATACGATCATCAGAACGGCTAATATGATGTGCACCACCAAGACAAAAGATTGCATGCTGAACTCCTAATTATTTTGATTGAGCAAATGCATGAGCAATTTGATAAAAAGACTCTGCATTCAAAGATGCGCCGCCAACCAGCGCACCATTAATATCTGGACAAGCCGCTAACTCTACGGCATTTTCAGCTTTTACACTACCACCATAAAGAAGCGCGATGCTTGGACCTTGCGGGGTAATCTGGGTTAAGCCTTCACGAATTTTAGCATGCATCGCTTGAGCATCTTCTGGTGATGCGGTTTTACCTGTGCCAATGGCCCAAATCGGCTCATAGGCAATGGTGATATTTGCCCACTGCTCTGCCTCTACCACAGCACTGATATCACAAATTTGTTGTAGCACCACTTGTTCAGCCTGCCCAGCTTCGCGCTGCACTAAGCTTTCACCGACACAGTAAATAATATGTAAACCTGCAGCCAATGCATGTTTCACTTTTTCAGCCACTACAGATGCTGTATCTGCAAAAATTTCACGGCGTTCAGAGTGACCAATCAGTACATAGGTGATCTGGCTATCTTTGAGCAGATCCGCACTGACTTCACCTGTATACGCGCCTGTTCCTGCAATACGAGAAACGTCTTGCGCAACAGTAATCACATCTATTGCTGCATTTGCAAGTTCCGCTTGTACAGACGAAAGAGCTATAGAAGGTGGAGCAACACCAATACGGCATTGACCTTCTAAGATATCGCCCTGTTGTAATTGCTGTTTTAAATCTTGAATTAATTGTTGAGCGTTAGCCTGCATTGGGTTCATCTTCCAATTGCCTACAACCCACGGAGTAATTGTCGAACCCGACATAGATCTAACCTTCTCTCTAAAATGCGCACATTCTACACGGATTTTTTTAAATTAACGTATATTTTCATATTCAAGCGTTTGACCGAAGCGATATCTGCTAAAAAACAAACAATGACCGATTCCTCACTAATTCCTTAAACTGACCGTGATTCATGGTTTTTTAGATGAATCACTTGATATTATTTGTTTTAAGTATAGAAATTTTCAGTCAAAAACGTATAATTTTCGTATTCAAATTATAAAATAATTTAGGGCGCATTGGGGATGACTTTAGAGCAAAGTGTACCAAAATTTTCGGGGTTTAATCGTCGCTTGGTCGACGAAGGTGTTTTGACTGCCCAACAAATGCAAACTGCTTTGGATAGTTCTAAGAAAAATAAACAAAAACTTATTCCGTATCTCATTGAACATCTTAATATTAAACCACTTAAAATTGCTGAATTGGTGGCGCAAGAGTTTGGTGAACCTTTATTTGACCTAGATTCATTCAATCCTGAGTTATTGCCTAAAGACATTACTGATGCCAATTTAATCAATAAGCATTTGGTTGTGCCTATTTTTCAACGTGGCAGCTCACTGTTCGTTGCGACCAGCGACCCGACCAACATGGAAGCGCTGGATGCGATTCGCTTCAACACCAAACTTAATATTTCGTCCGTAATTGTTGAACATCACAAATTAGAAAAATTTATTGAGAAAAATTTTGCCGAAGCAGATGACTTTAATTTTGGTGATGAAGACCTAGACGTTGATGTCATCGACACAGATAACTCCAAGACTGAAGATGATAATGAGCCTTCTGGTGATGACTCTCCGATTGTAAAATACATCAATAAGTTGTTGGTCGATGCGATTCGCATGGGTGCATCAGATTTACACTTTGAACCTTATGAAAAGTCCTATCGGGTTCGTTATCGTGTCGATGGCGTTTTACGTCATATTGCCAATCCTCCCTTACAACTGGCGAACCGCTTAGCCTCACGTTTAAAAGTCATGTCACAAATGGACATTTCTGAAAAGCGCGTACCCCAAGATGGTCGTATTAAGCTTAAGCTGTCCAAAACCAAAGCCATTGATTTCCGTGTGAACGCCCTACCTACTCTGTTTGGTGAAAAACTGGTTTTACGTATCCTAGACGCATCCAGTGCCATGCTGGGTATTGATGCGCTGGGGTATGAGCCTGCTCAAAAAGCCCTGTTTATGGATGCTTTAGAGAAACCACAAGGCATGCTACTGATTACAGGTCCGACAGGTTCAGGTAAAACCGTATCGCTTTATACCGGTCTCAATATTTTAAATACAGAAACGGCTAACATTTCAACCGCCGAAGACCCAGTCGAAATTAACTTGGAAGGGATTAATCAGGTTAACGTTAACACCAAAGTGGGGCTAACCTTCTCTGCTGCATTGAAGTCTTTTTTACGTCAAGATCCAGACATTATTATGGTCGGTGAGATTCGAGACCTAGAGACCGCTGAAATTGCCATTAAAGCGGCGCAAACCGGTCATATGGTGATGTCAACACTGCATACCAACAGTGCACCAGAAACATTGACCCGTTTACGTAATATGGGCGTACCTTCTTTTAATATCGCAACCTCCGTCAATTTGGTGATTGCACAGCGTTTAGCACGTCGCCTATGTCATCACTGTAAAGCACCCGTAGATATTCCCAAACAAAGCTTATTTGAAATGGGTTTTACTGAAGTAGATTTAGCCGATCCTGATTTACAAATTTACAAGCCGGTGGGCTGTACAGAATGCCGTGACGGCTATAAAGGTCGTATCGGAATTTACGAAGTCATGAAAGTGACCCCTGAAATTTCTAAGATTATTATGGAAGATGGCAATGCACTTGAAATTGCAGCAGCCTCTGAAAAATCGGGGTTTAATAATTTAAGACGTTCTGGATTAATGAAAGTCATCAGTGGCTTAACTTCATTACAAGAAGTGAACCGCGTGACCAGTGAATAATTAAAAATATTACAAGGAACACAGTATGGCGGTCAAAAAAGCGCAAATGATGCCAACATTTGCATATGATGGGGTTGATCGAAAAGGCACAAAAGTTAAAGGGGAGCTGCCTGCACGTAATATGCAGTTGGCAAAGGTCACTTTGCGTAAGCAAGGCATCACCATCAAATCCATTCGAGAAAAACGTAAAAATATTCTCGAAGGTTTAATGAAGAAAAAAGTTTCGACTTTAGATATCACGATTTTCACCCGCCAGTTGGCGACCATGATGAAAGCAGGTGTGCCTTTGGTGCAAAGCTTTGAAATTGTGGCTGAAGGTTTAGATAACCCTAGCATGCGTGAAGTCGTCTTGGGGATTAAAGGTGAAGTCGAAGGGGGGAATACTTTCGCAGGTGCCTTGAAAAAATATCCACAGCATTTTGACCAATTGTTTTGCTCGCTGGTTGAGTCCGGCGAGCAGTCAGGTGCACTTGAGACCATGCTGGACCGCGTGGCCATCTATAAAGAAAAAAGTGAGCTGTTAAAACAAAAAATTAAGAAAGCCATGAAATATCCAATGGCTGTCATTGTGGTCGCTTTGATTGTGACCGTTATTTTGATGGTCAAAGTGGTGCCTGTGTTTTCGGAAATGTTCGCCTCTTTCGGCGCAGAACTTCCCGCTTTCACCCAAATGGTGGTGGGTATGTCCAATTGGACACAAAAATACTGGTTTGTTTTACTGATTGTGATTATTGCGGTGATTTTCGCTTTTTTAGAAGCCAAAAAACGCAGTAAAAAATTCCGTGACACTTTGGATAAAATGGCACTCAAAGCACCTATTTTTGGGGATTTGGTTTATAAAGCGATTATTGCTCGTTATAGCCGCACATTGTCGACCACCTTTGCAGCAGGTGTACCGCTGATCGATGCATTGCAATCCACTGCTGGTGCAACCAACAACGTGGTCTATGAAGAAGCCGTGATGCGTATTCGAGACGATGTCTCTACTGGTCAGCAGCTTCAATTTGCTATGCGTGCCACCAACCTATTTCCTTCTATGGCGATACAAATGGTGGCGATTGGTGAAGAGTCAGGTGCACTCGATGCCATGCTAGATAAAGTCGCAACCCACTTTGAAAATGAAGTCGACAATGCCGTAGATGGCTTAACCTCCATGATGGAGCCTTTAATTATGGCTGTGCTTGGGGTACTCGTCGGTGGCTTGGTGATTGCCATGTACCTTCCTATTTTCCAGATGGGCTCCGTGGTTTAATGAACGAATTTATTGTATATCTGATTCAAAACCCTCTCGCGCTGTATCTCACGATCGGGATTCTGAGTTTATGTGTGGGGAGTTTTCTCAATGTGGTGATCTATCGCACACCTAAAATGATGGAGCAAGAGTGGCATCAAGAATGCCAAATGCTGCTTCATCCTGAACAACCGATCATTGATGAAAGTAAGCTAAGTCTGAGCAAGCCGGCATCGACCTGCCCAAAATGCAAAACTCCCATTCGTTGGTACCAAAATATTCCGGTGGTGAGCTGGCTGGTGCTCCGTGGAAAATGTGGCGCATGCCAAAATCCGATTAGTATGCGCTACCCCTTGATTGAACTCTTGACGACCATCTGCTCACTCACTGTAGTGGCTGTCTATGGTCCTACCATTCAAATGCTGTTTGGCTTGGTCTTAACTTGGGTACTGATTGCACTAACCTTTATCGACTTTGATACACAGCTGTTGCCTGACCGTTATACCTTAACCTTGGCTGCTTTGGGCTTAGGCGTGAACAGTTACGCGATTTATACCTCACCCACATCTGCAATTTGGGGTTATCTCATCGGTTTCTTATGTCTTTGGATTGTCTACTATTTATTTAAAGTGGTCACAGGCAAAGAAGGTATGGGTTATGGAGACTTTAAGCTGTTAGCCGCCTTAGGCGCTTGGATGGGCCCTTTTCTGTTGCCTTTAATTGTTTTACTCTCATCATTGGTCGGTGCCATTATCGGCATCATTCTCCTCAAAATCAAAAAGCAAAATCAACCCTTCGCCTTTGGTCCTTATATTGCCATTGCGGGTTGGATTGCTTTTTTATGGGGAGAGCAAATCATGAAAATTTATTTGGGTGGATAATACATCCATCTTTTAGGAAGGCAGATGTCGTTTATTTTGGGTTTAACAGGGGGAATTGGCAGCGGCAAATCGGCTGCAAGTCAATGGTTTGAAACTCAAGGGATTACGGTCGTAGATGCCGACATAGTCGCTCGTGAAGTCGTCGCAAAAGGTCAACCTGCATTGGAACAAATCCAACAGCAGTTTGGCGATTGGGTGCTGTTAGACAATGGCGAGTTAAATCGCACTGCATTACGTGAATATATTTTCAAAGAAGCCTCAGCACGTCAGCAACTTGAAGCGATTACCCACCCTGCAATTCGACAGTCCATCATTCAACAATTAACGGCAGCCAGCAGTGCCTATGTGATTTTGGTCTCGCCTTTATTGTTTGAAACCAATCAGCATCAACTCACCGATCGAAGCTTATTAATTGATGCGCCGATTGAACATCAAATTGCACGTGCCAGCCAGCGTGATGGTCAGTCTATTCAACAGATCGAAAAAATCATTCAGGTTCAAATGTCGCGTGAAAAAAAGCTCACTCTTGCCCATGATGTGGTGTTAAATGATGGTGACCTGAATCACCTCTACGCCCAACTTGAAATATTACATCAAAACTATTTAAAGCTGAGCCATAAAAACAAGCCGTCTTAATTCGACGGCTTGTTTTGTTCATTGAGTTTTTGCTGCAAACTGTCTGTTCTCAACCAGCGCCACGGTTGTAATGCCCCAATGCCCATACCGATTAAGCCACATACAATCGCCAGACTTAAGGGTTCACCGAGTAGCGGCACGGCAATAATCGCCGCAATAAAAGGTGCCAAAGTCACGATACTTCCAGCTTTAAAAGCACCTAAACGTTTAATCGCTTCGATATAGGTCAAGGTGGCAATAATCACCACAAAAATCCCATGAAAAATGGTCTGAATGATTAAATGCTCCAGCTGCGGCTGAGCCAAATGTTTCGGAATAAATAGCAGATAAATCGGGATATATACCAGCGCCGACCAAATCGCGACCCCAGACATGGCATGCCAAGCAGAAATCTTCCACTGCTTTAGCAGGACTGTAAAAATACCCCACCAAATCGCACTGATGAAAAACAACAGATCGCCCAGACTAAAAGCAACGCCAGTGGCTTGATACATCAAAAATGACATTACTAGAATTGAGCACAGCATGATGCTTAAGCTTGCCCAGGTATGACCATCAAAAGGTTGCTTGAAAAACACAAAAGCGGCAACAGCGGTGGCAAGTGGAATACAGCCATTTAAAAAAATAGCCGCATGTGCCGCAGGAACAAATTGAAAAGCGCTATAACAGGTGAGGCAGTACGCCACCCCGCCGATCATCGCTAAAATAAAGGGTTCTTTTTTGAATAAAAATGCAGTGTCTTTTTTATAAATCAAAATCGGCATAAGAATGATAAATGCCAACATAAAACGCAGTGCAGTAATATCCCAAGCACTAATATGCCACAGCGCACTCAAACGAGAGCTAATAGTGAACCCACCCCAAATACACATTGTAATCGCTACAAATGCATAACCTTGATAACGGGTGGGCAGTACCATGTGAACTCTCTTTGGGCGAGCGTAAAGCGATGTGAAATTTGCTGACCATCACATCGCTAAACGACTCGGATTATTTTGCTTGACGCTGACGACATGCTTCATACAGCGCCATACCCGTTGCGACACTGACGTTTAAGCTTTGTAAATTTCCAGACATTGGAATAAATACTTTTTGATCACATTGCGATTGAGTAATTGGGCGTAAACCTGTGTCTTCAGCACCCATAATAAGGGCGATTGGACCCGTTAAATCACATTCATGAATGGGTAATGCTTGTTCATCCAACATCGTACCAATCACGCGAACATTAAATTCGTCTTTAATGTTATTCAAGGTACGTGCCAAATTGGTCACTTGAATAAATTTAACTTTTTCAGCACCACCCGCCGCCACTTTACGTGCTGTTGGGGTTAAGCCTACGGCGCGGTCACGCGGAACAATGACAGCATCAACACCCATAGCCGCCGCAGTACGAATACATGCACCGAGGTTATGCGGATCTGTAATTTGATCGAGCGCCAGTAACATCACATTCGGATTGGCTTGAATAAGCTCATTTAAATCATTTTCATTTAAAATGGGATGTGGACGAACCGCTGCCACCACACCTTGATGAAAAGGCTGACCCGCCAATTTTTCTAAACTTTCACGACTGGCTTTTTGAATGCTAACCCCGAACGGATCTGCCAATTCGAAAATACGTTTTAAGCGAACATCATCGCGGCCTTTTAAAGCAAATAAAGTCAAAACACGTTCAGGTTCTAACTCCAATAATGACTCCACAGAATGAATGCCATAATAATATTCGGGTTTAGCCATGAACGACCTCAATTGATTTGATTCAAAAATTAAAAAACAGAAAAGAAAAATCCCGCAAAGCCAACTTTACAGGATTTCATTTGAATTCTAGTTTAACTGATTTAGGTCAAAATTTCTTTGCCAAATTCAGTTCAGGCAGAGATTAGCCTTCTAAGTGGCAGACATAATCTAAAACATCATCTGTTTCAATTTTGAATTGGCTGTTGCCAGGCACATAGAAAGATTGACCTGCACGGAACAGCTCATGTTCTTCGCTATCCCCAATTTTTACACGGCATTCGCCTGAAATAATTTCCATACGTTCTGGCACATGCGTCTCAAAAGTCAGCGGCTGTTCAGTCGGCAGAATCACCCCAAGGGTCTTCTTTGTACCATCTTCAAATTGCACCGTATGGCTAATACACGCACCGCCAAAATAGACATTTGATTTTTTTAATACCGATACATGATCGAATCGTGAATTCATGCGTATTCTCCAAATAATGCGCATTTTATAAATTTTAATTGACGTAGTTTAATTGTGAAGTCACAACTAATCAATCAGTGTTTTCAGTCGGATACATAAACAATTTCCATTCTTCTGATTTGAGTTTTAGTCCATAACTGCGCGGCAACTCCAGCAAAATTTTAGCATCATGTAAAACATGTGTAGTATAGCGACAAACTGTTTGCGCATGCTCATCGACCAAAGTCCAATCGACACGATCAGCACCCAAAATACTCATCTTTGCCTAGACTTCAGATGAATCTTCATTCATCCCCACATGGAATGGTGCGAAATCTTCAAAATCCTTTGTAATGTGTAGAAGGTGGAAATGCCAAAGCGTTTGGATCCAAATTTTGACTGTCATGGATGAGTACACTTTGTGCCAAGATTGTTCAAATACAATAGCGCAAATAATCTTGATCCATTACTCGCTTAGCAGGATATCTACCTGTTGAAATATAATCTTTCATATATACTTTTAAATGCGTAAATACACCTTAAATCTGCCCCGCATACCTGCCAAAATTAGCTTTCTATGTGAATAAGAGTCATGTATGCAATGGAATCATTTGCTTCTATTTAACCATTCATCTACTGCTGCATGTTTGGTCATGGCAATTTCATTTTCATTTTCATAGTCGTTTTAAGTTAGAATTATCATCATTCATTTTACATTAGAATATTTAGTCACTTGTGACAAAAACAAAACTTCACTATCTTAGAACCACACTTCTCGCAGCTTGGATGCGTTTATGCTGACACACTTAACTCTGATCAATTTTGCCTTAGCAGATCATTTATCGATTGATATTGAACAAGGCTTCAATGTGCTCACCGGTGAAACGGGCGCAGGTAAATCGTTACTGCTCGATGCGCTTTCGGCATGCTTGGGCGAACGTACGGACACCCATTATGTCCGCTATGGATCAGATAAGGCAGATGTCACTGCGGTCTTCAGTTATCGTGAGCACAGTCCTGAAGCCGAATGGCTGAACACTCATGAACTGGCAGATGAATCGGGTGAAATTCATTTACGTCGGGTGATTTTTGCCACAGGTCGCACTAAGGCGTGGATCAATGGACGCCCGAGCAGTCTCTCGGAGCTCAAAGAAATTGGACGCTTGTTGGTACAACTGTATAGCCAACACAGCCAGCAGCAGCTATTAGAACCACCTTACCCCAAGCATTGGTTGGATCGTTACAGTAATTTTGCTGCCGACACTTTGGCGGTCAAAGACAGCTACAACGCGTGGCAAAAAAATATTCGTCAGCATCAAGCGGCGCTGGATGCACAGACCAACCGCTTACAACGCATTGAAAATTTAAATCTGCAACTTGAAGAACTCGAAGAAGTGATTCAAGTGGATTATAAAGAGATTGAACAAGAATTTGATCGCTTAAGTCATCATGAACACATCATGCAAGACTGTAGTTATGCGGTAAATGCACTGGATGAAGCCGAACAGAATATTACTCAAGAAATTTCGACCATTATTCGCCGTTTAGAAACCCATGCTGGACGTAGCGAACAGCTCTCTGGGATTTATACATCACTGATCAATGCACAAAGTGAACTCGATGATGCCAGCGCCAGTCTAAAACAGTTTATAGATCGTCAAAGTTTTGACCCTGAACGGATGGAAGAACTGAATACTCAACTCGAAGTGTTCCACCGTTTAGCGCGAAAATATCGAATTCAACCTGAGGAGCTGAAAGGGCAATTTGAGGCTTGGCAACTTGAGCTAGAACAATTGCATCAACTGGAAGACCCTGAAGCGTTGGCGGAACAGGTTGAAATTTCCCATCAACTGTTTTTAGAAAAAGCACAGCATCTCGATGATATTCGCCGTGCAGCTGCTGAGCCTTTAGCAAAGCATTTAACCGAACAGGTCAAACAGTTGGCGCTGCCTGAGGCGCATTTTGAGTTTAGATTTGATGCCTTAGAGCAACCTTCTGCTGAAGGTTTTAGCTTTATTCAACTTTTGTTTAGCGCAAATAAGGGCATACCACCTCAGCCGCTGGCTCGTGTGGCGTCAGGGGGCGAATTGTCACGTATTGCTTTGGTCATGCAAGTGATGAATGCTGAAAAAACTGAAGCAGAAGTCTTGGTCTTCGATGAAATAGACGTCGGCATCAGTGGTGGAACAGCCGAAATTGTGGGTCGCTTACTGGCAGGTCTGGGTCAACATGTACAGATTTTATGTATTACCCATCAAGCACAGGTTGCAGCGCAATCCGATCAGCATCTACTGGTGAAAAAATTACAAACTGATCCTGCCAGCAGTACCATTATTGAACTTGAAGAAGATGCGCGTATTGATGAACTAGCGCGTATGACCGGTGGTGTTGAGATTAGCGAAACCACATTACAGCACGCCAAGCAACTGCGTCAGTTGAAGTTTCAGCAGCCTTCTGGTGTATAGGTCTTCTCTTTTCTTATGTGATTTTCCATTTAGCATAGCTTTTTAGTTTAGACGGTCGGATTGCTCTAATTTAAATCACAGTGAATCAATGTATATATTAGTTCAGGTCAATAAAGTGTTTTTTCTGAAGCACGAAAAGCCTGATCAATATCTCTTTATTTTAAAAGATGCAGCTCGGTGTTCACACAAATGCGTTGTTGAATTTAATTGAGTCGAGTATGTTGATATTAAAGTACGCTGGATATCTATCTTTGAATGAAATGAGGAGAAGCCTTTAGGTGAGCAAACAATTTCTGACCCATCGTTGTCTAATTGCCCCGCCAGATTTGGCAGATGATTTCTTTGCCAATACAGTGGTGTATATCGCGCGGCACGATGAAGATGGCGCTCAAGGGATCATCATTAACCGTCCCGCAGGCATTCAAGTTAAAGAGTTGTTAAATGACTTAGACATTGAGGCAGATTTCGTGCGCCCGCATGAGGTCTTACAAGGCGGTCCACTGCGTCCAGAAGCGGGTTTTGTGATTCATACCGGTCAACCGACTTGGCACTCCTCCATTGCCATGGATGAAAACCTGTGTATTACCACCTCAAAAGATATTTTAGATGCAATTGCTCAAAATCAAGGCGTTGGACGCTATCAAATTGCTTTAGGCTATGCCAGTTGGGACAAAAACCAACTCGAAGATGAGATGTCACGCGGTGATTGGCTCATCTGCGACTCGGATATGGATTTAATTTTCAACCTACCTTATGACGATCGCTGGGATGCTGCCTATAAAAAACTGGGCATAGATCGGACTTGGTTATCTTCAGAGATTGGACATGCCTGATTTGAAACAGCCGAAGCTGATTATGGCTTTTGATTTTGGTACACAAAAAACAGGAATGGCGGTCGGCTCCTCAATCATTGAAAGCGCGACTCCTTTGGCGCTTTTCCCGATGAGAGATGGTATCCCCAATTGGGATGAACTGTTGAAAATTGTGAAGCAACACCAACCGAATCTGTTCTTGGTTGGCCTACCTTTAAATATGGATGATTCGGAATCTGAACTGTCTGCGCGCGCCCGTAAATTTGCACGGCGCTTACGTCATCAAACCAACATTGAAACATGGATGGTGGATGAGCGCTTAACCACACGTGAAGCACGGGATGAGTTAGATCACTATCAGGCACAAGGTCGCGGAAAGAACGTTTCTGCAGACAGTATTGCAGCAGCGCTGTTTATTGAAAGTTGGTATCGTCATCCACAAGGTATCCAGCCTTAAGTCGTGTTCTTTGAGTAATATAAAACATCCTTTGGGGTGTTTTTTTTTAAAGTTAAAGCTCTCTTTTAGCTGGTTCCAATATGCACTGTGGCTGTTCGACCCGCGACAAAGGCCAAATTATCATGCGGCACTTCATCTAAAATAATTTTTACCGGTACGCGCTGTGCCAAACGAACCCAACTGAATGTCGGATTAACATTGGCGAGTAACCCTGAAGTCGAACTACGCTCACGATCTTCAATACCAGTTGCAATACCTTGCACATGACCTTTGATTTTTTCAGAGTCGCCCATTAACTGAATTGTCGCTTGATCTCCGACATGAATTTTATTGAGTTTTGTTTCTTCAAAATATCCCACCACATAGAGTGCTTTACGGTCGACCAAAGCGGCGACAGGCTGTCCAACTTGAATATAGTTGCCTGCCTTCAATTCAAAATTTGACATGGTGCCATCTGCTGGAGCAACAACTGCCGAGCGCTTTAGATTCAACTGAGCTAAATTGACATGGCTTTGGGCCACCTCGATGAGCGCTTTTTGTTGAATAATATTTGCTTTGGCCTGCTCGATGACGGCTTCTAACTGTGTATGTTCAGCATGGGATTGATCACGGATCGCAAACATTTGGTCTTGTTCTTGTTTCGAAATTGCGCCATCCATCAAGCTAGCGTATCGACTGGCATTTTTATCCGCGAGTACAATATTGGCCTGAGATTTCACAATATTGGCTTTAGACTGCGCCATTTCAGCTTCTGCTTTCGCAAGCCCTGCTTTTGCATTGGCCAGATCAGATTTCGCCTGCTCCAATTCTACTGCTTGGCGGGCAACATCAATATTAAACAACACTTGCCCTTTGGTGACAGATTGATTATCCTCGACCAAAACCTCAGTAATTAAACCCGAAACGTCGGACGAAACCTCGATAACATCTGCACGTACACGCCCATCTCGTGTCCAGGGTTCCGCGTTATAGTAATTCCAAATATGACGAATAACCAAAACTGCAACTAATGCCATCACCGCCATGATGATTGGGCGCATATATGTTCTTAAACCGATGAGTGTCATTATCTGTTTCCTTCAATCATTTTAATCTTCAACCCATTAAGACAATAAAAAAGCCCAATGTACGCCGCCCAGTAACACCACATATAAACAGAGATAAAAAATGCTCGGTAAAGCAATCCAGCCTTTTTCAATCCAAATGTCTTCCCATCTTCTGATGATCATTAAGATCACGTAAGCCAGCACTGCTTGAATGAGCAGCATAGGGACATAGACCCCATAAATATTGAGTTCACCCATGAACGTGACTTACCTCTTGTGGCAATGTGAGAGGAGGACTCACATGACATAAACTACTTAGAATATTATTAAGTGAAATCTGTAACCGTTCCAAAACCTCATCATGGCTCAACGCCTTAGACTGCAGGTGTAGATGTTCAATCTTACTCACAATCTTAAAATGAGCTATTTGAGTATCTTGAGCCATTTCTTTAGCACGAAAATAATCATCAAAATGCTGCTGAAGTTCCACCATATTACGTTTTAAACTATCGTATTCTTGGAGCTGATTGAATAATTCTTGAAGCCGAGCTAAATCAATTACAGCGCTAGATTCCACTAATGCCAGATTGATCTTTTTCTTGAGTTCATTTGACTGAACCATCTTGGTATTGAGCACCCCAATCCGATCAAACATGCTTCGTAGATGCGTTCTAAATTGGACACCATAAGGCATATACAGTGCTTGACGTATCGCTTGATAATGTAAAGATAAAGTACGTTGCACCGTGATTTCAGGCGACATGGCTCGGACCAAATGAATGATATAAACAGAAATAATCGGACCTAATACTGTACCAATTGAAGCATCAAAGAAAAATGTCTGATCCAAGCTATAGCGATTTTGCAAGCTAAGCCCCATGACAGTGCCCATCAATAACGGCAACCCCACCCCAATCAACGGCGGATGTAAATAAAGCATCAGACAAAACATGATAAAAGGCGCGAGCACCAAAACTAATTGCCAAAATTCAGTAATATTGGGGAAAATACCATATGCGTAAATAAAGACCGCAATGGCGGCATACAGATTACCGCGAATGAACATTTTTAATGCAGGAACAGGGTTATCCATAGCGGTGAGAATACAGGCACTAATCGCAGCCATTTCAGCCATCATAAAACCAGCTTTCCAGCCACTTAAAATCCAAAAACCCGTCGCTACTATAATAATTAGAAACGCTGAAATCCCCCCCCGTACAGCCATGCCTTGGTCACGGTGTAAATGAGGATAATGCGTCGACATCGGTGATACTGACTCTGGAAGTGTGACATCACCCTTTTGAATACGTTGCCAAATCAATTCAATGGCTCGCATATTCTGAATAAAATGCCGAAGATCCATCTTCAAACTTCCCAATATAACCTGCTGACTATAGGGTGAAGCTTGGGTCATTTCTTCAAAATCAAGTTCAAACTGAGCGGGCAAATGATTCAATTCATGCGCCGAAATCACCTGATGATCTTGCAAAAATTCGGCAATATATTCATGCAAAATTGATATTTTATGACGATAGACTTGATCAATACGATCAAGTTGTTTAATCCGTTCAGACATGGCCACCAGATTACTGACCAACATGGTCATCTGATTGAGCATTTCTTGAAGCGGTTTGGTCATACCGCGCAAAGTCGACTTTTCGTAACTTAAATGCACGGCCATCACATGGATATCTGAAAGATCTCGCGCAAGGCTTCCTAAAGCATCAATGTAGTGTCCATCATTATTGTTATTGTTTAAAAGGCTTTGATTATTTGAAAGAATATGCTCAAAAATTTGATGGGTATCTTGAAAAGTCTGATCAATTTTAGTTTTGACCGTAGGCCCAATATGCATGGGGAAAATGGTGGTGGTCACAATTGCACTGCAAACAACACCCAATGTGATTTCAAGAAAGCGTCCGATTGCCATATCAAACAGTGATCCAGTATCAATGGAATAAACGAAATTGTAACAAATGATCACGGTAGTATAGCCTGCGAGCATAGAAACATAACTACGCGGCGTACGGTCAAGCAGAGATAAATACAAGCAACCGCCGACCCAGCTGGCCAAAAACAGAGTGAAAAGTAAAGGCGTGTTAATTAAAAGCGGCGTCACCACAATGGAGACGATCGCACCCAGCAATGTCCCTAAAATGCGATATATACTTTTAGATGACATCATTCCTGAATAAGGATTGGCAATCACAAATACCGTACCAATGGCCCATATCGGATAGGGCAAATCGAGTTGAAACGCCACATACAGTGCCAACATACCTGCAACAAAGGTTTTGGTCGCAAAAATCCAGTCCAATCGGGTCGGACGAAATGCGAGCAATTGTTGGGTTAACAGCATGTCTTGATCTCAATGTGCGGGATGGCTTGTTAAAATATCGATTACGTGTGAATGCTTGATACACCCACTCACTCAGATGATTGGGTTTTATAGCTTTACATTCCCATGCTTTAGCTCGGTGCCCCACCCTAAATGCATAAAAAAATCACGACATAGACGTCATGAAATGAAATATCTGGCTAAAAATAGCAGATTAAAAATTCATCATTCGATATTTGTTTAAGCTATTTTTTCAAAAAAAACATTTTAAGTCAATAAAAATATCTTATTATGATAATTTACCTAATTATATGCTTAATTATAATTAAAATATACAATGTTTTATCACCTAAATTGGGTTTTCTTGAGTTCACTACACACGATCAAACGATGTTAAGAAAGCTCTGCATGCACCTCATTTTTTTGTTATAAACTAGATATGATTTTGATTTAATATTATTTTCTCCTCATAGGTAAATATGGCACTTTCTAGTTTTGGTAAGATTCTCACCGTTTTAGATTTATTTTCGGTGGATCGTCCTGTCATTAATGTCGACATCATTAGCCAAGAACTTGGCCTGTCTACACCGACCAGTTATCGATATTTAAAAGAACTGGTTTCTGCTGAATTATTACAACGCTTAAGGGGAACGTCAGGCGATTACACTTTAGGGTCTAAAATTGCGGTATTGGATTACATTTCACGCACTACTGACCCTTTGGTTCAGATCAGCATTCCATTTATGCAAGAGATTGTAGAGCGTACTGAATTCTGTTGTTTACTGACGCATTTGAATTATGACTTCTGCATAGATATTCATCATGAGCTCTATAAAGATGTGAAATTACTGTCCTATGGTCGTGGTGCACCACGCCCTATTTTTGTGGGTTCATCACCGAAAGTCATCATGTCTCATCTGCCCAAGCAGAAATTACTCGATTATTACCAACGTTTTGATGAGCAGTTCAAATCTGTGGGGTTTGCCAGCGATGAAAATGCGTTCATGATCAAAATGAAAAAAATCAAAAAGCAGGGTTTTTATTTTTCAAATGGTGAGCTAAATCCAAATATCGCGGGATTATCTGTTCCAATTAACTTCTCGAGCAAAGAGCCCCCTCTGGCATTAACCCTATTGGCCTCGAAAAATCGCTTTGAGTTCATCGATCAAAATAAAATGATTGCAATACTGCATGAAAATGCGGCTTTAATTGAGAAAAAATGTATTGAAATCTCTGCGCATGAAAACGTGCTCAACTAACTCCCAAGCTATTTTTTCTGAAGATATCTACGCTTGCCGGTTACTTCGGATAAAAGTAGCGAAAAGTCAGATTAATCCGAGGCTCGATAATTTTGCTGGATTTGGCAATCATATGTTTCCAGTACTCTTGTGTTTGCCCTTTCATCACGATTAATTGACCTGAATATAAAAGTAGATCAACCGTTTCCGCTGTGATTTTATGTTTAAAACGGAACTTTCGAGCTACACCCAAACTTAAAGATGCAATGACCGTTCCATGTTCAGTCGAACGTAAAGACGCTTCGTTATCACTGTGCCAGCCCATGCCTTGTTTGCCATGTTCATAGAGATTTGCAAGGCATGAATTAAACGAATGTCCTGTCATGTATTCAATCTGCTGTTTCAGCTTAAGCAATAACGGATGCCACGACTGAGCTTGCTTTGACATACCTGAGTAATCATATTGATAGTCAGCATCGCCATACCAAGCCACTTTTCGATCGGTCTTAAAGTATTGACCATACAACATGACTTCATCTGGCTGCCATGCCAAAAATTGATAAAAATAATCAAAATATTGCTGACATTCATCTGCATCCAAAATTAAGCCATAGTCTTTCACCACCCCATCATAAGGCAACAAATTGTCGTGGGCTTCAGGCGCAAATAATTCAAGATTCATGCTTTAACCTTACAGTTCATTCGACTTCATGTTAAACGAAATGTCTCATTCACAATTTAAAACATTGTATATGCTTGTGAGGCTTTATTTTCAGGCTTAGACTACACTTAAATCTGATAATAAAAACAATCGCTTATGAATCTATGGTTGTTATTTCAAAAACTAAAACCTTTTGTAAGACCTTATAAACTGCTGGTTATTGCAACGCTTATTCTGACCTTGATCGGCTCACTGACCGCGCAGGTCAACGCCCTAACTTTGCAATATGCGGTCGACAGCATCAATGCCTTAGTTGAAGCAGGACAAGGCTTAGCGGCGGGTTGGAACATTCTGATTACCATCACCGTGATTTTACTGGGCAAAGAAATTATCAATGCCTTGGTACAGTTCGGTCAGAAGTTTTATGGCGAAAAACTTAGAATCTTGGTCTCACAAGATTTAGCCCAAGGAATTATTGTTAAATTCCTCACTTATCGACTGGCTTTTTTTAACCAAGAAAACAACCAAGCGGGCAAATTACAAACTCGTATAGACCGAGGAATTGGTTCACTGACCCGCTTGGTTCAAATCTTTTTTATTGATATTCTGCCGTTATTTACCAGTGCCTTTGTGGCACTTGGCCTGATGTTTTATGCCAATGTCTATGTCGGTTTGGTTGCACTGAGTATTGTACCGATTTACTTCTGGCTGACTTTTAAACAAGCGCAAAAACTGGGCGGATGGCGACGTAATTTACGTGATGGTCGTGAGAAAAAAAGCCAAGGCATTTTAAGCATTATTAACTCAATCACTGTCATTAAGTCTTTTAACCGTGAGTCGATTGAATCGGATAAACAACTCAAGCTTCAGCGCGAACTGACAGACAACCAAATGCAGACACGTCAAACCAGTTTTATTTTTGATGGGGTGAAAACTTTTATTGAACAAATTGGGATTGTACTGATCATTATTTTGACTGCTTATTTTGTCCTCGATGGGCAAATGAGTATTGGGATGATCATGTTCCACGTGCTGTTGTTTAACAACGTCTCTGCGCCGATTCGCTCGCTGCATCGTATCTATGATGAAATTAATGATGCCATGATTTACTCAGAAAGCTTTTTTCAAATTTTGGAAGCCGATCACGAGATTGAATCCAGTGGCTCAAATAAACCTCAAATTTCAGGGCAATTTCAGCTTAACAACGTCAATTTTTCTTATCCCAATGGTCATCAGGCTTTGCATGATATCCACATGACCATTCGCCCGAACAAAATCACCGCCTTGGTCGGACTCTCGGGTGCGGGTAAATCCACACTCATCAGCTTATTGGACAAGTTTTATCAGCCTGATTCAGGTCAGATTTTACTCGATGGTGTCGATATTGAAGACATGGACACCCAATATTTACGCGATCATATTGGGCTGGTGCTGCAAAAAAACCATATTTTCCAAGGTTCAATTTTTGAAAATATCCGCTATGGCAAAACCGATGCCAGCCTTGAAGATGTGGAACATGCGGCACGTAAAGCTTCAATTCATGATCAGATTTTACAACTTCCAGATGCCTATGATGCAGATGCACTGATGCTCTCGGGGGGCAGCAACAGCGGATTGCACTGGCGCGAATGTTCCTGAAAAACCCACCGATTATCTTCCTTGATGAGCCGACCGCAAGTCTCGATGCGATTGCGTCCGAGCAGATCAAGCAAAGCTTGGATGAGATTAAACAAGGTCGAACCGTGATCATGATTTCACACAGTCTTTCACAAATCATTGACGCCGATTATACCTATGTCATGAAAGAAGGACGTATTGTGGAACACGGCGAACATGATCAGCTGTACCAAATGAATGGCAGTTATAAAGAAATTTTTGATGCGATGGCAAAAAGCCTCAACATCGAAAAAATTGCCAAGACCTTTGAAGATGATGCTGAGGAAGAAACCCACAGTTAGGCGCATTATTCGTAGGAGGATTTATCTAGTGTATGTCGAACATAGGCTCGATATTCCTCTGAATAGGAAATCTCTAAACAACGCATCAAATAAGCAGGTATGCTTACGCCTTTATACCCACCTAGATCCTCTTTTAATTTTTGATCAATATATTTTTCAACATAATCCGCTGTCTTAATGCCATGGTTCCCAATTTGGAAATATCCACCCATTGCATTATCTGCTTCCTCTTTATAACGTTCAGCTTTAGACAAACAATATGCATACCGTGACTATGCAAATATTCTTTTGTTCTTGGTTCATCATGTGTATAACTATAAGTGCTAAACAGTAGGCTTAAGCCTAATATTATTTTTGTGATATTCATTATTTTTCTCAGTAAAAAAGCCCCGAGATCGGAGCTTTATCATTATTCATCAAGGTTGTTTTAGGTACGGCCAAGCTGCTTTTAAATAAATAAACATCGACCAAAGCGTCAAAATCACAGCGGTATAAAGCAGACCATAAGCCAACAGTTCAAGCGGCTGCCAATTCAGTAAAAATACTGAAATCGCAATCATCTGAAACGCAGTTTTATATTTACCCACCGCGGATACAGCCACGTTGGTACGAGCACCAAGCTCTGCCATCCATTCACGCAGTGCAGACACCGTAATTTCACGTGAAATAATCACAATCGCAGCAAATGCCATGGAAATGGTCGGTTCCCATTGCACCAGTACAATCAGTGCAGCAGCAACCATCAGCTTATCTGCTACAGGGTCAAGGAAGCGACCAAATGCAGAGGTTTGATTTAAAGTCCGCGCCAAATAGCCATCGAACCAATCTGTGATGGCTGCCACCACAAAAATACCGGTCAGAATAATATGACGCGTCATACTTCCTTCATGCCCACCTACACCAATTGCAGGAGGCCAATACGCGATAATCAAAAACACAGGAATTAACGCAATACGTGCTAGCGTCAAGATATTTGGAATATTCAGGATGCGACCTGTAGACATAGACACCGCCAGTTTGCCCCCTCATTGCTGATTCACTGAGCAATAAAAACTTGAGCTTTGATTCTTGAATTGGCTTACTTTAAACGATTCAGTACCGACTGTCGACTAGGCAAAAACAGTAACTGTTTGTCTTGAAATAGCAATTAAGCGGTTTTCGGCATCCCATATATGCGCATATTCTGTGGCATAGCCATTTTCTGCATGGTCAGTGAAGACCTTATATTTAAACCAATCTAAACGTTGATACGCAATTGGACCCAGCAAGGTAATGTACCAAGACAATGAACTTCCCGGCGCAGGCTGTTTCAATACATTAAATGCACCGCCTGGCCAGATATCCAGCAAAGTCACCAAGTCAGCAGCAGTCATGGGGTCATTGTTAAACTGAGCTTCATCAAAACGAAACCACCCGCCAAAGTCCGGCTGCTCTGCCCCTGAACACGGATATGCCCCTTCCGCCCAAGCCAGTTGAAAATTTTGATAGCACTGTGGCATTAAGGCATTAAAGGGTAAGATCAACAAATCTTCTACAGGTGGGTAATTCGGTGCAACCCGTTGCTGCTGTATATCGAGGTTAGAACTGCGCTCTAACCCAAAACTTGCCAGCAAAATACTTTGCACGGCATCATCTTGCCAAATGCGTGCTTCGACCGTGGTGACAAACTTGCCTTGTCTGAGTACCTCAACGGTAATTTTCACGGGTGCTTCTTTGACAGGACCAACAAAGGTCACACTGGTACTCAGCAGTCGCTTATTGGGATCATTGACTGCCAAAGTCGCCTTATGAATCATCATGCCTGTGGTCAAGCCCCCATAAATGGTGCGTCCTTGTAACCAGCCTTTAGGAATGTCGACCCACTCTTGATGCTCAATCTGATGAAATAATTGGCGAAATGGCATATGCTGTCCTGCAAATTGAACATGAACTTCATCATGCGTACTTTAGCGATTCAGGTAAATGATCAATGACTCATGCGTCAATGAGCATTTTGGCAAATCACTCATGCAACACTTTATACACCGTTCGAGCCATCACCCCACCTAATCCTGGCACCAATTTCAAATCATTTTCAGAGGCCTTGAGCACCCCCTGAATGCCCCCAAAATGGGTTAAAAGATCACGACGACGCTTTGGACCCAAACCTGGAATGACTTCAAGCACGGAGCCTGCACGGCGCTTGTCACGCTTCGCACGGTGCTTGGTAATGGCGAAACGGTGTGCTTCATCGCGTACCTGCTGAATCAAATGCAAGGCTTTATGGTCTTCAGGTAATTGCACCTTGGTCCCATCGGTAAAGTGTAAAGTCTCTAAGCCCGGTTTACGTCCTTCACCCTTGGAGACCCCTACAATAAATGCATCTAAGCCGAGTTCGTTCATCACATCCATGGCCATATGCAACTGCCCTTTACCGCCATCGATGAGTAACAAATCGGGCAACATGGCTTTTTTATAGCGTCGCGTTAGGGCTTGGCGCATTGCGGCATAGTCATCACCACCGGTAATATCTTCAATTGAAAATTGGCGATAGTCGCGTTTTCTGACACCACCTGAATCAAACACCACACATGAGGCAATGGTCGCCTCACCCATGGTATGGGAAATATCAAAGCACTCAATACGATCTACAGGGCGACCTAAAATCTGTTCTAACTGATGAAAGCGTTCATTTAACTCAAAATGATTGGCCAGCTGTCCTTTTATGGCATGCTGCACATTCATATTGGCAAGCTCTAACCATTCAGCGCGGGTCTCTCGAACGCTGTGTTTAATCTGAACTTTTTTATCGAAGGCTTGTTTGAGGGCTTCTTCCATATCTTTACTGTTGGGTAAAGCCGTATTCACTATCAATTCATTGGGCACTTCGTCTGCCACCTGAAAATAAAAGTTTGCCATAAAGTCAGACAGCATTTGTCCTAAGTCATCACCCATCATGTCTGGGAAGTAACTTTTACCACCCAGCATTTTACCATTACGTACATGCATAATTTGCACACAGGTCACCCCAGCGTGATAGGCAATTGCCAGAATGTCCGCCTCACCTTTGACTTTATAAATGGCTTGTTGGGTCTGTACGTCGCGTAGCAGCGCCATACGGTCACGGTAAAATACCGCTTTTTCAAACTCTAAGGCTTCCGCGGCGGCTTCCATTTTACTGATCAACTCTTGGTTGAGTTCTTTGGTGTCGCCTTGCAAAAAACGAATCGAATTGTCCACATCATCTTTATAGTCTTGCGGAGAAATCAGTCCAACACAGGGCGCACTACAGCGTTTAATTTGATACTGCAAACATGGGCGCTTACGCTGAGCAAAATAGTTATTTTCACATTGACGCACATTAAACAGCTTTTGTAACACCACCAAAGTATCTCTGGCGTTATAGGCACTTGGATACGGCCCAAAAAACTTTCCAACATGATGTTTGCCCTTGCCTCGTCCACTGGCAATGCGTGGATACGGTTTATCTGCGGAGACAAAGATATATACATAGGATTTGTCATCGCGCAGCATGATGTTATACGGTGGACGATGCAGTTTGATCAGATTTTGCTCAAGCAGCAGTGCTTCCGTTTCAGAGCGAACGATTAGCGTTTCAATGTCATAAATACGAGCAACCAAGGCCAAGGTTTTAGGATGTTCTATATTTTTGACAAAATAACTCGACACACGGTTTTTGAGATTTTTGGCTTTACCCACATACAACAGTTCACCCGATTTACCCAGCATGCGATACACGCCCGGCAAAGTGGTCATATGAGCTAAAATCTTGTTGATATGGTCCCGCGCATTTTCGTTCACATTGAGCCTTGGTCAAAGAGATAGGATGTATGAGATATATAATGTGATGCTCATTTATCCATTTTCAAGCAATTTTTTTGGATGAGTGTCAAATGACAACCCTATATTGATCTGTATGAACTAGGGAACAAAACTATGTCGCTAAAACCTTCAATAAAACCCAAGCCACTTTTATCGACTAAAATATATCTGCCTAAATTTGTCTGTTGAACATTTACTGGCTAAAACTGTCTGGCATCAAGGTGATATGAATCGCTGTATCAGTTATAAATTCAAAAATCTGATCTTGAGTCAGCACGATATAGGATTTGATTAAATCCACATAAATCGACTCACTCTCTACGTTAAACTGATCCAACAATTGCGACTGACCGGTCTTTAAAAGCCATGCTTTTCCATCAAATTTTTGAGTCGCCAAAGTGTGAAAAGCACAACCTTCTTCTATCATCCGAAAGCACAAGACGTGCTCACACCTGAGCAGCGTCTTAAGTGCGCCAAATTGTAAAGTAATCTGAAATTGGCATCCATCAAACTTAAATGTATCGAGGTATGGAATTCGATCGTTATCCATGGTGTCTACAGCTTCCCACAATGGATATGCTGAATGAATGCTCGTCTGGTTAGTGCTTGAATAATTAGACGGATTGGCACATAAATAATCTCGCTCAGGGTCTATCCCCTCCAAGCCTAGATCACTAAGCGCAATATCAAACACCTTAGCTTGCTGATAAAGTAAGGATATGACTTCATACATGGCCATCGAATAACCAAGCTCATAATCCCCTGAGATTTTTGCTTAATCGAAGCATCTGCTTTTTCTATTAATCCTTCACATATATCTGTCAGATAAGCAGTAATTTTAGTCTCTTGACGCATCGTCTAAATGTCCAAAAAAGAACGCCCTTAAGCGCTTTTTTAGTATTTTAATTTTTCAAATAGCGCTCAAAGACTTCCGAAAAATCATAATTCTCTATCTGCTTAATCCGCTGATTGGCGTACTCTTCCACTTGCTGTGCAGTCTGGTTAATAATTTCGGGTAAATTTAAAATAGCCTGTTCACTCAGCTCACGTAAGTTAAACATTTTTTGCACGTTATCTGTGCTTTGCAATAAAACACCCCGTTTACGATTGATCTCTTTACAGGTTTCACCAATGGTAAATAAAGCTTTATACAGGTCACGAATTTTTTCAATTTGCTTTTTATCAATATCAATTGAAAAAGTTTGCTCACCCAACTGAAATTTGATTTCCGCATCCAAATCTACCGTACCTGCGGTTTCTAAAAGCACATTTTTGATCGGATTGTGTTTATACAAATAACGATACAGCATTCGTTTTTTACTCATGGCACTTTTGCCATCTAGATGCATAAACGCCACGTTGGTGAAACAGTACTCGTCGGTTTTGCTTTTGATCACAAAGAAGATTTTTTCATTGTCTTCATGGAAAATATAATCATCAATATCGGTTTTATTAAAATCTTGCGGTTCAATAATGGTGCCAATATCACTGGTACCCATCATCTCCGAAGCTAAATTTTTAAACATTATTGTTCCAAGTCTTTTATAAATTATGTGATCAAATTAAAAAAATAATCCAAACAACGCAATATCATATTTGTTATCAAAAATTGCATATCAGATCGCATGATCTCTAGCTTCTGTCATCGTTTAAATAGCATCAGAGCATATGAATATGCTCAAGAAAATCTGCAACATTGAGCGCCGTTTTAAAGATCACAGCAGATCATAGGGTGTTGAAGGCTGAGCTGAATATTTGAAGCTGATGAATATAAACAAACCTCTGCTTTAAGACCCAAGTTTCATCACTCAGCTTAAGCTTGTATTGCCACCACCCAAAACAGATGTCATCTCAAGTCTTGATATCTTAAAGCCCTCCATCCAAGGTCTTGCAAGGTCTTGATATACCATGTCTTCACAGCCATTGCCTCTATCCAGATTTAAGATGATATAAGACCAATTTAAAACTGGTTTTAACTTTGAATTGAGCGATTCCATCTCATTCGAAAGGCTTTTTTCAGCGATTTAAGCTGATCATTTTGAGTCAATTGACTTTTTTGACAGCTTTTAAATTTCGAAAATGCTTGTAATTGAGTACTTCTCCCCGATATAAGTTAGTGAGCTTTACATGAAAATGCCAATTGAAACAAAAGCTTTACATTATTCAATGAAGAACAATAGCGGGCAGGCGTATGGCATGTCAGGGTTTGGCTTAGAAAAATAGATGACCCTTGCGTCACGGCTTGATACAACTTGTTATGTTCTTTTTCGATATAGTTATCGTAAGATTAGCGAAGTAAAAGTGCGCAGGAAATACGCACTCGCTTCAAAACATCAACTTAGAAGTCCTCCAAAAAAAGGAGATCAGGGCATGATCCACGCTGGCAATGCCATTACCGTCCAAATGCTTGCGGACGGAATTGCAGAATTCCGCTTTGACTTACAAGGTGAGTCGGTTAACAAATTCGACCGTGCAACAATTGAAGATTTTAAAGCTGCTATTGCAGCTGTTCAATCAAACGCTGAGATCAAAGGTCTTGTCGTAACCTCTGGCAAATCTACGTTTATCGTAGGTGCTGACATCACTGAATTTGGTGAAAACTTCGCTCAAGGTACAGATAAAATTGTTGAATGGGCAATGCCTGTTCACGAAATTTTCAATAGTTTTGAAGATTTAAACATTCCGAAAGTCGCTGCAATCAATGGTATGGCATTGGGCGGCGGTTTTGAAATGTGTTTGGTGTGTGACTATCGCGTCATGTCACAAGCAGCACAAGTCGGCTTACCTGAGATCAAACTGGGCATCATGCCAGGCTTTGGTGGTACCGTTCGTTTAAGCCGTGTTATTGGTATTGACAATGCGGTTGAATGGATGGCAATGGCCAATCCTAAACGCCCTGATGCTGCGCTTAAAGACGGTGCGGTAGATGCTGTGGTTGCTGCGGACAAACTGCAAGACGCTGCTGTTGACTTGGTCAAACAAGCCATTGCTGGTCGTTTAGACTGGAAAGCAAAACGCCAAGAAAAATTAGACCCAATCAAGTTAAACCCACTTGAACAGATGATGGCATTTAACTCATCTCGTGGTGTGGTGCTTGCAAAAGCAAATCCTGCGCAATACCCTGCGCCAAAACTACTTCTTGATGCCCTTCAAGCGGGTGCAAGTTTAGGTCGTGATGACGCACTGCGACTAGAAGCTGAACATTTTGCAAAAGCGGCAGTCACTCCACAAGCAGGTGCATTAATTGGTCTTTTCTTAAACGACCAAGTCGTTAAGAAGACCTCTAAAAAACATGAAAAAGGTGCGCATCCTGTGAACCAAGCGGCTGTACTTGGCGCTGGGATCATGGGCGGTGGTATTGCTTACCAAGCGGCGAGCAAAGGCACACCAATCATCATGAAAGATATTGGTAATCCACAGCTTGCACTGGGTATGGCTGAAGCGAACAAGTTGTTGACCAAACAAGTTGAACGCAAAAAAATGACTGCGGCAAAAATGGGTGAAACCCTTGCACGTATCCGTCCGACTTTAAGCTTAGATGAGTTTAAAGAAGTGGATATCGTGATTGAAGCCGTCACAGAAAATCCAAAAATCAAAGAAGCGGTGCTTGCCGATACTGAAAAATCAGTGCGTGAAAACACCATCATTGCATCGAATACCTCGACGATTTCCATCACACGTTTGGCGAAAGCATTACAACGTCCTGAAAACTTCGTGGGTATGCATTTCTTTAACCCAGTTCACATGATGCCTTTGGTAGAAGTGATCCGTGGTGAGAAAACCTCTGATGAAGCCATTGCAACGACTGTAGTACTCGCTCAGAAAATGGGTAAAACCCCAATCGTTGTCAATGACTGCCCGGGCTTCCTTGTGAACCGCGTGTTGTTCCCTTACTTCGGTGCGTTTGATCTATTGCTTAAAGATGGTGCTGACTTCCAGCAAATTGATAAAGTAATGGAACGTTTCGGCTGGCCGATGGGACCTGCTTACCTCATGGACGTTGTCGGTATTGATACTGGCGTTCATGGCGCAGAAGTGATGGCTGAAGGCTTCCCAGACCGTATGAAACCAAGTTTCAAAGGTTCAATTCAAACCATGTACGAAGCAAAACGTTTGGGTCAAAAGAACGATGTTGGTTTCTACAAGTATGAACTTGACCGTAAAGGCAAAAAAGCCAAAGCTGTCGATGCCACTGCATATGACGTGATTGCGCCAGTCGTGACGGGTGAAAAACGTGAGTTTGATGCTCAGGAAATCATTGACCGTATGATGATTGCCCTGTGTAACGAAACCGTTCGTTGCCTAGAGGACAACATTGTTGCTACACCTGCGGAAGCAGATATGGCGATGATTATGGGTATTGGTTTCCCGCCTTTCCGCGGTGGTCCAGCTCGTTATATCGACCAAACAGGTGTTGCTGAATATGTTGCGCTTTGCGACAAATATGCACACTTAGGTAAAGCTTATGAAGCGCCACAATTGTTGCGTGACATGGCTGCTAACAACAAAAAATTCTACGGTTAAGGAGCAACGTGAATGGCTACTTTAAATCCACGTGACGTTGTCATCGTTGATGGCGTGCGTTCAGCAATGGGTAAAACCAAAAATGGTATGTTCCGTAACGTTCGTGCCGACAATTTATCTGCTGAATTAGTACGTGCTTTGGTTGCTCGTAACCAGTTTGATACAAACGAAGTTGAAGATGTCATCTGGGGCTGTGTGAATCAAACCCTAGAACAAGGTATGAACATTGGTCGTAACATTGCGTTATTGGCGGATTTACCTAAGACGGTTGCAGGTCAAACGGTTAACCGTCTGTGCGGTTCATCTATGCAAGCGATTCATACCGCTGCGGCGCAAATTGCGACCAACCAAGGTGATGTCTTCATCATTGGTGGTGTTGAGCATATGGGTCACGTGGGCATGATGCACGGTATTGACTTAAACCCACAAGCGTCTAAGCACTATGCAAAAGCGTCGAATATGATGGGCTTAACCGCTGAAATGCTCGGTCGTATGAACGGCATTACCCGTGAAGAGCAAGATGCGTTTGGTGTGGAATCTCACCGCCGTGCTTGGGCAGCAACGGAAGCAGGTCGTTTTAAGAATGAAATCGTGGGCATTGAAGGTCATGATGCGAACGGTTTACTTCAGCTTTGCGACATTGACGAAGTGATTCGTCCTGATGCCAACCTTGAAGCATTCAAGGGCTTACGTCCTGTGTTCGATCCTAAAGGTGGTACAGTGACTGCTGCAACATCTTCAGCGTTGTCTGATGGAGCTTCTGCTATGCTCTTGATGTCTTATGAGCGTGCTCAAGCTTTAGGTCTTAAGCCACGTGCTGTGATCCGCTCTATGGCGGTTGCAGGCTGTGATGCTGCGATCATGGGTTATGGTCCTGTACCTGCAACGCAAAAAGCGCTTAAACGTGCTGGCTTGACCATGGATGACATTCAAACTATTGAGTTAAATGAAGCGTTTGCTGCTCAAGGTCTTTCTGTAATGAAGGGTCTGGGTGTGTATGAGAAGCAAGACATCATTAACTTAAATGGTGGTGCGATTGCACTCGGTCACCCACTGGGTTGTTCTGGTGCGCGTATTACCACCACGCTGCTTAACGTGATGGAACAACAAGATACGCAAATTGGTCTTGCGACCATGTGTATTGGTTTGGGTCAAGGTATTGCGACGATTATTGAACGTGTTTAATTCATAAATACGTGACCAAAAAACCCCGCTAATTGCGGGGTTTTTTGTAACCAAAAATATTAATCAGTTGATTTGATTATTTATAAACCTACCTTTATGTTATAAAAACGATATCTACACTTTAAATCAGAAGTAAAACAGGGGGAATATTTTGTCAAATCATGAGCTTTTTCCAGATGAAGAACAAGAAAACTTCAAAACAGAGATTTTTGAAAATGAAGATGCGCATCAAAAGGCATTAGCATTAGTTTTTTTTGATTGTAATTTACTTTTCAAAGCTTTAACTACAGTAGATAACATCTTTGAATTAAAGGATGGTAATAATGATATGAAGTTTGTTTCTCGTGCTGGAGATTTCAAACAAGAAATTGGATTAGAACTAAAAAGATCCCTTAATAATGACTGGATATTTAAGAATATTGAAGGTCAAAAATGTTTAGTAAATGATAAAGAAAAAAGTGTATTTTATTCGCTTCAGCTAACGATGGTCTAGGTCATCCAGAATCTCAGCTAACAAGTACAAGCGCCAAAGGTATAAAAACTAAAGAAAAAATACATAAGAATTATGGTTCTTATGAAGATAAAGAAGCATACAAAACATGGATATGCTTTTATCCGTCAAGAAAGGATATAAACTACTCTAAAGAGGAAAGATCTAAGCTTAAAATTGAATTAGTTTTCCCAACGGCTTACACAATCGTTAAAGAAAAATTTGAGGAAAAGTATCTTGCTAAAGATTATCTGATAAGAATAATACTAAATAATCGAAACTCTAATAATGACTTTGAACCTAATTTAAGAAAATCTAGTCCAATAGATGCTACATCTAGTACAATTACTGAAGAGGATTTTCCTATTAATTTGAAAACTGGTTAGAGGAAATGCAAGTAATTGATCGAAGTAGATTAAAAATTGCGAAAGATTTACGTTGTTTATCAAATAAAGATTTCGCAAGTCTTTTAGGGTGTTCTGAACCTAAAATTCGTAAAATTTTAACTGACGAAAATTATCATATTAGTCATGAAGATTTCTCACACATAATGGAGAAATTAAATCTGCCTGCAAGTTTTTTTTCTGGTGAAGATAATCTTTCGTTAATTCAGACTTGTGACATTTTTTACAGATCTGCTGCAAGAATCAAAGCTGAATATAGAAATGCTAATGAAGCATATACATTATTAGCAAAAAAAATAAATTTTTATTTTGAACAAAAATTAACATTACCTAAATTTAGCTTTCCTGAGCTAGAGATATTTGAATCTGATCACCCCAAATTCCCTTCTAATATTGCTAACAATTTACGAGGATTTTGGGGTTTAGGTATTCAACCAATTAATAATATTATTGCTTTGCTTGAATTAAAAGGCTTTCGTGTATTTCGCCTACCTTTTGAAACAAAGCAGATGGATGCATTATCTTTCTTTGATGATCAAAGTGGAAATCCATTTGTATTTTTAAACGATTTTAAATCTTTTGAAAGACAACGATTTGATGCCGCTCATGAATTAGGTCATATGATCATGCATAAAGATGATAAGGCTGAATATAATCGTACAAAGGAAAGTGAAGCAGATCAGTTTGCATCTGAATTTCTTATGCCTTATCAAGGGTTTATTAGTAAAATACCTAGCAACTTAAGTATTCAGTCTATGATTGAATATAAAAAGCAATGGCGAGTTTCTTTAAAGGCTATTAATTACAGATCTCATAAACTAGATTTGATATCTGATTGGAACTATAAAAATAATTCGATCAGGATTAATTCTTATGGATATCACATTAATGAACCTGAACCAACCCATCGTGATCATTCTCTTTTATTTACTAAAATATTGAAAGTTTTATCAAGCGAACATAATTTTAGTATAAATAAGATGCTCGATGAAATGGGCATCTCTAAAAAAGACTTCAATGATTTAACTTTTAACTCGCTTGAAACTCTAGAGTTTTCAAAAACAAAACCTAAATTATATTTAGTAGAATAAGGCTCTTCGGAGCTTTAATCTTTTTATAGTTTTATTTAATACCATCACGCCACTGATCCCCCAACAATTGATTCAATCGCTGCTCATCAAAATTAATTTGAAGTACCCCACCGCCATTACGCACACCATTTAAAGCTCGATCACGGTCTATCCCCAATGGCTCAAGCATCTTAAAAATACCAGAACTTGGGTCAGCCGACTGTAAGCTTGACGCCACACTCAGCACATACTCTCGCTGCAAAGGTGAGAGCTGACTTAAGTCAGGCATGGTGGTTTGAGGCTGAACACTCACTGCCTTTGCTTGATGACCAATTTCATAATTTTGAAGCTCTTGCTCTTTTTTAATGATCTGATGCTGTAAAGCCTTACGAACTTTTCGATCTTCCTGAAAAGGTTGAACGGTCGTTAAAACTTCATCACGTAATTCATCATCCGCCATCATCTGAATTGTGGGTAAGCTCGTCAGATCCTCCGCATACACAGTAAAAAAAGATGAGCAGATCATCACGCATGTCATTAGAGATACTTGGGCAAGCTTCATAAACTGAACTCTTTAGATAAATGACGCAATACGTCTATACATGTACCGTACCTATGATTCTAGGAATGCATCATGGGGAGAAAAAGTACCATCTAAGTAGGCTACAACATTCATCTGCGGGATTCATCCATGCTCAGATAAACGGTTCAAGCTGTAAAAAAACCTGTGAAAAAGCTGTGAAATTGATGATCGAAACAGTGAAGTAAATAAGATTTTATTGGGGACATAGGTCCGTTCTTAGACATTATTTATCATTGAAAATGAAGTGACGACTTTCTAAGCGCTAAACACGTATTGATTTTTGCCGCGGGCCTTGGCTTCATACAGATTTTTATCGACTTTTTGGATTAAGGTTTCGTAATTTTGTAAGTCAAACTGCTCAAAAGTTGCTGCACCCATGCTCACATTGACTGGGAACTGGATGTCTTTATAGACGAAAGGTTTCTCACGACAGCGCTGCATAATGCGATGACAGAGTGCTTTGCAGTCGGCATCACTGCCGTTCTTGACCGCTACCAAAAACTCTTCCCCACCCCATCTTGAAATCATTTTGCTGCACACGTCTAATTCACGCAAAAGGTCAGAAATATGCTGAATCACCAAATCACCAATATGATGCCCATACTCATCATTGACCCTTTTAAAGTCATCAATGTCCAATAACAACAAGAAACCCTGTTGATAGCTCGAATCGGTGAGTACCTTTTCACGTACAAAGCGGCGATTCTTCAGCCCCGTCAACTCATCACTCAACATCATCCGCTCATAGGCTTCATACAGACGTTTATTGGTCAAATAAATTTCACAGACAATTAGGAATATAATCAGATAACTGCCCAGTGCCAAACGATAAGCACTGATTCGAGACAGCATATAGACTTGAGCTTCAGACCAATACTCCCCTGCCAAAGGCAAGGACACATAGGTGGTACAGATCAGCGTCAACAGTCCAATGAGCAAACAGAACTCACGCAAACCATGTTTCAATGCGAAATAACACATTAAAAAGGGCAAGATAAAGCAGGCATAAAAAATTTGGTCGATCGAAATAAAATACTGTGCAAGAAGCGCCAAACACACCAATGCATAATCTTGAAATGAAATGCGCTTCCAAGCCTGTATCCCAAACAAAATGCACATGACACCCAAACCCGTGGAAAACTGCTCGAGGAAATAGTCTAAAAACTCATAATAGTTTTTACCAAACTTAAAAATGAGCATGAACAGCAGCCCCCCCATCAAAGCGCTGATCACACTCGGCACAGCCAACACGATGGTGTGGTAATACTTCAGTTGTTGTGTACGGATTTTGACGAAATAATAGAGGTAATTAAATATCACCACTTGCACAGCACCAAGCGCACAGAGCAAGGCTTTGGTTTCTAAATCTTTGACAGGATCAATCAGCACAGACGCTGTAAATACCGCACTAAACGCAAAGATGAAGTTGAATATTTGACTGTGAATTATTTTTCGAAATTTAATTAAATAATAAGACGTGAAAACGTTAACCACCCAAATTGGGCTGATTAAAAAATCATGGGTGTAGCCAATTGAGATTGCCGACAATGCAAAAACGCTGAACCACAATACGATCAAATTCTTCATACGGTCTAAGGTCAAAATGAGTCATGCTGGAGGAATATTAAACGCAATAGCGCTATAAATTTCGGTGCTTCCAACAGGCTTCAAGGGTTGGGCTGGGGTTTTAGGTTTTCAATTGAACCTTTCAACGTCGTATTTTAACTCACTTTAATCAACTCAGCTTAGCAAGCGATATATTCGTACATACAAAATCAGTGAAGTCATTAAGACAGATACAGAGATTGGCTCTTAAGGTCATTTTCAAGAAGTCATCTTAAACGAATTCGAGCCAAATCAAATTCAACGTACTGTGTATCATCTTCCGATGATTAAACGTCATCCCTACTATGTCACCAACAATAAAGCATATTTTTAAATGATGAAATTTATTTTTTGATTTCAGTTAATTACAGTACTCATGCTGCTAAATATCGCACAAAAAAACAACCTTTTTGATACTTTCAAAATCATGATAATGACTGTCTCAGTACTCTGATTTTGAAATGCCCATGCATCCTGATTAATCTTTGACTTCAAATACCTTGGCATTTTGTCGCTTCAACTCATCAATTTGTGCCTGAAATTCTAAAATTTCTGCATATAAAATATTAAACTGACGCACTTGTACATCTTTGGCAAAAAGGAAGGTGTTACCTTTTCTCAGCCATTTATGGTTACGCAGTAAAGTAAACATCTCTTCGGCTTTAGCAATGATTTGCAGCTCAATTTGGAGTAGTGCAGTTTCGTCATTGTCTTGACGGCTGTACAACAACTTCTCTTTCATCGCATCCCGCATTTTGCCATCGATTTTTAACACATCCACATCTGCTAGAGCTTGAGTAAAAATTTGCTCATGCTTTTTTTGGTATTCAGTGGTGGCTTTACTCACCGTACTGAACATTTGATGCGTCTGTTGATAAGATGATTTCCGATCTTTTTCTAAACGCTCAGCATTTAAAAACTCATCCCACTGTGCTTGATCAAGCTGACGTAAATAGCTATTTCTTGCCTCAATGTTGTCCATCCAATAGCGCAAAATAAACTCAGATATAATTTTATAATCGCCTGCTAAGCGATCATCAGGCACTGTCATCTTTAAGGGCTGTTTCCAGTCCCTTGCCTGCACATACAAAGTTTCCATTTTTTCGGACATGACCTTGTCAAACACTTCACGATTGACCTCTGCCATTTGATTTTTTTCATGATAAAAAAAGTAGCCACAAAGTGACAAAATCAGAATAAAGATAAGAATCAAGAGACGGCGCATAAGCACCTCCACATCCGAAAGCCATTTTTCAATATCAAAAGAGCATTTACCTGTTAATTTTTTATGTTTAATAATTAGCCATTTTACATCATAAAGTTTTGACAAGCTTAACATTTTTCTATTTTATTCGGTTTACAAACACAGTTTATGAATATATTTTCTCATAATTATTAAACCCGCTACGTAATTTTAAGCGTGTACATTCACGTTCATATCGCCATTCCACATCGCATTCGATATGACATTCCATACTATCTTGAAAAAAGGACACCGAGCAGCCCATGTAATATAGACTGAACTTTGTATTTTTATTCAGCAATAGGCTCAGATTGGCCCCGCAATACACTCCGTTTTATTTTTAGCTCTTTAATTTTGTCGCAATCACCTTCACTATAGAGCAGATTATGATTCTTAGAGAACTGTTATGCGTGTAGATATTTGGTCTGATGTCGTTTGTCCGTTTTGTTATATTGGCAAAAAACGTTTAGAAAAAGCAGCTGAACAAGCAGGTATTGAACTTGAAGTGCATTGGCACAGTTATCAGCTTGACCAAAACGCACCACAGCGCCAAGAGACTTCCAACACTGAACGACTTGCGGCAAAGTACAATCGTAGTATTGAAGAAGTCGAACAAATGCAGCGCAATATTGCAGCAATGGCAAAGGAAGAAGGGATTGAATTTAACTGGGAAAAAGCCAATTCAGGCAATACCTTTAATGCACACCGTATTATTCACCTTGCACAAAGCCAAGGGTTAGGCTCAGAAGCCAAAGAAGCTTTTTTCTTTAGTTATATGACTCAAGGTTTGAGTATTGGTGAACGTGAAACTTTAGAAGATGTTGCAGCACGTATTGGTCTAAATCCAGTGGAAGTGGACAATGTTTTAGACTCAGATGAATTTTCAGACTTTGTAAAATTCGATGAAGAAGTGGCACGTGAACAGCTTAAAGTCACTGGCGTACCGTTCTTTGTCTTTGATCAACGTGTAGCACTTGCAGGCGCACAGCCCGTGAACATCTTTAAAGACGTGCTTGAAAAAGCAGTAGCTACGATTAAAGATGAAGATACTGAGCATGACGCTGCACCGCACTGCGACGATGATCAATGCGAAACATCTACATCTTAATCTAAAAAGCGCATTGATATGACTTTTTAGAGTCAATGTGAGTTTTTAGAAAGTCCATGAATAGCGCTTAAAAAAATCCCCGTCATGGGGATTTTTTTAATTTCATATTGATTCTAAAGATTTATTCAACCAAGAAACTAATCTTTAAATTGACACGGTACTCTGTGATTTTATTTTCTTTAATAATGACTTTTTGCTCATTGATCCAAGCACCCTGAACATTTTTTAAGGTTTCTGTGACCTTAGCGATACCAGTTTGGATCGCATCTTCAAAACTTTTAGTACTGCTCGAATTCACTTCAACGACTTTTGCTATTGCCATGTTATTGACTCTCTTTTAGTTGTAATTGAATCTTCATCTTAGATTAAAAAAACGGTGCTGTGTTTATGACGATGTTTAAAGTAACCATTTCATCATGCAAACTTACAGCTGGATTACATGTTGCCGTCTTCACTCTTTAGACCCACTCAATTAAAGACCTTTGATTACCAAATAATCAAAAATAGGATGCAGCGTTGCATGAATAGATCTATCAACACCTGAAGCTTTTTTATAAAATAGCAACAGATTTAAGTCACACCCTTTTGATTTTTATTGTTTTGATATCCGCGCTGTAGTTTCTAACTTTTTCTTATTTTATAAGATAAAACGCCTCCTTTTTAGGAGGTTTTTTATGACCTGAATGTAATGCTTCAATAGTGATTAAGTGCCAAAGCTTCTTTACGAAAGTTTTGCCTAAGTTACATCCCCACCACAAGCCACAACATAGTCGGTCTAGTGATGACCTACTTTTTTTGTTTAAATCCTATTTGAGCACGATGCATTTTAATCACTTAATTTTTGAGGGAATACGAATGACACATACGCCAAATCATAACCAAGCTGAGAACCAAATTCAGAATCATCTCAATGATGATACAACCCAGACGCCAAATTCGGTATCAAAAAAATCTCGTTTTTCACCCACCGTTAAAGGTGCACTCATTGGTGCTGCAGCAGGAAGTGTATTGCCTGTCTTTGGTACTATCAGTGGTGCCGTCATTGGTGCAGTGTCAGGTAAAATCTACGAGAAGAAATATTGCACTGCAAAGGTCTAAGCTTTATATAGAAGGTTTAGCCTTTTTATAAATTATACTTTGTTTTAATCGTGTAGGTTAAATCCAAGACACAACCGTATTGCTTGAATTATATAAGCAAGTGCGCAAATCTGCCGAATCTTATTACGCTTATTCTCTCTACATTAAGATGGAATAAGCGGTGCAAGGTTCGGCTTTTCTTGATCTAAAGCTTTATAACCGACAAATGCAGTTTCCATATGTGATTCATATGGACGATATCGTTCAAATGGGTAGTTAAATCTCAATCTTGATTACTTTTATTCTTAGATTACGTTCACTCACTTAATTAAAACAGTCATTTTAAGCTTATTGCTCAATACTCAGTTAAATAAAAACAAGACAACCATGAACATCCAAGCAATTTAGTCCATTTGAGTTACTTTTTTTGCTCCAATATTTATGCCATTTTAAAATGAACGTTTCGATAGCTACATTTTTCTGATTTATTTCCGAGCTTTTTTTTGATAAAACTAAAACAGTTATAAGTACTTAACACTTTTTTTATAAAAACCCCAAATTTAGTGTGACGTAGATCGCCTTATTGGATGATTCATCAGGGAATCAATATTAATCACATGAATATATCAAAAACTGTCTATGCCCACCAAAAACTGCCACTGATTTTATTGTGTTGCCTTTCTGTAACAAGCACAGGGACGCAAGCAGAACAAACCAGCACAGCACAGCATACGAATCCCTATACGGCGCAATTTAGCGACTCAGCTCCTTATATCTCTCATCTAGATAGAGACGCTGAAATTTCAACGTCTAATGATCGTGGTTGGCTGGATTATATTCCACGCATGGTAGATGTAACTCCTACGTTGTTCCCCGAAGAGTCGAATAATAAGACACTGCCTTCAACCCTTGAAACAGAAGATAAAGCTTGGGCAGATCGTAAACAAAAATCAATCCGTAACTGGGCAGATCGCACTGCCAACCGTATTGATGGCTGGTTTGGCGAGACTAATCCTGAAAAACCTGCAAAAGCCACGCTGCGTATCATTTTGGACAATGATTGGGACAAGTATGATGGTTATGAGTTAAAGCCTCGTATCCGCGGTAAAATTGATTTACCGACATTAGAGAACAAGCTCAGCGTAGTGTTTGGTGATGACTCACTCGACAATGAAATTGAAAATAACATTGCCATTACAAATGAAAACCCAACGGGTGACCCAGACAAGCAAGTGGACAGCAAACGTATTCGAGATGACAACAGCTCCATAGCCCTACGCTGGTCTCAGCTGTCTAAAAGTCTCCCTTTTGACTTAGATGCAGATTTGGGATTGCGTTCAGGCGATGACATTTATGCCCGTTTAAAAGCCAAAAAGAATTGGGATTTGGGCGGCGATTTTTTTGTACATGCAGAACAAATCTATCGTTATGGTATTGATAGTGAAAATTATTTGCGTACCAATTTAGAGTTGACCCATGCACGTCCCAATCATGCCTTTTTATCGAATCAGTTTTTCCTTACCTATGCAGATGAACAAGACGATGATCTGACGTGGGATAATCGAACTTATCGTCAGCACCAATTTTTCCAAGGCAACCGTTTTAACTACGGTATGTATGTGGGCGGCTACATCAACAATAACGATACACGTATGAACAGTTGGGGTCCGTTCGTTTCATGGCGTCAGCCAGTGCTACGTGAATGGTTCTTCGTACAAGGTGACTTGAATTATTATAATGATGATCGTGAAGATCGCAGTCACTATGCCCGTGCTTTGGTCCGTTTAGAGGCGATCTTTTAACGCGGTATTGAGCAAGCACGTCATAAAAAGCCCTTCATAGAATGGGCTTTTTTGATTTTGCATGTTCATTTTAAAATCCAGATACAGGTTTGGATGGAATCACACGCTGATTTCGCATCATTCTTTGTGTATCAACATTCGCCATCGTAGTAAAAGGTCGAGCAAATAAAACAACAAAATTAGGTGAATAGCATATAACGGTGAATAGAATCATTTTTTCGGATATTGAATGATTCAAATTTTTATCGGATCTCAATATGGACGTGTTGAGTTATCAATAAGATTAAAAATTGAATTAAAACTCACCCATAAAAAAACCTCCCAAAGGAGGTTTTTTGATTCAAAAATTTTATCGCAACAATTATTTCAATAATAAACTGTTGATGCGTTTTAAGTATTCTGCTGGATCACTCGGTAAACCGCCTTCTGCAATGACCGCTTGATCAAAAATCACATTGGCCAAATCGTCAAATTGCGCTGAACCTTCAAGTTTTTTCACTAAAGGATGTTCAGGATTAATTTCCAAAATCGGTTTGCTTTCAGGCACCTCTTGACCCGCCTGTTTGAGCATACGAATCAATTGTGGAGACAGCTCACCTTCACTGGTCACAAGACACGCTGGTGAATCGACCAAACGCGTCGTGACGCGCACTTCAGACGTTTTGGCTTTGAGTGCATCGCTTAACTGATCGACCACCGGCTTAAACTGCTCTGCCGCGGCTTCAAGTGCTTTCTTCTCTTCAGCGTCTTGCAAATCCCCAAGATCAACTGCGCCTTTAGAGACATTTTGCAGCGGTGTGCCATCAAACTCATGCACAAACTCCATCGCCCATTCGTCTACACGATCAGTCATGAGCAATACTTGAATGCCCTTTTTCTTGAACAATTCAAGTTGTGGGGAATTCTTCGCAGCCGCAAGACTGTCCGCAGTCACATAGTAAATTGCTTTTTGACCTTCTTTCATCACCTCTTTATATGCCGCGAAAGTGGTGTTGACTTCGTCACTGGTCGAGGTCGCAAAACGAAGCAGTTTTAAAATACGATCACGGTTGCCCAGATCTTCACCCAGACCTTCTTTAATTACAGAACCAAATTCTGTATAGAACGTTTTAAACTTCTCTTGATCTGCTTCATCTTCAGACTTCGCCAATGCATCAAGCGTCGTCAAAACACGACGTGCGTTACCTTCACGAATGGTTTTAACATCACGGCTTTCTTGTAAAAGTTCACGGCTCACATTCAGTGGTAAATCTGCACTGTCGACTACACCCTGTACAAAGCGCAAGTAATTTGGAATCAGATTATCTGCATCATCCATAATAAACACGCGTTTCACATATAGTTTAATGCCTGCTTTGGCTTCACGGGTGAAAATGTTATGTGGCGCTTTGCTTGGAATATATAAAAGTTGAGTATATTCAGTGCTGCCTTCAACACGGTTATGTGCCCAAGCCAACGGTGCTTCATAGTCATGGCTCAAGTTTTTATAAAACTCTACATATTGCTCTTCTGTAATTTCAGACTTACTGCGTGTCCACAGTGCGCTTGCCGAGTTAATCGCTTCCCATTCATCTGTTTTTACATAATGACCAGGCTTGGTTTCTTCACCTTCAACCGCTTCTTCTTGCTGCCAAATCTCTTTTTGCATTTCAATCGGCAAACTGATGTGGTCAGAATATTTATTAATGATCTGTTTAACTTTTTGAGTTTCTAAATACTCAAGTGCATCATCACGCAAATGTAAAATGATGTCGGTTCCACGTGAAGCTTTTTCAATCTGAGCAACTTCAAAGTCCCCAGTCCCCGTACTAATCCAGCGCACACCTTCAGTCGCTTCTGTCCCTGCACGGCGTGATTCAACCGTAATTTTTTCTGCAACAATGAAACCTGAGTAGAAACCGACACCAAACTGACCAATCAATTGCGCATCTGACTTTTGGTCACCCGAAAGTTTCGACATAAAATCTTTGGTGCCCGATTTTGCAATCGTACCCAAGTTATCAATCGCTTCTTGTTGGCTCAGACCAATACCATTGTCCGAAATGGTGATGGTTTTATTGTCTTTATCCAAAGTGACACGAACATGTAAGTCTGGATCATTTTCATAAAATTCTGGATGATTAATCCCTTCAAAACGCAACTTATCGCACGCATCTGAAGCATTTGAAATCAGTTCACGTAAGAAAATTTCAGGATTAGAATAAAGAGAATGGGTCACTAAATGCAATAACTGAGCAACTTCGGCTTGGAAACTATGTTTTTGTGTATTTTGTTCGCTCATCAATAACTCCTTAAATTCATCAAAACATTTTCTTTGAATGCTTAATGAATGGAGTGACTTCCTCATTTTTCAATAGCGAAATTCAAATATTTTTTAAAAAGGTCCTTGTTTATAAATACGATCTAGATGTAGATCAAGTCTTTGCTGACGCATTTGATAGATATTTTTCAGGCATTCAAAACTATCCTGACATTGATTTCTCAGATTCAACCATTTCACTTGTTCAGTTTGAATCATAGAACGATTTCCCATAGGAATCAGTCGTCTGACTGATATTATACGTCGTCACCATTTGGACATCGGCATCATTCAGTACACGGTGTTCACAAATCGCATGCTCAGTTTTGCTTACTGCACGCTGGCAATTAAAACTGGCTGCGGAGCTGATCTGGGTGGCAGTAACACTGGCAAAGATCAGCAATACATTTAAACTAAGTTTCATTGTTATTCTCACATTAGAATAATCTAGCTTATGAAATTGGCTCAAATTTATATAGGGCATTTTCTCTCTTTAATTTATATTTAGATCAATGCCCCAAAAAAAGCCTTATCCATAGATAAGGCTTTTTTTTGATTCAGTGTTGCTTAGAATTTATAGCTATAACCCAATGTATAAATCACTGGATTGATATCTAAATCGAAATTTGCAACCCCATCAATTTGAACTTCTGGGCTGATTTGTGCATAACGAACGTCTACAAATGCGCCCCAATTTTTTGCATCTGCAGGTTGGAAGTTAAAACCAATTTGACCTGCAAAACCGAAATCCTCTTTGACTTTGACTTTGCCGAGTGCAGATTCCTCATCCCATGCAATAAATGCTGTTCCACCTACACCGATATAAGGGGTGAAGCCAGTTGAATTTTTGAAGTTGTATTTGGCAGTCAACGTTGGTGGTAAATGTTTAATTTTAACTGCTGAATGTCCATCCAATAAAACATCATGGCTAATGGGTGTCGCAAGTAATAACTCAGCAGAAATATTGTCATTAAAGAAATATTCTACAGACGGTGTAAATGCCAATTCACTATCCGCTTCAACGGTTGAAGCGCCCAATTGATAGTCACCTGTCGGTGCAACAGCAGAACCACCCAACTTCACTTGCCATTGACCTGCCATTGCAGATGCAGAAAGACCCATTAATGCAACGAGAGCAACTTGCTTGAACATTTTAATTCACCTCTGGAATAATATTATGTGCAACATGTATATTTAGGGTGATAATAAACAGATCATAAATTAATATGCAAGCACATTAATCATCAATTTTTTTGTTTATTTATAATATATTGTTTTATATGTATATTTATTTAAATATACTAAAATAGTTGGTTTTAAACCAAGTATTTCAATCAAGTATTAAAATAAAATTAATATTATAAAACCTAGCAAAGCACTCTGATTTAAATCTTTAAAATAAATGAAAATAAAAAACAAAATAATAAAAAAGGTGATTATAAAATCACCTTTTTTAACAGCATTGAGGTATTAAAGCACCATGGCTGCAATCCAACCGAAGATCAATAACGGAATATTGAAATGGATAAATGTCGGTACAACCGTATCCCAAATATGATCATGCTGACCATCCACACCTAAACCCGCTGTTGGCCCTAAAGTCGAATCTGAAGCTGGAGAACCGGCATCACCCAGTGCTGCTGCCGTACCAATTAAGGCAACCGTTGCCAAGGGTGAGAAGCCAAATTGAATACACAGTGGCACATAAATCACGGCCAGTACTGGCACACTTGAAAACGATGAGCCAATACCAATGGTCACAAATAGACCAATAAACAGCATCAAGAAAGCAGCCAAGGCTTTGTTGTCACCAATAATGCCTGTCACACTATTGACCAGATTATTAATGTCACCAGTTTGAGTCATGACTGCTGCAAAACCTGCTGCAGAAATCATAATGAATCCAACCAATGCCATCATTCTCATGCCTTGCACGAATACATCATCAGCTTGTTGCCATTTGAAGATACCTGCTGCCGAAAGTACAGCAAAACCGACTAAGCCACCCAAGATCATTGAACCTGAGTACAGTTGAGCAGCCAAAGTGAGTAAAATGGCTAAAATGGCCATCAAAATGGTTTTGGTCGCAATCACAGGCACTTGATGCGCTTCTTGAATCAGTGCTTCACCATCTGCTTTCAAAGCTTCTTCTTTTAAAGCTTCAGGGCTGATTGAACGAAGCGGCTTATCCAAATCAATCGTCGCGACTGTTTTCACCGTACGATCAGCATATAAACGCGGCTTGCGATAACTCACAAAAACTGCGATTAAAGTACCAATAACCATACCCAAAACAGGAATCGCCATTGCTGCAGGCATCATCCAACGCTCTACATGCAGACCACTTGCCTCACCCAGTTTGTTGATATTTCCCATCAAAATTTGTTCAAGAAAAATCGCACCAAAACCGACAGGCAGAAGGATATACGTTCCAACCAAACCAAGCGTCAGTACACAGGCTGCTGCACGACGATCCAGTTTTAAATGATTCATTACTTTAAGTAAGGGTGGAATCAATACGGGAATAAACGCAATATGCACAGGAATTAAGTTTTGTGAGCAAATGGCTGCAATGAGCAAGATTGACAACAACAAAAACTTCACTTTTTTTGCTTTTTTCTGAGTAGATTCAACACCCAACAATCCAATCAGTTTATGCGCCAATAAATCAGGCAATCCTGACTTTGATAAAGCCAGTGCAAATGCCCCAAGCACTGCATAGGCAAGCGCGACTTCAGCACCATCACCCAGACCTGCATTAAAGGCGGTGACTGTATCTTTTAAGCTTAGGCCTGAAACCAGACCACCAACCATGGCTGAAATCACCAAAGTCAGAACAACAGAAACGCGTGCCAGTGATAAAATAAACATCACGGCAATCGCTATGACGACAGCATTCATGAAGAGACTTACAAATAGAGAAAGTGGCTATTTTATCAGATTCAATACAATGAAACTGCATTTTCCAAACACCACCTTAGGCGGCTCATACAAGTGGAAGATGCAAGTGTCCATTGGATGAAACGTTCAAATCACGGCTGCTGCTTCAATGCAAATGTTTGAATATAGCCTGCAATTTCTTCAGGACGACTCAGCACTGCCCAGTGATTGGCATCGACATCGACGCGCTCGAAAGTCTGCGCCCATTTCGGTATCTCATCAATCAGTTCAGGACTGACAAAGTTATCGCGTTTTAACACCACCGCTTGAACAGGACAAATCGCATGGCGCTGACGAGGCATGGCTAGACGTGGAATAAAATTGGCCCGATACAAACCAATTCCGTGTTCGCCATCTTTAGAGATATTTTGGTTTAAAGGCAAACCTTGCTTTTTTTCTAGTTGAGCCAATACCTTGCCCCAGCGTTCAGCATTAAACAGATGCCAAATGGTGGGTGCCAATATAGGCAGCTGAAAAGCCACAATGTACCAAGACTTCATGAGCTGTTTAAAGAATTTGGGTTTTTGATGTTTAAACTGGTTTCGCATCCAAAATGCGGCATGGTCTAAACATGGTCCAGAAATGGTGGTATAGGACAATATCCGATCTTTGAACTTTGCCTCAGTCACTGACTCCCAGGTTTGAATCGAACCCCAGTCATGTGCTGCAATGTGAAACGGCCGATCTGGCAGCAACTGAGTTACCACACTGTCCAAATCCAAAGACAATTGTGACAAAGCATAGGCTTTTATTTTTTTGGGAATACTTGACTGCCCTGCTCCGCGTACGTCATAAGTCACAATATAAAAATGCGCGATAAGATGCGCAATAATTGGCTCCCAGACTTCTTGATTGTCCGGATAACCATGAACCAAAACCAAGGCGGGATGCTTTGGATTGCCCCATGTTTTAGCAAACAGCTGTTCATGATCTTGAGTTTCGATCCAATGCGATTCAAATGGCAAATTATGCATAATCCTGTCACCTTTATTATGAGACGATTGACCGCTTTATCAATTTTGTCAAATTTACGATCAATGTCAGAATGATTTTTCTACTTTAGTATGCTTGCTCATAGGATAAAAAAAATTGACCTGAATGAGCATTTTAAAAAAGCTAGTGACAATCCCTTTTATCTCAAAATATATGATTAATCACTTTGCCCCTTTTCAAGGTGCGGGGATTGAGTTAGATAAAATCGATTTAAAAAATTATCATATTCGCGTCAAGATGCCACTGACCCGAAAGAATAAAAATATTGTGGGTGTCCATTTTGGTGGCAGTCTGTATGCGATGGTTGATCCATTTTATATGACTTTACTGATGTATCACTTGGGTTCAGCCTATATTGTCTGGGACAAAGCGGCATCTATTGACTTCTTAACGCCAGGTCGTAGTACGGTTTATGCAGATATTCGATTAGATGCAGAGGAAATCCAAATCATTAAAAATTTGGCGGATAATTATGCTCCTATCTATCGAAATTACACCATTAACATTGTAGATGATTCAGGACTAAGAATCGCAGAAGTTCATAAGACGGTGTATATCCGCCGCAAAAAGCCCCATCCTACACGCATAAAATAAGCGCTCTAAAAGCGCTTATTTTTTAACTTTAACGGCTAAAATCTAAATTAACGGTTTTTTTGCTCAATTGCAGCGCCTGCGCCACCACCGATTGCTCCGCCGATTGCCGCCCCTGCGTTACCACCAAAAATGCTTTTACCCACTGCAGAGCCAACAGCACCACCTACACCACTATAAGTTGCGTTGCGATCAGAACCACTTTGGGTTTTACTGCCGACTGCAGCGCCTGCACCACCACCGAGGGCAGCACCTACACCACCACCGACGTTGTTACCCACACCACCACCGACTGCACCACCTAGAGCTGCAGCACCAATGCGTTGTTGTGATGAACTCATACTTTCACAGCCAGCCAATACAACACTAGATAAGGCAACGGCTACAATAACAGATGTTAATTTTTTCATGATCTTACACCTTTGTTGAATCTATCTTTAGCATAGCCTGTTTGTGTAGAGGCAATAACCGATTTATGTTACAGCAATTAGCTCATTTACATGCTTTTGTAAAAGAGCCTGCTCAGTCAAACGTAGATCGATGAAAATTAAACAATTCTGATTATTGATTTTCGTCAAAAACCACCACGTCTTTGGTCACCACACCATTTTCACTGATCACCGCATGACTCATTTTCTCACTGGAATCTGGACTGGTTTGCTGTTGTAATTTCAAGTCACGACGAATAGGTGCTTCATCTTTTTTAAACTCGACACCTGAAGCATCAACCGTTTTGTTTTCCGAGATTGTTTCATTGCCTTGTTTTACGGTAGCGGTCAACTCAATCTTAGAAGTCGGTACAATCAGTCCGCCTTTTTTGAGCACAGGATTTGACATCTGTTTTTCAGAAAAAGTCGATTCGTTGTCTTGTAAAATCACATCCCGCGCCACAATGTCTTGACCCTTATTCGACACTTCAAAGATGGTGGCTTCTACCGTTCTGACAGGAGTTTGGCCTTTCACAGTACGAATAATTTGAGTTTTTACAATCGGAATAATGGCTTTATCATCCACCAAAATTGAATTTGGCATAGGCTTAGCCACAGCTACTGATGCGATTGCACATACAGATATTGCCAAGACTTTTTGTATAAGTTTCATTTAATTCCCCGTCATCTATCATTGAATAAAATATGTGGTAATGGCTTTACACTTTCGATGTTGCTCTTACTATAAGAAATTTTGATGCAAGATCAAAGTTTTATCATAGTTTATTTTTCTCATAATTTAATGCAAAAAAAAGACACCCGAAGGTGTCTTTTTTTAATCAAGCTTTAAATTTAGAACTGATCTTCGTTTAAGGCTTGTGAGAATGCTTGGTCAACATCAGAGAAGTCATTGACAAGCTCATGCTCTGCAGCTTGAGCTTCTTGACGACGACGCTCTAAGTGATAAGCCAAACCTGTACCCGCTGGGATCAAGCGACCTACAACCACGTTCTCTTTCAAGCCACGTAATTCGTCTTCTTTACCTGTTACAGCCGCTTCAGTTAACACACGTGTTGTTTCCTGGAACGATGCAGCAGAGATAAACGAGTCAGTAGAAAGCGAGGCTTTCGTGATACCCATAAGTAAACGTTCAAACTTCGCTGGGAATTTGCTTTGCGCATTCACAGCTTCATTCTCGCCCACTACACGGATGTAGTCCACTTGTTCGCCTTTGATGAAGCTGGTATCACCACCGTCAGTGATATCAACTTTACGAAGCATTTGACGCACGATCACTTCAATATGCTTGTCGTTGATTTTCACACCTTGGAGACGGTATACGTCCTGAACTTCGTTCACGATATAGTTTGTCAGCGCAACTTCGCCTTTCAAACGTAAGATATCGTGCGGGTTCTGTGGACCTTCAGAAACGGTTTCACCACGGTTTACATGTTCGCCTTCGAACACGTTCATGGTACGCCACTTCGGAATCAGTTCTTCATAAATCTCAGAACCATCATCCGGCGTAATCACTAAACGGTTCTTACCTTTGGTCTCTTTACCGAAGCTAACAACACCAGAAACTTCTGCAAGAATTGCATGTTCCTTCGGTTTACGTGCTTCGAACAAGTCCGCAACGCGCGGCAGACCACCGGTAATATCACGTGTACGTGACGTTTCTTGTGGAACACGACCGATTACATCACCTACACCAATGGTTTCGCCATCACGGACAGTCACAATGGTGTTCTGTGGTAAGAAGTAGAACTGTTCGCCGCCATCAACTGTATCCAATACAATTGCTGGACGTAAATCTTTACCAGATGCAGGACGTGAAGTCACGGGTAAAATTTCAACAGTGGTCATACCCGTTGCATCATCTGTCTTAGAGGTCGCAGTTACACCATCAGCGATTTGGCTGAAACGTGCTTTACCGGCAACTTCTGTAACGAGTGGATGTGTATGCGGATCCCAAGTTGCTACGATACCGCCGCCTTCAACAGCTTCTCCATCTTTAAGCAAGATAGACGCACCGTAAGGAAGTTTGTAACGCTCACGTTCGCGACCTAAGTCATCCGCAATACCGATTTCACCTGAACGAGAAACAGAGACCAAGTGACCTTTCGCGTGATCTACAGTTTTCACGTTATGGAAACGAACTGTACCTTTGTTACGAACTTGAACACTGTTCGCAGCAGAAGTTCGGCTTGCAGCACCACCCACGTGGAATGTACGCATGGTTAACTGTGTACCTGGCTCACCAATTGATTGAGCTGCCATTACACCCACAGACTCACCTGGATTTACCATATGACCACGTGCAAGATCACGACCATAACATTTCGCACATACACCAAAAGTAGAAGCACAGTTTACAACTGAACGTACTTTCACTTCATCGACACCTTGCTCTTCAAGGAAGTTTGCAAGTTTCTCGTCAATGAGTGTATTACGAGGCAAGATCACCTCGTCAGAGCCTGCTTTTTTCACATCTTCAGCAATAACACGGCCCAGTACTCGAGTACCTAAGTTCTCGATAACATCGCCACCTTGAATGAACGGAGTCATTACAAGACCAGCCAATGTACCGCAATCTGGCTCAGTGATTACCAAGTCCTGTGCCACGTCAACTAAACGACGAGTCAAATAACCTGAGTTTGCTGTTTTCAGTGCTGTATCAGCCAAACCTTTACGCGCACCATGTGTCGAGATGAAGTACTGAAGTACCGTCAAACCTTCACGGAAGTTTGCTTTAATTGGGGTTTCAATGATCGAACCATCTGGTTTCGCCATCAAACCACGCATACCCGCCAACTGACGAATCTGAGCTGCCGAACCACGGGCACCTGAGTCAGACATCATGTAGATCGAGTTGAATGATTTTTGCTTCTCGTCTTCACCCTGTTTGTTTTTAACAGTGGTAAAAGACAAGTTATCCATCATCGCTTTCGCTACTTGGTCGTTTGTACGTGCCCAAATATCGACTACTTTGTTATAACGCTCGCCCGCAGTTACGAAACCTTGTTCGAACTGTTGTTCAATTTCACGTACTTCAACTTCAGCTTTTTCGATAATTGCATATTTAGCCGGTGGAATCACCATGTCTTCCATACCGACAGATACACCAGAGCGCGTCGCTTGACGGAAGCCCAAGTACATCAATTGGTCAGCAAAGATAACCGTATCTTTTAGACCGAGTTTACGGTAGCAAGAGTTAATGAGCTTCGAGATGTTTTTCTTGTTCATCTCTAAGTTAATTTGTTGGAAATCCATACCTTCAGGCACAACTTCCCAAAGTAGGCAACGACCAGGCGTTGTTTCTACAATAATGGTTTGTTGTTCACGGTTACCATCTTCATCAATCACAGTTTGGTGTACACGTGCTTTAACGCGAGCGTGTAAATCAACTTGACCAGTCGCAAGTGCACGGTTTACTTCATGAGTATCCGCAAACACCATGCCTTCGCCTTTGGCATTGATCGCATCACGAGTGATGTAATACAAGCCCAACACGACGTCTTGAGACGGTACGATGATTGGCTCACCGTTCGCTGGAGACAAAATGTTGTTGGTCGACATCATTAACGCACGCGCTTCTAACTGCGCTTCAAGTGTTAATGGTACGTGTACCGCCATTTGGTCACCGTCGAAGTCGGCGTTAAACGCAGCACATACGAGTGGGTGAAGACGAATCGCTTTACCTTCAATGAGGGTCGGTTCAAATGCTTGAAGACCCAAACGGTGAAGTGTCGGCGCACGGTTCAACATCACGGGATGTTGACGAATCACGTGAGCTAGAACGTCCCAAACTTCTGGCGTCTCGCGCTCAACCATTTTCTTCGCAGCTTTAATGGTGGTTGCTTGACCTGATGCTTGTAGTTTCGCAAAAATAAATGGCTTGAATAGTTCAAGTGCCATTTTCTTTGGAAGACCACATTGATGCAGACGTAAAGTAGGACCCACGGTAATCACCGAACGACCTGAATAGTCAACACGTTTACCGAGCAAGTTCTGACGGAAACGACCTTGCTTACCTTTAATCATATCGGCTAAAGATTTAAGCGGACGTTTGTTCGAACCTGTAATGGCACGACCACGACGACCGTTGTCTAGTAACGCATCTACAGATTCCTGCAACATACGTTTTTCGTTACGTACGATAATATCAGGGGCAGAAAGGTCAAGAAGACGTTTCAAACGGTTGTTACGGTTAATCACACGACGGTAAAGATCGTTCAAATCAGACGTCGCGAAACGACCACCTTCCAGTGGTACAAGCGGACGAAGATCAGGTGGAAGAACTGGAAGTACAGTCAACACCATCCATTCTGGCTTATTGTTCGAATCGTTAAATGCTTCCATCAACTTCAAACGCTTAGACGCTTTTTTAAGCTTCGTCTCAGACGTTGTTTGTGGAATTTCTTCACGAAGGCGCGCAATTTCGTTTTCAAGATCGATATCTTTCAACAAATCTTGAATCGCTTCAGCACCCATTTTCGCGCTGAATTCATCACCGTGTTCTTCTAATGCTGTGAAGTATTCTTCATCATTAAGAAGTTGGTATTTCTCCATTGGAGTCATACCCGGATCTGTTACAACGTATGATTCGAAATACAGTACACGTTCAATATCACGTAAGGTCATGTCTAATAATAGACCGATACGTGATGGCAATGATTTCAAGAACCAAATGTGCGCAACAGGTGATGCAAGGTCAATATGACCCATACGCTCACGACGTACTTTCGCAGTGGTTACTTCAACGCCACATTTTTCACAAATGACGCCTTTATATTTCATACGCTTGTATTTACCACACAAACATTCGTAATCTTTCACTGGACCAAAAATTTTGGCACAGAATAAACCATCACGTTCAGGCTTAAACGTACGATAGTTAATCGTCTCTGGTTTTTTCACTTCACCATGAGACCATGATTTGATCATTTCTGGTGACGCAAGACCAATACGAATACGGTCAAATTCAACTGGCGCATGACCATCTGAATCCGTCTTTTTGCGCATGATATCGAGCAAATCTTTCAATTTTTTTCTCCGTGTGTCAGGAAGTTTTTCTCGCTTCCCGACTGGGTCACAAATATTGTTTTTTAACTGAGAAATCCTCCCTCAGTCCCTCCTTTTTCTAAGGAGGGAAGCCCCTACTCTTTCGAATGAGGACTCTCCCCCTTTGACAAAGGGGGCTGGGGGGATTCAATGGCTAATTAGTCACCATTTTTCAGTTCAATGTTGATACCTAAAGAACGGATCTCTTTAGTCAATACGTTGAACGATTCAGGCATGCCCGGATCCATATAATGGTTGCCATCTACAATATTCTTATAGATGCGAGTACGACCTTCAACGTCATCCGACTTAACAGTAAGCATTTCTTGGAGCGTGTAAGCTGCGCCATATGCTTCAAGCGCCCAGACTTCCATCTCACCGAAACGCTGACCACCAAACTGAGCTTTACCGCCCAATGGTTGTTGCGTTACAAGAGAATAAGAACCAGTAGAACGCGCATGCATCTTGTCATCAACCAAGTGGTTCAGTTTCAACATGTACATGTAACCTACAGTTACTGGACGGTCAAAACGCTCACCGGTACGACCATCAAACAATACAGTTTGACCCGTACGTGGAATATCAGCGAGTTCTAACAATTCTTTGATTTGGCTTTCGTCAGCACCATCAAATACTGGTGTAGCAAGCGGAACACCTTTACGCAAGTTCTTACAAAGTGCCAAGATTTCATCATCGGTTAAGCTATCAAGATCTTCTTGTTCGCCACCCACTTTGTTATAAATCTTGTCTAAGAAAATACGAAGTTCTGCAATGGTACGTTGCTGTTCTAACATCTTGTCGATTTTATCGCCAAGACCTTTTGCAGCCATACCCAAGTGAGTCTCTAGAATCTGACCCACGTTCATACGTGATGGTACACCCAGTGGGTTCAACACGATATCAACAGGTACACCGTTTGCATCATGTGGCATGTCTTCTACTGGCAAGATGTTAGAGACAACACCTTTGTTACCATGACGACCCGCCATTTTGTCACCCGGTTGGATGCGACGTTTAACAGCCAAGTAAACTTTAACAACTTTCAATACACCTGTTGTTAGCTCATCACCTGTAGAAAGTTTGCGTTTTTTCTCTGCAAATTTCTCATCAATCTCAATGCTCTTCTCTTTCAAGAACACTTGGATTTGCGTTAAACGCTCAGCGATTGCTTCATCAACAGGTTGAATATCAAGTAAATCAACAAGTTCAAGTGCAGACAACACATCATCAGTCAATTTGTCGCCACGTTTAGTCGTGCCGCCACCATTTGACTCTTTACCCGTAAGTAAACGGATAACACGTTCACGTGCTGCTTCTTCGAAGATTTTGTATTCTTCTTTCAAATCTTTACGGTAAGCATCAAGTTGAGCTTTCTCAATTGCTTGAGCACGTTCATCTTTCTCAATGCCGTCACGTGTAAACACTTGAACGTCAATCACTGTACCTTTCGTGCCCGATGGAACACGTAAAGATGAATCTTTCACGTCAGCCGCTTTTTCACCGAAGATTGCGCGAAGCAATTTCTCTTCCGGTGTTAATTGCGTTTCACCTTTAGGCGTTACTTTACCAACAAGAATATCACCAGCAGTGACTTCAGCACCGATGTAAACAATACCCGATTCATCAAGTTTCGATAATGCAGCTTCACCCACGTTCGGGATATCGGCAGTAATCTCTTCAGAACCTAATTTAGTATCACGCGCAACACACGACAATTCTTGAATATGAATTGAAGTTAAACGGTCTTCTTGAAGTACACGCTCTGATAACAAGATCGAGTCTTCATAGTTGTAACCATTCCACGTCATGAACGCAACGCGCATGTTTTGACCCAGTGCAAGCTCACCGCCATCTGTAGATGGACCATCAGCGAGTACATCGCCACGACCGACTTTATCACCCATGTTCACCAGAACTTTCTGGTTGATACACGTGTTTTGGTTCGAACGCGTATATTTGATCAAGTTGTAGATATCAACACCAGCTTCACCAGCGATCATCTCTTCTTCGTTTACACGAATAACAACACGAGATGCATCTACAAACTCAATACGTCCACCACGACCTGCGATCACACATACACCAGAGTCATGCGCTACGTTTGCTTCCATACCTGTACCAACAAGCGGCTTGTCAGCAATCAGCGTAGGAACAGCCTGACGTTGCATGTTTGAACCCATCAATGCACGGTTCGCGTCATCGTGCTCAAGGAACGGAATGAGCGATGCAGCAACAGATACAACTTGCTGAGCAGAAACGTCCATATGTGTCACTTTTTCAGGCGACAAACGAACGAAGTCACCTTGATGACGTACAGAGACGAAATCTTCTGTTAAGTTACCCTCTGCATCCATACCAGAATCGGCCTGTGCAATCACAGTACCCACTTCTTCAATTGCAGATAGGTATTCGATATCCATAGTTACACGGCCATCGACAACTTTACGGTAAGGTGTTTCCAAGAAACCGAAGTTATTGGCTTTAGCATAAACAGAAAGCGAGTTGATCAAACCAATGTTTGGACCTTCCGGCGTTTCAATTGGACATACACGACCATAATGCGTTTGATGTACGTCACGTACTTCAAAACCTGCACGTTCACGTGTTAAACCACCTGGCCCTAATGCTGATACACGACGTTTGTGCGTGATTTCAGACAATGGATTGTTTTGGTCCATGAACTGTGACAATTGGCTTGAACCAAAGAATTCTTTGATTGCAGCAGCAACAGGTTTCGCGTTGATCAAATCTTGTGGAGACAAGTTATCCGTTTCTGCTTGAGATAAACGCTCTTTAACAGCACGTTCAACACGAACCAAACCGACACGGAATTGGTTCTCAGTCATTTCACCCACAGAACGAACACGACGGTTACCCAAGTGATCGATATCGTCGACTTCGCCTTTACCATTACGAATTTCAACTAAAGTCTTCAATACATCAATGATGTCAGCATTCGAAAGAATGCCTTCAACTTCACGAGACTTCTGATCCGTACCCACTTCGTAAGGACGACCCAAACGACGGTTGAACTTCATACGACCTACAGGAGATAAGTCATAACGTTCAGATGAGAAGAACAAGTTATTGAATAGGTTTTCAGCAGCTTCTTTTGTTGGTGGCTCGCCTGGACGCATCACTTTGTAGATTTCTACCAGTGCTTCTTCACGACCAGAAGTCGTATCTGCACGTAGAGAATCAGCAACGAATGAACCGCGGTCGATGTCATTGGTATAAAGGATGTTAAATTCTTTAACACCACCTTCAGCCAATTTTACCATTACTTCATGACTCAGTACTGTGTTTGCAGCAATAACGTCGCCATCATGTAATTTAATATCTTGTGCAGTAATACGCTCGTACAAGTACTCATCAGGAACAGGCAGCTTGGTTAAGCCAGAAGCTTCCATTTGACGCACGTGACGCGCATTAATACGTTTACCTTGTTCAACGATCGCTTTGCCATCTTTATCCAAGATGTCAAATTGAGCCATTTCACCGCGAAGGCGTTCAGGCACGAGGTCAATCTGGTAGCTACCCATATCTAGATATACAGGAACTTTTTCATAGAACATGTCTAGAATTTGTTCATTGCTGTAGTTAAGCGCACGTAAAATTACAGTCGCAAGCAGTTTACGACGACGGTCAATACGAACGAATACTAAGTCTTTAGCATCGAATTCAAAATCTAACCATGAACCACGGTAAGGAATGATACGTGCTGAATAAAGCACTTTACCGCTTGAGTGAGTTTTGCCTTTATCATGATCAAAGAATACGCCCGGAGAACGGTGTAACTGAGATACGATTACACGCTCAGTCCCGTTAATCACGAATGTACCGTTCTGTGTCATGAGTGGCATTTCACCCATATACACTTCTTGTTCACGTACATCTTTGATTGATTTTGTTTCGCGATCTTTAATGATCAAACGAATTTTAACGCGCATTGGTGCCGCATAGGTTGAGCCGCGTAGAATACACTCGCGTACATCAAACTCTGGTTTACCAAGGCTATACTCAACGAATTCTAAAGCAGCATTGCCAGAATAGCTTTCAATTGGAAAAACTGAACGAAATGCAGCTTGGAGACCGATATCTTCGCGGTTTTTTGGTGTTTTGCCATCTTGTAGGAATGTTCTGTACGAGTCGACTTGGATCGAAAGCAAGTACGGAGCATCCATTACGCTAGGCAATTTACCAAAATTCTTACGGATCCGTTTCTTTTCGGTATATGAGTATGCCATCTGGAGTCCTCGGAAAGTAAACTAAACCCGCCTGCAGAACGGGTTCAGAAGGAATTACGCAGGTCGATATGACCACCACTTTGTTCAAATGCTGCAATTTTAAGTGGTATTAAAACGCTTAACAATATTTTTAAACATGGAAAAATATTGGTAAGCATTTGATATTATTCAATTATTATAAAAATAATGCTTTTCACATCACGTAAACAAAAATCGAGCCGATTATTGTAACGCAAAAAGGCTGATGACCCAAGAGCCATCAGCCAAATTTCGGGGTCAAATTAATATTGACCCCTTGGCGAAATTACTTAACAGTAATTGTAGCGCCAGTAGTTTCAAGCTTAGCTTTAAGTTCAGCAGCTTCTTCTTTAGAAACGCCTTCTTTAAGAACTTGTGGAGCGCCTTCAACTAAATCTTTAGCTTCTTTCAAGCCAAGACCAGTAACCTCACGAACTGCTTTAATTACCGCAACTTTGTTCGCGCCGAAAGAAGTCAACTCAACGTTGAATTCTGATTGCTCTTCAGCAGCAGCAACAGCAGGACCCGCAGCAACAGCTACAGCAGCAGCAGAAACGTTGAATTTTTCTTCGAAAGCAGAGATAAGTTCAACAAGTTCAAGAACAGTTTTTTCAGCAACTGCGTTTAGGATTTCTTCGTTTGTTAAAGCCATGAGAGTAACTCCAAATGGATATTGAATGAGGTGTGAGTAGATTTAAGCTTCTGTAGTTTCTGTAACTTCTGGCGCTTCGTTTTTCTCTTGAAGCGCTGTAAGTAAGCGACCCAATTTCGAAATAGGAGCCTGAAGAACAGATGCAAGCATAGTAAGCGCTTTTTCTTGGTTCGGAAGATTCGCGATAACGCTAACGTCTGCACCTTGATAAAGTTTGCCGTCAAATGCAGCAGCTTTAAGTTCAAATGCTTTATTAGTTTTCGCAAATTCTTCAAACAAACGTGCAGCAGCACCCATGTCATCTTCAGAAGTAGAGAAAGCTAAAATTGTTGGGCCAACAAGATTTTCATCCAAGATCGCAAATTGCGTATCTTGAAGAGCGCGTTTAGCCAAAGTATTACGTACAACACGTGTAGCAACACCCAACTTACGAGCTTCAACACGAAGAGCAGTTAATTGCTCAACAGTTAAACCTTGGTAGTCAGCAACAACAGCAGCATACGCAGTAGAAGCAATTTCAGCCACTTCAGCTACGATCTGTTTTTTGCCTTCGATAAGAAGAGCCATTGTAAAACCTCCTAACGGTGATCTATGTGCTTACACGAAGCACACTCCCAATTCGTAAGTTCATGACTGAACTTACACGCGGAGGATGAACAAATCACACCACCGCGTCTACGCAGGCTGGACAATTAAGAAGAGAATTCCGAAAAACGCTCCTCGCCTGCGGTCTTTGACGCTGATAAACATATATTTATCAATTCAAAGTTTGCCTAAGTACCGCAAGAGACGTAAAGTTTCTTGCTTAAGATTTAGAGCATTGCTTTAAATCTTACTCAGGGCTTTAAAATTCTGTCTAAGTCGAACTTAGTTAGAAACGTTTGCAACATCAATTATAAGACCAGGACCCATAGTAGAGCTCAAAGTGATCTTTTTAATGTAAACACCTTTAGACGTAGCAGGTTTTGCTTTCTTAAGGTCAGCAACAAGTGCTTCAACGTTTGAACGAATTGATTCAGCAGTGAAACCTACTTGACCAATCGCAGCGTGGATAATACCACCTTTGTCAACACGGTAGCGCGCTTGACCAGCTTTAGCATTGCGAACAGCGCCAGCCACGTCAGGAGTAACCGTACCCACTTTAGGGTTAGGCATTAAGCCACGTGGACCAAGGATCGTACCAAGCTTACCCACAACGCGCATAGCGTCTGGTGCAGCAATCACAACGTCAAAGTCAAGGTTACCCGCTTGAATGCTTTCAGCAAGATCATCAAAACCAACGATGTCAGCGCCTTCAGCTTTAGCAGCTTCAGCAGCAGCGCCTTGAGCAAACACAGCAACACGTACAGTTTTACCCGTACCTGCAGGAAGTGTAGTCGCGCCACGAACAACTTGGTCAGATTTACGTGGGTCAACACCCAGGTTTACTGATACATCCATAGACTCTTTAAATTTAACAGCTGGAAGTTCGTTAAGAACTTGAACTGCTTCTTCTAAAGTGTAAACTTTTTGAGCTTCAACAACAGTAGCAATTGCTTTTTGACGTTTCGTTAACTTAGCCATGTCTTATAGCTCCACTTCCAAGCCCATAGAACGCGCAGAACCAGCAATGGTACGTACACGTGCGTCTAAATCAGCACCAGTTAAATCTGGTTCTTTAGTAGTCGCAATTTCTTCCAATTGAGCGCGAGTCAAAGTACCAACTTTAGTTTTGTTAGGTACAGCTGAACCCTTTTGGATACCAGCAGCTTTCTTAAGTAGAACAGCAGCAGGAGGTGTTTTCATGATGAATGTAAACGACTTGTCGTTATACACAGTAATCACGACTGGAATTGGAAGACCAGCTTCTAGTTTTTGTGTCGCAGCATTGAATTCTTTACAGAATGCCATGATGTTCACACCACGTTGACCTAGTGCAGGACCAATCGGTGGAGATGGATTCGCTTTACCAGCTGGAACTTGCAGCTTGATATAGCCGTCAATCTTCTTAGCCATTATCTATTACCTCTGGGTGCAAACGCCGATGAAGGCTCCCCAATAATTTCAAGTAACGTTAACCGTTACAACAACAATGCCCGATCCATAACAAATCGGGCGTTTTAAACCAACTTAACTTAATCTGACTTTTCGACTTGACGAAATTCCAATTCAACTTGAGTTGGTCGGTTAAATACATTAATCGTCAACGTTAAACGCGACTTTTCGTACTGAACTTCTTCCACAACACCTTTAAAGTCTGTGAATGGACCGTCAGTCACAAGTAATTCTTCGCCAGGCTCAAACATCGTCTTAGGACGTGGTGCTTCACCTGTATTGCGTACACGCGCAAGAATCGCATCAGCTTCTTTTTGCGTAATTGGTGCTGGTTTTTCAGCCGTACCACCAATAAACCCGAGTACTTTTGGACATTCTTTAACAATGTGCCAAGTATCGTCATTCATTTCCATTTCAATTAAAACATAACCTGGAAAGAACTTACGCTCTGATTTACGTTTCTTACCGTCCTTCATTTCCACCACTTCTTCGGTAGGAACGAGAACTTCACCAAAGCTATCGGCCACAGCGCTACGCTGGATTCGATCATTAAGCGAACGCATTACTTGTTTTTCATAACCTGAATAGGCATGAATAATGTACCAACGTTTCATAGCTCTTACCCGATAATAAACTTCATCAACCAACCAATAATGTAATCAAAACACCATAAACCAATGGAGGTGATCACCACAACAAGAAGAACTTGCCATGAGGCGGTTACTGTTTCTTGCTTTGTAGGCCAAACGACACGACGTAATTCTATACGTGAATCTTTAAGCAGCCGTACAAAGCCTTTGCCTTGATGGGTGGCGTATAATAAACCTAAAGCCACAACGATACAAGCCAAAATTACCCCAACGCGCACCCAAACACTATTTGCTGGGATCCAATACGCCGGAAGATGTTGATTTACCATAAATGCACCGGTTAATAATACCAATGCAATAACCCATAAAATCACATCAACTGGTGAACCAGACTGAACGACTTCAACTGAATTGTTTCTTTGAGGAATTGGCGCTTCGCTTAATGCGTCACGCGATTTATCATTCGACATTTTTGTACTCGTCGTAGGATTCGCGACTTATTATATGACCAGTTTAGCCAGCATCAAGCTTTTTATTGAAAATAATCTGGCAGGCCAGGAGGGACTCGAACCCCCAACATTCGGTTTTGGAGACCGACGCTCTACCAATTGAACTACTGACCTATAACAAAACCGAGAATCGCAACCCTCGGTTTTAACGTTTGAATCTATTATAGAGTTACTTTAGCAACTACACCAGCACCCACTGTACGACCACCTTCACGGATCGCAAAACGTAGACCTGGATCCATTGCGATTGGGTGAATAAGTTCTACTGACATTTCTACGTTGTCACCAGGCATAACCATTTCAACGCCATCTTGTAATTTGATCGCGCCAGTTACGTCAGTTGTACGGAAGTAGAACTGTGGACGGTAACCGTTAAGGAATGGCGTATGACGACCACCTTCTTCTTTAGAAAGTACGTATACTTCTGCATCGAATTTAGTGTGCGGCTTGATTGCACCTGGTTTAGTCAACACTTGACCACGTTGAACGTCTTCACGCTTAGTACCACGTAGAAGAACACCACAGTTCTCGCCAGCACGACCTTCGTCAAGCAATTTACGGAACATTTCAACGCCAGTCACTGTAGTTAAAACAGTGTCACGGATACCCACGATTTCAACTGACTCGCCGACTTTAACAATACCTGATTCAACACGACCTGTTACAACCGTACCACGACCAGAGATAGAGAATACATCTTCGATTGGCATTAAGAATGCTTTATCGATTGCACGTTCTGGTTCTGGGATGTAGGTATCAAGCGCTTCAACAAGTTGAAGAACAGCAGGAACACCGTACTGACCTTCTTCACCGTTAAGTGCAGCCAAAGCTGAACCACGGATCACTGGAGTGTCATCACCTGGGAAGTCGTAAGTAGAAAGAAGTTCACGAACTTCCATTTCTACCAATTCAAGCAATTCTTCGTCATCAACCAAGTCGCATTTGTTTAAGAATACGATGATGAAAGGTACACCTACCTGACGAGACAAAAGGATGTGTTCACGTGTTTGTGGCATAGGACCGTCAGTCGCAGCACATACAAGGATTGCACCATCCATTTGAGCAGCACCAGTGATCATGTTTTTAACATAATCGGCGTGACCTGGGCAGTCTACGTGCGCGTAGTGACGAGCTGGAGAGTCGTATTCTACGTGTGAAGTATTAATAGTAATACCACGTGCTTTTTCTTCAGGTGCAGAGTCAATTGCAGCGTAGTCTTTCGCTTCGCCACCGAATTGCTTAGCACATACAGTTGCGATAGCAGCTGTTAAAGTTGTTTTACCATGGTCGACGTGACCAATTGTGCCCACGTTTACGTGTGGCTTATTACGTTCAAACTTAGCCTTAGCCATGAGATCTTCCTCGTTTACATCGAACACAATTCTAGGATTGTTCAGTATCGACCAATCGCCTAAAAAATAGGCACCCATAAATACTTGAAAAGCAGACTAAATAGCCTGCTTCTTTGAAACCGTGTGATCTAGTCACTAAACTGTATATCTGGAGCTCTTATCGAGATTTGAACTCGAGACCTCTCCCTTACCAAGGGAGTGCTCTACCACTGAGCTATAAGAGCAAATATTAATTCTTCAAACTAAATGGAGCGGGAGACGAGGGTCGAACTCGCGACATGCAGCTTGGAAGGCTGCCGCTCTACCAACTGAGCTACTCCCGCACGATGTTGGTACATCCACTTAATTAAAGTCTTAAAAATTGGTGGTGAGGGAAGGATTCGAACCTTCGAAACTTTCGTAGCGGAGTTACAGTCCGCCCCCTTTGACCGCTCGGGAACCTCACCATTTTTACACTTATTTTCAGTGTTACCCCTAACACGAAACCTCAAACTTCTAAAATGGTGCCGGCACACGGATTCGAACTGTGGACCTACTGATTACAAGTCAGTTGCTCTACCAACTGAGCTATGCCGGCGTTTCTTAGCGTTTGATACGTTTCGTATCGGAACGGTGTGCAGTTTAGCAAAACTTAGAATCCGTGCAAGTGTTTTTTTCAAAAAAAACCTTAAAAACTCATAAAATCAAACCATTTGATGATAATTCAACCGCTTTGATCACTGCGCGAGCTTTTATTTGGGTTTCATTCCACTCAGACTCTGGATTTGAGTCCACCACAAGTCCCGCTCCTGCTTGCACATAGACTTTATTTTCACGAATGACGCAGGTTCGAATGGCAATCGACATGTCCATTTCACCATGCCAGCCCAAATAACCCACCGCCCCGCCAAAAATACCGCGCTTTACAGGCTCAACTTCGTCAATGATTTCCATGGCACGGATTTTAGGTGCACCCGAGAGTGTTCCTGCTGGAAATGTTGCTTTAAAGACATCTAGCGCATCAACACCATCTAGTACTTCACCCTGAACATTGGAAACAATGTGCATCACATGTGAATAACGCTCAATCACCATCTGATCTGTGACTTGCACTTTACCAATTTTAGATACACGCCCGACATCATTACGCCCTAAGTCAATCAACATGAGATGCTCTGCAATCTCTTTTTCGTCAGACAATAAATCTTGCTCCAGCGCCAAATCTTCTTCTTTGGTTTTACCGCGTGGTCGTGTGCCTGCCAAAGGTCTGACCGTTGCTATACCATTTTCCAAACGTGACAAAATTTCTGGCGATGAACCAACAATATGAAACGGCGTGTTATCCAGTAAAGTATTGCCTTGAACATGAAATAAATACGGCGAAGGATTGAGATGTCGCAGTGCGCGATAGACCTGCAAAGCATCACCATCGAAGTCAGAGACCATACGATGCCCAGGTACCACTTGCATCACATCACCCGCACGAATGTATTCTTTTACCCGCGCAATTGACTCGATGTACTTCTCTTTACCGGTCAGTGATACAAAGTTCGGTGCAGTATGCTTTTTGGCTTGTAGACTGACGGGTGTTGCGAGGATCGCCTCGATTTGATCCAGCTTCGCCTGCGCTTTGGCATACGCATCTTGTTCAGCTGTGTCTGCATGCACAATAATAAACAACGTGTCTTTTAAATTATCAAACACCACCACGGTTTTTGAGAGCATTAACCACAAATCAGGCAATCCAACTGGATCGGCTTCAGGGACATTTTTTAGACGTGGCTCAATGTAACGTACTGCGTCATACCCCAAATAACCCACCAAACCGCCAGTAAAGTTCGGCAGATCAGGCAGTTCTAACTTTGAAGGAACCTTGAGCTGGGCTTGAAAGTCACGAATATATTGAAATGGATCGCCACATGCTTCGGTTGAAATTGAGCCATCGACCTGTTTAATAGTGAGCTGCCCTGCATTGCAAGAAAAAACCGTTGATTCCCCCAAGCCGATAATCGAATAACGCGCCCAGTTTTCACCGCCTTCCACCGACTCAAACAAATAGGCTTGTTGGTCTTGTTTCAAACGAGCAAATACAGATAATGGTGTTTCAGTATCAGCCAACCGCTGACGATAAACAGGAATGAGGTTATAGCCTTGAGATTGTAATTGTTGAAATTGATGCGCTGTTGTCATGAGGAATTCTCTTAAGTTTTCGATAGTGCAACGTGATTAAAAATACTCAAACGAGCAACGCCATCGAAAAACGTTATAACTGTTCATCCCTCTTCCCTTTCTACAATATTCTTTAAATTTTTTTGAATCATTCAGTCAACAATTCACGCACATCATCCACAATCTGTTGGGGTTGGCAGAGCTGAATGTCTTCACCATGATTATAGCCATAGCTGACCACAATACAATCGATACCCGCACGTCTTGCTGCTTCGACATCATTACTTGAGTCACCAAACATTAAGGTTTTATCCAGACTTGAATGAAAAGCCTCAACACAGTGCAATAATGGCTTAGGATCAGGCTTACGTACTTCAAAACGATCTCCCCCTACGACATCGACAAAGTAGTGATCCATATTCAATACTTCTAAAATTTTTCGTGCAGGCAGTTCTGGCTTATTGGTCACACAGACCATGGTCTTTTTATTCGCTACGCCCCATTCTAAAAACTCAAGAATGCCCGCAAATGGTTTGGTGTCGACACACGGATCGGCATTGTAAATGTCTAAAAAAGTACTCAGCAGTAATTGATGCTGAGCTGGCTCTATACCGCCCTCGATGTGTTTCAAGACACTTTCACAGAATAAAGACGTCCCTTTACCAATCCAATTACGTACTTGTTGCTCTGTTACCCTTGGAAGCGCGAGCACACCCAAAGTGATATTCATGGCACGATATAAATCAAAGGCAGAATCCACCAAAGTTCCATCCAAATCAAACAGCAATAAATCACGTTCAGCCAATCGAGCAATATTCATTTTTAATCCTTAAAACATAAAAGGCATGCGAAAGCATGCCTTAACCCAAAGGGTTCATCAGGCTTATTGGAAAATATACCAAGCAATCATTGCCACAATCACCAATACAATGAGTGCCATCAAACCAATAGAGGCATTTTTTTGCGTCTCTTCTTCTTTGCTTGCGCAGTGTGGAGGAACATCCATACGATTTAAATCATCTCCAATCGGTTTCACCGCATGAATATCGACACCTTCAGGAATAGGTGCTGGTTTTGGAACGCCCACACTTTGCGGCATGCCATCACGGTTTAATTGCACATTTGCATCACGCTCTTTAAGATCCAGCATGCCTTGATCTGCCATTGTCTGAGATGCTGTTTTTTCCACTTGTGCTTCAATTTGCGGTTCAATTTGTGCAGTTTCAGAAGTCGCAATGGCTTCTGAAGGCTGTTGAATTGACTCAGCTAAAATCGGCTCAGCGGGAATTGACACAGACGGTACAGGCTGACTGTCGACAACAACTTCAGGGCTGACGACGGGCGCTGATTCCGCCGCTGCTAGAGTAACGGTTTCAAGTTGAACGCGCTTTGGCAAGTCAATAGGCTTTGCCTCAACCGCAGGCTCAAGTACAGAAAATTTGTGACTGGCAAACTGTACAATATCACCTTGCTTTAATAAGGTTTCATGCTCGATACGCAAGTCATTGACGAATGTACCGTTTGATGATTTGAGATCCTGCACCCAAAGTGCTTTTTCTTTTAATAAAAATGCCGCATGACGACGTGAAATATCCGCAGATTGAATTAGTAAATCAGCATCCTGATGACGACCGACCAACATATCACGCTCAATACTGACTTCGGTTCCGGTGAACTCGCCTGTGATGGTTTGTAACTTCCAAGTCATGATGATCTACCCATTACCCAATATTAATATCTAAATAATCTTAACATGGCATTGTCATATTTCTATGCGTTGACTGTTATGGAACTGCACGCAAGGTGGTGGTGGTCACGGTATTTTTGGTTTTCTCTACCCCCTGCTTAGGCACAACCGACTGCTGAACCACTGGTGCTTCTATGGCAACTGGCGTTGTGACCACTGCTTCAGTTTGAGTACCACCCGATGGCACACGCTGATAAGTCACTGGCTTTTCTGCGGTTTTAATTGGTGAGGTCAATGGCAACCGTTGTTGATAAACATCTTCAACCTGATCTGGAAGTTTTGAGAAACTTCCGTCTTTATCCATAGCCAATTGCAGACTATACAGACGATCATAACGCTGCTGCGCTAAACGTCTTACATCTGCATTATCTCCAATAATGGTCGGATGAATGAACACCAAAAGATTGCGCTTTTCATTGCTCTTGTTGTCTGAACGGAACAAGCGACCAATACCCGGTATTGAACCCAGTCCCGGAAGAGACTCACGGCTATGCATACTGTTGTCTGAAATCAATCCACCCAAGACGACAGTCTGACCATGCTCAGCAAGTACCGATGTTTTAATGGCACGTTTACTGGTCACCAAATCTTGTGCCTGACCACGATCTGCCGCAACCGCGGAAACTTCTTGCTCGACTTCTAAACGAACCGTACCGCCCTCACCCACATGGGGAATGACTTTGAGTGTCACACCCACATCCTTACGCTCTACAGAGGTATACGGGTTAACATTCCCACCTGTGGTTGAAACCGAACCCGTCACAAAGGGCACGTTTTGTCCGACCACAATATAAGCTTCTTCATTGTCTAAAGTCACAATCGAGGGCGTAGAGAGCAGATTGGATTTGGTGTTACTTTTTAAGGCTTGAATTAAAGCGCCGTATAACTTACGTGAACCATCACTGCCTTCACGATAATCACCCAGCACCAACGAACTACCTACGCCATTTTTATTTCCTGCCAATGCTGCGCCTAAACCCGCCGCACCACCACTTAAATAACCCGATGCCAAACTGGTCAGATTCGCGCCCACATTGGAGAAGTTAATTAGACCGACTCCGCTGCTTAAGTCACCGAGTGCCCACTGCACCCCCAACTGATCCGCGTCATTGCCTGCCACTTCTATAATTGCCGCTTCAATCAGTACTTGCTCACGGCGCATATCGAGCTGTTGAATCGCAGATTCAATTTCACGCATGAGCTGTGGTTCAGCTTTCACCACCAGCGCATTTTGGGAGTTGTCTGCAATAATACTCACACCATTACCATTAAAGCTGGTAATGCTATTTTTATTGCTTTGATTGCTACTGTTGTTCAGATTAATGGCAGGTGTGGAAATAGTTGAACCACCCGAGCCTGAATTTGAACTATTCGAATTATTCAGTGTGCCGGCTATATTGTTATTTTGACTGGTATTTGAATCCGTAGCTGAGTTCACCGCTTGACCCGTGACCAAACCTTGTAATATTTCTGCCAAACTTTTGGCGCTGGCATATTTGAGTTTAAAGACTTTTAATCCCCCTAACCGATCTGCCGAAGGTACATCGAGCATTTCAACCATTTGGCGAATGCGCTTGCGTGTGCCTGTATCGCCTTTAATCAAAATTCGATTGGTGCGTGCATCAGCGACAATACGCACCCGTGACCCCGATAAATCTTTTGAGGAACCTGTAGATGACATGGTTTCAAGCAGCGCAATCACTTCTTCAGCCTGACTCGATTGTAAATTGACCGCTTCAATGTCATTTTGCCCTGTTCCATCCAAATTTCGGATCAAGGTTTCCAGCTGAATAATATTACTCGCACGATCTGACACAATTAACGCATTGGTGCCCTGAATGGCAGCAAGATGCGCGAACTGCGGCATTAAAGGTCTTAAAGCTGGAATCAAATCATTCGGATTGGTGTTTTCTAACCAAATCACGCGTGTGACGACTTGATCACCCCGCGCATTTCGAGAAGGATCATACGGCACACCTGAATTCTTCACATTGCTATCAGGAACTAAGCGAATGGTATTACCTGAAGGAACAGCCACCACACCATTGACGTTTAAAACGCCTAAAAATAAATCGTAGACTTCATTTTTATTCAGCGCTTTGTTGGAAATCACGGTGACGTTGCCGCGTACCCGCGGATCGACTGCAAAGTTTTTCCCAGTAATGTCCGCCACTTCATTGATAAACGCTGTGAGATCAGCATCCCGTAGATTAATTTTCCACGTCTGTGCCTGAGCGGGCATGCTCATAGCTGCCAAAACAGGTGCTGCTGCAACCCATGCCCAAAGTGACCGATGCTGATTCAAAAAATCCATAACTTATTATATTTCCTAGTATTGTCTGTACTTTACAGGTTTACAATTCTTGTTGAAAGGTCATCACCTGATCACCACGTTTCACTTCAATTCTTACTTTGCCTTCTTTTTTAGCTTGTTCTAGCAGTTGTACATCGCTTTGTCCTTGACCGACCACTTGTCCATTTAAAGAAAGAATGCGATCTCCTGAACGTAGTCCAAATTTATTACGCAGTGCCGCAGGTGTTTGATCGGTGACTTCATAGCCCTGCCCACCTGTAGTATTCACGCCTAAACCCTTTAAATACTGATCACGATTTTCTTGTATTTTGTCAATTGCTTGACCCAACGCATTTTGATTGGAATTTTGCATTGGCGCAGTAGGATTGGAGGGTTGAGCATTATTTGACGGCAGCGAATTGTTTTGCATTGAGTTGTTTGGTAATGAGCCGTTTTGTTCTGGCACCATCGGCTGATTTAAATTTTCAATACCTGAAAATTGAAGCTCTCGCGTTGCCCCGCCGCCCTGACTGAGCACCACACGATCCCAATACACTTCCGCCAACTGCAAAGAACTGCCTTCCAAGGTTTGTCCAAGCACATAACGATCCGCAACCTCATTGACTTTAATCACCGCTGAAGAATTTGAACGCGGTGATGCCACAATCACGCCCTGCAATACCAAAACGAGATTAGCATCTGCATTTGAAGCAGTCGCTCCAGCTTCCTGAAATAATGAAAAACTAGAAATATTAGGTACTTGAGGCTGCTGTGACCCCAAAGCAACTTGTTCAGCTTGCAAAACTTGAGGCGGTGCAACCACCCACCAAAACAGTGAGGCCAACTTCCAACACAAAACTAAAATCAGCAGCAATAAAACGAATGGCGCTAAACGATCGGTATGCTGCCAAGATATTTGAGTAAATTTATCTTTAAATGCATTCATTAAAATCCTCCACCAAGCAAAGGCTGCCGAGAACTGACCACATAGGTATCAAGTCCCGCTTTACCGCTATATGAAGGAATATTTTGCAATAAACGCTGGGTCAACTGTACATCGAGCATAAGAGTAGAATCCAAGCTCAAGTTCGCCATTTTTTGACCACGTTGATCTTGAAGATTTAAACTTAACTTGCCAGATTCATCGGACACTTTCGCGAGCAAAGACGGCATATCCATACGGTCTTGACGCTGAGCAAATTGATAGATCAGTGCGCCCCCCGCCCATTGCAATGCACCATCGGCTTTTGAGAACCCCTGTTCGGGCTTAAAGTTAAACTGCACATCATTCAACTGAATGGGATTGGCTGGCCATTGCCAATTCACCACACTTTTAAGCGTGTCTGGAGAAATCTGACCCTGCATCTGTTTAACCACAATTTTTTTACCTAAGCCATAGCCGATTACGCCACTCAACTGGGTTTGTCCGCTATGAATCTCAAGATCTGCCCCAACTCGAAACAAGATTAAATCCAAAGGACGCGTTTTCCATGTCACAGAACCACGCAGCTTACCTTTCTTCCAGTCAGCTTGACCTTGCCAAATATTTCCACTGACATTTTGCAGCGTTTGATTATTTTTATAAAACTTAGAAATCAACCAAGATGCTGGAATTTGTAAAAGTACAAAGATCAGAAATGCGATGACTGCTGTGCCCCACCACAACAAGCGTTTTGATTTTTTTACCATCCTGCTCTTACCATTATTTTCATTTATTCTTCCTTGGGAAATGAAAAGCATCTCCAATCGCTATTATGCATATATTTTCAACATCTCCAATTCACTTATAAAAAAACCAAGCGATTTGGCTTGGTTTTTTTAATCTTAGATCTGTTCAATGACAGAAAGATGAAATTAGATTAGGAAATCTTCTAATTTTGCACCTTTATCAAGTTGAGCGACCAACCAACGGGGTTGTTTACCGCGACCAGTCCACGTCTCAGCACTGTTACTTTTATTGCGGTAACGTGGCTCAACTGCTTTACGTGTGGTTTTCTTACGTTTATGCGAACCGTATTCAATGAACTGCTCTAAGGTCATACCCGCAGATTCTGCAATCTTAATAATTTGATTGTAGGCTTCTTCCACTGCTTCATCTTTCTTTGATTCAATCAGTGCTTCAGCTTGAGCTGTTAACTTTTTCAACTCTTCAACGGATAGATTACTGATATCTGGCATTACCTATACTCCAAAAAATAATTAATAATTATTAGAAAATAATTTCGTTGCCATCATATTTTTATTAAATAAATTACGCAACGCACTTTTTTAACAATACACATAAATAAACAAAAAATTTAAATCATTTCCTGCTTAAATTATATTAAATCACGACCTAATTTTTTCTCTAACTGAATAATACTTTCTCGAATATCATTAGGGATTAAGGTTTTATTCATTTGAACTTGATCTACAAAGACCACAACGGCCTCACCTGTCGCCACAACTTGGGCTTGAGCGTGGCTATATAGTGAATACTCCATACGCATCGCAGAATTTCGAAGCTCAACGACACATGCACCTACACTTAAGGTATCTGGATAAAAAACTGGTTTAATATATTTACACTGACTCGATGCCACCACTGTATTTACATCCCGACCTAAAAGATTTAAATGTTCAAAATAGCGAATCCGTGCACTTTCAATATAACGATAATACATCACATTATTGACATGCCCAAATGCATCCATATCACCCCAAGCCACTTTCTGCTCGTGTACCACGGGGAATTGACTTAAATATTGCATACGTATACTCATATTTTAACTTGAATAAAATTGGCATCTTTTTCAAACACAGTATTTAACTGCTGAATCAAAGATACATCCCCATTTAATGTTGATTTAATTCTTAGGTAATTCATTAAAATATTATCTGGATAAAGCGATAATAATGTTTCTGCTTGAGTTTCACGTCCAGTTTCCATATAAATATGCCACAGTGCAAAACTAAACACCGGTAAGCTCGGATATTTAAGTTCTAAGTGATTAATCTGCTGTTCGATAGACGTATAATGAGGTACTTGTTTGAGTAATTGCTGCTGGAACCATAAATAAAATACCTCTTGATCAAAGCTTTCTTCTAATAATCCAATGGCCAAAATACGATGACTTTCTGCCATTTCAGGCATGCGAAATAATAACTTAAGCCATAGCGTTTTAATTTCAAAAGGTGCAGTTTGAATCTGCTCTTCTTGTAGATGATAACGCTCAATCAGCAATTGCCATTGATCTGTCGATGCATGATCGAATTCACTTAATAATCGAGACAGCCACAACTGCTTGGCTTGATATTCTAAATGACCATACTGCGTTGCACGTAAATATTCCCATGGGAATAACACAGCAAATCGCCCCCATAAATCATTCATGCGCTGCTGATAAATATCGGAGAGATCATGTAGCCACGGCGATAAATCATGCCCATGCAGAAACTCCAGATGGGTCAGTGCTTGCTCAGCATCTCCTTGGGCCAAGAAGATTTCAATCCGCTGAATTTCAGCCAACTCAAAAGCATCTGCAGGACTTTGCTGCAGCAGGTTCAATGCTTCAGCAAAATGTGCATTTTTGGTCAAACCACGTGCTTGTACAATATTTTTAAGTAAACCTGAAGGTTCAAATACCGGCTCGATAAAATCTTGCTTTTCAGCCTCACCGTCCAAAATCCACAAGACACCTAATTGCTCATAAGTATGTAAATTATTGAAATGATCGACCTGCTGTAGTTTTCTTTTTTCACGATTTAAATAGCGCTTAATCAAACGCCAAGCGATTTGAAAAATGAGACCCGTGAACAGCAAGAAAAAACTCACGAACCAAATATTGGTTTGAATCTGTATCCCATGCCATAGAATATAAAGATAACCTGCACCTGCGCCATAACTGAGCACACTTAAAATGGCGAAAAGGAGCAAACCAATAAACCCATACACCGCAAAAATATGCTTCATGTTATGACTCCAAGATCGCAGCACTGCTCAGCTTTGGAATAGGTTGCATTTGCGTTTGCTTCAGGTTTTGTAGTTTTAATTTGAGCTTTTGGCTAAATTGATCTGGCAATGCATCTAATTCTGAAATCATTAAGTCTAAAATATTTTGATATTCTAAGAACTGTCCACTTGAGAGTGCTTGCTGTGCCAAAAGCACCCGAACCTGTAGCTCTTTTAAGATGAGTTTGCGATTCATCAACTCAGGGGTTTGCTCAGCAATATGATCGATCTTGAACCATTTTTGCCAAAAATAGACTTTGGGTGGATTGGTCATATTCAGCTCAGTATTGTTTTGCTCTGCCTTTAAATTCATGTCGAGTTGTTGAAGAATATCATCCAGTTGAGCAACTTTTGCATGACGGGTCTGTACATAGCTTTGAATCATTTTACGATCATGTTCTGCCGCTTGATGCAATGTTTGCTTCAAGGTTTCTGCCACCGCATATTCTTCAATTTTAAAATCAAAATGATTCAACTGCTCTAAAGCGTACACATATTGCTGCTGATCCAAAGCAAATTGGATCAATCTCAGTTCTTGTTTAAGTAACAGAGTCGGATTAAACGGCGTTGTCTCTAATACAATTGCTGAGCTTACTTTACTTTGACTTTGACTTTGATCCAATGGTTGTGTAGCTGGTTGTACAGTACCACGCTGTAAAGCCACCAATTGATCATTCAACATGGCATTTTTTTGTTCACTTTGATGTAAGGTTTCTTGAATACCTGTGAGCTGTTTGGATAGCAAATACGTGTCGTAGCTAATTTTGACCAGCCAGATGATGCCAAATAAAATCAACAGATAAAGAAACTTCTTCATAATGTCCTTTGTAAAGCGTGGATACGATTTAATACGGTTGTAGGATTTAAGTCATTTAACTGATTCACCGTAAACTGAGCCTTTAAGTTATTCTTATCGTGGTTCAATAACTGGTTCAAACGCTCACCCAACACCAAATAATGACAATGATTGAGCATATATAGATGATTCTCACACAGTTTCAACCAGTTTTTCCAGCTGGCTTCACTACTCATACACACCCAGTATGGTGCCGGTTCAGTTAAAATTTCAGCGACCATTTGCTCAATTTTTTGAGAAGTCTCTTCTGGGCAGTACCGTTCATATAAAACAAAGTTCAGTACCTCGATGTCACGCTCAGCACATTGCTTCATCATAAACTGTCGACCGCCCTCACCGCGCCAAAATGCAATAGCGTGCAAATTGTGCATGTTGTTGAAAATCGGCAAACTGAGCATTCCTTCTGATGTTTCAACGTCGGGAACTAAGCTTTCAATACCAAAAGCAGCTAAGGCAGCGGCTGTGGACTTGCCCACTGTAATCCATCGCACATGCGTTAAAACACTCAGTGGAATTCCCGCTTGCTCAAGATATTGCATACCAATATCAACCGCAGTCGGACTGACCGCCACAATCACTTGTGTCTGCACCAAAGATGAATATAACTGCATCAAAGCTGAGTCAAAAGGCTTGGCTTTGAGTGCCAGTAATGGCACATCAATGACCTTAAAATCTGCTTGCGCCAAGCACTCTGTCAATGCTTGGGCACGTTCTACTGGGCGGGTATTAATAAATAACATTAGGGATGATAAAGCGCTTTCAATAACTCGCCTGCGCCTTGATCCAGCAACGCTTTTGCAAGTTTCACACCCAATTCTTCGGCTTGATCTGATGTACCTTGAACTGTCGCACACAGTAATGTTGTGCCATCGACGCTGCCGACACGACCTTCAAGCTGAAGTTGATCAGCAGCTAAAGTTGCATAGCCTGCAATGGGCACTTGGCACCCACCTTCTAAATATGCATTAAAAGCACGTTCAGCGCGTACACACGCATTCGACTCCTGATGCATCAGTGGCAAAATCAAATCCAGTACTGCCTGATCTTCACTTCGACACTCCAAGCCCAAAGCACCTTGCCCAACCGCGGGTAAACTAACTTCAGCACTGAGGGTATGACGAATACGTTCGGTTAGACCTAGACGTTTTAAACCTGCACTGGCCAAAATAATGGCATCATATTGACCCGCATCAAGTTTTGATAAGCGCGTACCCACGTTTCCACGAAGGTCAATCACCTCTAAATCTGGACGCTGCTTTAATATCTGACTTTTACGACGCAAGCTTGAAGTACCAAGTTTTGCACCTTGAGGCAAGTCCTCAAACTTTTGATAGTGGTTTGAAACGAAAGCATCAAAAGGATCTTCTCGCTCACAAATCACGGCAAGATCAAGGCCTTCAGGAAGTTGCATCGGAACATCTTTCATCGAATGTACAGCAAGATCTGCACGACCATCGAGTAAAGCTGCTTCAAGCTCTTTGACAAATAAGCCTTTGCCCCCAATTTTAGCCAAAGGCGTATCTAAAATTTTATCGCCTTGCGTGACGAAAGTGACCAACTCCACGGTTAGATCTGGATGTAAGCTTTCCAGACGAGCGCGAATATGTTCCGCTTGCCAAAGTGCCAGAGGACTTTGACGGGTTGCAATTTTTAAGCTTTTGATCATTTCAGCGCTGCCAAACATTAAACACCCTAAACTTAACCTGCCAGCTTAAAAATGCAAGCAAATTATTTATTCATGTCCTTTTATTCATGTCTTTAAAATGAAGCTTTAAAAATTTTGCATGCGCTCACGTAGCATGGGCAAATGACGACGGCTGACTGCCAGTCTTTCTTCTAATTCTTTGCAGCGCACCTGATATTGACCTGATGCAACCAATTCCAACCCATCTAAATAATCTAAAGCGATAAGTGCATTACGGTGAATACGAATAAATTTATTGGCAAATTCTGATTCCAAGTCTTTGAGGGTCTCATCTATTAATACACTGCCATTTTTGTGTCTGACAGTGACATATTTTTGGTCTGCTAAGAAATAGTAAATATTTTCGGTTGGAATCAGCTCCAACCCCCGATACGTTTTTGCAGCAATATGCTGTCTTTGGGCTTTTTCTTGCATATTTTCTTGTTGTTCTATGTTGGATATTTGGGCTTGGGTGAGTCGCGTTAAACTCTCCAATACATGTTCTAATTCTTCTTTGGCCACAGGTTTGAGCAAATAACCTTTGGCTTGAGACTTAATGGCAGTCAATGCATGTTCGTCATAAGCAGTACAAAACACCACTGCAGGCATCGGGTTGAGAGCAGTCAAATGCTGTGCACAGGTCAGACCATCCATTTCTGGCATTTTGATATCGAGTAAAACCACATCAGGTTCGTACTGCTGTACGTAATCTATAGCCTGCTGTCCATGATCTGCTGTTGCGACCACGTGATGCCCCAACTGAGTTACCAATCGAGATAATCTCTCGACCGCAAGCGGCTCATCATCACAGATTAAGATATCCATCTTTTCTCCTTGCCTACGCTAACCCTGATTATTTTAATATGTTAACCCGACTGTTTTTATTTATATTGGTATTGGAGAACCGTCGTAAAAATTCCATTTCCTGCATGATTCCTAAATTGCACCGAATAACCAAAATGCGCTTTCAATCTTTGCTTAACGTTTTCTACAGCAATACCATGACTTTCCCTAGACTCCATTTTATCGACTATGAAGGGGTTAGTAATGACTATAGTGACTTGATTTTGCAATATTTCAACCAGTATCACGATCTTAGTGTCTGTACGCTTTTTTTCTACTCCATGAAAAATACAGTTTTCAAGTAGGGGCTGTAAGGTTAATAGTGGAATCGTCACCTGATTGAGCTGCTCAGGCTGTTGAATACTCCAATCCACCTGTAACCTTGAACCCAAGCGTACTTTTTCAATCGCTAAATAATGCTGACAGAGCTGAATTTCTTCCTTCAATGTGACCAACTTCAACTCTTGGAAACTGGCACGGAATAAGCGTGACAGGTCGATCAACATTTGTTCGGCACGATCTGGATCACTGCCAATTAAACTGACCACACTATTTAAACTATTGAACAAAAAATGCGGATGAATCCGCGCTTGCATGGCTTGAATTCTGGCATTTAATTCGCTTTTTTGCTGCTTTAACCACTCACCGCGCACATAGATGTAGCGCAAGCAAAATGCCCCCAGAAGTACGCCATATCCCAAATGTAAAACAACCTGATCGAAAACCACAGCCCACGATAAATTTTGTAAGGAAAAATTACCCCCCCAATAGAATAGGACATTCAAACTAGAGGTGGTGATGACGACAATAATTTGCAGCAGTAGAAATCCAGCAATGGTCGATGTCACTGCATTCATTTTTTGCCAAACCGACTTCATTTGATCCAGTAAAGCAATGAAGACCAAAACAATCCAGTTAATGTACAACACATATTTGATCACATGCGTCGGATCCAGCTGAGACCACGACTGTGCTTCCGCCAATGCCAATAATAGCGCCAATACAATACTGGCAAGAAAAAGCTCAAAGAAGTATTGCCATTGCCCAATACGGATAAAAAAGTCTGAGTGTAGAACCGTCTTTTCATTTTTTCGCGCAGTTTGATTGCTCAAGCCTTCGGCAAGTGAAGTTGAATTTGCTATACTCTTGTCAAAATTACTGCTTTTAATTTTATTGAGCCGACATGACCACATCTTCTAATTCCTCAAATCCGTCACCAACGCAAACCTCAGGTATGTGGGGCGGTCGTTTTTCTGAAGCGACTGATGCTTTTGTTGCTGAATTTACAGCATCTGTTCAATTTGACCAACGCTTTTATAAACAAGATATTGCAGGTTCAATTGCACATGCAACCATGCTCGCAAAAGTCGGCGTACTCACGACTCAAGAACGTGATGACATTATTGAGGGTTTAACGGCCATTCAAGCCGATATCGAATCAGGCAATTTTGAGTGGCGCATTGATTTAGAAGATGTGCACATGAATATTGAGTCTCGTTTGACTCAGCGCATTGGCATTACTGGTAAAAAACTCCACACAGGTCGTAGCCGTAACGACCAAGTGGCAACCGACATCCGCTTATATGTCCGTGATGAAATTGATGCCATCTTGAAGTTACTAGAAAAGCTTCAAAAAGGGATTTTGAGCTTAGCGGCAAAAAATACTCAAACCATCATGCCCGGCTTTACTCACTTACAAACTGCGCAACCAGTGACTTTTGGTCACCATTTAATGGCATGGTTTGAAATGCTGGTACGTGATTCAGAACGCTTAATTGACTGTCGTAAGCGTGTCAACCGCTTGCCTCTTGGTTCTGCAGCACTTGCAGGTACAACTTATCCGATTGAGCGTGAATATACAGCCGAGCTTTTAGGTTTCGAAGCGGTATGTGAAAACTCACTCGATGCAGTATCTGATCGTGACTTTGCGATTGAATTCAATGCAGCGGCTTCACTCATTATGATGCACTTATCGCGCATGTCTGAAGAAATGATTTTGTGGACGTCTGCACAGTTCAAATTTGTCAACATTCCTGACCGGTTCTGTACCGGTTCTTCAATCATGCCACAAAAGAAAAATCCAGATGTACCAGAGCTCATCCGTGGTAAAACAGGTCGTGTATACGGTGACTTAATGAGTCTTTTAACACTGATGAAAGGTCAACCACTGGCATACAACAAAGATAACCAAGAAGACAAAGAACCTTTGTTTGATGCCATTGATACAGTTCGTGGCTCACTCATGGCATTTGCAGACATGATTCCTGCACTCGTACCCAATATTGAAATCATGCGCGAAGCTGCACTTCGTGGTTTTTCTACTGCAACTGACCTTGCAGATTACTTGGTAAAAAATGGTGTGGCTTTTCGTGATGCGCATGAAATCGTAGGTAAAGCTGTGGCGCTTGGCGTTCAAGAAAGTAAAGATTTGTCTGAACTGACTTTAGAGCAGCTTCAACAGTTCTCTGACTTGATTCAAGCTGACGTGTTTGAAAAAGCGTTGACCTTAGAAGCCTCTGTCAATGCTCGTAACCATATTGGTGGTACTGCACCTGCTCAAGTCGAAGCGGCCATTACATGTGCTTATACTCGCCTTGAAAAACTTTACGCTTAAGGATAAAACAGATGTCTCGACAAGTATTTTGCCGTAAATATCAGGCTGACATGGAAGGTTTAGACTTTGCACCTTTTCCAGGGCCAAAAGGTCAGGAATTCTTTGACAACGTGTCTAAACAAGCTTGGCAAGAATGGCTCAAACACCAAACGACCCTAATCAATGAAAAGCGTTTAAACGTGTTTGAACCGGATGCAAAGAAATTTCTTGAAGAACAGCGTGAAAAATTCTTCAGCAATGATGAAAGTGTTGAAATGGCGGAAGGCTGGAAGCCAGAAGCTTAATTCAAGCATATCGTTTAAAAAAAAGAGTCTGGATAAGACTCTTTTTTTTCGCACTATAAACTTCAAGAACATAAAAAGTACAATATATTGACTTAAAAATTTACCACCATTTTCAACTCAATACTGAAAATGACAGTTCTCACACTGTTGCACAGTTAAAAATTTAGAAGAATATTCATTTAACAAGTATATAAATTTGCTAATTTTGCAGGGAGATTGAGTGTTTATGAATATTCTTAGCCCAGTCAAAATATTAAAAAATGAGAGTCTATGATTATCTCTGTATTTATAAATATTTCTTTAAAATCAGTAATCAATTTTTAACTTACACAGCACAACAATAACATTACACAGCGTCACAATTTAGCGGGTGAAGATTACAATAAATCAAGATATATTAACTACATCACAAATGATTGCGTTAATGATTAATTTAGCACTCTCAATAATATACTACTGATTATTCAGTTTTCCTTCCTAGATTTCCCCCAAAATCTAGGAATTTTTTTGTCTAAAATTTAATAAATTTATTTAAAAATTCGTGAGCATCATAGAAAATAAACTCGTAAAAAAGCACCTATCATGAGGTGCTTTTGTTGTTCCTAAAAACGATTAATGTTAGGGAGTGCTGCCTTGTACTTTTTCTTCAATTTCTTCAATGCTGGTATGGCGCACGTCATATCCTTTGGCCATATAAATCACTTGCTCAGAAATATTGCGCGCATGATCTCCAATACGTTCAAGCGAACGTAAAATCCACATCACGTTTAGAACTCGAGAAATATGCCGCGGATCTTCAATCATATAGGTCATTAAAGTACGTGTTGCAGATTGATATTCACGGTCAATGTCTGCATCAGACAATAAAACTTTTAACGCTTGCTCTGCATCAACCCGCGCAAAAGCATCCAAAGCGTCATGAATCATGACACGTACTTGGTTACCAATATGACGTGTTTCCATATAACCACGTGGCGACTCCCCTTCTTCACAGAGGTTTTGCGCAATACGTGCAATCTTAGCAGCTTCATCACCAATACGCTCTAAATCAGTATTGGCTTTACTCATAGCAATGACCATACGTAAGTCACTCGCAGCAGGATGACGACGCACTAAAATCAGGGTCAGGCCTTCATCAATTTCACGTTCATAACGGTTAACCGTGTTGTCTTGAAACTGCACATCTATGGCCAAGCTCACGTTGGTGTCCAAAAGTGCATGAATTGCATTCGCCACTTGCTGTTCAACCAATCCACCCATGGTCATAAACTTAGTATGAACATCTTGCAAATCTTCATTAAATTGAGAAGAAATGTGATGGCTTAAAGCAGGATTGTTGGTGCTCAAATCGAGTTACTCCACGTAGGGCGAATGGTTATAGTTGTCGCAATATTAAAGCATAGTCATTATGAACATTTGATGACAACCGCATTTTCAGTGCACTATTTATACACCAGCCAAGTATTAATCACTTGCAACTCCTGCTCTGTCAACTGCCCCACCGCGGCCTTTAATCTCAGGACATTCAATACAGAATCATATTGCGCATTGACATAATCTTGCTGGGTTGAAAATGCATTACGCTGGGCAAGTAACACATCGACCATATTTTTTAGACCTTCGTCATACTGGGCTCTTGAGGCTTTCGAGACCAAAGCTGAAGACTCCATGGCTGCTTTTCGTGCTTGTAAAGTCGCTTGATCTGTTTCCACTTGCAGATAGGATTTTTTCACATCGGTCTTGGCTTTACGAATGGCTGCATCGAGCTGTGCATCGGTTTTTTTCACATTTAAGCTGGCTTTTTGAATGTTCTTTTGAGTACGCCCCCCAGTGAAAATATTCCAATTCATTTCTACGCCGACTTGATCGAACTGACCATCCCCCGAAATAATGGTTTTGGGGCTCTGTTCATTTTGTCCATACGTAGCAACCGCATCAATTTGCGGATAGATCGCAGCTTGCTCAACGCGGCGCTGATCATTGGCATATTGCAGTTGCAGTCGGGCTTGTAAAATATCCAAATTTTGATTTTGCGCCATGATGGTCCATTCATTCAATGAACTTGGCATAGGTTTTTGATATTGAAAATCTGCAGGCAAAACGGCTAATTTATCTTGATAAGGTCCAATCAGCTGTGCCAATTGTTCTTGTGCCAAAATCAGTTGTACGCCCGTCGAAATACGATTGGCTCGTGCATTTTGATACTGTGCATTGGCTTCACTGACATCACTTTTTGCCACCAATCCTTCTCTCAATTTGGCATTCATCATATTGAGTTGTTCAAGTAAGGCTTTTTCTTCTTGCACATTGGTCAGCGTTAGTGCCTGTTGTCTCAGCACATTAAAATATGCTTCAGACACTTTTAGCATATGTTGCTGCTGTTGCAGTTTCAGTGTGACTTCACTGAGCTGAACTGAAGTTTTAACTTGCTTATACCCTTGCCAAGCATCCATTCTAAATAAGGGCTGACGTGCGGTAATCGCGATTTGTTTTGAGGTTGATGTTGCCACCATCAAATCTGAAGGATTAAATCCAGCACCAGTCCCAGTACCTGCTCCACCGCCACTGGGTTGATTCACATCCTGATTTTTACGGGTAATATTGCCTGAAATGGTCACCGTGGGTAATAAGTTGCCCACCGCAAGTCCCAAATTCAACTGGTCAGCTTGGTATTGATAGACATTGGCCTGCCAGTTGGGATCTGTATTTTTGGCACGTTCATAAGCATCGACTAAATTTAAAGCAAAGCTAAGCGGACTAAGAATGAATAAACTGGTTACCAATAGGGTTTTTTTCATCATTTTTTATATCGCCTAAGCACTTGAATAAAGAAGTTTTTACGAACAGGTTGAGCAAATATTAATGCCAAGTTTGGCTTTTTTCGTATACTTTTTATTATTTTGCCTTAGAAAATACGGCTCAAAGTATGAAACTCAGGCGCTTTCATCATTTTAGTCGCTTATCTAGACAACAGATTAACCAATCATTGCGAATGAAATACAAATTATTTCATTTATTTAGCCTCAAATCAGTAAAAATTGACAACTTGCCCGTCACCGCTCGTGTCATTTTGACTGCCCCATGAATCTAGATGTAAAAGCTTACAAAATCTACAAAGTCTATATCGTGCTGTTCATCATCATGATGTGTGGTGTGTTGAGCGCCTGTAATCAACCTCTGCCTGAAGAAAAGCGGGTCGAGCAGCAAAAGCAAGATGAAATCAAAAATGTCACCCCAGATTTAAATTTAATTTGTGAACGATTGCAAAAAGAAATGCAACAGATGTCAGCCCAACGCACCACTTTTGCTTTACAACAAATCAATCAGGATATTCGTCTTTGTCTGCCTTTAATGCCTTTTCCAGAACAAAAAAAACTGATGCAACTTGCAGACCAAATGTATGTCCAATTTTTAAAAATTGATCGTAGCGTTGAGCAGCAAGCGGCGTTTGATCTATACGCACATGATCAATCACAAATTCCAACCATTCAACAAAGTCAATTTGAACAACTGCATATCCGGGATCAATATTTACTGCGCCATATGGGTCAAGCCTATATTGATTTGGTGGACACAAATGACCACAAAACCAGTTATCAGCGTAATGCCCTGTATTTGGCAAAAGTATTCGCGCCGTATTTCCCGGACTCTGAAAAAGAGTTTATGCAAGAACTTGCAGCACAAAATCAACAACCTGCTTTTAAAAAAAATATGGTTCTGATTACGCCTGATGAAGTGAGTCGCAGGGCACAGTTCTGGGAAAACTATTTAAAGAAATTCCCTAAGTCTAATTATAAATATGACGCGCAATATTTATTGGATGTGTATTCAAGCCTGTTGTTTATCGGCTTAGAAAACTCACCTGTTTCTATTTATTTTGAGGCTAACTTTGATATTCAGGCGGCAACCCTGTCTGAAATTGAGCATTTAGCAGAGCAAAAGAACAACCGACTGGCAGATCAAGCACGTTTATTTTTAAGATTTATTGAGATGGATGGTTCACAGCGTCTTAAAACTTTAGGCATAACTCAAAATGAATATAGTTCTCAGCCAGATGCTCGGGATCAATTACAACATTATCTACATCTAAAAGTCTTTGACTTTTCAAAGCCTGCTGCTCGTGACTGCTTTCGTGATGCGATTTGTCGCTAATCTGTAGGCTAAATGTCACGTCTTTACACATCCATTTGTGGATGAATTCACATAAAAATTTATAGAGCATTTAATCGAACAATTCATCGGACAATTCTTGATCCGCTATGATAATATTGATCCATCGCTTGACGGAGCGCGAGTAATCACTCGCTGAGATCACCTAAATGCTGAACATTTAAAGGTGAGTACCGTTGAACCTGATCAGGTTAATACCTGCGTAGGAATCAAGCCAGCTAAAATTCGGTCGTTTTTGCTCTCTCAATAGACCAATTCCGTCTTGTTTTTTGGTCATGCTTGATTCGTTGATGTCATTCATAAGGATCATTGCAATGAACCAATTAACGAATCTCTCTGCTGATACCTCAGCACAACTCGAACACGATGCCAAAAACTTAACGCGTATCTTACCCGCGTCGCAAAAAGTGTATCTACAAGGCTCTCGCCCTGACATTCAAGTGCCTATGCGTCAAATTGCACTTAGTGATACTCCAACTGGATTGGGTGGTGAAACCAATCCACCTATTATGGTCTATGACACCTCTGGCGCATATACAGATCCGAACATTGCTATTGATCTTAATATGGGATTGCCTCATGTTCGAGATGCTTGGATTGAGGCACGAAAGGACAGCGAAATTTTAGCTCACTTAACGTCTACGTTTGGACAACAACGTCTCAAAGACCTGCGTACTGCTAATATTCGCTTCAAGCATATTCAAAAACCTAGACGCGCCCAACTCGGCAAAAATGTCACCCAAATGCATTATGCCAAACAAGGTATCATTACCCCTGAAATGGAATACATTGCGATTCGGGAAAATCAGCGTCAACTGGATGGTGTAGATTGTCGTCAACATGCAGGGCAAAATTTTGGTGCGCATCATTTGATGGAAATCACCCCAGAATTTGTACGTAAAGAAGTGGCCGAAGGGCGCGCCATCATTCCAGCCAACATTAATCACCCTGAGCTTGAGCCGATGATTATCGGGCGTAATTTTTTGGTGAAAATCAATGCCAATATTGGTAACTCCGCGCTCGGCTCTAGCATAGATGAAGAAGTGGCCAAAATGACTTGGGCGACGCGTTGGGGCGCAGACACCATCATGGATTTATCGACGGGTAAAAATATCCATGAAACCCGCGAATGGATTATTCGCAATTCCCCTGTTCCGATTGGCACAGTGCCGATTTATCAAGCTTTAGAAAAAGTCGATGGCGTGGCAGAAGATCTGACTTGGGAAATTTTTAAAGACACGCTCATTGAACAAGCAGAACAAGGCGTGGATTACTTCACCATCCACGCTGGCGTACTTTTAAGATACGTGCCTATGACGGCGAACCGACTGACTGGAATTGTTTCGCGTGGCGGTTCAATTATGGCGCAGTGGTGCTTGGCACATCATCAGGAAAATTTCCTATACACTCATTTCGATGATATTTGCGACATCATGAAAGCCTACGATGTCTCATTCAGTTTAGGTGATGGCTTACGCCCAGGCTGCATTCAAGATGCCAATGATGAAGCGCAATTCAACGAGCTACGCACTTTAGGCGAACTCACCCAGCGTGCATGGCAACATGACGTACAGGTGATGATTGAAGGTCCGGGACATGTACCGATGCATATGATTAAGGAAAATATGGATCTACAATTGGAAGTCTGTAAGGAAGCGCCGTTTTATACGCTTGGGCCACTCACCACAGATATTGCACCGGGCTATGACCATATTACATCAGCCATTGGCGCTGCCATGATTGGCTGGTACGGTACAGCCATGCTGTGTTATGTCACCCCAAAAGAGCATTTGGGACTGCCCAATATCAAGGATGTCAAAGATGGCATCATTACCTATAAAATTGCAGCGCATGCCGCAGATCTCGCCAAAGGACATCCTGGCGCACAAGTTCGAGACAATGCGCTGTCTAAGGCACGCTTTGAGTTTCGCTGGGAAGATCAATTCAATTTAAGTTTAGATCCAGATACCGCGCGTTCGATGCATGATGAAACCCTACCCAAAGATGCCCATAAATCTGCTCATTTTTGTTCCATGTGCGGTCCAAAATTCTGCTCCATGAAAATCAGCCAAAACGTGCGTGACTATGCACAAAACAACCCCGTTATGGATCAAGAAAGCATGAAAAATCAGGAGATTGAACTGGGTCTAAATGCGATGAAGGCTGAATATCAAAAACACGGGAAAAAGTTGTATCAGAAACTGTAATTTGCTAAAAATTTGATTTGTCTTTCTGCATTTCTCAGTTAGGATGAAATGAATCTCTTTCATCCTAACTTAAGCGAATGAAAATTCTAGAACACGCTTCATATAACAAGAACGATTTTGAAATCAAGTCTCGTGAATTCCTATACACAGGTTTTATTCGGGTTGAAAAAATTAGCTTGCGTCATCAACTGTTCAATCAAACACAATACTCCGCGCTGATTCAACGTGAATTAATTCATCGCAAAGAAGCCGCTGGGGTACTGATCTATAATGACCAACAACAACGTTTTGCACTCATTGAACAATTCCGTGTCGGCGCTATCGACGATGCAGTTTCACCTTGGCAACTGGAAATTATTGCTGGGGTACTCGATGGCGATGAATCCCCTGAAAGCTGTATTCGCCGTGAAAGTTTAGAAGAATCAGGCTGTAAAATTGAAGGCTTAGCGCATTTATATAGCTTCTACCCCTCTGCGGGTGCTTGCGATGAAATTTTCCATCTGTATGTAGCAGAGGCTAAACTGCCTGAACAGGGCGGCATATTTGGTATGCCAGATGAAGGAGAAAATATTCAATTGCATATTATAAGTTATCAGGACTTACCCGCGTTATTCTCATCTCAGCGACTGCGTAACGCACCGGTGATTATGGCACTGCAATGGCTTAAACAGCATATTGCTGCATATTCAGCGCACTGAGGATAGGCCATGATTGCGCTTAATAAGACCACTGCCACTGAAAAAATCATTATTCAAATTTCAGATACGCATTTGATGGATCATCCAGATGCGACTTTTGTGGAAATGAATCCCGAAATGAGTTTTCATGCCGTCATCGAAGATATTTTGAAGCATTATCCTGAAATTGATGCAATTGTGCATACTGGTGATTTGGCTCAAGTGGCTAAACCTGAAACCTATGCACGTTATCAAGCGTTTATGCAAAAGCTGAATATTCCGTTTTATCAAATTCCGGGCAATCACGACGATATTCAGTATTTTCCATTTGAAACACCAGATCCGATGCCAACAGTCTTGGCATTTGCAGACTGGCGTATGGTTTTACTCAACAGTGCTGTATCCCAAAAAGTAGATGGGTGGATCAAAACCGAACAGCTTGAACATCTCAAAAATATTTTAGACGCCAATCAACAGTATTCTGTGGTCTTGGCCTGTCACCATCATCCGCTCGAAATGAAATCCAATTGGATTGATCGTCATAAACTGAAAAACACTGAAGAACTCACTGAAGTCTTGGCAAAGCACAACAATATTAAAGCGGTGATTTTTGGGCACGTGCATCAAGATTCGCTTAATCTTTGGAAAAATATTCAGTTCTTATCAACACCTTCGACCTCAGTGCAGTTTAAACCTTTGAGCTTTGATTTTGCTTTAGATGATATTGCACCGGGGTATCGCAGTATCTTGTTAAAAGACAATGGCGAGTTCGATACATTGGTGCATCGTGTACAAAAATACCGTCAAAAATTTAATAAAGAAATTTCAGGTTATTAGCTTTTCTTTTCGGCTTTTATAGATTAAGTTATCTCTCCGAAAGGATTCGCATATTCCACAAATGAATATTCATTGCTTTCATCTTTGATCAAAAATCTATATGATGACGCCCCCGATGGCAACATTCTATCGGAAGCGATAAAAACACTTGCATATCACCATATTTTTTGCGTATAGATATATGCATATGATGAGGAATGCCCTTTATGGCGAATGACAACCAGAATCAAGTCTTGGAAGAGACTAACGTAGTTGCTGGCGAAAAAGCTGTCAAACGCGTGCGTAAAACCAAACCAAAGACGACTGAAGGTGGCACTACAGCAAGTCTATTTGGTATCGAGCCTTATCAGCCGAAAAAAAATGAAGAATACATGTCTGAAGCACAGCTTGAACATTTCCGCCAAATTCTTTTGGCTTGGAAAGAAGAGTTGATGTCTGAAGTCGATCGTACTTTAAATACCATGCAAGATGAAAATACTGCATTGCCTGACGTCAACGATCGTGCAACTCAAGAAGAAGAGTTTGCGATTGAGCTACGTACACGTGACCGTGAACGTAAATTGATTCGTAAAATTGAGCAATCCATTGATGCGATCAAAAATGATGACTATGGTTTCTGTGAAACCTGTGGTATTGAAATCGGTTTACGTCGATTGGAAGCACGCCCAACTGCAACCCTTTGTATTGACTGCAAAACTTTAGCTGAAATCAAAGAGAAGCAAAATAACGGTTAATTGTGACTATTGATCAAGAATCTTTAGCGATACACAGCAATGCGCAGCAGCAAAACCAAGCTGCGCTGAGTCGCTACTCAGGTCGGTTCGCGCCATCGCCAACCGGCCCTTTGCATTTTGGCTCACTCATAACCGCAGTGGCGAGTTATTGTGAAGCCAAATCTCAGCACGGACGTTGGATTGTTCGGATTGAAGATACCGATATTCCACGTATCTATTCTGGCAGTGAACAGCATATCCTGAGCTGTCTTGATGCATTCGGTTTTGAATCCGATGCTGAAATCATTTTCCAAAAAGATCGTCTACATATTTACGAATCTGTCTTAGGACATCTTCAATCTCAAGATCTCATTTACGCTTGCCAATGTACCCGAAAAATGTTGGGTTCAAACCATATCTATACAGGTACCTGTCGTCATCTGGGACTGTCTTTTGATCAGCAAGCCATTCGGGTCAAGGTGTCCGAGCAAAATATTCAGTTTCATGATCTGCTACAAGGTCAGCAAAGCGCTAACTTGGCGCTTGAGTTAGGCGACTTCGTCTTAAAAAGACGTGATGGTATTATCAATTATCAGCTGGCTGTGGTGGTCGATGATTATTTGCAAGGCATCAGCCATGTAGTCCGAGGTGCGGATCTTTTGGACAATACTGCACGTCAAATTTGGTTAGGTCGCTTACTTGGCTATCCTGAGCTATGCTATATGCATCTGCCCTTAGCAATGAATGATCGTGGTGCAAAACTATCTAAACAAAATCATGCCCAAGCTTTAGATATCACTCAGTCCAGTACCCTTCTTCTAAAAGCCTTAATTGCTCTGGGACAATTACCTGTGGACTTAGATCAGCCAGAAAGAATGTTGACACAAGCGGTCGCGCAATGGGATCGGCGGCAAATTCCAAAAGGTGGTGAAATCCGAGGTATTTTTGCTTAGGCATTGAGCCAAATCTGCTACATAAATCATTTGCTCATTTTATTAAAATCCCGTGCAATAGATTTTTATCTATAGAGTTACACCTATGTTTTTTATTTTTGGGATTGGACCTAAAACCATTAAAATAAATAAGGGACAGTTTCTCTGCCCTGTCTGCAGAAGCGATAGTGCCTATGAAGTTAAGCAACAGCGTAATTATTTTTCTTTGTTTTTCATTCCGCTGTCAAAAGCCAAACAAGGTCAAGTGGTCTGTTTAAATTGTGGGACACATATGCCCACGAGTGTGCTACAAAACTAGTCATAGCACTCTCGGTACAGATTAAAATTCGACATTCAAATTTGAAGAAATTGCTTAGAAGCTGGATTCCTCTTTGGTTGGGTTTTTCACCTGTGTGGTTGAATCAATTTTCAACATTAAACTGATCATGACGGCACACATAATTAAAGATGAACCCCCGTAACTAATAAACGGTAAGGTTAAACCTTTGGTGGGTAAAACGCCCATGTTCATGCCTGCGTTGACGATAATCTGTAATAAGAAAATAATACTGATGCCATAAGCCAAATAACCTGCACGTAGGTATTGGTGACGTAAAGCACGATGTCCAATTTTGACACAAGTTGCAACCATGATAAATGATAAGCTCAACACCACGGTAATACCGAAGAAGCCAAATTCCTCAGCCAAAATTGCCAACATAAAGTCGGTATGTGCTTCAGGCAAATAAGACATTTTTTGGATGCTGTGTCCTAGCCCTACCCCAAACCACTCACCTCGACCAAACGCCATCAGCGCATTGGTCAGCTGATAACCGGTTCCCAAAGGATCTGCCCAGGGATTGGTAAAAGAAATGAGTCGTTCAAAACGATACGGCTCAAACACGACCAAAAATACAAATGCCGCAACAATAGCACCCAGTGCTATACCAAATTGAATTAAAGGCGCACCCGCCAAGAAGAACACGCCCAACATGGTCAATGCAATGACTACAGTTGCACCTAAGTCAGGCTCCGCAATAATCAGCCCCACGGTGAGCAGCATGATCACGCCCAACCGAACCAAGCCTTTAATGTTATTTCGCACCTCTTCGGCACGGCGTACCACGTAGTCTGCGGTAAAAATCGCCATCATCACTTTGGCCGCTTCCGTTGGCTGGAAGGTAAAGCCAGCCAGTCGAATCCAACGGGTTGACCCGTTGACTTCTGAGCCCACCACCAGCACTGCAATCAGCAAGACAATAGTAATTAACCATAGCGGAAAAGTATTGTTAAACCATCTATTTAAAGAAATACGATAGGCCAACACGGCAGCAAAAAAAGCCACCACAATCGAGATCCCATGTCGAATGACATAATGAAACGGGTTTTCATGTAAACGCTCTGCATAGGGCATGGACGCTGAGCCGACCATGACTGTACCAATACACAGTAAAGCCACCACACAAAAGATGAGTACATTACGCGTGGTGATTTCCTCGGGTACTTTGGGTAACCAGCGTTCATATGTTTTTGCCACTTTAGCAATTGTTGTCTGAGCTAACCCAGCCATAACGTATTCCTTATTATTCTTTAATTCAGTTCATTCACGAGTGCAACGAATTGACGACCGCGCTCTGGATAACCGGTAAACATATCAAAACTTGCACATGCAGGCGACAGCAGCACCACGTCATGTGCTTGAGTATGTTGTTCACACAGGGCCACCGCCTCTTTTAGACTATTTGCATGCATTAGGCATGTAGTGCCCTGAATCGCCTGCTCAATCACAGCGCGATCTTCACCAATCAGTACCGCTACTTTGGCATATTTGCTTAAGGCATTACACAGTGCGCTAAAGTCCTGACCTTTGCCTTGTCCACCTAAAATAATGGCAACACGACCACCTTGCGCTTCAATTGCAGCCCCTAAACCATCCAGAGCGGCTAAGGTCGCGCCAATATTGGTGCCCTTCGAGTCGTTATAATAACGGACGCCATTGAGCTCTTTTACAAACTCACAGCGATGCTCTAAACCCTTAAATGTTTTTAAGGTTTCAAGCATGCCCGCCAGAGGTAGACCAATCGCTTCACCCAGTGCCAAACACGCTAAAGCATTGGCAATATTGTGTAGCCCTTGCATATACATGTCAGAACTTTTCAATAAGCGTTCACGACCACGTGCGAGCCAAATGGTACCATCTGTGTCTCGCAATACACCATACTGATTCATGTCAGGTGCATTTAAACCAAAACTTTGCATTGGGGTTGCATCAGGTACCAAAGGGCGAGTCAAAGAGTCATCACGGTTGTGAACGACTTTTTTCACCCCTTGGAAAATACGATGTTTGGCAGTGTGATAAGCAAACATATCACCATGACGGTCTAAGTGATCTTCACTGATATTTAAAACCACTGCCACATCCGCATTCAAATGCGAGGTGGTTTCCAGCTGAAAACTTGATAGCTCTAAAATATAGAGCTCAGGATCATCTTTGGTTAAATCCAATGCTGGACGCCCTAAATTCCCCCCCACAGCCACATTGATACCTGCATCTGCTGCCATGAGTCCCATCAAGGTCGTGACCGTACTTTTGGCATTTGAACCGGTAATGGCAATGATGGGCTTGTCTGTTGCACGGCGTAGAATTTGAATTTCACTGACCACTGGAATGCCTTTTGCAATCGCAGCTTGAATTTCTGGAAGTTTTGGATCAAGTCCTGGACTAATAATAATTTCTTCAGCTTGTAATAATAATTCTAGATCAAATTGACCAAAACTGGTTTGAACTGCCGCTGGAATTTGATCATGCCCCGGCGGGATAGCACGGGAGTCTGTAACAGCAACACGGTAGCCTTTCTCATGCAAAAAATTTACCGCTGAAACACCTGAAATACCAAGCCCAGCAACAACTTTTAAACCACCACGTTGTATTAACATTTTGCCCCACTAGCATCTAATTTTTAAAATCTGCAAAATGTTAGCACTTTGCCGTTTTTATTGCTTTTTTTGTTTTAACTTTCTAGCAGTATTTTTGTGTCAGACCGTAAAAAGCCGTCAAATTTGACGGCTTTTTAGTTTTACCTAAATCCTATTTTAAGGATTCAAATTAGATTATTTCCATTTGACAGCTTGAACTTCAACTTTCTGCGCTGGTTTTTGGGCATCGTCCTGTGCATCGCAACCACAGTTCCCGCCACAGCCTGACGCCATTGCAGGTTTGAGCCATTTTGCCAGCATTGTCCAGTCACGATTTGCACATGCCGTCGACAATGAAGAAAAAAACGAATTTGATGTTTGAGGAAAAAATTTCTTAAACACCACCAGTGCGCTCCAAAGCACCAAAGCAGCGACAATCAACGTTTCAACCATTTCAATCTCCTATATTTCATTCAATGTACAAAGCATAATGCTCAGCAGTATTTCCATTTCATCTTAAAGTCTCGATCACATATCACATGCCACACACCTAAGCTTTCGTTTAAGTTTTACTCGAACTTAACCCCAGTAATGTGTCGCGATTTGATAGGTCAGGAATGCCATTAAATAAGCCAAACCGAACAAGTAAGCAGTCATTACACCCACTGTTTTCCACGAACCTGTTTCACGCTTAATGGTTGCAAGGGTGGCTAAGCAATGCGGTGCATAGATAAACCATACCAAGAGTGACAAGCCTGTTGCCAAAGACCAACCTAAGTCACCCCCACCACTAATAATGCTAGATAAGCCTTCGGTCATGGCGTCTTCATCAACAGCAGACAAGGCATACACCGTACCCAGTGCAGCCACCACCACTTCACGTGCTGCCATCGCTGGAATCAAGGCAATACAAATTTGCCAATTAAACCCAAGTGGCGCAAAAATCGGTTGGATCAGATGTCCCAACATGCCTGCAAGTGAATAATCAATCGCGGGTAAAGTCGCACCTTCTGGGGGTTGTGGGAAAGTACACAAGAACCAAAGAATGATCGACAAGGCAAAGATAATGCCACCGACACGTTTTAAGAAGATTTTTGCACGGTCCAGTAAACCAATAAAAACACTCTTAATATCGGGGAAGCGGTAGCTAGGTAACTCCATCAACAACATATGTTGCGACTTATCTTTTTGGAAAAACTTCATTACAAATGACACAGCCAATGCACTCACGATCCCAGCCATATACAATGCAAACAGCACCAAACCTTGAAGGTTAAATATACCCCACACGGTATGCGCTGGAATAAATGCAGCAATCAGCAAGGCATAGACGGGAAGTCGTGCCGAACAAGTCATTAAAGGGGCAACAAAAATGGTGGTCAGACGATCACGCGGATCTGAAATACTGCGCGTCGCCATAATGCCCGGAATGGCACAGGCAAAACTTGACAGCAATGGAATAAAGGCACGACCAGACAGTCCTGCTTTGAACATCAGTTTATCGAGTAAGAAGGCTGCGCGAGGCAAATAACCTGATTCTTCCAACACCAAAATAAAGAAGAACAGAATCAAAATTTGCGGCAAGAACACCACTACACCACCCGCGCCCGCGATCACACCATCGACCACGAGGCTGTTCAGCATAGGATGCGCAATCCAACCACCGACAACCTCACCTAACCAGCCAAAAAAGGTTTCAATCCCGTCCATAAACGGTGCAGCCCAAGCAAATACAGCTTGGAAGACTACAAACATCATCACAGCAAGGCTAACAAGACCTAGAACTGGATGTAAAAATATTTTATCGAGGAAGTCAGAGCGTTTATCTTCTTGATCTGCAAACTGCACCACGTCACTCATGATGGTTGCAATTTGCTGATGATGATCGCCTTTTAAACCACTGAGCTCAGTATGCGGTTTTGCATACTTGCCTTGTTCTAAAGCATTCATCAGGTTTTCAATACCGGCACTACGCACAGCAACGGTTTCAACCACGGGCACACCCAGACGCTGAGCCAGTTTTTGGCTATTAATTTGAATCCCCCGACGGCGTGCTTCATCCATCATGTTCAGTACTACGAGCATTGGACGACCCAGTTCGATCATTTCTAAGACCAAGCCCAAATGTAAATTCAAGTTGGTTGCATCGACCACACACAAGAACGCATTTTGTTGACCTTCTTCTGCAATTTTACCTTGCACTACATCACGGGTAATGGCTTCGTCTGGACTGGTCGCCTCTAAACTATAGGTGCCGGGTAGATCCAGTACACGAACCGCTTTACCCGAAGGCAATGTGAACTGCCCCATTTTACGCTCGACCGTTACGCCCGCGTAGTTCGCCACTTTTTGACGTGTGCCAGTTAAATGGTTAAATAATGAAGTCTTACCACAGTTTGGATTACCAACAAGGGCAATACGTAATGCATCACTCATGCCGTGACTCCCGATTCTATTTCAATTTTTTCAGCTTCAATTTTGCGTAAAGCAAAACGGGTAAATCCAATTTGAATTAAAATAGGATCACCACCAAAAATACCTTTGGTAATCACTTGAACAGCTGTTCCAGGTATGAACCCCAGCGTTTCTAAACGACTTGCCACAAGATCGGGTTGAGTTTGAGCATCCTGTGAATGACGATTCACTTTCACAATGACACCTTTCTCCTTCACTTTTAAATCTGATAAACGCACCGTAGTGTTCCTAAATACTTTTGTACAGTATACAAACAAATGAGAATAATTAACAAATAAGGTTTAGTTGCAACTGCGTTCTTATTATCCATCGACATGTCTAGAAAATTAATCTACAGTGAGTAAAATCGATCCATTCCATCGATTTAATGAGTGTAGTGTTTAATCACATGTTAAATAAAAAACCTCGAATTCCTGCTCCTGTCAGTATTCCTGAACCGCTGTCTTTTTTACAAGGTTTCCGTGACTACCTGATTGCTCAAACCGTGAGCCCGCATACTCGTAATGCCTATTTGTCTGATCTGGTGCAGTGTAGCGCTTCAGTGCCAAAAACCATGACAGATTGGAGCCATGATGATATTTCCGATGTCCTCATTAGTCTGACCAAGCAAGGTAAAAGTCCACGTTCCATTGCACGTACATTGTCTGCCCTACGCTCTTTTTATAAATTTTTACGTGAACAAAATATTCGTACAGACAATCCTATTGCTGCACATAAAACGCCGAAACTAGGTCGTGCGCTGCCAAAAGATCTCTCTGAAGCTGATGTTGAAGCTTTAATTCATACACCTGATATTCATACAGCACTGGGACTACGTGACCGAGCGATGTTTGAAGTGCTGTATGCCTGTGGCTTACGGGTCAGCGAATTGATTCATTTACGTACTGATCTGATCAATTTGAATCAAGGTTATTTGCGTATTTTAGGTAAAGGTAATAAAGAACGCTTGGTGCCTTTAGGACAAATTGCAGCAGAGTGGTTAGAAAAATATATACAAGATGCTCGTCCACAATTATACAAAGTTGCAACCGATTATGTGTTTTTAAGTCAGCAAGGCGGTATCATGAGTCGTCAAAATTTTTGGTACGCGATTAAACGTCACGCCTTAAAAGCAGGGATTCAAACTGAATTGTCTCCACATACCCTGCGACACGCCTTTGCTACCCATTTACTTAATCACGGTGCAGATTTACGTGTGGTACAAATGCTGCTGGGTCACAGTGATTTATCGACCACGCAAATTTATACTCATGTCGCACAAGTACGTATGCAACAACTACATGCCCAACATCATCCGCGCGCATAAAGATCATACTCATTTAAAGATAAGTGTGAACTTCGAGATTAGCTTGAAAATGTCAATCAGACGTCGTTCATCAAGATTTGATTATTCCGTTATTTTTTTTGTTATGCTAATGCGCTATACCATAATACTCAAAACTTAAAGGGTTGTTTATGCCATTTACCCGTTCAAAATTCGTCATTCTGTCTGCTCTAGTCAGTTGCATCATGCTCACCGCTTGCTCTAACGCTGAAGATAACAAAAAAAATGATGGTACTTTAACGGCCACCGCACCTGCGACGGGTCAAGCTTCGAATATCACTGAACGAAATGCGCAGCAACGCTTAATCAAGACCTTAGAAAAGAATTTTAAAACAGCCAATATCAATGCCAAAATTTTGGATATTAAGCCTACAGAAGTGCCCCATTTATATTGGGTCAATTTAGAAGGCATGGCTGCGGTTTATACCACGACAGATGGAAAATACATTTTACAAGGTGATTTACTGCGCCTGGGTGATAAACAAGTGCAAAGTATTGGTGAGTCATTTCAATCAGAACTCAGCAAAAAAATGTTTGCAGATTTGAAGACTGAAGATTTAATTGTTTACCCAGCTCAAGGTAAAGCCAAACACGTGGTCTATGTATTTACCGATATCAGCTGTCCGTATTGCCATAAACTGCACGAGCATATGGACGAAATCAATCGCAAAGGCATTGAAGTTCGTTATGTAGCATGGCCACGTGGTGAACAATACATGCCAGCGATGGAAAGTGTCTGGTGTAGCAAAGACCGCAAAACAGCGTTCGATCAAGCCATTGCTGGGGTGCAACTGCCTGCTGCAAATTGTAAAAATCCTGTGAAAGATCAATACCAAATGGGTCTGAATATGGGCGTAAATGGTACGCCAGCAATTTACAGTACAGATGGACTATATTTAGGTGGCTATATGACCGCAGATGAAATCTTGAGTCGTTTAAATAACTAATATTTATAGATTAAATTACTCAAGGTTATACATACAGATAAACGCAGATTTGCCTAGAGTCTGCGTGCTTTTTTAGCTATGATCTAGGCTCATTAAAATTTTTTATATATTTTTGGAGTGTGACGTGAAACCAGTTCGTCTGGCGATACTCGGTCTTGGAACCGTAGGTGGTGGAGCCCTTAAACTATTACAAGAAAACGCTGCTGAAATTAGACGTCGCACCGATCGTGAAATTAAAATTACCCATGTGGGTACTCGTCGTCCACGCGCAGATCTAGGTCTTGCTGACTCAGTAAAACAAAGTGCTGATTTGATGGAGATTGTACGTCAACCTGATGTGGATATTGTGGTGGAAGTGATGGGTGGTATACACCCTGCTTATGAGCTCATCATGGAAGCGATGAAGCACGGCAAACATGTGGTCACAGCCAATAAAGCCTTACTTGCTGAACACGGTACTGCGCTGTTTAAAGCGGCTGATGAATATAAAGTGCAGATCGCTTATGAAGCCGCTGTTGCTGGCGGTATTCCGATTATTAAAGTGATTCGTGAAGGTTTAGCCGCCAACCGTATCGATTGGTTAGCCGGCATTATCAATGGTACAGGCAATTTCATTCTTTCAGAAATGCGAGAAAAAGGACGTACTTTTGAAGATGTACTTGCTGAGGCACAAGAACTTGGCTATGCCGAAGCAGATCCCACTTTTGATGTTGAAGGAATTGATGCGGCGCATAAGCTGACCATTTTGGCATCCTGTGCTTTCGGTATTCCTTTGCAGTTTGACAAAGTCTTTACTGAAGGGATCAGCAAAATCACGGCACAAGATGTTAAATATGCTGAAGATTTGGGTTTTCGTATTAAACACTTGGGGATTGCACGTCGTGCAGCGACAGGTATTGAACTACGTGTGCATCCCACGCTGATTCCTGATGATCAATTGATTGCAAACGTCAACGGCGTTAAAAATGCAGTCTTGGTACAGGCCAACGCTGTTGGTCCAACCTTGTATTATGGTGCAGGCGCAGGTGCAGGCCCTACAGCATCGGCAGTCGTTGCAGATGTGGTGGATATTGTTCGTGACATTCTTTATACAGAAGATGGTGCGGGTACAATTCCTCAATTGGCATTTGAAAATCTATCCGACTTACCTATTTTAAGTCGTGAAGAAATGACCACCGGATATTACATCCGTATCAACGCTGAAGATCAAATGGGCGTACTTGCTGATGTCACCACGATCTTAAGTCGTGCAGGGATCAGTATTGATGCGATTATGCAACAACCGCGTTTAAAAGACCTTATTCCTATCGTGATTATGACAGACCCTATTGTCGAATCAAAAATGGATGAAGCGCTTTCTCAAATTCAGGCATTACCCGTCATTCATGGCGAAATTGTTCGAATTCGTTTAGAATCGCTTGATAATTAATCATCGGGTTGGGGGCACATTATGCCCTCACCAACTCTACACACAATTGGAACATCCTCATGTCTAATGCCAACCGTTATACTGGTTTAGTTGACCGTTATCGTGACCGTTTACCCGTGTCTGCAACGACTCGTGCTATTTCTTTGGGTGAAGGTAATACCCCACTGATTAAGCTTGAGAACATTCCAGGCATCATTGGTAAAGATGTTGAAATCTATGTGAAGTACGAAGGTTTAAACCCAACGGGCTCCTTTAAAGACCGTGGTATGACCATGGCAGTGACCAAAGCCGTTGAAGAAGGCTCTAAAGCAATTATCTGCGCCTCTACCGGTAATACCTCAGCTGCCGCGGCTGCCTATGCAGCACGTGCTGGCATCAAAGCCTTTGTGCTCATCCCAGAAGGCAAAATCGCCATGGGTAAAATGGCGCAAGCGATGATGTACGGTGCAATCACCATGCAAATTCGTGGTAACTTCGATGATGGTATGCGTTTGGTGAAAGAAGTGGCTGACCAAGCACCGGTGACGATTGTGAACTCAATCAACCCATACCGTTTACAAGGTCAAAAAACCATTGCTTACGAAATTGTTGAAGCCTTAGGTCGTGCGCCCGATTATCACTGTTTACCTGTCGGTAATGCAGGCAACATCACGGCGCATTGGATGGGTTATACCGAAGCGGTTGCCAATCAGCCGAAAGAGCAGTTTGAAGCGGTGATCTATGATGCTGAAACAGACCAGTTTACAGGACCTAAGCCTGCTGGCTTGCCCATCATGGCAGGTTATCAAGCGTCTGGTGCTGCACCTTTCTTACGTGGCGCTCCAGTTGAAAACCCTGAAACAGTGGCAACAGCCATTCGTATTGGTAATCCGCAAAGCTGGAACCACGCGAAAGCAGTGGTTCGTGATTCAAAGGGTTGGTTTGATGAATTAACGGATGCTGAAATTCTTGAAGCACAGCGCCTTCTTTCGATGTACGAAGGTGTGTTTGTAGAACCAGCTTCTGCGGCATCTGTTGGTGGCGCGATTCGTGACATCAAAGCAGGTAAAATTAAAGAAGGTTCAGTGATCGTATGTACCGTAACTGGGAATGGTTTAAAAGATCCTGATACGGCTATTAAACAGTGTGCAGATGCTGTGATGCTGTCTATTGATGCCACCATGTCTCAAGTCAAAGAATCGATCCTTTCAAACATGTAATTAAGATAGCTCATAAAAAACCCTGCATATGCAGGGTTTTTTAAAGCTTAGATTCTCAAACGAAGTGCAACAGAGATTAATTTTAGGTAGGAAGTAAAATGAGATAGCATTCTGCTTCCAGACCGACCAAAGTCAAAGTTGCATCATGAACTATACTCATCTTACCCAAGAAGAAAGATATCAGATTTATACATTACTACGCGAAGGTTTTTCTACGCGTCATATTGCCCTCAGATTGGCTCGTGCTCCCTCTACAATTTGTAGAGAGATCAAACGTAATCGTAATAGAAATGGCTACTTTGCTAAACATGCTCATAAACTGGCTAAAAGACGCCATATCTCGAATCATAGAACTGTAAGTTCCTCCCTATTGCAACAGATCGAAAGCTATCTTGCTTTGCAATGGAGTCCCGAACAAATCGCTTCTCACGTAGCTATCAGTATGCATTCAATCTATCGATATATTCAGCAAGATAAACTCAAAGGAGGCAGTCTTTATCTTCATTTACGTTTTAGAAATCAACGAAAAAGAAAGTATGGACAACCAGAAACTCGTGGGATGCTCAGTAACCGTAAAAGCATTCACGATAGGCCACACATCATTGAGAAGCGATCACGTTTTGGTGATTTAGAAATAGATACGATTGTGGGCAAAAATCAGCAGCAGTCTTTAGTTTCAATTGTAGATAGGAAAACAGGCTATCTTTGGTTAAAGAAATGTAGCACTCGCAAGAGTCAGGCGGTTTGTGAAGCCACTGTTGACTTGCTGGCTCCAATCAAAGAGAAGTTAAAGACGATTACTGCTGATAATGGCAAGGAATTTAGCCTACATGAACAAATCGCGAATGAACTGGAAATAGAATTCTACTTTGCAGATCCTTACAGTGCATGGCAGAGAGGCACAAATGAGAATACGAATGGTCTGATCAGGCAATACATCAGAAAAGGAAGTGATCTAAATAACTACACGGATGAATATATTTCAGAGATTACTAAGCGTTTGAATCATCGCCCAAGAAAAAGACTCGGATTTAAAAGTCCGAGTCAGGTATTACTCCAAGAACATGGTGTTGCACTTCAAGTGCTAATCTAAGAAGCTTAATTTTAAATAAATTCAATCACTAGATACGTTTTGGTAATTTGCTTGCCCAATTCATCAAACGAATAGCATCATCATTACGTGCTTGAGTATTGCTTGCCCCCAATAACACCACAACAGCCGGTCGTGAGTTCAAGGTCGTGTGCATGACCACACAGCGCCCTGCTTCATTAATAAAACCAGTTTTTGAAATATTAATATTCCAACCGCCATTACGCACCAAGGCGTTGGTGTTGTTGGACTTTAATACGCGATAACCCAAATTAAAGTCATAACTCGCTGTGGTTGAAAACTGACGGATGAGACCGTACTGAGAGGCCGTACTGACCAGAATGCCTAAGTCACGTGCTGATGCAACATTACGTGGGTCTAAACCAGAAGATTCAACAAAATGACTCGAATTCATGCCTAGAGAACGCGCTTTGCTGTTCATTGCAGAAATAAAAGCAGCTCGACCACCTGGGTAGGTACGTGCCAGTGCAGCTGCTGCTGGGTTTTCAGATTTCATTAATGCAAAAAGCAGCGCTTCTGCACGGTTCATGGTATCGCCAGCGCGAAGCGTTGAACTTGAATTTTTTCCACCTGCCCCTGCAAAATCAATACTTTGCAAGGTGATATTTTCAGACATATTCAGTTTTGCGTCAGCAATCACCACTGCTGTCATCAGTTTCGTCACAGATGCAATCGGCAAGGCGGTATTGGTGTTCTTACTGAATAAGACTTCACCCGTTTGCGCATCCATCACCAAAGCTGCGCGTGCATTGACAGAAGGTTGGTTGCTATAACTACTGGTGTCTAAAATTCGAACCGTTTGCGCGCTTGGATTTTGCGTTACCACACCATTCGATTTACGAATCGTCGTGGTCACCGTCGTGGTGGCTTGCGGCGTGATCTCTTCAGACACTTCTAGATCATCGCTGTTTAATAATTGACTTGCTTCTTCAGATGACCAATTCAGCGAAGCTTGACCTGCTGTAGGCTGAGCGTAATTAACAAGTTCTGCAAAGCTCAATGAGCTTAAACTGAGTAGTACTGATGCACTCAGTACATGCATTAACGTTTTTCTGGACTTTTTCACGATAACTTACTCATCTCAGGGAGGTTTTTTGCATCATTGCTAATCACCTCAAATATGACTTACATTTACACGCAAACGTGATTAATATTAAACCACGTGATTATGCACAATATTTTAGTAAAGATTAGGAATAGCATTGCTATTTTTGTTGCCACAATGCAAGTTTTTTTTGCATCATGTAACAAAAAACTTGCTTTTAAAAAAATTATAGGAGGTGTTTGTGATCACGGTTTTAGTCGTAGATGACCATGAGTTAGTCCGAACTGGCATATGTAGAATGCTAGAAGATCAATTAGATATCCAAGTGATAGGACAAGCTGAATCTGGAGAAGATGCGATTAGCTTGGTTCGTCAACACCATCCTAACGTTGTGCTACTCGACGTCAATATGCCTGGTATTGGTGGTGTAGAGACGACACGTCGTCTCTTACAGACTGCACCTGAGACCAAAGTTTTAGCGGTTAGTGGTTTGGCTGAAGAGCCTTATCCGTCGCTGTTACTCAAAGCTGGAGCACGCGGTTATATCACCAAAGGGGCACCCATTACTGAGATGGTTCGCGCCATTAATAAAGTGATGCAAGGCGGTAAATACTTTAGTGCAGATATCGCGGAGCAATTGGCCAGTTCATATTTATCTGATACTCAAACTTCACCGTTTGATGCGCTCTCTGAACGTGAAATGCAAGTCGCAATGATGGTGGTGAACTGTATTAGCGCGCAAGAAATTTCAGATAAACTTTTTGTCAGTGTGAAAACGGTCAATACCTATCGTTATCGTATTTTTGAAAAGCTGGGTTTAGACAGTGACGTGAAGCTGACCCATATGGCCATTCGCTATGGTTTAATCAAACCTTAATTGGACTTGAGTACTTCAATGACGCCAACGGTATCTATACCTATTTATCAGACCATTTACCGTCTTGGCACATTGTACTCAAGCTATCGGCTGATCATTGCGCTCAGTCTCACCCTGATTTTCTTGCTCACTATAGAAAATCAAACTGAATATTATCAATACCCTAAACTTTATTTCTATGCGCTGCTGTTTTATGTCGGATGCACTCTGGTACAGAGCTTAGCGCTTAAATATTTACCGCATGCGATCAGCAAACAAATCTTAGCGCTATTTGCCGTTGACCTGATTTTTCTGAGCGTGCTCACCTTTGCTTTGGGTGGCCCCAATATTGCCATCGGGCTGTTGTTTGTGATCTCAGTATTTGCAGCCAACTTTTTACTGAGCAAAAATCAAGCGTTGTTTATTACGTTGATCGCCGTGATTTGTGTGGTTTACCAACAGTTTTTTGGCAGTCTTTTTGCAGATGCTAGTTTAAACAATATTGGTAATAGTGCCTTTCTGGCCTTTTTGTTTTTTGTGGTGCATGCGATTGGTCAAGTCTCAATTCAACGCTTTCAATTGCTTGAGTCTTTAAATACCCATCAATCCAATGAATTATTCCAATTACAAAATATTAACCGCTATATTTTGGAGCAGATTGAAGTCGGTTATTTTGTACTAGACGAACAATGTAAAATTATTGTCAGCAACCCTGCCGCATGTTCTTTGCTGGGTATTTCTCCTTTATATGCGCATGAACAATTTCATTTGGCGACTTTCCAACCTGATTTATTTCACATTTTAAAAAATACGCTGTTGGCCGATGGCGAGCGCTTTCAATTCGAATCGCCGCAGTCGAAATACCATGTCGATGTCCGAGTACAAAACTTAATTGTGCCCCATCAAGCCCTGACCTTGTTGATTTTAGAAGATGCACAAAAAATCAATCAGCAAGTTCAACAGTTAAAACTGGCAGCGCTGGGACAGCTTTCTGCCAGTATTGCGCATGAAATTCGCAACCCTTTGGCAGCGATTGTACAAGCGAATGAGTTGTTTGAGCATGAGCAAGATGAACAAAAATTATTAAGCAATATGATTGCTAAGCAAGCCATCCGCATTGATCGAATTATTAAAGATACCTTGGCGCTAGCGAAAAATAAGAACACACATACTACGCGTATTCAGTTGCAACATTTTTTGCCTGAGATGATTCGACATGATTTAAATGACGTAAAAAATAATATTCGACTGGATGTGCAACAGGATCTCGTGGTTCATTTTGATGAGTCTCAGTTAAGCCAAGTCTTGGTGAATTTATCACGCAATGCGATTCGTCATAATGCAGCGGATGCGGATACGATTCTGCTTCATGCCTATCGCCATCAACAGATGGTTCATATTGATGTGATTGATTATGGAAAAGGGATTGAAAAACATGAACTCTCTCAGCTATTTCAGCCTTTTTTTAGTACCGAAATTAATGGAACTGGTTTAGGATTGTATTTATCACATAGTCTGTGTCAGGCCAATCAGGCCAAACTCAGCTATGTCGAGCAAAAACAACAAGGGGCATGCTTCAGAATTGAATGCCCACATATAAAATAATTTTGATTAGGTTTTTTTGGGGTTATGGCTAAACAACAACCACTGGTTTTACTGGTCGATGACGAAGTAGATTTATGTATGCTGATGCAAATGACCTTGTCACGCATGGGTATTAAAACCCATATGGCACATCACTTAAAACAGGCCAAATACTTTTTTAGCGAATATAAATATGATGCCTGTATTACTGACTTTAACTTGCCCGATGGTAATGGTTTAGAGTTGGTGAAACACGTCACACAGCATTATCCAAAGACGCCCATTGCCGTGCTCACCGCTTATGCCAATATGGACATTGCGATTTCCGTCCTCAAAGCGGGCGCATTTGATTTCGTCAGCAAACCGATTAACCAACAGCACTTGCATCAGCTTTTGCAAAAAGCCTTGCATGTACCGGTACTGGATCTAGATTCAGATGAGCTACCTTTAGAGGAGCGTCTGTTAATGGGTGAGTCGGTTCAAATTCAACAGTTACGCGAGTCAATCAAAAAAATTGCGCGCTCGCAAGCCCCTGTGTTTATTACGGGTGAATCGGGCACAGGTAAAGAAGTCGTGGCAAATTTGTTGCATCAACTGAGTAACCGTCAAGATGGACCCTTTATCGCGATTAATTGCGGTGCAATTTCTGAAGACCTGCTTGAAAGTGAATTGTTTGGGCATGTGAAAGGCTGTTTTTCTGGTGCAACGGAAGACAAACAAGGGCTGATTCAAGCGGCAGATGGGGGTAGTTTATTTTTAGATGAAATTGCTGAGCTTTCTCTTGCCATGCAAGCCAAACTACTCCGTTCAGTTCAAGAAAAGAAGATTCGACCACTGGGCAGTGATAAAGAAATTGAAGTGGATTTTCGGATTATCAGTGCCAGTCATCAAAATTTAGAGTCGCGAGTTCAGCAAGGTCAATTTAGACAGGATCTTTTTTTCCGTATCCATGTCATGGATTTGAGGATTGCACCACTGCGTGAACGTCAGCAGGATATTCTCATTTTGGCCCGACATTTTATCGATTTGATCTGCGCCGAATGGCGTATTTCAACCAAAACGTTGACTCCCCAAGCAGCGCAATTTTTAATGGCGCAGCATTACTCTGGCAATGTCCGTGAACTGAGGAATCTGATTGAGCGTGCCATTACCTTGAGTGATGCAGACAGCATTGAGGTTCAGCATTTACAGCCTTCAAATACGCGTAACCTTGAAAAAGCATCCATTACAGCAAGCCCGCCGAAAAGCCCCACCAGTTCCATATCTCCGCTTGCGCAAAATGCTTTAAGCCCTGCATATCCTCAAGCTTTGCCTGAAGAGGGACTTGAGCAGTATTTGGAAAAGGTTGAAAAAGAAGTGTTGATTAATGCCTTGAATTTAACCCACTGGAACAGAACATTGGCGGCGAAAAAGCTCGGCATGACCTTTCGTTCATTACGTTATCGTTTAAAAAAATTTGGACTCGATACGGAAGAGTAGACGCTCTCTCAGCCTGACATCTCGATCTTAAACTTAAAAACTTAAGACTTAAAATTTTGAGACTTAAATGCGTGATTTCAGCAGTTGGTCTGCAACATGCTGAATATAAGTGTCTTCTTTCATTTCGAGTGGCCAAGGATATTCAAAGTTTGGCTGAATCCCTTTGCCGTCTATAGCATTACCACTCGGTGTTAAGTAGTGGGACACCGTCATTTGTAGTGCGGCACCATTTTCAAGCGGGAAAAGCTTCTGCACCACACCTTTACCATAACTTTTTTCACCCATAATCAGCGCACGTTGATGCTCTTTCATAGCCGCAGTAAAAACCTCAGCTGCCGAAGCAGAGCGATTATTGATCAGTACGCCCAGTTTCAAATTGGTAAACTCATTACCTGGTAAAGCTTGAAACTGTTGATTGCCCTCAGAGCGACTTTCGGTTGAAACGATGATGCCTTGGTTTAAAAATAAGTCCGCTGTTTCTACTGCTGAAGAGAGTAAGCCGCCCGGATTATTGCGCAGATCAATCAGTACGCCTTTGAGACGCTGGGGTTGATGCTCATCGATATAACGTTTGATTTCGCTGGCAGTATCTTGCTGGAACACCTTCACTTTAAGGACCAAAACTTGGTTATTTAAAAGTGTCGGTTGAATATCGGCCACATCGAGTTTTTGATTACGGACCAAGGTTAAACTGGGACTGGCTGCATTTAATTGTAACTGTAAGGTGCTGCCGATTGAGCCATTGAGTAAATCATCCACTTGACCGGCATTTCGATTCTTGAGTTCTTGATTATCAATTTTAAATACGGTGAAACCATTTTTTAGACCCAACTTGTACGAGTCTGAATCTTCTCTGAGGTTTTTAATCTGCCACTGCGACTTGGTTGAATCAAAGGTCAAGTCGAAATCCACACTGGCCAGATCCCCTTCAGTATATTGTAAGAGTTGGCGATAATCTTCTGCAGACAAATAACGTGAATAACGATCCAGTCCTGAGACTAAGCCTTGAATCGCCTGTAGAAATAAAGCATCGTCACTTTTTTCACTGACATAGTTGTCTTTGACCGTACCGTAAATTTGCACAAATTGTTGAATAGATTCGATCGGCACTTCTGAGGTATTTTCAACCCATTCATTGTCAAAATTTGAAGCGACAGACGCCTTTGCATCCGCAGCCCAGAGCGAATGATTCATCCCCAACAACAAAGCTGTGAGTAAAACGCGATATGTTAAAGTTTGAATCATTCAAGCATCCTTATTGATTTATTTTATGCTATTGCTGTTAAGGTAACCAAGTTACGACCTTTCATATCGCTCGGTACAGGAAGTTGCATCAAGCTCAGTAGTGTCGGTGCAACATCTGCAAGCACACCCCCTTCTGCAATTGTAGCGGCAGTCGGACCAATATAGATAAAGGGCACATGTTCTGTAGTGTGTTGGGTATGAACTTGGCCACTGACGTAATCTTGCATTTGCTCAACATTACCATGGTCTGCTGTAATCAGCATATGCCCTTTTTGCGCCATCACCGCGTCATAAACACGTCCTAAACTCGTATCTACTGCTTCAACTGCTTTTACCGCAGCATCGAATACGCCCGTATGACCCACCATATCACCATTGGCATAGTTCACGACCAAAAGATCAAACTCACCTGAGTGGATCGCAGCAACCAATTCATCGGTGACCTCGAATGCACTCATTTCAGGCTTCAAGTCATAGGTTGCAACATTTGGAGATGGAATCAAAATACGCTTTTCACCCGGATATTCATCTTCCCGTCCACCACTAAAGAAAAAAGTCACATGCGCATATTTCTCAGTTTCTGCAATCCGAAGTTGCGTTTTACCTAAATTCGATAAGTATTCACCAATAGAGTTCACAAGTGCTTGTGGCATATATGCAACAGGTGCATCAATGCTGGCTTGATAACGCGTCAACATGACAAATTTAACCAAACTTGGCACGACTTTACGCTCAAAACCTGCAAAGTCTTTTTCGACAAAGGCTTTGGTAATTTCACGCGCACGATCCGCACGGAAATTCATAAACACCACACTGTCGCCATCTTCAATTTTAGCAAAGTCACCTATGCGGGTCGCTTTGACAAATTCATCCGACTCATCTGCGGCATAGGCAAGTTCAAGACCTTCCACTGCTGAAGCTGCTGTACGCACTGCTTCACCTTCAGTCAGTAAACGATAGGCTTGTTCAACGCGATCCCAACGATTGTCACGATCCATCGCAAAGTAACGACCAATGAGGGTCGCAATACGACCTTGACCTGGATACTGGGCAAAAAGAGCATCCAGTTTTTCTAAAGACGGTTGCGCGCTTTTGGGAGGGGTATCACGACCATCTAAAAATGCATGTAGATACACGTGAGCACCGCGTTTAAGCGCCAGTTCTGCCATCGCCACGATATGATCTTCATGCGAGTGAACGCCGCCTGTAGAGAGCAAACCTAAAATATGTACGGGTTTGTTGTTGGCGTTGGCTTTTTCAACCGCATCGACCAACACCTCGTGCTCAAAGAATGCACCTGTGCGGATGTCTTTGGTAATACGGGTAAAATCTTGATACAGGACACGACCTGCACCCAAATTCATATGTCCCACTTCAGAGTTGCCCATTTGACCGTCTGGCAAACCCACATCTTCACCTGAACCTGAAATTAAACCATGGGGATGATTTTGCTTCATTGCAGTTAAATTTGGTGTTTTCGCTGCAAGAAATGCATTGTCTTCGACCGCTTCACGATGACCCACACCATCCATAATTACCAATACGTGTGGGATTTTGCCAGCAGTTGCATCCGTCATGATTTACACTCTTTTCTGTATATAGATTGATCATTATATCTTACCGAATTTTTGGTTAAGACTCTATCTGAACCCGATGGCTTTGACTGATCTCCACCCTCGAAGCTCGAATTTAAACACTCGTCATTTTTGGCTTTATCGTGCCCGATAAAGCAAATAGCTGCCCGCGCTAAACATTAGCACAATCGGTAAAAACACGAACCATGCTGGTGATGGCGAATACACCAAACTTGCATAACCTAAAAAGTCTTGCAAATAGTAAAACCCTAAGCCGACAAATAAAGCGATGACCAAACGAAAGCCCATAGATTGTTGGCGCAGCGGTCCAAAAATAAATGAACACGCAACGAGTACCAGTGCCAGCAGCGCAAAAGGTGAAGCGACTTTTTGCCAAAAGGCCAACAAATAGGTTTTCGGCACTTGGCTGTATTCGTGCATATATCCCATAAAACTTACCAATTGGCTTGGGGCTAAATCTTCAGGATCAATCGTCACCATATGTACGTATTTAGGCTGGAGTGCCAAAGCTAAATCTTGTTTCTCGGTTTGAATCAGTTTGGCATGACCATCTGGGAAAATATCCATCTGATCTGCATTGGACAGTGTCCATTGACCATTTTTTACAAACTGTCCCTGATCTGCATTTAGTACAGATTTGAGTCGGTAGTCATGGTCAAAATCCAGCATTTGAACTTGCTTCAGCTGACCTTGCGCATTGGCATAATCAATATAAATAAAACGTTGACCTTCACGTGTCCAATAGCCTTTGACTTCACCCAACTGAGCTGCACTACGGTGGTCTTTAATACTTTTGGCTTTTTCATTGGTATGTGGAATCACATATTCACTGAGTAAAAAAGACAGTAAAACCAACAACATCGCAGAGCGCATGACCCAGCCGACAATACGCCAAAGACTAATACCCGAGGCGCGCATCACGATCAATTCACTGTTGGATGCCAATGTACCTAAGCCCAACACTGCCCCAATGAGTGCTGAAATGGGTAAGATTTCATAGAGATATTGTGGCGCACCCCACAGCACAAACAAGAAAGCTTGCCAAGCACCATAGCCATCTTTGAGGCTACCCAGTTCGCCCATATAAGTAAATAAAACTTGCAGCGCAGACAATATCGCGGTTGCCCCTAACATCGCGAGCGCCGTGGTTTTGGTCACATGCTTGGCGACAATTTTACGTGCTAACATTATGATCTCGCTCGCTCAATTCGTTTTTTCAGTTTTGGGGCCAGTTTTTGTTTTCTGGAAAAAATAGCCGCAGCAATGGCATAGACCAATAACACTGCAGGATAAGCCCACATGCCAATTTCATCTTTAGAAATACGGGTTTTAATCGCCATCAGCGCTACAATTAAGCTGGCAAAAATGAGCAGTGCCGGAAACAGTTTTAAATAGCGCCCTTGTCTCGGACTCACCTCAGACAATGCGGTTGCCAACATTAGTGCCACAATCATGGTAAAAGGTACAAATAGTCGCCAGCCCAATTCACTGGCCACCACTGGATCTTCACGCGTTTCAATCAACTTTGAAATGGGTAAGGCTTCAACTTCGCCACTTTCAAATTTGGCTTCTTTGTCACTTTCTAAGCGTAAACGATAAGACTCAAATTCGGTGTGACTATATTTTGGACTGTTGGGATAAATTTCATAACGGCGACCTAAGGTCAAATCCACCACACTGGCGGTGTCATTTTCCATTTCCACACGCGTGGCTTCTTTGGCCAAAATCATCACGTCAGGCTTGCCGTCTTTATCGGCCCGCTGATAAAAGAATACTTCTTTTAAATTTTGACGATCTTCAGACAAGGCACTGGCATAAATGGTATAGGGTCCAGAAGAAATAAACTCTTTTGGTCTAACTAAGTCAAAACCAGAACGTACCGCTTGACTGGTGGTCAAGGCTTCAAACTGACGAATGCCCCATGGTGACATCCATACCATTAACGCGGTTTGAACCACCAAGAATCCGACAGTCAAAGGCATCAGTAAACGCGCCAATTGATTTCGACTGACGCCACTGCCGTTGAGTACCGCCATCTCGTGGTCGACATACAAACGGCCAAAGACCAACATCAAACCGATAAAAAAGCCTAGAGGTAAAATTAAGGTCAAAAATTCAGGCAGACGATAGCCAATAATGCTAAATAAAATACCTGCATCTAAACGACCTTGAGCCGCAACCCCAAAATATTTGATCAAACGTCCACCCATCATGATGAGCGTTAGTAAAGAAATGACAACCAGCGAGGTCGACAACACTTGTTTGACGAGATAACGTCTTATAATCAAAGTATTCTTCCAAAATTGGGTTAATTCGGCTAGCGCTAGTTTACCCGAATGTTAAAAATATAAAACCTCATTGAAATTCTATCATTGGTAGTGGTTCAATGGTTTAATGATTGAAAACGTCTCCATAGGCACACCTAAAGCATATGAAACTTACTCTTAATACATCATTTCCAGAACAGTCTTCTAGCCAACATTTGTTGATTTTAGTCGATTCAAATTCGATTCAAAATGCCCAAAGCGCTTATCAAATCAATGATTTTCAACAAGCCGTTAATGCCACTCAATTTAAAGCGAGTTTAAACGAAAACTTGCCCTTGATTGGAAAAATTGCAGTACAACCCAACAGCGTTTTGATTGGTTTAGGTAAAGCAGCAGAATTAAAAGCTACGCAATTAGCAAAAATTGCACAAAGTATCATCAAAGCGTCACAAAAAAAATTCAAACAGATCAGCATTGATATCTCTGCACTGCCTCAAGAGCTACATTATGTGTTTGCGTTAAGCCTGACTCAAGCAGCCTATGCGTATGATGAATACAAATCCAAAAAGAATGAATTTGTTTTAGCTCACATTGATTTGATTTCTGCACAGTCAAATTTAAACGATGCGCAGCTCAGTCTGATTGCTGCGGTTGAAAAAGGTCAAACGACTGCGCGTGATTTGGCCAACTGTCCACCCAATATTTGCTTCCCAGAATACTTAGCAGAACAAGCACTAGAACTCGCCGCTGAATTTCCAGAGCTGCTCAAAGTTACTGTACTGAACGAGCAAGAAATTGCAGATTTGGGCATGAATGCTTTTCTTGCCGTGAGTAAAGGCTCTGACCGTCCGGGTCGTATTATCACGATTGAATATCAAGCCCATCTCGAGCAAGCACCTGTAGTGTTGGTGGGTAAAGGTGTGACTTTTGATACCGGTGGTATTTCATTAAAACCTGGTCTAGGCATGGATGAGATGAAATACGATATGGGCGGCGCTGCCTCTGTACTGGGTACCATGCGTGCGCTGTGTGAAGCGAATCTTCCGATTCATGTGGTGGGCGCTATTGCTGCCGCTGAAAATATGCCTTCGGGTCATGCAACGCGTCCAGGTGATATTGTCACCACCATGAGCGGACAGACGGTAGAAATTTTAAATACCGATGCTGAAGGCCGTTTGGTGCTTTGTGACACTTTAACGTATATCAAACGTTTTAAACCAGAACTTGTCATTGATATTGCGACTTTAACTGGTGCTTGTGTAGTGGCATTAGGCTCGGTTTTAACCGGTCTGTTTAGTCCAGATGATGCCTTGGCACAAGAAATTACAGTTGCAGGCGAGCAATCTTTTGATCGTGTATGGCGTATGCCAGTGATTGAAGATTATCAAGAACAACTCGACTCCCCTTTTGCCGATATCGCCAATATTGGTGGTCCAAAAGCAGGTGCAGTGACCGCGGCATGTTTCCTTCAGCGATTCACCCGTGAATACCGCTGGGCGCATCTAGATGTAGCAGGCACAGCATGGACTTCTGGGGCTGGTAAAGGCGCAACGGGTCGTCCTGTTCCTCTTTTGGTTCAATTTTTAGCAAACCGTAGTCATGGCTAAAGTTAGCTTTTATTTATTTGAAAAAAGCCCTGAACGACAAGTGGAAAGCACTTGTCGTTTATGTCGTAAAATATTGCGTCAGCCTGCAAAGATTTGGATTCATTGCCCTGACGTGGCGATCCAACAGGAATTAGATGAGCGCTTGTGGAGTTTTGATCCGCAGAGCTTTTTGGCACATGGCATTGATCAGTTCCATGCACCGATTTGTATTTCATCAGCACTCCCTGATTCAGCCGAATGGATTGTGTTTAATTTTAACAATCAAGCTCTTGATCAAATGAACGATTTTAGTCACATTATCGAAATTGTTGAAAATGACGAACAAGCCAAACAGGTCGGTCGTGAGAAATTCAAAGCCTATCGTCGGCTGGGTATCGCCCCTCAAACTCATAAGTTATAATGACTTAGTCCTCATATTGAATTGAAGCGTTAAAAGGAGATGCGTGGTGACTTTAAATGTCGGTCAAGATTTTAAAAAGCGATGGCTCAGTGCGCCTGATGCTGTACGCCAAACATTTCTAAATGACCTTCATCGCGTGACTGATCTTTTAAAACCCGAAAGCCACATTCAAGCGTGGCTAGACAATGATCAACGCGCTCAACAAGTGGCTCAGCTTAAAGTTGAACAGGCCTATGCCGATGAAAAAGCACGTTTAATTGAACAAGCACGCATACGTAAGCAACGGGCTTTAGAGAAATCTTTAGCCAATAAACGCGCGGCACAATACGCTTATAATCAGCAATTACTCCAAGATGAAGTTCAGAAAAATCAGCAGCAAATAGAATACTTGAGACAATTAGGGGGTGTAATTGATCAAGAAATTTCTGCTTATACTGCCCGTTATACGCAAAACCCTGTACAGCCTTTAATGGACTATGCTAAAGGGCATTTTCTTGTCGCAGATGATCAGATTCAATCGGAACTCGAAAGTGTACGTTTAAGATTAGAGCTTGAAGCAGAAACGGTGATTGAAGAATCTGTTACGGCATTTCGGGCCAGATTACAAGCCGCTGCAACTGAAGAAATTGGCTATATTTTAAAAAATTCCAATTTTAAATAATCGCTTCCATCAGCGCATTTTATCATCCTTATATTTTTTTGATCACTGCTGGCTGATTTGCGATTTGTCACGAAAATGGAATAAATTTGTCACATGATAGGTCTAAAATTTATGCATCACTCCTTGTACGTGAACATCAATTCAATCTATTAGGATGATCATTATGGATCTTATTCAACATGTTTCTGAACGGATTTCAGCTTTAAAAGCCGGCGAAATTGTCACGATTAGCGTGCAAGATCTGCTGATCAGCCGCACAGATTTTCAAGCGATCACTGTGTTTTTAAATCAACTATCACAAAATGGCTTATTTTCAGTAGCAGCGCCTTTGGCCTCTTCTTCTCGCTTTGAGCAGACCTCACTGACCATTACCAAATATTAATACTCGTTACATCACAATCATCACATCACATCATAATCGTCACATTCATATTCATCATGTAAAAAAGCCCATCTCGGGCTTTTTTACATGATGAACGCTTAGCGACTGAAAAAATTCAAGACACTTGAAAATAAATTGCCCATGCCATAGCCTATGCCTAACAGTAAGCTAATCCAAATCCAAGCGCCTATCACGTTATACAACATAAAACTTGGATAGCGCATGTAACCTGAGCCTGCTGCAAAAGGTGCAAATGAGCGAACAAAAGGAATGAAGCGCGCCATCAAAATGGTTTTACCACCATGCTTTTCAAAATAGTCTGTGGTTTTTTGCACGTATTCGGTTTTAAACCAACATGAATGCTGACTAAAAAATTTTAAGCCTAATGCACGGCCCGTATAGTAATTTAAGATATAACCCAATATTGAAGCAATAAAAAGTAAGATATCCATGTAATGCAAATGAATCAATTCTGTGGTCGAGCACAGCGCGCCAATGGTGATCAACAAACTGTCGCCCGGCAGAAAAAACATGAACACCGAGCCATTTTCCAACAGAATAATCAGAAATAAAATGGCGTAAATCCATAGACCATAGCTGTCTAATAGACTGGGTAACATCTGTTCTAAATGGAGTAAAAAATCAATCATTGGCAGATTTTCCGCAGCATGTTGTTCCTCGACTCCATGGATCTATATTTCAAGGTATCAAAAATAAAACAGCCTAATAAATTAGGCTGTTCGGTATTTTAGTCTGTTTTTATCTTAAAAAGCCATTTTTGGCTAAAAATTCCATACTGAGCTTTGACTCAGGTTTGTGTTCAGCGGCCTTATCACCTAATAATAAACGCTCGATATAACGCGCTAAGATATCCACTTCAAGATTTACTTTTGTGCCAGTTTGCCATGTGCCAATATTAGTTCTTTCCGCAGTATGCGGAATCAAATTTAAGCTCAGCACATTGCCACGGAGGTGGTTAATGGTCAGACTAATGCCATCGACTGTGATTGAACCTTTTTCAGCTAAGTATTTGGCAATCTCAGCCGGTGCGGTCACTTCAAAATACAGTGAGCGTGCATCTGCGCGCACCACGGTAATTTCACCGACAGCATCGACATGACCACTGACAATGTGTCCACCAAAGCGTGTGGTGGGAAGCATGGCTTTTTCTACATTGACAGGCTGACCGACTTTCCACTGCCCCAGAGTCGAACGATTTAAACTTTCACGCGATACATCTGCTGCGTACCAGTTGTCACCCCATTCAATCACCGTTAAACAAATGCCATTGGTCGCAATTGAGTCACCCAAGTGCACATCCGACATATCCAAATTGCTTTGAATCCGTAGACGAATATCACCGCCCACGCTTTGAAGGCTCAATACTTGCCCTACACTTTCAATAATGCCTGTAAACATTTGGCTAACCTTTTTACTTTTTAATCTGAATCAATGATCGCAATATACAGCATTCAAACTGTAAACATATCATTGCTCATAGTGCTTAACTCATTGGCTTTTAGCAATCCAAAACCCGGTCACTTTCGCATTCGGCTATGCAGAGACATAAATCACTCTTAAACGTACTACATATTCAGGATAGATATAAAACCGTTCATTTTTTCAAAACTCACCACAGATCTAATTGGGTTGCGACACCTGTCGTATCTACACCACCCAACTCAGCATAATGATGCAACTGTCCTAAAAGCTGACGAATGGGTGGACCTGATTTGGCATGAGTATCGGTAATCACAATAAACTCAAGCACACGTGCACGCTCAGATTGACGCTGTTTACTTACGCGGTAACGCGGCACATCTTGGGTTAACAACGTCACACGACCACGCTCCAAATTGGCTTTGAGCAAATCACCCGCTTCGATATTTCCATCGGTTGAATAACTGGTCAAAATATAACGTGCATTGATGGTGCCTAATAATTTCTCATAGGCTTCTTTGGCGTATTTGGCAGAGTTATATGGACTTGGGCGCTCTTTGCGCCATGCGCGATCAATCCCACTTTTATAGCCCTTGGTATCAGGCGTCGGTAGATCGTTCTGATCCCAAAGTGTTAATGCATTTAAGACATGATAATTACTGCTGTAGGCATGTTGGTTATACGGCGGATCTAAATACGCCACATCTACTTCAAAACCACTCATTTGATTGGCAAGATGCTGTGCATCGACACACCACATTTCCGCCATAGGCACTTTAGGCTCACCCAACTCACAGAAACGGCTCGGTGATAACCAAAGCAGCGATTCAATTCGCTCTAAAGCTGTTTGAGTTCTACCGCCCCAACCATGATGGAAACTTTTAAACACCCCACTGGTGTTACTGACAAAACTGGCTGAATATAAAAGTGGCGCCAGTAAAGCACTCATTTCAACATCATCAATTGCGCCCTGCGCTTGCCATGCTGCAATCTGCTGACGCATGGCATCAATACGCATTCCATTACGGCGTTTAAAGAACAGACGATCTTTTGCTGGATCATAAATTTCGTCATTTCGCGGACAAAGGTTATGGGTGACCCAACCTTTAACTTCAGGCAAGCGGTTTAAATAATCGATGGCTTTTTGATAGCCGCCTAATTCTTTAAAAGGCGGTGCATCAGTACACGACAAAATCGCATTATTTAATGCATGGCTATACGGTTCCCAGTCATTGGCAATCACGCGATAACCATTTTGACGCGCTAAACGTGAAACGACACCACTGCCGGCAAAAAAATCGGCAAAAATTGGCGCACGGCCTGCCTTGGTTTTTAACTTTAAGGTGCCCGTACTCTCGAGTGCTTCTAAAATCAAATGCAGTAAGCGACGTTTATTTCCAAGATACGGTACAAGTTGGTTGAACAGGTATTCATCTGTAGTACGCGCTGCATGGCGACGTTTATGGTAAACCGTAGAATCTGGATTCATACTGACTCTTGAGAAGGGAGGAGCTTTAAGCGAATGTCGTCACCCAGTTGAGTAACCTCGATGAGCTTAAAACGAAGCTGTTCTGCCATGGTGACAAAATCAGCATTGAACATAGCACGTGCAGATTGTCCTAGAAAGGTCGGAGCAACATAGCTGATCATTTCATCGACTAATTTTTCCTGCAAAAACGCACTGGAAAGTGTCGCACCCGCTTCAACCAAAACATCGTAAATATGAAAATCATTTAAGGTCTTCAATAAACTGCTTAAAGACTGAACATCCAATTGTATCACGCCTAGGCTGGCAAGTTCGCGTCGAAATGGTCCCATGACCATGACCGTATCGGGCTGTTGTAAAATTTTAGCATTTAGAGGCAGACGACCGTGACGGTCTAAAATCACGCGTTTAGGCTGTACAATATGTGCCAAATCTACGCCATCTAAATGACGCACATTCAGCCGACAATCATCTGCAAGCACAGTATCAATACCCGTAATCACAGCGCCCGATAGTGCCCGCCAGTGCTGCACATCTTGACGGGCAGCACTTCCCGTAATCCATTTCGATTCACCCGATGCCATGGCGGTACGCCCATCTAAACTCGATGCCACCTTTAAGCGGACATAGGGCATGCCGGTTGCCATGGCTTTAAGAAAGCCTAAATTTAGCTGTTTCGCCTCTTCTTCACTCACGCCCTGTTCAACCTCAATGCCGGCTTGACGCAAGATGGCCATACCTTTACCTGCAACCAAGGGATTAGGGTCAGCACAGGCCACCACCACCTTGGCAATACCTGCCTTAACCAAACCTTTGGCACAAGGCGGCGTGCGACCATAGTGCGCACAAGGCTCTAAGGTCACATAGGCAGTTGCTCCTTGAGCACGTGCGCCTGCTTCACGCAGCGCAAAAACTTCCGCATGCGGCTGTCCCGCTTGCGGATGAAAACCTTCACCCACAATCTGTCCATGTTGCACAATGACACAGCCCACATTCGGATTGGGCTTAGTCGAGTATTGCCCTTGCTTGGCTAAAGTGATTGCGCGGTTCATCCACGCTTGATCTTGTGCTCTTGAAGCTTGATCGAATTCAGACATGATTTTCCAAAACTTTTAAACAGTGCTTTTAAGACACTGCTTTTGAAACAATAATTTCGAAACAATGTTCTAAGACAAGAAAATTAGACAATGTTGCATTCAACTTCTATTAAAAGAAATAAAATGTTCTTAATGCTCTTGTCCACGATGCTGCATTTGTTCAATTTGGCGACGAAATGCTTCCACATCTTGGAAATCTTGATAGACCGATGCAAATCTGACATAGGCCACATGATCCAGTGCAAACAAAGACTGCATGACAATTTCACCAATGGTTCTTGAACGCACATCACGCTCACCTAAACGGCGAATTTGTAGTTGAATATCACTGAGCACCGTTTCAATTTGTTCTTGAGTAATGGGCCGTTTTTGAAGTGCGTGCATAAGCGAGCGACGTAATTTCGCTTCATCATACGGTTCATTTTTACCATTAGACTTGGTTACCCTTGGCATCACCACTTCAAAACTTTCAAAGGTGGTAAAACGCTCACTACAACCAATACATTCACGGCGACGGCGAATTTGACAGCCTTCCGCGGCTAAACGAGAGTCAATGACTTTACTATCTGCGGCGTTGCAAAATGGACAGTGCATAGCGGTTTAATTGAACAATTTGTATTTCACCAAGTGTAGCAAAAATTCAAGGCAATGTTGAGCTTTCAACCATATATAGAAAAAAAGCAGCCCAATTGGGCTGCTTCATACCATATGTTGATTCTTTTGTTTTTAATCGATACGTTCACCATGCTGACTTAAATCTAGCCCCATGCGTTCCTCATCAGACTCAACACGGATACCAATAAACAAATCAATCACTTTAAGAATGATAAAAGTACACACTGCAGAGTAAGCAATGGTCGCAAGAACACCTTCAACTTGAACCCACAACTGAGTCATGACATTGGCAGGCGCTTTATCCCCCATGATAAATTCACTTGCAAAGAATGCCGTTAAAATCGCACCGACAATCCCCCCCACACCATGCAGACCAAAAGCATCCAAAGAGTCATCGGCTTTAAGTAAACGTTTCAGTGCGGTAATGCCCCAGAAACAGACCACACCACCAATCAGACCCATGGCTAACGCACCGCCCACAGTCACATAACCCGCCGCCGGAGTAATCACCACCAGGCCTGCAACTGCACCAGAGACAGCGCCCAATACAGAGGCTTTGCCACGAACGATTCTTTCAGTAATAAGCCATGAGATTGCAGCAGCCGCAGCAGCCACTTGTGTCACAATAAGCGCATACGCTGCTGAACCATTGGCACCGAGTGCTGAACCACCGTTAAAGCCAAACCAACCCACCCAAATTAAACTCGCACCAATAACAGTGAGCGTTAAGTTATGCGGTGCCATTGACTCACGACCTAAGCCCATACGTTTACCCAACATATAAGCCGCCACTAAACCGGCTACACCTGAGTTAATATGAACCACAGTACCACCGGCGAAGTCTAATGCACCATCATTGAATAACCAACCGCCACCCCAAACCCAGTGCGTAATAGGTGCATACACCACCACCACCCAAATCGCAATAAAGGCAACAAAAGCACTGAACTTCATACGTTCTGCGATAGAACCACTAATAATGGCTACCGTAATAATCGCAAAAGTCATTTGGAAAATCACAAACAGAATTTCGGGAATCGTGCCTGTCAACGCTTGAGTAGTAATACCTGAGAGCATGAGCTTATCAAGGTTACCAATGAAGGCATTGCCCTCACCAAAAGCGAGGCTATAGCCTAGAGCGACCCAAACAATACTGACGACAGCAGCAGCCACAAAGCTGTGTGCCATCGTGCTTAACACGTTTTTTTTACGAACCATACCGCCATAGAATAAAGCTAAACCTGGAATGGTCATGAGCAAAACCAAGGCTGTGGACACTAAAATCCACGCGGTATCACCTGTGTCTAATTTTGGTTCTTCTTCTGCAGCGGGTGTCGCTTCAGTTGGAGCAGGCATTGCCACAACGTCGATAGAATCTGTAGAAGATGTTTCAGTTGCAACAACTGAAGCATCTTCCTGAGTAGGTGTTGGTTCTGAGACAGCATTTTCAGCCCATGCAACAGAACCACCTAAAAGGGCGCCAGACAAACTCAGCGCAAGTAGCATCTTTTTCATTCGTATCCCCCAACCTAGTTTTTCTGAGTTATTCGCTACTCAGCAAGCTTCGTGCCAAATCAAACAGCATCTGCACCTGTTTCACCTGTACGGATACGGATGACTTGCTCTAAGTTGGTTACGAAAATTTTTCCGTCACCAATTTTGCCAGTGCTTGCTACACGAGTAATCGATTCAATCACTGAATCAACCATCTCGTCGCTAATTGCAATTTCAATTTTTACTTTAGGTAAAAAATCAACCACATATTCAGCACCACGATAAAGTTCAGTATGACCTTTTTGACGACCAAAACCTTTCACTTCAGTCACGGTAATACCTTGAACACCAATCTCAGAGAGGGCTTCACGCACGTCATCTAATTTGAATGGTTTTACAATTGCTGTTACGAGTTTCATATTGTTTTCCTTCGGCTTTTTTCACCAGTAAGGTTTTACGTTCAAATTCCGTGCCAAAACGTCCTAAAGGTTGGGGGAATTAGTCGGTTTAAGCACGAGGGTCTTTATATCCTATTTTATACATCCTGATGAGTTTAAGCTTTAAAAATCCTACAAAATTAAGCGATTTTTTTATATTAATGATTGGATAAATGCATCTTAATCAGTTAATACTAGGGTCAAAATAAAAGCGATGTTACACTGTAAAAACAAGAAGATTCGGGACCTGTCATGATCGAAACATTATTAAATGCCATTTTGGAACAAGTTGATCAACCTAAAAAAGACTTGGAACATAACCTTCGTGCACTTTTAAATGAAGCCGTTGCGAAAATGGATCTGGTTTCTAAAGACGAAATTGAGCGCCAAAAGACAGCACTTGAAAATGCCAATGCACGTTTAAGTCAGCTTCAGGCACAAGTCAAAACACTGGAAGTCTTAATTTCAAAGCAAAATTAAAAATATGCACCATGAGTGTGCAATAAAGCAGCAATAATGATTAAAAATAAAGCAGTTTAATAAAAAACATTATAAATGGTCGATCACTATGTCTTTTGCCAAAATTTACACTCGAGGCTTACTGGGTTTACATGCCCCGCAGATCGAAGTTGAAGTACATGTCAGCCAAGGTCTGCCCTCTCTCACTATTGTCGGGTTGGCCGAAGCTGCCGTTCGAGAAAGTAAGGATCGGGTTCGCTCCGCGATCATTAACAGTGGTTTTCAATTTCCGACTAAACGCTTAACCATTAACCTCGCTCCGGCAGATCTACCCAAAGATGGCTCTCGGCTTGATCTGCCCATTGCCTTGGGCATTTTGATTGCATCGGGTCAATTACCTGAAAACAGCACGGATGACTTCGAATTTATTGGTGAATTGGCATTAGACGGTCATCTCAGAGCAGCATCGGGTACTTTAACCATTGCCATGGCATGCCAAGCAGCTCAACATAAACTCATGCTTCCACTTGAAAATGCTGAAGAAGCCGCACAATTACCTGATTTTAAGGTTTTTTCAGCATCGAGTTTAAAACAGGTCTGTGATCATTTTTTAAAAGTGCACGAAATTGATGCATTTTCATCCAACAGTACACATAAAAAAAATGAATATAAATTTGATTTGGCGGATGTTAAAGGTCAACTCAGACCTAGGCGTGCTTTGGAAATTGCAGCCGCTGGCGGGCATTCGATTTTATTTAAAGGTCCTCCGGGGACGGGTAAAACCTTATTGGCTTCTCGTCTGTCGAGTATTTTACCGCCACTCAATGCTCAAGAAAATTTAGAAGTCGCGAGTATCTACTCGATTGCCAGTGCACAACATCAATTTGGTCAGCGCCCCTTTCGAGCACCACATCACACGGCATCTGCTGTTGCATTGGTTGGTGGAGGTTCACATCCAAAACCGGGTGAAATCACCTTGGCGCATTTGGGCGTGTTATTTTTAGATGAACTACCTGAGTTTGACCGAAAGGTCTTAGAGGTTTTAAGGCAACCTTTAGAATCCAAAGAAATCGTGATCTCGCGTGCTTCAAGGCAGATGACTTTCCCCGCCAATTTTCAATTTATTGCTGCAATGAACCCTTGTCCATGTGGTTATGCTTTTAATCAGGACAGTCGTTGTCAGTGTTCGGCTGAATCTATCAAACGTTATCAGAACCGAATTTCAGGACCATTACTGGATCGTATCGATTTACATATCGATGTTCCACCACTCAACCCGCAAGACTTACAAGATACAAAGCCAGTTGAAAACTCGGAAACCGTCAGACAACGCGTAATTCTTGCCTATGAATTACAAATTGCAAGACAAGGCTTCTTAAACCAAGCCCTTTCTCCCCAGCAATTGGAAAAATTTGTTCAATTGGATGATGCCGCTCAGCGCATTATGGCCACCGCACAGCAGCGTTTAAATTTATCTGCACGGGCATATCATCGTATTTTACGTGTTGCGCGTACCATTGCTGACTTGGCTCAAAGTGAATCTATACAAAATAGTCATTTGACTGAAGCACTGTCTTATCGAAGTCAGCACTCCTAACTCTTCAAAAAAAGGCGACTCAACGTCGCCTTTTGGTAATACAGATTCTGCCTAAATATTAAAATCCATATTTAAGACCAAATACGACTTTATTTTTTTGCTTAACATCGTTACGGTCATAACCGCCTAAAGTGTAATTCATATTTGCGGTAAGACCAGTATCTGCCAATGTTTTGCTTAAACCAATATCGAAATGACGGAATCCAAAACTTTCAGATGAGTCTGAAATGAAATCACCTGTATCTTTATAGGCATACAGACCAAGTGCAGTATCTAAACTAAAATCTTTCGGCAATGGATAACTATAAACAGCTTTAAAATAGGTATCGCCAGTATTGCCCCAAATCGTATCTTCAAGTAATGTTTGCATGGTAAAACTGACATCTTTATAGGTTAATCCAAGCATGGTTTCAAAGCCATTTGCGTCACTCGTCCCAATGTCATAATAGTAATAATAGGTAGCCCCTAATGTGTAGCTGAGATCATCATTAATGGTTCCTTTGTATCCTGCATAAAAATCATTTTCGAATTCACTTCCATTATCAGATCCATAGTTAAGGGTTGAACCCCACCAACCTGCATAGAAGCCTAAAGCATGACTATAATCTAGCCCACCCTGAATAGTGGCATCTTTGTTTTCAGGAACATTAGTGATGCCGCGCAAGTTATAACTAGAAAGAACACCAATATTTCCAGAAACACTATGTGGAGAAGCCGGAGCTTCAGCAAATGTTAATGATGATGCAGATGCGACAACTGAGAGTCCTAGTGCTTTCAATGTAAATTTCATACTGTTGATTCCCCCACATCGTGAATCGATGCTTTTTATGGTTAATTTGATAAACGCATAGGGGAATTAGCAATTGCTATGCCAAAAAATTTTATTGTTAAATTATGAACAATTCCAATATGGATTAAATTTCATATCCAACTGTTTTTTAAAAATTATTTTCCATTTAAATTAAATCTATTTATTTCTTAATCAATGAAATTAAGGATATGCATTGAATAAAAATCGTATGATTTACAATGGCACACTTATTGAAAAGATGCTTCTTTTTAAGGCTGTTTTACAGTCGAAATATAACATCGCGCATAAAAAAGTGCATTTCCATTACTGAAAATACACGTCTTTTGAATCCAAATTTTAATTAAAAACTATAATTTACTGCAAACACTAAATGATCATCAAATTTTTCATTGAGACGGTTTTTTCCACCCCAAATGTAATCCAATGCAATATCAACACCAGAATCAGCCAGTGGCGTGCTCAAACCTAATCGGGTTTCATTTACGACAAACGTTTTTGTGGTTTGAATCAGATCATCATCACGATTGTCATTATAAATAGAAGCACCCACGCTGGTGTTCAATGAAATATCATAAATCAATGGATAGCCATACCCTGCACTTAAGTACACGTCCCCTGCATTACCATAGTTGGCATCGGAAAGTGCAACACCCAATCCTAAACTTAAGTCTTTAAAATCTAATGCTGTGAACCATTCTGTGCCTGTACTTCTACGGCTTTCAGTACGATCTGCATTGTATGAACGACCGCCATTTTGATATACAAAAGCAGTAACTTGAGTGCTATAACTTAAATCTTCATTAATTTTGTTGGCATAACCTATTGCAAAATCATGTTCAAAACCATGATCTTTATGTTCATCTGTTGAATCATAATCCAGCGTTGAACCCCAATAGCCTACAAATACACCGCTCTTGTGCGCGTACTGCAAACCACCCTGAAAAGCAATGTCATCATTTTCTACACCGCCACGGTAGACATACTTGGTGACTGCACCGATGCTGCCTGAAAGCACACCGTGCTCAACATTTTCTTGTGCGGCTAAAGCAGAGATTGAGCTTAAAGACAGCACGAATGCTAAACATGAATATTTCAACACAGATTGCATAATCATCCTTTGATCTGGGGTTCGATTTTGATTGGATGCGATCATAATGCTTTTTGAATAATCGGTATATTTATTAATGAAAATCCCATAAAAAAAACGAAAAAAAGTACAGTCTCACAAAAATCTAAGTATTTTTTCACACAGTCTAAATCGACTAGAGAGTCATACTCAAAAAAATTTAACATCAAAAAAAAATCTAAATCATTCATTTTTATTATAAATCCCCTTAATACTGAATCAATATCCTTTTGTTTCGCTTAAATCAATGCGGCTATATACCAAGATCTCATAACGTTTTTATGAAATAAAATGAATAATAGCTGATATTTTGTTATACATTATGTATACAATTTTTCCACACCATCCACCTATTTTGTATGAGGCGCTCTCCCAATGCAAAAATCAAAAAAATTAACATTGGTATTATTTATTCAAGCTGCTCTAATTTCTACAGCTTATGCAAGCGAACAAAGTGAAGCCAAAGGCTTTGTTGAAGATGCTACAGGATCGGTATTATTTCGCACTGGCTTCTTACACCGTGACAAAAAAAATGGTGTAGATGACACCAGCTCTACAGCACAAACCGCAATTGTTAAATTAGAGTCGGGTTACACAAAAGGTCTGGTCGGCTTTGGTGTAAATGCTGTTGGTGATGCATCTTTCAAATTAGGTAAAAATGATCATGCTGGCAACAACATGATTCCAAAATATGAAGATGGTTCTGCTTATGATCATTGGGCACGTGGTGGCGCAAGTGTTAAAGCACGTATTTCTAACACGACTGTAGAATATGGTACTCAAGTATTAGACTTACCTGTTCTTGCAAGTAATACAGCTCGTCTAGTTCCTGAATATTTCACGGGTGTACTCGCTAAAAGCCGTGAGATCGAAAACTTAGAAGTGATTGCAGGTAAATTCACTAAAAATCAATATTCTGATCAAATCTCTACAGACAGTAATGAGCTAGATAGCGCGATTGTTTGGGGTGCTAAATATAAATTTAATGATCAAATTAATGCAGCATATTACGGTACTGATATTAAAGATCGTTTAGATCGTCATTATGTGAATGCCAATTATTCACATAAATTAGCGGATAAAAGTACTTTAACATACGACTTCAGTGGTTATCACACTGAGTGGGATGCAACTCCTTCAGGTGGCGCATATACCTACTCACATACGTCTAATGATTTCAATAATTTAAGCAATAATATTTGGGCTATTTCTACAACCTATAATACTGGCCCTCATAATGTCATGGTTGCTTACCAACAAAATACAGGTAACACAGGTTATGACTATGGTCTAGGTAAAGGTGTAGGCGATGGTGGTCAAACTATCTATCTACCTAACTCTTACCTTTCAGACTTTATTGGTAATGATGAAAAATCTGTACAACTTCAATATACCTATGACTTTGGCGCTTTGAATGTTCCTGGTCTTTCTTGGACTTCAGCATTTGTTTATGGTTGGGATATTGATGTGTCTGCTGGCTTGGCTGACCGCTCATTACTTGCAACTGATGATGCTCAGGAACGTGAATTCTTCAACCAAGTGAAATATACAATTCAATCAGGCTTCGCAAAAGATGCAAGCTTACGTGTTCGTCATTCTTACTACCGTGCAAGCGATGACTACCAAAGTGCTTATATCGGTGATACCAATGAATGGCGTTTATGGTTAGATATTCCTGTGAAATTATTTTAATTTTAAGTAAAGTCTAGTCTAGTCCATAAAAAAACCTGCACCATGTGCAGGTTTTTTTATTTAGGTTGTTTATTTAGATTCTTTATATTTTATTCAGATCCTAATTTTAAAACCTAATGTCAAAAAGCCATTATTTGTTGGCTTCTTGGTAAGCTGCGATTGAGCTGAGTACTTCTTTTTTCGCAACATCAGCACCTTCCCAACCACTGAGCTTCACCCATTTGCCTAGTTCAAGATCTTTATAGTGTTGGAAGAAATGTTCGATTTGGCTGATCAAAAGCGGCGGAAGATCTGTATATTCTTGAACATCTTTGTAAATTGGAGTCAATTTTTCATGCGGAACAGCAACTAGTTTCGCATCGATACCACCGTCATCTTCCATGTTCAATTTGCCGACTGGACGGCAACGAATCACTGAACCTGGCTCAACTGGATATGGGGTAACCACTAACACGTCTAATGGATCACCATCAAGCGATAATGTATTCGGTACATAACCGTAGTTTGCTGGATAGAACATGGCTGTACCCATGAAACGGTCTACAAATAACGCGTCAGAATCTTTGTCGATTTCGTATTTGATTGGCGCTGCATTTGCAGGGATTTCAATAATTACATAGATATCATTTGGTGCATCTTTACCCGCAGGGATATTACTGTAGCTCATAGCAAACTCTTTAACAGTGAAGTGTTCAGTGAAATTTTTTCGATTATAACGCTTTATCAAGCAATCAGCATTCGATTATACAATTTGCAGAATAAAATTGGTGATCGTGTCGTCCGATTTGTGTTTAGACGGTTCGGATGACAATAAGCAACAACAAAATTGGACAGGTCATGGACAGGAACCAAATGATTGATCTTAACGTCGATAAATTGGCCAAATAGCAAATACCATAGATCATTCTAAGCACTAAATAAGCAATCCCCAGCATCATGATCAGGTCTTGACTGATCACCATGTATTCTGCCATGAGAACAGCCGCAATAAATAAGGGCAAGCTTTCAAAACTATTTTGTTGCACTGCATTGGCACGTGCCGCCAATCCCGAGGTTTTGGCTAAAAACTCACGCGGGTTTTGGTTATCTTTGATACTAAAACCACCCGTTATCTTCGCGAGAATGGTAAAAACATACGGCATTAAACAGGCAATTAAAATTAAATAAATGATGCCATCAATCCCATGCATGAATTTTATATCCAAATAATGATTTTCTGACCTATCATAGCATGGTGTATATGCGATAATTTTTGCTAAATTATGGTGTTTTTGAAAATGATGAGTGGACATAGCATGACAAATCCCGACCAAAAAGACCTGTTTAACGTGTTAGATCAACAGCGTCAGCACCAAAAACAAGTGGACCGTGTCATGTACATTGTCTTACCCATTCTGGCTTTTTTACTCAGTGTGATTTGTGCCAATATGAATTGGCAATCAACTATTGGCACGTTTGTCATGCTCCTGATTGCATTTTTGGCGGTGGGCATTAAGCGCCAAAGTATATGGCTTTGGTTGTCTTTTATAGCAGCGTATAGTCTGGTCGATATTTATTTCAGTTATTCAGGACAACTTCCACCTTCCGCTGTCGGTCGTCACATGGGTACTATGCTGACTTTCACTGGGATTCTCGGCATTGGGCGTCCATATTTCGACCGTTGGTTAATGAGATAAAATTACAGAGACAAAAAAAAGCGCCTTAAGGCGCTTTTTTTAAAGAGCTCAATTATTTACGTAGATCTTTACGCAAAATTTTACCCACATTTGATTTCGGCAATTCATCCATAAATTCAACATAACGTGGACGTTTATAGCCCGTTAAATTTTCTTTCGCGAATGCTAGAATTTCTTCTGTAGTTAAAGACTGATCTTTTTTCACTACGAAAAGTTTAGGCACTTCACCTGATTTTTCATCTGTCACCCCAATCGCAGCCACTTCCAAAACTTTTGGATGTGTGGCAATGACTTCTTCAATTTCAGATGGATAGACGTTAAAGCCAGACACCAAAATCATGTCTTTTTTACGATCGACAATTTTGAAATAACCACGTGTGTCCATAACCCCGATATCACCGGTACGGAAATAACCATCTGCGGTCATGACTTTAGCCGTTTCATCTGGACGATTCCAATAGCCTTTCATGACTTGAGGACCACGGATTGAAATTTCGCCCTGCTCACCTTGAGCCAGATGATTCCCATCATCATCTAAGATCGCAACGTCAGTAAGTGGTAATGGAATACCAATACTTGCGCTAAATTCTTCAGAAGCAGGTGGATTCGCCGTTGCAATTGGAGAAGTTTCAGACAGACCATACCCTTCAATGATATTGGTGCCTGTAATCTTTTTCCAAGCCGCAGCTGTCGAAGGTAATACCGCCATACCGCCGCCCATTGCCATCACCAATTTACTGTGATCGAGCTGTTTAAATTCTTCGTTGTTCACCAGTGCATTGAACAATGTATTTACTGCTGGGAAAAAACCCGGTTGGTATTTACGCAGTTCTTTTACAACTGCAGGCAAATCACGTGGATTTGGGATCAAGACGTTTGCCTGACCTTTATACATACCGTAAAGTGCGCACACCATAAATGCAAAGATGTGATAAAGCGGGAGTGCACAGAAGATACGATCATCTTTCGCGCCATCTTGCTTACCAAATTTACTTTGGAAAATACCATCAGCTTGAAGCAGGTTCGCCACCAAGTTACGATGGGTCAGCTCCGCACCTTTAGACACACCTGTTGTACCGCCTGTGTATTGCAAAACTGCAGTATCGCCTAAAGAGACCACTGGACGTTTATAATTGCTTGGATTGGCTTTTGCCATCGCAGCGTTAAAAGTCACATGCCCAGGAATGTTCCAAGCTGGAATTTGTTTACGTACTTTACGTAAAACAAAGTTCACCAATGTACCTTTAAGTACACCGAGCATATCGCCCACAGATGCAACAATCACATGCTTCACGGCTGTTTTACCAATAATTGCTTGATAAACAGATGCAAAGTTTTCAATAATGACTAGCCCTTCTGCGCCAGAGTCATTTAACTGATGTTCAAGTTCACGTGCAGTATAAAGTGGATTTACATTGACCAACACCAAACCTGCACGCAATACACCAAGTGCCACGACTGGATATTGCAAAACATTTGGCATCATGATTGCAACTCGCGACCCTTTTGCTAAACCTAAACCTTGTAAATAGGCAGCAAATTGGCGACTAGCAACATCAAGCTCATTGAACGACAATGTTTTATCCATGAAGATAAATGCATCACGTGAACCAAATTTTTTAAAATTACTCTCGAAAATATCAATAAGAGACGTATTTTCCTGTGGTAATTCTACAGTTTCTGGAATCCCAGTTTTTTGGTATTCAGCGAACCAGATCTTTTCCATAATGCCATGTTCTCCAATTAGTAATCCTTGGTTTTAAACTGTTCTTCTCGATATTGAGCATATTATTTAACTTGTTTGTGCTCAATAAAGCATCCATCTTAACAAATACGCTTCATATATAACGTATTTTGCTTAAAAGATGCTAGTGTTATCTTTGAATGAACAGTTTATTTGCTTTTTGATATCCTCGTGGTAGCAATTGACCTTTCGTCGCACGCTTCGCTACATATTTTTGAAGATCATCACCCTTCAGCTTTAACTGCTGTTGCCCAGCAACCACATGAATTATTTCATTTAAATTAAGTGTGGTTATGGATAAAATTCGTTCACTTGCATCCAATTGTATCAATTTATTGCCTTTACCTTTATTCAGCATTGGCAATTCTGACAAATCCGTCACCAGTAAACGCCCTGACGAACTCAAGATGGCAACATGGGTACTATCTTCTACCCCGTGCCAAGGCAGCGCTTCTGCACCTTCGCTTAAACTTAAGAAAGCTTTACCTGCTTTTGCATTGGTATCAAGTTGTCTCGCCTGCGTTTTAAAGCCATAACCTGTTGAGCTGACCGCTAAAATTTCAGCTTCATCATCTGCGATGAAAATTTGTTTAAACCCCACCCCATTTGCAGGTGAAAGTTTCGAACTTAAAGGTTCGCCCAAACCACGTGCAGACGGTAAGTTGTTAATGGCTAAGGCATAACTACGTCCAGCGTCATCCAGCACATAGACTTTCTGATTGGATTTGCCTTGTGCATGGCTTAAGTATTTATCGCCTGCACGGAAGTTGGTATTGATCGCATCCACATCATGCCCTTTCGCACAGCGAATCCAACCCGCTTCAGATAAAATAACCGTGACTGGTTCTGCAGGCATTAAATCTTGTTCACTAATTGCAGAAGCTTCTGCACGTTTTACGATTGGAGAACGACGATCATCACCATAACGTTTTGCATCATCTTTAAGTTCACCAATGATCAGATTTTTGAGAGACTCTGGATTACCCAATTGTTCACGGATAATCGCCGCTTTAGCCTCTAACTCCTCTTGCTCACGGCGCATCTCCATTTCTTCAAGCTTGGCCAAATGACGAAGTTTGAGTTCTAAAATGGCTTCGGCTTGAATTTCATCGAGTCCGAAACGTTCCATCAACACAGGTTTTGGCTGATCTTGTTCACGAATGATTTGAATCACTTCATCAATATTTAAAAACGCAACGATTAAACCACCCAAAATATGCAGGCGTTTTTCAATCTTGTTTAAATGATATTGCAGGCGAAGTGTGACCGTTTGTTTACGAATCTCGATCCATTCGAGCAAAATACGACGAATCGATTTCACTTGTGGACGACCATCTGCACCAATCATGTTCATATTGACGCGATAGCTTGACTCAAGATCAGTCGTTGCAAACAAATGACTCATCACGGCTTCAGCATCAATACGGTTGGAACGCAGTACGATGACTAAGCGAGTCGGGTTTTGGTGATCTGATTCATCACGCACATCGCTGACCAAAGGCAACTTCTTCGCTGTCATTTGATCTGCAATTTGAGAAATGATTTTTGATCCTGACACTTGATAGGGCAGTTCAGTAATCACAATTTCATTTTTTTCAATGCTAAATACCGCACGCATACGGTAGCTACCACGACCTGTACTTTGAATTTTCAATAATTCTTCAGGTGGAGTAATAATTTCAGCTTTGGTCGGTAAATCTGGTGCAGGAATATATTCTGCAATTTTTTCATCAGTTAAATTCGGGTTACGAATTAAGGCAATCGTGCCTTTGACCACTTCACGTAAGTTGTGCGGTGGAATATCGGTGGCCATACCCACCGCAATACCCGTCGTACCATTTAACAAAATATTCGGTACACGCGCAGGTAAATTGACCGGTTCTTTCATTGAACCATCAAAGTTGTCTTGCCAGTCACAGGTGCCCTGCCCAAGCTCTGACAATAAGACTTCACTATATTGAGACAGCTTAGCTTCGGTATAACGCATGGCGGCGAACGACTTCGGGTCATCGGGTGAACCCCAGTTACCTTGTCCTTCAATGAAAGGATAACGATAACTAAAAGGCTGTGCCATCAGCACCATGGCTTCATAACACGCTGAATCACCATGCGGATGGTACTTACCCAGTACATCGCCGACTGTACGTGCAGATTTTTTTGGCTTACCTGTATGCTTTAGCCCAAGTTCACTCATGGCGTAGATAATACGACGCTGTACGGGCTTGAGACCGTCACTGATGTGGGGCAATGCACGATCCATAATCACGTACATGGCATAATTTAGATAAGCTTGTTCAGTAAATTCTGCGACAGAACGGTTCTCTGTGGCTTGATGCGCAAGGCTTGTCATAAAACCTTTCGTCCTTTTAAATATTTCTTGTGTCTAGGGGGTATGCTAAGTCGCAGGATGCTGATGCACAAGAGTGTCAAGTAACACACTGCGACAATTTATGTCTTATGGTACGTCTTATGGCGTAAAAGTATCCATTTCTCGCTGCCTGATCAATGGAAAAAGCAGCGATAGATCACTTTTACATGCCTAAGGATTCTAAGGTTTTGCCTTTGGTTTCTTCACCCAAGATCACAATCACAAAAGCCACGGTCAGTAAAACTGCGGTGAACATCATAAATACATGACTAAAGCCATTTTCAGCCACCATCATATGCGTTACGACTAAGGGTGCAACAATCCCCCCAATACGCCCCACGGCTGCCGCCCAGCCTGAACCAAAGGCACGGATATTGGTCGGATACTGCTCTGGTGTATAAGTATACAACACACCCCATGCACCCAAGTTAAAGAAGGACATGAGACAGCCCCAGAACATAATGGTCGCAACGCTATCGGCTTGTCCAAAGAAATAAGCAGAAACCGCACAAAAGCCGATAAAACCAGCCAACGTCGGTTTACGTCCCAGTTTCTCCACCAGCCATGCTGCCACCACATAACCTGGCAACTGCGCCAAGATCATGATTAAGACATATTCAAAAGACTGAACAATGGTATAGCCTTCTTTGACCAAAAGGCTCGGTAACCAAGTAAAAATACCGTAATATGAATACACAATACCAAACCAAATCAGCCACAGCATTAAACTACGACGTGCAAAGCCCCCCGTCCAGAGCTGACGAAATGAGATATTTTTTTGACTTGAAACTGCTTTCACTTCAATTTTTTCAATGACTTCTACACCGCACTGGCGCTCAATTTTTTGTACCAATGCATGTGCTTCGTCAATCCGCCCACGGTTAATCAAATACGGAATAGATTCAGGTACTTTCTTTAAAATGACAAAGACATACAGCGCAGGTAATCCACCCAATAAAAAAGCCATCTGCCAATCAAACTTTGGAATGACAAAATAAGACACTAGTGCTGCCACCAACCAGCCTAGTCCCCAAAAGCTTTCCAAAAGGACAATAAAACGACCACGTACATGCGCAGGAATATATTCACTGACTAGGGTCACAGCAACAGGCAGTTGTCCGCCTAACCCCAAACCCACCACAAAACGAAATACCAACAGCCAGGTTAAATTTGGTGCAAAAGCACAAGCTGCGGTTGCAAGGCTATAGATGACCAATGTGCCAGCAAACACAGCTTTACGCCCAATCCGATCTGCCAATCCGCCTGAACAGACTGCGCCAATCGCCATGCCGACAAAACCAATTGAGACCACCCAACCTTTTTCAGCAGGTGACATCTGCCAGTCTTCCGCCATTTTTGCCAAAATAAAGGAAATCAATCCTGTATCCATGGCATCAAACATCCAGCCCAAACCAATCACCCAAAGTAAGGTGTAATGGAATTTGCCAATCGGGAGTCGTTGTACGCGTGAGATTAAATCCATATCAAGATCTCTGTATTTACTGCTGAGCAATAACTGAATATGAAAATGCCGTGTTCGCAACAGGGTTTATAATTATCAATATTTTTATCAAATCTAGCGCTCAGAATAACCGCATAATCCTAGATAGATTCGATTATTCTGAAATTTAACTGCTTTGTTACACGCCTTGATGAGATTGAGAAGCGAATGATCTCACTCCGTAAAAATCAATCTTATGATGCATCTTTTGAAGAGGCGGAGTGTTCATCATCTTCTTTATAAATAAATTTCGGCATTTCCAAACCAAAGTAAATCGCGATACAGCGCAGTGAAAAACCGAAAATTAAGGTCGAGATAATAGTGATGTCCTGTGGGAATCCAAGCTGAATACAGCCCCAATAAAAAATCACTGCGACAAATGAAACACTGGCATACAGTTCACGGCGGAAGACCAGCGGTACATCGTTACACAAAATATCGCGTAAAATACCACCCGACACGCCCGTCAGAACACCAGCTACCGCACAGACCACAAAGCCTTGTTCCATTTGAATAGCAATTTGACAACCAATGATGGTAAAGCCAATCAAACCGAGTGCATCAAGTAGCAAGAACACAGAGCGTAAATGGCGCATCCACTTGGCAATAAAAATGGTAAATAGCGCGGCACAGCAGGTTAATACCAAATATTCAGGATGTTTCACCCAAGTCAATGGATAATGCCCAAGTAATACATCCCGTACTGAACCACCGCCCAAGGCCGTGACACAGGCAATAATAGTCACACCAAACCAATCCATACTACGCCGACCCGCAGACAATGCCCCTGTCATGGCTTCTGCCGTAATAGCAATAATATAAATAACGGTAAGTAGCATCGCCCTTCTTCCATTGAGGGTAATTGATGCGCATTATTCTATGACATATTCGGAAAAAAACTACACAAATTGCGCGCAACATTGCTTAAATTTTTTCCCAGATCCACAAATACAATTCTGTTTCATGGTGATCTGTTGATCTGTGGTCGGATCAAGGAAGTACCATTGCTGTTGAAACTTCACAAAATGAGAAACTTCATGATGGATTTGCGCTTGTTTACCATCATGATAATGTGCTTTAAATTCTACTTTTCCATGATTTTTATCAATTTTTTCATTTGCTTGAACGACTTCCAACTGAAGCCATTGATTGGACTTTGCCCAGTCTACAATTGCTGTCATATCAAGTGCTGACTGCTGTCCTACTGCTGTGGTCTTGAGAATATAATCGACATCATGCTTTGCAAATGCACTATAACGCGATCGCATCAGCTGCTCTGCTGATTGGGCTTGGGTGTTCCCTAAATGCAAAGGCGCACAGCACTGATGATAAAGCCCTAAACCACACGGACAGGCAAGTTCAGACATAAAATTTCCAAAAAAATAGCACGTTTAAACGTGCTATTTTAACCCAGTTTTTAGATTAGGTTCGAAGACTTCAGCTTATTCGATGGCTTCATTTAGCCGGATATGCACTTTTTCAATTTTGTGCCCTTCCATGGTCACCACTTCGAAAATATAACCTTCGGCTTCAAAGCGTTCACCGCTGTTTGGCAAATGTCCCAAGTGAAACAAGATATAGCCTGACAGGGTCGAGTACTGTTCAGAATCGTCGACTAAATTTCGATCGAGCAATAATGAAATGTGACGAATGTCGGTTGAACCTTCGATGATTAAAGAACCATCTTCTAAGCTTTCAACCGCTGCTTCAAGCTCACTTTCATTCGGGAATTCACCTGCAATTGCCTCTAAAATATCAATTGGCGTGGCAATGCCTTCAATCGAGCCATATTCATTCAGCACAATCGCCATTTGTAACGGTGCTTGCCGAAGCTGTTCCATCACCATCAACACCTGCGCACTTTCATGCACAATCACAGGTTCACGCACATGTTTGTCAAAGTTGAACTGACCAAATTCGATGAAATCTTTCAAAATATTATGAGTCAACACCACCCCAGAAATATTGTCCAGTTCACCGCGTGCCACAATTAGACGCGAATGTTTCATGGCCAAGATTTGCGACTTAATGGTGTTCACATCATCATTTAAGTCAATCCATTCAAGCTCAGGGCGCGGTGTCATGACTGACTTTACAGGACGCTCAGACAGTCCCAATACACCTTGAACCATCACACTTTGATAAACTGCATTTTGATCTGAAAAAATGTCATCTGCGAGTGCTTGGGTGGTCAAAACATCTTCATTTTGATGTTGCTGTTCAGATGCACCGTTACTCTTTCCACCCAACATACGAATTACAGCAGATGCAGTACGAAAACGTAAATCATGAGTGGTGACGGTTTTTTCTTGGTTACGACGCATCAATTGGTTCAAGAATTCAATCAGAACAGAGAAACCAATCGCAGCATATAAGTAACTCTTCGGAATATGGAAACCTAAACCTTCCACAATCAAAGAAAAACCAATCATCATTAAGAAGCATAGACACAAAATCACCACGGTCGGATGTTTATTTACAAATGCCATCAGCGCTTTGGATGCCCACAGCATAATGCCGACTGCAATGATCACCGCAATCATCATCACTGAAAGATCTTTCACCATCCCCACAGCGGTGATCACGCTATCCAGTGAGAATACCGCATCCAAGACCACGATCTGAACAATCACCATCCAGAAAATTGCATGAGCAGGATTGTCGTCTTTCACCACCACCTTACTTTCAAGGCGCTCATGCAATTCGAGCGTTCCTTTCATCAGTAAGAATATCCCACCAAAGATCAAAATCAGATCTCGAACTGAAAATGGATGATCGAAGAGATAAAAAATCGGATGGGTGAGCGTGACAATCCAAGCAATAGACGCCAGTAAAATCAAACGCATACCCAATGCCAAGACCAAACCAATAATACGGGCTTTTTCGCGTTGCTCAGGTGGCAGTTTTTCCGCCAAAATGGCAATGAAAACGAGGTTATCAATCCCTAAAACAATTTCTAAAACAATTAAAGTGGCCAAACCGACCCAAGCAGAAGGATCAGACATCCATTCAAAAATCATGACAATGCTCCTTGCGGATTTGGCCTAAACTTCATAGGACTCAAAATCGCGTTGCAGCCAGCACATGACGAATGGGAAAAAAGAGAGGATGTGTGAATATTTGATCTTATAGAGCGATGTCTATCACGACTCATAATGGTTTAATTGTTGTGAAACAGATGTTCAGTATAGAAAAAATTCTCTCGAAATTCACGCTTTTTTGATTTTGCTAAGATTGGGTTTATCAATCATTTTTTCTTTTCACTACAAATTATTGCAAATCTCTTTCAATATATCTGTTCAGTTGTCACTATTCTTACTTAATGTAGAGACCAATAGAAAAGTCTAAAAATGAAGGTGAATGATTATTTATGAATACCGCACTCCCAGAAGTAATGATTGAAAAAGACAGCACTGAAACAACGAATATCGACAATATGCGCATGAAAAACACCTCAACTGAAAATAATACCCCTGCTCAGACCTCTGCGCTCAACGCAACCACACCCCATACCCGCACAGCCACACAATGTTTAATTGCGCTCTACTGCGGTTCACGTTTTGGACATAATCCCGTTTATAAAGAAAAAGCCATTGCCTTGGCTGAAAATATTGCCAAAAGTGGTTTAGGCATTGTCTACGGCGGCGCCAGCATTGGACTCATGGGTCAAGTCGCAGATAGCGTGATTGACCAAGGTGGTGAGGTGGTTGGCGTGATTCCAGAGTTCATGTTGGACTATGAAATTGCCCATAGCAAACTCACGGAACTGCATGTGGTTCAAACCATGCATGAACGTAAAGCCATGATGGCAGAGCGTGCCAGTGCATTTGTTGCCCTACCCGGCGGTCTTGGCACTTTTGAAGAAATTTTGGAAATTGCCACTTGGGGACAGCTCAACCAGCATCAAAAACCAATCATTATCTATAACGTCAATGGTTTCTATAATGCTTTGATTGCGCAGCTGGATCATGCCGTGCAAGAAGGCTTTTTACCCCTTCAACATCGTGCAAAAATTATTGTGTGTGAACAATCTGAACAAATATTAGATGGACTAGCCAACCTTAAATCACCGCATAGCTTTGTGGTCTAATTCATTTAAGCTAAATTACAGATTTCAACTTTCAAAAGAGCCCGATGGCTCTTTTTTGTTTACGCCATATATGAGTCAAATATACTTGAGTTGACTCCTCTATAGATTTCTGTATGGAATAACGAATTGTAAACCCAAGCTTTAACGCTTTGATTTACACTATTTAAAACAATTTATATCGCGTTGTTATGAATAGCACCCCCAACCATCAAGCATTACAGCCCGAATTTCGACTCTTGGTTTTTCTAGTGTCGATTGGATTTTTTATGCAAGGTCTGGACACGACCATTATTAACACAGCAATACCTGCTATTGCACAAAGTCTGAATGAAGACCCGCTCAATATGCACAGTGTAGTCGTAGCGTATGTATTGTCTGTTGCTGCATGTATCCCTTTAAGTGGTTGGCTTGCAGATCGTTTTGGCGTGCGAAATACATTCTTTTCAGCGATTATTATTTTCACCCTCGCATCACTGGGCTGTGCTTTTTCGAACAGTCTAAATCAGCTGTTATTTTTCCGCGTGATTCAAGGCATTGGCGGTGCGCTGTTACTGCCGATTGGGCGTTTGGCCATGCTGAAAATTATTCCCCGAACGCAATTTCTAGCCGCCATGAGCCTCATGAGTCTGGCAGGACTGATCGGCCCGCTCATCGGTCCAACCTTAGGCGGTTGGCTGGTTGAATACATGACCTGGGAGTGGATCTTCCTAATCAATCTTCCAATTGGCATTTTAGGGGTACTGCTGACCTTTAAAGCCATGCCGAATGTGACTGAACCGAATGTTGCTCGCTTTGATTTCTGGGGATTTATTCTATTGGTCATCGCCATGGTCGGGCTGTGCTTGGGCATTGAAAACTTTGCCAGTCCTTATTTGAGTCTGTGGTGGAGCATTGGACTGATAATGACGGGTATTGTTGCTGTGCTCTGGTATGCCTTCCATGCGCACACACATAGCAATGCACTGTTTCAATCTAAACTTTTTCGTAATCGAATCTATGCTATTGGCATCTTAGGCAACTTTTTTGCTCGTTTAGGTGGCAATGCCATGCCTTTTATGATCCCGTTAATGTTGCAAGTGGCATTTGGGTTCGAACCTTTTATTACCGGTTTATTGATGATTCCGACAGTACTGGGATCCTTGGCGTCTAAACCAATCATTCGTCATATTATTCAGCACTTTGGTTACCGAAATGTACTACTGGTCAATACTTTGTTGGTCGGCGCTTGTATCGCCAGTTTTGCACTGACCACAGCAGATACACCAACATGGATACGTGCGCTGCATTTCTTTGTCTTTGGTGTACTTAATTCTTTACAATTCGTCTCGATGAACACCTTAACCCTTAAAGATCTGCCTCAACAGGATGCCAGTAGTGGCAATAGTTTCTTGTCCATGATCATGATGCTGTCGATGAGTATTGGTGTGGCATTGGCGGGAACCTTAATCAACGTCTTTACTGCCTATGTCGGCGCTGAAAATATTGCGACTGCCTTTCATATCACATTAATTTTGCTCGGTTGTATTAATTTGATCACAGCGATTATTTTCTGGCAAATTCCCAAAGAGACCGCAGACTAACTCACCTCAATTACGCAAAGTTCGTGGTCTGTCCATGCAGATCACGCTATCATACTCAGCATTCGTTGTTATCCATTTGCAAGACTTATGTCCAAAGCCAAACTACAAAAAAAACAAAATAAGATTAAGCCTTATACTCTACTCGCATCTGTTGTGGGTGTGCTTCTGCTGTGTATTTCAGCGCTGTTTTTCTTTTTTGGCCTCCCTACTCAGCCTGCCTCTGCTCAAGAATATCCAGTGAAAGGCTTTGATGTTTCGCATCACCAAAATGAGATTCAATGGTCGCAAATTTCACCGCAAGAATTTAAGTTTGTCTATCTCAAAGCCACTGAAGGGGGAGATTTTAAAGACCGTAAATTCCAAGAAAATTGGCTCAAGGCGCGTGAGCATGGTTTTTTAGTCGGTGCATATCATTTTTATAGACTCTGCCGCGACGGTAATATTCAAGCACAAAACTTTATAGCCACCGTACCCCAGAAAGTCGATGCCTTACCACCTGTGATTGACCTTGAATATGACAGCAACTGTATTAATACCTATTCTAAAGATCAGCTATTACTTGAAATTCAAGACATGCATGATCAGTTAAAACAGCATTATGGCAAGCAACCGATTTTTTATATTTCCAAATCATTTTATAACATTGTGCTTGCAGGACAATTTGACCAAGTACCGCTTTGGGTTCGCGAATATCAAGGTAAACCCAAGCTAAAAGGTGAGCCTAAATGGCTGTTCTGGCAACACACCAACCAAGGCAAAATTAAAGGCATTTCTACCCCTGTGGATTTAAATGTTTTCAATGGTGACCATGATGCATGGCAAGCTTTTTTAGAAGAAAACAAACTGTATCCACTGCCAAAAATTGTTCAAGATTAATCAAAACTTTATGATTATTCACTTCTAATTCAGATAGACGATTGTAGCAAATATCCTCAAGACATCCATTGACGTGAAGCTATTTTAACGGCGCTCGAATATGCCATAATTGCGTTAAACTAAAGCAATATCTACACATTATTTAATGATTTATGAGAAAAATTATACATATTGATATGGATGCATTTTATGCCTCTGTTGAACTTTTGGAGCGTCCTGAATTAAGACACTTGCCTGTGGTGATCTCATCACACCATCCTCGTGCTGTGATTGCAGCAGCATCCTACCCTGCTCGTACCTTTGGCTTAAGATCGGCCATGTCGATGGGTCAAGCACGGAAGTTATGCCCACAATTGGTCGTGATTGAACCTCATTTTCAAAAGTATCATGACTTTTCTCAGCAGATTCATCACATTTTTCAGCAGTACACAGCTTTAATTGAACCACTCTCTTTAGATGAAGCATATCTTGATGTAACTGAAAACTTTAAACAGCTTTCCAGTGCCACCGAAGTTGCCATGCATATTCGAGAAGACATCTTTAAAACCACCGGTTTAACCGCTTCAGCTGGAGTTGCACCGAATAAGTTTCTTGCCAAAATTGCCTCAGATTGGCATAAGCCCAATGGCATTTGTGTGATTAAACCGCATCAAGTTCAGGACTTTATTCAACATCTACCCTTAAAAAAAATTCCGGGCGTAGGTAAAGTCATGCAAGAAAAACTCAAAGTCTTACAACTTGAAACTTTGGGGGAGTTACAGCAAGTTGAAGAAGCAGTGCTGATGCATCATTTTGGCAAGTACGGCAAACAACTGTTTTTATATGCGCAAGGCATTGATGAGCGTCCAGTGCAAACAGAGCGCAAACGTCAACAAATTTCTAAAGAAACTACTTTTGATCAGGACTTTAACCTTATACAGTGCGCACCGTTTTGGCATGATTTGCTTGAGCGAGTTTGGCTCAATTTAGAAAAGAAACAACTACATGCACGCGGCGTCAGCGTCAAACTTAAACTTAAAAATTTCCATGTGTTACAGCACAGTAAAAGCTTTAAACAGCCCTTAAATTCGAAGCAAGAGCTGGAACAAATTCTGCATTATTTGTTGGCAGAAATGCATATTTCGGAGGATCATCAGTTTCGTTTAATTGGTGTTGGGGTGTATGGGCTCTCGGAAAAACAAGCAGATTCACAACTTTCACTTTGGTAAACCAGCCTAAAAATGTTTAAATTTTATGCAAAAGAATAAAAAAAAAGCAAAAATTTATCCAAAATCGGCTTTTTTAGCGTAATCTAATTCGCGCTATACATTATCCATGTATATGCTGAGATGCCCAAAGATCATCTATATTTTGAGCATACCAGTCCTGCAATTGGCGTGACAATCAATCCGAATATTGCAGGACCCTCTGATATATCTTATGGGTTCTCTCTTTGTATAAAAACTGCACCTTATATTTCTGTACTTCAAGAAAAAACCAGCCCTCCTTCAAAAACTTCCCATTTTTCAGCCACTAAGCCAATACTTTAGAGCCTTATTGTAGATTATTACATTGCGCTTGGCAGCGCTACTCATCCCATGTATGGTCGCTAAGTTTGCTTCAACGATTCAAACTATAATTTGAGTATGGATAAGCAGTTATTTCTGAATATTAGCTTATGGTTGGGGTGATCAGATGATTCAGTATTGCATTTTTTGCATGGATCTCAGACAAAATTTCGCATAAAAGCATATATGTAGTTGGTGCTTTAGTCGGTATGGCTTTGGGCCGCGTATGTCACACCGTATTTGGCTGTAGGCTGTTTTGATTCCCGCACTCGTTGCTATGATTATGTCCAGCACCATCAAGCATCAAACGGCTAAAAGGTGTGTTAAAAAAATTGTCTCGTTTTCAATATAAATCCAACATCACGAAATGGCTTAAGTCTGACTTTGCAGAATGCAAACGCCTCACGTAAAATACCTATACACTTGTTTCTAAGAGCATTCGCATGGCTGTACAACGTCTACACGTAGCAAAGCGTTTTTCTGAAGTGGCTATTTCAGGAAATTTGGTTCATTTGGCTGGTCAATTGGCTTCAGATACAAGTCTAGATATTAAAGGTCAAACGCAGCAAACTTTAGATTTTATTGATCAGTTTTTAGCAGATGCAGGTACGGATAAATCTCATATTATGTCTGTGACTATTTTCCTTAAAGACATTGAAAATGATTATGCAGGTATGAATGAAGTTTGGGATGCTTGGTGTTCAGACATTCAAGCCTTACCCCGTGCATGTGTAGAAGCGAAAATGTATAAGCCAGAAGTGCTGGTTGAAATGACCGTGGTCGCGGTGAAACCTGAGTAATTTCAAACTTCAGGTAAGTTTCAAAGTAAATAAAAAAGCATGCCTGCGCATGCTTTTTTACGTTCTAATTCATTGGATAGATCTAAAAAATCGCAGTTATCCAAATACTCGGGTCTTGTTTATATAGCGTGCTGAGTATAGATTCAACTTTTCACCTTCTTGCTCGGATTCAGGCATTGTCTGCATGTCTTCATACTCAATTAAAAAATCTTCTCGCAACTGCTGATACTCGGGAACGTGTTGATAACGAATCACCCGATACCCTGCTGCATCTAACAATACATCTTGATCAATGCTAGAGTTTGCACGCCTTGTCGTCATGCCATCGCCCAGCGCGATAATCGCCATGACATGGAAGTCTTTATCAAGCAGTACAAAGTCCGCAAATAACTTTTGATACTTGCGCCGAGTACGTGGAAACTTAGTCGTAAGTAATGCGTCAAAGGACACATGTGCGAGTATATTCGCTTCAGGAAAAATGTCCTTTAAGCGTGTAAAGGTGAGTTGTTCAACAGTATTAAACACTGCTCTTTGGCGCAGCGCACTGTCTGAAGGTTGCTTATGTTTCAATCCTTTATAAGCAACAATCAACACGATCACAAGTATCGCTATACTCGCGATGATCATCATGTTCATAGTGTCTATCCTTATTCATATTCTTATAATTCATTTCTTCTTTCAATACCGGCGTTATAACATCCACCGAGCATCCCTGTTTTTATTGTATCGACCCAAATTCAATATCCATTTATTTAAGTTGGTTCTTTAGCTTACTCTTTAAACTAATTTTTTGACTGGTTTTTGATTAGGTTGAAAAAATCACCAAACTATAACGGTCTAAATTTTAAAATCAATATGGGCGAATTCAAAACTAACAATATGAGTCATTCACGATGATTCGATTTCACTATGACTCAAGTAAAAACACGCTATATATGTACCATCCGCCCAAAATCAGTATAACGAGGATTCATAATTTTAAATGTAGACCAGATATCATTTTTTAAGATTTCAATATACTCAGTTTTATTTTAAGATTTGCTCATGACACAAGTATGACAATAACAACACATTCTTTTATAGCTAATCATTTCATTAAAAACAATTTTTTTTCGGCTGAAATGAATTTATTCACTTTCTTTATCTTAGTGTTTAAGACTCTGAAAAAATGTTTTTTTTTGTAATCAAACTTATCAACACATGAAAATGAGTTATCCACAAAAAAGAGGACTTCTGGCGTCCTCTCTTTTTAAATCGTTTATTTAGGCTTTAGATCTGTTTTTACTTTTGGGTTTAGCTGACTGAGGGCGTTTTGCATCCCCTGTTTCACGTGGAGGCAAACCCGTATGTTGCGTCAAAATTTGACCACGATCAGGACGTTTCTTGGTATTAGAAGGACGACCTTGGCTACCCGCAGTTTGATTACGAACGGTATTATCACTGCTACGTTTTTGTGAGTCACCCGCAACCGTGGAATTCTTCTTGCGCGCAGATTGATACTCTCCTTCAGTACCCGCGGGCTGATAGGTCGGAATCAAATGATGTTTAGAGTTACCAATAAGATCCGCACGACCCATGTCTTTCAAGGCTTCACGAAGCAGTGGCCAGTTATTCGAATCATGATAACGTAAGAATGCTTTATGAATACGGCGACGCTTATCACCTTTCACAATGTCTAAATTCTCGGTATAACGCGCAACCTTTGCCAGCGGGTTTTTACCGGTGTAGTACATGGTGGTTGCGGTTGCCATTGGAGAAGGATAGAAAGTCTGTACTTGATCTGCACGGAAACCATTTTTCTTCAACCAAATCGCCAGATTCATCATGTCGTATTCGGTTGTACCCGGATGCGCCGCAATGAAGTAAGGAATTAAGTACTGCTCTTTTCCTGCTTCTTTACTATAACGATCAAACATTTGTTTGAAACGATCATACGCACCAATACCCGGTTTCATCATCTTGGACAATGGACCTTTTTCAGTATGTTCAGGCGCAATTTTTAAGTACCCCCCGACATGGTGCTGAACCAATTCTTTGACATATTCAGGGTTTAAAACTGCAAGGTCATAACGCAAACCCGAACCAATCAAAATCTTTTTAATGCCTTTGAGTGAACGTGCTTTACGGTACAACTGGGTCAGTGGTGCATGATCTGTCAATAAGTTCTGACATACGCCCGGATACACACAAGACGGCTTACGACAATTCTTTTCAATTTCAGGATCATTACAGTGCAAACGATACATGTTTGCCGTAGGACCACCCAAGTCCGAAATAATGCCGGTAAAGCCTGGCGCGGTATCACGAATTTTTTCGACTTCACGCAAAATCGATTCTTCAGAACGGTTCTGAATAATACGCCCTTCATGTTCGGTAATTGAACAGAACGTACAACCGCCGAAACAGCCACGCATAATATTGACTGAGAATTTAATCATGTCAAAGGCTGGGAAACGTGCTTCGCCATAAGAGGGATGCGGTAAACGCGCATAGGGGAAGTCAAACACGTAATCCATTTCTTCTGTGGTCAGCGGAATGGGCGGTGGGTTTAACCACACATCACGTTCACCATGTTTTTGCACCATGGCACGGGCATTGCCGGGGTTGGTTTCCAAATGCAAAATACGGTTGGCATGCGCATATAAAACAGGATCAGCAGATACTTCTTCAAAAGCAGGCAAACGAATCACAGCCAATTCACGTGGCGGTAATTTATGCTTAATGGCTTTGGATACAGGCTGAAGTCGAACAATTTGAGTGTCCGCGTCCAGCGTATCTCCTGCGCGAACAATCGGATTAGCAACAGCTTCTTTTTCAAAGCCTTGATATTGTGTCAGGCTATCATCTTTGCCCTTCTCAATTTCACAGCCTTCTAAATCTTCGGTCATTACATAGGGGTTAATGATCGGATCAACGCGGCCCACGGTATCAACATCATTCGATGCGATTTCGACAAATTTCGCTTTCGAAGGACGGTTTAATTTATTAACAATAAACGCTGTACCACGAACATCGGTAATCTCGTGAATTTTCTCACCACGTGCCAAACGATGCATCACTTCAGTGATCGAACGCTCACCATTACCGTACATTAAAAGATCGGCTTTAGAGTCCATTAGGACTGAACGACGAACTTTATCTGACCAGTAGTCATAATGGGCAATACGACGCAGTGAGGCTTCAATACCACCGAGCAGTACAGGCACATCTGGATAGGCTTCACGTACACGTTGGCAATACACCGTTGCTGCACGGTCTGGACGTTTGTTCGGTACATTGTCAGGTGAATACGCATCATCAGAACGGATTTTACGATCTGCCGTATAACGGTTGATCATGGAATCCATGTTCCCCGCCGTCACACCCCAAGCAATATTCGGTTTACCCAAAACGCGGAACGCATCCACGTTGGTCCAATCTGGTTGTGCAATAATACCAACACGGAAACCTTGCGCCTCTAGAGTACGCCCAATGATCCCCGAACAAAATGATGGGTGATCGATATAAGCATCGCCACAGACCAAAATAAAGTCACAAGAATCCCAACCGAGTAAGTCCATCTCCTCGCGTGACATCGGCAAAAATGGCGCAGGTTCAAAGCATGACGCCCAATATTTGTCGTAATCAAACAACGCCGTTGGCGCTGTCTGAGCAGTATAAGCTGTAGACATGGTGTATATATCTCGATTGGCAGTTGGCGATCGGGAGAGATCTAAATGAAAGCCGATCATTTTAACATGAATAGCTGTGAGGATGCTTGATTAAAAAACAATCTAACATAAAGATTGAGCAGATCACTATTTTGCAGCGCAAAATGAACGAAATTCAAATGAGATCCAAGCTAATTATTTGACAATATCCGACAAATGGAAGATTTTAAATAGCTGTATAAAATCAATGCTTCACATCTGTTTTAAACATAAATTGACTTAAATATAAACCTGACTGTCATTAGAGTAATATATCTCAAGCAAGCTAATAATTAATCTGAGTAAAAATAATAGGAGCAATGCATCATGCTCAAAACATTCTTTATGTCTGTATGTTTTCTTTCATTTTCAATCTTGGTGAATTCATTGGCTTGGGCAAACGTGTCCCAAGAAAAAAACTATGCTGAGCAAGAGGCATGGAAACAACTACAAAAACAATTTCCACCTGAGTATCAACTTTCATCAAACGAACTCCCGCAAGAATACTTTTGGACGTGGCAACAGCATCGGGTTCACATAGACCATTATCCTCGCCCAAATGCGAACGCAAAAGTGATTTTATTGCATGGTGTGGGCACCAATGGTCGGCAAATGAGTTTGGTATTGGGTCATCCTTTGGCACAAGCAGGTTATGAAACTATGGCTCTCGACTTACCCGGCTATGGACTGACAACCTATACGTCAAAAAGTAACATTCGTTATGAAGACTGGATCACACTGGTGAGTGATTTTATTGACAGTGAAGCTCTAAAAGATGATCGTCCAATTTTTCTCTATGGTTTGTCTGCGGGTGGTATGCTGACACTTCACGTTGCGATGCAAAACAAACACGTTAAAGGCATCATTGGCATGACCTTTTTAGACCAACAAGATTTGGACGTGAAAAAAGGCACAATGCGTTTTAGCCCCTTAAGCCCTATGTTATTGCCCGGCATGAACATCACTGCGAAAACCCCTTTTGGCAAAATTGCACTGCCTATGGCATGGGTATCTAAAATGTCAAAACTCACCAATGATCCGAAAGCCCTGAAGATTATGCTGCGTGATAAAACATCGGCGGGCAACACCATGTCGATTCAGTTTTTAAACAGCTATATGAATTATAGACCGCCCTATCACGTGTCTTCATTTGTGCAGTGTCCAGTACTTTTGACACAGCCTGCTGAAGACCACTGGACACCCCTGACACTCAGTCAAGAGGTCATGAAACATCTGAGCGTACCGCATCAAACTGTTATACTACCTAAAGGTGGGCATTACCCTGTAGAAAAAGAAGCACTTGATCAGCTTCAAAAAAGCAGTATTGCTTTTATTCAACAGCAGTTAAATTAATTTAAAATTCAATTGATTCATGAGTTCTCTAAATCGTTTGGCATACGACTCAGCTTCACTGCAATACCAATACCCAAAAGTAAAATCAAACTGATACTGAGCGTCAGACCCACCCACCCAAAGGCTTCCCAAATCAGTCCACTGCCACTTCCCAGCACGCTTGATCCTAAGTAATAGCAAAATAAATATAAGGCTGAACCCACCGCTCGATATTGTAAAGATTGTACTGACACCCAACTGCTTGAAGTGGAATGCGCTGCAAAAAAAGAGAATGTAAAAATGAGAAGTCCGATGAGGACCACGACCAAAGATGGAATCAACATCAGCCATAAACCGAACATCATCATGCAGAGCATAGCCACCAAGACACGACCGCGACCAAATCGATTACTCCACGAAGCCGCTCGCGGAGAGCTATAGATCCCAGACAGATACGCAATCGAAATCAGACCAATCTAGGCTTGCGATAGCGCAAAAGGTGCTTCTGACAAGTAATAACTCATATAGTTAAACACGGTGACAAAACAGCCCATCAAGATAAATCCTTGGGCAAACAGTAATCGAAGTTTGAGGTCTTGAAAGTTCTTAACGAAGGACTGTATAAAGCGATCTAAGCGGATGGGATAAGCTTTAAAGTGCTTTGAGTTGGGTAAGGTCAGATAGAAAATCACCGCAATGGTGAGATTCAATACACCAATCATCAGCATAGCGGTTTGCCATGGAATCACATCAATCAATACTCCAGCAATGAGTCTACCACTCATCCCGCCAATGGCTGTACCAGAAATATACAACCCCATTGCAAAGCCGACGTCTTGGGCTGCTACCTCTTCACCAATATAGGTCATGGCAACGGATGCCACCCCACTAATGGCCAAGCCGATGAATACTCTCGATAATAAAAAGACTTCCCAGAGTGGAAATCTCGAGCTTAAAATCAACAAAATAGCCGTCGAAAATAGCGAAATCACCATAATCTGTTTACGACCATAACGATCCGAAATTAAGCCTGCAAAGAGCAACCCAACCGCCAGAGCAATGGTTGAAAAAGACAAGGGAAAGCTACTATGTGTAGGGCTGACCTGAAAAAACTGTGCAAACATTGGCATCATCGGTTGTACACAGTACAAAGATGAAAAGACAGCGAAACCTGCTAAAAATAAACACAATAAAATTGCATAGAAAGGACGAGTTCCATACGCAATATGAGTTTCAGACATGGTAGTAGATAAACATTTTTTTAATGATGGCTCAAGTATACGACTTTTAAATTCGGTTCAACTCAACCTTAAACTCAAATTATTTTAAAAATATAGATGGAATTTTTATATTGAGGCCGTTTTTTTAATGCATGACAAGGGCGCACAAATGTGAATTTGGCGTTTGAAAAATGCAGAATCTCGAACTTTGTTGCAACAAAAAATTTTGAGTATTCACAGGCTTTTAAACAAACCACATCGAAAAGGCTACATAGCAAAGCGGATTAAGTTGTTAAGTTAAAGCCTAGTCCTTTATTAAATACTTAGGTGATAAACATGTCCAAAAAAGCATTATTTATTACGTCAAATCAAGGTATTGAACAAGATGAACTGATTAAACCGCTTACCTACCTTCAGTCCAAAGGAATAGAAGTAATTCATGCGGCAGAAACCTCAGATGACGTTCAAACTGTAAAAGCCGATAAAGACCCTGCGACCCGCTATACGCCAAACACTACCCTGTCTCAAGTGTCCTATGAGGATTATGATATTTTGGTGATTCCAGGTGGAACAGTGAATGCCGACACGCTTCGGATCAACGAAGATGCCCTTAAAATTATTCAATATTTCACCGACAACCAAAAGCCGATTGCAGCAATTTGTCATGCCCCTTGGGTGTTGATTAATGCTGAGCGAATTAAAGATAAAAATCTCACCTCATATCACAGTATAAAGCTCGATTTGCAAAATGCAGGCGGGAAATGGGTCGATGAAGAAGTACATCGCTGTAATACAGGCGGTTGGCCACTGATTACCTCACGTAATCCAGATGATATTTCAGCATTTAATCAGGCCATTGTTGAAGAATTAAGTACTTAGCGAATTTTGTACGCCAATGCTTACATCAAAAGCCTCTCTTGTCCGCTATTCATGTTTGATGAATTTGGATAATCTTTAGTTATCAGGAAGCAGGACGTTTCCCAAACAAAAAACAACAATAATCAGTTTGAGCATCAGGACGTGAGATTCGACAGGAGTCAAATCTAGACAACCCATACGAAGAAAAGCCCATCAGGATGATGGGCTTTTCTTTATTTAAAATTTGATCATTTAGAAATATATTGAATGGATTAGCATTGTTTTAGATAATCTACAACTTCACAATTTCCTGCCATTTCAGCAAGTTGTAATGCAGTATATTCAGTTTTGTACTGAACATTTGCACCATTAGCCACCAATAATTTAACGACATCTAGATGGTCGTTTTCAGCAGCAGCTTGCAATGCGCTATAACCTTCGTCATCGGTTTGGTTTACATCAATCCCCTGCTCAAGGACTTTTTCGACTTCTTCGACTTCACCGAGAGAAGCCCAATACACCAGCTCAGGAAGATGTAGTTCTTCATCATCTTCAGGGATCGGGGAGAATGAGTTGAGTTTCAATTTCAGTATTCCTTTATAAAATTTTCAATTAACTATAATTTTATACTAAGCCATTCAATAGTTTTTAGTAATTTATTCAATTCTGATTTATAGTTTTGCGTTGTGTACATAGTGACATATTTTTGGGATGAAAATTTTGCAGCTGTATATCGATGATTTCCTCCTTTTAAAGTTATTCCTGCTTCATTCATCATAATTACAGGTGGTGAAATACTGTTATTTTTATTGCTTAGATATATGATAATTTGTGCCAATTTATCTGGATAACCCACCTTCCATAAATCCTCTAATGTTCTTTTACTATACGAATTCAGATAACTATCTACTTCTTTCAATTCTGCTTTAAATGCTAAAAACCCTTCAGGATAATAATGATTAAGATCCTCCAAGCTATTAACGTTATCGAAAGATAATCTTTGATTTTTTTGTCTCAAATCCCAATTAAAATATAGTTTAGGCCATTTATTAGGTGAAAAATTCATGACCTTAGATGCTTCATATTGAATAATTTCTCTTTCAGTCTTTCTAATTAGATACTCTTCTCTAGTCAAACCATCCTGACTAGCCCAAAAGCTTAAAAACACTTCATCTAAATCGATATTTTCAAAGTTATCGTTCATTCCTAATCCAAATTATCAATTTAAAGATTAGGGCGTGTCCTCATTTGAAGTATATATTTCACTCATCAGTTTCATTCTATTAAAATAGCTTAACTCGTTGTCTAGAATTAAGCTTCAGATCATGTCACGTAGAGTCATCACAGACGAAATTTGGAATCAAATCCAACAAACTATGCAATTTTATGGCTGTTATCGTTCACGTAATAGTAAGAATATTATGGAAGCCATCCTATGGAAGCTTCGCACTGGTGCTCCTTGGCGTGATGTTCCTAAAGATCTTTGCCCATGGCAAACGGCTTACAACCGGTTTAATCGTTGGGCGAACAAAGGGCTCTGGGAGAATTTGTTTTTAAATTACGAGGCGTATTGGATAAAGAATGGGTATTCATTGACGGAAGCTATATCCGCGCGCATCAGCATGCAAGTGGAGCTCGGCATGGTGAAGAGAGAGCAATTGGAAAATCAAGAGGTGGAGCGACTACAAAAATTCACCTTGCCGTCGATGCGAGTGGATATCCGATTGATTTTGAAATCACTGGCGGTGAAGTCCACGACAGTCAAGTTGCAAGCCAATTAATTGAATTGGTGGGTGAAGCAGAGTATTTGATTGCAGACAAAGGCTATGATTCAGAGAATATCCGGGAAGTTGCTCGAAATCATCATATGATTCCGATCATTCCAAGAAAATCTAATAGTAAGAAAGTAAACGTTGAATTTGATCATTATCTTTATGGATTAAGACATCTCGTTGAAAATGCGTTTGCTCGCTTAAAACATTTCCGGGGTATTGCCACTCGTTTTGAAAAGTTAGCTCGTAATTACAAATCAATGTTATTTTTGGCTTGCTCATTCATTTGGTGTAAATCCAAATGAGGACAGACCCTAGTACAGCTTTTATAGTTTAGATTACTATTATTACAAATTGAAAACTTAATGTTTAAAGAATTGCTTGAATTAGACTATTTTATGACTAGAAAGAATGATATCGACAAACATTTTCATCCTCATATTTTAAAATCCCAATAAAAAACACCCCCTTCATCATTAAGATGAAGGGGGTGTTTTAGGAATTAATGAGCTGGCGATGACTTACTCTCACATGGGTAACCCCACACTACCATCAGCGCGAAGAGGTTTCACTTCTGAGTTCGGGAAGGGATCAGGTGGTTCACTCTTGCTATTGTCGCCAGCACAACTGTTTATGGATACTTGCATTGGTCTTATTTAGATGCCAAGGCGTTCTACCAAAAGAGTTATTAACAGAATAATATTTGAGTTGCAGTTTAGGTACTTGCGATTACTAAATCAAGGTTTTTGTATCAATTAGATCAACAACACCAACTGTTTGGGTGTTGTATAGTCAAGCCTCACGAGTAATTAGTATTGGTCAGCTTCACATATCACTATGCTTCCACATCCAACCTATCAACGTTGTAGTCTTCAACGGCTCTTTAGAGGACATATAGTCCTAGGGAAATCTAATCTTGAGGTAGGCTTCCCGCTTAGATGCTTTCAGCGGTTATCCCTTCCGAACATAGCTACCCGGCGATGCGACTGGCGTCACAACCGGTACACCAGAGGTTCGTCCACTCTGGTCCTCTCGTACTAGGAGCAGATCCTCTCAAATTTCCAACGCCCACGGTAGATAGGGACCGAACTGTCTCACGACGTTCTAAACCCAGCTCGCGTACCTCTTTAAATGGCGAACAGCCATACCCTTGGGACCTGCTTCAGCCCCAGGATGAGATGAGCCGACATCGAGGTGCCAAACACCGCCGTCGATATGAACTCTTGGGCGGTATCAGCCTGTTATCCCCAGAGTACCTTTTATCCGTTGAGCGATGGCCCTTCCATACAGAACCACCGGATCACTAAGACCTACTTTCGTACCTGCTCGACTTGTGGGTCTCGCAGTTAAGCGCGCTTTTGCCTTTATACTCTACGCGTGATTTCCGACCACGCTGAGCGCACCTTCGTACTCCTCCGTTACTCTTTAGGAGGAGACCGCCCCAGTCAAACTACCCACCAGACATGGTCCTCGCTCCAGATTATGGAGCAGAGTTAGAACCTCAATATTACCAGGGTGGTATTTCAAGATTGGCTCCACTTGAACTAGCGTCCAAGTTTCAAAGCCTCCCACCTATCCTACACAAGTAAGATCAAAGTTCAATGTCAAGCTGCAGTAAAGGTTCACGGGGTCTTTCCGTCTAGCCGCGGGTACACCGCATCTTCACGGCGAATTCGATTTCACTGAGTCTCTGCTGGAGACAGCGCCCCCATCATTATGCCATTCGTGCAGGTCGGAACTTACCCGACAAGGAATTTCGCTACCTTAGGACCGTTATAGTTACGGCCGCCGTTTACTGGGGCTTCGATCAAGAGCTTCGCTTACGCTAACCCCATCAATTAACCTTCCAGCACCGGGCAGGCATCACACCCTATACGTCCACTTTCGTGTTTGCAGAGTGCTATGTTTTTAATAAACAGTTGCAGGGGCCTGGTTTCTGTGGCTATCAATAGCTCAGGAAGTAAATTCCATCACCGTCGACAGCGTACCTTCTCCCGAAGTTACGGTACCATTTTGCCTAGTTCCTTCAGCAGAGTTCTCTCAAGCGCTTTGGTCTACTCGACCTGACCACCTGTGTCGGTTTAGGGTACGATTCCTGTGTAACTGAAGCTTAGAGACTTTTCCTGGAAGTATGGTATCAGCCACTTCGCTAATAAATTAGCTTGCTATCAGTTCTCAGCATAGAGCACCCCGGATTTGCCTAAGATGCATGCCTACTACCTTTCACCTGGACAACCAACGCCAGGCTGACTTAACCTTCTCCGTCCTCTCATCGCATTACACAGAAGTATTGGAATATTAACCAATTTCCCATCGACTACGCCTCTCGGCCTCGCCTTAGGGGTCGACTCACCCAGCCCCGATTAACGTTGGACTGGAACCCTTGGTCTTTCAGCGAACGAGTTTTTCACTCGTTTTGTCGTTACTCACGTCAGCATTCGCACTTCTGATACCTCCAGCAGACTTCTCAATCCACCTTCATCGGCTTACAGAACGCTCCCCTACCACTTGCAATAAATTGCAAATCCGCAGCTTCGGCATATAGTTTTAGCCCCGTTACATCTTCCGCGCAGGCCGACTCGACTAGTGAGCTATTACGCTTTCTTTAAAGGATGGCTGCTTCTAAGCCAACCTCCTAGCTGTCTATGCCTTCCCACATCGTTTCCCACTTAACTATAATTTTGGGGCCTTAGCTGGCGGTCTGGATTGTTTTCCTCTTGACTACGGACGTTAGCACCCGCAGTCTGTCTCCCGGATAGTACTCATTGGTATTCGGAGTTTGCATCGGTTTGGTAAGTCGGGATGACCCCCTAGCCGAAACAGTGCTCTACCCCCAATGGTATTCGTCCGAGGCGCTACCTAAATAGCTTTCGGGGAGAACCAGCTATCACCAGGCTTGATTAGCCTTTCACCCCTATCCACAAGTCATCCCCTGGCTTTTCAACGACAGTGGGTTCGGTCCTCCAGTTAGTGTTACCCAACCTTCAACCTGCTCATGGATAGATCGCCTGGTTTCGGGTCTACACCCAGCAACTAAACGCCCTATTAAGACTCGATTTCTCTACGGCTCCCCTATTCGGTTAACCTTGCTACTGAATGTAAGTCGCTGACCCATTATACAAAAGGTACGCAGTCACCGGACTCAATGCCGGCTCCCACTGCTTGTATGCATGCGGTTTCAGGATCTATTTCACTCCCCTCACAGGGGTTCTTTTCGCCTTTCCCTCACGGTACTGGTTCACTATCGGTCAGTCAGGAGTATTTAGCCTTGGAGGATGGTCCCCCCATATTCAGACAAGGTTTCACGTGCCCCGCCCTACTCGACATCATCATATAAGCCCTTTCGTGTACAGGACTATCACCCACTACGGTTGCACTTCCCAGAGCATTCCACTAGAACTTATATGACTTAATGGGCTTTTCCCCGTTCGCTCGCCGCTACTAAGGGAATCTCAATTGATTTCTTTTCCTAAGGGTACTGAGATGTTTCACTTCCCCTCGTTCGCCTTGCAACACTATGTATTCATGTTGCAATACCTACCTTATGGTAAGTGGGTTTCCCCATTCAGAAATCTCCGGATCACAGGATATTTGCCGCCTCCCCGGAGCTTATCGCAGGCTATTACGTCTTTCATCGCCTCTGACTGCCAAGGCATCCACCACATGCACTTAATTACTTGACTATACAACCCCAAACAGTCGTAGTACTTTACAAGCAGTACTAGGACAGAAGTCACTTACGTTACTTCATACAGTTCGTTGTTTCGTGTATTTAAACACTATATAGCTTCAATCTAATTCATATACCAAAACGCTTGATTCAGTTAATCGCTAGTTTCTCATCACTTCACTTTCATTCAATCGTTTCACTTGCGTGTAACAATTCAATGTCAATTTAGTTCTGAGCCTTAAACAATTTATTTCAACTCAAATATATTCTGTTAATGATTGCTCTAGCCTTCGTCAGGTCTAGAAACTGTGATAAATCACAGAGATTACCAAGTCCGCATATCTTAATGCTTGTACTTGTTAATCTCTATAAGCTATCTAGCTGTTTGCTTGTTTTGCATTCGAACATCGCTTCGTTTGATTAAAGCCTGCGCGAAGCATAGCTTCTTGCTTTAAATTTCAAGGAAAAGCATGCTTTTCTTGTCTTGAAATTTGGTGGAGACTAACGGAGTCGAACCGTTGACCTCCTGCGTGCAAAGCAGGCGCTCTACCAACTAAGCTAAGTCCCCAGCTTATCATATAGATTCGATATATCTTCTTATCCTTCACTCCGATGAATTGCTTCATCTTCGTTCGTTAGATTGGTGGGTCTGACAAGATTTGAACTTGTGACCCCACGCTTATCAAGCGTGTGCTCTAACCAACTGAGCTACAGACCCTCAGATACATCTTCATGAAGAACAACTTGTTGTGGATTCTTACCGATCGTCAATCTTTCGTTAAGGAGGTGATCCAGCCGCAGGTTCCCCTACGGCTACCTTGTTACGACTTCACCCCAGTCATCGGCCACACCGTGGTAAGCGTCCCCCCTAAGGTTAGACTACCTACTTCTGGTGCAACAAACTCCCATGGTGTGACGGGCGGTGTGTACAAGGCCCGGGAACGTATTCACCGCGGCATTCTGATCCGCGATTACTAGCGATTCCGACTTCATGGAGTCGAGTTGCAGACTCCAATCCGGACTACGATCGGCTTTTTGAGATTAGCATCCTATCGCTAGGTAGCAACCCTTTGTACCGACCATTGTAGCACGTGTGTAGCCCTGGTCGTAAGGGCCATGATGACTTGACGTCGTCCCCGCCTTCCTCCAGTTTGTCACTGGCAGTATCCTTAAAGTTCCCGGCTTAACCCGCTGGCAAATAAGGAAAAGGGTTGCGCTCGTTGCGGGACTTAACCCAACATCTCACGACACGAGCTGACGACAGCCATGCAGCACCTGTATCAGAGTTCCCGAAGGCACCAATCCATCTCTGGAAAGTTCTCTGTATGTCAAGACCAGGTAAGGTTCTTCGCGTTGCATCGAATTAAACCACATGCTCCACCGCTTGTGCGGGCCCCCGTCAATTCATTTGAGTTTTAGTCTTGCGACCGTACTCCCCAGGCGGTCTACTTATCGCGTTAGCTGCGCCACTAAAGTCTCAAAGACCCCAACGGCTAGTAGACATCGTTTACGGCATGGACTACCAGGGTATCTAATCCTGTTTGCTCCCCATGCTTTCGTACCTCAGTGTCAGTATTAGGCCAGATGGCTGCCTTCGCCATCGGTATTCCTCCAGATCTCTACGCATTTCACCGCTACACCTGGAATTCTACCATCCTCTCCCATACTCTAGCCAACCAGTATCGAATGCAATTCCTAAGTTAAGCTCAGGGATTTCACATTTGACTTAATTGGCCACCTACGCACGCTTTACGCCCAGTAAATCCGATTAACGCTTGCACCCTCTGTATTACCGCGGCTGCTGGCACAGAGTTAGCCGGTGCTTATTCTGCGAGTAACGTCCACTATCTCAGAGTATTAATCCAAGTAGCCTCCTCCTCGCTTAAAGTGCTTTACAACCAAAAGGCCTTCTTCACACACGCGGCATGGCTGGATCAGGGTTCCCCCCATTGTCCAATATTCCCCACTGCTGCCTCCCGTAGGAGTCTGGGCCGTGTCTCAGTCCCAGTGTGGCGGATCATCCTCTCAGACCCGCTACAGATCGTCGCCTTGGTAGGCCTTTACCCCACCAACTAGCTAATCCGACTTAGGCTCATCTATTAGCGCAAGGTCCGAAGATCCCCTGCTTTCCCCCGTAGGGCGTATGCGGTATTAGCAGTCGTTTCCAACTGTTGTCCCCCACTAATAGGCAGATTCCTAAGTATTACTCACCCGTCCGCCGCTAAGTTAGGTAGCAAGCTACCTTCCCCCGCTCGACTTGCATGTGTTAAGCCTGCCGCCAGCGTTCAATCTGAGCCATGATCAAACTCTTCAGTTTAATATTGCTTAGTACCTTAAAGGGTACCAATCTTGGCTCATCAATCTTCTGACAAATATTTCTCAAATAAACTTCGAGTAATTTCTACCAGTAAATCAATGAAAATAATTTCGATCGATCAATCAGTAAAAATCCACACAAGTTGTTCTTCATAATCTCTTAATGATCTTCTTGTTGGTTCGTCACCAGCAAGCTAGGTCGGCTATACTACTCTCTTTCGAAGAATAGTCAACAGGTTTTGCTAATTATTTTTTAACTCGTTCAATAAACTTAAATTTAACCACTTGGACTAAGCTATTGTTTATCAACAAGTTTTAATCAACATCACCGCCAATGGATGTGCATTCTACAGGATTTCAGATGTCTTGCAACCCTGTTTTCAAAAAAGATTTTCTATATGGGTGTTAAGTAATCGATATTAACAATAAGTTTTTGTTTTATATCATCTTAATATTTTAAATTATGTTGACTATTTATTTTGTTTTTCCAAATAAGCCAAGATCATGCTGCTTAATTCCAACTTAAGCTGTTGTTCTGAAATAAGAAAATCATTATTGCTCACATAACGCATCATAGTGAACAAGGTACTGTTAATGATCACAAACGATTTATGTTTAAGCGTCTCAAAGCTCCAATGCGGATAAAAGCTGTTAAATACATATAAACCCACTTCCAAAAAATGTTTTTCCAAAATTTGAGCGGCTTCAGAATTATTGTAGCCATGCCAATGTTTAAGGACTTCGATAAAGAAGCCATTGTCTTCACGCATGACATCAAAACCAAATTGCAAACTGGTATCGATCAATATTTTTAATTCAACTTGATCCTTTGACATTGAAAGCTGTTTGAGTGCCATGCCTAAGTTTTCACTTTTACGGCGCAGTAGTTCCAATATGATCTGATCTTTATTTTCAAAGTATTGATAAATTGAGCCGACACTGACCCCAGACTTCTCTGCAATTTTAGGGGTCGTCACTTGCATTAGGCCGTATTCAGCGACACACAATTGTGTCGCCTGCAAAATACTATCGACCACGTTTTTCGCTCGTTGTTGTTGGGGTCTTTTTCTCATTTTGGGCTCAATGATTCGCTCAGCTTAAAATGCGAATTGAATGCGAATAAATATTCATATTAAGCTTTGGTTAAACAATAATCAGGTTGACTCTCACATGTCAAATCTAAAAACACCAAAACGTCTGGCTTCATTCGAGAAAATGCAAAACAGCGATCTACTTTCCAAACTGCTCCATAAAGTCACTGATCAAAATTTTATTCCCAGTTATGACGACTACTTGGCTTTAAATCAAAGTATGTACACGGGCGATGAAGCCATGGACACAGTCATGGCTTGGGTAATGCTTAATCCAAGGCTTCACCGTAAGTATTTCGAAACGGCACTTTATCAAGGCTTGGATCAACTTCCGCTTGAGATTCCTGAACTGTCTATTTTTTTTAAGCAGGTCGAAACACCACCTGCCTGGTTCGATGCATCAAAAATTAAAACGTCGATTCAATTTACACATCGCCTCGGCACCAACAGTACTTTTGTCCTGCGTGATGTGGCTTTAATGACGGGATATCAATATCCAGGTTTCAATCAACCCCTCATTTTAACGGGTGCGCTCAGCAAATATGCGGGTAAACGAATGGCTGAAACCCATAAATGGTGGCTCGATGTAAATCAAGAACATAGCTTTGATCGGTTTAATACAGGATTCACTTCAACCATTTATGTGCGTTTCATTCATGCATTGGTCCGTTTTCAATTGGCCAAGTCTAAGGATTGGGACAATGATATGTGGGGCATTCCGATCAATCAGTTTGACCAAGCGCTGACCAATGTGGCTTTTAGTGGGGTGTTACTGTTAGGCATTCGCGGATTGGGCATTTTTCCGAACAAAGATGAAGTTGATGCGATGATGCATTTTTGGAAATATACAGGTTGGCTGATGGGTGTTGATGAAAAATGGCTGATCGATAAAGAATCTGAGGGTTGGAAATTACTGCAATGGATGAACTATGCACATCCAAAAGTGGACGAAAGTAGCCGAAAATTAGCAGTGAGTTTATCTAAAGAACCATTTGAACGTGAATACAAATATTTCAATGAATTTTTCCAGAAAAAAGCCTATCGCAATCATCTAGATGTGACTCAAATGTTTTTGGGTCCAAAGAAAATGAAGAATTTAGGGCTTAAACCGCGCATGGTGGCTTGGTATCCACTTTATCTATTGGCGAAAAACACAGTCATCTATAATAGCGCCAAACAAATTCCAAAACTTGATGCCTACTTACAAGTGCATGGTCGCAAACAGCAGGAAAATGCGCTTAAGCTGTATCAAAATGCAGGTAAGCGATTGGCGAGCATGCATTGATGATTGAAAACGCTTATACGCGACCATAAAAAACCGAGTCATGAGACTCGGCTTTTATCTTAATCTATGAGCATTGATTGTTTAAAACTTCATACTGACTCGAGCCCAGTAGTTACGACTCATATTGTTGAATTGCTCAGTTGCAGTCAGACCAGTACCCGCATCACCCAGTTTATTGAGATGTTCGGTATAGGTTTTATTGAACACATTATCGATACCGACTGATAGATCAACACCATCCTGAATGTGATACGTTCCGTTTAAAGAGAGCGTACTAAAACCTGCACTTGGTTTTAAATCATAACCGACAATATTGCCTTGATCCTCAGCAATACGGTTTTGACCATCCACCACCCGCCAATACGCACCTAAGGTATAATTATCTTGAATATAACGTAGATTGACTCGTGCTTCTAAAGGTGCAATTTGCGGCAAAGGTGCGTCATCTGTGGTGTTTCGCCCCCATGCATACATCGCACTAACATCGGCTTGAATATGATCGTTAAATTGATAGCCCATGCCCGCTTCAGCACCCGCAATCGTCGCATCGACATTTTTAGCACCTGCACTAAATGTAGAACCATGTCCATGATCCCCCATATTTGCATGATCATGATAACGCATCAAAATAAAATCATTGATCAAACCTGCATAACCCGATGCCCATGAACTGAATGCACCATGTTGATGTTGATAACCAAAATCAAGCTGTAAGGTTTTTTCAGTGTCCACCCCATTAAACGTATTGCTCGAGCCTGCATTGCCATGCTTAGGACTAAAAAGTTCCCAATAATCAGGCATACGCTCGACAAAACCCAACCCAATATAGGTTTTGCCATACTCATGTTCAGGATGTGCATTTTCAAAACGAATAAAACCACTGGCTAAAGTATTGTCCAGTTCACGATTAAAGCCCGCTTGAACCGACTGCTCTCGTAAATCTTCGACTTTCACTTGATCTACTCGCAAACCTGAAACGAGCTTATTGTTGTCACTCAATTGATAGCTCAATTCACCAAAACCACCATAGGAATTGAAATGCATATCCTCCGTTAACGGTTTATTCATTGCAGGCATCATTGGTGCAATCATACTGCCTGCGTGTTTATTGTTTTGGGTATCAAGACCTGTAATGAATTGAACTTTATCCCATTCATGTGTAACCGCCATGCGCGCATTCAAAGTACGGCGTGTCACTTGCATCGCTTTTGGATTAGGCATCATCATGCTCATCCCATGATGCTTCATTTCTTCAATCGGAGGAGAGCGTAAACTAAAGTTATCCATCACATGATCATTAAAGTTGTAATTGACTTGGGCTTCAATTTTTTTGATGACATCTGTGACATTTTTCTTTTCAAAACGCAGTCCTAAACTTTCACGTTTAAACTGTGATCCATCCATACCACGTCCTGCATACATGGCTTCACCATCTGCTTGACCGCCTGTCAGCTCCACCCACGTGTTTTCGTCGGGTGTCCATCCAAGGGCTAAATCAGCATTCCAACGCTCCCAAGCTGAAGGAACAGTATTTCCATCGCCATCTTGATAGCTATTTGACACCGAACGACTGGTATTTAAACGCACATACTTTTGCTCATCACCCACTGCTGCTTCAACATTTTGATCCACACGACCAAATGAACCCATGAGGACACTGGCTTGACCACGATAAGGTTGATCAGCACTTAAATTTTCTGGAAAGCGCTCAAAGATGACCGTTGCTGCTGAACCTGTGTTGGCATATTGCACCGTCTGCGGCCCTTTAATCACAGAAATACGATCATAACTTTCAGGGGAAATATACGAGGTTGGTGAATCCATACGACTTGGACAAGCACCCAAGTTTTCAGTGCCGTCGGTTAAGATTTTGATGCGCGAGCCAAACATACCGCGGAAGGTCACATCCCCATTGGTTCCTGCACCACTATTCACCGAACTAAAACCGACTATACTTTGTAAATAGTCTGCCCCATCGCTGGCTGGAATCGGTTGAATCGGCTGTTTCGGATCAGCGCGAACAATTAAACCATTGGCATCATTGCCCTGATGAGCTGTTGCCACAATTGGCGCCAAGCTTTGAATGGTTTTGACTGGTATTGCTTGTTTTGCAGATATCGCATCTGCCAAGGCTTCAACATTGGCAAAAGCAATAGGCGAATAACATACAACACAGATCGCAGCCGCAAGGGGCTGTAAATAAAATTTTGGCTGAGCCATTTTTGTATCTCACTTAATACATCAATATGCGCTGCAAAAGCAGCCCAAGGACTGGAGTCAGCAAACTCCAGATCTATAACATTTGATCGATGTAAAAAGTGGTGGCGCACGCCCTTGGGGCAGAAGATAGAGTCGTTGCAGGACAAAATAGACATGCTTAAATGCTTTTTGATAGGTAATCAGTCTGACCTGAATACGAATCAGCACTTCTTTGACATGCAATTCAGGCGGCAAAACCAAATGCCCAAATACAGTACAGTATTGGCATTGATGGTTCATATCATGATGATGTGAATCATGCGCATGCGTATTATGGATGCTGTGCGCTGAAGATTGATTTTGGGTTTGAAGATGTGCCTGATGCGAATGCTGAGTATGATCTTGATGATCTAGCGCTGTTTTCAGCGACGCTCCATCTGGATGTGGCTTTGTAAATAAAGCGCGGGTGATGGTTTCACAGACCGGAGCAATTTGATATTGCTGAGGCAATAACGGCTGCAAGAAAACAGCAATCTGTAAAAACACTGCGGCAAAGCCAAGCAGCAACCCAATCCGTAACAAGGCGTGATCTCACCCAATACATTCATCTGTCTTGAGTATAACAAAACCCAATCAGAATTGGGCTTTGTAAATGACTTTTGCGCACAGCTTCAATGGGGAGAACATTGAATACGACAATTAACGTTTTACAGGAATGTGTTCCTTTTGACGTTGACGCACGATTTTTTCAACTTTTTCACGCGCACGCTGACGTTTTAACGGCGATAAATAATCAACAAATAACTTTCCGTCTAAATGGTCCATCTCATGTTGAATACACACTGCCAGTAATCCATCTGCTTCAATTTCAAATGCTTTGCCATCTAAACCAAGCGCATTGATTTTGACGCGTGACGGACGATCAACTTTATCGTATATTTGAGGAACGGATAAACAGCCCTCTTCATACGGTTGGGTCTCTGCCGTTAATGGCATGACTTTGGGGTTAATAAAAACCATAGGCTGACTTTTATCTTCAGATAAGTCCATGACAATAAGCTGAATATGTTGATCAACTTGCGTTGCCGCTAAACCAATACCTGGGGCTTCATACATGGTTTCAAACATGTCTGCTGCAAGTTGTCGGATTTCATCCGTCACTTCACTGACAGGTTTTGCAATGGTGCGCAAACGGGGATCAGGAAAACTTAAAATAGGTAATAAGGCCATGCTGCTCCTCACTGGCTATGCCATTGATCTTAAAAACTAAATGAAGTTTATGCTTCATTAAATAATACGTGTAATATGCGTATTATAGCGCAAATAGATACATAATTTTAGGAATTATGATAATGAAAAAGCTTTTCAATAGCATGGCTCTTTTACATGCTACGGGGTTAAAAAAACAATGTCTTGCCCTCGCCATTTGTTTAAGCGCAGGGCTAATGAGCACTCAATTCATCCATGCCAGTCCGAATTTAAATCCACCGGCACTTAAAGCCAGTGCACCGCATGTTTATGTGGTAAAAAAAGGCGATACTTTATGGGATATTTCAGGTAAATTTTTAAGCTCGCCTTGGCGCTGGAAAGAGATTTGGGCCAGCAACCGCCATGTGAAAAATCCACATTGGATTTATCCAGGTGACCGTTTGTTGCTCTGTACGCTAGATGGTCGTCCGCTCATTGGTCGTGATGAAGGGGATGGTTGTGAAGGCGTGATTCGTCGCCATCGAGGTGGAACGTCTCTACAACCTCAAATTCGTGTTGAATCACTCAATAACACGATTCCAATTATTCCGTTGGCGCATATTCAACAGTGGCTTGATCATGGTCTGATTATTTCACCAGAATCACTCAAGTTTACACCTTATATTTTGGGTACAGCCGATAACCGTGTCATTGCAGGTAAAGGTCAAACCGTGTATGCGCGTGGCAATGGTTTAGTGACAGGACAGCGCTATGGTGTGTTCCGTGAAACCGAACCCTATATGGCGGTCGATGCCAAAGGTAAAAAATACGTCACGGCAATTGAGCTGTTAGAAGTGGCTTCAGCGACAGCAGTTGCTCATGAAAATGATGTCACTACCTTAGAGCTCACCGACAGCTACAATGCTGAAGTCCGCCGTGGTGATTATGTGTTACCTAAATATGATGCCAACTTACCGAGTTTGTTCTATCCAACAGCGACAGCAGATATTGTTGCTGATGGCAGTGTTATACGTGTCATGGGTTCCATTGGTACAGCCGCACAGCGTAGTGTGGTGACCATTGACCGTGGCATGGCACATGGCGCTAAAACAGGCCATGTGTTAAGTATTTACCAACAAGGTGAAGTCGTTCGTGATCCAAAAACCAAAGAAAGTATTCAATTGCCCAATCAGCGTATTGGTAATTTGATGATCTTTAAAACTTTCGATCAATTGAGCTACGCCTATGTCTTGGACAGCTCACTGCCTGTGAAAGTCGGTGCGCATTTGCAAGCACCGTCTATGACTGATCAATAGAGGCGAACTTTACTATGTTGAATGAGATATCTGATGTACATCTGCACCACATCAAATTGTGGTATCTCGTGCAACACTCGCTTTCTTCATTTCAAAAAGCCATGCAATTCTTCGGCTCTGCCGAGCAAGCGACCAGTGCTGCACATCTGGTCCGTTGGTCAGAACTGAACATTCATCAAAATCATGTGCAACGTGCGCAAGACTTTTTAAGCCATGACGGACAACTCAAGTTCGAACATTGTTTAAATAAAATCATTCAGCACAGCGACTTTATTTTGCTCGACAGTGATGATGATTATCCCAAACAACTGTTGCCTTATTCAGATCGTCCACCGATTTTATTCGGTCAAGGGTCATATCAAAACTTAAGCCAAGCGCAAGTCGCGATTGTGGGCAGTCGTAAACCCAGCCCACACGGTAAACAAGTGGCTTATGACTTTGCTTATTATTTAAGTGAAAAAGGCTTCTTCATTACCAGTGGTTTAGCCCAAGGAATTGATGAAGCCGCGCATTTGGGCGCACTCAAGAATCATCGAACCATTGCGGTCATTGGGACAGGTTTAGACCAAGTTTATCCTAGCCAAAATAAAGCGTTGCAACAGAATATTTTGCTACATTCGGGCACGATTCTTTCTGAGTTTTTACCCGAAACTAAACCTTTACAACATCATTTTCCACGGCGTAACCGTATTGTCAGTGGTTTAAGTTTAGGAGTGTTGGTCGCAGAGGCAACACTCGGCAGTGGTTCTCTCATTACTGCGCAAGCTGCAGCACATCAAGGTAAAACCACTTTTGCTATACCGGGTCATATTTACAGTGAGTTCCATCAAGGTTGTCATCAACTGATTCGTGAAGGTGCAATTTTGGTAGATCATCCTGAGCAAATTATTGAAGATTTGGCACTACCCACTCAGTGGCAATATCAACAACAAGATGCAGCGCAAAAAAACGATGCTGAAAAAAGCCCAAACTTTAAAGTGTCAGATCTGAAGCTATCAGATCTCAAAAACGTGGATCAACAAAAGATCGCGCCTAACCCCCTCATCATCAAAACAAAGACACGAGATTCTGATCAAAGTACCCCAAACAGCGTTTTAGATTCGACTTATTCAAATCCTGCAAGTTCACCCCGCATTGATGCCTTAGCCGAGATTCCCCCAAATTTATATAAACTTTACCAACAACTGGATTGGGTCGGTCAGGATTTAGATCATTTGGCTCAAGCCATGCATTTGGATGCTGCCGAATTGACAGGGGCATTGATGGAATTAGAGCTTATGGGCTTATGTATTCAACAATCAGGACTGTACTTGCGTTGCCGTCCGAGCCATTAAGGTTCACAATAGCTTTTTTCAGGCCATTATAGGTGAATCTCTATGCTTACAACCTCAGTTGCTGAGGCTGCCCAATGTTTAGCACAAGGCAAAGTTTTGGCCTATCCGACAGAAGCAGTATGGGGCTTAGGTTGCGATCCGTTGAATGAAACGGCTTTTTTAGAAATTTTACGCTTAAAGCAGCGCCCGATTGAAAAAGGCGTGATTTTATTGGCAGGACAGCTCAGTCAAGTTGAGCACTTGTTAAAAAATCTGACGCCTCAAATGCGTCAGCAAGTGATCGACAGTTGGAGCAACTTGTCCAACCAAAACCGCGCCACCACTTGGTTATTACCTGCAGATGACAGCATTCCCCACTGGATTAAAGGCAAACACACTCAAGTTGCGGTGCGTGTCACCAATCATCCGCTGTGTATTGCACTCTGCAATGCCTTTAATGGTTTCATTGTATCAACCAGTGCCAATCCTGCTGGTTTAAGCCCTGCCCGCTCGATCCAAGACGTCAATCAATACTTTGGTTCAGAACTCAATTACTTAAATGGGGATTTAGGCTTAAGCCAAGAACCGAGCAAGATTATTGATGCAATAACGGGCAAAGTGATCCGCGCCTAGCCTGATCTCGGTCTTATACTTATTTTAAATGGTGATGAGCGGAGATAGCGGTTAGACTTAAAAACGATCAATTTAGACAAAAAAAAGCTCAGTCTAAAAGTTTGACTGAGCATATAAATGGATGTGTCATCACATCCAGAGGGTTCAAAAATATCGAAGCAACCAGTTTTGAGCCACTTTAGAGTTCAAGATTTGCTATGCGGCGGATTATGCAACATATTCATTTAATGTACAAATGTTGAATATTTACTCTAAATTTATGATTTACCAAGGCCTGAAATAGATATTTAAATTATTGATATAAATAAGTGGTTATTTTTATTTGAAAATTAAAAAAATAAAAATATTACATAAGACTAAATAAACATAAGAATACCTATATCGATCGATATTTAAGCTAAAAAATAAAATTCCAAATGTATGGATTTTGAGCACTTGATAGATTTTAATCACTTGCCTTTAAGCCCATTATGCAGATTTGCCTTTACGCTGAGCCAAAGCAATCCCGAACAAGATGATCATTCCACCCGCGGTATGATAAATGCTCCATGCTTCATTCAGCCAAACATAAGCAATAATCGCCGTAAAGACTGGCATCAGATTCATAAAAATACTGGTACGGTTCGGTCCTAAATGCTGAATCGCCATCATCCACAGTAATGGTGCAAGAATAGACGGAAAAATACCAGCATACAGCACACTGCCTGCATTGTTCGTGGTGATCGGATCAAGTCCAAGTACGACCACAAAAGGCAAGTGATACAGAATTGCAAAACCAATTTGAACATACAGGCTGATCATTAAAGGCAATGTTAGTTGCCATTTCTTCAAAAATACTCCATAAAAAGCGTAGAAAAACACCGCCAGAATCATCAGGACATCGCCCCAATGCCCTCCCAGATTGAATAAGCTTGACCAACTGCCTTGGCTAATCACATACAACAGCCCTACAAATGACAAAATACTGCCCATTACGGCATAGCGCGTGGGAATTTCACGCAATAACAGCAGCGCCACAAAGATCGTAAAAATTGGAATAAAGGCATTAATAATGCCCATATTGGTCGCTGTGGTGTAATGTGCTGCCGTATAGGCCAAGCCTTGATACAGCACCATGCCACAAGCACTTAAAACGGCCAACTGTATAAGATGAGGACGAATCAACGACTTGTGCTGCCAGACTTTGGGCAAAATAAAAGGCGTCAAAACCAAGAAAGCAATCAACCATCGGTAAAAACTAATACTGACAGGAGAAATGTAATCTGCGACATAACGGGTAATGGCAATATTAAATGACCAAATGAGTACCGCCAGAATGGGAAATAAAACCGCCCAAGCTAAGTGTTTTGCGTGTAACTGCATAATTAAAGATATTCCTATCCATTTTCTAATGGTTTTTATATTTCATCTTGAGTTTGAGTTTTGAATTAAATCTTTGATATAAATAATGTTATAGATTTCATTTTTTCCCTCTCATCCATCCTATACAAGCGCTTAAACCCGCCAAACTACGCATCATAGCTTAAGCAAAGTTGCCATTTAAATTTACTTTAAAAGTAGCATATTTAAAGTATTTTGATTCAAGCATATCTAAAAACAAAAAAGTCGATTTTCTGTTTTTCTAAAAAGCTTATCTACAAAAGCACTACAGACCGTCATGCGGCGCTATGCCACCGTATAGGTTCAAATTCACTATTTAGAAAAAGAGATTGGAGAGGTTTTCTCTTTAGTTAAGCCATTTCAAGCTCTTTTTAACTATTTAGAATTGAAAAAATAAGAGGATAAATATGAAAAAACTTTTGATCGCATCTTTATGTATGACGGCTTTCACATTAACTGCATGTGATAAAAAAACCAATGAAAGTACGACGGCGCAACCTGAAACACAAGCACCCGCAACAATGGTTGCTTTAAGCAACAACGTGGTTGCAGACATAAAAAGTGACTTATAACAAATTGAAAGTCTTTCAAATACGAAAGCACAAGAAGCATTGAGCTTCCAAACTGAAGTAACTCAAGCTGCGCAAAATAGCGATAAAAAAGCATTAGATGCAGTCGTCGATAAAATGGAAAAGTATGTCAATAGCTTTAATAATGACTTAGAAGCATTAAAACTAAAAAGTACTGAAGCAGATGTACTACGTGACAAAATGAAAGATTCAAATGAATTAGGGCTAGAGTTGGCTGAAGCAGGTGTTGAAACCAAGCCCGATATGAATAAAGTGAATGAATTGCAGAAAAAAGCGGTGGATTTACAGCAGTCTATTCTAACCGATATGCAAGCGCTTCAAGCGAAAGTTAAAGCAGGTGCATAACTGGCTTTAAGGTTTGACTAAAAACAGGCTTCTGGCCTGTTTTTTTTATGCTTTATTGAAAGATTCAGATATAAAACTCTGCTTGTGAGATGTAGCAATTCACGCTAAAACATGGGTCAAGGTTTGATTATTTATTTAGGGCATGAAAATTATGGCATCGGTATACAATATTCCAGTGAACACCATTCAAGGTGAAGCAGTCGATTTAAGCCAATATGCGGGCAAAGTTTTATTGATCGTCAATGTCGCGTCAAAATGCGGTTTAACACCGCAGTACGAAGGTTTAGAAAAACTTTATACCGACAAAAAAGCTGAAGGCTTAGAAATTTTAGGTTTCCCAGCAAACAATTTCCTTGCGCAAGAACCTGGCAGCAATGAAAATATTCAAGAATTTTGCTCGCTTACCTATAACGTAGACTTTCCTCTCTTTGCCAAAATTTCAGTGGCAGGTGAAGACAAACACCCACTCTATGCAACCTTAACTCAAGCTGTACCTGAACGTATAGGTGAAGGTCCTTGGTGGAAAGATTTGGTCGATTATGGTTTAACACCAAATCCAAAACCTGAAGTACTGTGGAATTTTGAAAAATTCTTAATCAATAAACAAGGTGAAGTGGTCGCGCGTTTTGCACCTGATATTACGGCAGATGATGCGCGTATAGTCGATGCGATTCATGCTGAACTTGCAAAATAAGAGCTAAGCATCATGCAGGTATCCTGTATATAGACGGATACTTGCATTTATTTAATTTTTGAGATTCCTAAAATTCTAAATATCCATTCCCTCAGCTTCTCAATTCCTTCTTTATTTTATATTTCGCCCACACAGCATTCACCATTAATCACTTGATTAGGCCTATGATCCATTGATTAGCCCCATACCATGGATTTAAAAGGTGACCTATGAATACATTATTAAAAGCAATAGTTTTATCCATTTCAACTGCTTTGGTGGCCGCACCTGTAATGGCTGCTCCGCATGAATATCAAGCTGATAAATCACATACTCAGCAAAATCATAACGCATCTATACATCAACAGCAGATACAAAAAAATCATCAACATAAATTGGTGACTGATAAATCTGTCAATCCATCACGTGATTGGAGAACCGGTCAAAAAATACCTGCACAGTACTACGCTCATGCCGATAAACTAGATCACAAGCAGTACAAAAAACTGAGCAAACCCAGCAAAAACCAACAATGGATTAAAATCAATGGTGACTACGTTTTGACCAACGTAATCACCCATAACATTATAAAAATCATTGGTGGTTAATACCCCAAGATAAGAACTAGGGAGCTCAAACGCTCCCTTTTTTTTGCAAGTTTTTTGTTATGTCTTTGCAACAAGCTATTTTAACTCCACATTTAAGCCTTATATATAAATGAATATTTTCAATTTTTTGATTTAGCTATGAAAAAATTTATTCAGGGTGCGATTCTACCTTTTACGCTTTTTTCTTCAATGGTATTTATGCTGGGCTGTGATATTGCCCCGCAAAACGCTGCGGAGAAAGAATCGGTTGATAGCGAAATTGTTGTACCTGCAAAAACAGATTCTGAAAACGTAGAACAAACTTCAGCCAATACTAATGTACAACTCAAAAACGGAAATTACTTTTATATCGCGCGTGATGTGGCCGATATGCAACTTAAAGCGGGCGAGTATTTAGGTAAAATTCAGGATACCCAAAGCAATCTACAACAAGCGATTGATGCCAAAGACCATCAGCAACTGCAAACTGCTGCCACTACACTTCAACAACAACTTAAAGGCTTAGACAACGCCTTGAAAGGTCTAGATTTAAAGAGCCAAGAGATTGATCAAATTCGTCAAAATATTTTAAGCGTCAATCAGCAGGCACTGGCATCCCCTTTTCTCAATGGTCAAATGGATTTCAGCAAAGTCGATTTCCAAAAAATTGAACAACAAATGGGTTCTATTCAATCTGAAATGCTCAAACTTGCCACAATGCTGATTCCTCATTCTGATTCTGCTGAAAAATCAAGTGCAGACTCATCTTCAAGCTAACTGCTTGTCATGTGTGAATGCTTTGACAGTGCGATCATTTCTTGAGATTGCACTGTTCATCTAAACCTAAGGCTCTTTTGATATCTTGTTTAAAGCGCGCTTGGGCAAATGTGTAATTATTCGGGACATACAGCGTCAGTCTGGTGATATGCGGACTCATGCTTTCCACTGTAGTTTTATACAGATATACCCCACCTTTGCTTCGACCAAACAGCGTTGCCATTTTAAAATCAGGTTCAAAGCGATTGTCTGTATAGACAAAATCTGTTTCTCCTGTAAATGCAATGCATTGCCCATACGCGATTCTTAAATTTGTATAGGCATCTTCATAGGATATGTTCAGCTCGGTAGTTAAGCCATTTTGATAAGCATTTGCCACCAAAGCCGCTTCTGTCGGCAGAGTTGGACCGACCTTAAAATGTTGTTGGCATGCCGTGGTGCTCAGGAGCAGCGCCGTAATATGCAATACTTTAAATAGATGCGACACGTTTTTACCTTTTATTTTAATTATAATACAATTGTTTCGAGTTTAGATCTTTCAGTTGCTCTAGATGAATCCTTGAAGCTTACCTTTCACACATGCCATCATGATGCATGATTTCGAGGTCGATCACCACGTATGCAATTGATTATTTTTACAGGGGTTCAGGCGTCTGGTAAATCGAGTTTTTATCTGTTGAATTTACATCAAAGTCATCTACGCATTAACCTCGATATGCTCAAAACTCTGCATCGTGAAAATATCATTTTTGAAGCGTGTTTAGCATCTAAAACCAAAATGGTGATTGATAATACCAACCCCACACGTGATGACCGTGCACGTTATATTCAGCGTGCCAAGGATGCCGGCTTTGAAGTGATTTCATATTACTTTGAAACTGATTTGAGCAGCACTTTAGAGCGGAATAGCTACCGTAAAGGTAAAGCCAACATTCCCGAAGTCGGTATTCGAGCAACCTATAAAAAGCTTGAAGTGCCGAGTTTGGATGAAAGATTTGATGAGATTTTTAAGGTTAGGATTGTTGAGAATGGGGAGTTTTTCTATTCTCCCCTTATAATTGACTCATCATAACTTCTTTTTGGGTTTTCTTTTACGTGTTGTTTCACGTACTACGGGTATTGGCTGTCTTGGCGATGGTTTTAGTCCGACACCCTTAATTGCTTTTTTGAGGATTCTTCCCCCATTTTATAATAAACAAATAATTGATGAATCAAGTTTTCTAAAACTTTTAGATGCAGAATTAAATTTTTTCTAGATTTACTATCAGCACGATGTGCAGCATCATTGCCCAAGTAACGTATATCATCAAGCAGAGCTCGCTGTTTTGTTGATATAAATCCATCTTGCTCAAACTGATTTAAAATCACCCCCAAATCATCAGATTTACCGAAATGCTTAATGATTTGTTCTAAAAGCGTTCTTAAACCCAACACAGTTAATAAAGGCATTTTATTGTTTAATGCAACAACTACTTCCTCGTACGTATTATAAATTTCTATAGGTAAAATTTTTTCAAACTCAATCGAGAAAGCAGTTTCCTCATCCCTGATTGGAAAAACCTTATAAGTTGCATCTTCATGGTAAATGGGATCACCATTCAGCTCATATCCGACTTGATAAACATCTTCAGAACATAAATTTTTAGTTTGGTAAGTAATAGTCTCACAATTGATACATTTCAAAATCCTATAATTCAAATAAAACTCAATAGGACTATGCGTTTGGTCATATTCAGAAATATCGACTAAAACTTCATGTTTAATATGGGTTTTACACTCAATACAAAGTACTTTCTTGTATACAATTTTATTTTTAGATACTGAATCCTGAAAAATAGGATTTAAAGTGTTTAATTTCATCATTTTCTAGATATTAAAAAATTAAGTATATAAAAAAACCACCCTTTCAGGTGGTTTTTCAATCTCGAACCATCGCTTATTGAGCGCGGTTTTTGATTTTACGGATCGTTTCTAACTGAGCAACAGTTTCTGCCAAGACAGCAAGGGCCGCAGCAGTGTCCAACTCGCTCTTTTGATTGGCTAACAAGTTTTCAGCATTTTTACGCGCTTCAAGAATTGCAGCTTCATCTAAGTTTTCGGCACGAATTGCAGTATCTGCAAGAATCGTAACGACATGCGGTTGAACTTCAAGAACACCACCCGATACATAGATCAACTCTTCTGTACCGTTTTCCAACTGAACGCGAACTGCGCCCGGTTGAAGCAAAGTTACTAACGGTGCATGGCCAGGCATAATACCCAACTCACCGCCAGCACCCTTCGCAATTAGCATAGTTATAGTGCCAGAGTACAAAGACTCTTTTACACTTACAACGTCACATTGCATAGTCGCCATGAGAATCTCCTAAATTAGAGCAGCTAATTAAAGTTTCTCGGCTTTAGCAATAACTTCGTCAATACCACCAACCATATAGAACGCTTGTTCTGGGATGTGATCGTATTCACCAGCAAGAAGACCTTTAAAGCCACGAATCGTTTCTTTAAGAGATACTAATTTACCAGGCGCGCCAGTAAACACTTCAGCTACGTGGAACGGTTGAGAGAAGAAACGTTGGATTTTACGCGCACGGTAAACAACCAATTTATCTTCTTCTGCAAGCTCGTCCATACCAAGAATTGCAATAATGTCTTTCAATTCTTTATAACGTTGTAAAACGTTTTGAACTGAACGAGCAATTTCGTAATGCTCAGTACCAACAACTAATGGATCAAGTTGGCGTGAAGTTGAGTCAAGTGGATCGATCGCTGGGTAAATACCAGAAGATGCGATATCACGGCTCAGTACAACAGTTGCGTCTAAGTGAGCAAACGTTGTCGCAGGCGATGGATCTGTTAAGTCATCGGCAGGTACGTATACCGCTTGAATTGACGTAATAGAACCAGACTTAGTCGACGTAATACGTTCTTGAAGAACACCCATCTCTTCTGCAAGCGTAGGCTGGTAACCTACAGCAGATGGCATACGACCTAGAAGTGCTGATACTTCAGTACCCGCTAGTGTATAACGATAGATGTTATCTACGAACAATAGTACGTCACGGCCTTTACCGTTTTCGTCTTTCTCGTCACGGAAATATTCAGCCATGGTCAAACCAGTCAACGCTACACGCAGACGGTTACCCGGTGGCTCGTTCATCTGACCGTAAACCATTGCTACTTTGTCTAGAACGTTAGAATCTTTCATTTCGTGATAGAAGTCATTACCTTCACGAGTACGCTCACCAACACCAGCAAACACAGATAAACCTGAGTGAGCTTTCGCGATGTTGTTGATCAATTCCATCATGTTTACAGTTTTACCAACGCCGGCACCACCGAACAAACCAACTTTACCACCTTTCGCGAACGGGCATAGTAAGTCGATGACTTTAATACCTGTTTCTAAAAGGTCAGTAGACGCTGCTTGTTCAGCATAAGAAGGTGCTGCACGGTGAATCGGCAAACGCGCTTCAGTTGCAACTGGACCCGCTTCATCAATAGGGCGACCCAAAACGTCCATGATACGGCCTAAACAAGCAGTACCCACTGGAACAGAGATTGGCGCGCCAGTGTTGATGACGTTCAAACCACGTTTAAGACCTTCAGTAGATCCCATTGCGATTGTACGAACTACACCATCACCAAGTTGTTGCTGAACTTCTAAAGTAGTTTCAGTACCTTCAACTTGGAGAGCGTCATAGATCTTAGGAACGTTATTACGTTCAAACTCGACGTCGATAACCGCGCCGATGATCTGAATGATACGACCGCTACTCATTGCTGTCTCCTCAATTCAAAATAATGTTAAACGGCAGCGGCACCACCAACGATCTCAGAAATTTCCTGAGTAATCGCGGCTTGACGCAGCTTGTTATAAATAAGTTGTAGGCTCTTAATGATGTCGCCTGCGTTGTCTGTTGCAGCTTTCATTGCAACCATACGCGCAGACTGTTCACATGCGATGTTTTCAATCACACCTTGATACACCACAGACTCAATATATCGAACCAATAAGCCATTGAGAAGCTGTTCAGCTTCAGGCTCATAGATGTAGTCCCAACCGTATTGACGGTTTAGACCCTCGTCTTCTTCAGCAGCAGCCAAAGGAACGAGTTGTTCGATTTTTTGGTTTTGAGTCATGGCATTGACAAAGCCGTTTGACACAAGATAAATACGATCTAACTCGCCTTTATCATACGCATCCAACATCACCTGTACAGAACCAGATAACTGTTCAAGACTTGGTGTATCACCGACATTTGTCGTTGCACCAAGAACTTTACCGCCGTAGTTTTTAAAAAACGAAACCGCTTTTTGACCAATCAAAGCAAATTGAACTTCAATTGACTGCTCTTGTTGCTGTTGTACATGCTTAACCACTTTCTTGAACAAGTTAATGTTCAAGCCGCCTGCCAAACCACGATCTGAAGAAACAATGATATAGCCAACGCGTTTTACAGGGCGTTCAACCATATAACGATGTTTGTATTCAGGGTTCGCTTGTACTAAGTGAGCAATTACACGGTGCATATTTTCGGCATACGGACGGCCCTGAGCCATGCGCTCTTGCGCACGACGCATCTTAGAAGCTGCTACCATCTGCATCGCGCGAGTAATCTTCTGCGTGCTTTTGATACTAGCTACTTTGGCGCGAATTTCTTTTAAATTTGCCATACGCTAAACCTAGTATTCGAAGGCCCTTTCGAGCCTCCGAAGGTTGATTCCGTGAACCAAACTTAACTAAAGCTTATCTTAGTAAGTTTGAGTCGCTTTAAAGCTTTCAATACCTGCTTTGATTGCCGCTTCGATTTCTTTGCTGTAGTTGCCTGTGTTATCGATTTCTTGCATTAACGCAGTATGTTCTGAACGGAAGTAAGAAATAAGCGCAGCATCAAAGTCTACGATTTTCTTCACGTCAACGTCAGTCATATAACCTTCGTTAGATGCATAAATTGAAACAGCTTGGTCAGCAATTGAATATGGAGCATATTGTTTTTGCTTCATAAGTTCAGTTACACGTTGACCATGTTCAAGTTGCTTACGTGTTGCTTCGTCAAGATCAGAAGCAAACTGAGCAAATGCTGCCAATTCACGGTATTGCGCCAAAGCGGTACGGATACCACCAGACAATTTTTTGATGATCTTCGTTTGAGCAGAACCACCAACACGAGATACAGAGATACCCGCGTTCACAGCAGGACGAATACCTGCGTTGAACAATGATGTTTCAAGGAAGATCTGACCATCAGTAATCGAAATTACGTTAGTCGGTACGAATGCAGATACGTCACCCGCTTGAGTTTCAATAATCGGCAATGCAGTTAATGAACCTGTTTGGCCTTTAACTTCACCGTTAGTGAATTTCTCAACGTAGTCAACAGACACGCGAGAAGCGCGCTCAAGTAGACGCGAGTGAAGATAGAATACGTCACCTGGGTATGCTTCACGACCTGGTGGACGGCGTAAAAGCAATGAAATTTGACGATACGCAACAGCTTGCTTAGACAAGTCATCATAAATGATAAGCGCATCTTCACCACGGTCACGGTAGTATTCGCCCATTGTACAGCCAGAGTACGGAGCCAAATACAGCATTGCTGCTGGATCTGATGCACCTGCTGCGACAACAGTGGTATACGCCATAGCGCCAGTTTCTTCTAACTTGCGTACAACGTTAGCGATGGTCGATTGTTTTTGACCAATGGCTACGTATACACATTTGATGCCAGAGTGCTTCTGAGCGATGATCGCATCGATCGCCATTGCTGTTTTACCAGTTTGACGGTCACCAATGATCAACTCACGCTGACCACGGCCGACTGGGATCATTGTATCTACTGATTTATAACCAGTTTGTACAGGTTGATCCACTGATTGACGCCAAATTACGCCTGGTGCTACTTTTTCAACAGCATCAGTGAGTTTTGCATCAATTGGGCCTTTACCATCAATTGGGTTACCCAAAGCATCTACCACACGGCCAAGAAGTTCAGGACCAACTGGAACTTCTAATACACGACCTGTGCAACGCGCTTTTTGACCTTCTTGAAGGCTTAAGTAGTTACCTAAAACAACGACGCCCACTGAATCCTGTTCTAGGTTCAGTGCCATACCAAAAAGGCCGCCGTCGAATTCGATCATCTCACCGTACATTGCATCAGCAAGACCGTGAATACGCACAATACCGTCGGAAACCATAACAATGGTCCCTTCGTTCTTAGCGGTCGCGCTGGTGTCCAGATCGCCGATACGCTGTTTAATGAGCGCACTGATCTCGGATGGATTCAGTTGTTGCATTGCGCTATACCTCAATCTTTAATTAAGTTCAGTCTTCTATTACGCTGCTATTTTCAAGCAATATTACGCAAGAAGACGAGTCCGCATTTTTTCAAGCTTGTTAAGCGCAGAATCATCTATCACTTGGTCGCCTGCACGAATAACTACACCAGCAATAAGCTCTGGTTTAACTTCAACAGTCACAGCTACTTTTGCATTGAAACGTTTTTCTAATGCATGAGTCAGTAGTTGCTCTTGAACAGAAGTCATTGGCAATGCAGATTCAATCACTACATCAACAACGTTGTTATTTTGTGATTTAAGCAGTTCGTACTCTGTTTCAATTTCAGGTAAAAGCGTTAAACGATCATTTTCAGCAAGCAATGTCAAAAAGTTTGACACGTTTGCAGTTTGATCTTCACCTAAAACTTTAGCAAAAAGACTCACCTGCTCAACAGGAGTAAGCTCAGGGCGACTCAAGTAAGCGGAAAATGCTTCATCTTGCACCGCAGCACTAAGCACTTGTAACACATTAGACCAATTGTCAGTTGCACCTTGCTCAGAAGCGAAAGCAAATGCTGCTTTGGCATACGGGCGTGCTAACGTCAAGAATTCAGCCATAATCGCCTCGCTTAAAGTTTAGCAGCCAGCTGAGTAAGCATGGCATTGTGAGCTGCTTCATCAACTTGTTGGTTCAGAATTTTCTCTGCACCAGCAACAGCAAGCGCTGCAACTTGTTGACGTAATTCTTCGCGAGCAGTATTGATATCGGTATCAACAGCTTCTTTCGCTTGTTGACGAATACGCTCACCTTCAGCAGATGCTTGAGTACGAGCTTCTTCAACCAATTGTGCTGCACGACGATTCGCTTGTTCGATCAATTGAGCTGCTTGTACTTTAGCTGCATCAATTTCTTGCTTAACTTGCGACTGAGCATCAGCAAGATCTGCTTTTGCTTTTTCAGCTGCATTTAAGCCATCAGCAATACGACGCTGACGTTCACTAATCGCGTTGATTAGTGGTGGCCATACAAACTTCATGCAAAATGCGACAAACATCGCAAATGCAATCGCTTGGCCAAACAATGTGAGGTTGATATTCATTGCCATTCCTCAAATAGTTGATTTCGGAATTTAGCGAATTAAACCAAGCTAGCTAACAAAGTTGTAAACGGGTTAGCAAAGATGATGAATAAGCCAATACCAACACCAATCATAGGCACAGCATCAAGAAGACCTGCGATTAAGAACATACGAGTTTGAAGTTGTGGAGCCAATTCTGGTTGACGAGCAACAGCTTCAAGGAAACGACCACCTAAAAGACCAAAACCGATCGCAGTACCTAAAGCACCAAACGCGATTAAAAGAGCAGCTGCAACAGCAGATAAGCCAACTACTAAATCCATGAAAAAATCCTCAAAGGTTGAGTTTAAATCAAACAAAAAAACTTTAGCTCAACTGCTACATGCAGTCGAGCAATATAATTAATGCTTTTCGCTAGCCATACTCATATATACGATAGTCAGCATCATGAAAATGAACGCTTGTAAGGTAATAATAAGAATATGGAAAATAGCCCACGGCACAGACAATGCCCATTGAATCCAGAACGGTAATAGTGCGATGAGGATGAAGATTAACTCACCTGCATACATGTTACCGAACAGTCGCAGTGCCAATGAAATTGGACGCGCGATAAAAGTTACCAATTCAAGTAAAATATTCACAGGAATGAGTAGAGCTTTTAAAAATGGGTTACTTGGGTTAAATGGGTTAAGTGCAAATTCTGCACCGAATCCGACAAGCCCTTTCTCACGAATACTATAGAAAATAGTCAACGCAAATACTGATAACGCCATACCTAAAGTAACGTTTGGATCAGTCGTTGGAACAATTTTAAAGTAGACATGGTGAGGATCCATACCAAATACGTGTGCACCGATCAATTGAGCTGTATACGGGATAAAGTCAACTGGGATTAAATCCATTAAGTTCATGAGGAAAATCCACACGAAAATGGTTAATGCAAGTGGTGCAATTAAGCGTGATTTGCCATGGAATGTGTCGCGGACACTTGAGTCAACAAACTCGATGATCATTTCAATTGCAGCCTGGAGTTTGGTAGGAATACCAGAGTTCGCAGCTTTCGCTACGCACCAGAACAGCAAACAGAAAATAACACCAAGGCCGATTGACCAACCCATCGAATCCAAGTGTATAGCAGTGAACCCCATCTCTTTCGCTTCTTCAGCAGTCTCAGCTAACTTCCACGAACCATCTGGCATTTTGCCGTAGGTCATGTTCGTTAAGTGATGCTGAATATACTCAGACGAGGTAAGGGTATGTTCGTCAGCAGCCATAAATCACACCTGGTTAATGTCAAATACTAAATTAGAGTTAACGAATATCGCGTGCTGCTTGATATCTCGTTAATCGTCTAAAAAACTTTTCAATCTTTGTTGCGACTAAACTCATTTTGATAGGCGTGACGCCCAAAAAGGAGCGACCCACGTCATGGTCTGAACGAGTATAAAACCACAAAACAATGCCCCCGCTGACAACGGTTTAACATTGATTAAAATCAAAACGAATCCAACAATCACTATTGCAAACTTACCGAGCAAACCCCGATACATATTCGAAAGAACCTGTTTCGAAGCTCTTGCACCTGCAGCTCGGAACGACTGCCATGAAAAATAACAACTGGCAAGCCAACATACAAGTGCACCTAATGCTGCACTGAGAGCCGCAGTCGAGTCTTTCAAGACCCACGCTATCAAGGCTGAAACAGGTATCATACATGCTTGCAAGATGACTAAAGCTTTCGCTAATCGTCGGTCAATCAAGCGACTAGTTCGGCCCATTTATTACTCACTTATAGCATTTATGCTTGACAAGTTTAGCTGATGATTATTTTTAATCGCAGGCATTATAGAGTTAGCCCCCTCAACATGCAATCTTTTCCCGACCTTAGTCTGGTATTTTTAAATCGATGATTGATGTCGATATATACAATTTTAGATTACTTTTACACCAGTTTTAACCTTTTTGTACGCAAGATCTCACCACCTTGGCCAAAGACTGCCATGCCACGACAAACTTCTGCTGCTTAGAAAAACTCTCATCCACTGCTTGAAAATTTACGCTTCCTAGCTTGCGATATTGACTTGGGTTTGCCGTTGACTCTGCCAAAAGGCACATGGTTTTGAGTGGACGAGTGTCATTCAAATACTTAATTTGAGCCACCGTCGGCGCCATATGCGGATCTTCTGTCAGTGAGCCTGCAAACTTGATATTCAATGGGCGCTCTAAGTACTGATAAGCATCATGCAATGACCAATATGGTTTATTTCCGCCATTCATTTTGATTTGCTGCGATGCGACCAGCATTTCACGCGCAAAGCGTTTGGCGTTGTTCTGATACGCAGTTTTATGCTCAGGATGCTGCTGTGAGCGAAGTGCTGCAATGAAAAATCCAATCCGCACTGCATTATTAGGCTCTAACCAAACATGCGTATCAAGGGTATCTTTGATCGCAACACCACGGTTATTACGTAGCGGTAAAGTTTGCACAATGCCTGCATTTAACAGCGCAATCGCCTGCTTGTTTTTGCTTAAAACGCTATCTAAAGGGGCCTCATGTGCTTTACCCAACCAGATGACCAGTGAAGCATCTTGAATCAACTTACGATGTGCGGGCGTTAAATGAACATCATGTCCCGTTTGATTTTCCAGCAACAGTTTTGGCTCCTCCACCCCTTTGGTAATTTCTTTGGCAATCAAATAAATAGGATGAGTAGAAACCACTAGAGGTGCTTGAGCAAAACTGGTCATTGCAAACAATGACAATAGGCAAAAAGCGATTAAGCGCAACATGAACAAGAATACCAAAGTCAATTTCATGTTATAATATAACAAATGCGTAAAAATGCCTATGCCGTTCGTAAGTTGTTCTGGCTTCATGCTATTATTCAACGTTGTTCCCTATTTACTACGTAGCTTCGAGGTCAGCAATGAGTTTATGTTCTCATGCACATCATGATACTTTACACGGCGTGCATGACCACCCGAATGTCGATGCTCGCCTTGAAGAAGCTGAAAACATTTGTTCAGCTTCGGGTGCTCGCTTGACGCCGCTGCGTAAAGAAGTCTTAGCACTGATTTTAAATGCCTCAGGTCCTGTTGGCGCTTATGATCTTTTGGCAAACCTTAAAGGTAACTCGGTGCGCCCTGCTGCTCCTCCGACGGTCTATCGCACTTTAGACTTCTTATTGGAAAAAGGCTTTATTCATCGACTCACCTCAATTAATGCCTATATTCCCTGCTGTCACCCGCGCGCGGGCCACCAAGCTGCTTTTTTGATTTGTACCGAATGTAATACGGTGAAAGAAGCTTCTGCATTGGGTTTGATTCAACAGCTGGATCAGTTGGCCACCTCAGACCAGTTTAAAGCGCATCACAGCATTATTGAGATTTCAGGATTATGTCAGCAGTGTTCGAAGTAGCCTCAGCGCCTGCATTAATTCAACTACAACAGATTAATGTTCGAATTGATGACCGTGACATTCTGAAAAACATCGATTTTTCTATTCAAGAAAAAGAAATTATCACGCTGATTGGTCCCAATGGCGCAGGTAAATCCACCCTAATTAAAGTGCTTTTAGGCATTGTTAAACCCAATTCAGGCAAAATGCATAGCCATAAAAATCTAACCTTGGCTTATGTACCGCAAAAATTTAATCCTTCGCACAGTCTGCCTTTACGTGTGAAAGATTTACTCGAACTTGAACAATGTGACGCCCGCATTAAAGCCGAAATTATCCGTGATACGGGCATTATCAACTTACAAGATGCGAAAGTTCAACAACTCTCTGGCGGTGAACGTCAGCGTGTGCTTTTAGCACGTGCGCTGTTACGTCAACCTGATCTTTTGGTGCTCGATGAACCGATGCAAGGACTCGACATTCAATCTGAAGCTGAGCTTTATGCTTATGTACGTAGCCTACCCGATCGTTACGGCTGTTCGATTTTAATTGTTTCTCATGATCTGCAATGGGTCATGCAAGGCACGCAGCGTGTCATTTGTCTAAACAAACATATTTGTTGTAGCGGGCTGCCTGATTCAATTCAGCAACATCCAGAGTATCAAGCCATTTTCGGTACACAGCGCGTATTTTATCACCATCATCATGACCACTGCGGCCATGGTGACAGTGCCACGCCTTGCGAGCATGATCCTCGTCCGCATATTCACCCAGAGCCGGAAGCTTAAACCATGATGGAATGGTTACAACTCCTCTTACCTGCATGGACCATGGGCACGCTCTTGGTGTTTTTGACCGCCCCACTCGGTTGTCTGATGCTGTGGCGAAGAATGTCCTTTTTTGCAGACACCATGGCGCACGGTACATTACTCGGTGTTGCCATTGCAGGGGTGCTTACCCTCCCCCTCTGGCTAGGTGTGACGTTTACGGCACTCCTTCTGGTGGCTGTGCTGTGGGTGTTACATGATCCACGTTTACCGAATGATGCACTTTTGGCACTGTGCTCAGCGACTTTACTCTGTTCAGGTCTACTGCTGATTCAGCATTTACCGAGCTTAAGACCTGAATTAATGAGCTATTTATTTGGTGATCTTTTGACCATTTCATGGTCGGATTTACCAGTATTTGCTTTGGTGATTATTGCTGCGCTGAGCGTGCTGCATTACAACTGGAAGGCACAAATTCACATCGCAATTGATCCCGATATGGCGGTCAGTGAAGGTGTTAATGCCAAATGGCAGCGTCTGATTTTTATGTTATTGCTCGCACTGTTTACCGTGTTGGCACTGCGTGCTGTCGGTTCTTTGCTGATGGGTGCCTTATTGGTGATTCCCGCTTTAACTGCACGTTTGCTTGCACACTCACCTAAACACATGGTGATGTGGGCATTTATCATTGCACAAGTGGCTGTAACGGTTGGCCTATGGTCGAGCGCAGGGCTAGATATTTCAACAGGTTTAAGCATTGTGCTGACCATGTCGATTTTATTTGCATTGATTTTTATTGTGCAAAAGATCAAGAAAATGGCATGAATGTAATATCCAATACTTAGAATCTGAAATTTGAAATCTAAAAAAGCGGCGCTTTTTTTTGCTAGAAAATTAAGTCATGTCCAACAACTCTGTTTAAAATTATCATTTCTATACTCACTTATACTTGGATTTTGCCATACATGGTCTGTTGCAGATAAGATTTTTAGTAAGCCCGTATAGATACGTATAAGCCATAACTGGCTATCACCACCAGAATCACCCCACACAGCCCTAAAACCTTGGAATAATGCCGACTTTTAGCGAGTTGGTTAAAGCCTAAATACACCGCTGATAAGGTTAGAAAATCGAGAATAATCCATGCCACCACCAAGATCATCAGGCTGGTATTCATGTCAGGATGAATCCCGATAAATTGCGGAAAAAATGAAGAAAAGAAAATGATATCTTTGGGATTCGAAATTCCCACCAAGAAACCTTTTTGAAGCCCACCCTCCATTGGCTTTAAGGCTTGTATATTTTGTTCTTTTGAGAAGCGAAGCTCTTTTAGAATATCAAAGCCTAAATAACCAATGTATAGACAGCCTAAAACTTTAATCATCAGAAATAAGCTTTCATTAACGCTGAGCATGCCTTTTAAAATTAGAATCGATAAGGCAATCAGAATGAGTGAGGCTAAATTTGTCCCCAATATGGTGGCGAAAGCCTTCCGATACCCCCCTTTTAAGCCCGCACTTGCAACCAAAATCATAACCGGACCTGGGGTTGCAATCATGATAATTACACTGATCACATAAAGATAAAATTCAAAATAATTCATGTAGCTCCACCTTCTAGATGTGTGGTTGGGTTGAATATTTAATGTTAAAACAATCTAAAATTATTGATGTACCAAACTGAGTAAACTGGCTGCGCCTGCGAATAACACGGCAAAAGTGCGATTGAGATATTTTTGCTGTTTGGGCGATTTTAACAATCTTAAAACTTTAGCCGCTAAGCTGGTGTAGCCCGCCATCACGATCAAATCAATCGTGATCATGGTAATACCCATAATCAGATACTGCGGCCACTGCGGTTGAGACAAATCTAGAAATTGTGGTAATACGGCTAATAAAAAGACAATTGCCTTGGGATTACTCATATTGACCAAAAAGCCGTACATGACCAGTTTAGCAATGGACTTTTGTTTGGCATCGACTGCAATTTCAATGGTTTGAACAGGCGCTTTCCACTGTAAATAAGCCAAATATAATAGGTAAATCACACCAAACCATTTTATGGCTAAAAATGCCCAAGGTGAAGTTGCAAGTAACACCCCTGCCCCTGCTGCGACAATACCAATCTGAACCACCAGTGCCAGTTGTAAACCGATGGCATTCCAATAGCCACGTTTAAAACCATAGTTGAGACCGCTAGACATCGATGCAATGGCACCTGCACCCGGAGAGATACTAATCACCCAGCATGCAAGCATGTAGGCAAACCACATTTGGTAGGACATTGTTTAAATCAGTTTTGAGCAGAGCTTCAAATTATAGACTGATTTGACTCAATGACCTGACCTATTCAAGTTAAAAAAATCTGTAGATTTTCCTATTAAGGTCAAGGTGCTTGATGCACAATACGGCATAGCAAAGAAAATAATTGAGGAGCCATCGTTCAATGACAGCCCAATCTGTAATTCTGCCACTACCATCAGATCATGCTCGTTTTATCGTTTTGCGATTAAAAAATTTAAGCCTTGAAGCACTTAAAGACAAATTAGAAGAACTATTCACCACACGTGATCGTTTAATTACCCAACATCCGCATGCTCAAATTAAGACAGGGGTTGCATTTGGACCTGAGCTTTGGACAAAGCTTTCAGAAGCACCTCAAGGTTTTTCCCAGTTAGAACCGATTCAAGGTTCATTTACCATGCCTGTAGTGCCTGCAGATGTATTGATTCATATCGCTTCTGCACGTAGTGATATTTGTTTTGCTTTAAGCCAAGCTTTTTTTGAGGGCATTCAAGATCAAGTTGAAGTACTTGATGAGCGTGTCTGCTTCCGTAATTTTGATGGTCGTGACTTAACTGGTTTTATTGATGGTACTGAAAATCCACAATTTAAAGATGACCGTGCTGAAACGGCACTGTTAGGTGAGGATGCAGGTATCTTTGAAGATGGTTCTTTTGTCTTTGCTCAGCGTTATGCACATGATTTAGATAAATGGAAAAAATTAAAAGTTGATACTCAAGAGCAAGTCATGGGTCGTACCAAACTTGAAAGTATCGAACTTGATGATGACGTAAAACCCGATAATGCGCATGTAGCACGTACCGTTGTTGAAGATGAAGACGGTGAAGAACTCGAAATCTTGCGTCATTCTCTTCCTTATGGGGATGGTCGTGGTGATCAGGGTCTGTTCTTTATTGCGTATACCAAAGATTTGACTCGCATTGATCAAATGCTCGTTCGTATGTTTGGTACCAGTGGTGATGGCATTCATGATCGATTACTGCACTTTGTAACAGCGCTCGATGGTGCGTATTACTTTGCGCCGAGTGAAGAGTTGTTGGAAGAAGTTTTGTAAGGTTAAAATATTAAGGAGCGGCTTTAAGACCGCTTCTTAGTTCAAAGAAAGCTTTCAGAAATGTAATTGATTGATTTTTAAATTATCTTTGTAAATTTAATTTTTTTGTTTTAACTTTTCTTCCAAATTAGAACCATCAGGGTAAATAACATTTGAAATTAAACATTTATCACTGCAATCTAATAAAATTTTTAATTTACTTTTATTATCAAATAAAACGTCTACACTTCTATCACTTTCCTTCAAGGCATTTGATAATATTATCTTGTCTTGACTATTATAAAATGGGTCCATATCTAAGTTACATACATAACCCTCTTCTGTACATTTAATATCATCTAAAATCAATGATTTTAAATTATTTGTCAAAAATTCATCACCATTTTTTGATAGAAAATCGCTCAATTTATTTTCGCTATCTTGCCCTAAATTATAAGGGAAATATATTTTATAAAAGTTTAAAACAAAAGATACTAAATCAACTTTTTTTTGGCTTCTACTCTCTTTACTCACAGAATCAGATTTTGCTTTAGACTCTTGCGTTGGGTATTTTGAATCGCAACCAAAACAGAAAAATGTTAAAAATATTATATATAGTATTTTTTTAATATCAGTAAGCATCGTTACCCTCTAATCATAAGACCGAAAAATTCTATAACTAATGGTAGGCCGTCCTCTATAAATATTTATTCCATTTTGCCTGAAGTCCGAAATCCATTGTGACCCATTATAACCAGAAATATGCCCATGCACATGTGACCCAAATCTATCAATTATATATATATCACCAATTTGTGGTGTATATCCATCCTTATCTACTTCTCTAAACCCATTATCCTGCATAACTTTTACATATTGATACGCAGAGCCTGGTCTAGGATTAACTTTTCCACCAGCTGCTTCAAAAGCTAATCGAACATACATTGCACACAACCCTCGGCTTTTTGCCGTAGAGTTTGCTTTTAAAGTTTGGGCAAAAATAGCTTTATTAAACCCACCTTTAGATTTTGTTATATAAATCTTAATAGGAGACATATTTTCAATTACAGTATACTTCTCAATTAATATTTTATTACCACTTTTATACTTTATGCTTATTTCTTCATTTATCTCACATTTATGCAGTTTACGCCCAGTACTTCCACTAATATGGACACGAGATTGTCCTTTATAAACTATTTCATAACTTAAATTCGATGCTAGCGCTTTTGTAGTATCCAAGTAAGTCTCTACTTCAAATGTGCCTTCTTTACTGACCAATTTAATAGGATGCCCATTATTTCCACGCACATCATTTTGCGATATTGGTGCAGTTTTATTTTTTGAAACAACAATCTCACCATCTGTTTTTAATGGAGGAGTTTGTGTTGGCTTTGCCAAAGTAGGCTTTTCATATTTTTCAAACAAAGCCCGTTTATAAAATAAAACTTTATTATCAAAATATGTTTCCGGTAACACAACCTGACCTGAGGGTATAGTTAATTTCACTCCAAATCCGGCTAAGCCTTTTAAAATGATTGTGCCATCATTTTTTGTATATTTATTTTTCTTTGAACCCCTATATTCTGAAATAATATGATAATTTTCCATAGCCTTCGTTGAAGAGTGGTTCATTATCAACACTTTTATTTCTCTAATTGGAATTTTAATGATTTTTAATACATTCTCTTGAACATTAAATTCTTCAATTTTTTGATTCAGCTTCCCAGAAAAATCTTTAACATAAATCGTAATTTTTGAACCAGGTTCTGCACGGACCTGTTCCTCCCCCCTACTATCACCAACGTGTTCTTTCATTTTATTTTTGTAAAAAATTCCATATGAAAAATTTTCAATACTCTTATTAGTATCATTTTCTAAAAATTTTATTTTAAAAGAAGCTAGACTCTTATCAGTATTTGGCGCTTGTATAGAAGTTTGCGTTTGCTTTGAATTTTGTACAGGCGTTTGTCTCGTAGAAGGAGTGCCATTGTGTTGGTCTAATTTATCAGCTATAGGAGTTGACGCTTTAGTAATTTTAATATTTAGAGGAGCTTTAGCTGAAGGAATTTTAGCTGGAACAATAATATTATCTTTCTTAAAGCTAATAGTTCCATTTGGCTTTACAACTATACCCTTGATAATCGCATTACTATCTGTAACTTTTGTTATCTTAATATTTCCATCTATTAAGATTTCAACTTCTTTATTTATTTCTTTACTATTATCATCATCCAAAAACACAGCATTCACAATAGTACATTGTCCATTAGATTCACCTCTAGCTATAGCCTTTCTCATTGAAGGCCCTCTAAAGACTTCTACTAATTTATCTGCATATACTAATTCAAAACTCCCTGTAGCTTTATTTTTTTCCTTATGTGTAGCATATCCAGCATCTTCCAATGCTTGAGCTTCCCTTTCAAATATACCTCTCACCCCATTACTGAAAAATTTATGATACCTTTGATTTTCTTCTAAAAATTTAACTCTATCTTCAATTGCTTCTTCAAGATCTTTGTAATTTCTAAAATCATGGTATTCCTGTACACGCTTTCCATTAGGTTTATCTTCCCAGACTAAATGTTTACTTTTAGGGCCCTTCCACCTACTATCTGCTTTTATATTAAATATATTATTTGTACCTACTAATATTTTTTCTCCCCACCCAGTTTCTTGAGCAACTTGAGCTAATATAGTCTCCCAACTCACATCTTTCTTAAATGCTATTCTCCTTACAGAACAATAGATTGAAGCAATAAAATTTAGTTTATCTTCGTATGTAGAAGCCATTTATTTTACCTCAACCGCATATTTATTATATTTCAAATTTTCTGACTTATCTGCACAACTATAAAGGACTTCTAATTTATTATTTTTTTTATAAAAACCATCATCAATTTCACAAGTCCATTTTTTATTTATAAATTTATGTTCGTTTAAGCTTCCAAATTTATCAAAAATACTTACCACCAATATTGATTGAGCTAATGTAGTTGCAGGGTGAGTAATTGAACTAGATAAAATATAATATTTATTATTTTTAAATGCACAATCCTGTATAGTAGTTTCAAAATAATCAGGCTTAACTACAAATTTCGTATAGCTCTTAGACTTCCCTAATTTTATGAAGGATACATTTGCAGGAATCGTATCATCAAACTGAACTTTATAATCACACTTTTCAGCTGCTAAAGCAGAACTAGCTATAAAAAATAATAAAATCGATACTATCTTATTCATTACTCAACTCCATTGTTTTCATCAATATCATCTTCAGTGCCAATTTCATTTAAACAACTGAATAGCTCATCATCAGGATCCGATAAACTTATAAACATTGTTCCATTTTCTCCATTTTCGCTGTCAATAAATCTAAATTCTATCTGATCGGAAGCATCTGAAAATAAACGATTTGTTCTAAATTCATCTAATTTACCAATATATTCTACTTTTTTCGTTTGATTAATAATTTTATAGTTTAATTCTGTATTCAAAAGATTTTCTGGTACAAGATTTTTTAAATCAATTCGTTTACTGTACATTCCACTTTCAGGCATTTTTGGTAACTGGGCATTTACAGTTCCCCCACCCGTAAACAAATGTTGCCCTGCCTTACTCTCAAACTTGCCACCTGTCGTACTAAATACACCACTACTATTAATCTTGAGTTGCGAGCCGCCAGCAGTGAGTACTATTTCTTTCGGACTGGTGATTTCTATCTTGTCTTCAGTAGAAATTAACTTAATCACCTTACGAGCAATCAACTCAATTGCATCATCCTGCGCTTGCAGTTCCAACTTGCCTTTTGCTGCGAACGCTCGGAATCCTTTCTGCGCTGCAAATAAACTGATCTTGTCTTGCGCATGTCCCACAATATTTTTCTGAGCACTTAAATTAATTGAACCTTGTGCACTTTCCGCAATATCTTGTGAAGCTTGTAAAATAATATCTTCAGGTGTGGTGAGTGCAATTCCATTTGGGGATGCCAGTAACATAAGGGCTTGTCGAAACAACTTACCCTGTTCTTGTTTTTTGTCATCATGACTATTTTCTAAACCTTGAGTATAGCCTTCCATAAAGCCTTGCAATGAACTCAAAGCTTTAGATGGCGTAATTTCCGATAGACCTTTATCCCCTCCAAATCCAGTACATGAAATGAGCCATTTTTCATCTGTCAAATCAACACTTGAGATGGCTTTACCTACATCCTGTATGGCTTGAAGTGGGTTATCCTGTATCCCCTGCTTTATACTTGCGAACTTACCTTTGAGTAAATCAGAACCATGTGTCTCAACATTTTCAATAAATTCTTTTAAGTTATCGATCGCTTCTTTAGCATCTTCAAAATAGGCATTAAACTCATCCACAATGCCTTTCGCGCTCCCCCCAAATGAGCCAATATCTTCAATAAATCCGCCGCAATCTTTGAGTGCGTTTAAAGGATCATTGGCTAAACCGTCTTTGAAAAGATTCACCGTAGATTGTAATGCTTGAGCGGTGTTTTTAATTTGAAGGGATTGAATAAATTTAGGAAGTCGAGTGATCACGTTCAATGCATCGGTTTGCTGCTTTACCGCCAACTGACTGAGCATTTTCATGCTCTCTTCGCCCTGAGTAAGTAAAGACTGTGCTTGTGCAGCCTCCAAATGATCTGCAATGGCATTCTCTTGTGCATAGGTGGTAATCAGCATGCCCTTACCTGCACGCATTGCACCAAATGCATCCGTTCTCAGCTCAAATCCTTCACCTCGACCATTACTTTGTTCTTTGTCTTTAGGATGGCTTAAGTTTCCTAAATTCAATTGTGTCGCTGCATGGCTACTTTGTAATTGGGTACTGATCTGCCCAGTGGTGTCATCAAAACGCAGTTGGTTAAAGCCCGTGCCTCCTACCTCAGCAGATCGGATACCACTGAGTTTTTTAGTATCTGGGAGCTGTCCTTTGATATCAAACATCGTTTGATAACGCTCCGCTTCATGTAAACGTCCCACCACAAAAGGCCGATCGACATTGCCATCAAAGAAATCAATCACCACGATTTCACCAATACGTGGATGAAAACGTGAACCATAACCTTCACCTGCCCATGAAGTCAGTACATCCACCCATGCGGAGTCTGTGTCATTATCATTTGAACCTGCCCCACCATCATGCCCATGATCATCAGAACGGGTAAACACAAAACGCACTTTGATCCGCCCCCATTGATCGACATAGATGGTTTCACCTGCAGGTCCAACCACTTTGGCACGCTGAGGATAGGCCAATGGCCGATGCTTTAGAGGATCAAATTCTGGAACAACTGCAACACTTCGGCGCACCAAAGACAGCTCATTGGCTTGTCGCTCTTGGGTTTTTAAATGCTGCCAACGGCTTAAGTCGAGCAATGCATCGACTTGGTTTAACAAATCTTTTGGCAGATTATTTTGATTATAAAAATGCTTAGCTAAAATCAGGAGTTCACGGTCTGAACCTTGATGTTGATCAATTTCAGCATGACCAGAAAATTCAAACCAATAACCAACATGTGCATCACGTACACTGCTTTGCGCACTAAAGTATTTTGACTGTAAATCTTGATATTGGCTGAGCTGTGTATTTAACTTTGACAGCTGAGCGCTACTTGATGCAGTGGTCTGGTCTTCCCCATTTAAATCACTGATCCATGCGGGGCTAATGGTCCATGCTTGTTCCAAACTCAGTGTCTCATTGTCATGCTGTTCACTATGGATATGTGAGCTCAGACTTGCTTCGCCCTGATCTTGCGCCAATGTATCCGATTGCCAGCGCTGAAGCTGAATGGCATTAGAGTGAATATTCCGCTGTGCTACAAAGCTCGTAATGGTATCAAAGCGCTCTGTGGCACTGCTTCGATGGAAACGAATATGACGTCGATCTAAAGCCTCAAAGGAGCTATTGTCATCGATTAAGCGTAACTTTTGGGGCTGAATCTCAGACGCATTCATTGCAACGACATGCACTGTTTCATCCACTAACCAATTGATGCCTTCACTGCGCCACAGACGCGTTAAAAAATCATAATCAGTTTCATTGGCTTGCATGACAAAGGGACGAATATCGTAATCCTGCTGCAACTCTTTGGTGGTCAAATTTAGACTGGCACTAAACAGCGGGCTTTTACTTTGCCATTCCTTAAACATCACCTCTGTAATGTCGATGACGCTCTTATTCATAAACACCCGACTATTGCGTCGTTTGTGCCATAGAGCAGTTGCATCTTCTAAAGTGAGTTTATAAAGAGTTAATGCACCATCGCTTTGACCTTGACTTGCCCCTGTAATAATCCCCGTGGTGCGTGACAGCTTACCCAAATCTGTGACTTGATCGATAGCCACCTGACAACCAATGAATTGTTTCAATTGAATATGCGCATTGGTGGAGAGACACAGCACATCGGCCTTTAAACCAGTATTGATCTGATGTTGACCTTGAATGCGCTGAACAAATACCTGAGCATTTAAGGCAGGATTTGAAAACTGAATATGTAAGGCGCGTTTTTGTCGGCTAAGACCTAAATTTTCTAAAATCGAATGAATATTATTAAGCATATTCTTATACTATTTTATTTATTTAAAGATAAAAATATTCTATCTCATCAAAGCAATTTTTAGAATCACATTGTTGTTTTTTAGTGCTTAGATTAGCACTTGAAGTGCAACACCATGTTCTTGGAGTAATACCTGACTCGGACTTTTAAATCCGAGTCTTTTTCTTGGGCGATGATTCAAACGCTTAGTAATCTCTGAAATATATTCATCCGTGTAGTTATTTAGATCACTTCCTTTTCTGATGTATTGCCTGATCAGACCATTCGTATTCTCATTTGTGCCTCTCTGCCATGCACTGTAAGGATCTGCAAAGTAGAATTCTATTTCCAGTTCATTCGCGATTTGTTCATGTAGGCTAAATTCCTTGCCATTATCAGCAGTAATCGTCTTTAACTTCTCTTTGATTGGAGCCAGCAAGTCAACAGTGGCTTCACAAACCGCCTGACTCTTGCGAGTGCTACATTTCTTTAACCAAAGATAGCCTGTTTTCCTATCTACAATTGAAACTAAAGACTGCTGCTGATTTTTGCCCACAATCGTATCTATTTCTAAATCACCAAAACGTGATCGCTTCTCAATGATGTGTGGCCTATCGTGAATGCTTTTACGGTTACTGAGCATCCCACGAGTTTCTGGTTGTCCATACTTTCTTTTTCGTTGATTTCTAAAACGTAAATGAAGATAAAGACTGCCTCCTTTGAGTTTATCTTGCTGAATATATCGATAGATTGAATGCATACTGATAGCTACGTGAGAAGCGATTTGTTCGGGACTCCATTGCAAAGCAAGATAGCTTTCGATCTGTTGCAATAGGGAGGAACTTACAGTTCTATGATTCGAGATATGGCGTCTTTTAGCCAGTTTATGAGCATGTTTAGCAAAGTAGCCATTTCTATTACGATTACGTTTGATCTCTCTACAAATTGTAGAGGGAGCACGAGCCAATCTGAGGGCAATATGACGCGTAGAAAAACCTTCGCGTAGTAATGTATAAATCTGATATCTTTCTTCTTGGGTAAGATGAGTATAGTTCATGATGCAACTTTGACTTTGGTCGGTCTGGAAGCAGAATGCTATCTCATTTTACTTCCTACCTAAAATTAATCTCTGTTGCACTTCGTTTGAGAATCTAAGGTGCATAAAAAAGGAATCAACGAATTGATCCCTTTCAACTTTACTTAATTAAACTTGAGTATTCACGTGATTAAAAAGGAATACGCTTATAACGACGATATTCCGGTTTCCAAAAATTATCTTCAATGCTTTTGAGCAACAGTTCATCGCTGAGTGCCAATGCAACGCCATCCGCAATGGCAGCTTGTCCCACTTTAAATGCAATAATTTTAGAGACTTTTTGAAGATCATTTAGATCTGGTAATAGATCTGCATCTGGATTTTGCAGTTTTGGCGAACAATCTGCCAGTGCCATGCTGGATGCCATCAGCATATTATCTGTGACACGTGTGGCTTGAGCTGCAATCACTCCCAAACCAATGCCCGGGAAAATATAGGAGTTGTTGCACTGAGAAATATGGTGAACTTTACCGTTATGTGTCACTGGTAAAAATGGAGAACCAGTTGCAATTAAGGCTCTACCGTCTGTCCACTGAATAATATCGGCTGGCACAGCTTCAACGCGTGAGGTTGGATTGGACAGTGGCAATACAATTGGATGCTCACAGTTTGCCGCCAAGGTCCGAATGATTTCTTCAGTAAATAACCCTGGTTGACCCGATACCCCAATCAATACGGTTGGCTTGGCATTCTTGACGACATCAAGCAGTGAAATCATACCTTCAACATCAGCCCATGCCGCCACAGTTTCCGTTTTTTGAACCAATTTACGCTGGAAATCCACCAAATTCGGTTGATTGTCAGTGATCAGACCAAAACGATCGACCATGAAAATACGTGCACGCGCTTCGGCATCCGTTAAACCTTCAGCGATCATTTGCGCGACAATTTGTTCAGCAATCCCACAGCCTGCCGAACCCGCACCTAGGAAAGCCACCGTCTGATCTTTAAGCTGCTTGCCTGCGGCACGACTGGCAGCAATGAGGCTACCGACAGACACGGCAGCAGTACCTTGAATATCATCATTGAAGCAGCAGTATTGGTCGCGATATTTTTCAAGCAAAGGCATCGCATTTTTCTGGGCGAAATCTTCAAATTGAATTAAGGCTTTAGGCCAACGACGCTTCACTGCTATTAAGACATCATCAACAAAGCTGTAATATTCATCGCCACTGATACGTGGTTGATTCCAACCCAAATAAATCGGGTCATTTAACAGTTGTGGATTGTTGGTGCCTACGTCAATCGTGATCGGTAAGGTATACGCAGGACTAATGCCACCACACGCGGTATACAGTGATAATTTACCAATCGGGATTCCCATCCCGCCAATACCCTGATCGCCAAGACCTAAAATACGTTCACCGTCTGTAATCACAATCACTTTAACGTTATTTTTATTGACGTTTTGCAGAATATCATCAATATGTCCGCGGTCAGGATAGGAAATAAATACCCCACGATGACGACGGTAAATATCAGAGAAGCGTTGACATGCCTCACCTACTGTTGGGGTATATATGATCGGCATCATTTCTGACAAATGATTTTCAATCAGATGGTAAAATAGCGTCTCATTGGTATCTTGGATATTTCTTAAATAAATATGCTTGTTAATGTCATCATTAAAAGCAGTGTACTGTTGATACGAGCGCTGATGTTGTTCTTCTATCGTTTCAATCACGTGCGGCAATAAGCCATGTAGGTTGAAGTTCGAGCGTTCGTCTTCGGTAAATGCTGAACCTTTATTGAGTAGCGGAAGTTCTAGCAGGCTAAAACCAGCATAAGGCGTATAAAGAGGATGTTTGGTTTGTAAATTCGCAGATGTCATGTCCAGTCTCATTCATTTGGCACAAGGCCATAACTTCAGTCCAATTTGACTTCAGCACTTTATATAACAGATAGCTTAAGCCTATTTCAGCGCAATATGATATTTAGAAAATTGATAATGATATTTTGGGCATTTTTAATGATGATAAGCTGAATTTTTCAATTTATTTTGAATATTTGCACATTATTTCACAGTACTTTGAAGTAATTTGCACCAATTTGTTAATTTTCTCCATACCGTGCATTTTTTTGGCTAACATAAACACCACACATCACCTTAAAATTTATAATGACATGACGATGAAAATATCTTTTAAAGCACCTTGTGCACTATTAATTGTGACGGCATTCATCAGCGCTTCTGGCTGTCAAAGTATCTCTGAAACCTCCTCAAAATTCAGCGACAAAGCGCTGTCGATGATTGGACTTGGAGATAAAGAAAAAGCACCTGAAATTGATCAAAAAGGTGTGGTGGATATCAGTAAAACCACATTGGAACAGATTGAAAAACTTACCACCAATATGCCGACTGGACAGTGGGTTTATATTGAAAATGATCTACAAGGCATTTACAACTTACAAAACAAAGCCCAAGATGGGCATATGCTGTTTATGCGACTAAACTGCAAAACTACCACGCAAAAATCTAGCTTTTCGATTCAAAATAAAGACGGTCAAGACATTCTAAAATCAAGTGACCCTCAAGCAGGTGCTATTCAAGTCTTGTTGGACAATAAAAACTACAGCAATCCTTTCGATACGGTGAACTTGAAAAAATTAGAGACTTTTAAAGCTGCGCTTAAAAAAGCCAAAGTGGTTAAAGTCTTCAATGCCTCAAAGCTGTATACTTTTGAAAATGGCAAAGCCGAACTGCTGGATAAACCGGTCAGTTGCTATCTTTAAGCGTTCATGACTGGCTAACAATCAGTATGTCTGTAAGCACGCATAATTCAAGTCGTGCCACCTGTAAAGCCTTATTTCATGGGTGGCATATGAACCAATTTACCCGTCAGTTTTCGCACCATAGGCAATAACAATAAAACAATGGGAAAGGCAAATGCCCATGACAACATCCAGTTGTGAAACCAAAGGCTAATAAATCCATCGATCCAGCCCAAATTGCGCAGCATGTTGATCATGGAGATGATCCCGCTCATCAGGAAAGACAAGAAAAATGGAATGACTACGGTGGCCCATTTTGTCGGTAGTTTAGGGATGTTTCCTATGATTTTTGGCGAATCTACAGCCATAACAGACTCATCTATACATTTTAGAATTTGACCATCTTACGCTTTGGTTTTTAACTTTTCTGCACTTTGTTGATTTTTTATATCGAATAACTTTTATTCAATACAAATGCCTTTAGCTAAAGTGCCTGAAATTTGCTATATTTATCGTTTTTCTGCGACATTAATTTTTCGATAAATTATGAATACGGCAATACAAGCAGCTCTCGATCATGCAGTGCAATCTCTTCAAGTTGAAGGGATCCTTCCATCCGACTTTAAAAACAGCGGAAACTTAACGCGTACCAAAGACCGAAGCCACGGTGATTTCGCGTCGAATATCGCCATGATTGCCTCTAAAGCTGCGGGTATGAAGCCACGTGATTTAGCTGAAAAAATTCTTGCAGCACTTCCAGAAGTGGCAGACATTACTAAAGCTGAAATTGCAGGTCCTGGTTTTATCAATTTCTTCTTAAATGCTGACCAACGTTTTGCGGTCTTGGATCAAATTCAAGCGCAAAAAAGCCAGTATGGTCGTACGCAAGCCAATGCAGCAAAAAAAATCCAAGTTGAATTTGTATCTGCAAACCCGACCTCCAGCCTGCATGTAGGTCATGGTCGTGGTGCAGCTTACGGTATGACGGTTGCAAACTTGCTTGAAGCAACAGGGGCAACCGTTGACCGTGAGTATTATGTCAATGACGCAGGTCGTCAAATGGATATTTTGGCCACATCGACTTACCTGCGTTATTTAGAATTGAATGGTCAAGTATTGGTGTTTCCAAAGAATGCGTATCAAGGTGACTATGTTAAAGAAATCGCACAAAGCATTATGGACCAAGACGGCGATGCCTATGTACGCCCTGTTGCCGATGTGTATAAAGATGTGCCTGAAGATGTGCAGTTTGCTGAAGAACTCGATGCAGATGGCAACAAAGTTATACTGTCTGGCGATAAAGAAAAACACATTGATGGTTTGATTTTCAATTCTCAAGCATTGATTGGTACGGGTTACCGTGTATTCCTTCAAGCGGCATTGAAAGCGATTCTTGATGATATTAAAGATGACCTAGGTGAGTTTGGTGTGACCTTTAATCAGTGGTTCAGCGAAGAATCATTGACAGACAAAATTGAAGAAGCACTCCAAACTTTAGACCAACGTGGGTTCTTGTATGAGAAAGATGGCAACATTTGGTTCAAATCAACTGATTTTGGTGATGAAAAAGACCGTGTGGTGAAACGTCGTAATGGTCAAACCACCTATTTTGCCTCTGACATTGCCTATCATTTAAATAAACTTCAACGTGGCTATACTGACATTGTTGATATTTGGGGTTCAGATCACCACGGCTATATCGCGCGTGTGAAAGCCGCAATTGATGCGATGGGTTATGACTCTAAAAAATTAACCGTGCTTTTGGTGCAGTTTGTGAGCCTTTGGCGTGGCGGTGAGATGGTTCAAATGTCATCTCGTTCAGGTCAGTTCGTGACTTTACGTGACCTTCGTAAAGAAGTGGGCAATGATGCTGCACGTTTTTACTACGTGATGCGTAAATCAGAACAACACATTGATTTTGACTTAGACCTTGCTGTGTCACAAAGCAAAGACAATGCCGTATATTACATCCAATATGCACATGCGCGTATTTGTCGTATGCTAGAAAAAGCAGCATCGAATGATGTGAACTTTGATCCAGTTCAAGCCCGTACTTTAGCTTCACGTTTAGACCTAGAAGCGGAAACTGAAATTTTGGCTAAGCTTGCTGCTTATCCAGAAATTATTGTCCGTGCTGCCAATAGCTATGAGCCTCATCAAGTGGGTAACTACTTGAAAGAACTTGCGGCATTGTTCCATGGCTGGTACAACGACAATAAAGTCTTGGGTGATGATGCTGAATTAACACAAGCGCGTTTATTGTTGTCAAGCAACGTACAGCAAGTGCTCAAAAATGGTTTAGAGCTTTTAGGTGTATCTGCACCTGAGAGCATGTAAGTACTGCTTTGCATGCTTGCAAAAGATAATAACTTTGTTCGATGTAAGTATGTAAGCCCAGCACTGCTGAATATGCTTTTAAGCATATCAACATCACAATCAAAAAAATGATTCGAAATGGCTATGCAAAATAGCCATTTCACAATAAAGAATGAGAGAGGTTTCCACGTGTTTGGAAAAACGCAGCGCGGTGTATCTGAAAGACCCAATAAACCTAAAAAGCCGTTAATCCCGAAATGGTTAGGGATGCTTGTGCTTATTTTAATCGTGTTAAGTTTTGCCGTGGCACTTATGCTCTGGAAACCTTGGGAACCGGTTAAACCTCGCAGTAACGAAGTGACCTCTGAGCATTATCAAGAAGACACCAACAAAGATTATCGTTTTTATGACTTGTTGCCACAGCAACAAGTGACCCCGATTCCAGATCAAGCCGTGCCTGAAAATCAGCAAGTCGCAACTGCTCCTGTGATTGTCGAAGCGCCTGCTGCAGTGACGGCACAAACGACCACCGCTGAAGATGGTACCGTCACGCAAAGTGCTGAGGCAGTTGCAGTGAAACCAAGCTTTATTTTACAAGTGCGCAGTTACCCTGACCCTGACAGTGCAGACGCTCGCCGTGCTGAGATTATCTTAAATGGTCTGTCGGCCGATGTGATGAAAACCACCGAAGGCGGTCAAACATGGTATCGCGTGGTCTCAGGCCCCTATGAATCACAAGAAGCTGCCGTGATTGCCCAGCAAAGTTTACAACACAGTGGCATCGACTCGATTGTTGTAAAGCGTTAACCCAAAAAAGAACAATCTTAAAGATTGTTCTTTTTTATCTCAGCCTACATTAGCATTTTAATTCTCAAGGCTTAATCAAAGCATTGAGTAACCTTTTGGGTTTTGCAAATAAAATATAATTACCAAGTAAAATAAAGATAACCCCTAAAATTGATCCCAAATGCCACTGATAATTTTCCCATATCGTCGAAAGACTTAAAGCAACCAAAGGAAATAATAAAGTTGTATAGGCTGCTTGACTCGCACCGATCCGACCAATGAGCGCGAAGTAGGCAGTAAATCCAATCACAGAACCAATCACAGCCAAATACAGCAGTGCAAAAAATCCTGCATTCGATATTTGAGGAAAGAAGTCTTGCTGTAGAAATAATGCAATTAGCCCCATAATCATTGCACCATAAAGCATGCCAAATGCATTGGTGGTCAAAATATCTAAACCTTTTTTCTGATGTCGAATGCTCACCATGTTCCCGATGGAGAATCCATACGTACCAAATAAGCAGAGCCCTATCCCCCACAATGTCTTCAAATCAACCTCTGTTGATACGATGTCATGCCAAAATAATGCGACAATACCTGCGATGCCTAGAATTGCAGATGGATAAAAATATTGAGAGATTTTTTGACCAAAGAAGATACGATTATTCAAAGCATTAAATATAACGGCCATGGAAAAGATAATCGCCTCTAAACCACTATTGATATACGCAATTGCGGTATAGAAACATATAAAATTAAAGCCAAATACACATGCACCTTGAATGAGGCAAAACAAATGATCTTGTCTACTTAGTGCTTTTAATTTTTTGGTGATGATTAAAAAAATAAATAACAAACTAGATGCAATGATAAAACGCCAAAAAACACCGACTACAGGACTAAGTTCACCATGCTGAAATGAAATTGCAATCCAAGTCGCTCCCCAAATAAGAACCACTGAAAAATATAGAAATACATTCATTTTTATTTCATCTACAAGATTTATTGTGGTTATTCTGCTCAGGTTTAACTTTCGAAACTCACTCAATCTTGCGGACACTTACACAATCTTGCGCTTTTCTTTGGCTAAATTTTGTTTAACATCTTTTAAATGGTTAAACTGAATTTAAAGCCCTAGCGTTCTGTCTCTTAAAATGAAATACAAAACGATTGAACAATTACAGCAGCATAAAGCTCAACTTTTAGATACGGTACAGCTTGGTTCAGGGATGCAAATGGCATCTTGGTATAACCGTCATGATCGCGTAAATGTATATAGCAATCACCACACATTAAGCCTATATGTGAAAGATGGATATGAAAGCTATCGAAAGACAACAACAGGTTGGCGCAATGGGGGTTCTCCTGATCGATTTTGTTTGATGCCTCAAGGTCAAGATTCAACATGGGATATTCGTGGAGAACTTAGTTTTGTGCATCTTTATTATACGGATCAACATCTTCGAGATATCGCACTTAAGATTTGGGACAAAGAACCTTCTCATATTCATTTAGAAGAGCAGAATTTTGTTAAAGATCCATTGGTTAGTGCTGCATATCGTCAATTTTTGCTCAAATGTGACTGGCAAGATTCCAGCAATCAACTTCAGCTGAGCAGTGCCTCAAATTTACTCTTAAACCATATATTGCAAAATTACAGCAATGTGCAATGGAAATTACCGCGTGTTAGGGGTGGAATTGCACCACATGCTCTAATCCGCTTACAAAATTGGATTGAACAGAATCTACACTTAGCTTTAACCATTGCAGATTTGGCCAAGCAAGTCGAACTCAGTGAATATCATTTTGCACATATGTTTAAACAATCTACAGGGTTATCACCCCACCAATATGTATTACAAAAGCGACTGCAGAGAGCTCATCATTTTATTATCAATAGTAAAAAAGAATTAACAGAGATCGCCCTAAACTGTGGCTTTAGTTCAGCAAGTCACTTTAGTGCACGCTTTAAACAGTTGTATGGTTATGCTCCATCTCAACTGCGTAAAAAAAACACTATTTAGCAATTAAGTCTATTGGATTTTCTTTGAAGTGATGAATGTTCAAATCTGCTTATTCAATGGAATGAATCAAACCCTCGATCAAATCTGCAACCCGTTCAGCATATTTAAATGCCAAATCATGTTGCCCTCCCTCAATGATTTCCAAACGTGCCTGCTTAAATTGCTTTTCTGAATATCGTCCTACACTCAAAGGACTGATGGGATCATCGTCACCCCAAATCAATAAAACAGGGCATTTGATTTGATCCAGTTGATTATCTAAAGCTTCTCTACATTGAACAAACCAATCAGGTACTGAAAAATTTAATGAGTAATCTTCACGCCAGTCTGCAACAGCAAATCTGGATAGATCAATGCCACCTGAAGTCGTAACCAAAACCAATGCTTTGATGCATTTTTGGTCGCATAAATTCAAATGCAAAGCTGCTTGAACTGCAAATATTCCACCCATGGATTGAGCAATAACAACACTCGGTTGCTCTTGACTCAAACTTTTAATCGAACTAATGACATCCAGTTGTAAATCATCAAAACTTCGAACCCCTACTTTTGCAGGCATACCACCAAACTCAGGATAAGTCATGATTTGCTTCGTATAGTTAGGCGATAATAAAGACAGTACGGGTTGCCAAAACTCGATATTGCCCGATGCTCCTGGTAGGAAAATTAAATTTTCCAAATTTATTATCCTCAATCACCCTTGGCTTGAGCACGCTGATAGGCAGGTCGCTGCTTTATACGTTCAACAAAAGCTTTGATTTGAGGATGTTTGCCCTGCATGCGCTCTTGCATCGCAATCATGGGAAAGCTCATTTGAATGTCTGCAAATGAAAACTCCCCTGCAAAATACTCATGGGTCTTTAAGTGATTCTCTAAAAAAGGAATATGGTCATTTAAACGCGGAGTAATAAAGCCGCTTTTCACCCCATCGACGATTTTATTCGCCAACGGGCGAATAATAAAAGGTACACGCTGAGGCACGAAAGACATCACCAAGCTCATGACCAATAAAGGCATAAGAGATCCTTCGGCATAATGCATCCAGTAGTTATATTGGCGCTGCTGCGCTGAGTTTTGAGGTTTAAATTTCTGCTCAGTGTCGTAAGTGGCTTGTAAATATTCCAAAATCACCGCAGATTCTGCCAACGTCACATCACCATCGGTCAAAACAGGTGACTTCCCCAAAGGATGAATCGCTTTGAGTTCAGAGGGTGCGGTATAATTCGGCAAGCGTTTATAATGCTTAATCTCATACGCTACACCCAATTCTTCCAATGCCCAAATAATTCGAGAAGAACGTGATTTTTCCAAATGGTGCAATGTAATCATAATAATCGTCGCGTTTTTATGGTGATTTCGACTATACCCGATTTGTCCAAAAAAAAGACAGCCTACCTTACACAAAAGGTCATATTCAAATGAGACTTTTAAAATACTTTGTGTTGTGTTTATAGCACCGAGGTATTGATTTCTAGGCTACGCAACAAAGTCTTGGTCACTGGAGTTTTCTGACAAATATCCAGCACCTTTTGTGTTAATTCTGCAGATAAAGGCTCAGCAAAAGCCAAACGGCGTTCGATCCATTCTTGACCTTCTTTGTTGGCATGAAATTCTGCCTCGACACGAAATTCGCCCAGTGCCAAAGCTTTATGTTGTGCATACATACGTAAAGTAATCATGGTGCAGGAAATCAGCCCTGAACAAACAAAATCATAAGGTGCAAGCCCTTGATCTTGTCCGCCAAAAGATTCAGGTTTATCGGTCAATAACTGATGTTTGCCACTGCTGATATTGCCTGACCACGGTTCAGCCAAAGTCTTTACGCTTGCTTGCGCGATAATCGCCATAGCTATTTCCTATTTATTGATCTTAATGTTTTATCAGTTTAAATCTATTTCAATGGTATTTTTTTGAGCATTTTGATAGTTTTTTTTACTTAGACAACACACGCCTATTCAATCCTATGACTGTGATTTAAACAGGCAATTTAGACGTGTGATGCATATCCATAGGCTTGTGTTTATTTTGAAGCCCGCATTTTATCTGGGAAGGTCGGTGCTTCTAAACGTGGACCATCATAGTCTGGAATAAAGCCAAAGCGTGCATCCCCATTGACCCATTGTTCACGGGCGATACGCAGCTCTTCTTGGGTGCGACCGACAAAATTCCACCACAGTAAAATCGGCGATTCAAACGGTTCACCGCCCAGCAGTAAGATGCGACTGTCTTTATGCACTTGAATTTCGATTTCAGTCAGTCCCGTCTCAAGTACCACCAAATTGTCTTCATCCAGTTCATGACCATTGATCGTGGCCGTTCCTTCTAAGGCCATAAACCCATATTCAAAAGCAGGATTAAGTTCTAGCCGAGTCGTGACCGTTTCTTTTGCGCTTAAGTCTACACCCAATAACGGCGTATAGACTTGCACAGGGGATGTGGTATTTAAAAACTCACCGACCAACACGGTATATTCAATACCCTCTTTGTTCACCACAGGCAATTCTGGATAATGGTCAAACTGCGGATCAATATTGAGTTTATCATCTGGCAATGCAATCCAGAGCTGTGCGGCATGCATTTTGGTTTCAGTCTCAGGTGCAACTTCGGTATGTGAAATTCCACGACCTGCGGTCATGAGATTGACCTGTTTTGGGCGAATGAGCTGTTTGCTGCCCACACTATCGGTGTGCATCATAGTGCCTTCAATCATCCATGTGAAGGTTTGCAGACCAATATGTGGATGTGGACCGACATCTAAGCCATCGCCTTGAGGAAACACCACAGGACCTGCGTGATCTAAGAAACACCATGCGCCAATCAAGCGTTTATGACGGCTTGGTAGTGCACGTTTAATAATTGTACCCTTGCCAATTTCTGCTGATCGGATTTGGAAATCTTGGATAAATTGATTGACGTATTTTTCGCAATCATCCGAATGCGAAGTCTCAGTATAGTTGGTATTGGTCATAACATCATCCTTCCCATTGCCTGCTGATAAAACTCATTTCCAGCGTTTTATATTTTGTCATTATTTTCATTCTATCTCTTCGACATGCTTAAGCCTAGCTATAGGTCGATAAGCTGTATATCAGAAATAGGACAATTCTAAAGGAGAGATGTATGAGAGGTTAAAGATAATTGATAACATAAGCACTTCAATAATTCTTTTTTTCAGTCTAATCATAATTTTAGAAATTATCTTCATCAAAACGATCTTGGTCGATTTTATAGATATGAAAACTGCGTTCTATTTGTACGCCTAAACCAAATTCAATCATTAACGATGTCAACTTATCACCATCAATTAATACAATCCCTGATTTTTTAGCGGACTCAGTTGCCTCTTTGCTGAAACTTGATGTAGTAATGAATACGCCTTTTTTGGCAACTTGATCAGCTAAAGCACCTTTAAATTGTTGAATATCAGGACGACCAACCGTATTTTCCCAACGCTTTGCTTGAATATAAATTTTATCCAGCCCTAAACGATCTTCACTAATGACACCATCAATGCCTCCATCGTTTGTTTTACCAATGGCTTGAGCTGCATCTTGATGTGATCCGCCGTACCCCATAGCCACAAGAAGATCGACAACAAGCTTTTCAAAAAATTTTGGCGTATTAGCTTTGACTAAAGATAATAATTCATTGCTCAACTCTTCTTTTAATAACTTAGACTGTTCCAAAATAATTTCAGGAGGTGTTAGTTCTTCGTTATCGCTAGTTGGAACATTATTATTTTCTTTTTTTTCAGAAGTAATAGTTGTTACTCCAATTTTTCTAAATTCTTTAAATGTTTCAAATTGACTAAGAAACTTCATATCAACTTTTTGTAACTTATTTAAATCTAACTTCAAACCTAATTCTGTTAATTCAAAATGTGCTTTTTGTGGATATTCTAATAACCCAGCTTTTTTCAAATAAGTTTTAGCCCATTGTAAACGATAAAAAATAATATTCCTTCCATCATCCAAAGTCGCATTTTTTTCTCCATCGGAGCAATCAAGTACATTCAGTAATTCGTTATAAGCTTCACGTAAACTATAAGTTTTATTTTCTTTCTGCATAATTTTAAGCAAAGGTAACATCAAATCGTAATGAGTCAGCATTTAAATTATTAATATCAGATAAATTTTTATACATTATAGAATAAAAAGGACGCCTAAGCGTCCTTTTTTAAACAATTTCCTTTAACTGCCGCGAGCACAGCTCTTGGCGTAAAACTGGCATGAAGCAATGCTTCATGCCAGTTTTACTCCCATTCAATCGTTGCAGGTGGTTTACTTGATACGTCATAAACCACACGAGAAACGTCAGCAATCTCGTTCATAATACGCGTCGAAATCTTATCAACTAAGTCATACGGAAGATGCGCAAAACGAGCAGTCATAAAGTCAACTGTTTCAACTGCACGAAGCGCGATCACCCATGCATAACGACGACCATCACCCACAACACCCACAGATTTAACGGGTTGGAATACCGCAAATGCTTGCGCAGTTTTGTCATACCAACCACTTGCACGAAGTTCTTGCATGAAAATGTCATCTGCTAAACGAAGAATGTCAGCATATTCTTTCTTCACTTCACCCAAAATACGCACGCCTAAACCTGGACCTGGGAATGGATGACGGTAAAGCATTTCAAAAGGAAGACCTAAAGTTGTCCCTAAACGGCGAACTTCATCTTTGAACAAATCACGGATTGGCTCAACCAATTCAAAGGCTAAATCTTCAGGTAAACCACCCACGTTGTGATGTGACTTAATCACATGTGCTTTACCATTTTTAGTGGCAGCAGATTCGATCACGTCTGGATAAATGGTCCCTTGTGCAAGGAAGTTTACGCCATCAAGCTTACGTGCTTCTTCAGCAAATACGCCAATGAATTCACGACCAATAATTTTACGTTTTTTCTCAGGATCAACTTCACCTTTAAGCGCAGTTAAGAAACGCTCTTCAGCATCGGCACGAATCACGCGAATACCCATGTTTTTCGCAAACATGTCCATCACTTGCTCGCCTTCGTTCAAACGAAGTAAGCCGTTATCTACGAATACACAAGTCAATTGATCGCCAATCGCTTTATGAAGAAGTGCAGCCACAACAGAAGAATCCACACCACCTGAAAGACCGAGTAATACTTTCTGATCACCAATTTGCGCGCGAAGTTGTTCAACACGTAAATCAATAATATTTTCAGAGTTCCATAAGTTACGGCAACCACAAATGCCATGAACGAAGTTTGACAATAGCTCCGCGCCTTTTGCTGTATGCGTTACTTCTGGATGGAACTGAATACCATAGAAACGACGTGTTTCATCAGACACCATCGCGAATGGGCAACTTGGTGTACTTGCAGTCACTTGGAAACCAGCAGGAATTGCAGTCACTTTATCGCCATGACTCATCCATACTTTTAATTTGTCTACAGAATCCTCAAGATCGCCAATCAACTTATCACGAATTTGAATGTCTACTTCTGCATAACCAAACTCATGTACATCACCTGGCTCTACTTTACCGCCAAGCTGCGCTGACATGGTTTGTAAGCCATAGCAAATACCAAGAACAGGAACACCTAAGTTAAATACAACTTCTGGCGCGCGTGGACTACCCGCTTCATGAACACTTTCTGGACCACCTGAAAGAATGATCCCGTTTGGGTTAAATGCACGAATGTCTTCTTCAGACATATCATAAGCGTACATTTCTGAATAAACACCAGCTTCACGCACGCGACGTGCAATGAGCTGGCTATATTGAGAACCGAAATCCAAAATCAGGATGCGGTCTTCAGTAATTTGGGTATTGGTCGTCATGGTATACAACTATGTAGGCAACGAATATAAGCGCCACATTCTAACATTTTTCCCAAGACTTCGCACAAAATTCGACTTGGATGTTTTTCTGTGCAAATTTAAAATCTCCCTGCACTAAAAAAGCTGAAATTTTTATTGCAGCTTTTTGCTTCATATTCGGCTTTTATATAATTATTTTTCAATAAGATGATCTATGCTGATTTTACCCGCGCCATGCAAGACTAAAAATATTAGGCCACCCGCCATAGCGAAGTTCTTCATGAGATTAATGGCATCATCCGCACCACTGTGAAATATTAAAGCCGTGATTAAGCTAAATCCTGCCAATCCCAACGCTGCAAAACGCGCTTGAAAACCCAAAAGCAACGCGAGTCCACCACCCAATTCCACTAAAATAGTCAGCGGTAACATAAAGGCAGGTACCCCCATAGATTCCATATAACCGACTGTTGCTTGGTACGCAGTGAGTTTCCCCCAACCTGCAACAATAAAAATATATGCCATCAGCACGCGTGCGATCAGACTGAGTACTGCATCAATCTGACCGTGTTGAACGGCATTTTTCACGACTAGATTTGGATTGAACATATTGCACCTTTGAATTTTATTTGAATAATGAAGCTAGATTATTCTATTTAATACTTATAATAAATGATCATAAAACCAACTCTTCGTTGCAAAATTAGAATGATAGGCGTGCAGGATGATGATGAATTTAAATCAATTGCTTACTGACTTTATTGGATAGGACTGCTAGGATTTCTGCACACTTTTGCACAGTTTTCGGCTCATGGATTTAATTGATTTCATTCTGCATGTAGATGACCATCTACTTGAATTTATAAAAAATTATGGCATCTGGATATACGGGATTCTGTTCCTGATTATTTTTGTAGAAACCGGCTTAGTCGTAATGCCGTTCCTACCGGGTGACAGTTTGCTGTTTGCAGCAGGTGCATTAGCAGCATCCACAGGCGCAATGAATCCATGGGTTTTGGGTGTTTTACTGTTTATTGCAGCAGTGCTGGGCGACACCTTAAATTACCATATTGGTAAATATATTGGACCGCGTGTGTTTGAAATTGAATCTCGTTTTATCAATAAAAAGCATTTGGTTGCTACTCAAAAATTCTTTGATAAACACGGTGGAAAAACCATTATCTTTGCGCGTTTCATTCCTTTTGCACGCACTTTTGCGCCGTTTGTAGCAGGTGCAGGCAGCATGAACTACACCTTCTTTCTGACCTTTAACGTGATTGGTGCATTTTGCTGGATTGCATCCTTTATTACCTTGGGTTATCTGTTTGGCAATATGCCGATTATGAAGGATAATTTTACCTATTTGATCTTTGGTATTATTATTTTAAGCGTGCTGCCGGGTGTAATCGGGTTTATCCGTCATAAATTTTTCACTTCGAAAAAATCTGAAACCCTGTAAATGTGAATGTTGGGTGAAAGGGATAAATTTTAGAAAAAGCCAATCACCACAGGTAACATACTGAGCAGTAATAACATTGCCGATCCTTTATATACGCGGTCGGCAGTGACTACCTTTAAATTCCCTGCCAATACTTTGCGTCCAAAATAAATCCAAAACAAAGCGCAAGGCACTAAACACAAAGTAAAAATCGCCAACACATACGCATAATTTTGAAATGAATCCCACGTCCACGCTGGAAAGATCCCTACAGCAAACAAGATAGACTTTGGATTATGCAATGTCGATTTAAACAACATACTGCGATTTAAGGTTTTATTTTTAAGACTGTGCTGCTTTAGATGCGAGCTTTTCCACAAATGAAATGCCAGCCAAATCACATAGGATGCACTGACCAGATGCAAAAGATGAATCAACATCGGCCACGTAGGCATGGTCAAATGAATCAGTAGAGACCATAAACTGATCCCGTAGATGTAGCCCAACAACTCGATGGGAACGAGATAAAATGCTTTTAAGAGACCATGATGATGCGCTGCGCTAGCCAAAAGTGCATTGGTTGGGCCGGGAATTAACAGAACCGCAAACACTGCAAAAATAAAAAGCCAACTTGCGACCATATACATATCTGTGTGACATCAAAGGAGGCACACCTTAAACGAAAAAATCAAAAACAGACAAGTTTTAAATGTGAAAAAATCATGAAGATCGCGTCACAAAATGTAATTAACAACACTCAAGATATTGTTTTGATAAGAATATTTTTTGAAACACTTTTGTGCGTGGGCTGCAATTCACAAATGTGACGCACAGCCCACTTTTATTATTTTTTCGGTTCAATCGCGCGTTTTGGTACATAAGGGCAGTTTTTAAATTGTGCTGCTTGTGACAAGGCATCCTGTTGACCATATAGGCGTGATAATTCTGTTTTTTTAGTATCAGATGACTGTCCCATATTGACCGAAATAGAAGGACCAATGCCCCAACCGCCTCGACTGCCCCAGCCACCGCCTAACCCCAGACCTACACCCATACCAGTACGTTTCGGCGTTTGTACGCCGCTGTCAATATAGTTTTGAACACGATCGAACTCTGCCGCGAGCTGTACACAGTTCAGCGCTTGATACTGGGTAGGCGATACATAAGTCGGCTTCACCGTAGTGGCACAAGCCGAGATCAAACCGACACCCATAGCCAATAGGCTGAGTCGAAGCATTTTAGAAAAATTTAAGTTCATCACATTCTCAATTTTATTTTTTCTCAATCTCATTGAACAATAATTGATAAGCTGGCGTCAATTTATGATCTGTATTTAAATACATCAAAAGCAGCATTTTATGCTCAGGCTGTTGCATCAAGCATTAAAATTATTCATCTTTAAATTTCAGATATCACTCCAAGCGCTGATTGGCTTGTGCGTCAAAATTGTTGATGACCCTGTTTAGCCATAAGCATAAGACTTGCAAATATTTGCAAATATTGATCTTTCATTGATTTAGCATTTAGGCTCATCGTCTGGCTAGATCCAATAATATCAAATCATTAGCCAAAATTCGGCTTGATCATAATCAGACCAATCAGTGCAATAAAGGCCACAGTGGTGACCAATAAACCCGCTCTACGCTGGGTCATTGCAATGCTGTCATCTTGTTTATAGGTTTTGATGACTGAAGATAAAATCACTAGAAATAAAACCACTTTGGCATAGAACCAAGGCTGAACTTGGAAATTGTTCATACTCAACAGAATTAATCCAGTGACCGCCACCAAGCTGAAGGAAAAGTGCTGTAAACCGACATAGAGTTTACGTCTTTGTGGATTAGGTTGATTGTTTTGCACGCCCACAAACAAAGTGGTAGCACGCAGCAGCAATACCACGATGGCCAGTGACACACTCGACATATGAATAATTTTAATCAGTAAATGCGTATCCATAATGCTCTCTTAAGATTTTGGTGCATGAGCACAGTCAGGGCTTGCAGGTGCAGTGCCTGTCCATTCAGTGGCAACATAAGCATGAATGGCCAGCGCATGGATTTTACCTGGACTGAGTAAATCGCCCGCCGCTGCGTATATTTTTTGATGTCTTTGCACCAAACGCAAACCATTAAAGGTATCGCTCACGATGCTGACTTTAAAATGGGACTCTTTACCGGGAAAATAACCGCCATGACCGGCAGACTCATTGACTACTTCAAGATAAATTGGCGTCAAAGTTTGTAAACGCTCAATCAATTGTTGTTCTAAACTCACCAGTAACTCCAGATGACTCGATACCTATATTGGGCAGTATACTCTGTTCTCATGCAAATTTTATGTGGCTCATTCAAGCGAATAAGCCCTTTAAGACCTGATTTTCATGTGAATTGGCTGATGTGATGATGTTTTCAACAGGAAATGCTTTTATTTTATTCAATCAATATTTTTTTTACATAAAGGTGTTGACCGTATTTTTGCATGCTGTATTATACACGGCATGCGGGAATAGCTCAGTTGGTAGAGCATAACCTTGCCAAGGTTGGGGTCGAGAGTTCGAGTCTCTTTTCCCGCTCCAAATTTTTTAGTGAAAGTTTTCAAAAAACTGCTCAATTGCGGAAATAGCTCAGTTGGTAGAGCATAACCTTGCCAAGGTTGGGGTCGAGAGTTCGAGTCTCTTTTTCCGCTCCAAATTCAAAAAGCCCTTATCGAAAGATAAGGGCTTTTTTATGTGTCAGAATTGCTTTTAATACTCTACTTCTCAACGCCCTGATGCAACACCTCTCACACCACTTGAATACATTTAATAAACCAAACAACTTATTGATTTTAAAAATTATTAAAAATAACAGTTTAAATCGCTTTTAGAAGACAGCAAACATCACTGAAAAAAACTAAAATTAAGCTCGATTTACTACTTCTATAAAAACGTCCTGTAGCATTGTGGTTTTAAATTGATACGCTCAATACGTATTCTGTTCTGAGTATTATATAATTGGGTTATTCCACTCACTTTAGCGATTAGAATCATTAAATTATGAATAAATTGACATGTTTTAAAGCGTATGACATTCGCGGTAAATTGGGCACAGAACTCAACCAAGATATCGCATACAAAGTTGGTCGTGCATATGGACAAATTTATCAACCGCAAAAAGTGGTGATTGGCTGTGACATCCGCCTGAGCAGTGAAGGTTTAAAACAGGCCACCATTCGCGGACTCAATGATGCGGGTGTAGATGTACTTGATTTGGGGATGACGGGAACGGAAGAAGTCTATTTCGGCGCATTTCATTTAGATGTGCAAGGGGGTATTGAAATCACCGCCAGTCATAATCCGATGGACTATAACGGCATGAAATTGGTGCGTGAGAATGCCCGCCCGATTAGTGCAGACACCGGCTTAAAAGAAATTCAGGCGTTGGCTGAATCTGAACAATTTGAAGATGTTAGCAAAAAAGGACAGACCTCAAGCTATAACATTTTAGCTGAATTCGTCGATCACCTCATGGGCTATATTGACCCTGCCAAAATTCGCCCAATGAAATTGGTCATGAATGCAGGCAACGGTGCAGCAGGCCACGTGATTGATGCGATTGAAGCGAAATTTAAACAGCTCAACATTCCTGTAGAATTTGTCAAAATTCATCATGAAGCCGATGGCAGTTTCCCCAATGGTATTCCCAATCCAATTCTGATTGAAAATCGCGAGAGTACACGCCAAGCGGTGATTCAGCATCAAGCCGATATGGGCATTGCTTGGGATGGTGACTTCGACCGTTGTTTCTTATTCGATCAGAAAGGTCAATTTATTGAAGGCTATTATATCGTCGGTTTACTTGCACAGGCATTCTTGCTTAAACAAAAGGGCGAGAAAATCGTTCATGATCCACGACTGGTTTGGAATACTTTAGATATTGTCGCGCAATTTGGCGGTGAAACGGTTCAGTCTAAATCGGGTCATGCTTTTATTAAAGATGTAATGCGTGAGCACAATGCAGCTTATGGCGGCGAAATGAGTGCACATCACTATTTCCGTGATTTTGCTTATTGTGATAGTGGTATGATTCCGTGGTTATTGGCGATGGTGGTGCTCTCTGAAACCAAACAGACGCTTTCAAGTTTGGTCGAAGGCATGATTACCAAATTCCCATGCAGTGGGGAAATCAACTTTAAAGTGACTGACACAAAAGCCACCATTCAAAAACTGTTTGATCATTATGCAGATCAACATCCGAAGATTGATGAGACTGATGGGGTAAGTTTAGATTTTGGTACATGGCGTTTCAACGTTCGTGCATCCAATACCGAACCTTTACTGCGCTTAAATATTGAAAGTCGTTTAGATCACAATCCTAAACCTATGCAAGATTATGTCGATGAATTAACAGCATTGATTCAAGCATAAGAAAATTTAAGCATAAAAAAGGAGCATTGATTGCTCCTTTTTTATTTGATCAGTTAACCATTAAGCGAATAATCACTTATAACCATTTGGATTTTGCTTTTGCCAGTGCCAACTGTCGGCCAGCATACCTTCCAAGCCAAATTTTGGCGTCCAACCTAACTCTGCAATAGCGCGCGCGTTATTGGCAAATGAAGTTGCAACATCGCCTGAACGACGAGAAAATATCCAAGTGTAAGTTTTGTAGGTTTATTTCTAAAATGTATTAAACAACAATGAAAAAGAAACAAAGCCCTTTAAATCATTTTTTTAATAAAATTTTAATGAGACCTTGCGTCGAAGCATCCAATTGCGACACATCCGCTTGCGTGCCATTTAAAACAGGTAAAATTTGATTGGCGATTTCTTTACCTTTTTCAACCCCCCATTGATCAAAGGGATTGATATTCCACATGACTGATTGTACAAACACTTTATGTTCATATAACGAAATTAACATTCCTAGACTGTAGGGATTTAACTCATCTAATAACAAAGTCGTACTCGGCTGATTGCCTTCATATTGTTTATATTCTGGTAAATCATTCAGCTCTTTTTGATCCAAAGCTTGATTACCGAAGGCCAGCAGTCGTGACTGAGCTAAACAGTTCGACAGCGCCAAATGGTGCTGCTCAATCAAAGCCTCTGCATTTTCGGCATAGGTAAATTGATTGGCATTATAACGTTGTACTGGGGCAATAAAATCACAGCTGACGGAATGCGTACCTTGATGTAACAGTTGATAAAACGCGTGCTGCGCATTTGGACCCACTTCACCCCAAACAATGGGACAAGTGTCCATTTCGACTTTTTGACCACTGCGCTGAATCGACTTACCATTCGATTCCATCTCAAGTTGTTGCAGGTATGAAGCAAAATATTTTAGGCGACCATCATACGGCAGTACGGCATGGGTTTGAATATCGAGGAAGTTATTGTTCCATATTCCAAGTAAAGCCATTAAAGCAGGGATATTTTCAGACAGTGGTGCATGTTGAACATGCTGATCCACTGCGTAGGCACCTGCCAATAACTGCTTAAAACCGTCTACACCAATACTGAGTGCAATGGGTAAGCCAATACACGACCAAAGCGAATAACGCCCCCCGACCCAATCCCAAAGTAGGAATTGATTTTGCGGTGCAATACCCCATTCGGTCATTTTCTCAGGTTTAGTCGACACCCCAATAAAATGATGTTTTACCGCGCAAGCATTATTTCCTAAAGATTTGTCGAGCCACTGACGCACGGTTTGCGCATTGGACAGCGTATCAACCGTACCAAATGACTTGGAAGAGATAATAAAAAGCGTGGTTTCTGGCCTGAGTTGATGTAACAACTCAGAGAGCTGACTACCATCCATCGTTGAAACAAAATGTACATTCAATGGCTTAGCAGTCGCCACTTTAAAGTCGGATAAAGCATGAGTGACCATCAGTGGGCCCAAATCTGAGCCCCCCACGCCAATGTTCACCACATCTTGGATGACTTCACCTGTACAGCCGCGATATTGCCCGGCATGAATCTGCTCAACCAATTGATACATTCGATCAAGTTGCTCATGCACCTGTTTACTCAGTTTAGGGTGCTTTGCATCATGCTTGGGTAAGCGTAAAGCCCAATGCATGGCTGCACGATGTTCGGTATAGTTAATCGCTTCGCTTGAAAATAACCGAGCAGTCCATTCATTCAACTTCTTTTGATCTGCAAAATCGTATAAGTTTTGCATAATGTCTTGATCAATTCGATGCTTACTATAATCAAAGGTCAGTTGATCAAACTGGATAGAATGCTGTTCAAAGCGCTGAGGATTTTCAGCAAATAAACCGGTTAAATGTTGCTGTTTTTTTTGGTTCGCCTGTTGCGTTAGATCCTCAAGCAATGCCTGATCATCTAAGCCTTGTGTATTCATCGTTACATTCATGCGCGACCCACTCCTTGGTAGCTAAAGCCTTGTGCTTTCACATAGTCAGGATCATAAATATTACGACCATCTAAAATTAAAGCATGTGCCATATGCTGTGCTAGATACGCAAAATCAGGACTCCAATATTGCTTCCAAGCAGTCAATAAACACAGTGCATCCGCATTTTGAGTGGCTTGGTACTGATCGTGACATAAAACCAAGTCTTCACGCTGACCGTACATATTCTCAATTGCACCCAGTGCCTCAGGGTCATGTAAATACACCACCACCCCTTGCGCCCAAAGTGCCTTCAATAAGGGATGAATAGATGAATTTTGAATACTATTGGTGTTTTCTTTAAATGAAGCACCCCAAATCGCCACTTTTCGACCTTTTAAATCACCTTGAAACTGATTCCACAGTTTTCTAAACAAAATTTCTTTTTGTTGTTCATTGATCGACCACACTTGATCTAATAGTCTACTTTTGACACCTGTGGCAGAGACGGTATTGGATAGGGTTAAAATATCATGTGAGAAATTCTCCCCTCCAAACCCTGCACCCGGCGACAGATACGAGCCACCAATCCGATTATCAGCTGCGAGACCGTGTTGAACATTCTGGATATCAATGCCCAGTTTTTCAGACACATTAGCAAGATCATTCATATAACTGATGCGAGTGGCCAACATCCCCGAAATACTCAGTTTGGTAAATTCGGCATCCAGTATCGGCATAAAAAGATACTGCTGTTTCGCAGGGAATAAAGGTCTCAACAGTTCAGTAATCATTTTGGCAGTTGGGTCATTCGACACCCCTACAATGATTTTCTGCATTTGAAGTACACTGTTTAAAGCATTGCCTTCTTGAATATTATCCGGCAAATATGCCCATAAATGTTGTGGACATAAATGAGATAATTTTTCTGTTTCATGCAGGCCAAAAGTCGAACCATTAATGATCAGCTTTTGCTGAGATGAATCGTGCTGAGCAAGACGTTGAATAACATGTTCAGCAAGTGCATACTCAGTATTTGCATAACTCAGTAACAAAACATCATGTTTGAAATCACACTGCTGCTGGGTCACGCGCTTTAAAAAACCCGTTTTTTGCTGTTTTTCAATCAACTGATTGACGTGATGATCTTGATATTCTGGTGTTTGTGTCTCATCACAGTTTGAGGGATAAAGACACCATTCCACATGGTGTCCTGATTCTGCAAACAAACCAGCAAACACTGCCGCTTGAAGGGTTGAACCGAAAATATTAATTTTCATATGTCACCAAATTTATTTCTTATATAAAGCAATTACACATCCAGCGCTTGAATCATCGCTTTAAATTCAGCCCCTAATTTTGGATGTGCCAAACCATAATGTAATACTGCTTTGAGGTAGCCAATTTTGCTACCGCAGTCAAAAGTCTGACCTTTCATACGGTAGGCTTCAACCTGCTCGGTTTTTTGTAGCATGGCAATAGCATCTGTAAGCTGAATTTCATTGCCCGCTCCACGTGGAGTTTGCTCAAGAAGCTGCATGATTTTTGCAGGTAAAATATAACGACCCACCACCGATAAATTAGACGGTGCAGTGCCCACACTCGGCTTTTCCACAATGCCTTGCATCAATATACTTTGACCTTCATCTGGCATCTTTGCAACATCCACAATTCCATATTGATCCACCAAATGGTCTAGCACAGCCTCTACCATAATTTGTGCGGCCTGTACTTGATTAAATCGATTGATCATTAAACTGAGATCATTTTGATCACTGTGATCTTTCACCAATACATCAGGCAATAACACCGCAAAGGCGTCATTACCAATAATATCTTTTGCACAAAGCACCGCATGCCCAAGTCCCAAAGGCTGAGGCTGACGAACACTAATTACAGAAATATGACTTGGAATAATATTATTAATTTCATCCAATAAATCGAAACTCTTTTTATTTCTAAGTACACTGTCCAATTCGGAATTATGATCAAAATAATTTTCAATTGCACCTTTAGAAGAATGAGTGACCAATATAATTTGCTCGATCCCGGCGGCAACCGCTTCTTTCACCACATATTCGATAGCGGGACGGTCCACCACAGTCACCATTTCTTTAGGAATGGATTTACTCGCAGGTAAAAAACGTGTACCTAGGCCTGCAACAGGGAGAATTGCTTTTTTGATCATAATATGACTACTGTATTACAGAATTTAAGAATTTGAAGAGGACTTTGGATCTATATTTTTTATATTATCACGAGTTGAAAATCGTGTTGCACCCACTGCTTGATCTGGAGCATTAATTCCCTCTTTATTCAGCAAAACCTGAACCGTTTTAAACATAATTTTAAAGTCAAGCAAGACGGTTCTTGAGTCGACATACTCAACATCAAGCGCAAATTTTTCTTCCCACGATAAGTTGTTACGACCACTCACTTGGGCAAGTCCAGTCATACCCGGTCTAACTTCATGTCGACGCATTTGATGTGGTGTGTAGTGCTCCATAAACTCGCACAGTTGGGGTCTTGGTCCAACAATACTCATATCGCCTTTTAAAACATTGATGAGTTGAGGCATTTCATCAAGAGTGGTTGAACGCAATTTATGACCAAAGGGTGTGATTCGCTCTTCATCAGGTAAAGGATGACCATTTTTGTCGACAGCATCTTTCATTGACCTAAATTTGATCATTTTAAATATTTTGCCGTTCTGCCCCGGTCTTTCTTGTAAAAAAAAGATCGGAGAACCTAGGTTTTGGCGAACTTTAAGTGCAACCAATAAGAAAATTGGTGAAAGGAGCAAAAGTGCAAGACCTGAAATAAGCACATCAAAAAATCTTTTCATAGCAAGCCCTTAGTTTTATAACGCTCTTAACATAAAAATTATAGCATCAACACGTATAAAGAAATAATTCATTGATTATTCAATTTTTATACAGGATATAATGTAACCATACCTTTAAATACTTTTATTTGGTATTTATTGCAAATAATTAACAAATAATCTTAACTATTTAAAAATATCATAAAGCCAACCGTCAATTGAATAGCTTTCATAAAGCTCAAAACTTAAAGGTAAGTATTTATTTTTAAAGAAATTTATATCTAATTGAATATTATGTCTATCTATCAAAAAAATATTATTTTCATTGTAAAAAGGGTATTTTTTTATGTTTACATTTGTAGTGATAAGCTTTTTTCCCGCACCAATAGCTTCAAAAGTACGCATAGTTAATCCAGATTGATAAGGATGGCTAATGTCAAGAATAACTTCACTTTTATCATAAAAATCAACTATTTGATCCAAATTCAAGCTATTAAAACTTAGCTTACTATAGTCAAACATTTGAAAACTTTTATCAAAATACTTTTTAAAGAAATAAACTAGACGTCCTTGCATATAGTAATAACAATAGCTTGTAAGATTCTGTGCATTACACCAATCTGAAATTTGTGTACTAATCAAATATCGATCCGAATGAGCTGTTCCTAAAAAAAGTAAATTATAAACTTTCTTTTGGTTACTATCATAAATCTTTCTATATTTATCTGTAAAATACAAAGGTCTATGTTCCAAGTCATATTTTTCAGCATCTTCATGATCAAAAGTCATTTTTTTATCAAAATATTTAAGTATAGATAAACAATGCCCATTATTTTGAAAGCTATCCCAAGTATAAAAAATATTTTTACAACTATCTTGAGTTTGCATAAATTCTTTTAAGAAGAATTCTGGTACTACCTCACCTCGATTTACAAATAAGTAATCAAATTGTTGATCCTTTAGATTTTTCAGAATTCTCTTGTAATATTTTACTATCTGAGATTTTAAAAAATTTCGATTTAAACGAATAATTCCCTTTGTAAAGTTATTATTTGCAGGACGTTCGTCATAATAGGTAACTAGAGCACCGTGTTTCTGCAATTGATTAACAATATCTTTTTCTAAGTTAAAAGACTGCACACAAAAGAATAGGATTTTTTTGCCGTTTAGATGCTCTAGTTTACTCATATTATTTATACAGACCTTTTTTCTTCATTTCATCAATTGATTTTTGGTATTTATCTTCTTGAATTTCTTGAGTATTAACCCAATTGGCGAAATTTTCTAAACCTTGTTCGAAAGATACCTTTGGACTAAAACCAAGTAATTTATTAATCTTGGTTAAATCTGCGTAATTATGACGAATATCACCTAAACGATAATTACCAGAAACATTTATTGAAACGTCAACACCGTAGTTTTTTACAAGTTCGTTTGCCACAGTGAGTACATTCGTTGCAACACCAGTACCGACATTAAACACTTGATTATTGGCTTCTTCTTTCTCTAAACCTAGAATTGTCGCATCTACAACATCATCAATATAAACAAAGTCACGACTCTCAAGACCATCTTCAAATATATTGATATTATTTCCATTTTTAATTTGAGTTGAGAAGATGGATAAAATTCCTGTATACGGATTTTTTAATGATTGCCCTGGACCATAGACATTTTGGTATCTAAATGCGACCCCTGCAATTCCAACTGTTGGACACACAATCAAGACCATTTGTTCTTGGTTTTGTTTAGTAATACCGTATACAGATGAAGGGTGTATTTTAGAGTCTTCATCTGTACCTACCAAGGTCAATGCTGAAGAATTTGGATATTTGACTTCAAAATCACCTTGATCCATATGGATTGAATCACGTTGCGTAGGATATACAGCACCTAACTCTTTGCTGATGTATTTTCCTTCACCGTAGATCGAGCGAGATGATGCAACAATCACTTTTTTTACATTGTATGAGCCGTTAACCAAAAGGTTTAACATTAACGCAGTACCGTTAATATTCACGTCTACATATTTTTCGACTTCGTACATCGACTGACCAGTACCGGTTTCAGCAGCATAGTGAACAATAGCATCTTGTCCTTTTAATGCATCTTCCCAATCCGCTTTATTTGTCACAGTACCATGAATAAATTTTACTTTATCTTTAATACTTAAATATAGTGGAGATGTCTCGGTTGGGTTTTCGCCATGAATTTGGGGAGATAGATTATCTAATACTGTAACTATATAGCCTTTTTCGATAAGCTTTAAAGCCAAATTTGAACCGATAAACCCAGCACCACCTGTAATTAATACATTTTTAATTGACATATTTTTCCCATCTTTTACTTTCGAAATTATAAAACTTAATTGGTTTGGCCGGTGAACCAACAGCAATTACATAAGGGGGAAGGCTTTTAGAAACCACCGAATTTGCCCCAACAATTGTTCCTTTACCAATCGTCACTCCTGGCAGTACCGAAACAAACTCTCCCAACCACACATTATCTTCTATTTTTACAGCTTTAACAGATAAAGGGCGATCTATAGGTAAGGTCATCGGATCACTATCATCATCATTTCCAATATAGCTACCATGAGTACAATCAGAAATATATATTTTACTCGCCATAAGTACATTGTTGCCAATTTCAATAGAATAGGCGGCTGTTATATGTACATAGTCATTTAATTGAACATTTTCCCCAAATTTTAATAATTTCAATGGAGTAAGCATCTGAGGAAAAGTCTCAATTCTACAACCGATACCTGTTGTAAGATTTCCCCCAAAATCTATATACTTTTTATTTCTTATATCGATAGGAAAACGTATTAAACGTGCATTAGAATAAAGTATTTTTGTTTTGATTAGGTTTATTACTAAATTAAAACTTCCAAAAAAACCATATTGTTTTAAATAACTCACACTAAATCCTTTTAAGCAAATGAATAAGAGTATAAATTCTAACCTTTATTTTATGTGAAAGACTGTTCTTACTTTTATCGCCACCATTTGAAGCATTGAGACCATGGCGTCTATATTTAATTAAAGGCGTATCAACCAGTTCTACTCTGTAATAAAGTTCACCCACATTCGCGATCCAATAGTCATGAGCGCATAATTTTGAATTAAGAGGAAATGGGAGTACTTTAGTTAAAATTTCTCTTTTGAATGCCATGCAAGCACCAATATATCGAGTCATAATAAAATTGTGTAAAAATCCAGATCTAGTTGAGTGCAATTCAAAATGAGAACCTAATGTAGTATTTAATAACTCATCGCAAATTAATGCATCTGAAACCACAAGATCTGATCTTTGTAATGCAGACATCATAGTAGATACTTTATTCTCCATCCAAACATCATCTTGATCACAAAGAAAGATAAACTCTCCAGAACTTTTTTTTATCGCATTTTCAAAATTATGAGTATAACCTTGACCTAAGTCATTGATGAAAATTTTAATTCTATGATCACCAATCGATCTAATTAAACTCAATGTATTATCAGTTGAATTATCATCGGAAATAATTATTTCATCATTATTTGACAATTGCAATAAAATAGAATTTATTTGCTCAACAATGTATTTTTCACCATTATAAGTAGCAAGACAAACTGAAATCATATCTTTTCATCCAAAAATAAAATAATTATTTATTTAACAATATTAGTATTCACATCAAAAAGATACCTACAACTCAACATAGATACAACAAGAAGTATAATACCCATAGGCGTAAAAATAAACGGATTAGTCTGTGAAAATAAAAATGCAAATGTTGTAAAATATAAAAAAGGATTATACTTATTATTCTTATGTAAAAAAATATAAACTACTATTACCAAAGAGCTGAGTAACCCTAAGAGCCCTGATTTATAAAAAATTTCCATAAATACATTTTCTAATTTAGCTCTATCTCTTATCTCTGCACCCCATCCATGTCCCAAAAGAGTATGAAAAATATTATCAATATTTAATAAAAATTCTAAATCTTTAAATCTTACTACATTTGAATCACCGACATCCTCTCGTAAAAAAAGAATTTTCAATGTAATTAAATATAGTATATAGAAAACAAAAGGTGATACTAAGAAAAAAGTAAATGCTACATGCTTTCTACTTGTAACAACTACGTATAACAATATAGAAAAAATTGAAGCAAGGAGTAAGCCTCTTGTTTGTGTCAGGTAAATACATACAAATAAAAATAATGCTATAAAGTATTTTTTCTTAATAAAAGCATAGATACACCCAACGCCCAAAAAGAAAAACCCTTTATAAAAAAACAAACCATCCTCACCTCTGAACATAATTTCATTCGATGTACTCTCACCCAAAGCATAAAAAGCATAAAAAGATAAAAAATTATACTTAATCAATAATATCAAGATAATTTGAATAATGCCCATTAAGATAGGCACGATTAATAAATAGGTTAGAAATTTTTCAATTATTAATTTTGAATTTTCTTCACTCTGACTTAAGATCATAAAACTTAATAAAAAAAACAAAAAAGGCTTAATATCATTCATAGCTATGGATAAATCATTTAATCCCATACCAACAAATCCCAAGGGAATAAAAAAAGTACCTAGTAAAAGGACAATCATTTCTTCTTTTTTAATAATTATTTTTGAAAAGCAAAATTTATAAAATAAAATCAATAGCCCCAAAAAAAACATAATGTATCTAAAAGTTATACCATTTGTAATTTCTAATAGACGCCCCGAACCTCCACCTATAATATCTATAAACAATAGTTTTAAATACAATATTTCCATTAATTCAACTCAAACCAATAATCCGTTTATAAAACTTATCTTAAAAGATATTTCACGCCATCTTTTATAGCTTTCAAAAAAACAATAAAATATTGTTTACTCATTTTACCCATTGTTAAAATTAAAAAAAATTGATGTATACAGTTAACAATTAATTGATGAGTTACAAATTTTTTTGGTATATAGCTTTCTTTAAACATGTAAAAATTATTCCTTATAATATGATAGCGTCTAAAGGGAGAGTGTATAGGGATAGTCAAAAAGCCAAAATTTTTTATGTTATCTCCAATTGAATGTACCATCTTTCCTTTAGAAGAAATAAAATTTTTGTATCCTTTAGACTCTGCCCTTATGCACCATTCAGTGTCCACATAATCAATAAAGTAATCCTCCCTCATAAAACCAGTATTTAAGAAGACTTTTTGACTTACTAGACTCCCTGATGATATCAAAAGCTTAGAATGAATTGGATTTTCCAACTTTTCAACATCCAGTTTAATTCTTTTCCCATTTTCAGATATCGTAATAGCTTTATAATAAAAACCTTGTCTTTGATCAACAAATCTAGGTCCCAAGGCGCCTACATTATCATATTTTGAAATCAAAATTTCGTAATCGTGAATCATATCATCAACAAAAGAATCATCGATTATACTATCTTGATCGAAAAAAAATAGAAATTCAGCTGACATTTCAACAGCTTTTTTTACACCTTCATTTTGAGCTTTAGCTATACCATAATTCTCATGTAATTTAATCAACGTAGTATCATGATCATTCTCAATATCTCTAAAGTCAAAATTCTCACTTCCATTATCTACTACTATTGAGTAAACATTTTGTTTTTTTAAAGAATTAACTAAATTGAAAATATTATCAGTTGGATTAAATGTTACTATAATCGCTTTTATACACATTAATACACCTTGACTTCAATAACTATATTTAAAAAATTGGATAGTTTCAGTTAAAAACTTAATATTTATTTTTAATAAAATCATACTATACCTTCATCTTTAGATATGATTCGTATGTTTTTTTTGCAGTGTTAATCCAACTAAATTCTTTTATTAAATTCTCTTTAGGAGTACTTAGTAGCAAAGCTTGCTCCATCGCACTCTTAATTGATTTCTTACTATAAGGATCACAAACAAACACATGTTTATTTATTAATTTATTAAAATATGTGTCGGTTGGACAATAATTACTTTCACAGACGACTACATTCATGCCACTTCCTAATGCTTCAAGAGAACTAAGACCTGGAGATTCTCTAAATGATGCCAATATATGAACTTTATGTTTATTAAACAAAGCACCGAGTTCACTTTGATCAACATTTTGAGCAATTAACTGAATATTAGTTACCCCCGAGGATTTTTTCTTTACTGCATCTAGGTAGTTCATATTGTTTGGAGTGACGCCTCCAACCAGCGTTAAGTCGAATCCAGACTCCTTACATATATCTACTATTTGTAATTGATTCTTTATAGGTTCAATTCTGGCAGCTGATATAAAACCTTTTCTCTGTGTATTTGAGAAGAAAGGAAATTTATTAAAATCTACACTATTAGGAATAACAGAATAATTTTTATAGTTTGTATTAAATACATGATTGACTATTTGCATTTCTTCTTCAGAATTAGGTAAATGCCAATCAAATTCTTGCAAAAAACCTCGTACCTCATCTTTATATTTTTTTGTCGCTGAGGTTGGTTTGCCAAACATAGAAGCTACAACGGATTCTGTATTTTTGTATAGATGATATAATGTTTTATAATTTTCACCTGTACAGAAAAAGCCAAGTTTAGCAAAATTAACAATAAATCTCGCATGACTCATATCCCAGTAAATAGTTGAAAGGACTGTTTTTGCTCCTAAACTTTTTGCTTCTTTGAGATATTCACTACTTTCTTCAATAGTTTGCATATTAAAAATATGTACGATATCGGGTTTAAAAACCTTTAGTTCATTAATGTTATCAATAATTTTAATGTTAACATCATAAGCTTTTTCAATTTCAGCTTTTGTATTAAGCATTTGAACAACATCGCCGCCATGTGCAACCTTCCAGTTTTTTCGAATACAGTATGCGACTTTCATTATAGATCCTGCATTAACTGAACTATACGCTCACATGCCTTACCATCACCATATGGATTATGAGCACGTGACATAATTTCATAATCACCCTTATTATGAAGTAACTTTTCTGCTTCTCGCACTAGAGTCTCTTGATCACAGCCTACTAGCTTTACAGTACCCGCAGCAACGGCTTCAGGTCTTTCAGTGGTATCACGCATGACAAGTACAGGTTTACCAAGTGAAGGAGCTTCCTCTTGAATACCACCACTGTCAGTAATAATGAAATGTGCTTGACTCATTAAGTAAATAAATTCTTCATACTGCAGAGGGTCAATCAAATATATATTTTCGATATTAGAGAGAATTTGATTGACAGGTTTCTGTACATTGGGATTTAAATGAACTGGATAGACGATATCTATATCAGGATTATTCAGTGCGATCTGCTTTAGACCTTCGCAAATATTGATAAAACCTTGTCCAAAGTTTTCACGTCTGTGTCCAGTCACTAAGACAACCTTTCTCTCGTGATCCAATGGATATTGAGTACTGATCTTATTTTTTATTTTTTGTTTAAGATCAGTTTGATTGTCAATTCTTTGTAAAACATACATCAGCGCATCAATGACAGTATTTCCTGTCACAAAAATGTCGCTCTGGTTTTTACCTTCTTTTAACAAATTTTCTTGGCTCTGAGCTGTTGGTGCAAAATGATAATTTGCCAATACACCCGTTAACTGACGATTACCTTCTTCCGGCCACGGCGAGTAAATATCGTAGGTTCTTAATCCAGCTTCAATATGCCCGACTTTTACCTTTGCATAATATGCAGCAAGACTAGCAGAGAATGTTGTTGATGTATCGCCATGAACAAATACAACATCGGGTTTAAAATCTGCTAAAACATCTCGTACACCGACCAAGACATTTGCCGTAATATCATACAAATCCTGTCCAGCTTTCATAATATTTAGATCATATTCTGGAACAATCTCAAAAATCTCTAAGACTTGATCCAGCATTTGTCTATGTTGTGCTGTCACGCAAACTCTAGTTTCAAAGTTGTTATTTTTTTGAAATTCCTTAACTAAAGGTGCCATTTTAATAGCTTCTGGTCGCGTACCAAAAACAATTAATATTTTCTTCATATTTTAAACCTTGAAATAAAATAAATCATAAAAATTGTTAGCAAAATCTCGCCAAAAATCATTGAAAAAAGAATGCCATTAATTAAGAAATACGGGACTAATACAATATTAAGCAGAACAGTAATGATGCCTGCTATAAAAAAGGAATACATATAATATTTATCATTCTTACTTGCTGATAAATATTGAATACCTATAATATTATTAATCACACCAAAAAATAACCAGATCATCATAATAGCCAAAATATAACTATATGCACTGAAGTCACTTCCATACATGAAATTGACTACATATTCAGAAAATATTGCAAAGCCTATCGCTACTACTAATGCTGCACTACCTATAAAATATAAAAGTTTACGTATATAAATTTTACCAGCAATTGGATCTTGCACTTTATTACAACTAATAGGATATAAGGCTTGAGTTAAAGGTGAGAAAAGCCCTACTACAGCCCTAAATAACTTTTCAATCGCTGAGAAATATCCTACCACAGTATTGTTAGTCACTAATGACAATACAATAACACCTGATGATGTCAAAAGATTACTTAAAGCAGATGTATAAAAAAGATGCGAGCCACCTTTTAAATACATTTTTATAGTCGCTACTTTTTGAAATTTGAATTTAACATTGAAACTAAAAAATACAATGTATAGAGAAATCAAGGAAGCAATGATAATTCCGATTGAGGTTAAAAGAGGTACCAGCAAATAATCAGAAGTATGTTTAACCAGTAAAAATATAGCAACAGTGAAAATTGTTTTAGAAATAATATTAATAATCGTAATATATTTCATACGTTCTACGCCCTGAAAAAACCACACAGGGAATAAAACCTGACCAACTACTGTACCAAAGGTTAAAATATAAAGTTGGGCATCATTTCCGATCTTTTCAAAACATAGAATTAAAAACAGTAGAATAATAAAAGAAACCAACAATAGTAATATTTTAATAGTCATAACGCTACTAAAGATTTCAACTAATTTATTTTTATCATCCTTATGATTTGCAACTTCACGTGTTGCTGAAAAATTGAACCCATAATCTGTAAGTACAATGAAGTAACCAACTACAGCTGTTGCAAAAGCGATCAATCCAAATTTTTCAGCTCCTAAAACTCTTACCAAATAAGGTAAGGTTAGTAAAGGTAAAATATAATTTAACCCCTGCAAGGTCGCCAAAGAAATAAAATTTCCAAGGAACCTTTTTTTTTCAGCTATATTCATAATTATTCAACAACAGGGATTAAAGATATTATTTATGTAAAACAATTATTTCAAGCTTTTAAAACTTGCTGCTACTTTATCTTTATCAGAGAGTTGGATTTGCTCAAGACTTACTGGCCATTCAATCGCTAAATCAGGATCATTCCAAAGAATCGCACCTTCACTTTCCTTGTTATAATAATTCGTTGTTTTATATAAAAAATGTGTATTATCTTCTAAAGCGACGAACCCGTGCGCAAAACCGTCTGGAATCCAGAACTGCTTATTATTTTCACCTGTGAGCTCTACACCTACCCACTCCCCATATGTCTCAGAGTGTGGTCGAATGTCAACTGCAACATCCCACGCTCTACCCTGTACTACTCGAACCAGTTTACCTTGTGCATGAGGTGCTTTTTGAAAATGTAGACCACGCAGTGTCCCTTTTTGCGAACATGAATGATTATCTTGAACAAAATATGGAATATCTAAACCACGCTCAGTCAATGCTTTTTCAAAATTTTGCTGATTAAAGCTTTCCATAAACCAACCACGATCATCCCCAAATACCCGTGGTTCTAAAATCAGTAAGCCTTTAATTTTCGTTTCAATAATATTCATTCAATTCACTCATTTTGCATTTAAACACGTATGTGATTTATTTAAGTGATTTTAGATCAGGTTGAATTAAAACCACTTAAATTGCCATATTCATTGACGTTAAGCTTAAATTTTGGGTTGATGCTCTTTATGCAATTTCAACAAATATTGACCGTACCCTGTTTTTTTAAAGAAATTGGCACGTTCTAATAGCTGCTGATCATTAATCCAACCATTGTTAAATGCAATTTCCTCAAGGCAAGCAATTTTTAAGCCTTGGCGATGCTCTACTGTTTGAACAAATTGACTTGCCTCAAGTAAAGAGTCATGTGTTCCAGTATCAAGCCAAGCAAAACCACGTCCAAGCAGTTCAACACTTAGTTGTTGCTGCTGCAAATACACATTATTCACATCTGTGATTTCAAGCTCACCACGGTGTGAAGGCTGAATACTTTTGGCAATCTCAACCACGCTATTGTCATAAAAATACAAACCTGTTACAGCATAATTAGACTTAGGCTGTTCCGGTTTTTCTTCTATACTGAGTGCCTTACCTGTCTCATCAAAATCTACTACACCAAAGCGCTCAGGATCATTCACATAATATCCAAAAACTGTAGCACCTTTTTCTTGCTCTGCAGCACGTTTTAGCTGTTTACCAAAACTCTGACCATAGAATATGTTATCGCCTAAAACCAAACAGACATTGTCTTGACCAATAAACTCTTCACCCAAAATAAAGGCTTGCGCCAATCCATCCGGTGAAGGTTGAACTTTATAAGAGAGCTTTAAGCCTATTTCTTCGCCTGTACCTAATATTTTTTCAAAATTAGGTAAGTCTTCTGGAGTTGAAATAATTAAAATTTCCTTTATCCCTGCTAACATCAGCACAGACAAAGGATAGTAAATCATCGGCTTGTCATAAATAGGTAACAATTGCTTTGATGTTCCCATGGTAATCGGGTACAAACGTGTACCTGACCCGCCTGCCAATATAATACCTTTTCTATTTTTTTGAGTCATTTGATGATTTCCTGTAACACTTGCTCTACACCCTGTTTCCAATGTGGCAAATGTATTTTGAATGTTTGTTGTAATTTCTGCGTATTTAATCGTGAATTTAATGGTCGTTTAGCTGGTGTCGGATATTCCACTGTATTAATTGGGTTAACCAGATTCACCTTGAGGTCTTGACCCAAAATTCTGGCTGTCTTAAAGATATATTGCGCATACTCAAACCAGGAACATGTACCCGCTGAGGCAAGATGATAATGTCCGATTAATCCTATTTTTTCTTCATCATTAGTTAAACTATATAAACGGATGACTTGCGCCGTTACATCTGCAATTAAAGCAGCACCTGTAGGTGCCCCGACTTGATCATGAATAATATTGAGTTCATCTTTAATTTGACCCAATTTAAGCATGGTTTTGATGAAATTATTGCCTTGCGCTCCATACACCCACGAAGTGCGAAAATTAATAAAATCAACTTGGCTTTGCTCTAAGGCAATTTCACCATCTCGTTTCGTCTGACCATACACGTTTATTGGAGCGGCATGATCATCTTCACTCCAACCCTCTACACCCTCACCATTAAAGACATAATCAGTAGAGTAATGGATCAACAAAGCGTTATGTTGCTTGCATAATTCAGCTAAGTTTTTTACTGCTATGTGATTAATATGATTGGCTTGATCGACCTCAGACTCTGCCTTATCCACTGCCGTATAGGCCGTCGCATTGACCACAATATTTGGCTTGATGCCATCCATTACTTTAGAGATCGCTAAAAAATCACCTATATCGCCAGATAAACCCGTATCATTTACACTACGATCTAAAGCGATGATCTCACCTAAAGGCTGTAAAGCACGTTGAAGCTCCCAGCCAACTTGGCCGCGCTTACCCAATAATAGTATTTTCATGATCAATCCTAGTATTGCTTCGTCAACCAGTTTTGATATTCACCACTTTTTACATGGTCCACCCATTGGGTATTATTCAAATACCATTCAACTGTTTTGCGAATACCAGTTTCAAAGCTTTCTTCAGGTTTCCAGTCCAGCTCGTTAGCCATTTTCGACGCATCAATGGCATAGCGTAAATCGTGCCCTGGACGGTCTTTTACAAAAGTGATTAAAGAGGCATAAGGTGTGTTATTCGCTTGAGGGCGTAATTCATCCAAAATAGAACAAATGGTTTTCACCACATCTATATTTTGCTTTTCATTGTGTCCACCAATGTTATAAGTCTCACCTACCACACCTTCAGTCACCACTTTATATAGCGCTCTGGCATGATCTTCAACATAAAGCCAATCGCGGATTTGATCGCCCTTTCCATAAATAGGAAGTGGCTTAGCCTCAAGTGCATTTAAGATGACCAATGGGATCAACTTCTCTGGAAAATGATAAGGGCCATAATTGTTTGAACAATTGGTCACAATCACCGGTAAGCCATAGGTTCTATGCCACGCCCGAACCAAATGATCTGAACTGGCTTTACTCGCTGAATAAGGTGAGCTTGGCGCGTAAGACGTGGTTTCAGTAAACAAGTCCGTGGTGCCTTCTAAATCACCATAGACCTCATCTGTTGAAATATGATGAAAGCGGAATTTTTGTTGTTTTGTTTCATCCAGATTTTGCCAATACTGACGTGACACTTCAAGAAGTGTATAAGTCCCAACAATATTGGTCTGAATAAACTCAGAAGGACCATCAATAGACCGATCTACATGAGACTCAGCAGCAAGGTGCATGACCAAATCAGGTGCAAAAGTAGCAAAAATTTGAGTTAAAGCAGCAGCATCACAAATATCCACTTGAGCGAAGTGGTAGCGCTCATTTTGGTCAATCTCTGCCAGAGACTCTAAATTGCCTGCATAGGTGAGTTTATCGATATTAATAACTTCATTTTCTGTATTTTTAATAATATGTCGAACCACGGCAGAACCGATAAAGCCCGCACCACCTGTCACTAATATTTTCATTTTTACCTATAAACCCTTTTTTACATGTTTGAATTAAAAGCACGAATGCTATTGATCAAAAATGTTATTTAAAATGTATTTCTGTAGTGAGTCATATCACATTCATTATAAAATTTAATCAATACGCATTTTTCATATCGATTTCGCATAATTATACCGAATCCTTATGATATTGAACATACGGTCAAATGCTCTAAACACATCATTTCATCACTTAACATTAAACAATATGCAAGAACTTAAATTTAGAATAGAATTTGCTGCATATAGAAACACTCCAAGCAACAATATATTACAAATTAAGGGTTTTGAATGTGAATTACAAAAGCACATCACTTTTTCTAGCAATTTCTTTTTTATTTTCAGGGTGTGCGATCACTTCGGGTCTGCAAACCTACGATTTGCCAGAACAAGGTGCGTACACCACTGAGCAAGGATCAAGTTTGTCGGTGGTTCAACTGAATCAACAAAATGTGAATGCTTCTGCTTTTAATCATGCGCAAAACTCACATTCGTCTGCGATTTCACATCTATTTAATGGTAATCAACGCGCTTATACCCTAAGCGCAGGTGATGTACTCTCGATCCAACTTTGGGCCTATCCTGAAATTACCCCGCCTATTCAGGATATATCTAATATTAAAGCTTCAGGTTATCCGATTGATTCGAGCGGTAATGTCCAGCTCCCATTGATTGGTCAAGTGCGTATTGCAGGCAAAACGTTGGCAGAGACGAATCGCTTTTTACGTAGTCAGTTTGCGCGTTATTTAAAACACCCCGATGTTGTGGTTCGGGTACTGTCTTATGAAGGACGCCGTTACTTCGTCAATGGTCAAGTGATGAAAAGTGGACAGTACACTTTGAATGATCAACCGATTAGTATTTATACGGCACTCGGTCAAGCGGGAGGTATCAATACTGAAACGGGTGATAACACCAATATTCAACTGATTCGTCAGGGTCAAACTTACGACCTCAACGCAGTGCAATTGGAAAAACAAGGTTTTTCTTTGCATAACTTACTGATTCAACCGAATGACACCCTATTTGTAAACACCAAACAAAATCAAAAGCTTTATGTCATGGGTGAATCAAGTAAGAGTCAGGCGATTGCACTACGTGATCAAGGCATGACCTTAAGTGATGTACTTGGTGAAAGCGAAGGCATTAATCCTTACTCAGCGAGTGCTGCCAAAATTTATGTGATGCGTACTGACCTCAAAACTAAACAGTCGACGGTTTACCACTTAAACTTAAGTAGTTTTGGTAACTTAGGCTTGGCCAATCAGTTTGAAATGCAAAAAAATGACATCGTGTATATTGATGCGACTGGCCTGACACGCTGGCAACGTGTAGTCAACCAAATTGTGCCGTTCTCAAGCGCATTGTACTCTTTTGATCAGCTAGGTAAGTAATATGCAGATTGAAAACATTTTAGTCGTCTGTGTCGGTAATATTTGTCGCAGCCCCATGGCTGAATACTTGGTTAAAAAGCAGCACCCTAAACTCACTATTGATTCAGCGGGGCTATCTGCGATGGTGGGGCACACTGCTGATGACAAGGCAATTGCCTGTATGGATACGCTGGATATTGATATGCGTTCTCATATAGCCAAACAAATTAGTGCAGAGTTGATCAAAAAAGCTGATCTGGTTTTGGTGATGAGCAGCAATCAACAAAAACATATCGAACAAAAATGGCCTTTTGCCAAAGGTAAAGTGTTTCGACTGGGTCACTGGCAAGGACAAAATGTGCCCGACCCTTACAAACATGATCAAGCTTTTTTTGAAGAAACGTGTCGTAACATTCAGTCTTATGTTGCGGATTGGCAATCACATATTTAAATTTATTTAGTAGTTTTTTATGAACCAAAATTCAAACATGAATGACGACACCATTGACTTAAAAGAGTTGTTTTTTTCACTAATTGCACAGTGGAAAGTGATTGCACTGTGTGTGATTTTAAGCTTAATTTGCGCTTTGCTGTATTTACGTGTCACTACCCCTGTCTACTCAACCGACGCTTTAGTACAAGTTGAGGAAAGTAAAGGTGCCGGTGCGGCAGCACTACTGGGCGACTTAAGCAAAGCCGTTCCGGGAGTTGGTGGAAAATCTCCTGCAGATGCAGAAATTGAAATTTTAAACTCTCGTATGATTTTAGGTACAGTCATTGAAGATTTGCGTCTGGATATTCGTATTCAAGACAATGAAGATACATTATTCAATCGCGTCTTAGAAAAGAGTCAGCGTGAAGTGAGCTATAATAATAATGTGGTCATTTTTAAGAATAAATCATCTGAATTTGTGGTTAAGACACTAGACGTTCCGACGTATTATGTAGACAAACCGCTTGAGTTACAGTTTAAGGATCAACAGCAATTTAGCTTAAGCTATAAAGATCAAGAAGTATTTAAAGGCACACTGAATAAACCCAACTCAGCTCAAGATAAATATGGCCAGTGGAAAGTTGAGCTCTACAACAAAACCCCATTTAAGCAAAGTTTTACGCTTAGAAAACTCTCTATGCCTTCGGCGGTGAATTTGGTCCGCTCACAATATGGCGTGGCTGAGCGTGGCAAACAATCTGGCGTGATTGGTTTAAGTTACAATGGTACAGATCAAGAACATATCACTAATGTTTTAAATAACATTCTCACCGTCTACCAAACTCAAAACGTAGAACGAAAAAGTTTAGAATCGAAACAGACCTTAAGTTTCTTAGATAAACAGTTGCCTGAACTTAAACAGCAGCTCGAAGCATCTGAAATTAAGTTCAATCAGTTCCGAGAAAAATATAATACGATTGATGTGACACAAGAAGCGGAGCTGATGCTCAAGCAAAATGTTGAGCTTGCAAAAATTAAGATTGAGTTACAACAGCAACAAGCTGAATTGTCCTCTAAATACACCAATGATCATCCCTTACTTTCCGCGATCAATGCTCAGCTTGCTGAGATTAACAAAAAAACTGCTGAGATGACGCAAACAATTAAGCGTTTGCCAGAAACCCAGCGTCTATATTTGCAGTTGTATCGTGATGTAAAAGTCAATACTGAGCTGTATACGGCTTTATTGAATAGTTATCAACAGCTTAAAATTGCCAAAGCAGGTGAAATTGGTAATGTGCGTGTCATTGATCATGCCATTGAACCCGTTAAACCGGTTAAACCTCGCTCACTGATTGTGCTGATTCTGTCTATTTTTGTCGGTGGTTTTATTGGCGTACTGATTGCTTTGCTTCGTAATTTATTGCAATCCGGTATTAAAGATTCAACTCAAATTGAAAATGAATTTGGACTACCTGTGTATGCCACAGTACCTCGTTCGCCTATTCAAGAAAGTCGCATGAGCAATATCAAGAAGAAGAAAAAAATTCCTATTCTTGCAATGAAAAACAGTGAAGATGTGGCCGTAGAAAGCTTAAGAAGTATTCGTACAGCGATTCATTTTGCCTTAGCCAATGCAAAGAATAATGTGATTGCCATTTCAGGCCCAGCACCTGAAGTGGGTAAATCTTTTATTTCGATTAACTTAGCCACGATATTTGCACAGAGCAATAAACGCGTTTTACTGATTGATGTTGATTTACGTCGTGGTTACTTGCATAAATATTTTGATCGTGACGTTAGCCCTGGTCTGACTGAAGTAATGAATGGTGACATCACAATTGAAAATGCGATTTATGATACGGGTATTGCAAATTTAGACTATTTGGCACGCGGTAAAAGCCCAAGTAACCCATCTGAGATGTTAAGCTGCCAACAATTTCAAGACTTGCTTGAAAAACTCTCTACACAATATGATCATATCATTATGGATACTCCGCCAATACTGGCGGTAACCGATGGTATTATTCTTGCGCAGTACTCTGGTGTAAATTTACTTGTTGCTCGTTATGCCAAGACCCATATCAAAGAACTTGAGCTGTCGATTGCTAAATTTGAGCAAGCGGGAACTAAGGTCAACGGTATTATTCTCAATGACGTACGTGCGACACCTGGCGGCGGCGGTTATAACTACTCGTATGCCTATGCTGCCCATAAAGATGATTAATTGACACAATTAAGCGTTCTCTTTATAAAGCCAGATTTCGATCTGGCTTTTTTATATGATGTTTTCAAACAAGTGATTACTCATAGCGTATTTGGGGAGTGATGGTCAAAGATTTGAATTTTTTTCTATGAAATAGATATATTTTATATACTCAAAAGAATACGCCAAATTGTGTATTTTTGGTTGATTTTATTGAAATTGTATATCGTTTCTTCTGTAGACGTTATATGCTGTAACTGTGAAGCTATAGCAAATTTAAGATTAAAAATTGGGAAAACTCATGAGTAAAGCCTTACCCATCGCTGTTGCAGTTCTACTAGGCGGCGCTGCACTTGTACCTGTTTATTATGCGACGCAAAACCCTGCGGATGCTGCAAAAAGTGTCATGAAAAAAGATTCACCACCGGTTGAAAAAATCAGTTATGCGCTGGGTTATGAAGTTGCAAGCCAAACTCCGCCTGAAGTCGATCTGGATACGTTTATTACTGGTATTCGTGATGCGCATGCAAAAAAAGAGCGTGCCTATACGGATGAGGAATTACAAGCAGCCTATATTGAGTTTCAAAAGCACATGGTCGAAAAGCAAGCCGCAGACAGCAAAGCTTTGAATTCAAACAATCAAACCTTCTTGACCGAAAATGCAAAAAAACCAGGCGTGCAAACTACAGCCTCAGGTTTACAGTATAAAGTGACGAAGCAAGGTACAGGTAAACAACCGACTGCATCTTCTGTCGTGACTGTGCATTACACTGGTAAGCTTCTCGATGGCAAAGTGTTTGATAGTTCAGTAGAACGTGGTGAACCGATCGAATTTCCACTCAATCAAGTTATTCCGGGCTGGACTGAAGGTCTACAGCTGATGAAAGAAGGGGGCAAGGCCACGCTTTATATCCCCTCGCAATTGGCTTATGGGGAACAAGGTGTTCCAGGCACCATTCCTGCCAATAGCACTTTGGTATTTGATGTTGAGCTGATCAAAGTCAACTAAGACCCATAAAAAGAGAGCATCGGCTCTCTTTTTTTACCTACGTTTTAAGAGATCAACATAAAATGAAAAAAATAGCCCTATGTACTGGCATGTTGTTACTTGGCTCTACCAGCTTTGCCAATACCATTAACAATAAAAGCCCAGAAAAGGATCAGCTCGGTTATAGTTATGGTTATGTCATGGGCCGTACCAATGCTGAAACACTCAAATATATCAACCTTGAAGCCTTTATTCAGGGTCTAAAGCAAGGATCAAACGGTCAACAACCTAATTTGACTGAGCAAGAAATGGCGCAAGCGCTTACGCAATATAAAAAGAGTAATGAATCAAAACAGTTGGAACAGTTTAAGCAACTGGCTGCAAAAAACCTTAAAGAAGGCGAAATATTCTTGGCCAACAATGCTAAGCAAGCAGGTGTCATGACGCGTCCAAGCGGATTGCAATACCAAATGCTAAAAGCAGGCAACGGTCAAACCCCCAAAGCGACTTCAAAAGTCAAAGTCGACTATGAAGGTCGTTTAATTGATCAGACCGTATTTGACAGCTCCATTGCCCGCAATCAATCTGTAGAGTTTCAAGTCAGCCAAGTGATTGCAGGGTGGACTGAAGGTTTACAATTGATGAAAGAAGGTGCTAAATATCGCTTCTTTATTCCAGCTCGATTGGGCTATGGTGAAATAGGTTCCGGCGATTCAATTGCACCGAATAGTACGCTGATTTTTGATGTAGAACTGATTCAAGTCTTACCCTAATATTAGCGATTTAACGTTTAGTTTGAGCCATAAAAAAACATCGCCTGAGCGATGTTTTTTATTTTAAGCGTTGAATCTGTGCGTGATCAGGAATGTTTTAAATGACGTGGTCTGAAACCAGAAATCAATAAACCCATTGCATATGCCACTACACCAAGTACGCACAGCCCAATCACTTCAAGCACGCGTAACCAAGGTGCAAGTGTGCCATCATACCAAGTCAGTCCATACCATAACGCAGCCACCATCACTAAATTTCCAATGATGAATTGAACAAATAGCATTTTCCAATGGGATCCAAAGCGGAAGATGTTACGCTTATGCAAATAAAAATACAGCATGCCTGCATTGACGAGTGCCGAACCTGAAGAGGCAATCGCCAAAGCCATATGCTGTTCTTGCCAGCCGATATATTTGAAAAAGTTAATCAAGATCACGTTTAAAATGGCATTCGCGGCAACCGCCATTAAGCCAACTCTTACAGGAGTTTTGGTGTCTTGAATGGCATAGAAACCCGGGGCAAAGACTTTAATCAGCATAAATGCCAATACGCCCGCACTCATGCATTGTAGTGCCAAAGCCGTCATTTGAGTGTCATGTAGGGAAAAAGCACCATGTTGAAATAGCGCTTGAATGATGGGTGTTGATAACATAAACAGTGCAATGCTGGCTGGAATCCCTGCGAAGACAATGACACGTGCAGCCCAATCCAGCATGTCTTTAAATTTGTTTTGATCTTGTTCAGCTTTACGCATAGACAGTGCCGGTAAAATCACCGTACCAATCGCCACGCCAATCAAGCCCAAAGGCAGTTCGGTCATACGTTCCGCAGTATATAACCAAGATACAGAACCATCTTGCATAAAGGATGCCCAAATGGTGTTCAGTAGTAAATTGATCTGAGTGACAGACACACCAAACAAAGCGGGCAACATCAATTTTAAAATGCGCTCGACACCTTCATGCTTGAAATCCACCTTTGGGGGAATCAAAAGTTTCTTACGCCAAAGCTCTGGAATTTGAAGTGCGAGTTGCAATATTCCTGCGACAACGACGGCCCAACCCAGCGCCATAATCGGTTCAGCCATATAGGGCGATAACCACCAAGCCCCTGCAATCATGGTGATATTGAGCAGTACTGGTGCAAATGCGGGTGTGGTAAATGAGCCATAGCTATTTAATATACTGCTGGCAAAAGCCGTGAGCGACATAAACAACAAATATGGAATGGTTAAGCGAAAAAGATCGACTGCCAAATCAAATTTCAGCGGATCATTGTGAAAACCCGGTGCATAGATATATAAAATAGCCGGTGCGATCACCATACACAGCACGGTTAAGCTGGTCATGACCACCAACAAACAGCCAAACACCCGACTAATCAGAATTTGGACTTCGGCATGTAATTTACTGGTTTTATATTCGGTGAGCACCGGAATAAAGGCCTGAGAGAATGCGCCTTCGGCAAACAGGCGCCTGAAAAAGTTCGGAATACGAAAAGCCACCACGAAGGTATCGAAATCTTTACCTGCACCAAAGACATTAAGTAAAACCATGTCACGAACCAGTCCCAATACCCGAGACAACATGGTCATTGCACTGACTATAAAGGTGGATCGCCAAAGCGCCATCGTATTCACCAACTTAAAAGAATGTCGTTATTGTAATGAAACTCAAAAAGAATTTCGTTATTTGATGTTCAGGTTTATTGCTCAATTTTAAGCTGTTTTGATCTGATTGAGTAAGCTGCGAAAATGTGCCCATTGAAAATGCGGTCCCGGATCAGTTTTACGACCTGATGCGATATCGGAATGCCCAGCAATATGATTCATCACTTTTGGATAAGCCTGCTGTAAAGTGGCCACCACTTGTGCCAGTACTGTATATTGGACAGCCTCAAAATCGGTATCATCACTGCCTTCCAGCTCAATGCCAATAGAGTAGTCATTACACTCTTTTTGCGCCAAATAACTTGAACGCCCGGCATGCCAGGCTCGATCATGAAAATTGACAAACTGTAGTACCTCGCCACTGCGCAAAATCAGCAAATGGGTCGAGACTTGCATGCCTTCAATGGTTTTAAAATAAGGATGTGCCGAGCCATCTAATTGATTTTGAAAAAACTGCTCAATATAGCCTCCACCAAATTGCGAGGGCGGTAAACTGATATTGTGAATCACCAACAATTGAATCTCGGTCTGTTCAGGTCGCTGATTAAAATTCGGTGAAGCAATCCATCTCGCACCTTGCAACTGCCCGTTGATCACTTGGAATAGTGGTACTTGGAATGGTGGTGCTTTCAATTGCGCTGCTCCATAGACTTGAGAGATTATTATCCCTGCATTTTATCGTAATTCAGCCTATGCTAAACCTTTTCGAAATAAAAACAGCACAGAATCATTCAGGGTAATGCTAATATATTGCTCATTTTTTAGCTATTCAGCATAGGGACATGATGAGCATACCGCAACCTTTACTTGAGCAAGCCATTCAAATCAATATTCAACAGGCTTTAGCTGAAGATATTGCAGATGGTGATATTACTGCCCTACTCACGCCTGAAAATGAACAAGCCAACGCGAGTATTTTAACGCGTGAACCTATGGTTTTGGCTGGTCAGCCTTGGGTCAATGCCTTAATTCAGCGCTTTGATGCAAATGTTCAGATCAATTGGCTCAAAAATGAGGGCGATGTCGTTCACGCCAATGAAGTTTTTTTACAACTTTCCGGTTCAGCACGTAGCTTACTGACCGTTGAACGCGCGGCTCTCAATTTTATTCAAACCTTATCTGCTGTAGCGACCAAAACAGCAGAGTATGTTAAACAGCTAGAGGGTTTAAACACACGGCTCCTCGATACCCGTAAAACCTTACCCGGTTTACGCATTGCACAAAAATATGCGGTTGCTATTGGTGGTGGAAAGAATCACCGTTTAGGGCTTTTTGATGCATTTTTAATTAAAGAAAATCACATTATGGCCGCAGGTGGCATTCAGCAGGCGATTGCACAAGCACGTCAGATCGCACCGAATAAACCTGTCGAGGTTGAAGTTGAAACTTGGGATGAGCTGAATCAAGCACTTGAAGCAGGTGCCGATATTGTCATGCTAGACAACTTTAGCCAGCAGCAAATGATTGATGCCGTGAAGCATGTCACTGGGCGATGTAAACTGGAAGCATCTGGAAATATTACCATTGATAATTTACGCGAAGTGGCGACGACAGGCGTTGACTATATTTCCATGGGTGTCTTGACCAAAGATGTGAAAGCCATTGATTTGTCGATGCGCTTTCAAGCTGAGTAAGTGGTTCAGCTCAGTTGAATGGGATCACCGTGTTTTGATCGAAATGACGTGATCTCCTCCAGCACACGTCATTGAAAAAAAGGAGCGACACCCTATAATAGTCAGCTCCTTTATTCTTATATTTGATCAAAATGTCCACATTCAAACAGCAGGCATGGTTCTTTCTTGTCTCGCTACTCTCTGTTGTCATTTTTTTCTTTTATCAAGAAGATTTACAGCGTTTCTTAAAATTATCTGATGCTCAATTTAAGCTCAGACTCTATAAATATAGCTTTTCAGTATTGATCAACTTTGCACTGATTAGCTTGGTCTATTTGTGTTTAAGAAAAACTTGGATCACGCTATTTTTGAGTCAGTCTGTATTTTTCAGCCTAACCTTCATCAACATTAAAAAAGAACAATATTTATCAGCAAGCCTAGTACCCAGTGATTTTTTATTGTTACCAGAGACCTTAACGGCAGCCCCATTTTTGCTTAAAGTCTGTGTCTTTATCGGGCTGGGTGTATTCTTTGTCTTAGCGGTACTTTTATACCGAAAAGAAAAAATAGAACCGTTGAAATTACTCATTCCAAATAGTCTCATTTCACTGGGTTTACTCAGCTTTTTTGTCAGTGCCAATTTCAGCAATAATTTTAGCGAATACTGTACAGCCAACAGACAACAATTGATTTGCCCTTATGCACATGCGCTACCGAATACCAGTGGTGATTGGGTCGGCGATCATCTCACCATTAAAAATATGGGCTATATGAGTTTTTTTGTGTCCAAGTCTTTGGACAGTGTAAATACCAAAATTTTTAAAACGGAAGATATTGCTGAACCGCACATTCAATCGATTTTAAAAATGCCCCAGCACAATAATGCCGTCACGCCAGTGGTTACTGCTGAGACGCTACAACCAAATGTTATTTTTGTGATGAGTGAAGCGCATTGGGATGCTCGACAGCTGGATAAAAGTATTCCTCGAAATATTACCCCCACGCTTGATCGATATCAGGTGGCAAATTTCTTATCACCGTCTTTTGGTGGTGGCACCGCAAATGTTGAATTTGAAGTCTTAACCAGTCTCAATGTCATGCTCAATCACAATGAGTTGGCTTATGTGTCAAAACTCAAGCGCCCGACCTATTCATTGGCGATGCACATGAATCAGCTAGGCTATGACACAACCGCGATGCATAACAACGGTAAATATTTTTATAACCGCAGTGCGGTCTATAAGAACCTTGGCTTTAATCGTTTTACATCGATCGAAAATATGGTCAGTGCTACCGATCGTAAAAAATTCACCAATCAAGGGGGCTGGGCCAATGATGATCTGATTTATCAAAGTATTTATGCGCAACTGCAAAAATCAGTCGATCAGCCCCAATTTATTTATGCCATCACGGTGGAAAATCACTTCAATTACAATGATGATCGTTTTGGGAAAGATAATTTTAAAATCACAAAATCTGGTATTACAGACCTGAACAAACGTCAGTTAAACACCTATTTATCAGGTATGCAACGCGCAGATCAGCAATTTAAACAGCTGATTGCTGAAGCCAAAAAAATCGAACGCCCGACCCTGATCATTTTCTTTGGCGATCATTTACCGAATCTTGGCGAAGTGTTTGATCAATACGGTTTCTACGCCAATGCCGAACAAAAGACACAGAAAAACCATGCTAAATTTTTCAGCACCCCTTTAGCGGTATGGAGTAATTTCCCCATCGATAAAGCTCAGTTTGACGGCGAATTTGTACCTGCGCATTTCTTAGGACAAAAAGTACTGACTGCAGCCAAGCTTCCATCTTCACCTTATTATGATGTCATCGCGAGTGTAAATGCGTGTTATCGTCAAATTCACCAAACAGGTACAGCTATCGATGCAAAATGTTCGAATAATCCAGCCGAGGTTTTACAGCAGTACAAAGACTTGAATATGGACGTGCTAAACGGAAAGAATTTTACTTATAACGCTTTAAATCCTGAAAAAGCTTTGTAGGAGAATCTCTAAAATGAGGCTCCATTTGGCATAGGTTCATTATCAGCTTATCGATAAGCTGATAGCAAAACATTCAGCTTAATCGTCTTCTTTTTGATTTTTATTCTCGCCGCGCTTATTGTCGTTATCGTTATCGTTATCGTTATCGTTATCGTTAACAAAATTTTGATTCAAAACCGATTCTTTTTCATTGTTTTCACGATCACTACGTGAATCACATGCAGTCATAAATACGGCAAAAATACACATTAAAATCATCGCCAACTTCATATTCATTCCTCTTTATTGGTAAATTACTTACAGCTCAATCTATTTTTATCTTATTTAAGTTGACGCTTTTATTCTGTAGATTTATTTTAATCAAAACCATCTCACCCTTCCATAAAAAAACGCATCAAGCGATGCGTTTTTCAATGTGCTGAGTGCGAATTACCAGCCTAAAGCCTCTTGTTGTTTTTTCACAAGCATTGCAATACCCTTTTCCGCCATATCTAACATGGCATTCGACTGTGCACGAGTAAATGGTTTTTCTTCAGCAGTCCCCTGAATTTCAATAAATTCGCCTGCTTGCGTCATCACCACGTTTAAGTCGGTTTGGCAGTTTGAATCTTCTTCGTAGCAAAGATCAAGCAGGACTTCATCTTGGAAGATCCCGACAGAAACCGCAGCAACCAAACCTTTCAACGGATCTTGTTTGATTTTCTTTTTCTCAAGCAATACATTCATGGCATCAATCAAAGCCACGGCTGCACCCGTAATGGCTGCGGTACGTGTACCACCATCGGCTTGAATCACATCACAGTCAATCGTGATCGTATTTTCACCGAGCTTTTTCAAATCAACCATGGCACGTAAGCTACGACCAATCAGACGTTGAATTTCTTGGGTACGGCCGCTTTGCTTACCACGTGCTGCTTCACGATCACTACGGGTATGCGTTGAACGTGGCAACATGCCGTATTCAGCCGTGACCCAACCTTGTCCCTTACCTTTCAAAAAGCGAGGTACAGAGTTATCAATACTTGCAGTACAAAGCACTTTAGTATGACCAAATTCGACCAATACTGAACCTTCTGCATAACGCGTGTAGTTACGGGTAATTTTTACATCACGTAGTTGGTCTAATGTACGTTGGTCAATACGCATGATTTGGCCTATATGGTTTTAAAAAATATTGCGAGGAATTATAGCAGATCCAACAGAAATGGTTTTGTTACGAGTAGCGTTTTCGGACTGGCGTTAGCATATTTAAAATATAATCATAAAAGGATAAGTTAAATTTAGAATTTTACTTATCCTTATTTCAGATAACACCCATTATGTTAAATAGGCTCAAAATTAGGCGGAACTTCTTTTAATTCGATTGCTTTATTATGTGTATTAGGGATGTGGCCAAAGACATATTCATCTTTGCTTTGAAAGAAGATATCAAAGCTTTGACTCATGAGTGAGTCGACTTGGCTTTGCTTTTGATAGATCGGTGTAATTCGATTGATGTAGTGGTTCATCCAATCAGTTTGGTTTGCAAAGACTGAGTAATCTTTAAGATCGAGATATAGGTTTTTTAAGTCCAACGTAATGCTTTCTACATTAGGATTAAACATCCAAACGGTGATGTCCATCGGTTCTACAACCGTCATGCTGTAGCTTTTCTCATCATCGATCCGTTCGACTTTATATAGTTGAGCACCTTTTTCGCTGTAGCTTGAGCATAGTAGTTTGGTGTTTTGCACCTGAAAGTGATCAGTACCGATTTCGTGTTCTCGAATTTGGCGTGAAATTTCTAAACATTGAGGTAAAGATTCTAATTCTGATCGAGCGAATTCTTTAAATAAAGCGATGCTGCGATTGATCACATAGCTTTCGCCTGTACCGGTAATGATTCCCTCATCCCATGCATGGATTTTTGACGTTAAATTGTCTATTAGCTGATTTGGTTGGTCTTCTTTGAGTATGATTTCCTTATTGTCTGCTGCGACAATGATGCTATCATTCAGTTGAATTGCTATGATGAAAGTCATACTTTGATTAAAAATATTGAATTATTATGCATTTATAATAAGCTAAATTTTGTTTTAATTTTAAAAAACTATAAAAAAGGTAAATCTATGGCTGGTGGTTCTCAAATCATAATTAATAAGAATGGGATTACATTCATTACGCCTGCAAAGTTTGAGGCGAAAGCAGGGCAACACAAGTTTGTTGGTGGAAAAAAAGTGCTAAATGATTTACCAATTTTACCACTACCGATTTTGAGTAAAACAGAGTGCCCTCTAAGCTTTAAATTTGGAAAAAATCCAACGTCAAATAATCAATCTAATTTTACGGATAAAAATAGTATTAAATCCCGAGAAAGTGGTAGTCTATATCTTAATCAATATCCGCCACAGCCGACTTCAGCAGCTAGTCTAAAGCAAAATGTTCAGTCATACCCTCCAATTCCCATAATCGATTTGTCAAAAATTAAAGGGCATAGCTGTACTATTATTCCTTCATTTAAGAACAAAGTAACACTGCCAAACTTGTCAGGAACATATTACAAAACTAAATACCCTGCAGGAGGACCTGATGGAGTTACTTATTCCCCTGAACATGAAAAGTATAAAGCTCAATATCACATTGATATAGATCAGAAAGGTCAAAAAATTTCAGTTCCTATTCGTAATTTTGCTGTTGCTAAAGGCAGGTTAGTAGATTTAGAGTTTGATCAAAATAAAAATACTTTGACAGCATCGATAAAGATTAAGTTATTTGCTTGTAAAGTTATAGATTTAGTTACAGGGGAGGAAATCGAATATAATTCAGATATACATAGTGGTATTCAGGATAATTTTAAATTCGAGAAAAGAGAACTGACTGAAGAGTTAATTAGTATTGTTAAAGAAAAAGAAAGATTAGTTAACTCTATTCTTAATAAAGATGGATTTTATTTATCACCTAAAAACTGCCATTTATCTGGTGGATGTACTTGTAAAGTTGCTGTGATATTTAAGGTTGAATATAGTTTCACAGCCACAAAACCCTCTGTTTTCGGATCAAAAGATGATGAGGTGTTTTTCTTTAAATTTGCAAAAAGACAAGATGCGAAACATTGGAGTGAGTTCGAGGTTAAATATGTAACCACCACAACTCCAACAAGCTATTCTTATGAAAATGGGAGTGTTGTAACTAAAGGTGGAGAATTAATAAAAGAAAAACAAATTTTCGAAACCGCTACTATTTTTTGTCATGAATCTGCTCATCTTTTTGGATTTCCTGATGAATATTTTGCTAATGGCGGTGCAGTACATAAAATGTACGTTGGTTCTGATAATTATATTGATGTAAAAATAATAGAACCTGAAAATGATTGGAAAAGGCATGCTCAAGGTAATTTAATGTCTAGTCCAAATCCTAATCAGTTACCATTAATACATGCATACTACTATGAAGAATACAGAAAAATATTTGAACAACAAACTCGACTTGAGTGGGAAATAAAAAGAATATGAGCAAGTATCTTTTAGTTTTAGTTCTAGGAATTACGAATATGACTCAAGCAAATGAGCCAATAATAGAAAATATTTATACATTTTATCAGGTTAAACCTTCTTCGACTTATCCAGAAAATTCATTTACTTTTGCTACAACTGCTGAAAATCAACTTTATACTGCTGATTTAAAAGGGACAATTGAAGTAAATAAAATTAATAAACCTAATCCTCATTTTGGGGTGTATTTAATTCCTCTAAGTAAAGACTTAATTCAACGTCTTAATAGAGTCAATAATTTATTAGCAAATAAAAAACGTATGGCTGCTTTTAAAGAAACTGGCTATATGCATTTTAATTACAGTATTAAAAAAGGATTAAGTGATTATTCTGATTCTATTTATTTTTCATTAGCTGACGACTTTAACACTGATTTTAGGCAAGAAAACTTAAGCAAAGAACTCCGTGATTTAAATAAAACTGCACATATTATTGGAAAAACACTGCAGGAAGTTGCTAGTTTTTCTAATAAAGATAGACAGCTTTACTCAACTATCAAGACCAGTCATTCAATCGAGCAATTAAAGGATGGCTTAAAAGTAAAAATGATTTTTAAAAGCATAGGCAATACAGGTGCTTCTATATCCCATCCAGCTAAGTGGAAAAAATTAGAAGCAGGTTCAGATATACAAGCTTTTGATCAATGGGCCAAAATATCTTATGGCGGTGTATATAACAATGAATCCTACTCACTTGATCTTTATCTTTTACCTGAATATTTAGACAAGACATCCTTAAGTGAGGATGAAGTCAAAAATAAAGATTTTTTAAAAATTAAACCTAATACAGTTAGAACAATATCTTTCATTATTCCATATAAAAATATTTCATTTTATTCTGCCAAAGATGAAACTTTTTTGGGTTGGAATGAGGGAAATAGAGATTCACAAGGTCGAATATTATTCGACCATTCTGCTATAAGTGGCTCTTGGTACTTAGAGATTTATATGAGTATTTTTTCAAAATATGTTTTACATAAAGGTGAAGAATTAACTCAACTTAATTAAGTTACCTAAAATTAACAAAATACACCTTATGCGAATTCTGAATCTTATCCTGATTTGATTTAATTACAGATCACCACTCTTTAAGCCCATTCATCACCGAATGGGCTTTTTTGTGGATTTCTACCGTTCCACGAATAAAATTTAGCCAATATTCCACAATATTGGTGAATTAAATAATATAACCCAAGTCTAACCTTAAGCAAACAGCCCTTTCAACTTTTGCCAAGAATTACTGATCGAATCATTCACCGATTGTGGTAATGAGCACTTCGCCAACCGCACCCATACACTGCCAAACTGCTGCATAAAGTTGGCTTCGTTATAATTGATGTCATATTCAGCACACAGTGCTTTGATTTTTGGTGCCGCTTCGGCATAGCGGTTTCCAGGCATGTCTGGAAATAGATGATGTTCAATCTGATGACTCAAATTACCACTTAAAATATGCAGCCAATCTGTGCCCGTAAAATTACTTGAACCTCGGATTTGGCGTAAATACCATTCAGCTCGGGTTTCGTTGTCGGTATTGTCTGCTTCAAAAGTTTCAGCATCTTCAGTAAAGTGACCATTAAAAATCACCGCGGATGCCCACAAGCTGCGAATCACATTGGCGACCGCATTTCCTGCAAATACCGGCAATGCATTAGGACCTGCAATGACAGGGAAAAATACATAATCCTTTAGCACCTGACGGCGCACTTTTTTACGAAATTTGCTCGAATCTGCCCAGACTTGTTTCCATGTTTTGGTTTTATAAACCAAAGCATCTTCTAAATGTAAATTTTGCATTCCCACATACCATTCAAAAAACACCATGAGCTGAATCGCAAGAGGGATATTGAGTAAAAAACGTGGCTCCCAAGCCTGTGATTGACTCACCCGAAGCAAGCCGTAACCCACATCATGGTCTTTACCCACAATATTGGTATAGGTATGATGGATATAGTTATGCGTGTATTTCCAGTCATCACCTGTGGACATGGTATCCCAATCATAATTGGCACCGTTTAAGGAAGGATCATTAAGCCAATCAAACTGACCATGCATCACGTTATGACCCAGCTCCATATTCTCCACAATTTTAGAGAGTCCCAAAAGACCTGTACCGACAAGCCATACAGGTGGAATCCACCCCCCAAACATCAGTAATGCACGTGATGAAATTTCGCTATAACGGACAAAGTTACGGATCTTGTAAATATATTGGGCATCTTTCTCGCCAATATCCGCCATGATCGTTTGACGAATCTCTTCAACACGGCGACCAAACTCTGCCACTTGCTCTGGGTTTAGATGTTTAGATTTGCTTGAACTTGGAAATGTGACTGACATATTCATCGTTATTCTCACTTTTACATGGCTGTTCTATCAGCCCGTTAAAGAATTCATATTTATAGGTTAATGACCACGGGGCTGACTGCTTGGCTAATACACAGTTTAATTTGAGTATTGCTGCCGTGATCGATTTCACCGGTGAATACATTTTTGGTTGAACCACTGATTTTGGTACAGGTACAGGTATTACAAATACCCATTCGACAACCATGGGTAGGTTTTAGTCCAGCTTGCTCAGCACTGACCAATAAATTTCGATCTGCTGTGAATTCCACTTGCGAGCGCTGAAAGCGAATGGGTTGAGTGGGTAGACTCTCGTCTACATTCAACTGGAAATATTCTTGTTTAAGCTGTGCAGTTAAGTTTTGCTGCTGATAAATCTGATTGAGGCTTTGCATCATGCCAGCCGCACCGCAGGCATAAGTCATGGCATTTTTATAATCTGGGCACAGCTGTGTTAATAGATCTAAGTCCAAATGCTGTTTCTGGGCTACCGTATTTATATGATGATAATGAAACTGCGAATATTGCTGTGCCAGTGCCATCAACTCCACGTGGAACGCATCATCACGGGTGAAATAGATCAGGTCAATTGAATTCGAATTTGAAGCAAGTGCTTGTTTGAGGAGTGCATAAATAGCAGTAATCCCACTCCCCGATGCCATCAAGAGTAAAGGCGTATCCGTAGCATCTAAAACAAAATCACCTTGAGGTACTGAAATTTCAACAACTGCACCTTGCTCTAAGCGATGAAGCACATGAGAGACTTTACCTTGAGCTTTTACCCCAAGAATAAGATCACCATTGCCCAATACCTCGACAATAGAATAACTGCGCTGCTGACGAATACCAGCAACCACCACAGTCAGTAAAATACTCTGCCCCGCTTTCACCGTTTGATGGGGGAAATTACGGTTCGGACGAAGCTGAATTTTGACAAAATCTGTGCTGAGTGGATCGATCTTCACTACTGTGGCTTTGATTCTTTTCCAAGCCCAAACAGGGTTGATCTTTTCAGCAATAAAATCGACAAAATCCTCACGGATCCATTCAGGTTTGTAAGAGATATAACTGCTCATGGCGTTCCTCTTTATCTTTCAATTTAATTGAGTGAACATACGTTCTTATAGTGAACAGTTGTACACTAAGCTTATTTGTATACTGAGTCAACACCTGTTCACTGACATTGGTCGTTTAATTTGTGACATTTTTTGATAGACTCATCCCGATCAAATATTTTAGGTATAACGATGTCTATTCGGGATGAACGAAAACAGCAAAGTCGTCAGGCTTTATTAGATGCTGCGCTCAGTTTAAGCACATCGGGTCGTTCATTTAGTAGCATTAGCTTGCGTGAAGTCGCTCGCGAAGTTGGTTTGGTGCCTACGGCGTTCTATCGGCATTTTCAAGATATGGATGAGCTGGGTCAGGAATTGGTCGATCAAGTAGCCCTGTATCTAAAAACTGTACTGCATCAACTCGGTCAAGGTTTAACCCAGCCTGAAGCCAAAGCAGAAACCAGTATGGCTTTGTTTTTTGACGCGATTGATCACAACGCGATGCCTTGGATTTTTATGATCGCGGAGCGTTGGGGTGGTTCAGAAATGGTTCGCCGTGCGATTGCCCGTGAAATTGAATTTTTAAATATTGATCTGGCACAAGACTTAGAAAAATTCGAAATTATGCAAAATTTCCACCATGCAGATGATTTAAAAGTGCTCTCCAATATCTTGATCAATTTATGTTTCACTTGGGCCATGTCGTGGATTACGTTAAGCAGGCAGTATTCGGGCATGGAACTTGAATTACAAAAATTAGTCCTCAAAAAGCAATCGATTACCCAAGTTCTACTGATTTTTAAGGGTATTGTAAATTGGCAACCCACAGCGCAAGCTGAGTAAAACGATCATTCCAGATCTGCTGGTCATGTCAGTATTTTTTTCTGCAATAAAAAGCCCCACATAATGCAGGGCTTTTTTTAACTTAGATTATTTGGCTTTACGTTCTTTATTTAATAGGTATTCAACCACTTTCACCACTTTACCATCATCGCCTTGCACCACATATTTACCATTGACTACCACTGCAGGTACGCCGGTCAATTGGTATTGCTGTGCCAGTTTATTGGCTTGTGCCACTTTTGCAGTAATCGCAAATGAGTTGTAAAGACTGTTAAATTTCGCTTCTGGTATGCCATATTTGGTGAAGAATTTGGCTTGAGATTTTTGGTCGAAAATCTGCTGGCCATTGTCATGAATCGCATGGAACAATGGCAAATGGGTACGCTTACGGACACCAAGTGCTTCAGAGACATAATAACCACGCGCATTTTGTTCCCAGACTTTATTCATTGCGGCAGGTGTACGCACAAAATTGACATCTTTAGGGATTTTTTTCAGCCATGCTTGCATATGTGGCTCTAAACTAAAGCAATGGCCACAGCCGTACCAAAAGAACTCACGAACTTCGAGTTTGCCTGCAACCTCCACTTTGCCTGGATTCTGTACCACGGTATAGTCTTTACCTTCGACAAAGTTTGCCATTGCAGCACTTGAAAGTGCCATCAATACAGCCGCTGTCACACCGCCTAAAATCAATTTTTTCATTGCGTTTTTATCCTCTGAATCATTTTGTCTAGCTTATGGCCTCACTATAAAACAAATATGGGAAAATCGTTTTCCTTCTGTGAACTTTTTTATATGATTTATCGCTTTTTTTAGAATTGACGCTACACTAACCCGCATAGACTTCATTTTTTTCATTTTATAAAACTAACTCTGCTGAGGTGGCTCCAATGACGCAACTTAATGTTGATCCACAAGAAATTGCTAAATTTGAAGCGCTTGCATCGATCTGGTGGGATCAGCATTCAGAGTTTCGCCCGCTGCATCAAATTAACCCGCTGCGTTTAAATTGGATTGATGAACACGCAGGCGGTTTAAGCGGTAAAAAGATTTTAGATGTGGGCTGTGGGGGCGGTATTTTGGCAGAAAGCATGGCACGCCGCGGTGCAGACGTATTGGGCATTGATATGGGGCTTGCACCTTTAAATGTTGCACGCCTGCATGCAGAACAAGAAAATGTCACCAATATTGAATACCGTCAAATTCCAGTTGAACAGCTCGCTGAAGAACAAGCGGGTCAATACGACATTGTGACCTGTATGGAAATGCTCGAACATGTTCCAAATCCTGCATCCATTATTCAAGCCTGCCAAAAATTGGTAAAACCCAATGGTCATGTGTTTTTCTCGACCATTAACCGTAATCCAAAATCCTATTTGTTTGCGATTATTGGCGCAGAATATGTACTTCGTCTACTGAAAAAAGGCACGCATGATTATCACAAATTCATTAAGCCTTCAGAGCTTGCACATGACATTCGTGGGGCAAATTTAAAACTTAAAGACATGACTGGTTTACATTACAACCCACTCACCAAAAACTATTGGCTTGCACCAAACGTCGATGTGAATTATATGGTTTATACCGTAAATGAGGTGGCTGAATGAAAGCGGTTCTGTTTGATTTAGATGGGACTTTAATTGACACAGCGGCAGATTTTATTCGCATCATTCAAGACATGTGCCGCGCAGAACAACGCACTGTGGTCGATGCAGCCTTGATTCGCAGCCAAGTGTCCGAAGGCGCACGCGCCATGGTCAAATTGGTTTATCCTGAACTTGAGGTCGATGATCCTGTATTTTTGGCCCATCGGCAGCGTTTTTTAGATATTTACGGCGCAGATATCGCTGTAGACACTGATCTTTTTGAAGGGATGTATCCGCTTTTAGAGGCATTAGAAACCAAAGGTATTCCTTGGGGAATTGTCACCAACAAACCGCGTTGGCTCAGTGAAGCATTACTCAGTGCTTTAAATTTAAGTGAGCGCTGTGCTGTTTTGGTTTGCCCTGAAGATGTTAAAAACACCAAGCCTGATCCAGAGCCGATGTATTTGGCTGCCAAGCAAATTCAGATCAATGCCCAAGATTGCATTTATGTCGGCGATCATCCCCGTGATATCGATGCAGGTCGCAATGCAGGTATGTATAGCATTTTGGCCGCTTACGGTTATTTACCTTTAGAACACAAAGATGACTTAACAGCGTGGCATTCAGATTGTATAGTGGAGACTGTGTCGCAATTACATCAAGTGATCTTTGAACTGCTTGATGTCAATCAAAAAACTGCTTAACCATGCTTCGTAATGCTTAATACTAATTAACAATGATATTGAGAAAAACCAATAATAAGGAGGTCGTCTATGAACTATTCAGAATATCAACCTCGCCCTGACTTATTGAAAGATAAGATCATTTTGATTACTGGTGCGGGTGATGGTATTGGTCGTGCTGCTGCCCTGAGCTATGCCTTACATGGTGCTACAGTGGTGCTTCATGGACGTACTTTAAATAAACTTGAAGTCATTTATGACGAAATTGAAAGTTTAGGTGCGCCGCAGCCTGCCATCTTGCCTTTACAGCTCTCGACTGCCAACTCACATGACTATGAACTGCTCTATGACACGCTAGCGCAGCAGTTTGGTCGCTTAGACGGTATTTTGCATAATGCGGGCATCTTGGGCGAGCGTGTTGAATTGGCACATTATCCGATTGAAGACTGGGATGATGTGATGGCAGTTAACCTCCGTGCACCCTTTGTGATGACGCAGGAATTGATGCCTTTACTGCAACAATCAGACAATGCATCTGTGGTTTTTGCCAGCTCAGGCGTAGGACGTGAGGCTCGCCCGAAATGGGGTGCGTATTCTGTGTCTAAAATTGCCATTGAAGCGGTGAGTCAAATTTTTGCCAAAGAAAATGTGTATCCGAATATTCGTTTTAACTGCATTAATCCAGGGGCGACACGTACAGCGATGCGAGCGAAAGCCTATCCTGACGAAGATCCGAAGATTTTGGCGACCCCTGAAATGATTATGCCAGCGTACTTGTATTTAATGGGTGAAGACAGTTTAGACATGAATGGTCAAAGCATTGATGCGCAAGCTTGATGCTCACTGAGTAAAAAAGGAGATCAATATGGTCTCCTTTTTTCATCTCTATTCAATTAAAAAAGTAGAATAAGTAAGATGCTTAATAAAATTTTAATGAGTTGTTTTTTAGTTCTGTGTACTGTGTGTACTCAGATAAGCGCAAAAAGCTTAGCTTTAAGTTTTGATGATGGATTAGATCCTTCTTTAAATCCTGATGCACAGCAAATTAATCACGATATATTAAAAGCGCTAAAACAGAATCAAGTTCAAGCCATTCTTTATCCAAGCCTCAGTAAAATTGGCGGAAATCAAGGCTTAAGCCTCGTGGCCGAATGGGGGCAACACGGACATCGGATTGCCAATCATGGCAACTTACATCTCAACCTCAATAAAAATGAAGTGAGTTTAGACGCTTATTTACATGATATTCAGCAAGGGCACGAGGCATTTTCGACATTAGACGGATTTGTAGCGCGCTATCGTTTTCCATTTCTGAAAGAAGGCAATACATTAGAGAAAAGAGATGGTGTGAGGCGTTGGATTAAAGACCACCACTATCAGTCAGGTGCTGTAAGCATTGATGCAAGTGATTGGTATTACAATCAATTATTTCTTAAATTTCAGCAAAATAATGACGCTAATAGCTTGAAAAAATTAAAGCAAGCTTATATTTCTCATCTACTTGATCGCGCAAAATATTATGATGGCTTAGCCATAGAGACATTAGGTCGTTCACCCAAACACATTCTTTTACTGCATGTGAGAGCCATCAATGCAGCATGGCTCAAAGATGTGATTGCGGCTTTTCAGGATTCAGGATGGCAATTTATAGACAGTGATTCAGCCTATCAAGATCCGCTTTATACAATTGAGCCTCAAGCTCTGCCGGCTGGTGAAAGTATTCTTTGGAATATCGCAAAAAATTATGGTGTGCCTAATTTAAGGTATCCCGCAGAAGATGCAGGCTATGAATATGCGCATTTAAAAAAGATGGGCTTAGATATTCAGCTTCAATAAAAACCAATCTACAGAATTTAAAAAGCCCGACTCATGGTCGGGCTTTTTTCATCTGATCAATTAGTCAAACAAACGGTCGAAGAATGATTTTTTCTTCGGTGAAGACTTACTGTCTTCTCCATCCATCGACTCTTGCAATTCTTTTAACAGCTCACGCTGGCGTGAGGTTAAATGTACGGGCGTTTCAACCACAACACGGCAAAGTAAGTCACCTTGCATACTGGTACGAACAGGTTTTACACCTTTACCCCGTAGACGGAACATTTTGCCCGTTTGTGTACCTTCAGGCACTTTCAAGTTCACACGACCATCCAGTGTTGGAATTTCAATTTCTTTACCCAGCGCTGCATCTGCAATGCTAATAGGTACGTCCATATACAAGTCCGCACCATCACGTTGGAAGATTTCATGCTCGCGCACATTAACTTCAACGTATAGATCACCTGACTGACCATCACGAATCGCTTCACCTTTAGCGGTTAAACGTACACGATCGCCATTGTCCACGCCTGCAGGAATGGTGACTTCAAGGGTTTGTTGACGGTCTTTGACACCCGAACCATGACAAGTTCCACATGGGTTCTTGATGATTTTACCTTGTCCACGACAGCTGCTACAGGTTTGCTGAACAGAGAAGAAACCCTGTTGCATACGCACCTGACCTGCACCATGACAGGTTTTACAGGTTTCAACATCTTGCGGGTTTTTAGAGCCTTTGCCATCACAAGTTTCACATGGCGCAGGTGCGGTAAAGGTAATGGTTTTTTTAACGCCTTTAACCGCTTCTTCTAAGCTGAGTTCTAAAACATAACGTAAGTCAGAACCGCGCTTTTGACGTTGCTGGCCACCACGGCCACCCCCACCAAAAGCACCACCGAAGATATCACCAAACTGACTGAAAATGTCTTCTGCGCTGAAACCACCACCGCCACCGAAGCCACCTCCGCCCATGCCGCCTTCAAATGCATTATGTCCCATACGGTCATACATACTGCGCTTTTCGCCGTCAGATAAAATCTCGTAAGCTTCTGCTGCTTCTTTAAATTTATCTTCAGCCTCAGCATTATCTGGGTTACGGTCTGGATGATACCTCATCGCCAACTTACGGTAGGCTTTTTTAATTTCATCATCACTAGCGGTTTTAGATACCCCTAAAACCTCATAATAATCACGTTTAGCCATGTCTGGCGATGCTCCACAAAAAATTGAGATTACTTCACTGCGAAGTATGTTGGGGTCATCACTCGATATTACAAGTCAATCTGATGTTTTTTTAGAAAACGGCTTTCTGCTGCATGTATTTACTCAAGCCTTTGAGCCATGCATTGAGTAAATACAACCATGCGACTGCACTGAAAATCACACCTAAAACGGTACAACTCTTGACCCAAAGCACACTGTCCCAGTAGATAAAAAGAGATGGGATAAACCATAAAGATGCAAAAAATGCCAAAATCAAAAACATAATCGCACTGCGCATAACCCAAAGCGCTTGCGCCTGCATCCAAACTTCAGCTGTATCTGAATGTGCCACTTTTCGAGACAAAAAATAGGCGACTACAGCGCTAAACACTGTAAATAATGCAACAAACATAAATACATAAGACAACGTCATAAACCGACGATGTCCTTCTAGATTGTCTCGCCCCATGGATACTTTTCGACCTCAACCCACTGCATGCTCAATTGTTCTTATGCAGCGGATTCATTGTGTTATTTTGTGTTAAAAACTAGGGACTACTATATTGAAATTTTCAATTATTCGCACCTAGTATTCAAGCATTCTACGCATTTTTTGTGTCTTTTTTTACTTTAAACCAAGTTGCATAAAGTGCGGGCAAGAAAAATAATGTCAATAAAGTCGCAATAATCAGTCCACCCATAATCGCAACCGCCATTGGGCCGAAGAAAATACTTCGAGAAAGTGGGATCATCGCCAGTACCGCTGCCAACGCCGTTAAGATAATCGGGCGAGAACGGCGCACGGTTGCATCTAAAATGGCATCCCACTCGGCATGTCCTGCGCGTATATCTTGTTCAATCTGATCAATTAAAATCAGTGAATTTCGCATGATCATGCCCGACAGTGCAATCGTACCGAGCATAGCCACAAAACCGAACGGTTTGTTAAAAATAAGCAGGAACAACACTACACCAATCAAACCCAAAGGCGCAGTCAAAAACACAATCAATGCGCGAGAAATACTCTTGAGCTGAATCATCAGCAAAGTGAACACTACCGCTAAAAACAGGGGCATACCCGCATTGACTGAGCTTTGTCCCCGTGCTGACTCTTCCACTGTGCCGCCAACTTCAACCAAATAACCACTGGGTAAATCTGCACGGATTTTTTCAATGCTGTCATTAAGCTCACCGACCACAGTCGCCGGCTGTAATTGAGTGCCAATATCCGCACGAACCGTAATGGTCGGTAAGCGATTACGATGCCAAATCAATCCATCTTCAAATTTGTACTGAATATTGGCGATTTGCGCCAAAGGTACGGTACCACCATTTGCGGTGGGTACGGCCAAACTTTCCAAAGAACCCACATCAATACGCTCAGCTTTATCTCCTCTTAAGCGAATATCAATCAACTCACGTTTTTCACGGTACTGATTAATCACAGCACCACTGATTGAACTGTTCAAGAAATTTGCCAGTTCTAAACTGCTGACGCCCATCTGACGTGCACGATCTTGATCAATTTCCAGTGAAATGACTTTGCTCGGCTCACCCCAATCCAAATGTACATTGGCCACGTTCGGATTTTCACTTACAGTTTGAGATACTAACTGCGCACGTTGACGCACGATATTTAAATCTTCACCCGACACGCGAAACTGAAGTGGATAGCCGACGGGTGGGCCATTTTCAAGCAATGAAACGCGCGTTCGAACTTCTGGCAATAATTTGCTGATTTCCTGACTTAAGTTTTTACGAATTTGATCACGCTCATCCAGTGAAGAAGCCAGTACCACAAATTGGGCAAAACTGGCTTGAGGCAATTGTTGATCGAGTGGTAAGTAAAAGCGTGGTGAGCCTGTTCCTACATAGGCCACATAATTATCAATGCCTTTTTGAGTGGATAAGAACTTCTCCACCTTTTTTACCGCCTGTTCTGTTGCGGTCAGGGATGCACCTTCCTCAAGCTTTAAATCCACCAAAATTTCAGCACGATTTGACGGTGGGAAAAATTGCTGTGGCACCAGTTTAAACATCAAAATGGACAAGATAAATAGACCCACCGTGGCTGCAATCACGGTTTTTCGATAGGTAATACAGCGGTTCACGACAGATCTAAAGCGCTGATAGGTCTTGGTTTGATAGGGGTCATGCTGCGCGCCATGTGCATGCACAATAGGACGTGGCTCGGGTTGCTTACGTAACCTTGCCCATAGACGCTGATACCACGGTGCTTTTTGCGGTAAGTGTGTAAAATCTGGCAGGAGTTTATCTCCCAAATACGGTACAAAAAGTACCGCTGCAAACCATGACACCACCAAGGCAATGGTCACCACTTGGAAAATTGACCGAGTATATTCACCGGTACTTGAGGCAGCCGTTGCAATGGGTAAAAAGCCCGCTGCAGTAATGAGTGTCCCCGTCAGCATCGGAAAAGCGGTCGAGGTCCAGGCAAAACCTGCCGCTTTCATTCGGCTATAGCCCTGCTCCATCTTAATCGCCATCATCTCCACGGCAATAATGGCATCATCCACCAACAGCCCTAACGCGAGAATCAGAGCACCGAGTGAAATCTTATGTAATCCCACATCAAAGAAATTCATGCCCGCAAAGGTCATCGCTAAAACCAGTGGAATGGACAATGCCACCACCAAACCGGTGCGAAAACCCAAGGAGAAAAAACTCACCAACAGGACAATAATCACCGCTTCCGCAAGCACTTTAATAAACTCTTGAATACTGCGCTCAACCGCCACAGGTTGATCCGAGACTTTTTTCAGCTGCATACCCAAAGGCAAAGCTTGTTGTAGATCGTTAAATTTCAGCTCAAGATTTTCTCCCAGCGCAATAATATCTCCGCCTTTACGCATCGACACGGCAATCCCAATGCCGTTTTCGCCCATAAAACGCATGCGTGGCTGTGCAGGTTCACTAAAGCCTCGATAGACCTCTGCCACATCTCCCAACTGAATGGTTTTATTGCCCACCAACAGTGGCATTTGCTTTAAGTCATCAATAGATTTGAGCTGTCCACTGACACGAACCTGAATACGATCTGAGCCTGTTTCAAAAAAACCGGCACTGGCCGTGGCATTTTGTTTTTGTAAGGCCTCTTGAATCGCGGTAATCGGAATACCCAGCTGGGCAGATTTGGTATTTGAAATTTCAATCCAAATTTTTTGATCTTGCAAACCGACCAAATCCACTTTGCCCACGTCTTCAACGCGTTGCAGTTGCAGCTGCACCCGATCTGCATATTCTTTTAAAACACCGTAGTCAAAATCTTGACCGGTCAGCACATAGATATTGCCAAAGGTATCGCCAAATTCGTCATTGAAAAATGGACCCTGTACACCACTGGGCAATTGATGCTGAATGTCGCCGACTTTTTTGCGGACTTGATACCAAACATTGGGAAGATCAGAGGACTTGAGGGAGTCTTTGGCGATAAAAGTCACCATCGATTCACCTGGTCTGGAATACGCCACCACACGCTCGTAAAGCCCGGTGCTCATTAACTGCTTTTCAATTCGATCGGTCACTTGTAGCGAGACTTCTTCAGCCGTCGCACCCGGCCAATAGGTCTGCACCACCATCACTTTAAAACTAAATGGCGGATCTTCACTTTGAGAGAGTTTGGCATAAGAATAAATGCCTAAAATACCCATCAAAATCATGAAATAAAGAATCAGTCCTTTATTTCGAAGTGCCCACTCAGACAGGTTAAAATTCATTTTGCTGTTCATGGCTAAGCCCCTGCCTGAATTTTCACGCTGCGGTTTTGACGGTCAATCGGTTGTATTTTTTGTTGATCTCGCAGTAAGTGTACGCCGCCTACCACCACCCAATCTGTGGCTTTAAGCCCAGAGAGCACAGGTACGTGGTCACGGCCATAAGCACCTAAGCTCACATTAACTTTTCGAATCTTTTGATTTGAATCCACCACCCAAACATAGGCTTGGTTTTCTGTCGCTGATACACTGGTCAATGGCACACTGAGTACATTTTGAATATTAGATGCAAAAAATACGCGGGCGCTTTGTCCCAGCTGAATCACATACTGCCCTTCTTTTAACGCCACTTTGACGCTAAAGGTACGTGACTGATCTGCCGCAGGTGAAATTTCACGGACATAAGCGGCAAAGCGCTCATCGGGTTTTGACCATAAGGTAATCCACGCATCTTGCCCAACTTTAATGTTCGCCACCGCCTGCTCAGGAACCCCAATCACCACTTCACGCTCGCCATCAATGGCCAACTGATAAGCCGCTTGCCCCGCAGCCACGACTTGACCGACCTCAATATCACGCTGGGTAATCACGCCATTTTTGTTGGCCACCAACTGGTTGTACCCAGTCTGATTACTACTCATTGCATAATTCGACTGTGCTTGCTTCAAGGTCGATTGAGCAGACTTGTACTGATTTTCCACGGCATCGTACTGCGAACGACTCACGGCGTTGATCGGCAGTAATTGTTTAAACCGCTTGAACTCATCTTCGGCAATTTTGACCGCAGATTGCGCTGCCTCAAGTTGCGCTTTGGATGCACTCAGTTGTAGCTGGGCATCTTTTACATCCAATTTAGCAAGCACTTGCCCGACTTTGACGCGATCACCGACATCCGCATAGCGCTCTGTGATTTGACCTGCCACACGAAATGCCAAAGCTGTTTGCTGTCTGGCTTGCACATCACCTGCATAGCTTTTAAGTTCATCATGCGTGGTGTTCGGCTGTGCGACCATCACAAAAGGCACTTGTTCAGTGACTTGTTTTTCCTGACTACACGCCGATAATGTGATATGACACAGCATGATTAGACCAACGACAGCAAATTTATAATGACTCATGCGAACTGCTCTTGTTTAATTGTTTGGGCAAATGTTTCGACGAGAGATTCATCTGTACATTTTTAATTAATATACCGCATGGTACACTAATTAAAATTAATCTTTCAAGTTATGGCTTAATTACTTTTTTTTGGAGTTTTTTGTGCAAACCAATGTGGGTCGTCCGAAGGACTTAGAAAAACGTGCGCTCATTTTACAAGCAGCTAAAGCGTTATTTTTAAAAAATGGCTTTCATGGCTCAAGCATGAATCAAATTGCCAAGTCAGCAGGTGTCACTAAGCTCACGGTCTATAACCATTTTCAGGACAAAGAGAATTTATTTACCTGCGCAATTGCACAAACCTGTGAAGAATCCATTAAAGCTCATCCGATTGTTCTTCAACCCCAAACTAACTTTAAAGAAGCACTGTATCAACTCTGTGATTTAGCTTTAAAAATCATCAACTTGCCTGAAGCGATTAAGCTTGAACATTTATTATTAGAATTGGCAGCTGAACAAAATCCGTTGGCTTTATCTTTTTATAATGCTTCACATCAACGATTGTTTTTGGTCTGGTCTGATTTTCTCACCCAAGCCGTCGAATTTGGTTTCATCCGAGCGGACAGTATTGAAAAACAATGCAATCTTTTACTGTCCCTGCTGCTGGGTCATCGTCATCATGAAGTTTTGCTCGGTGTGCGTGCTGTGCCCACTTCAAGCGAGTGTCATGGCATTATCACGGATGCAATTGAGTTATTTTTAATGAAATATCAAGCTGCATGACGTGTTTAAACTTCATCCATTTAACGGCTTAAAACGCTTTATTTTGTTTATTTTTATCCTAAAGTTGTAGCTAAATGACTTGGCTTCTCAGGGAATAGCGGTATATTCGAAAGGAAAAGAATAGGAGAAAAAAATGATTCAACACATCGATGCTCCATTACGTGAAGACGTACGTTTACTTGGAAATCTTTTGGGTGAAACCCTAAAAGAACAAGCAGGACAAGATTTGTTTAATCAAATTGAGCAAATTCGTGCGCTGTCTAAAGGCGCACGCGATGGCAATATTGAAGCAGAAAAACAGCTCGAACAGCTTTTTCTCACCCTTGAAGATGATGAGATTTTACCGCTGACCCGTGCATTTTCTCATTTTCTTAATTTCACCAATATCGCTGAGCAATATCACGTGGTGCGCAGTCGCCGCCAAAATGAATGTGATGAAGATGCTGCTTCTCCCAACGTGCTTGATCCCTTATTTGATAAATTTAAACAACAACAAATTTCAGCAGATGTACTCTATCAACAAATTTGTGAGCTGAACATTGAGCTGGTGCTGACAGCGCATCCAACCGAAGTCAGCCGTCGTACCTTGATTCAAAAATATGACGGCATCAATGACTGCCTGTCTCAATTTGATCAACAAAAACTGACCCCGAAACAACGCGCGCGCGTATTAGAAAACTTAAAACAATTGGTCTGTTCGGCATGGCAAACCGACGAAATTCGTCAGCATCGCCCGACCCCGATTGATGAAGCCAAATGGGGCTTTACCACCATTGAACAAACCTTATGGAATGCCATTCCTAAATTTATTCGTGAACTCGGTGACTTGGTCAATGCGCACTGTGAACGTACGTTACCTTTAGACATTGCCCCTGTGCGTTTCGCCTCTTGGATGGGCGGTGACCGCGACGGCAATCCAAACGTAACCCACAAAGTGACCCAAGAAGTGTTGTGGTTATCGCGTTGGAAAGCAGCTGATTTGTACTTGCGTGATATCGAAGATTTACGTTGGGAACTGTCCATTCAAGCCTGTAGTGATGAGCTCAAAAATGCGATTGGTTATGCGCATGCCGAGCCGTATCGCGAATATTTACGCAGTACCCGTGAACGACTGAAAATTACCCGTGAATGGTTGGCGGCCAAACTACAAGGTCAACACAGTGATGTAGATCGCAGTCAAATCATTCATCATAAAGATGAGCTACTGCAACCGCTGTTGCTGTGTTATCGCTCATTGATGGACTGTAATTTGGCTGAGATTGCCAATGGTAAATTACTCGACTTTATTTATCGCGTGAATTGCTTCGGCATTGAGTTACTTAAACTGGATATTCGTCAAGAATCAGGACGACATCGTCAAGCCATTTCAGCGATTACTGAATATTTGGGTTTAGGCAATTTTGAAACCTGGACCGAACAAGCCCGCCAAAATTTCTTATTACAAGAATTACAAAGCAAACGTCCCCTGTTGCCTAAGCATTTACATGTACCTGCGCAAAGCCTGATTGAACACCCAGATGTACAAGAGGTGTTTGCCACCATGCGTACTTTGGCTGAACAACCGAAAGAGAGTTTAGGGGCTTATATTATTTCCATGGCAGAGTACCCAAGTGATGTTTTGGCGGTGCTGTTACTGCAAAAAGAAGCCGGAATTGAACATCCTTTACGCGTTGTGCCGTTATTTGAAACTTTAAAAGATCTCGATGGTGCAGCAGACACCATGAACACGTTGTTCAATATGCACTGGTACAAACAGCATATTCAGTCTAAACATGAAGTGATGATTGGTTATTCGGACTCAGCCAAAGACGCCGGCTTTATGTCTGCCAACTGGGCGCAGTACCGTGCCCAAGAAGAGCTGACCTCGATTGCGAAAAATCATGATGTTCAGCTGACTTTATTTCATGGTCGTGGTGGATCAATCAGCCGTGGCGGTGCGCCTACTCAACAGGCATTGTTCTCTCAACCACCGGGTTCAATCTCAGGAGCAATCCGAGTCACTGAACAAGGTGAAATGATTCGCTTTAAGTTTGGTTTAGAAGAAATTGCCTTACAAAACCTTGAAATTTATACAGCAGCAACCTTAGAAGCGACGCTATTGCCACCGCCAGAACCGAAACCCGAATGGCGTGAACTGATGCATAAGATGACTGATCTATCGGTGCAAGTGTATCGTCAAACGGTACGTGATAATCCGCATTTTGTGCAGTACTTAAGAACTGTTACCCCTGAACTTGAACTGCAAATGCTACCGCTCGGCTCACGACCGGCAAAACGCAAAGTCAGTGGCGGTATTGAATCACTGCGTGCGATTCCTTGGGTATTTGCTTGGACACAGATTCGTCTCATGCTTCCTGCTTGGCTTGGCACTGGTGCTGCGATTAACCAAGTCATTACCCAAGGTCACAAACCCGAACTGGATGAAATGTTGCAGCAGTGGCCGTATTTCCAAACGTTAATTGATATGTTGGAAATGGTGTTGTCTAAGGCAGACAGTAATATTGCGCTATATTACGAATCTCATTTGACCGACGACGAAAATTTGAAAGTTTTGGGTGCAGAACTGCGTACCCGTTTACATGATGCCGTGCAAACTTTGCTGGCCATGAAAGGTGAATCTAAACTGCTCAGTTCCAATGACGTCTTGGATCAGTCCATGAAAGTGCGTAAGCCATATTTACTGCCCCTGCATTTACTTCAAGCTGAACTCATGAAACGCCGTAGAGAATACTTATCGCATCAATCTGCGGAGCAAACCCCTGTAGATCATGCGCTGATGGTGAGCATTGCAGGGATTGCCGCAGGGCTTCGCAACACAGGTTAATTTACGCCATAAAAAGAAGAGGGAGCATATTCCCTCTTTTTTTATTAATATGCGTGACTTTGGCTGAGTACGTCTTCATCGTTATTCGATAAACATCCTTATCTTATTCTTCTTTATCAATTTTATAAGTGATCAAATTTACTCCTTTGATCAAGATTAACTATTCAAAATGCCTAGTGATTTAATGACGGTTGATCCTTTAACGCAAATTTTAAATCGTCGGGGGATTTCCAACCGCTTCAATGAAATTCAAAATAATAGAGCTTCAAGCGAACATAGCATCTGTGTCGCACTCATCGATATCGATTATTTTAAAAAAATTAATGATCAATATGGACATGATGCAGGCGACCAAGTGCTGATCGATATCGCACAACTTCTGAGACTCAATACTATGCAACCTGATCATGTCGGGCGTTTTGGCGGTGAAGAGTTTTTAATTATTTTTGAAGATACCTCTACAGAGGTTGCACAGCAGATTTTAGAACGATGTCGCCTCGCCATTGAACAGCATCGGCTTAATTATCAAGATTACAGCATTCAATTGACTGCCAGTTTTGGACTGAGTTGTTCAAGCCAGATTGGCATTGATCAACACAGCTTAATTTTGGTTGCTAATCAGGCGCTGTATCAAGCAAAAAATGCCGGACGCAATCAGATCTGTATCGCTTAAGTCCGCTAAATTGCACCCATATTTAGAAATCCATTTTAGCCATTCATTATTTTCGATCACTTGAGTTTTCATATTATTTATTTAAATATCTGATAAGCTCATCAATTAATCCTATGATTATACGTCATTTTTAATTTTTATTTTTTACCGTGTAGTAAAAATAAAATAAAAGTCAGTGGATTAGTTTTAACATTTTTGAAACCGCATGCTTAAATCAATGAAAAAGAAGCGTATGATGTGCACAATTTATCTTTGGAGTGCTCATTTTATGTCCAACTGGTTTCCAAAATGGCGCCCGTATGAAGGCAATATCGATGCACGTCCAGTCGGCACCAACGAATACCTCCCTCCCGCACAAAGTATTGTTTTAGGTATTCAGCACGCTTTCGCCATGTTTGGCGCAACGGTTCTGGCTCCATTTTTAATGGGGTTTGATCCTAATCTTGCCATTTTAATGTCGGGTATTTGTACCATTTTGTTCTTCTTGATGACCGGTGGTCGAGTTCCAAGCTATTTGGGTTCAAGTTTTGCTTTTATTGGGGTGGTGATTGCAGCCACGGGATATACCGCCGCAGGGGGATTAAACCCTAATATTGCCGTGGCCGCTGGCGGGATTATCGCATGCGGTGTATTGTACGCGCTGTTTGGCTTTTTGGTCATGGCAACCGGCACAAAATGGATTGAAAAACTCATGCCACCTGTGGTTACGGGCGCAGTAGTCATGATCATTGGTTTAAACCTTGCCCCTGTCACGGTTAAAGCTGTTGCGGGCAACCCGTTTAATATGTGGATGGCCTTAGTGACCATTCTGTGTATGGGTTCTATTGCAGTCTTCACCAAAGGCTTGTTGCAACGTCTGCTGTTATTGGTCGGTTTATTGTTGGCTTATTTGGCCTATTACATCGTCTCCAACGTCATGGGTTATGGGGTTCCAATTAATTTTGTCCCTATGCAACAAGCGGCATGGTTTGGCGTACCTGATTTTCATCAGCCTGTGTTTGATGTTAATGCCATGCTCATTATCGCGCCCATCGCTCTCATTTTAGTGGCTGAAAACTTAGGTCACATAAAAGCAGTCAGTGCCATGACCGGTGAAAACCTTGATCCGCATATTGGTAAAGCCTTCTTTGCAGATGGTATCGCTACAACTTTGGCGGGTGGTGTGGGTGCGCCGGGTATGACCACTTATGGTGAAAATATTGGGGTGATGGCGGTCACCCGTGTGTATTCGACGATTATTTTCGTCATCGCGGGTGTTTTTGCAATTTTCTTGGGACTGTCACCCAAATTTGGTGCTGTGATTCATACCATTCCAACCGCAATTTTAACTGGTGCATCGATTGTGGTTTTCGGTTTAATCACCATTGCTGGTGCCAAGATTTGGATTGAGAACAAAGTCGATTTTTCTCAAAACAAAAATCTGATGATTGCAGCAGTGACCATTATTCTAGGAACAGGTGATTTTGCGATGCAATTGGGCGATTTCAACTTGGGTGGTATTGGTACGGCAACGTTTGCAGCACTGTTTTTAAACTGGTTCTTTAGTTTGGCTGATCAGAAAGACGCCCAATATAATATTTAAAAAAATCATTTCACTTTATAGCAGCCGAAAGGCTGCTTTTTTATGCTTCTAATACCAGTTTTCATACATTTTTGCGTATGATGAATCATATTGAACTGAATATGGCTATACGGATGCGCCTCGATTTTTTTGATCTACAACTGGTTTTAAATATTGTAGACACAGGCAGCTTGACTAAAGGTGCCCAGCGCTCTGCAATTTCATTACAAGCCGCCAGTGAACGAATTAAGAAAATTGAGCAAAGCGTTGAGGTTCAATTGTTCACACGGCATGCCTCTGGGGTCAAACTCACTCTAGCTGGGCAGACCTTTGCAACCTATGCTGAAGGCTTACTCACACAAGTTCAGCAGCTGCAACAGGCCATGTTGCCTTTTTCTAACCGCTCTGAACACTTAGATCACGCGCATATCGAAATGACCCTCTGGTGCAATTCTTCGGCGCAGAGTGAGTACCTACCACTACTACTTCCGCAATATTTAGTTGAAAACCCGCATACCCAAATCGAGCTTAGAGAAGCCGAAACCCAAGAGATTATTCAGGCATTGCAACAAGGTACAGCCCAATTGGGGCTCATTTCAAGCTTCTTTGATGCTAAAAATTTGCAAACTTTGGATTTTTCAAAAGATCCGCTGGTGCTGATATGTCCTGTAGCGCATGCCCTTACGAGCAAAGCACAAATCCCTTTGGCAGAGTGTTTGTCCTATCCTTTTGTCGGACTGATGCCATATCACTCTTTGCAACAATCCATTGAAGCTCAGGCCAAACAACTCGGCTGTGCGATTCAATATCGCTTACGTTTACCCAATTTTGCTGCAATTGCTCAAGTGGTCGCCAGTGGGGTTGGCATTGCGATCATGCCAAAACGTGCCGCACGGCGTTTAGCTGAACATTATGCATTTAGGCAAATTGAACTTTTAGGGGCTTGGGCGAATCGAAAGCTGCTGTTGGCGGCACAAGATTTTGAGCAATTGCCAGTGTCTTATCAGCATTTTAGTCAATTTTTACGTTCACAGCATGACATCTTAAGTTTGGATTGAGCGCGGATTAAATCCAACCCCACTGATGCACGACCATATAACTGCCAAAAATAACCAATCCAGCAAAGAAAATTTTTCTAAATTTTTGTTCCGAAATACGGTAGCGAATTTTGGTGCCTAGCCACATCCCGACTAACGCTGGAATTAAAGCAATAAGCGATAAAGCATAATCAATCGGTACATTGTCCACGGGGTTTAAATGTAGATATACCGCTAAACACAGGGTCGATACTGTGAAGGCCAATCCCAACGACTGAACCAAATCATCCCGTTTTAAATGTAAAGACTGCAAATAAGGCACCACAGGAATCACCACCACGCCTGTCGCTACAGTGAGTGCTCCCCCCAAATAGCCCACGATAGGCGATAAGTATTTTTCATGGGGAGCGAGATTGGGCATACTTTTGGCAAATAGGCCATACAGCCCATACAGCGCTAACATGCCTCCCAATAAAGCTTCACTTTGAAATTCACCCTGCCCCAAGCCTGGAAAGATACTCCAGATTGAACCGACCACAATGCCCAGCAATAATGCCCAAAAGCGTCGAATCAGTTTAAGTACATGACCTTCTGCAAAGAGCTGCCAAATATTGGTGACCATTGAGGGAATAATTAATAAGGTTGCCGCTTGAAATGGACTGATCACGAGACTAAGTAAGCCCATCGATACTGCAGGCAGACCCAGTCCAATCGTCCCCTTGATCATGCCCGCAATCGCAAAGACCGCTATAACAAAAGGCAGCATCTAAATTCTCTAAAATATGTGCTAAAAATATAGCGACATGGTATAGCGTGGCAGTCGATTTAAATATCATTGAATTTAGGATCAAGCCTCAATCTATGCTTGAGACTCGCAATACGACTTATGAACAACGCTATTTTCCAAGGCTTACAAGATTTTATCTTTAAAATTTTGACTAAATATCAAAGCATTGATCACTTTCATGAATGAAGCTTAGCAGCACAACCGTCATGGAGAAGGATTACTTTTGGCGCCAAACATGCGATAGTATATTGATCTCGTTACAATCGAATATGGCGTATTGAATATGATGAATTATTTCAAAAAGAAAAATAAAGCTGCTTTTGTATTCTTCATTATTACGCTTTATTCCGTGATCGGCTTTATTATTGGACATATCATTTGGAAATATGTGCTTTAAAGTCAGTATGCCATGGTCGTTAAAACCATGCTCAAAGAACCATTGATGCAAAAAAATCCATTGATCTTTCGCATATCAAATATGAAAGCGCTGAAAATGCAATGCATTCAATCCTCAAAACGTCATGGCATCCTATACATTTTAAGGGCGAAGCTCTTTTAATTCACGTTGAATAAAATGTTGAATCATTTCCCGATAAATTTTTTCAACCAAATCCGCACTAACGCCCTGCTCTGCTGCTTCTGCGCGTACCCTAGCAATGACTTGATTGGCACGTTCTGGTGACTGTACGTCTTGAACACTACTTTTAAAACGCACCGCCTGATCCACATAAAACTGACGCTGTACAATCAATTCAATCATGGCGCTGTCAATTGAATCGATCTTTTCACGTGCTTGGACAAGTGACTCACATTTCTCTTTCTTCATCTTCGCTAGATTCTGCATGTTGATGCTCTAAGTCATTATCACTTTTGTACTTTTGTTCTAACACATTACTGAAAATACTTTCAATCATCCAGACCCGATATAAACTATTAAATACATAACTTTTACCATCGAGTCTGAGTTCAAGCACGGGAAAGTCAGGTTGTGACTTCATTTCACAGTGTAAATCATTGTCTTTAAGCTTCTTGTCGATATCTTCTTCAGTCAGCTGGCTGATATTCAGTTCTTGCTTTAATTGCTCAAAATGAGCGGTATAGGATAGATCCTTGCCCGCACTCCAAACCGCTTCTAACAAGGTATACATCGCATCGACGCGGCGCTCTTCAGGCACACTATAAAACAGCTTTGCAATATCAGGTGTGCTGTCTGCAGTCGGTCTACAAAATGGGGTAAAGGCCACCCCTGTTCGTTTGGATAAACGGGTTGCCAAACTCCAATCGAATTGATCACGCCCCTGATAACTTAAGGGATAGACATTCAATTCAATATCGTAATAATCCGCCAGTTCTTCTTTGATATAGGCAAGTAACAACCAACTGATCGGATCTTCTAAAGCAATATACAAATCCAGCTCTGGACTCATGGCCTGAATTTCGCTGAGTTCCTCAGCATCATTCATTAAGTGCTCACGCCATTCAATATGATTGATTAAAAAAATGGGATTGTCGGTTAATAATTTTTGTTGTTTCAAACGGCGGGTTAATCGCAGCAAATCATCCACGGCATGGTATTTACGATCGCCTATTTCAAAATAGCTGGCCAATACTGGTGTATGTTCAAACTTTCGCTCAACACGCGCTTTTACAGTTTGATGCTGACTGGCCATGACAAATAAGGTGCGTAATTTGCCATATTGTTGTTGCCACAGCATATGAAATACATCTTCGAGTAAATACAGAAAATTCTGACCCGAAAGGGGGGTATTTTTTAAAATGGTTTCGGCTTGTTGTATAGCTTCTGCACTGGGTAATTCCGGCTTTTCATTGTCAAAACCAAAACGATGTTGGTAGGCCAAAATTTGTGCATCTCTTAAGCTATAGTCACGCCATTCATCCGCGCTCATTCCATTCGGTGCTTCAGCTGCGACATCAGACACCACCACTTTAAGCGGTTTAATCTCATCACTTAAAATTTCGTCGAGCTGTGCCAACTGTTGCACGGCCAAATAACTATAGACATCATCTAAACGCAGGTAGATGGTCAATCCCTGTTCTGTCGATAACAGCGTTTGGCGGTTGGGTTTTTGATAAAACCAACGCGACCGGATGGGATCAAACCAACGGCGTAGCAGTGACATGAGATTAGCCTCGAAAAATAAACTTTGAGCGAACCATTCATTCAGTTTGAGTGATTCTGAAGATTATTCATCGCTCCAAATATAAATGTAAAAAATAGAAAACCTATGCAAAACTTATAACAATTCAAGACCAAATGTTCAATGTTTAACATCAATCTAAACTTCAATATAAAGTCAAAGAATCGATCAAATGATTGATATCGCTATTTTTGCAATATCAAAAAAAGCATCCAATGGATGGATGCTTTCTTCAGATAACTTAAACAGACCTGATCTTAAAGTTCACGTACCGCACCTTTAGATGCACTAGTGGTATGCATTGCATAAGCTTTAAGTGCTTTAGATACTTTACGTGGACGTGTTTCAGCAGGCTGCCAACCTTTGGCTTCTTGAATGGCACGGCGTTCTGCCATGACGGCATCTTCGACTGCCAAATGAATGGTACGGTTTGGAATATCAATTTCGATACGATCACCTTCCTCAACCAAACCAATTGCACCACCTTCAGCTGCTTCTGGAGACACGTGACCAATGGATAGACCTGATGAACCGCCCGAGAATCGACCATCAGTTAACAAGGCGCAGTCTTTACCTAAACCTTTTGATTTTAAGTAACTGGTTGGATACAACATTTCTTGCATACCTGGACCACCACGTGGACCTTCGTAGCGAATCACAACGACATCACCTGCGGTAATTCCACCATTTAAGATACTTTCTACAGCAGCATCTTGGCTTTCAAAGACGCGCGCGGTACCATTAAATTTCAAGATTGAATCATCCACACCTGCTGTTTTTACAATACAGCCATCCAGTGCAATATTGCCATACAGTACAGCCAAACCGCCGTCTTGAGAGAAGGCATTGGCTGCATTACGAATCACGCCTGATTCACGGTTACCATCTAAACTTTGATAATAACGATTTTGTGAGAATGCAGTTTGAGTGGGTACACCACCCGGTGCTGAACGGAAGAATTGATATACGTCTGGATCTTCAGTACGAATGATATCCCATTTATCTAGCGCATCTTTTAAAGTTTTTTCATGCACAGTCGGTACAGATGTATCGAGTAATCCCGCACGATCAAGTTCGCCAAGGATTGACATAATACCGCCAGCACGATGTACGTCTTCCATATGTACGTCTTGTTTTGCAGGCGCAACCTTACACAGCACAGGTACGTTACGAGACAAACGATCAATATCGGTCATGGTAAAATCGACTTCAGCTTCATGCGCTGCCGCCAATAAATGCAGTACGGTGTTGGTTGAACCGCCCATTGAAACATCAAGGGTCATGGCATTTTCAAACGCTGCTTTGCTCGCAATTGAACGCGGTAAGAGACTGTAATCATCTTGCTCATAATGACGCTTGGTGATTTCAACAATCAGTTGGCCCGCGCGTTCAAATAATTTTTGACGGTTGGCATGTGTTGCAAGTGTTGAACCATTGCCCGGTAAAGATAAACCCAAAGCTTCGGTTAAGCAGTTCATCGAGTTTGCAGTGAACATGCCTGAACATGAACCACAGGTTGGACATGCTGAACGCTCATAGGCTGCCACTTCTTCATCAGTGAAACTATCGTCCGCTGCAACCACCATCGCATCCACAAGATCAATGGCATGTTCATTGCCACGAATCTTGATTTTACCCGCTTCCATAGGTCCGCCTGAAACAAAGACCACAGGAATATTCAGGCGCATTGCAGCCATGAGCATGCCCGGCGTGATTTTGTCACAGTTCGAGATACACACCATCGCATCCGCACAGTGGGCATTGACCATGTATTCAACCGAATCTGCAATCAGGTCACGTGAAGGCAATGAATACAGCATGCCGTCATGTCCCATCGCGATGCCGTCATCGACTGCAATGGTATTAAATTCTTTCGCCACACCGCCCGATGCTTCAATTTGACGTGCAACCAGTTGACCCAAATCTTTTAAATGGACGTGGCCTGGAACAAATTGCGTAAATGAATTGACTACCGCAATAATCGGCTTACCGAAATCTTCATCTTTCATTCCTGTTGCACGCCATAATCCGCGTGCGCCAGCCATATTTCTTCCGTGTGTCGATGTTTTTGAACGATAGTCAGGCATTTTTTATTTCCAACTTAAGTTGAGCTTGATATGAATCAGTATTCATTCTGGCTTAGTGTGACTGAAATATAAATCTAAATCAGTTAAATGATCAGCCCTATTATTACAGCTTTTTGTGCAACGGTTAATCACTGCATCTTTTCAGCCGTTTTCGGTATGTTAGCTCACTCAACTGTAATTAAAGCAGGGTTAAAAGAGTTCACTTAGCATAAAACCACTATAAACTGATATGAAGCCTTGCAATACAAAACTTTCATGAATCTTTTTTAAATTTTATATAAATTTAATTTATATAAGTAAGACTCTTTCCAAAAAAATGGCCTCCGAAGAGGCCATTTTAAAATCAGTACTTATTTTTGCTTAATCAAATATAAGCTACTGCATTGCTTGCCTTCAGTATCAGAACAAACCTGTGCTGTATTTTGAGAGATCCATTTCAAGCCTAAACTTAAAGTTTGACCCGTAAAATTTTTCGGTGATTGGGCACATGATGCCTTTTTATTATCCGTGGTCACTTTCATCGTCAGAATATCTAATGCTTTTGTATCTGCATTACGCATCACTGCAAAGTTTCCAGACATTGATTTCAATTTACTGGTGTACTGGAACTGGCCCGGTTTTTTAAATTGATACGTTTCGGTACATTTATTTTGAGCATTATAAATTGACCACGTGCCCCAAAAATCATTCGCCAAAACCATTTGTTTCTTTTCAAATGCGTGCACTTGAAATGTACACGCTAAAGCAGCTGTGATTAATCCAATTTTTTTTAGCATATTCGTTTCCATTTCTCTATAAATAATTTAAATCAATGTTCTGGACGTAAATATACGGGGCAATCTTTACCCAGCGCATCATTACAAAAATATATTTCTTTGTCTGAAACTTTTTTCAGAAAATTAGTCGTGGATGTACCTGCTTGGTTAATTGAATTTCCTGCACAATCAGGTTGTCTGTTATCAGTTTTGAAATTGATTACAACAGCTGGTAATTCAAAGGATTGCGTATTTTCTAAAAAACTATACTGTCCCGTTATACGTTCTAAATGACTAGAAACCAATATTTCACCTGAAGGTAAAAAGTTATATTTTTCAATACACGTATTATCCGATTGAACCAACCCCCAAAATTGAGTGCCTTTCAACACATTAAAAACATCCGATTTTTGCTCTTGAGAATGGGCACTTAATGTTGCGAATAAACCTAAAAGTAATACGCATCCAGTCCAATACTTTTTCATTTATGATCCTAAATTTAAACTCTATTTACCATTGAATATTAACCCGACGATTCGGTGCAAGACATTCAATCAATTCAATTTTCTGATTCGAAGCTGTACATTTTCGGTATTGATCCGTTTTATTCTTCGCCTCAAATTTAATACGTTCAGATGCAATGCCTTGCTGTTCAAAAATGTGTACTACGGTTTGAGCACGCTGCGTAGATAATTTTTGGTTGTATTGAAATGAACCGAGGTGATCAGTATACCCAGACACATAAATCGGTGTAGCTGGATCAGCTTGTTTAATTGTATTGATAATAGCATCAATTTTCTCTGGGTTTTTTATACCCGCTAAATCTGAGCGATCAAAATAAAATAATACACTGGCCGATTGATCTTGCACAGTATACGTGGTCTGTTCCTGATCAGATTGATTGTTGACACCCCACGTGACCAAGCCTTGGCACTCCTCACCTTTCCAGTAATATTGATCTGCCAATTTCTGCTTATCAAAATCAATTCTGAGCTGGCAGCGTTTATAATTTTGGGTATTTGGTTCTCGAATATCGAGTACATAATTCCAAGTCTTGACTGCAAAAAGACCTTCAGAAAAGTGAGGATTACCCAGAATAAAACGAATTTGATCTTTCGTTAAACCTTTATCTAAACGTGCAACTTCATCATATTCATAACGATGGACTTGTTTAAGATAGCTGTTTTTAAGCTCAGGGAAATGAACCTCTGTGGATGTATTTTGTGTTGCAATATCATTCGCATGTGTCATTGAAATCATTAGGCCACTAAGCAAACTGAATAACATCATTTTTGTGAATGTTTTCATTTATGTGTTCTCTCATTTATTTTTAAATTAAAAGAAAGGAAGCTCTTTAAGAGCTTCCTCGACCTAATTAATCAATTAAACCACTGATACCGATACGAACGCTTGGGTCACCTTCTGATGCTGCGGAAACACCACCGGTCAATGACCAACGACCATTATCCGCAGTTTTACGAAGTGTTACCCCCACTGCATTTTCACCACCGTGATACGCAGCACCCGCAGCATAGGTATATTTACCTGGTATATATGGTGCAGCTTCGAGAGCTAACGCAGCAGCAATACCTGCGTTAGCACGCTTTTCAACATCATCAATACGTTTATTGGTGGTACGGAATGCGTCCTGTAACTGATTGCCAACGTTGTCAATTTTATTATTCAATGCTTGATCGGCTTGATTTAAAGCATCTACTGCACCACCGACATTGTTGTAATCTTTATCTCCAACCGTATAGGTCGGTGCTTCAAAACTATTGGTAATGTTGTTGTATCCTGCACCACCACCTAAGTAATCGACGACCGCTTGATTGGTTGTATTTAATTGTGAACCGTTTACAGCATCAGTTGATGTGCTGTTTACCGCACCATTGGCAACCCCTGTTACAACACGATCCCCATCTGCACCTGCTACATTGACCTTAGTACCACCGGTATCTTTAGCAACCGTTACATCTGCAGTCGGATTTTCTTGTTTAACCAGACCGATTGCACCTGAGTTCACATCGTTTTTGATATTGGTGATATCAGATGTATTTTGATTAATCTGCCCTTGTAGATTATCTCGAACATCCGCCAATTGACCGCCATTCACTGCATCTTTAGAGCCTGTTTCAAGCTTTCCATCAGCAACATTATGTAAACCTGTTGGACCATTGTCAGGATTTCCTAATGTGACAGAGTCTTTATCAGCACTGTCATATTGAACAGCATTGGCAGCAATTTGATTGACATCAGATGAGACTTTATCAATCGCAGCATCCATCTGACCTTTGTTTACAGCATCACCAGCATTAATAGCATTCGAGACATTGGTAATGGTTTTATTACCTGCATCAATACCCGCTATGGTGATACTTGGTCCGCCGACGATGGTCAAGCCTGCGTTATCCAGTGTGCTGGCACCTGCTGTCACGCTATCGACGTTAATGTTTTTGTTCAGGGAAAGCATTGCTTTACCTTGATCAACTGTCGTGGTGATATTGCTATCGCCTAGAATCTCAAGCGTACTACCCAATACATTACTTGATCCCGTACCTGCATCCCCTGTAAACATTAATGGTGTAGTGACAGCAGCATTTAAACTATCTAATGCCGCACCTACATTATTTACAGTGGTTGTAGCAGTCGGATCATTTGGATTACTGGTCACGCTATAGCTTGGGTTGCTGATAATCCCTGTGCTCGGATCGTAGGTTGCACCACCCCCTAAGTTGTTGGCCGTGCTGTTGCCCAAGGCATCAGTATTTTGTGCTGCGCCCGCTTTTACGCTATCCAATTGGTCTTTGTTGACCGCATCTTTGCCATTAATTGCATCTGCAACGTTGTTGATGGTGTTGCCACCCACGTCAACTTTTTCTGAGGTAATGATCACAGTACGACCATTCGCACCCGTGATGGTCGTACCATTAGCGCCATACACTGTGCTGTTGCCTGTGCTGTCAACCACGCTTGTACCAGCCGCAGTTTGGATCGCTGTGTTGCCCGAACCATCAGTGGTTTCAACTGACGTTAAGCCTTTTAAGTCTTTGTTCAGTGCAATCGCTGCTTGGCCTTGGCTCACGGTGGTGGTGATGTTGCTGTCCCCCACAATCGCCAATTCGCTGCCCAGTGGATTGGTTGAACTGCCGCTCGCTGCATCTTTGAAGGTCAGTGGTTTGTTCACCGCTGTGTTTAAGCTGTCCAGCGCATCGCCAACATTGCTCGCCGTGTTCGCAGCACCTGTGGTTGGATCGTTGGTGATGTAGCTTGGTGCACTGAGCGCACCTGTGCTTGAGTCGTATGTCGCACCACCGCCTAAGTTGGCTGCGGTGCTGTTGCCCAAGGCATCGGTGTTTTGTGTTGCACCCGCTTGTACGCTATCCAATTGGTCTTTGTTGACCGCATCTTTGCCCGCCACACCATCTTTGACATTGCTAATGGTGTTGCCTGCCGCATCAATGCCCGTTTTGGTAATGCTTGGTCCACCCACAATCGTTAAGCCATCGGTATTGAGAAGGCTATCGCCTGCAGTCACGCTGTCTAAACTGATGTCTTTGTTCAGTGCAATCGCTGCTTGGCCTTGGCTCACGGTGGTGGTGATGTTGCTGTCCCCCACAATCGCCAATTCGCTGCCCAATGGATTGATCGAACTGCCGCTCGCTGCATCTTTAAAGGTCAGTGGTTTGTTCACCGCTGTGTTTAAGCTGTCCAGCGCATCGCCAACATTGCTCGCCGTGTTCGCAGCACCTGTGGTTGGATCGTTGGTGATGTAGCTTGGTGCACTGAGCGCACCTGTGCTTGAGTCGTATGTCGCACCACCGCCTAAGTTGGCTGCGGTGCTGTTGCCCAAGGCATCGGTGTTTTGTGTTGCACCCGCTTGTACGCTATCCAATTGGTCTTTGTTGACCGCATCTTTGCCCGCCACACCATCTTTGACATTGCTAATGGTGTTGCCTGCCGCATCAATGCCCGTTTTGGTAATGCTTGGTCCACCCACAATCGTTAAGCCATCGGTATTGAGAAGGCTATCGCCTGCAGTCACGCTGTCTAAACTGATGTCTTTGTTCAGTGCAATCGCTGCTTGGCCTTGGCTCACGGTGGTGGTGATGTTGCTGTCCCCCACAATCGCCAATTCGCTGCCCAATGGATTGATCGAACTGCCGCTCGCTGCATCTTTAAAGGTCAGTGGTTTGTTCACCGCTGTGTTTAAGCTGTCCAGCGCATCGCCAACATTGCTCGCCGTGTTCGCAGTACCTGTGGTTGGATCGTTGGTGATGTAGCTTGGTGCACTGAGCGCACCTGTGCTTGAGTCGTATGTCGCACCACCGCCTAAGTTCGCAGCCGTGCTGTTGCCCAAGGCATCGGTGTTTTGTGTTGCGCCCGCTTGTACGCTATCCAATTGGTCTTTGTTGACCGCATCTTTGCCCGCCACACCATCTTTGACATTGCTAATGGTGTTGCCTGCCGCATCAATGCCCGTTTTGGTAATGCTTGGTCCACCCACAATCGTTAAGCCATCGGTATTGAGAAGGCTATCGCCTGCAGTCACGCTGTCTAAACTGATGTCTTTGTTCAGTGCAATCGCTGCTTGGCCCTGGCTCACGGTGGTGGTGATGTTGCTGTCACCCACAATCGCCAATTCGCTGCCCAGTGGATTGGTTGAACTGCCGCTCGCTGCATCTTTGAAGGTCAGTGGTTTGTTCACCGCTGTGTTTAAGCTGTCCAGCGCATCGCCAACATTGCTCGCCGTGTTCGCAGCACCTGTGGTTGGATCATTGGTGATGTAGCTTGGTGCACTGAGCGCACCTGTGCTTGAGTCGTATGTCGCACCACCGCCTAAGTTCGCAGCCGTGCTGTTGCCCAAGGCATCGGTGTTTTGTGTTGCACCCGCTTGTACGCTATCCAATTGGTCTTTGTTGACCGCATCTTTGCCCGCCACACCATCTTTGACATTGCTAATGGTGTTGCCTGCCGCATCAATGCCCGTTTTGGTAATGCTTGGTCCACCCACAATCGTTAAGCCATCGGTATTGAGAAGGCTATTGCCTGCAGTCACGCTGTCTAAACTGATGTCTTTGTTCAGTGCAATTGCTGCTTGGCCCTGGCTCACGGTGGTGGTGATGTTGCTGTCCCCCACAATCGCCAATTCGCTGCCCAGTGGATTGGTTGAACTACCGCTCGCTGCATCTTTAAAGGTCAGTGGTTTGTTCACCGCTGTGTTTAAGCTGTCCAGCGCATCGCCAACATTGCTCGCCGTGTTCGCAGTACCTGTGGTTGGATCGTTGGTGATGTAGCTTGGTGCACTGAGCGCACCTGTGCTTGAGTCGTATGTCGCACCACCGCCTAAGTTCGCAGCCGTGCTGTTGCCCAAGGCATCGGTGTTTTGTGTTGCACCCGCTTGTACGCTATCCAATTGGTCTTTGTTGACCGCATCTTTGCCCGCCACACCATCTTTGACATTGCTAATGGTGTTGCCTGCCGCATCAATGCCCGTTTTGGTAATGCTTGGTCCACCCACAATCGTTAAGCCATCGGTATTGAGAAGGCTATCGCCTGCAGTCACGCTGTCTAAACTGATGTCTTTGTTCAGTGCAATCGCTGCTTGGCCTTGGCTCACGGTGGTGGTGATGTTGCTGTCCCCCACGATCGCCAATTCGCTGCCCAGTGGATTGATCGAACTACCGCTCGCTGCATCTTTAAAGGTCAGTGGTTTGTTCACCGCTGTGTTTAAGCTGTCCAGCGCATCGCCAACATTGCTCGCCGTGTTCGCAGTACCTGTGGTTGGATCGTTGGTGATGTAGCTTGGTGCACTGAGCGCACCTGTGCTTGAGTCGTATGTCGCACCACCGCCTAAGTTGGCTGCGGTGCTGTTGCCCAAGGCATCGGTGTTTTGTGTTGCACCCGCTTGTACGCTGTCCAATTGGTCTTTGTTGACCGCATCTTTGCCCGCTGTGCCTGCTTCTAATCCGCTGATTTTATTGGTACTGCTGTCAACCGTCACATTGCCTACAGTGACTTTATCTGTTGTCACTCCAGCCCCATTGATGACGGTATTGCCTGCAGTCACGCTGTCTAAACTGATGTCTTTGTTCAGTGCAATCACTGCTTGGCCTTGGCTCACGGTGGTGGTGATGTTGCTGTCCCCCACGATCGCCAATTCGCTGCCCAGTGGATTGATCGAACTACCGCTCGCTGCATCTTTAAAGGTCAGTGGTTTGTTCACCGCTGTGTTTAAGCTGTCCAGCGCATCGCCAACATTGCTCGCCGTGTTCGCAGTACCTGTGGTTGGATCGTTGGTGATGTAGCTTGGTGCACTGAGCGCACCTGTGCTTGAGTCGTATGTCGCACCACCGCCTAAGTTCGCAGCCGTGCTGTTGCCCAAGGCATCGGTGTTTTGTGTTGCACCCGCTTGTACGCTGTCCAATTGGTCTTTGTTGACCGCATCTTTGCCCGCTGTGCCTGCTTCTAATCCGCTGATTTTATTGGTACTGCTGTCAACCGTCACATTGCCTACAGTGACTTTATCTGTTGTCACTCCAGCCCCATTGATGACGGTATTGCCTGCAGTCACGCTGTCTAAACTGATGTCTTTGTTCAGTGCAATCGCTGCTTGGCCTTGGCTCACGGTGGTGGTGATGTTGCTGTCCCCCACGATCGCCAATTCGCTGCCCAGTGGATTGATCGAACTACCGCTCGCTGCATCTTTAAAGGTCAGTGGTTTGTTCACCGCTGTGTTTAAGCTGTCCAGCGCATCGCCAACATTGCTCGCCGTGTTCGCAGTACCTGTGGTTGGATCGTTGGTGATGTAGCTTGGTGCACTGAGCGCACCTGTGCTTGAGTCGTATGTCGCACCACCGCCTAAGTTCGCAGCCGTGCTGTTGCCCAAGGCATCGGTGTTTTGTGTTGCACCCGCTTGTACGCTGTCCAATTGGTCTTTGTTGACCGCATCTTTGCCCGCTGTGCCTGCTTCTAATCCGCTGATTTTATTGGTACTGCTGTCAACCGTCACATTGCCTACAGTGACTTTATCTGTTGTCACTCCAGCCCCATTGATGACGGTATTGCCTGCAGTCACGCTGTCTAAACTGATGTCTTTGTTCAGTGCAATCACTGCTTGGCCTTGGCTCACGGTGGTGGTGATGTTGCTGTCCCCCACGATCGCCAATTCGCTGCCCAGTGGATTGATCGAACTACCGCTCGCTGCATCTTTAAAGGTCAGTGGTTTGTTCACCGCTGTGTTTAAGCTGTCCAGCGCATCGCCAACATTGCTCGCCGTGTTCGCAGTACCTGTGGTTGGATCGTTGGTGATGTAGCTTGGTGCACTGAGCGCACCTGTGCTTGAGTCGTATGTCGCACCACCGCCTAAGTTGGCTGCGGTGCTGTTGCCCAAGGCATCGGTGTTTTGTGTTGCACCCGCTTGTACGCTGTCCAATTGGTCTTTGTTGACCGCATCTTTGCCCGCTGTGCCTGCTTCTAATCCGCTGATTTTATTGGTACTGCTGTCAACCGTCACATTGCCTACAGTGACTTTATCTGTTGTCACTCCAGCCCCATTGATGACGGTATTGCCTGCAGTCACGCTGTCTAAACTGATGTCTTTGTTCAGTGCAATTGCTGCTTGGCCCTGGCTCACGGTGGTGGTGATGTTGCTGTCCCCCACAATCGCCAATTCGCTGCCCAGTGGATTGGTTGAACTACCGCTCGCTGCATCTTTAAAGGTCAGTGGTTTGTTCACCGCTGTGTTTAAGCTGTCCAGCGCATCGCCAACATTGCTCGCCGTGTTCGCAGTACCTGTGGTTGGATCGTTGGTGATGTAGCTTGGTGCACTGAGCGCACCTGTGCTTGAGTCGTATGTCGCACCACCGCCTAAGTTCGCAGCCGTGCTGTTGCCCAAGGCATCGGTGTTTTGTGTTGCACCCGCTTGTACGCTGTCCAATTGGTCTTTGTTGACCGCATCTTTGCCCGCTGTGCCTGCTTCTAATCCGCTGATTTTATTGGTACTGCTGTCAACCGTCACATTGCCTACAGTGACTTTATCTGTTGTCACTCCAGCCCCATTGATGACGGTATTGCCTGCAGTCACGCTGTCTAAACTGATGTCTTTGTTCAGTGCAATCACTGCTTGGCCTTGGCTCACGGTGGTGGTGATGTTGCTGTCCCCCACGATCGCCAATTCGCTGCCCAGTGGATTGATCGAACTACCGCTCGCTGCATCTTTAAAGGTCAGTGGTTTGTTCACCGCTGTGTTTAAGCTGTCCAGCGCATCGCCAACATTGCTCGCCGTGTTCGCAGTACCTGTGGTTGGATCGTTGGTGATGTAGCTTGGTGCACTGAGCGCACCTGTGCTTGAGTCGTATGTCGCACCACCGCCTAAGTTCGCAGCCGTGCTGTTGCCCAAGGCATCGGTGTTTTGTGTTGCACCCGCTTGTACGCTATCCAATTGGTCTTTGTTGACCGCATCTTTGCCCGCCACACCATCTTTGACATTGCTAATGGTGTTGCCTGCCGCATCAATGCCCGTTTTGGTAATGCTTGGTCCACCCACAATCGTTAAGCCATCGGTATTGAGAAGGCTATCGCCTGCAGTCACGCTGTCTAAACTGATGTCTTTGTTCAGTGCAATCGCTGCTTGGCCTTGGCTCACGGTGGTGGTGATGTTGCTGTCCCCCACGATCGCCAATTCGCTGCCCAGTGGATTGATCGAACTACCGCTCGCTGCATCTTTAAAGGTCAGTGGTTTGTTCACCGCTGTGTTTAAGCTGTCCAGCGCATCGCCAACATTGCTCGCCGTGTTCGCAGTACCTGTGGTTGGATCGTTGGTGATGTAGCTTGGTGCACTGAGCGCACCTGTGCTTGAGTCGTATGTCGCACCACCGCCTAAGTTCGCAGCCGTGCTGTTGCCCAAGGCATCGGTGTTTTGTGTTGCACCCGCTTGTACGCTGTCCAATTGGTCTTTGTTGACCGCATCTTTGCCCGCTGTGCCTGCTTCTAATCCGCTGATTTTATTGGTACTGCTGTCAACCGTCACATTGCCTACAGTGACTTTATCTGTTGTCACTCCAGCCCCATTGATGACGGTATTGCCTGCAGTCACGCTGTCTAAACTGATGTCTTTGTTCAGTGCAATCACTGCTTGGCCTTGGCTCACGGTGGTGGTGATGTTGCTGTCCCCCACGATCGCCAATTCGCTGCCCAGTGGATTGATCGAACTACCGCTCGCTGCATCTTTAAAGGTCAGTGGTTTGTTCACCGCTGTGTTTAAGCTGTCCAGCGCATCGCCAACATTGCTCGCCGTGTTCGCAGTACCTGTGGTTGGATCGTTGGTGATGTAGCTTGGTGCACTGAGCGCACCTGTGCTTGAGTCGTATGTCGCACCACCGCCTAAGTTGGCTGCGGTGCTGTTGCCCAAGGCATCGGTGTTTTGTGTTGCACCCGCTTGTACGCTGTCCAATTGGTCTTTGTTGACCGCATCTTTGCCCGCTGTGCCTGCTTCTAATCCGCTGATTTTATTGGTACTGCTGTCAACCGTCACATTGCCTACAGTGACTTTATCTGTTGTCACTCCAGCCCCATTGATGACGGTATTGCCTGCAGTCACGCTGTCTAAACTGATGTCTTTGTTCAGTGCAATCGCTGCTTGGCCTTGGCTCACGGTGGTGGTGATGTTGCTGTCCCCCACGATCGCCAATTCGCTGCCCAGTGGATTGATCGAACTACCGCTCGCTGCATCTTTAAAGGTCAGTGGTTTGTTCACCGCTGTGTTTAAGCTGTCCAGCGCATCGCCAACATTGCTCGCCGTGTTCGCAGTACCTGTGGTTGGATCGTTGGTGATGTAGCTTGGTGCACTGAGCGCACCTGTGCTTGAGTCGTATGTCGCACCACCGCCTAAGTTGGCTGCGGTGCTGTTGCCCAAGGCATCGGTGTTTTGTGTTGCACCCGCTTGTACGCTATCCAATTGGTCTTTGTTGACCGCATCTTTGCCCGCTGTGCCTGCTTCTAATCCGCTGATTTTATTGGTACTGCTGTCAACCGTCACATTGCCTACAGTGACTTTATCTGTTGTCACTCCAGCCCCATTGATGACGGTATTGCCTGCAGTCACGCTGTCTAAACTGATGTCTTTGTTCAGTGCAATCACTGCTTGGCCTTGGCTCACGGTGGTGGTGATGTTGCTGTCCCCCACGATCGCCAATTCGCTGCCCAGTGGATTGATCGAACTACCGCTCGCTGCATCTTTAAAGGTCAGTGGTTTGTTCACCGCTGTGTTTAAGCTGTCCAGCGCATCGCCAACATTGCTCGCCGTGTTCGCAGTACCTGTGGTTGGATCGTTGGTGATGTAGCTTGGTGCACTGAGCGCACCTGTGCTTGAGTCGTATGTCGCACCACCGCCTAAGTTGGCTGCGGTGCTGTTGCCCAAGGCATCGGTGTTTTGTGTTGCACCCGCTTGTACGCTGTCCAATTGGTCTTTGTTGACCGCATCTTTGCCCGCTGTGCCTGCTTCTAATCCGCTGATTTATGGTACTGCTGTCAACCGTCACATTGCCTACAGTGACTTTATCTGTTGTCACTCCAGCCCATTGATGACGGTATTGCCTGCAGTCACGCTGTCTAAACTGATGTCTTTGTTCAGTGCAATTGCTGCTTGGCCCTGGCTCACGGTGGTGGTGATGTTGCTGTCCCCCACAATCGCCAATTCGCTGCCCAGTGGATTGGTTGAACTACCGCTCGCTGCATCTTTAAAGGTCAGTGGTTTGTTCACCGCTGTGTTTAAGCTGTCCAGCGCATCGCCAACATTGCTCGCCGTGTTCGCAGTACCTGTGGTTGGATCGTTGGTGATGTAGCTTGGTGCACTGAGCGCACCTGTGCTTGAGTCGTATGTCGCACCACCGCCTAAGTTCGCAGCCGTGCTGTTGCCCAAGGCATCGGTGTTTTGTGTTGCACCCGCTTGTACGCTGTCCAATTGGTCTTTGTTGACCGCATCTTTGCCCGCTGTGCCTGCTTCTAATCCGCTGATTTTATTGGTACTGCTGTCAACCGTCACATTGCCTACAGTGACTTTATCTGTTGTCACTCCAGCCCCATTGATGACGGTATTGCCTGCAGTCACGCTGTCTAAACTGATGTCTTTGTTCAGTGCAATCACTGCTTGGCCTTGGCTCACGGTGGTGGTGATGTTGCTGTCCCCCACGATCGCCAATTCGCTGCCCAGTGGATTGATCGAACTACCGCTCGCTGCATCTTTAAAGGTCAGTGGTTTGTTCACCGCTGTGTTTAAGCTGTCCAGCGCATCGCCAACATTGCTCGCCGTGTTCGCAGTACCTGTGGTTGGATCGTTGGTGATGTAGCTTGGTGCACTGAGCGCACCTGTGCTTGAGTCGTATGTCGCACCACCGCCTAAGTTCGCAGCCGTGCTGTTGCCCAAGGCATCGGTGTTTTGTGTTGCACCCGCTTGTACGCTATCCAATTGGTCTTTGTTGACCGCATCTTTGCCCGCCACACCATCTTTGACATTGCTAATGGTGTTGCCTGCCGCATCAATGCCCGTTTTGGTAATGCTTGGTCCACCCACAATCGTTAAGCCATCGGTATTGAGAAGGCTATCGCCTGCAGTCACGCTGTCTAAACTGATGTCTTTGTTCAGTGCAATCGCTGCTTGGCCTTGGCTCACGGTGGTGGTGATGTTGCTGTCCCCCACGATCGCCAATTCGCTGCCCAGTGGATTGATCGAACTACCGCTCGCTGCATCTTTAAAGGTCAGTGGTTTGTTCACCGCTGTGTTTAAGCTGTCCAGCGCATCGCCAACATTGCTCGCCGTGTTCGCAGTACCTGTGGTTGGATCGTTGGTGATGTAGCTTGGTGCACTGAGCGCACCTGTGCTTGAGTCGTATGTCGCACCACCGCCTAAGTTCGCAGCCGTGCTGTTGCCCAAGGCATCGGTGTTTTGTGTTGCACCCGCTTGTACGCTGTCCAATTGGTCTTTGTTGACCGCATCTTTGCCCGCTGTGCCTGCTTCTAATCCGCTGATTTTATTGGTACTGCTGTCAACCGTCACATTGCCTACAGTGACTTTATCTGTTGTCACTCCAGCCCCATTGATGACGGTATTGCCTGCAGTCACGCTGTCTAAACTGATGTCTTTGTTCAGTGCAATCACTGCTTGGCCTTGGCTCACGGTGGTGGTGATGTTGCTGTCCCCCACGATCGCCAATTCGCTGCCCAGTGGATTGATCGAACTACCGCTCGCTGCATCTTTAAAGGTCAGTGGTTTGTTCACCGCTGTGTTTAAGCTGTCCAGCGCATCGCCAACATTGCTCGCCGTGTTCGCAGTACCTGTGGTTGGATCGTTGGTGATGTAGCTTGGTGCACTGAGCGCACCTGTGCTTGAGTCGTATGTCGCACCACCGCCTAAGTTGGCTGCGGTGCTGTTGCCCAAGGCATCGGTGTTTTGTGTTGCACCCGCTTGTACGCTGTCCAATTGGTCTTTGTTGACCGCATCTTTGCCCGCTGTGCCTGCTTCTAATCCGCTGATTTTATTGGTACTGCTGTCAACCGTCACATTGCCTACAGTGACTTTATCTGTTGTCACTCCAGCCCCATTGATGACGGTATTGCCTGCAGTCACGCTGTCTAAACTGATGTCTTTGTTCAGTGCAATCGCTGCTTGGCCTTGGCTCACGGTGGTGGTGATGTTGCTGTCCCCCACGATCGCCAATTCGCTGCCCAGTGGATTGATCGAACTACCGCTCGCTGCATCTTTAAAGGTCAGTGGTTTGTTCACCGCTGTGTTTAAGCTGTCCAGCGCATCGCCAACATTGCTCGCCGTGTTCGCAGTACCTGTGGTTGGATCGTTGGTGATGTAGCTTGGTGCACTGAGCGCACCTGTGCTTGAGTCGTATGTCGCACCACCGCCTAAGTTGGCTGCGGTGCTGTTGCCCAAGGCATCGGTGTTTTGTGTTGCACCCGCTTGTACGCTATCCAATTGGTCTTTGTTGACCGCATCTTTGCCCGCTGTGCCTGCTTCTAATCCGCTGATTTTATTGGTACTGCTGTCAACCGTCACATTGCCTACAGTGACTTTATCTGTTGTCACTCCAGCCCCATTGATGACGGTATTGCCTGCAGTCACGCTGTCTAAACTGATGTCTTTGTTCAGTGCAATTGCTGCTTGGCCCTGGCTCACGGTGGTGGTGATGTTGCTGTCCCCCACAATCGCCAATTCGCTGCCCAGTGGATTGGTTGAACTGCCGCTCGCTGCATCTTTGAAGGTCAGTGGTTTGTTCACCGCTGTGTTTAAGCTGTCCAGCGCATCGCCAACATTGCTCGCCGTGTTCGCAGCACCTGTGGTTGGATCGTTGGTGATGTAGCTTGGTGCACTGAGCGCACCTGTGCTTGAGTCGTATGTCGCACCACCGCCTAAGTTGGCTGCGGTGCTGTTGCCCAAGGCATCGGTGTTTTGTGTTGCACCCGCTTGTACGCTATCCAATTGGTCTTTGTTGACCGCATCTTTGCCCGCCACACCATCTTTGACATTGCTAATGGTGTTGCCTGCCGCATCAATGCCCGTTTTGGTAATGCTTGGTCCACCCACAATCGTTAAGCCATCGGTATTGAGAAGGCTATCGCCTGCAGTCACGCTGTCTAAACTGATGTCTTTGTTCAGTGCAATTGCTGCTTGGCCCTGGCTCACGGTGGTGGTGATGTTGCTGTCCCCCACAATCGCCAATTCGCTGCCCAGTGGATTGGTTGAACTACCGCTCGCTGCATCTTTAAAGGTCAGTGGTTTGTTCACCGCTGTGTTTAAGCTGTCCAGCGCATCGCCAACATTGCTCGCCGTGTTCGCAGTACCTGTGGTTGGATCGTTGGTGATGTAGCTTGGTGCACTGAGCGCACCTGTGCTTGAGTCGTATGTCGCACCACCGCCTAAGTTCGCAGCCGTGCTGTTGCCCAAGGCATCGGTGTTTTGTGTTGCACCCGCTTGTACGCTGTCCAATTGGTCTTTGTTGACCGCATCTTTGCCCGCTGTGCCTGCTTCTAATCCGCTGATTTTATTGGTACTGCTGTCAACCGTCACATTGCCTACAGTGACTTTATCTGTTGTCACTCCAGCCCCATTGATGACGGTATTGCCTGCAGTCACGCTGTCTAAACTGATGTCTTTGTTCAGTGCAATTGCTGCTTGGCCCTGGCTCACGGTGGTGGTGATGTTGCTGTCCCCCACAATCGCCAATTCGCTGCCCAGTGGATTGGTTGAACTACCGCTCGCTGCATCTTTAAAGGTCAGTGGTTTGTTCACCGCTGTGTTTAAGCTGTCCAGCGCATCGCCAACATTGCTCGCCGTGTTCGCAGTACCTGTGGTTGGATCGTTGGTGATGTAGCTTGGTGCACTGAGCGCACCTGTGCTTGAGTCGTATGTCGCACCACCGCCTAAGTTCGCAGCCGTGCTGTTGCCCAAGGCATCGGTGTTTTGTGTTGCACCCGCTTGTACGCTATCCAATTGGTCTTTGTTGACCGCATCTTTGCCCGCCACACCATCTTTGACATTGCTAATGGTGTTGCCTGCCGCATCAATGCCCGTTTTGGTAATGCTTGGTCCACCCACAATCGTTAAGCCATCGGTATTGAGAAGGCTATCGCCTGCAGTCACGCTGTCTAAACTGATGTCTTTGTTCAGTGCAATCGCTGCTTGGCCTTGGCTCACGGTGGTGGTGATGTTGCTGTCCCCCACGATCGCCAATTCGCTGCCCAGTGGATTGATCGAACTACCGCTCGCTGCATCTTTAAAGGTCAGTGGTTTGTTCACCGCTGTGTTTAAGCTGTCCAGCGCATCGCCAACATTGCTCGCCGTGTTCGCAGTACCTGTGGTTGGATCGTTGGTGATGTAGCTTGGTGCACTGAGCGCACCTGTGCTTGAGTCGTATGTCGCACCACCGCCTAAGTTCGCAGCCGTGCTGTTGCCCAAGGCATCGGTGTTTTGTGTTGCACCCGCTTGTACGCTGTCCAATTGGTCTTTGTTGACCGCATCTTTGCCCGCTGTGCCTGCTTCTAATCCGCTGATTTTATTGGTACTGCTGTCAACCGTCACATTGCCTACAGTGACTTTATCTGTTGTCACTCCAGCCCCATTGATGACGGTATTGCCTGCAGTCACGCTGTCTAAACTGATGTCTTTGTTCAGTGCAATCACTGCTTGGCCTTGGCTCACGGTGGTGGTGATGTTGCTGTCCCCCACGATCGCCAATTCGCTGCCCAGTGGATTGATCGAACTACCGCTCGCTGCATCTTTAAAGGTCAGTGGTTTGTTCACCGCTGTGTTTAAGCTGTCCAGCGCATCGCCAACATTGCTCGCCGTGTTCGCAGTACCTGTGGTTGGATCGTTGGTGATGTAGCTTGGTGCACTGAGCGCACCTGTGCTTGAGTCGTATGTCGCACCACCGCCTAAGTTGGCTGCGGTGCTGTTGCCCAAGGCATCGGTGTTTTGTGTTGCACCCGCTTGTACGCTGTCCAATTGGTCTTTGTTGACCGCATCTTTGCCCGCTGTGCCTGCTTCTAATCCGCTGATTTTATTGGTACTGCTGTCAACCGTCACATTGCCTACAGTGACTTTATCTGTTGTCACTCCAGCCCCATTGATGACGGTATTGCCTGCAGTCACGCTGTCTAAACTGATGTCTTTGTTCAGTGCAATCGCTGCTTGGCCTTGGCTCACGGTGGTGGTGATGTTGCTGTCCCCCACGATCGCCAATTCGCTGCCCAGTGGATTGATCGAACTACCGCTCGCTGCATCTTTAAAGGTCAGTGGTTTGTTCACCGCTGTGTTTAAGCTGTCCAGCGCATCGCCAACATTGCTCGCCGTGTTCGCAGTACCTGTGGTTGGATCGTTGGTGATGTAGCTTGGTGCACTGAGCGCACCTGTGCTTGAGTCGTATGTCGCACCACCGCCTAAGTTGGCTGCGGTGCTGTTGCCCAAGGCATCGGTGTTTTGTGTTGCACCCGCTTGTACGCTATCCAATTGGTCTTTGTTGACCGCATCTTTGCCCGCTGTGCCTGCTTCTAATCCGCTGATTTTATTGGTACTGCTGTCAACCGTCACATTGCCTACAGTGACTTTATCTGTTGTCACTCCAGCCCCATTGATGACGGTATTGCCTGCAGTCACGCTGTCTAAACTGATGTCTTTGTTCAGTGCAATTGCTGCTTGGCCCTGGCTCACGGTGGTGGTGATGTTGCTGTCCCCCACAATCGCCAATTCGCTGCCCAGTGGATTGGTTGAACTGCCGCTCGCTGCATCTTTGAAGGTCAGTGGTTTGTTCACCGCTGTGTTTAAGCTGTCCAGCGCATCGCCAACATTGCTCGCCGTGTTCGCAGCACCTGTGGTTGGATCGTTGGTGATGTAGCTTGGTGCACTGAGCGCACCTGTGCTTGAGTCGTATGTCGCACCACCGCCTAAGTTGGCTGCGGTGCTGTTGCCCAAGGCATCGGTGTTTTGTGTTGCACCCGCTTGTACGCTATCCAATTGGTCTTTGTTGACCGCATCTTTGCCCGCCACACCATCTTTGACATTGCTAATGGTGTTGCCTGCCGCATCAATGCCCGTTTTGGTAATGCTTGGTCCACCCACAATCGTTAAGCCATCGGTATTGAGAAGGCTATCGCCTGCAGTCACGCTGTCTAAACTGATGTCTTTGTTCAGTGCAATTGCTGCTTGGCCCTGGCTCACGGTGGTGGTGATGTTGCTGTCCCCCACAATCGCCAATTCGCTGCCCAGTGGATTGATCGAACTACCGCTCGCTGCATCTTTAAAGGTCAGTGGTTTGTTCACCGCTGTGTTTAAGCTGTCCAGCGCATCGCCAACATTGCTCGCCGTGTTCGCAGTACCTGTGGTTGGATCGTTGGTGATGTAGCTTGGTGCACTGAGCGCACCTGTGCTTGAGTCGTATGTCGCACCACCGCCTAAGTTGGCTGCGGTGCTGTTGCCCAAGGCATCGGTGTTTTGTGTTGCACCCGCTTGTACGCTGTCCAATTGGTCTTTGTTGACCGCATCTTTGCCCGCTGTGCCTGCTTCTAATCCGCTGATTTTATTGGTACTGCTGTCAACCGTCACATTGCCTACAGTGACTTTATCTGTTGTCACTCCAGCCCCATTGATGACGGTATTGCCTGCAGTCACGCTGTCTAAACTGATGTCTTTGTTCAGTGCAATTGCTGCTTGGCCCTGGCTCACGGTGGTGGTGATGTTGCTGTCCCCCACAATCGCCAATTCGCTGCCCAGTGGATTGGTTGAACTACCGCTCGCTGCATCTTTAAAGGTCAGTGGTTTGTTCACCGCTGTGTTTAAGCTGTCCAGCGCATCGCCAACATTGCTCGCCGTGTTCGCAGTACCTGTGGTTGGATCGTTGGTGATGTAGCTTGGTGCACTGAGCGCACCTGTGCTTGAGTCGTATGTCGCACCACCGCCTAAGTTCGCAGCCGTGCTGTTGCCCAAGGCATCGGTGTTTTGTGTTGCACCCGCTTGTACGCTGTCCAATTGGTCTTTGTTGACCGCATCTTTGCCCGCTGTGCCTGCTTCTAATCCGCTGATTTTATTGGTACTGCTGTCAACCGTCACATTGCCTACAGTGACTTTATCTGTTGTCACTCCAGCCCCATTGATGACGGTATTGCCTGCAGTCACGCTGTCTAAACTGATGTCTTTGTTCAGTGCAATCGCTGCTTGGCCTTGGCTCACGGTGGTGGTGATGTTGCTGTCCCCCACGATCGCCAATTCGCTGCCCAGTGGATTGATCGAACTACCGCTCGCTGCATCTTTAAAGGTCAGTGGTTTGTTCACCGCTGTGTTTAAGCTGTCCAGCGCATCGCCAACATTGCTCGCCGTGTTCGCAGTACCTGTGGTTGGATCATTGGTGATGTAGCTTGGTGCACTGAGCGCACCTGTGCTTGAGTCGTATGTCGCACCACCGCCTAAGTTCGCAGCCGTGCTGTTGCCCAAGGCATCGGTGTTTTGTGTTGCACCCGCTTGGACGCTGTCCAATTGGTCTTTGTTGACCGCATCTTTGCCCGCTGTGCCTGCTTCTAATCCGCTGATTTTATTGGTACTGCTGTCAACCGTCACATTGCCTACAGTGACTTTATCTGTTGTCACTCCAGCCCCATTGATGACGGTATTGCCTGCAGTCACGCTGTCTAGATCCAAGTTACGGTTTAAGCTTACTGCTACGCCATCAACCGTTGCAGCTGTTACAATGTTTGTATCACCAGTGATCGCAACCGCATCACCCAACTTTTTAATGCCAGTCGTACCACTGTCTCCATTAAAAGTCAGACCTTTGGTCGCAATGTCTGTACTCGCTGTCACGCCTTGTTGAATTTGATTTTTGGTTGCCGTCGAAAGGTCTAGATCATAAGCAGTATTGCCATTACTATCTTTTGTTCCTTTGCTTACTGCAAGTGTACCTGAGCTCGTGGTCACACTCGCTGAGTCAGCATCAATGGTATAGCTATCACTTCCCGTTGTTGGATCTGTTGTTTTGGTAACGGTCGTATTTTTGCCTTGTACAACGGTAGTTTTCGAAGCTACCGCCGCCGCTTGCACATCGCCTATATTTGCTGCATTCGTCACAGTCGAACCACCACTAGCTACGTTGCTGATGGTCTGACCACTAGCATCAAAACCATTGGCTTTTACTTGTCCAGCGAAAACAGGTGCATCGATGACATTATATTTATAAGTGTTTGTCGCTGGATCATAAACAGCTGTGGTATTTGTACCATTTGCAAAGTTAACCGTTTCTCCAAGTCCAACTTTATCTGCTGGCGCTGTACCATTTACAGTAAAATTTAAACCTTTTTGTGCTTCAGTTAGTGCACTATTTGCTGTGGTATTTGCTGTATTTGCTGTAGTATTTGCTGTATTCGCTGTATTTTGTGCTGCTACCGCTTTGCCATCTGCTGTCGCAGCATTCGCTAGGGCATTATTTGCTGTCGTTTGTGCCGTACTTACATTTGTATTCGTTGTAAATAACTGACCACCATTTACTGCTTCTTTTGACCCCGATGCAACTGTCCCATCCTGAAGACCTGTAATTTTTTGATTATTTAAATTCGCCCCACCATTTAAATTACTCATGCCTGTAACTGTCTGAGTACCAGTAACAGTACTGTTGCCATTTACTTGCAAACCTGTAGATGTCACTGTTCCTGCAAATGTAGGCGCATCAACCACATTATATTTATAAGTGTTTGTCGCTGGATCATAAACAGCTGTGGTATTTGTGCCATTTGCAAAGTTAACCGTTTCTCCAAGTCCAACTTTATCTGCTGGCGCTGTACCATTTACAGTAAAATTTAAACCTTTTTGTGCTTCAGTTAGTGCACTATTTGCTGTGGTATTTGCTGTATTCGCTGTATTTTGTGCTGCTACCGCTTTGCCATCTGCTGTCGCAGCATTCGCTAGGGCATTATTTGCTGTCGTTTGTGCCGTACTTACATTTGTATTCGTTGTAAATAACTGACCACCATTTACTGCTTCTTTTGACCCCGATGCAACTGTCCCATCCTGAAGACCTGTAATTTTTTGATTATTTAAATTCGCCCCACCATTTAAATTACTCATGCCTGTAACTGTCTGAGTACCAGTAACAGTACTGTTGCCATTTACTTGCAAACCTGTAGATGTCACTGTTCCTGCAAATGTAGGCGCATCAACCACATTATATTTATAAGTGTTTGTCGCTGGATCATAAACAGCTGTGGTATTTGTGCCATTTGCAAAATTAACAGTTTCTCCAAGTCCAACTTTATCTGCTGGCGCTGTACCATTTACAGTAAAATTTAAACCTTTTTGTGCTTCAGTTAGTGCACTATTTGCTGTGGTATTTGCTGTATTTGCTGTAGTATTTGCTGTATTCGCTGTATTTTGTGCTGCTACCGCTTTGCCATCTGCTGTCGCAGCATTCGCTAGGGCATTATTTGCTGTCGTTTGTGCCGTACTTACATTTGTATTCGTTGTAAATAACTGACCACCATTTACTGCTTCTTTTGACCCCGATGCAACTGTCCCATCCTGAAGACCTGTAATTTTTTGATTATTTAAATTCGCCCCACCATTTAAATTACTCATGCCTGTAACTGTCTGAGTACCAGTAACAGTACTGTTGCCATTTACTTGCAAACCTGTAGATGTCACTGTTCCTGCAAATGTAGGCGCATCAACCACATTATATTTATAAGTGTTTGTCGCTGGATCATAAACAGCTGTGGTATTTGTGCCATTTGCAAAATTAACAGTTTCTCCAAGTCCAACTTTATCTGCTGGCGCTGTACCATTTACAGTAAAATTTAAACCTTTTTGTGCTTCAGTTAGTGCACTATTTGCTGTGGTATTTGCTGTATTTGCTGTAGTATTTGCTGTATTCGCTGTATTTTGTGCTGCTACCGCTTTGCCATCTGCTGTCGCAGCATTCGCTAGGGCATTATTTGCTGTCGTTTGTGCCGTACTTACATTTGTATTCGTTGTAAATAACTGACCACCATTTACTGCTTCTTTTGACCCCGATGCAACTGTCCCATCCTGAAGACCTGTAATTTTTTGATTATTTAAATTCGCCCCACCATTTAAATTACTCATGCCTGTAACTGTCTGAGTACCAGTAACAGTACTGTTGCCATTTACTTGCAAACCTGTAGATGTCACTGTTCCTGCAAATGTAGGCGCATCAACAATTTGAATATCAACATTATCGTTCGTCACAACTGTTTTAACATTTGCATTTGAACTAGCCGCTGTAGCCCCACCCTTAATATTTAATGCCGATCCTAGTTTCTGCGCACTTGTACCTGAATTTCCAGCAAAGGTTATCGGTTGGTTAATTGCTGTATCCAAACCAATTAAAGCAGCTGCAACTGTATTTACATCACCTGTTTTTGTAGCCGCTGATGGATTCGTGGTTACATTATATTTAGGTGCAATATACGTATCTGTTGCAGGATCATAAGCTGCTCCTCCACCTAATGCAGTCGTATTTCCAACCGCTCGATTATTTACATCTTTTAATTGTGCAATAGTCACGGCATCTGAGTCTTCAGCACCATCTGCTAAATTTTGAATACGACGTTTTTGCGTGTCAGAACCCACAGAAACTACGCCTACAGCAGCCGATGTTGCCTGATTTGTTAGATATGCCGCTTTTGACATCGCTATTGTTTTTGAGTTATTTCCTAACGCAACTGAATTATTTAAACTCGCGTTTGCACTATTACCAACTGCTATGCCGCTTTGGATAGTACCAACTGTTGCATCATTACCAATTGCAATACCGCCATCTGTACGTAAATATCCAGCATTATCAGCGTTTGCTCCAGTACCTAGTGCAATACTATACGCATACGCTTTTGTATCTTTACCTATCGCTGTTGCATTAACATCCAAGATTCCACCTGACCGACCTGCATCAGCATTTGCTCCAAGTGCAATGCTGTTATTAGAAATAGCACCGGCATTCGTTCCAATTGCAATTGAATCAGTTGCACTAGAAATTGATCCCGCCATCAACGCCAATGCATGGTTTCCTGTAGCCACAGCACCATTTAAGCTATTACTACTCGTAGTACCATCACCACTCGAACCAATCGCTACAGAACCTATACCATTAGCCATAGGACTCTTTAAGGTAGTAGTTAAACCACTCCCCACTGCAACACCACCTAGCCCCGTGGAAGTCGTGATATTCACATTGTAATTTGAACCAATAATTACAGATTGATCACCATTACCTGTAATATCATTACCAATAACTGTCGACTGAAATCCATTTGCACGTGTAGTTGCACCTATTGCAATTGCTTCTCCCCCATTTGCACCAACAGTAGCAGAACCGACATTACCATTCCCTATTGCAATACCTGAACTTCCAGCCCCAAAAAGCGGTGTTGTTCCACCACCAGCAGTATAAGCCGCCCCCACACCTGAGCTAAACGTCACCATCAATCCAATCGTCGCAGTTCCAACAATGGCTTTTATTTTAGAAGACTTTGTTTTACCTTTTGCGAGTTCTGAAACAGCCACCCACGTTCCTAAAGCAGCATTCCAAATCACCTTATAGATTTTGTTCATTTTTTATTCCCGTGGTGCTGTTTATTTGTATGCTTTTATTGCTTTTTATTCTTAAAAATCAATAAAAGAGGCTGTTTAAATTTCATCTAAGAATATTTAACATTAACCATACATTTTTATCAATCAAAAAAATGTAATGCAGTTCACACTCTAAAAAAACAATAGCCAGGTATATCTCCATTACTGCAAGTAATGTGATTTTTATTAAATATCATATGTTTGAATTATGTAGAATAGATTCACAATTTTTGAAGAAAAATAAACAAACCAAAAAGTGTCACATCTGATCATTATTTGTACGTTAAATTATTTTTTTAAGCTGAATTTACATGAAATAGACCTCATTTAATTACATAAATACTCTTTTAAAATGAACTTAACAATGAAGTCATCGAATTGTTAAACAGTCAGGTAGAGCTTTGCTATAATGGCGGGTTAAATGTTAAAGAGTTCCAATATTGAAAATCATCTTTGCGGGTACACCTGAATTTGCAGCAAGTGCTTTAGCCGCATTGCTCAGCACTACACATGAAATTGTCGCTGTGTATACTCAGCCAGACCGTAAAGCTGGACGCGGACAAAAACTGAGTGCCTCTGCGGTTAAACAATTGGCACTTGAGCATAACCTTCCTGTTTATCAACCCCTGCACTTTAAAGCATCGACTGAAGAGGGTTTGGCTGCACAGAAGGAGCTAGCGGCTTTGCAGGCAGATGTCATGGTGGTGGCAGCTTATGGTTTAATTCTCCCTCAAACTGTTTTAGATATGTCGAAGTATGGTTGTCTAAATATCCATGGTTCACTGCTTCCTCGCTGGCGCGGTGCAGCACCGATTCAACGTGCGATTAGTTCAGGTGATTCTGAAACGGGCATCACCATTATGAGAATGGCGGCAGGACTCGATACTGGCGACATGATGTTTAAAACCATTTGCCCGATTGAAGCTACAGATACCTCAGCCACTTTGCATGATAAATTGGCGATCCAAGGTGCTCAGGCATTGCTTCAAGTTTTGGAAACCGAGCAAACACTACAACAGTATTTAGACACCCGTGAAGTACAAGATGAGCACTTCACAGTGTACGCCCACAAACTATCGAAAGCGGAAGCGCAGATTAACTGGCAGCTTCCTGCTGTAGAGATCGATCGTAATATTCGTGCGTTTAACCCTTGGCCTGTCGCTTTCACAGCCCTAAATGACATTGAAAATTTACGTATTTGGCAGTCATCCTTGTCTGAATTGAATTCCGAGACCGCTACTCCCGGTGAAATCATTGCTTTAGATAAACACGGCGTCCATGTCGTCTGTGGTGATCAAAAAGCGGTCTGCTTGTCATTATTACAGTGGCCTGGCGCTAAGCCCTTAAACCCAGTTCAAATTTATCAAACTCAAAAATTGCATGTAGGACATATTTTCGCATGAGTCATAGCCCATCTTCGAAAAATCTAAATTTACGTGCACAAGTGGTGAAAACACTTTTGGCTGTACAAAACGGTCAATCTCTTGCTTCTGTATTAAATCAACACATCAATATTGTCTCTGAGCGTGATCGTGGTTTGTACCATGAACTGACTTTGGGCTGTTTACGTCAATGGCATGCACTTAAAGCAATTACTTTGCCCTTGCTGACCAAGCCCCTTGAAAATGGCACAGTAGAAAGCTGTTTGTATTTGGGTCTTTACCAAATTTTATGTACCCGTGTACCTGCGCATGCGGCGATTTCAGAAACTGTGACTGCTGCAAAGCAACTCGGTTTTGAACCCTTAAGTGGTTTGGTGAATGCCATCCTGCGCCGTGTTTCACGTGAAACTGAAGAATTCAGCCTTGCTCTTGAACATGCCCATGGTTTACCCAGCTGGTTGTTTAAACGTTTGAAAAAAGATTGGGCAGATCAGCTTCCTGAAATTTCGTACAATTTAAAGCAAATTGCGCCACTGACTTTACGTGTCAACGTCAATCAAGTCAGCCGCGCTGAATACCTTGAGATTCTAGAAGAAGAAGGTTTTGAAGCACGTCCTTGTGAAATATCGGATGTCGGTATTGTACTTGAACAAAATGTACATATTCCGAACTTACCCGGTTTTGAAGAAGGCGGTTTCTCAGTTCAAGACGAACACGCTCAGTTATGCGCAACCCTTGTACCGAATTTAGAAGGCAAAGTGGTGGTCGATGCCTGTGCAGCTCCTGGTGGAAAAACAGCGCATATTTTAGAAAAATATAGCCCGAAAAAACTGTATGCTCTCGATCATGATGCCAAACGCTTGGTTCGCGTGGCGGAAAACTTAGAGCGTTTAGGCTTGAATGAATATGCAGATGTGGAAATTCTCACCGCAGATGCAACAACTTGGACGGCGCCTGAACCGATCGATTGTATTGTGCTGGATGCGCCATGTTCAGCGATCGGTGTAATGCGTCGTCATCCTGATATTCGCCTGCTGCGTCACTCGACTGACATTGCCAAAACAGTTACATTGCAAAAAGAAATTTTAAGCAACATGTGGCAGCAGCTTAAAGTGGGCGGGACTCTACTTTACATTACCTGTTCGATTTTAAAAGTTGAAAATGAACAGCAAATGATTCAATTCTTTGCTGAACATGCCGATGCAACCGAAGTGAAAATTGATGCTGAATGGGGCATTGAACAAATTCATGGTCGTCAGTTATTCCCTGAAAATGACCGTGGTGATGGTTTCTACTACTGCCGTATTCAAAAGAGCTAAGTTGTTTTCTGGTTAAAAAAGTGGCTTCGGCCACTTTTTTTGTTTATGGATATTGATTCCCTATTTTATTGGCATATTGTATTGAAATAATTTCTTTAAATGGTCAAGTGAAAGAGTGAACTGGAGGTTGATCTAAACGGTTGAACTGGCAAATTTAAACATGACTAAACTGCTAGCCAAAATCGCCATACCAGACACCAAGCCATAGAGCGTTTCATGTCCTTGGGCGTAACGCTTCGCAGTCGGTAATAATTCATCCAGTGCCAAATACACCATGACCCCACCAATGATTCCAAACACGATGCCGTAGACATTTGCTCCCATATACGGCTGCAAAATGAAGTAACCCAGTGCAGCACCAAACGGTTCAGCCAAACCTGAAATTAAACTTGCGCTCATCGCAAGCTTCTTACTGCCTGTGGCCATATATACGGGTAAGGCAATCGCTACCCCTTCTGGAATATTATGAATGGCAATCGCAACTGCAAGTGGTGCACCTAAAGTTGGACTGGACAATGTTGCAAAAAAAGTCGCTAAACCTTCAGGCATATTGTGGGCTGTGATGGCAAATAAAGTCAGAAGTGCGGTACGCCTGAGTTGCTGCTGACTCATGTCTTTTCCAATCTGTTGTTCTATTTTTTCATGCGGATTGGGAATAAAACGGTCAAGCAATAAAACCAATACCACACCCGCTAAAAAGGAAAATGTGCCATACGCATAAGCATATTGTTCGATGTAGATTTCTGCAAAGGATGATATGGATTTATTTACAATCTCAGTTAAAGAAATATAAATCATTGCACCTGCGGAAAATGCCAAACCAAAGGCCAGCATTCGTGCACTGGGTTTTCTTAAAAAAAAATCAAAGCACCACCCAGCACCGTGGCAAGCCCAGCCAAAAAGGTCACTGTAAATGCAAGCCAAACACTATTTTGAGCAAAGCTTTCCATGATTTTGCGTCATTTCAAAACAAGAAAGTCATTATCACAAATGATAATGACTTTCATTTGCATATTCTTTTACGAATATTTCCAATTTTTTATAGATTAGTCATCAAGTGATTCGGGATGCTTCATCAAATGTAAAATGGCTAAAATCAGTCCACCCCATAAGAATACAATGGAGATAATCATCATGATAATTGCAGATGTATTCATAGCGAATTCCCCTATCGGTCTTTAAGTCTAGAAAATAAAATAGCGCCGAGTACGCAAAAAATAATACTGCCCCAACCGAACCACATTTGTAGACCAAATGAATAGTCACCATAGCCTTTGGTCAGTAATGCATACACAGTTAAAAGCAAAGTACTGAGCAGAACTCCTGGGGTGATAATGGTTAAGGTCAATTCCCACGTACGGCCCAATTGAACTGTTGAAATCCCATTAATATGTAATTCCAACTCTTTCATGATCGAACGTTTGAACCATGACACCATGATAATTGAGATCAATGCACCTGTTACGATACCAATGTTATTGATGAAGTGATCAATGATATCAACCAATTTAATGGCATTGGTGGTTGAAAATAGGAAGATAGATACAAGACCTGTTCCCCCGCCCACAGCACTCACTGCCTTTTTACGGCTCCATTTTAATTTGTCCTGTAGGCCTGCAATTGGCACTTCCAGAATACTGACCATGGAGGTAATACCAGCAACAAAAAGCGAGGTGAAGAACAAGATACCAAATAAATCTGCACCTGCACCTAAACTTGAGATCAGTTTCGGGAAGGCAATAAATGCCAGACCAATACCACCACTGACCACTTCCTCTACAGTGCTGCCCGCTGAATGTGCCATAAAGCCCAATGCAGCAAATACGCCAATACCCGCTAAAATTTCAAATGATGAATTGGCAAATCCAACAATTAAACCTGAACCCGTTAAGTTGGTTTTCGGTTTAAGATAAGATGCGTAGGTCACCATGATGCCGAAGCCCACAGATAAACTGAAGAAGATATGCCCATAGGCAGCCAACCAGACTTTATAGTCCATCATGGCTGTCCAGTTCGGGGTAAAGAAGGCATTTAAGCCATCGGCTGCACCGGGTAAACGTAACGCCTGAATCACCAAAATAGAAAATAAAACAATCAATAACGGCATAAAGATTTTGTTGGAAAGCTCAACGCCTTTTTTAACACCACCGTACAAAATGAACAGTACTCCAGCCCAAACGGCAACCAGTGGCCAGAACAAATGACTGACAAAAGTCATGTCAAAGCCAGCTTCCGATGAGGTCTGTAGATACTGTTTAAAGAAGAAGGCTTCTGGGTCTGAGCCCCACATTTGACCCATAGAGAAGTAAACATAACTTCCCGCCCAAGTTAGAACGCCTGCGTAGTACAAACCAATAATTAAACAAACACAGACTTGCCACCAGCCGAGTGTTTCGGCTTTCTTCATGAGTCGTTTATAGGCTTTTGGTGGTGAACCACTACTGCGATGACCCACGGCATAATCTAAAAACAGCAGCGGTAAACCTGCGGTCAATAAGGCAATTAAATACGGAATTAAAAATGCGCCACCGCCGTTTTCATAGGCCACGTATGGAAAACGCCAAATATTTCCCAAGCCCACAGCAGAACCAATTGCGGCGATAATAAAGCCTGATCGGGCAGACCAGTTTTCACGAGTATCTGTCATAAAACACCTAATTCGAAATAGGGAAAATCATTACGGCTGTTGTGTTTGTTGTCTTGCGCGTAAAAATTACCGTTAAAATATTGTTGTTTGAATAGGAATAATGCCTTTTGGGCATATTTTTTCGAATCACAAACCAATTATTGTTAAAGTCTCTTGGTTAAAGATTTACTTAAAAATAACTGTTTAATGACATAACAATAACGCTTTTAAATCGCTTTTTCTTTAATTAATTCTCGAAAAATCTATTTTAAAGCTAAGCTTTACATCTTTTGATTACTTTTAGTACAACTTATCCTTCAATATCCATCACCTAGCTGTCAAATGAACACCTTTGTAAGCTTAATTTAACCTTCACTCATCTCACTCATATTATGCTGAACGTGTTATCTCACATGCTGAGGAATTCGATAATGTCCAATCATTTTAAACTGATGCAAAATATTATTTTCTTGCGTACCTTGACCTATGTTATGAATCACCAATGGCGTATTTGAGCCAACTGATTTTCGATCTGACAATATACCAATATGCACCAAACCTTTGCCCAAATCCCAAGTCACAATATCACCAGCTAAATACTGCTGATTTTTTACCGTATAATTTTGGCGTTTAAAATAGGTCATGATATTGGGTACACGACGATGATCAATATTCCGATCCGTGGTTTTTAAGCCCCATTTTTTCGGATAAGCACTAAAATTCTTCTTCATATCCTCATGAATGCGCTGTTGCAGATCTATACCTTGCAAACGCAGTGCGCGAATAATCACATCGGTACACACGCCTTTGACCAAAGGCACATCACCCATTGGATATTTGAGTGAGGTATAGGCAGGATCATAATATAAGGTCTTTCCGATTTGTTGCCGTGCATCTGTTACCAATTTTTGCGGTTCTAAAGCCCAACTTTGTTGAACCAGTACAAACATGGCTACGATCATACTCAAATGTTTTAAAATCAGTTTGATCAAGTTTTTCATCGTTTAATGGCTCAATTTTTAGTTATTATTTTGAAACATGGGATGAGGAAGAGCATAGGCTCTCCCCCCCAATCGAATCACATTATTGCTTGATCGCAAGTAATCGCTCCTCTTGCATATCACGAATTGCTGACTGGATGCCTTCACGACCTAGACCTGAATCTTTCACGCCACCATACGGCATGTTGTCGACTCTAAAAGACGGAATATCATTAATGATTACCCCACCTACATGCAAATGATCCCATGCATAGAGCATTTTATTGAGGTTTTGCGTGTACAGCCCCGCCTGTAAACCAAAGCGACTGCTATTAATCTTCGCGATGCCTTTTTCAAAGTCTTTATATTTTTCTATGATTGCTACTGGACCGAATACTTCGTCTTTATACACTTCTAATTTTTCATCAACATTTTCAAGTAAAGTTGGTTCAAATAGTACGCCATTGACAGTGCCGCCAGCTAAAACCTTAGCACCTTTTTTGACTGCTTTATCAACCCATTTTTTTAAACGAAGTGCCTCATCCTGTTTAATCATGGGGCCGACCAAAGTGCTGTCCAAACTCGGATCTGCGGCGTTAAGACCTTTGAGTTTAGCCACGAGTTTTTTCTTAAATTCGCTATATAGATCCGCATGAATCAAAATTCGTTGCACACTAATACAGACCTGACCTGCATGCCCATAAGCCCCACCAATCAGGCGATCAAATAAAGCATCCGTCAGCACCGTATCAGGCTCGATCATCACCGCTGCATTTCCGCCCAGCTCTAAGGTGACTTTCTTACGTCCTGCACGCGCTTTCATGTCCCAACCCACCACATCAGAGCCGGTAAAACTGAGTAATTTAAAGCGATCATCGGTGACCAAAATATCCGCTTGTTCTCGTGGGCACGGCAGCACCGAAAATGCCCCTTTAGGTAAATCTGTTTCCGCAAGCACTTGCGCAATTTTTAAGGCTGAAATAGGGGTTAAGCTCGCCGGTTTTAAGACAAAAGGACAACCCGCCGCTATTGCAGGGGCAATTTTATGTGCCGTTAAATTTAAGGGGAAATTAAACGGACTAATCAGCGAGACCGCCCCTATCGGCACATGTTTTACCATACCCCGGTACGCCGCGGCGGCTTCCGTGACCGCCAGCGGCATCATGCGACCTTCATCCATTTGGGTCACTGCATCTGCTGCTATTTGGAAGGTATTAATTAAACGTTCAACTTCAGCTGCCGCAGCTTTACGCGGTTTACCTCCTTCTGCTATTAAGATTTCAGTCATTTCTTCACGCATTTCATTGAAACGTCTAACGCAGTGCAGCAGTATTTTTTGTTTTTGAAAAGGTTTAAGTGCAGCCATTTCGGACTCAGCCTTCACCGCAGCTTGAATCGCTTTTTCTAAAGTCTTGGCATCGGCTAAAGCGACCCGTGCATATACCTCTTGGCTAAACTTATGCTTCACCTCAAGCCATTGCCCAGTAAATGTCGCTTTTGACGCCACATAAAGTGGATAATCTTGTCCATTTGCAGCTGCTGTTGCTACCACCATGATTGAGTCCTTTTGATTGTCTACCCATACTTTTGAATATTTATATCATGCCCAGATGTGAAGACGTGCATTTGCATATTTAACGATACAAAACAAAAATTGAAGCCAATAGAGCGATTTACATTTTAGGTTTTTGAAATGTATATGTACTTCAACGTTATTAAAGTGATTCTATATTTGCGATCTATGCGTAAAGCTTAGAATTATGAGGAGCTACACAGAAGCTTAAGCAGGCTATTTAGGCCGAAGTATTCAGATATTTCAATTTGGAACTTATTCTGAAATGTCTCTTTGAAATCAGTAATCAGAATCAAATCTAGAAGACATAAAAAAGCCCCCAATGATTGGAGGCTTTAACCAACTGCTAAAACTAAGCTTTAACTGCAACATGTGTACTGGTTTTAATCTTATCTGCTTCATCGTTACTCATAATGAAAGCCACAGCAAGTGCAGTAATCAGTACCGGAAAACCGACAGCAATAAAGTTAAAATATGCGGGGAAATTCATGCCCAGTAGCGCACCAATTAAGATTGGACCCACAATCGCACCCATACGACCAATCGCTGAAGCCCAACCAATGCCTGTCGAACGTACAGCAAGGGGATAGAACTGCGCAACATAACTATAGAGTAACATTTGTGAACCAATAGACGCAGCACCAGCCAAAAACACCAAAATATAGAGCAGGAATTGATTCGATTGGAAGCCCATTAAGCTCATGACAATCGCACCCATAATACCAAGGCACATCAGCACAGGTTTTAAATGGAAACGATCCGCTAAAATCCCTCCCCCTACAATGCCGACCACAGCACCGACGTTCATCACCATCATAAACATCAAGCTGTTATCCATTGAGTACCCTGCAGCCATCATGAGCTTCGGTAACCAACTGCTCAGCGCATACATGGTCAATAAACAGCTAAAGAATGCAATCCAAAACAAGATTGTATTTACAGCACGACCACGACGGAACAGGCTCACCACATTAGCAGCTTCAGGAACATCAACTTTATTCAGTTGAAATATAGTTTCTTTTGTCACTGTCATTTCAGGCGCTAAACGACGCACGATTTGACGTGCTTGATCTTGCTGCCCTGCTTTGACAATAAAACTTAAAGATTCAGGTAAAAATTTCCAAATCACAGGTAACAACAACAAAGGAATACCTGCAATAAAGAACATGATTTCCCAACCAAAATTTGGCGTAAACCATGAACCCAATAGTGCGGCCATTACACCACCTACAGCATAACCACTGAACATAGTGGTTACCAAGGTGCTACGTTTACGTAAGGGTGCATATTCCGAAGTCAGTGCAACAAGGTTCGGCATTACCCCACCAATCCCAAGACCAGCCAAAAAACGCAAAATACCAAACTCTGTTGGGTTAGAGGCAAAACCACCTGCAGCGGTGAGACCACTAAACAACACAATACAAATCATGATGACTTTTTTACGACCAATTTTATCAGCCAAAGAGCCAAAAATCATTGCGCCGAACATCATGCCAGCAAGCGCTGTACTTGCGAGCATACCTGCTTGAACTGCTGACAGTCCCCATTCATCCATAAGCAAGGGTAAAACCACACCATTGATGGCTAAATCATAACCATCAAATAGAATGATCAGTAAACACCATGCAACCACATTAAAATGAAAGGGTGTAAATTTTGCGTGATCAATGACATCATTGACGTTCACTGCTTGATGTGTCATTCCTCACCTCCTGTGAGCTTGTATTTCGGGTAAATTGAATAGCGATCCATCAAGTGAAGAATTTAATTTTCATTACTTACTCATCTAAACTTGGATACTGAAGTAGATGATGTAACTTTCACACAATTAATCAGAAATAAAAATTAAACATTAGTATAAAAAATGATAAATATTAGCTACTTATATATAAAAAACATAACTCTTATACACAAAATATATTAATAAAATTAAGTCTTAGATCATTAGGGTTATTCAATATACCTAATCACTGTTTTAAATGATTAAGGCTTATAACATAAGCAAAAAAACACCCCCTTCATCATTAAGATGAAGGGGGTGTTTTAGGAATTAATGAGCTGGCGATGACTTACTCTCACATGGGTAACCCCACACTACCATCAGCGCGAAGAGGTTTCACTTCTGAGTTCGGGAAGGGATCAGGTGGTTCACTCTTGCTATTGTCGCCAGCACAACTGTTTATGGATACTTGCATTGGTCTTATTTAGATGCCAAGGCGTTCTACCAAAAGAGTTATTAACAGAATAATATTTGAGTTGCAGTTTAGGTACTTGCGATTACTAAATCAAGGTTTTTGTATCAATTAGATCAACAACACCAACTGTTTGGGTGTTGTATAGTCAAGCCTCACGAGTAATTAGTATTGGTCAGCTTCACATATCACTATGCTTCCACATCCAACCTATCAACGTTGTAGTCTTCAACGGCTCTTTAGAGGACATATAGTCCTAGGGAAATCTAATCTTGAGGTAGGCTTCCCGCTTAGATGCTTTCAGCGGTTATCCCTTCCGAACATAGCTACCCGGCGATGCGACTGGCGTCACAACCGGTACACCAGAGGTTCGTCCACTCTGGTCCTCTCGTACTAGGAGCAGATCCTCTCAAATTTCCAACGCCCACGGTAGATAGGGACCGAACTGTCTCACGACGTTCTAAACCCAGCTCGCGTACCTCTTTAAATGGCGAACAGCCATACCCTTGGGACCTGCTTCAGCCCCAGGATGAGATGAGCCGACATCGAGGTGCCAAACACCGCCGTCGATATGAACTCTTGGGCGGTATCAGCCTGTTATCCCCAGAGTACCTTTTATCCGTTGAGCGATGGCCCTTCCATACAGAACCACCGGATCACTAAGACCTACTTTCGTACCTGCTCGACTTGTGGGTCTCGCAGTTAAGCGCGCTTTTGCCTTTATACTCTACGCGTGATTTCCGACCACGCTGAGCGCACCTTCGTACTCCTCCGTTACTCTTTAGGAGGAGACCGCCCCAGTCAAACTACCCACCAGACATGGTCCTCGCTCCAGATTATGGAGCAGAGTTAGAACCTCAATATTACCAGGGTGGTATTTCAAGATTGGCTCCACTTGAACTAGCGTCCAAGTTTCAAAGCCTCCCACCTATCCTACACAAGTAAGATCAAAGTTCAATGTCAAGCTGCAGTAAAGGTTCACGGGGTCTTTCCGTCTAGCCGCGGGTACACCGCATCTTCACGGCGAATTCGATTTCACTGAGTCTCTGCTGGAGACAGCGCCCCCATCATTATGCCATTCGTGCAGGTCGGAACTTACCCGACAAGGAATTTCGCTACCTTAGGACCGTTATAGTTACGGCCGCCGTTTACTGGGGCTTCGATCAAGAGCTTCGCTTACGCTAACCCCATCAATTAACCTTCCAGCACCGGGCAGGCATCACACCCTATACGTCCACTTTCGTGTTTGCAGAGTGCTATGTTTTTAATAAACAGTTGCAGGGGCCTGGTTTCTGTGGCTATCAATAGCTCAGGAAGTAAATTCCATCACCGTCGACAGCGTACCTTCTCCCGAAGTTACGGTACCATTTTGCCTAGTTCCTTCAGCAGAGTTCTCTCAAGCGCTTTGGTCTACTCGACCTGACCACCTGTGTCGGTTTAGGGTACGATTCCTGTGTAACTGAAGCTTAGAGACTTTTCCTGGAAGTATGGTATCAGCCACTTCGCTAATAAATTAGCTTGCTATCAGTTCTCAGCATAGAGCACCCCGGATTTGCCTAAGATGCATGCCTACTACCTTTCACCTGGACAACCAACGCCAGGCTGACTTAACCTTCTCCGTCCTCTCATCGCATTACACAGAAGTATTGGAATATTAACCAATTTCCCATCGACTACGCCTCTCGGCCTCGCCTTAGGGGTCGACTCACCCAGCCCCGATTAACGTTGGACTGGAACCCTTGGTCTTTCAGCGAACGAGTTTTTCACTCGTTTTGTCGTTACTCACGTCAGCATTCGCACTTCTGATACCTCCAGCAGACTTCTCAATCCACCTTCATCGGCTTACAGAACGCTCCCCTACCACTTGCAATAAATTGCAAATCCGCAGCTTCGGCATATAGTTTTAGCCCCGTTACATCTTCCGCGCAGGCCGACTCGACTAGTGAGCTATTACGCTTTCTTTAAAGGATGGCTGCTTCTAAGCCAACCTCCTAGCTGTCTATGCCTTCCCACATCGTTTCCCACTTAACTATAATTTTGGGGCCTTAGCTGGCGGTCTGGATTGTTTTCCTCTTGACTACGGACGTTAGCACCCGCAGTCTGTCTCCCGGATAGTACTCATTGGTATTCGGAGTTTGCATCGGTTTGGTAAGTCGGGATGACCCCCTAGCCGAAACAGTGCTCTACCCCCAATGGTATTCGTCCGAGGCGCTACCTAAATAGCTTTCGGGGAGAACCAGCTATCACCAGGCTTGATTAGCCTTTCACCCCTATCCACAAGTCATCCCCTGGCTTTTCAACGACAGTGGGTTCGGTCCTCCAGTTAGTGTTACCCAACCTTCAACCTGCTCATGGATAGATCGCCTGGTTTCGGGTCTACACCCAGCAACTAAACGCCCTATTAAGACTCGATTTCTCTACGGCTCCCCTATTCGGTTAACCTTGCTACTGAATGTAAGTCGCTGACCCATTATACAAAAGGTACGCAGTCACCGGACTCAATGCCGGCTCCCACTGCTTGTATGCATGCGGTTTCAGGATCTATTTCACTCCCCTCACAGGGGTTCTTTTCGCCTTTCCCTCACGGTACTGGTTCACTATCGGTCAGTCAGGAGTATTTAGCCTTGGAGGATGGTCCCCCCATATTCAGACAAGGTTTCACGTGCCCCGCCCTACTCGACATCATCATATAAGCCCTTTCGTGTACAGGACTATCACCCACTACGGTTGCACTTCCCAGAGCATTCCACTAGAACTTATATGACTTAATGGGCTTTTCCCCGTTCGCTCGCCGCTACTAAGGGAATCTCAATTGATTTCTTTTCCTAAGGGTACTGAGATGTTTCACTTCCCCTCGTTCGCCTTGCAACACTATGTATTCATGTTGCAATACCTACCTTATGGTAAGTGGGTTTCCCCATTCAGAAATCTCCGGATCACAGGATATTTGCCGCCTCCCCGGAGCTTATCGCAGGCTATTACGTCTTTCATCGCCTCTGACTGCCAAGGCATCCACCACATGCACTTAATTACTTGACTATACAACCCCAAACAGTCGTAGTACTTTACAAGCAGTACTAGGACAGAAGTCACTTACGTTACTTCATACAGTTCGTTGTTTCGTGTATTTAAACACTATATAGCTTCAATCTAATTCATATACCAAAACGCTTGATTCAGTTAATCGCTAGTTTCTCATCACTTCACTTTCATTCAATCGTTTCACTTGCGTGTAACAATTCAATGTCAATTTAGTTCTGAGCCTTAAACAATTTATTTCAACTCAAATATATTCTGTTAATGATTGCTCTAGCCTTCGTCAGGTCTAGAAACTGTGATAAATCACAGAGATTACCAAGTCCGCATATCTTAATGCTTGTACTTGTTAATCTCTATAAGCTATCTAGCTGTTTGCTTGTTTTGCATTCGAACATCGCTTCGTTTGATTAAAGCCTGCGCGAAGCATAGCTTCTTGCTTTAAATTTCAAGGAAAAGCATGCTTTTCTTGTCTTGAAATTTGGTGGAGACTAACGGAGTCGAACCGTTGACCTCCTGCGTGCAAAGCAGGCGCTCTACCAACTAAGCTAAGTCCCCAGCTTATCATATAGATTCGATATATCTTCTTATCCTTCACTCCGATGAATTGCTTCATCTTCGTTCGTTAGATTGGTGGGTCTGACAAGATTTGAACTTGTGACCCCACGCTTATCAAGCGTGTGCTCTAACCAACTGAGCTACAGACCCTCAGATACATCTTCATGAAGAACAACTTGTTGTGGATTCTTACCGATCGTCAATCTTTCGTTAAGGAGGTGATCCAGCCGCAGGTTCCCCTACGGCTACCTTGTTACGACTTCACCCCAGTCATCGGCCACACCGTGGTAAGCGTCCCCCCTAAGGTTAGACTACCTACTTCTGGTGCAACAAACTCCCATGGTGTGACGGGCGGTGTGTACAAGGCCCGGGAACGTATTCACCGCGGCATTCTGATCCGCGATTACTAGCGATTCCGACTTCATGGAGTCGAGTTGCAGACTCCAATCCGGACTACGATCGGCTTTTTGAGATTAGCATCCTATCGCTAGGTAGCAACCCTTTGTACCGACCATTGTAGCACGTGTGTAGCCCTGGTCGTAAGGGCCATGATGACTTGACGTCGTCCCCGCCTTCCTCCAGTTTGTCACTGGCAGTATCCTTAAAGTTCCCGGCTTAACCCGCTGGCAAATAAGGAAAAGGGTTGCGCTCGTTGCGGGACTTAACCCAACATCTCACGACACGAGCTGACGACAGCCATGCAGCACCTGTATCAGAGTTCCCGAAGGCACCAATCCATCTCTGGAAAGTTCTCTGTATGTCAAGACCAGGTAAGGTTCTTCGCGTTGCATCGAATTAAACCACATGCTCCACCGCTTGTGCGGGCCCCCGTCAATTCATTTGAGTTTTAGTCTTGCGACCGTACTCCCCAGGCGGTCTACTTATCGCGTTAGCTGCGCCACTAAAGTCTCAAAGACCCCAACGGCTAGTAGACATCGTTTACGGCATGGACTACCAGGGTATCTAATCCTGTTTGCTCCCCATGCTTTCGTACCTCAGTGTCAGTATTAGGCCAGATGGCTGCCTTCGCCATCGGTATTCCTCCAGATCTCTACGCATTTCACCGCTACACCTGGAATTCTACCATCCTCTCCCATACTCTAGCCAACCAGTATCGAATGCAATTCCTAAGTTAAGCTCAGGGATTTCACATTTGACTTAATTGGCCACCTACGCACGCTTTACGCCCAGTAAATCCGATTAACGCTTGCACCCTCTGTATTACCGCGGCTGCTGGCACAGAGTTAGCCGGTGCTTATTCTGCGAGTAACGTCCACTATCTCAGAGTATTAATCCAAGTAGCCTCCTCCTCGCTTAAAGTGCTTTACAACCAAAAGGCCTTCTTCACACACGCGGCATGGCTGGATCAGGGTTCCCCCCATTGTCCAATATTCCCCACTGCTGCCTCCCGTAGGAGTCTGGGCCGTGTCTCAGTCCCAGTGTGGCGGATCATCCTCTCAGACCCGCTACAGATCGTCGCCTTGGTAGGCCTTTACCCCACCAACTAGCTAATCCGACTTAGGCTCATCTATTAGCGCAAGGTCCGAAGATCCCCTGCTTTCCCCCGTAGGGCGTATGCGGTATTAGCAGTCGTTTCCAACTGTTGTCCCCCACTAATAGGCAGATTCCTAAGTATTACTCACCCGTCCGCCGCTAAGTTAGGTAGCAAGCTACCTTCCCCCGCTCGACTTGCATGTGTTAAGCCTGCCGCCAGCGTTCAATCTGAGCCATGATCAAACTCTTCAGTTTAATATTGCTTAGTACCTTAAAGGGTACCAATCTTGGCTCATCAATCTTCTGACAAATATTTCTCAAATAAACTTCGAGTAATTTCTACCAGTAAATCAATGAAAATAATTTCGATCGATCAATCAGTAAAAATCCACACAAGTTGTTCTTCATAATCTCTTAATGATCTTTCTAACACCTCGTCAGTGCTAGAAGCTGGACTTCAATAAACTTAACAACTCAGCCAATCAGCTTCGTTCGCTTCCGTCTATCTCGTCGGTATGGGTGCATTCTAGAGGATTTCAGAATCATTGCAAGCGCTTTTAACTGATTGTTTTATTGAGTGTTCTATTTTTATGCACCATAATGGTTCATTATTATACTAAGATTAAGCTAAACCTATAATTATAAAGCAGAAATATGACAAAAATATTTCTGCTTTATTTTCCAATTTTATTTCTTCACGGGTGCATTCATGGTCACACGTAGGATTTTTACTGGATTTTTGGGTACATCTTGATGCATTCCATAACGACCAGTCGGGACTTTCACGATTTTATCCACCACATCCATACCCTTTGTCACTTTTGCAAATACTGCATACCCTGCATTTCCAGGTGCTTTATTTAAAAAGTCATTGTTTGCCACATTAATAAAGAACTGACTGCTTGCAGAGTTTGGGTTATTGGTACGTGCCATGGCCAAAGTACCACGCTCATTCTTCAAACCGTTATTTGATTCATTTTGAATAGGTGCTTTGGTTTGCTTCTCAATCATTTTCGCATCCATTCCCCCACCCTGCACCATAAAACCAGGAATCACACGATGAAAGATCGTGCCATTATAGAAGTTGGATTGAACATAGCTTTTAAAGTTCTTCACAGAAATCGGCGCTTTGTCATCCAACAGTTCAATGTCGATGTTGCCCATGGTGGTTTTAATTTGCATCTGCGTATTGGCAGCCATCAGCATTGAACTACTGATGGCTACGGTCAGCCCTAAAGCCAGTTTATTTAACATATACATTGCCTATTCAAATTTTAAGATTTTCTTATCTTATCGATTTAGCTTTGAAAATAAAGCGTGCTTTTGTTTTCATCACTATTTTTATCATTTTGTTCATCATCATTGTTTTCTTTATTTAGTATTCGACAGATCAAAGCTATATAGATAAAAAAGACGCACGTGGGGTCATCCATGTGCGTCTTTAAAATCGCATACCTTTATAACACCGACATCAGAAATTTAAGGTTTGATCTTACTAACCATTGAGTCTCTATATACCTTAACTCACCTTGTCCCAAAATTTTCTAAACTCACGACCGATTTCAATGACATTCTTTTTGGCCTTACTTGAAATCAAGGTCATATTGATAAAGCCATGGGTTTGATCTTCGTAATCTTGATAAATCACTTTAGTGCCGTTCTGACGCAATTTATACGCGTATATTTTGCCTTCATCATGCAGAACATCATGTCCTGCAGTAATCACATAAGCTGGTGGCTGTTTTTTCAAATTGCCATTGATTGGAGAAATCAGCGGATCATCTAAAGCCACCTGATGACGTGTAACATAGTAGTCAGTAACAAAGTCGATATCTGTACCCGTGAGCACCAAACCATCTTTATAAGCATAAAAAGAAGGATGACGACTTTTAAAATCCACAGCCGGATAAATCAATAATTGCGCTTGCGGTGCATAACTGGCAGAGGCAGCTCTTTGAGACACTACAGCACTAATATTACCCCCCGCACTGTCACCTGCAACCGCAATTCTATTTTTTAGAATTTTGAATTGACGGCGATTTTGATAGACCCATGCCAGCGCATCTTCACACGATTGGATCAACGCTTTAGGTGAAACTTCGGGAGCAAGTGGATACTCAATACTCAAGACTTGGGCTTTCGCATGAACAGCAAGTAGGCGACAGACCTCGTCATGGGTATTAACGCTACCCACAACAAAACCACCGCCATGATAAAACACGATCATAGGTAATTTTTTAGTAGGTGCAGGATGATAATGCCGGGCAAAAATACTACCGCTTTGCAAAGGTAAACGCAGATCTTCGATATACGCCACGTCCGTTGACTGATGTGTGAGCGATTTGATCTGAGCTTCGAAGGCTTTACGTGAATAATCAACATTTTCACCAATAAAACCAGATTTGCCTTGTTTGAGTTGGGCTGCCATCAAACATTTGGTAAAACTGTCTAATTCTGGATATTGATAAGGGTAGCCGAGTAGTTTCACCAAAGACTCTTGAGCCAATTGTGGTAGTCGATCGAGTGCGCGTCCTGCAGCCCCCTGTCCATTTTCTAATAAGTGTTGTAGTTTTTTATTGATTGAACCCATGTTGACCCTACCCTTACTCTTCATATTTTCTACATGATCAGGATTTGACTGACTATATTGTTATATAAGTCTATATATGAATATACAAACACAAAACTAAGATACGCTAATCTGACCCTAGCAGTCTTGTCATTGACTATATATTTAAATATCAGGTTTTTTTTGTTATTCCTGATCATCCATATAAAGGTGAACGCTATGGCGATTAAAGCACTATTTATTTCGTTAGCAACAGCTGTCCTTGCGGTGGGATGTGTCGCATTCCCTGATGATGGTCCTTATTATTCAGATGGTTATGATCGCTCCGACCGAAATTATGATCGTAACTACGATAGAGATAATGACCGCAATCGTTATGAACGTGAGCGTGCGCAACGTCTTCATCAAGCGCGGTTAGAACAAGAACGTCGCCAACGTGAATACAACCAAACCCGAAATCAGCGTGATCAAGCTGAACGTCGTAAACAAGCTCAACGTGAGCAAGATCGTCGTAAACAAATTGAGCAACGTCAACGTGAGCTTCAAAAAGAGCGCCAACAAGGACAAAACCGTTGGAATCAAAATGACCGAGCAAAACCAGCTGCGGATAACGACAGAAAACGTTGGGAACAAAATCGTGAAAAACGCAATGATCAGCGTAAAAAACAGCGCGACCGTGACCGTAAAGACGATTAAGCTGGTCTAAAGTTTGATACGTAAAGCCTAGTATCATGACTGGGCTTTTTTAGCTCTGAACTTTATGTCTACTCGGTTAAAACATTGAAAGAGACTAATAGTTTCAAATTAAAACTTTAGATGATTGATAAATAAAAATAGACAGTAGAGGCATCCAACCTACTGTCTATGCTTTAAGTTCAATCACTTAGATTAAACATTATTCTTCCAGCATCGCTTAAAAGCGTTATTGAACAGGTTGTGTTGACTCAGGAACATCGCCCATAGGACTCACTTGCACCGGTTCAGCCTGTTCTAAGCTTGGATCTGCTTGTACAGCAACGCCATTTTGAGTATTAGATTCAATTGAAGAACTTTGTGCCGCAGAATGATCTAGGCTTTCTGTCTGTGGCGTTGATTGTGCTGATTCAGGAGACTGGGTTGATGCACAGCCCACCATGGTTAAACTTGCACTGGCTAATACTAAAGATAAAAGACCAAATTTATTCATCGCAATATTCCTTTAATCAATACATCAAAATAAATACATCAAAGCTTGCTTCAGCTTCGAGTGCCTATCATTACTAAGTTTGTTTTTTTTTGCGTGTAGAATTGGTCCGTCTTTTAACGTGATCCCGTTAAGAAACCCTCAAAAATGTAAAATAGGAATTTTGAGATCAAATCAATTCAAAGCATTCTGGTAAACGTTTATTTAAACTTGAAATAATAGAGAAATTTGTAGAGTTTATGGTAGATAAAATAGTCCGAATGGCACTGATAGCAATAACATTGGTAATATTTCACCCCTATATGCTTACAATGTAATCTTAAAAACCATAGACAAAAAAAGCTCATCCAAGGAGGTCGGACGAGCTATGAAAATGCAAAAGCAAAAAATAAATAGAAACTACAGCGTGAGTATCTGGTTAAAGATAATACAGCTGCTCATCATTTAACTGAAAGACTTGTTTTATCTGTTTTTATATTTTTTTTATATACATAATCTGCTTTTCACTTTGAACAATGAAATTATGTGATACACATCACGTAAATCAAACAGATTCAGCTATTTATCGTTTTAACATATTACTCTGATCGTATTAAACACTAAAACACCTATAAAAGGTTTTTAGGTCGGCTTGTGCATTCTATTTATGAAATAAACCGTTTATTAACTTGAATTATTCTGAGTCGCCCACATTTCTTGTGTATTGATGAATTAAACACTCATGGCAGTTCAGCATTAACTTGGTTAACACTGATGCCTTAAGGACTGTACATGTTTAAAAACCCATTTAAGCGGAGATCTTCCATGGCAAATGAGCAAACCGATCAGACTCAAGATATTCAAGCTCAAGACATTCAAGCGGATAACGTAGAACATCAATCTACTACAGAACAACCTGAAGTGAATGTTGAAGATTTACAAGCTCAAATTACAACATTGACTGAAAATCTGAAATACGAAAAAGCGGTTGCTGCAAATGCTAAATATGAAGCAGAAAAAACCAAAGAGCGTTTAGAGCGTGAAGCAGATACATCGAAAAAATTTGCTTTAGAGAAAATTGCAAAAGAGCTTTTGGATACAGTCGACAACCTTGAACGCGCAATTGCTGCAACGGGCGGCGAAAAAACAGCACTTTCCGAAGGTGTTGAACTGACATTGAAATCACTAATTACCACTTTAGAGAAGTTTGGTGTAGTCGTAGTCGATACTGACCATGGTTTTAATGCAGATTTTCATCAAGCCGTAGGGATTGCTCCTGATGCAAAAGCGGGTGAAGTCGGCACTGTATTGCAAAAAGGCTATACCCTAGCGGGTCGTTTACTTCGTCCTGCCATGGTTTTAGTGGGTCAATAAATTGTGTTTAGCCAAGTTAAACTTGGCTAAATGCTAAAGAATTCGAGAGTTTTTCATTTTTTTTAACAATTTTACTTGAAAAATTTTGAATGGCTCTCATATCGGATAACAAGCATAAACAATTGCAAAAATATTTTTGAGGAAACATCCAAATGGCTAAAATCATTGGTATCGATTTAGGTACAACAAACTCTTGTGTTGCTGTTCTTGAAGGCGACAAAGTTAAAGTCATCGACAACGCTGAAGGCGCACGTACAACCCCTTCTATTGTTGCGTATAAAGATGGTGAAATCCTTGTAGGTCAATCTGCGAAGCGTCAAGCAGTGACCAACCCGAAAAACACACTATTCGCAATCAAGCGTTTGATCGGTCGTAAGTACCAAGACCAAGCTGTTCAAAAAGATATCGGTCTTGTGCCTTATAAAATCATCAAAGCTGACAATGGCGATGCTTGGGTTGATGTTAACGATAAAAAATTCGCGCCACAGCAAATCTCTGCTGAAATCTTGAAAAAGATGAAAAAGACAGCTGAAGATTATTTAGGCGAAACAGTGACAGAAGCCGTGATTACTGTTCCGGCTTACTTTAACGATGCTCAACGTCAAGCAACTAAGGATGCAGGTAAAATTGCAGGCTTAGAAGTTAAACGTATCATTAACGAACCAACTGCTGCGGCGTTAGCGTTCGGTATGGACAAAAAAGAAGGCGACCGTAAAATCGCGGTTTACGACTTGGGTGGTGGTACTTTTGACGTATCCATCATTGAAATCGCTGACCTTGATGGCGACCAACAAATCGAAGTATTGTCAACCAACGGTGATACATTCCTAGGTGGTGAAGATTTCGATAACACGTTAATCGAGTACTTGGTTGAAGAGTTCAAGAAAGAGCAAGGCTTTAACTTAAAGCAAGATCCACTGGCACTTCAACGTTTAAAAGAAGCGGCTGAAAAAGCGAAGATCGAACTTTCTTCTTCGAATGCAACTGAAATCAACCTACCTTACATCACGGCTGATGCGACGGGTCCTAAGCATTTAGTGATCAACGTTACTCGTTCTAAGCTTGAAGGTTTGGTTGCTGATTTGGTTGCTCGTACCATTGAACCATGTAAGATTGCGCTTAAAGATGCTGGTCTTTCGACTTCAGACATCTCTGACGTGATTTTGGTGGGTGGTCAATCACGTATGCCACTTGTACAACAAAAAGTACAAGAATTCTTTGGTCGTGAACCACGTAAAGACGTGAACCCTGACGAAGCTGTAGCTGTAGGCGCTGCGATTCAAGGTGCTGTATTGTCTGGCGACAAAACTGACGTACTTCTTCTTGACGTGACTCCGCTTACACTTGGTATCGAAACCATGGGCGGCGTGTTAACTGCAATCATTGAGAAAAACACCACGATTCCTGCGAAGAAATCTCAAGTGTTCTCAACTGCTGCTGACAACCAACCTGCTGTAGACATTTCTGTGTTCCAAGGTGAACGTAAAATGGCTCAGCAAAACAAATTGCTCGGTAACTTCCAATTGGGTGACATCCCACCTGCTCCACGTGGCGTGCCACAAATTGAAGTGTCTTTCGACATCAACGCTGATGGTATCTTGAAAGTATCTGCGAAAGACAAGAGCACAGGTAAAGAGCAATCGATTCAAATTAAAGCAAACTCAGGTTTGTCTGATGCTGAAATCGAAGCGATGATCAAAGATGCTGAAGCGAATGCTGAAGAAGATCGTAAATTTGAAGAGCTTGCAAAAGCACGTAACGAAGCTGATGCTTTAGTTTCATCTTCACAAAAAGCGATTAAGGATCTTGGCGAACAAGTGACTGCTGACGAAAAAACAGCGATTGAAACTGCGGTTGCTGAGCTTGAAGCGTCGACTAAAGAAAATGACGTTGATGCAATCAAAGCGAAAACTGAAGCGCTGCAAAACATCATCATGCCAATTAGCCAACGTGCGTATGAAGCTGCACAAGGTCAAGGTGGTGCTGAAGGTTTTGATCCTAACGCTTTCCAAGGCGGTGAAGGTCAAGCTCAGAAAGCAGACGATGGCGTTGTAGATGCTGAGTTCACTGAAGTTAAAGATGACAAAAAATAATTTGTTGCTTTAACCTAACTCGAAAGAGTTAACAAAAGACCGCGCGAAAGCGCGGTTTTTTTGTAATAGTATTTTTATAAGACTAAAACAATGCTATTACAGAGGATGACTCCATGCTCATTTCAGATGTTGCCAAGCAAACGGGCTTATCTATTCATACACTTCGCTATTATGAAAAAGAAGGCTTACTCAAAAATATCTACCGTAATCCATCAGGAAGACGCGAATATGATCATCGTGATTTAGAATGGTTAACTTGGATTAAGCGGCTCAAATCTACTGGAATGCCATTGAATCAAATCAAAAAGTTTTCATCCTTTAGACAACAAGGTAATCAAACACTGCATTTAAGAAAGCAAATTTTAGTTGAACATTCTAAAATTTTGAATGAGGAAATAAAGCGACTTAATACAGAACTAGAAATTGTGAAATACAAAATTGAGCTTTATGAAGAAAAAAAGCTTGAGCTAGAGTGAACTCTACTTGATAGCATTTTTATTCACTGATCAATAAGGAACATAAAAATGCTAACTTCTGGCTTTTATATTACAGCCGAATTAAAAATTACGGACCAAAATAAAATTGATGAAACAATTCAAGCTTTGAAAAACCTATGTAAACAAACTATTTCGGAATCTGGATGTACCCTCTTTCAACTACATTATTGTTTAGATCAACCAACTCGACTATTACTTTAGGAGAGATATAATACAGAGTTTGATTATCAATACCATTTTGAGCAAGCATATACGAAAGCATATTTAGCACTTAATCTGACCGAAGTAGTTCAATATTTTAAATCAGACATTCTTCAATAAAACTATTCGTATTAATTAAAAATACCAAGATAAAAAGAAGCCCAATTTTCATTGGGCTTCTTTTTACGTTCGTTTAAAAGATTAATCTTCTAAAGAAGCCTCTAGCTCTTCGAGTTCCATCATCAGTTCAAGCATTTTCTCTTCAGCTTTCTCTAACTTGGCTTTCAGTTCAGTTTGCTCAGTCATCAGCTTTAATAAATCATTTTTACGAGATGCTTCATACAATCCCGAATCACCGAGTAAAACTTCGATTTCAGCCAAGCGCGGTTGAATTTTCGCAATTTCAGCATCTAATTTTTCAATATTTTTGCGTACAGGACGACTGAGTTCACGGCGACGCGCCGCTTCTTTACGTTGCGCTTCCTTGTCACCTTTTGAGGCCACAGGCTTTGTCACAACTTGAGATTTGACTGGTGCAGCAGGTTGTTGACCATTTTTCATCATATCAATACGTGCTTGGCGTAACCAATCTGCATACGCGCTCAAGTCACCATCAAATTCACGGCTTTGACCACCATGAACCAGAATCAACTCATCACATACACTGGCAATCAGTTGACGTTCATGCGATACCAGAACCACTGCTCCTTCAAAATCGGTCAATGCCATGGTTAAGGCATGACGCATATCCAAGTCCAAATGGTTGGTTGGCTCATCGAGAATGAGTACGTTTGGACGTTGCCATACAATTAAAGCCAAGGCTAAACGGGCACGCTCACCACCGGAGAAGCTTTCACTTGGGGTATCCATACGTTCGCCACTAAACCCAAAGCTACCCAAGAATGAACGTAGGCTTGCTTCACTAATTTTCTTGTCTGCGATACGTGCCAATTGCAACATTGGGCTGGCATTACCATCCAAAGCATCCATCTGATGCTGTGCAAAGTAACCGATGTTTAAAAGCTCTGAATCGTTGCGTGTACCTTGAATAAGCTGTAAATCACCGACTAAAGATTTAATCAGGGTCGATTTACCCGCACCATTCATCCCCAATAAACCAATACGGCTGGTCGGGGTGATCTGTAAACTCACATTGGTCACGATCAGCTTGTCGCCATAACCGATGTCAGCATGCTCAAGTTCAAGTAATGGCGAACTCATTTTGGTCGGTTCACGGAAACTAAAGGTAAACGGCGTATCGACATGCGCAGCAGAAAGTTCCTGCATACGTTCAAGTTGTTTAATACGACTTTGCGCTTGTTTCGCTTTGGTCGCTTGTGCTTTAAAACGGTCAATATACTTTTGCAAATGCGCACGAGTTTCCAACTGCTTTTCATAGGCTTGTTGTTGCTGTGCTAAGCGTTCACTACGGGTACGTTCAAAAGTCGAATAGTTACCCGTATACATGATTAATTCTTGGTTTTCGATATGTAGAATATGATCGGTAATGGCATCTAAGAAGTCACGGTCATGCGAAATCAGGATCAATGTACCTTCATAGGCTTTCAGCCAATCCTCTAACCACAGGATCGCATCTAAGTCCAAATGGTTGGTCGGTTCATCAAGAAGCAGTAAGTCTGAACGGCTCATCAGTGTACGAGCCAAATTCAGACGCATACGCCAACCGCCCGAGAAACTAGATACATCTAGTTGAGACTGATGTTCAAAGAAACCCAAACCTGCCATTAATTGTGATGCTTTAGATGGTGCGGTATAACCATTAATTTCGTCAAAACGACCATATAAATGAGCAAGCTCATCATCAGACAATGTATCAGGTTGATCAAGTTTGTTTTGAATGTCCCAAAACTCTTCATCACCTGACAATACAAAATCAATCGCTTTCATATCTAAAGCTTTGATTTCCTGCGCCATATGCGCAACTGTCCAAACTGCTGGACGAGTCAATGAACCACTGTCAGATTCCATTCCACCCAATAGTGCATTGAAGAGCGTAGATTTACCTGCGCCATTTACGCCAGTTAAACCGATTTTCCAACCTGGATGAAGTTGCATTGACGCTTTTTGAAATAAAACACGTCCACCGCGGCGTATAGAAAGTTGGTCTAACTGAATCATGAATCTTCAAACTATTGAGTACTGGATGCGGCATTTTAAAGGATAAACACGGTCAGAACCAAAAATTATCAAATTTATTAAAAAATAGTCATTTTTAAAAATTATGCCATAAAAAAGCCATCTCTAAGGATGGCTTTTTTAATCGAGGTATTATGAATTAATCTGTGAACGTCACTTTGGCAATGGCTTTCTTACCCGCTTGCACAATCACGGTTTTATTTTCTTTCACTGAGTAAGAAGCATCAACCACGTCCCAATCGACCTTAACGGCTCCACGTGAAACAGCATCTTTGGCTTGCGCTGCATTGCTGGTTAAACCCGCTGCACGCACGATCGATGCGATAAACATTTCACCACCAAACTCACCACGTGAAATGGTCACTTCAGGTGTACCTTCAGGCAGTTCACCTTCGGTAATAATATTGCCTGCACCTTTATGCGCATTGGCAGCAGCATCGCTTCCGTGGAAACGTTCAACCAACTCAAGCGCAAGAATTTTTTTCACTTCTTGAGGGTTACGCCCTTCAGCTACTTCTTTTAATAACACTTCAATCTCTTCAACAGATTTAAAGCTGAGTAGATCAAAATAACGTTCAATCAAGGAGTCAGGCATGGAAAGCACTTTTTGATACATTGCACCCGGTGCATCAAAGACACCAATGTAGTTCCCTAAAGATTTAGACATTTTGTTGACGCCGTCTAAACCTTCAAGAATCGGTACAGTAATACACACTTGTGGTTCTTGGTTATAACGACCTTGTAATGTACGACCCATTAACAAGTTAAAGGTTTGGTCTGTGCCACCGAGTTCAACATCTGCCTCAAGCGCAACTGAGTCATAGCCTTGTACCAGTGGATACAAGAATTCATGAATCGCAATTGGCTGATGACTGTTATAACGTTTGGTGAAATCATCACGCTCAAGCATCCGTGCAACCGTTTGCTGAGAAGCCAATTGGATTAAATCAGCCGCAGTTTTTTGTGCAAACCATTCAGAGTTAAACACCACTTTGGTTTTATTTGGGTCCAAAATTTTAAAGACTTGTTCTTGATAGGTTTTGGCATTTTCTAACACTTGTTCACGTGACAACGGCGGACGTGTTGCACTCTTGCCTGACGGATCACCAATCATTGCGGTGTAGTCACCAATCAAAAAAAATACCTCATGACCTAGGTCTTGAAATACTTTGAGTTTATTAATCAGAACCGTATGACCAAGATGTAAGTCAGGCGCTGTCGGGTCAAAACCCGCTTTGATTTTAAGAGGACGATTTTGTTTTAATTTATTCAGAAGGTCTTCTTCAGAAATAATTTCATGCGTGCCTCGTTGAATGAGGGCAAGTTGTTCTTCAGCTGCGAGGAAATTTGACATTACAAAACCCAAATACATCAGTTGTTCAATTTGTGCGATATACTAACACTTTTTCAGCATATTGCAGGCTTTAGAATCATCATGACAGCGATCTATATTGGGGTAATGACAGGCACGAGCATGGACGGTGTCGACATTGTTGCTGCTTCTTTCGATCCACTCAAGCTCCATGCAGCGCTGACCTTAGCGTTTGATCCTGATCTGCGTGATGAGTTGATGGCCCTGACGCTCCCGGATGACAATGAAATTGATCGGATGGGCAAAGCCGATGTGGCTTTGGCGCAAATGATTGGTCAGGGTATCAATCAGCTCATCACTGAAAATAAACTGGATAAAACGCAAATCAAAGCCATCGGCTCACACGGCCAAACCATTCGTCACCGCCCTGAACATGGTTTTACCTTACAAATTGGTGATCCGAATATTATTACTGAAATTACGCAAATTCCGGTGATTTCAGATTTTCGTCGCCGTGATATGGCGGCAGGCGGTCAAGGTGCACCTCTTGTGCCCGCTTTTCATCAAGCCTTGTTTCAACATGAATCAATTCATCGGGTCATTTTAAACTTGGGCGGCATAGCCAATGTCAGCATGTTGCCCGCTGGAAATCCTCAAGGTGTCTATGGTTTTGACACTGGCCCGGCCAATATCTTAATGGATGCTTGGTGTCATCGTTATACCGGTCAACCTTATGATGAAAATGGCAGTTGGGCAGCCTATGGTCAACCCATACGCGCTCTACTTGATCGCCTACAAGAACACGAATTTTTCTCTAAAGAACCCCCAAAAAGTACGGGGCGTGAAGACTTCAATTTGGAATGGCTCGATGAACAAATTTTAGATTGGCGTAACGATTCAGAATATGAAGAACTTGAAGATACCCCTGAAAACGTTCAAGCCACCTTGTTAAAAGTGACGACGCGTGCCATTAAAAAAGCCATTTACCGTTCGGGTATGGATACAGGCGAAGTTTATGTCTGTGGTGGCGGTGCATACAACTCACACTTACTTGAACAACTGCGCTGGCGTTTACGCAAACACCACTGGTCTGTTCAAACCACTTCAGATCTAGGTTTAGCGCCGACATGGGTAGAAGGCACGGCATTCGCATGGCTCGCAATGCGTTTCATGCACCAGCTGAGTGGCAACTTACCCCAAGTGACGGGTGCCAAAGATTACCGCATATTGGGCACAATCACGGCGGTTTAGTTTAATCCAGAAATTTTGTCTACACATTTAAGACTTCAGATGCCAAACCATGTGTTTGGCTTTTTATTGTCTGTGACTTTAACTTGTCTGCTGACTTTAGATTATCTGCTGACTATAGATTAAGCATGATCATGAATCGTATGAGATCGTTTTCGACCTCATTTCACGGCCAATTGACCTGTAATGCGCTGTTATCATCTGCAAATAGCAGCAAGATAAAAGATAAACATCAATTTTAAAATCAAATCATGAACTTAAAACAACAGAGAATCGACCAGTTCCAACGTGATGGCCTTACTTTTGATGTCATCGACTCTGGACCTTTAGACGGAAAACCTACCGTACTACTTCATGGTTTTCCTGAAACAGCACAAAGCTGGACAGACACCGCAACTTATTTGAATGCACATGGGTTTCGTACCTATGCCATCAACCAACGTGGTTATAGCTTAGGTGCACAGCCAAAAAGCCGCTCTGCATATCGAAGTGCTAAATTGGTTGCAGATGTGCATGCTTTTCTAAACATGATCAATGAACCTGTCTATTTGGTCGGGCATGATTGGGGTGCAGTGGTGGCATGGGACGTTGCACTTAGCCATCCCAATCAAATTCAACATTTGACTGCTATTTCAGTACCGCATAAAGCAGCATTCTTAAAATCTATGCTGAGCAGTAATCAACTGTTTAAGTCTTATTATATGGGACTCTTTCAACTGCCAAAGATTCCTGAACTTTTATTTGAGAAATTTCCGCATATTGGCCGCTCATTACTCAAATCTACAGGAATGACCGAACATCAGCTGAATGATTTTCAGAAAGATATCGTCGGTGCAAAACGGCTAACAGGTGCTTTAAATTGGTATCGGGGGATACCTTTTAGCTCAAACCGATCGTTAAAACAGAAGGTGACGGTGCCTACCTTGTTTATTTGGGGTAAATATGATTCGGCGGTGGGTCAAAAAAGTGTGGAACTGAATAAAGATTATATGGATGCGCCGTATACAGAGATTATTCTTGATGCGACGCACTGGATTCCAACGCAAAATGCTAAGCAGTTGTCTGAACTTATTATTGAAAATATAACTAAAACTCAAAACTAAGCTAGCCAAAACATAAACTAAAAATCCCTCAACATTTGAGGGATTTTTAGTGTTTCATATTTGGTTTTTAGATAGAGAAAGATGAACCACAACCACATGTAGTTGTTGCATTCGGGTTTTGCACGACAAAACGTGACCCTTCTAAACCTTCAATATAATCAACTTTAGAGCCAACAAGATATTGGTAGCTGAGTGAGTCGACCAACATCTTAACATCGCCATTTAAAAACTCAGCATCATCTTCATTTTGGCTTTCTGCGAAATTAAATCCGTAGGAAAAACCAGAACAACCACCACCTGTTACATAAACACGTAGCATAAGATCCTGATTTCCTTCGCTGTCACGAAGTTGACGGACTTTATTCGCAGCATTGTCAGTCAGCTCAAGTACTTGGGCAGTCATGGGGATTTCCTCAAAATAAAAATTGGCTTCAAAATAAAAAGACCATAGATCAAGTATAACATACTCAATATATGGTCATAACTCGAACTTTAAAGATTATTCAGAGTGAATTTGTCAGGATTAATCCTGAAACACTCAGACTTATTTGTAGTTCTCGTCTTGTAAGCTACATTCAAAGTTGCTTGGCTCATTTTTACAGCGGAATTGCCAAAGAAGTTTCATCATCTGTTTGTTGTAGACGCCCTGCTTGGTCAAACTAATACGCGCTTCACGCATTAATTTTTGATAGCCTGGTTTATCGCCTGCTGGGACATTCATCCAATATTTTGCAGGAATATCTGCCTTCATTTTACCTAAAATTGAATTGGCACGTGGTAACTGGGATTTGATCCAATCACGCGATTTTTGACCATATCCTGCTGGAAATTTATCATGGCGAATAATCAAATTTCCGGTCACTTGTAAAATCGGATAGTTCACAATCGCACCTTTCGTGCCTAAACCTTTATGTAGCTCTAAAGGTCTAAACACTGCAGCCGGTGCGCCAATAATATCGACCTGACCATTGTTAAATTTACTGCCGAAGTTGGTGACATCCGCACTCACCGCTTGCGCACCAATTTGTTGAACCATAATCTTTTGGGCTTGGTCGTAATCTAATACTGCAATTTTTTTACCTGCAGCTTTAGCAACCGTATTGATACTACGGTCACGTACCATCAGGTAAGCATCACCGACTGGTACAACGCCAACGACTTCGTAATTACCACTTTTCATATATTTGCCAAAGGTTGGACTGGCCATCCCTTGCATCACTTTGACTGCAAGATTTAAATCTGTAATAGCACCAATGGCATCGAGTGATCCGGTAAATTTGTTAAATTGACGACCGCGCATACCCGTAATACTCACCGCATCGCATTTGCCTGCTTTAAAATCTTCTGCAATTACACCTTCATTTTGCCCGACTCTAAGCTCAATATCTGCGCCCCACTGTTTGGCAGCCAACTGATAATCTTTCATGAGGGCATACACGTCGCCACTTTTACCCACCAGATCAAATACACACATGACTTGCTTAGCTTGAGCAACAGATGTTACTGCCATTAATCCTGCGGCGCAGGCGATTGTTTTTGACCAATTCATTTTTCGTATCCTTCATTCATCTTATTTATTCTGATCTGGACAGAATCCAATCGTCAGATATGTGCAATTGGCATACCCCCAATTGCGTCCTTTTTAGGTTGTTATATGTTTCACTGATTAAAAAAAGATCTGAATATTCACATAACCTGATCATCATTCCAATTCAGTAACTATCATTTATTGTGAAATAAGCATACTTTTTATCTATAAATCTACAATGGCAGAAATGACATAAAATTTAAAAAAAAAATCCTAGAACGAATCTAGGATTTTTTGTTATTTATCAAAGTTATTCACCGCCAAGTGAACACTCAAAATTGGATTTATCGACAGAGCAACGTGCTTTTTTCAACACCGACATCATGCCTGGATCATAAATACCTTGCTTGGTTAAGTCTAAACGACCTTCACGGAGCATTTTTTGATATTTAAGTTTGTCTTCTGCGCTTAAGTTCATTTTGTATTTGGCTGGAATTTCATTTTCTAAGCGCTTAATCATATTAAAGCTCTTAGGCAAATTCTTCACAAACCAATCACGCGATTTCTGACCAAATCCGGCTGGGAATTTCTCAGGGCGTAGCACCAGATCAGCGGTAATTTGAAGAACTGGGAAATTAAACATTGCACCATTCGTACCTAAACCTTTGTAAATTTCCAAAGGCTTATAGGCATAAGCGGGTGCGCCGACCATATCGACCTGACCGTTGTTAAATTTGGCAACGAAGTTTGATATATCCGATGGAACTGCTTGTGCACCAACACGCTGCACCATAATTTTTTGCGCTGCATCATAGCTCAGAACAGCAAACTTTTTACCTGCAGCTTTTTCAATAGAATTAATTTTTTTGTCGCGTACAAATATGAACGCTGAGCCTAGCGGTGCAATGCCGCCAATTTCATACTTTTTTCCGCCTAAGTTGGTGACCATTTTTGCTGCATTACGGTTATCCAAAGCAAAAGTAATGGCTTTTTGTGCGATGGCATTGCTTGGCGCACCCCCTAATGAGTCAATTGAGCCAACAAATTTGTTGTATTGACGAGCGCGCATTGCGGTCATAAATACAGCATCACATTTGCCTGCTTTAAAGTCATTATCAGCCACGGCTTCATCTTGGCGAGGAACGAGATTAATATCTCCGCCCCAAGCTTTGGCAGCCAGTGCCCACTCTTGAGCCATCTGAAAAGATTCACCCGATTTACCCAGTAAATCGAATACACAAACATCTATTTTTGCTTGGGCAGTGGAGACCATACCTACTGTTGAAGCAGCAAATAGCGCGAGCGTTATTTTTTTCATTGTCGCATCCTTCATTTTTTTGTGAGGAAATTCATGTTTTCCATAACCTGTATATTAAGCACAATTTCTGTAAAAAAATAGAGCTATTACTCTATTTTTTTTGTGTCTAAAAATCCTGTTTAATTTCAATATGTAAAACTAATCTCACGAATTATTTATTCACCGCCCAAGCTACATTCAAAATTAGTGCGCTCAACTGCACAGCGTGCACGCTTTAAAACACGCATCATGCTTGGATCATAAATACCACGCTGAGTGAGTTCAATACGTCCATCTCTCAGTAATTTTTGGTAGCGCATTTTGTCTTCTGCAGATACATTCAATTTATATTTAGCTGGGATTTCAGCTTCAATTCGCTTTAAAATGGCATACGTTTTTGGCAACTGGCGTAACGACCAAGCGCGTGATTTTTGTCCAAAACCTTCAGGGAATTTGGCTTGTCTAAGAATTAAATCTCCTGTGACATTCACCACTGGAAAAGTAAACATTGCACCTTTATTGCCCAAACCTTTATAAATTTCTAAGGGTTTAAATGCATAGGCCGGCGCTGCAATCGAATCAACTTCACCTGAATTAAATTTGCGTGCAAAATTAGAAATATCAGAAGGTACGCCAATCGCACCCACCCGCTCTACTGCCATTTTCTGGGCAATATCGTAATGTAAGTACGCAAATTTTTTCCCAATGCCCTTTTCAATAGTGTCCATGGAACGATCACGGACAAAAATATAAGCAATGCCCAAAGGGCTAATGGCTGCAACTTCGTACTTTTCTCCCTTAATGGTCGTCACCAATCGTTTGGCATTACGTTCATCCAGTACATACGTGATCGCTTTTTTGGAAATTTCATTACTCGGGACACCGCCGAGTGCATCAATTGATCCTGCAAATTTATTGTATTCACGAGACCGCATCGTAGTCATAGCAACCGCATCGCATTTGCCATTTTTAAAATCTTTATCTGCCAGTTCTTCTTTTTGATAAACCAGCAGTTTAATGTCAGCGCCCCAAGCCTTTGCTGAAAGTGCCCATTCTTCCATGAGTTTATAAGACTCACCTGCCCGACCCAGTAAATCAAAGATACACACTGTTTGCTGGGTATTGGCTAAAGCGGATTGACTCCATAGCGCACTCAAGATTGAGGCAAAAAAAAGAGTTTTCACGTTCATTTTCATTTTCCATAATGTCGTTTTTATTGTTTGAGTTTAAGTAACTGACCCATGAGCTAAATTACATCTTTAATTTTGTCTACTTAATGATTATCAATTCAGAAATTATCGATCAGAAAAACTTAAATGTTGCTGGTTTGTGTTTACCTTAACCCATTCTTTTCGTTTTGATAAATACGATTTTGTAAATTCGGATATAACGTCAATTTGAGTTATTTTGACCTAAAAAAACACCCCGAAGGGTGTCTTTTTATTTTAAACGATTAAGCATCGATATCCGCATTTAATGCATTTTCTTCAATAAAGGCACGGCGTGGTTCTACGTCATCCCCCATTAAGCAAGAGAACATACGATCTGCTTCGATTGCATCGTTGATGGTCACTTGAAGCATGTTGCGGTTTTCAGGATCCATAGTGGTCTCCCAAAGTTGATCCGCATTCATCTCACCCAAACCTTTGTAGCGTTGAATCATCATACCGCGACGTGAGTCAGACAAGATATGTTGCCAAGCATCATGGAAAGTCGTGACGTTAATACGTTTATCGCCTTTCTGTAAATAAGCACCTTCTTCAAGCAAGCTGAACCAGCTCTTCGAATTTTGCAGTAAACGCTTATATTCACCTGACGCCAATAATGCCTGATCGAGCAAATAGTGATGCGGTAAATTATGTACATAGACCGTCAAACGCGGCCAGAAATGCGTCAGAGTTGACCCATCCGCATGTTCTTTCTCGAATGACTCTAATGACAGTTCCGGACGCAAACTCGGTTGATACTTCGCAATAGACCGTTGTAGCTGTTCAGCCCATTGTTGCACATAAGCTTCATCATGGTTTTGATCCAATTTGAATGCTTCTAGACCCAATAAACCATCCAGTAAACTTGCAGGATAACGAAGCGTTAAACGATTCAAACTTTTTTGAGAAATCTGATAATCGGCAATCACTTTCGCCAACGACTCACCACGAATGGCAGGTGCTTCTGCACTCACATGGAGTTCAAGCTCATCAATTGCATTTGAAATGAGATAAGTTTCAAGCGCATCATTGTCTTTTAAATACTGTTCTTGCTTGCCCTTTTTCAGCTTATATAGCGGTGGCTGTGCAATATAAATATAACCGCGTTCCACAAGTTCAGGCATTTGACGGAAGAAGAAGGTCAATAGCAGCGTACGAATGTGCGAACCATCGACGTCGGCATCCGTCATGATGATAATTTTGTGATAACGCAATTTATCAGGATTATATTCTTCGCGGCCAATACCACAGCCGAGCGCGGTAATCAGTGTGCCGACTTCAGCTGATGAAATCATTTTGTCGAAACGTGCACGCTCAACGTTTAGGATTTTACCTTTTAACGGTAAAATCGCTTGCATCTTACGGTTACGCCCTTGCTTGGCTGAACCGCCTGCAGAGTCACCCTCGACCAAGTAAAGCTCAGATAAAGCTGGATCTTTTTCTTGGCAATCTGCAAGTTTACCTGGCAGACCGGCAATATCTAATACACTTTTACGACGCGTTAATTCACGTGCTTTACGCGCAGCATCACGTGCACGTGCAGCATCAATAATTTTGCCTGCAATGGATTTTGCAGCAGCAGGATTTTCCAATAAATATTCAGAGAATGATTTATTCATCGCCTGCTCAACTGCCGTTTTCACTTCACTCGAAACCAATTTTTCTTTGGTTTGCGAAGAGAATTTCGGATCAGGCACTTTCACTGACACAATCGCGGTTAAACCTTCACGTGCATCATCACCGGTGACAGCCACTTTTTCTTTTTTTAGAATGTTTTCGCTGTCTAAGTAATTATTCAGACCACGTGTTAACGCCGCACGAAAACCGGCCAAATGCGTACCACCATCCTTTTGCGGGATGTTATTGGTAAAACAACGTACGTTTTCTTGGTAGCTGTCATTCCACTGCAACGCCACTTCTACCGTGATACCCGTTTCAGGCACTTCATTGGTGAAATGGAAAATATCATTTAAATGCGTTTTGCCTTGGTTAATATATTTAACAAACTCAGACAAACCGCCTTCATAGTCAAAAATATGTTCAGCTGCAACACGATCATCACGCAACACAATACGAACGCCAGCGTTTAAGAACGAAAGTTCACGTAAACGACGCGCTAAAATATCGACATTGAATATGGTTTGAGAAAAGGTCAATTCGCTTGGATAGAATCGAACCGTTGTACCCGACTCTTCAGTATCGCCAATTTCACGCAGTTTATAAACCGGATCACCATGGCAATATTCTTGTTCAAACACTTTACCCGCACGACGGATATTCAGCAGTAATTTACTCGATAACGCATTTACAACGGATACACCTACACCGTGCAAACCGCCAGACACTTTATAGCTGTTGTCATCAAACTTACCACCCGCATGCAGAATAGTTAAAATCACTTCTGCTGCAGAGACACCTTCTTCAGGGTGAATATCGGTGGGAATACCACGACCGTTATCAGAAACACTGACAGACTCATCTTCATGAATGGTCACTAAAATTTCGTCGCAATGTCCCGCAAGTGCTTCATCAATCGCGTTGTCAACCACCTCAAACACCATGTGGTGTAGACCTGAACCGTCGTCAGTATCACCAATATACATGCCTGGGCGTTTACGAACAGCATCAAGGCCACGTAATACTTTGATACTAGAGGAATCATAAGCCTTTTCAGTGGTTTGTTCTGTTTGAGAAGTCGCTTGTTCTTCTGAACTCATGGTTGCTCCCTAGTGAAAAAAGGTCTATCCAAAATGGGGAAATTGTCAAAACTATTGCACAACAACTTGAACTTGACCATTTTCAACATTGAATAATTGGTATGAAATCGCTAAATCATGTAAATGCTTTTTTACAGATTCGTGGTCTAAAGTGGTTAAAAAAACCTGACTGCCAAGTTGGCTCAATCGCTCTATTAAACGCTGCTGCGCAGTTAAATCTAATTCTGCTGTTACATCATCTAATAATACCACAGTTTCCTTATTACAAGAATGAAGCATTGCAATCTGAGACAGTTTTAAGGCCACGATGAGCAGTTTCTTTTGCCCACGCGACAGCACCACATCAGCATCTCCCGTGGGAGTTTTTAAGCGGATATCAGCGCGATGTGGGCCATATTCGGTAGAACGTCGATCAACGTCTTTTTGATGATATTGTAGCAAGTCTTCAGCCAAACCCTGCTCAGTATGAAAGCCTGGCCAATATTCCATTTCGATTTTGAGATCAGGCAATAATTTGGCTAAATCTTCTTGAAAATATAGTTTCCACTGCTCCACAATTTCAACCCGCTGTGAATGCAATATTTCGCCATAATCGCTCAGCATTTTGTTCCAAGGTTCAAGATCAATCAGACTTAAATTTCGCTTAGATTTAAGTAAACTATTACGCTGCTTTAAAGCCCGGGAATAATACTGCCACGCATGATAAAATTCTGGTTCCACGTGAAACATAAGCCAGTCTAAAAGTTGACGCCTTGGTTTAGCACCGTGATCAATAATATCTGTACTGAGCGGATCTATGAGCTGCAAAGGCAAAATTTTCGCCAACTGACCTTGCGTGGCCACACTGTCGCCATTCACTTTGATCACCTGCTCACCCGACATCAGCTTTTGCATGCCTATTTTTTCTGTCGCGGATTGGGCAAACACAATTGCGTCGGCGGTGTCATTTTGAATGTAATGTTTGGGTATATGGGTCCGAAAAGATCGACCTGTAGCAAGCAAATGAATCGCTTCTAAAACTGAAGTTTTGCCTGATCCGTTTTCGCCATAAAAAACATTAAACGGCTGCAACTCATGGAGTGCAACCGTTTTTAGATTTCGTACACGCTGTATACTTAAACGCGCAATATGCATGCTGTGTTCTGACTGGCCTTTGCTGACTTAAACACGCATCGGCATCACAACATAGGTCTGATCTTGTTGTAAAGGATCTTGCACGAGTACTGACTGATTCGCTTCTGTCATGGTCATCAGAACATCGTCACCATCCAACACACCCAGTACTTCTAAAATGTACTGCGCATTAAATGACATTTCCATTGGGGTATTGGCATATTGAATCGCTAAGTCTTCAACGGCTTCATCTTGCTCAGGGTTATTGGCACGAAGTTGCAAAGAATCGGCACCAAAGTTTAAGAATACGCCACGTAATTTTTCATTACTTAAAATTGCGACACGCTGCAACGATTGTTTAAATACATCATGCGCAATGGTCACCATTTTGTCGCCACCACGTGGAATCACACGACGATAATCTGGGAATTTACCATCGATCAGTTTCGTGCTAATACGTACCGTAATATTGGCTTGTTCTTTATCACGCTGTGGAATTTGTAAAGTCACATTTAACAGTTCACGACCAATCAAAAGTGCCAATTGATTATCTTCAATGCTGAGTAAACGTTGCAATTCGCCCACGGCTTTACGTGGAACAATCGCTTGCACCAACTGCGTTGCAGTCGATTGCGCCAAAGTCTCACACAGTGCCAAGCGATGACCATCCGTGGTTACAGCACGTAATTGGTTTTGGTCAATCTCAAGTAAAGTGCCCGTCAAATAAAAGCGTACATCTTGCACGGCCATCGCAAATGAGGTTTTTTCAAACAAACGTTTCAGTTCACGCTCAGTCACTTGGACTTGTGTACCTTGGCTATTTTCAGTGCTGAGTAATGGATAATCTTCGGCTGGAAGTGTACCTAGTACAAAACGGCTGTTGCCTGATTTTAAAATACAACGCTGATCTTCAGTAATTTGCAAATCAATCAAAGCTGCATTTGGCAGTGACTTACAAATATCGACCAATTTGCGTGCTGGAACAGTGGTTTCCCCAGCTTGTAGACATGCACCTTCAATGAGGGGGGTACTTGCCACCAATTCAACTTCTAAATCTGAACCCGTAATGGTTAAAGCCTGTTCAGTCACTTGAATTTTTACGTTTGAAAGAATGTTCAAGGTATGACGACGCTCAACGGCACCGACCACATGAGATAAAACATTCACTAAGCTTTCTTTCGCGATTTTCAAACGCACGGTGGATTTCCTCTAAAAAACAAAATATTTACAAATAAAAATTAATTTTTAGCCATGTACTATGCGGCAGATTATACCGCATTGCAAGACGAGATTTTAATCAAAAATCAGCTTTGAAGTAAGCGCATGAGGTTCTTGTAATCCTCATTAAAAATAGGATCTTCGGCTCTTAAACTCTGTACTTTCTCACAGGCATGCATAACCGTACTGTGGTCACGACCACCGAAAGCCATACCAATCTCAGGGAAGCTATCACCAGTTAATTCGCGAGCTAGACCCATTGCCATTTGACGAGGACGCGCAAAAATACGAGTCCGCTTTGGACCGACTAATTCTTTTAATGGAATACGGAAATACTCACTCACCACACGCTGAATATTTTCAGTGCTGATGGTCCGTGCACGAATAGCGAGTACATCTTTGAGTGATTCACGAACGACTTCTAAGTCAATCGGTGTACCTTTGAAACGCGAAATCGCCACCACTTTGTTTAAAGCGCCTTCAAGTTCACGAACATTTGCAACCACTTGTTGTGCAATGAACAATGCACAGTTACGCGGCAATTCAATCGCATTGCTTTCTGCCTTTTTCAGCAAAATCTCAATACGGGTTTCAATATCAGGCGGTTCAACACCAACCGAAAGTCCCCAAGAAAAACGCGAGACTAAACGCGGATCAAGTTCTGTCAATTCTTTTGGATAACGGTCTGAGGTTAAAATAATTTGTTTCGATTCATCAAGCAGTGCGTTGAAGGTATAGAAAAATTCAACCAAGCTGGCTTCTTTACCTGCCAAAAGATGAATATCATCGACCAACAATAAATCCAGTGAACGGCAATTTTTCTTGAACTCTTCAACCTTGCCCTTTTGCAATGAACTGACAAAATCTTGCACAAAACTTTCTGCGGTCATGTACATCACACGAGCATTGGGCTTGGCTTGTAATAACGCATTACCTACGGCTTGCATTAAATGCGTTTTACCCAAACCGGTAGGTCCATATAAAAACAGTGGATTGTGCTGTGACTCACCCAACTGGGTTAACACTTTGCGACAGGTTTCAGCCGCCATTTGGTTAGAGCGGCCTTCGACAAATAAAGCAAAATTAAACAAGGGATTGAGCAGACGTTTTTTTGCATTCTTGGCTGGGATAAGCTCTTGATGTTCTTTTTTTGATTTGTAATGCGTCGTTTGACTGGGTACTGACTCTAAAGCTGACGTTGTCGTTGCAGGCTGTTCAGCAGCAGATAAAATCGCACCTGGGCGTGAATCCACCAAAATTTCGACTTTACGCACCCGACCTTCAGACATTTGCTCGGCCAAAATAGTAATCAGTTCAAGATGGTGTTCTTGGATATAACGTGTCCAATAGGGATTTGGCGCATACAGTTTGAGTACACCTTCCACCTCTTCAGCGACCAATGGACGAATCCACATCGCAAAGACGTTATCAGAGAGTTCTTGTCGTAAGCGATTTAAGCAGTCCGTCCACAGCATGTGAAACCCCTCATTCCATTTAAATTTAAAAACACCCCGGTACACATAGGGGTGGCAATCATAACTAAGTTATCCACATCTGTCATGACTATTTAATCTA